>CBDDLA010000001.1:0-887500 GCA_965230485.1 Putridiphycobacter sp.
CCGAAGGAGAAAATTGATGAAATTCGGTTGAAAATTGCTGAAGAAAAGGCGCAAAAGGAAAAAATTGCTGCGCTTGTAAAATTAGGAGATGTAGCACTTGCAGCCCAGTCTTTTGACGAGGCTATAAAAAGCTATACTGATGCATTAGGCATAAAAGCCGACCAGGATATAAAAGCTAAATTAGATGATGCCATTAAACAGAAAGAAGAATTGGCTGAGAAATTGGCAGCTGAGAAAAAGAAAAATGAAGAATTTGCAGCTCTGATGGATAATGGTGAAGATTTATTGTCTAAAAATAAATTGGAAGACGCCAAAACCAAATTTCAGGAGGCCTTAAAACTAAAGCCTGAAGAATCTATACCCCAAAGAAAGATAGAAGAGATAGATAAAATGTTAGCTGATATCGAAGCAGCTGAAAAATTAACAGCAGAATATGATGCCAAAATGAAAGAAGCTAAGGATTCTTTTGAAAATAAAGGTTGGGATCAGGCCTTAGAATTATATAAGGCAGCTTCAGAATTGAAACCGCTAGAGCAGGAGCCTAAGGAGAAGATAAGCGAAATTAATGCCTTGTTAGAAAAGGAAAGATTAGCCGAAGAAGAATATCAAAAGTACCTAACAGAAGGAGATCAGTTTGCTTCTACTGAAGCATATGAAGAAGCTGTGTCGAAATATGAACTAGCCAGAAATATTAAGGAAACTGATGAGATTACAAAGAAAATTAAAGATGCGTTGGATGCGATGCAAGCGTTAAGCGAAGCAAGAGAGAAAGAAATAAGATTAAATGCTGAGTACGCAGAATTAATTGAAAAAGCAGATTCTGAGAGAGATGGAGATAATCTTGAAAATGCTATTGCATCCTACACTGATGCTTTGAAACTAAAATCAGAAGAGCCATACCCTCAAGAAGAAATAGATAAGATTAATATTATTCTTGAACAAAGAAAGTTAGAAGCAGAGGCAAAAAGAAAGGCTGAAGAGGAATACCAGGCAATCATTGCGGATGCAGATTTAAAATTCGATAATAGTGAGTGGGAGCAAGCTAAAGTAAAATATCTTGAGGCAGTAGCATTACGAAATGATGATGACCATCCAAATAATAGGATAAAAGAAATTGACGCTAAAATTGAAGAGATTAAGGCACTTGAAGCTAAAAACAAAGCCTATAAAGAAGCAATGGCTGCTGGTCAGGCGGCTATAGATAATAAAGAATATAATCAAGCTGTTTCTGAATTTGAAAAAGCAAAGGCCATTGATAGTGATAAATCTGAACCGCAAGTAAAAATTGATGAGGTAAATAAAATCTTGGCTGACCTCAAAGATGCTGCTGAACGAGAAGCTGCTTATACTGCTGCCATGAAAAGTGGTAACGATTTAAGAGATTCAAAAGCATATGAAAAAGCCAAGACTGAATATCAAAAAGCACTGTCCTTTAAGGATAATGATGAGACCGCTTTAGCCGAAATTGAAAAAATCGATCAAATATTATCAGATATTGCTAAGAATGAAGAGATAAAAAAACGATTTGATGCCCTAGTAAAAGCTGGAGATGATGCTTTTGAAAGCAAAAGCTATAAGGATGCTAAAGCTAAATATTCAGATGCAGTTGCACTTCTAGCAAGCGAAGAAGTTGATGAAAAAATTAAGCTTTGTGATGCTAAGATACTTGAATTAGACAATTTAGCGGCTGAAAAAGCCAAATTTGATTTACTATTAAAAGAAGCAGACGAATTATTTGACTCTGAAAAATGGTTGGAGTCAATAACAAAATACGAGGAAGCCCAAAAAATAGAAAGCAATGAATACATCATAAGTCAGATTAAAGAAGCCAACGATAAATTGGCTTTGGTTCAAAAAAATAAAGAAGAAGAAGAAAAAGTTTTGTCAATGGTGACAAAAGCAAGAGAGTTTGAAGCTGCTGGGACTTATGATAAAGCCTTAAATACCTATAGAGAAGCTTACGCAATAAGGCCAAGTGTCGAGCTTGAATCATCAATACAAACTATTGAAACTAAGATTAAAGAAATTCAAGAAACTGCAAATATAGAAAAGAGCTATACAGATAAGATTAAAGAAGCAGATTTAGCACTTTCTCAAAGTAAATTCAAAAATGCAATTGAACTTTACGAAGCGGCCAAAACAATAAAGTCTGGAGATCCATACCCTGATCAGCAAATTCAACTTTGTAATGATGAAATTACTAAATTAAGTGAGAAAGAAAACAGAGACAAGTACAATAGCACTATCTCTGAGGCAGATCGATTGTTTTCTGAAAATAAATATGATCAGGCTATTGTAAAATACGAGGTTGCAAAGCAAATTTTGCCATCAAATGATTACCCTGATAAAAAAATCGCTGAAATTAGAAAAATTAGGGAAGATTTAGCCAATGCTGAAGCTCAAAAATTAAAAGCAGAGAATGACTATAAAGAACTTGTTGCTTCAGGAGATGAAAAATTGAATTCTCAAAATTTCGAAGATGCTATTGAGATCTATAAAAATGCGCAAAAGATAAAGGCATTTGATGCTTATGTGTCTGTTCAATTGAAAAAAGCTGAAGAAAAATTGAAAGCAGTTAATGAAGCAAAAGCTACTTCGCAAAAGTATCAATCTTTCATAACAAAAGCAGATGACTTAATTAATCAAGAAGAATGGAAACTAGCTATAGCAGAATATAAAAACGCATTGCTTTATGAGCCGAATAATCCGTATCCAAAAAAACAAATTGAATTAGCGGAAAAAGCCATTGAAAATGATTCAAAGGAATTATCTGAGGAAGGATATCAAGCATTACTAAATGATGCTAAAGCTAAGTTCGACTCTAAAGATTATAACAATGCGTTAGCACTTTATAAGTCTGCTTTTAGGCAGAGACCTGCCGACAATATTCCAGCAGATAAAATCAAAGAAATCAATGATATTATTACGAGTCAGAATGCAGCCCAATCTTCTAAAAATAAATATAATGAGCTTATATCTAAAGCCGATAATTTATTTGAAAAGAAGGATTGGAGAAAAGCCAGAGTGTACTATGTAGAAGCCTATAATTTGACGAACGATAGTTATCCTGATGCGCAAATAAAAAAAATTGATGCTATTAATAACAAGTTTTCAAGTGATCAGTATTCAAAAATGATTAAAAAAGCTGATGAATATTTTGATTCAGAAAATTACGAAAAAGCAAAAGGACTTTACAATAGAGCCATTAAAACTTTTACTTCTCAAAATAGCAGCTACCCAAGAGCACAAATCAAAAAGATTAATGCCATTTTAAATCCTCCAGCTTTATTGGCTGGTAATTTGGGAAAACCTTTAGGAGAAAAGGTTAACTTAACAGAATCTGAAATTCAGAAAATGTTTCAAGAGGCTGAGCAAGCAAGTAAAGATAAAAAAGCGCAAAAAGTTTTAAATGCAGGGAAGTCAGCTGAAGATGTAAAATTAGAGTGGCAGGCGAAAGAGGTAAACGCCACTTATCAGGCAATTGATAGCATCCAGTTTCACTCTGATTTTGTAATAGGTGAAGTTGAAAAAGCTGAACTCAATAGACAGTTTGTAGAAAAGAATCAAAACGATATTGAGCAAAGTATTAGAGATAACTCTTTAATGGAAACCGAGTATAGTGAAAATGTAGTTTATCGTCAAATGCAGGTCGTTGAAAATGTGAATGGTTCCATTAAACGCAGCCAAAAGGATAACGATAAAAAAAGAGAATCTTCTGAACCTGAAGTTCAAAAGATTCGGGACGATTTTAAAGCAGAACAACTAAACCAAACCAATTCACAAAATAATGTTGTATTTACTCAAATAAATCAAATTGAAACCATTAAAGAAGAGCAAGAAAATTCTTTCAATAATGCTGATGTGGCAAGATTAAATACAGAATTAGATGTCAGAAATACAACAGTTAGCATCATTAATCAAAGAAATAAAGACCTCTGGAAGCAGGAAGATCAAATATTCTCCACTCAAAATTCAAAAGACAATATGGATGCTGAGCGTTATAAAGCAAATCAATACAGTGATGTGCCCCGAAAGAATATGGAAAAAATAATTGCTAACACAGATGGCGATCATTTAAAAGCAAGAAGACAATCATTGAAAGCGCATGATAAAGTTACCAGTAATACTAATGATGCTGTGGTGGCTCTGAAAGCTAACATTAACGAATCTAATAAAAATGCAGACAAGGGTAGACAAAATATGGAAGACCGTAAAATAAGTATTGAAAAGGGTGTTGAAAAAGCGTCAAGAAGTCAACTTGAACAAAATCAGATTCAAGTACAATTAACGGAGGAATCAATTACAGATATCAAGAAAGGTCAATTTGATGCAAATCAGAATAAGACTAATAAGCTCTACGAAGATGTTAAAACAATTGAGGAAAATCACAATGAGATTAATAATCGACAACAAATGAATTCCGAAATTTCTGAAAATAATATGCACTTAGCAGTAACTAAACTTGATGATATTAATCAAACTATTTATAACAAACAATCTAATGCTGATTCCAAGTCTACAGAGACAACAGATGCTATATTGATCAATCAAAAAGCAATGTCGGATGAATCGAGAGCACAAAAAAATAGTAACCAAGAGAAGCTAAATAGGACAGAGGATAGATTAATCTCTATAAGAGATATTGATGTAAAAGCAGTCACGCAAGCCGTTAAAAATGAGTTGGGAAAACAATATCCGGAAGGAGTGACGGAAGAGGTCTATCAACAAAAAGACGAGGATGGCTATTTACTGAGTTATGTCATTCGAAGAGTTGTTGTAAAAGATGGAGAAGGTAATGTATACGAAAAAAACCAAATGAAACATGGAATTTCATACACTAAAAACGGAAAAGGTATTACAGAGTTTACATGGCAAGATCAAACAGAAGACGCAAGCTTAAAGTATCATTAAAAATTCTGTCAAGCTTATTTTTTTTCTTTCTTTTATTTAGCTGTAAAAGCTCGGATAAAAGGTCAGGATTTAGTTCAGAAAATCATCCTAATAAAGGCATTTCAATTTTTGGACAAACACAAGGGACTACATATGCGGTGTTATGTAATGATAAAATTAAGCTTGATAGAAATGAAATAGATAGCTTGCTAGCCAATTTTGATAATGCACTTAGCACATATATTCCAAATTCAATTGTATCAAAATTTAATAATGCTCCATCAGGTTCATTTCTTTACAAGGATAAGCATGGTTACTTTAATAAGTGCTTCTCATTATCTCAACAGGTTTTTGCGAATACTAATGGAGCTTTTGATCCTTCAGTATTTCAGTTACTAGAGTTATGGGGCTTTTTAAAAAATAAGTCTGATATACCTGACTCAATTAGTGTTCAAAAAACGCTGAGAGTAACTGGTTTTAAGTCAAATTATCACTATATTTTTAAACCCAATACTGTCGATACTCTCTTTTCTAAATTAACTAAACGGACTGGTGAATTTAAAATAGTTTTTAATGCAATAGCTCAAGGACAAGCCGTTGATGTGATATGCGATTATCTTGAATACAAAGGGGCAAGAAATTATTTTGTTGAAATTGGTGGAGAAGTTAGGGTTCGGGGAGCGAATGATCAAGGTAATAAATGGTCAATAGGTATTGATAAACCTATTGAAAATAGTACAGCTAATAATAGGCAAATAATAAATATCATAGAATTAGATAATAAGGCGGTGGCTACTTCAGGAAATTACAGACAGTTTTACGAAAAAGAAGGCATAAAATATTCTCATACAATCGACCCGAAAACAGGATTTCCTGTTACCCACCAATTATTAAGTGCAACTGTTGTAACCTCGTCATGCGCATTAGCTGATGCATATGCAACAGCATTTATGGTAATGGGAACAAATGAATCGATTGAATTCGTTGACTCAAATCCAGAGCTCGATTTAGAGATATTGCTAATTTATACTGCTAATGGGATATTGGAAACTTTTGCAACAGAAGGGTTTAAAGATATCATAAAATCTTAACAAATGACAATGATTAAAAAATCTGCTATCGAATTTATGCAATCGGTAGAAAAAAACAATAACCGAGAATGGTTTGCAGAACATAAGAAAGAATATGAGGTTGAACGCGAGTCTATTATCGATTTTGCTGATGAATTACTAAAAAAAATGCAAAAACATGACAATATAGAAACGCCATCAGGTAAAAAAAGTATCTTCAGAATTTATAGAGATGTTAGGTTTTCCAAGAATAAGGCGCCCTATAAAACGCATTGGTCAGGTTCGTTCAAAAGAGCAACAAAGCTCTTGAGAGGAGGTTATTACTTTCATATTGAATCAGGAAAAAGCTTCATTGGTGGTGGTTTTTGGGGACCTGAACCAAAAGATTTAAAAAAAATGCGCTTTAATATTGCCGAGTTCGAATCGGAATTTAGATCTATTATCTCAGATAAAAATTTTAAGAAACAATTTGGAGTTTTGAGAGGAGATCAGTTAAAAACGGCCCCAAAAGGAATCGATAAAAATCACCAAGCGATTGATCTTTTAAGGTATAAACAATATTTGTTAATGAGAGAATTTACAGATAAAGAAGTATTAAGTCCTAATTTTATAGATGAAGTAAATAATGCCTTTAAAGCAATGCGGCCATTTTTTAATTTTATGAGTGAGGCATTAACTACTAATGAAAACGGTGAATTGATAGTTTAGTCATCCTTATATTTTCCTTGCCATAAATTTTGAATAGTTTGTTCAATATCTTTCTCTCTTTGTGAACTTCCGGGTTTGAAAAAAGAAGTCCCGCTGATTTCTTCTGGTAAAAACTCCTGATTTATGAAATTATTTTCTGATTCATGAGAATATTGATAATTATTCCCATACCCCAAATCCTTCATTAATTTGGTAGGTGCATTTCTAAGCGCTAGTGGGACGGGTAGATTCCCACTTTTTTGAACAAGGTCCTGGGCCTGGTTTATAGCTAAGTAAGCGCCATTTCCTTTAGGAGATGTAGCCAGGTATATCACACATTGAGATAAAATAATCCGACTTTCCGGATAACCAATGACACTAACTGCTTGAAAGCAATTATTTGCCATCACGAATGCATTTGGGTTAGCAAGGCCAATGTCTTCTGAGGCAAGAATTAATAGGCGTCGAGCAATAAATTTTGGATCCTCACCTCCAGTTACCATTCTAGCTAACCAATAAATCGCTGCATTAGGATCACTCCCCCTTATCGACTTGATAAAGGCAGAAATAATATCATAGTGGTTTTCACCATTTTTATCATAAATGGGTAAGTTATTTTGTATTATAGACTTTACACGTTCATTCGTAATTAGGATTTTATCCTCATTAATCTGCGAAACAACTAGTTCAAGTGCATTTAGTAGTTTTCTTGCATCACCTCCAGAAGTCATTAATAACGCTTCAACCTCTTTTAATTGAATTGTCTTCTTTTTTAGAATCTCATCTTGAGATAGAGCGTTTTCTAATAGATAAACAAGTTCTGCTTTGCTATGGTGCTCTAGGGTATAGACTTGACAACGACTTAAAAGTGCTGAAATGACCTCAAAAGAAGGGTTTTCGGTAGTTGCTCCAATTAAGGTAAGCACACCTTGTTCAACTGCACCTAATAACGAGTCTTGCTGTGACTTGGAAAAACGGTGTATTTCATCAATAAATAAAATAGCATTTTGTTGCCCAAATAATCCTTGGTTATTGACTTTCTGGATGATTTCACGGATATCCTTAACACCAGAATTAATAGCACTTAAACTATAAAATGGTCTATTTACAGTATTTGCGATAATTTGAGCAAGAGTTGTTTTTCCAATTCCTGGCGGTCCCCAAAAAATCATTGATGGGATGTTTCCTGAATCAATGGCAGTGCGTAAACCAGATTTTTCTCCTAAGATATGTTTTTGGCCAATATAATCTTTAAGCGTTCTTGGCCTCATTCTCTCCGCTAAAGGGGTGTAATTCATTTTCTAGTGTTTATATGCTTACTTTCCTTATTTTTTTATTACTCTAAAATCTTACTGATTATATCTGAATATAATGCCTTAGAAATACTTATAATGGTAATAAATATCATTATGTATAAAGATAAAAAGAATAGCTTACCACTTGTTCAAACATTCAAAAAATCAGATTATACTTTTTTTAATTAATACTAAAACTCAAGATTTAATTTGATGTAAATAGAGAAGGTATTTACAAACAATATTAGTTTTGTATTATCATAATGGAAATAAGAAGATACATATTGGTTTTAGCAATTTTGCTTGGATTTGGAATAAACTCTTGCCAACTTTCAAAAGGAATTGATGCCATTGAAATCTATAATTATTTTAAAGCAAAAGAAATTTTTGAAAAAAAAATCAAAAGAGATCCAGTTGCAGCCAATTTCGGCTTAAGTCTAATTTACCAGAGGAATGACAATCCATTTTATAACCTTGATTCTGCCTATAAATCTATTATGTATGCTGTTGATTATTTTGATAGTTTGAGCCCTAGGCGTAAAGAAAAGTATGCTAAGATTGGGGTTGATCGTTCTGTTATTGTCAGCCAACAAAAGCTCATTACATCCAACTTATATTCAAGAGCAATTGAGTATAATACAGAAAGCGGTTTTTCAGACTTTATCAATTTAAATAAAACAAGTGAACTAGTGCCATTAGCCATTTTAAAACGAGATAGCTTGGCCTTTCGGAAAGCTCGTTCAATTAATACAGCCAAGGCATATGAAACTTTTATTAACAAATATCCAAATTCAATATTCACGGAAGACGCAACCGCAAGGTTCGATCATCAGACTTTTAATGAGCACACTATTGATGATCAACTGAAGTCATATATTGAATTTATAAGAAAATATCCTGATAATCCATTTGTTCCAGATGCTGAAGATCAAATTTATAATATAGAAACGAAAGATAACTCCGTTATAGGTTATGAATTATTTATAAAACGACATCCAGATAATAGGAACATAAGAAAGGCTTGGCGAAAATTATATGATGCCTTTTTGACTGAAAATTTAGATAAAACCGCCATAGCAAGTTTTATAGATAAGTATCCGGACAATCCCTTTAGAGACCAAGTAAAAAGTGATTTAGAATTATCAAAAACTTATTTTTATCCAGTACAAAAAGATGGTAAATGGAGTTTTAAGAGTGAAAAAGGAAAGTATTTGATTGATGCGAGTTTTGATTTTGTTGAGCCTTTTTCAGAAGAGCTTGCTGCTGTAACCTTGAATGGGAAAGTAGGATATATTACTAAAACTGGGTATCAAAAAATTGAATTCAAATATGATGATGGACTTCCGTTTAGTGAGGGTTGTGCTATTGTTGAAGTAAATGAGAAATACGGCATGATAAACAGACAGGGAGATTATATCATAACGCCAGATTATGAATACCTTGGAAAGCTTAAGAACAGACTAATTCCATTCGAAAAAGACAATTTGTTTGGTTATTTTGATCAAAAAGGAAGAGTTAAAATAAAAGCAATATTTGAGAAAGCATATAATTTTCAGGATGGAGTAGCAAAAATTTCGATTAATAATAATACTGGACTAATTAACACTGATGGTCAATACATTTTTGAACCGATCTATACATCTATCCAAGAATTAGATACTCATACCTATGGATTAAATAAAAATAACCAATGGGGTGTTTTGAACATAAATGGAGATACAATTCTAAATTTTTTATATGATGATATTTCTGGACCAACTAAAGGTTATTATTTAGTAACTAGAAATGATTCATTTAATTATGTTAATTCAAATAGGGAGCTTTTGTTATCTAATTGGTATCCTGTTTATCCAGAGTATAAGATTTTGGCCCAATATGATGGAATGCCTATATTAGTATTTAATGATAATGGCTATAATTACATCAGGCCTAATGGTGAATCAATTTTTAAAAAGGATAAGTTATCATTAGGAAGGTATAGCCAATTAATTGCATATGAGGAAAATGAAGGGAAATGGGGGTATTTACAACCTACTCCTCCCAAAGTGATTATAAAACCTACGTTTGATCAGGCTAAATCGTTTGAAAACGGTTTCGGTATGGTGTCACAAGGTCCATTGTTTGGGTTAGTGGACTCATTGGGTTCGAATCGGCTTGATGCTTATTATGAAGACATTGAGTTTATAAATGATAGTTTATTGTTAGTAAGGGGAAAAGGAAATTTTGGTATCATGAATATTAAAGGGGATACGGTTTTATTGTTTTCTAGAAACAATATTGAACCTTTTTCTCAGAATACTGTAAAAGTAAGTAACTCGAACAGCGTTAGCTATTATAACTATAAGGAAGATAAGTGGATTAGAAAAGAAGAGTAGTGGATCAGTTTTTAATAAATATTGAAAAATATAAATTCCCTATTTTGGGTACTATACTTGTGCATATCGTTATTGTTATTGCTTCAAGTTTTACCCAGGTTCAGAACGTTTTTAGGATGCCTCCCGAAGAAATATCTATTGATATACCACTTGATGAAATTGAATTTGAACCAAAATTAGAAGAAATACTCGACCTTAAAAAAGAACCCTTACCTAATCAAACTATCACTAATTTGGTTACTGATGCCAATGATACCCGTGAAAAATCATATGAGAACTACTCTATTAACAAGCAAGAGGTATCTGACGAAGTATTTCAAAATGCCAAAGAATTAGAACGTCAATTTTTTGAGGAGGCAGCAGCAAATAACCCTTCTAATACAGTGCCGAAAAATGACCATGTTCCAATTGAAACTAAGTCGGACCTAGTAAAAATGAATAACGATAATGGTGCTGCGAATAAGTCTTTTGCTGGAGAAGTCATGATTTCTTTTGACCTTATTAACAGAAAGGCTTTTTCTCTTCCTAATCCTGGCTATACCTGCAATAACAGTGGGGTTATTGTGATAGAAGTTAAGGTTGGAGCTGACGGTAAAGTCAAATCAACAAATTTTCTTGAGAATCGATCTACTTCTGCAACGGATTGCTTAGTGGAAAGAGCGATTAAATATGCTAGTCGATCGAGATTTAATTCGACTTCGGGTGGAAGTCAAACAGGTACAATTACCTACAAATTCATGGGGCAATGAGTTTAAAAGCTTGGTTTAGAAAAATCACCCCGAATAGTATGCTTTTGTGGAATAGATCAAGGAAGAAAAGAAAGATCAATAAAAGTTTAAGAATACAGGCCGTAGAAGGTAATAGCTACAGCAAACAATTTATTAAGGAAGAACTAAAACGAATTGGAATTGAAAGGGGGGATACTGTTCTAGTGCATTCCGCCCTTAGTAAAATTGGTCACTTGGAAGAAGGCCCTAAAACATTTGTTGATGCCATTATAGAGTCAGTTGATATTAATGGTCACGTTTTAATGCCTACTTCTCCAAATAATATTTATCAGTTAGATTACATAAATAGTAATCCAGTTTTTGATGTTAACAATACACCATCAAAAACTGGAGCAATTACCGAATACTTTAGGAAATTACCTGGAGTAGTTCGAAGTATTCACCCAACAGAACCTGTGTCTGTTTGCGGACCAAAGTCGCAAGAATTTATTAAGGGACACTTCAAAGCGATTACTCCGTATAAATCAGATAGCCCGTTTGCAAAATTAGCGGAGTGCAGCGGTAAGATACTCTATATTGGTGTCACATTAGATAATGCTGGCACTAGCTTACATACTTTAGAAGATGCCATAATTGACTTTAAATACCCTGTGTATTATCCAAAATTGTTTGAAACTAAAGTTATTGATAATAATGGTAGGACGCACCAGGTGAAAACTAAAGTACATGATCCCTATTATTCGAAGTTAAGAAAATGTGACGCGCTTATACCTTATTTTGAATCTTCAGGAGTACTTAAAAAAGCTAAAATTGGAAAAGCAACAACTTTGATAGTTGATGCGAAAGGTTTTTTTGACACCATGGTGAAATTATATCATGAAAAAGGAATAACTATGTACACGCCAAAAGGAGAAAACCTTTAAGTCATGGATTTAATTATTCCCTCTCCGATACAAGAAATTAAACTAAATGTTTTTGACGATTACAATGTCTCTGTTTTTATGAAAAGAGACGACCTAATTCATTCAAAGATTTCAGGAAACAAGTGGCGTAAACTTAAGTTCAACGTTGAGAAATATAAACAAGGTGGTTATAAAGCTCTATTGACTTTTGGGGGGGCATATTCTAACCATATTGCTGCTACGGCTCATTTAGGAAAATGTTTGAACATCCCTACAATTGGAATTGTTAGAGGAGAGGAATTGACAAAAAATACTAATGAAACATTACGTAAGGCACATGAAAATGGGATGCAATTGGTGTTTGTGAGTAGAGAAAAATATAAAGAACGTTACGAAAAATTATACTGGGAAGAATTAAGGGTTACCTATGGTCATATTTTGATAATAGAAGAAGGCGGAGCGAATTATTATGGTTTGATTGGTTGTTCTGAAATTTTTTCAGAATTACCGTTTGAACCAGATTATTTGGTTACAGCTTCAGGAACAGGAACTACTGCTGCCGGACTACTTTTCTCTTCAACAACAACTAAAGTTTTGTCTGTTCCAGTTTTTAAAAACGGTTCGTTTATTCGATCCGAAATTAAGGATATGCTTTATACAACAGGTATTAGTCATTCAGATATAAATGAAAAACTAGAGCGATTAGACCTTGAATTACGCTTTCATTTTGGAGGGTACGGTAAACATACCTCTGATTTAATACAGTTTATGAATTCATTTTATCACTTAACGAAAATACCACTCGATTCTGTATATACAGCTAAAATGATGTATGCATTTAATAAAAAACTGATTGAAGGGTATTTTCAACCAGAGGCTAAGATTGTTTTATTGCATACGGGAGGGTTACAAGGAAACTCAACCATTAAAACATATCTTGATTGTTAGTTTTTTAAGTTGAACAACGGTTTAAAATTGTTCGTCCTAAAAAAAGTTGAAAACATTAAAATGTAAGACTTATTCTTTAGCTTAATATCAAAGACATTCTTATTGTTATTTACATCCTTAAAAATGTAATAAAGTAGTTCTGTGCAATAAAACTTATCGGTGCTTAACATACTGAATCCATAATCGAATGGAATTTTAGCTTTCAAATATTTCTTAGCAGCAATTACAATGCTATCTCCAATGTTTTTTTTGAATATTGGCCTACAGATAAATAAAAGAGAGTCTGATGATTGCTTGACAAAATTATTTAAACTTTGTACTTGCACACCATTAATTCCTCTGGCATTTGCGTCACTTCCAAGCGTGTGTATAACGTTCCAGTTATTCTTGTGGTTAAATATTACTCCACAATGGGTGTAATTTTCACCGGTGGTTCTACTCAAATGGAATGAAAGTGGTCCATCACCCTTTCTAATAATGATGTCTCCGTTTTCTAAAGATTGAATAATTGAGTCGGGTAACGTCGGATAGATAATAGTTGAATGAAAAGATAAGCCTTTTGTTCCATCTTGATTATTAGTACATCCAAGTACTAAAAAGCTAAAAATAAGATAAACATTAACTTTCATAAACTAAAAAGCCATCCACCAAAGGCAGATAGCTTTCTTATATCTTAAATTTAATTAGACAAATCTGCAGATTCTTCTTCGGTTACAGGTTCAATAGGTGCTTCTTCCATCATGTCATCATCTCCAAATCCCATATCGTCCATATCCGGCATTGGCATATCTTTCGTTTGAGAACTGACCTTCCATACACCATCTAATTTTTCTAGCTCATAAATAAATGAATCGTATTTATAATTTAAAAAGGTTGTAGAATCAATTCGTCTTTCAGTGCACTTACATTTTGCAGTTTCAGCTTCTTTATTTTCTTCACATTTAACTTCAACTATTTTAGTTTCATAACCATTAGCCTCGGTCTCCTTCATTTGATTAACCGTTTCAGTTGCTGGTCCAACTGACACTTCAAGTGCCTTTTCATAATCTGCTTTAGCAATCATTGAAACATATGTTTCTGTAGCTTTTTCCGGACCATTTCCACTGATGGTGTCACCGCAAGATATAACTG
Organism: Putridiphycobacter sp.; assembly: GCA_965230485.1. Lineage (GTDB taxonomy): Bacteria > Bacteroidota > Bacteroidia > Flavobacteriales_D > Crocinitomicaceae > Putridiphycobacter. The sequence continues at coordinate 14,027 of CBDDLA010000001.1, forward strand.
TTAAACTTAGAGCTCCTAAAACTAAACTTCCTATTTTTTTCATTGTCATGATTTATTTTTCTGATGCAAATGTAGTCTTCTTTTTTTGATATATCAAGTTTTGTAATTCTCGTCAATTGAAAAAACTTTATCAGTTATACAATAAGCATTTTTTATTTGCGTTTAATCATAAATCAAAAAAACCAAACAAAGCCTATGGCAAAATGTTACACGCTAACATCTCCCAGAAATTCTTCACCTTCAATACCTAAACCTAAAGCACAAACTATGAATAATATTTTGAGTTTTTCAAGGGCTTTTGAGGTAGTGAATAGTAAGATAAAAAAGGTTGAGATAGTATTAAATTAAGATCAAAGGTCTCAGTTTAGGCTGAGACTTTTATTCTTCTTCTGCTGAAGAACTATTTTTATTAATAACACCCTGTTCAACGAGTATATTATACCATTGGTATAATTTCTTTAAGTCCGAGTCATGTACTCTATCTTCATCATAATCAGGTAAAAAAACAGCTGTGTGTTCTCTTAGTTTTGCACCGTTTTCTTTATGATTAATGGACTTTTGAAATGATTCATGATCAGCTAATTTCTTGTAAACATCTACTAAAGGAACGTCATCCTCGTAAGTATAAATACTAATGTCTTCTAGAGCAGAGACCTTATCGGTTGCAAAAATTGGAAACTTTCTTTTTTCACCCAAAGCTTGTACAATTATATTGTTTCGTCCCTGAGCTACTACTTTAAATAATCCAGCTTTTCCAGAGATAGAAATGATACCTTTTAAATCCATTTTTTTTGTTTAAGTGACGGCAAATTTATGATAATTTTTTATTCTTTGATTAGTTTAATTATTTTATAGCTATTCGCAAATTGTAATTGAAGCAAATAGGCACCTGAAGGAAGTTCAGGAACACTAATAGACAAGAATAAATCATTTTCAGTGAAGCTATTATTATCATAAACTTTTCTTCCAGAAACGTCATATATAGAAATAGCTACTTCAAAAGCATCATTTTTAATAATTTGAAATTCATTTATAAATGGGTTTGGAAAAATAACAAATTCATTTTCCTCAAGCTCTTTGATAGTTTCGACATTAATAGAGACTGAGTCTGACGTTAAAGTACATCCTTCAGGGCTTTTTACAATAACAAAATAGCTGCCTGATGCGCTAGGATTAAAGTATTGTTCAACACCATCAACTATTAGCGCATCATTAATAAACCATTGATGTTCATTGGCGGGTGTGGTGACTAATCCGCCTCCAATGACGTTAATAATAGGAGAGATTGGAATAGACCCCTTTACAACAATTATTGTATCTGAATACCCTCTACAACCTTTTTCATTTGTAGCCATTAATGATACAGTATCTCCTAAAGTTGTGGCAAAACTACTTTGTGTAATGTTATTAGACCATAAATACGAAGTAAAATTATTTTCAACAGTGCTAAAGAACGCTGTATCGTTACAAATTAGAGTATCACCAATAAGTGTAGGAATAAAATTACTTTGATTTAACAATTCAAATGCATCAATTTTCCCGTATCCATACGCATAATTTGGCAACGAACCAGTAAATTCATCTTCATTGGCTGACTCAATTAATGCCTCTTTAAAGTCGAGGTGTGAAGAGAGATTACATTTTTCAAGAAATAAAGCGGCTATTCCTGCAATTACAGGTGACGCCATTGAAGTACCACCATTGAGTACATGTTTTTGACCAAAAGCTAGTGAACTACTTCCGCTATTAATCATTGAATTAATTAGAAATTGCGGTCCAGCGCTTAATGTACCGTCTCCAGTGGCTGATACATCAGGTTTTCTTTCTCCAATTCTATTCGGACCCTTGCTTGAATTAATTGAAAGTTTGCCGCTGGTGTGATTCAGTATTCTATTATTTCCGTTTTGATCTATAAAATCTTTTTGATTGGCCACATTTGCTACTGTAATAACATGCTCGGAGCAAGTCCATGAACTTACGGTGCTATAAAGTGAATCTGGATATTGATAATTGACAATAGATGGATAATCAGCAACCATTGGTAAGCCACTAGATTTAATACGAGACAGACCTATTGCAAAACCTGACCATAAGTCATATCTACCGGTTGTGCCAAAAGTATTAAAACCGTATAAATAATTAATTGAATCTGGGTTTTCAAATATGGCCTCTATATGGTAAACTCCATTTACTTCTTCACAATAAAACTCAATTGGACTCACCTTTTGTCCATTTACCATTATTGAATCTAACGTTGTTGTGTTTAAGAGTGACTTAATATTATAAAATTGAGTTTGTCCTTTTTGCTCATACTTAGTTAGTGTATCAATTGCGCTGAACGAAAACATGACATCTTTAAAATCAGAAGTGTCGGCCCATAAATCAAAAAAAGCTGCAGCACCGCTTGCAGCAGCAGAGGCAGGGTTAACTTCAAACCAAGTAAACGTGGTATCAGGGTTCACGTTTCCTCTAACATGGTAACGATCCCAGTTTCCAGAATTTCCAGCAGCAGCTACAACAATTCTCCCAGTTTTCTCGTTCAGCAAACTGTCAATAATTTGGCTTGCAGGATCAGTTCCATCATGGCTACCCAGATAGTCTCCAAGACTAGTATTCACAACCGCAGGTTTACCTAGTGAATCTGCCACTGCAAAAATATAATCGACCGCATCAGCAACCGTTAGCGTCCAATTGTCACGAGAAAAATCTGATTCAACAATAATGAGATCGCTATGCGGCGCAACTCCTCTAAATTTATTTAATGCTCTACCATTTCCAGACCCCGATCCCGTCACTGTAGTTCCATGAGCAGTATTGTCTGTGCTTTTACAAGTGCCAGCATCAATATCTCGATTTGTCCAAACCTGTCCGTAACCATACTTGATAGGAGTTCTTAAGTCATCATTTTCTAGAGATTGATCCCAATACCTTAAAACACGTGTAGATCCGTCTGGATTAAGAAAATCCTCATGTGTAAAATCCAAGCCAGAATCGACATAACCCATTACAATTCCCTTACCAGTATATCTTTCTTGTAAAGGGAAGTTTCCATTGTAAACAGAATCAATATTTTGTTTAAGAAGCATTGAGTCGTTAAGCATTCTAGGCGCAGAAGGAGTAAAGTAAACCTGCCTAACTATTTTTTCTTTCATTAATGCAGCTAGGGCAGTAGAGGAACACCTAATAAAATGCCAGTTTTGATGTTGGTATTTGTAATGGATATCAGGCCTACGTTCAAGAATTGTCTTATCGCCTTTTACAGCAAAGTCCGTTATTTTTTGAGGTGTTTTTTTTAAATGTTTCTGAAAACTAATGCTCCCATACACCTGTTCCTGCGCATTTACAGTTATACCTAGACAAATTATAAAAAATATATTAGCAAGTAATTTCATCTAATTCCACCTATTATATAACACTAACGTATCATACTTAAAATCGGTTGTACAAATCTATACTAATTTATGAACGATTACAACTAAAAATATACCATTGATATAATTGTTTCCCATCATTTTGTTTTTTATACTTACTTTAGTCCAAAATAAAACGAAAAAAATGAAATTGAATGGAATTCTAGGGCTATTAGCCATCTCAGCTTCAATTGGTATTAATGCTCAAGATGTTGATAAAAAAATTGTTAATTGGTATAATGGTACTAAATATGGTATGAGTACTGATAAGGCCTACAAAAAAATATTGAGCAAAAAAACATCTAAAACTGTAATAGTTGCGGTTATTGATTCTGGTGTAGATATAGAGCATGAAGATTTAAAGGGTAGGATTTGGGTGAATAAAGATGAAATTCCTAACAATGGGATTGATGACGATAAAAACGGCTATATAGATGACGTGAATGGGTGGAGTTTTCTTGGAAACGCTAAGGGAGAGAATGTTAAAGAGGAACAGCTAGAAATGACTCGAATATACTCATCATTAAATAAAAAATTTAAGGGTAGAAGTGCAGTAGAGTTAGGACCAGAAGAATTAAAGGATTATGCTTTATATAAAGAGGTGCGTGAGGAAGTTGAAAAGAATATGGTGAAAAATCAAAAAACACTAGAATCTTTAAATAAAGCGCTTGAATTTTATAAGCCGCTAGACGAAAAACTAAAAAAACATTTTGGTAGAGATTATACAGTGAAAGACTTAAAAAAGTTGAAAAAAGATCCTGAGCTAGGTAAAGCTGCAGAATCAATGACTAAAGTGGCAAGTCAAGGTGGTTTAAGCGGATTAACTGGTTATGTAGAGTATTTGGAAACGCAAATGGAATACTATTATAATATGGATTTCAATGCGAGAATTCAGGGAGATGATCCATCAGATTTTTCTGATACAAATTACGGTTCTAATGATGTAGAAGGTCCTGATGCTATGCACGGTACACACTGTTCAGGTATTATTGCAGCAGTAAGAGGTAATGGTATTGGTAATGATGGTGTTGCCGATAATATTCAAATTATGTCTGTTAGAGCAGTTCCTGATGGTGATGAAAGAGATAAAGATATCGCTTTGGCTATTAGATATGCAGTTGACAATGGTGCTATGGTTGTCAATATGAGTTTTGGTAAGGCGTATTCACCTTATCAAGCACAAGTGATCGAAGCGATTCGTTATGCTGAATCTAAAGGTGTGCTTTTGGTTCATGCGGCAGGAAACTCCTCTAAGGATATTGATGTTGAGAATAATTTTCCTCGTCCTAAATACGAAGGAATGAGCAGTAAATTCGCCAATTGGTTAGAGGTAGGAGCTTCAACAAGATACAAGAAAAACTTAGCGGCTTCTTTTTCAAATTATGGTGACGAAATGGTTGATATTTTTGCTCCAGGATTAGAAATATATTCAACAGTGCCTCAAAGTGAGTATTTAGTTACTCAAGGAACAAGTATGGCAGCACCAATGGTTGCAGGTTTAGCAGCGTTATTAAAATCATATTACCCAGAGTTAAGCATGCTGCAAATAAAAGATATTATATTAAAGTCATCTAAATCTGTTAAAGATACTACCACTCCAAAACCAGGAAGTAAAGATGATGTAATGTTTAAGACGTTGTCAGCTACAGGCGGAATAGCTAATACGTTAAATGCAGTTTTAATGGCAGAAGCTATGTCAGCGAAATAATAAACAAAAGCACTTTGTTTTAAATGCCGTATACTTATTTTTGTATGCGGCATTTTTTTTGCAATAAAGATTAAATGTAATCCGTTAAATGAGTCGAATGAACATGATCGTTAATTTAAAAATTATTTTTTGTATTTTATTACAGAGTAGTTTTTTTGCAATTTCACAAGGAATTAATGCCTTTGAAGTAGTTGTAAATAAACTGGTGTTTTTTGATGAGGGTAAATTCTCATTAATTGAACAGCAACCGATTAAAGATCTTGAAGTTGGTATTAATTATATCACCTATGCTGATACCAGAGGAGATTATCAGGTATATAATAATCACCAAAAGGCAGAGCTGACTAGAGGAAAGACAGAAGTGATAATGACCAATAATTGGTTTAGTTACAAAATTGCAAGCGTATTAAGGGTTTTTGATAGAGGAGGGTCGACTATTTTGACTTCGTATACTGGTAGTTATGGTGTAGGAGATAGTTTGATTGTATTCCAAGATCAAATAGGTGGAAACTTAAAATATTTTTACAGAGGAAATATAGTAGAGTTTTCTCAGGTACTTGGTAATTATATGTTTGCTCCCAGTATGGTTGGCGACAACGTATTTGTGTTCAAAGAAGTTGGAGATAATTATAAAGCCTTCTATCAAGGTCAGTTTGAAACCCTAGTAAGCACAAATGAGAGAGTGAAATTTAGTGCTGGAATGAATATAATAGCTTATAACGATCCTCAGAATTATTCTTTTACAATATTCGAGCGTGGAGAAATAATTGACTTAGAAATGCAGTTCGCGCAGACATATAAAACTGGGCATGACTTTGTTTTTTACCGAGATAACAATGGTGTTAATAAGGTTTACTTCAATGAACAATCTAGTGATTTGGGATATGATTTACAAGAGATTGAAGTATTTGATAGTCTTATCTTTTTTAAAGAAGCAGACTACGCCCATGTTTGGTATAACGGACAAATTACACAAATTTATAATGATCAAGTAAGAGATTATCAAGTTAGTGGAGGTAATATTGCATACCTAAACTCTAGTGGAGGAGTGTCGGCAGTTATTAGGGGAAAATTAGTTGAAATTTCAAGACAAAAAGTTCAGGCATTCAAACTAGTAGGAAACACTATTATGTTACAGTATACACCATCATCATTTTCTGTATGGTGGAATGGAAAGATGTTCGATTATTAATATTACTTTTGTTTTTATAAAAATCAAAAGGTTAAATTTATAATGAATAGTTGGCATACAGTTAAAGTAAAATATACCAAAGAATTTCAAGACGGAACGCTAAAAAGAGTCACAGAACCATATTTAGTAAGTGCAATATCATTTACTGACGCTGAAGCAAGAATTTATCAAGAGGTTGGCGAGTTTGTCAGGGGCGAATTTATAGTGACTTCTATAGCAAAAACGGATTTTAATGACATTATTCAATATGATGATGCGGAAACATGGTATAAATGCAAAGTATCTTACGTATCAGAAGATGCAGACAGCGGTAAGGAAAAAAAAGTGAATACTAATTATCTGGTTTCTGCTCACAACGTAAAAGAGGCATATGAACGTTTGGAAGAAAGTATGAAAGGGCTAATGGTGTCTTATGAAATACCTATGATTTCTTTAACTCAGATTGTTGAAATTTTTCCTTTTGTACCAAATGATGATGAATTGATTCAAAATAATGATGTATCTGATGTGGAAACTGTTGAACCATCAAGTTCGGTTAATGTTGCATATGCTATAGGAAACGAAGAAGAATAAATACAACTAAAGTGGACCATTTAGATAAAACACGAAACGACCATTCAGATTTTTCAAAGGGCGAGTTGAAAAACTATTTGAAGGATCCCATGTTAATGTTTCAAAAGTGGTATCAAGAAGCGCACGAAAAAAATGTCCCTTCACCTCATGCTATGATAATTAGTACTGTTAATGCTGATCAGCAGCCGTCAAGCAGAGTGGTGTATATGAAAGAAATACTTGAAGAAGGGTTAATTTTTTACACCAATTATAACAGCCGAAAAGGAATGGACTTATTAGTCAATCAAAAAATAGGGGTATTATTTTTTTGGGGGGAGACTGAACAACAAGTTAGAATAGAAGGCACGGTAATGAAGGTGGATCCATCTATTTCTGACGATTATTTTGCTTCACGACCTAGATTATCACAAATTGGTGCATGGGCGTCGGAACAGAGCAAAATAATTAAAAATAGGGAAACGCTTGAAGACAGATTTTCCTATTTTGAGGCTAAGTTCCCAAATGAAGTTCCTCGTCCTCCTCATTGGGGTGGCTATTTAATTACCCCACATTATTTCGAATTTTGGCAAGGTAGGTTAGGACGATTACACGATAGAATCTGCTATCGAAAAGTGGAAAACGATTATGATATCGAGAGAATTTCTCCATAGTTAAAAATATTTTTAGGTAAGACTAAAAAATAAAAAAGAAATTCCTAACTTTGGGGTGTCTATTAGATTAATTGATTATGGATTTGTGGTTAAGTCAAAGCGAAGAAAACTATTTAAAGTCAATATTCAGTTTGTCTTATCATCAGCAAAATACACCCGTTTCTACAAATGCCATTGCTGAAGACCTAAGTACAAAAGCATCATCTGTAACAGAGATGATTAAAAAACTATCTGAAAAGTCGCTTATTGATTATGTTAAATATAAGGGCGTTAATTTGACAACTTTAGGAAATGTTTGTGCAATTAAAGTGATTAGAAAGCACCGGTTATGGGAAACTTTTTTAGTTGAAAAATTAAATTTCACATGGGATGAGGTGCACGACATTGCAGAACAACTCGAGCATATTCAATCAGAAAAACTCACCAATAGGTTAAGTAAGTTTTTAGGTCAACCAAAGTTTGATCCTCATGGAGACCCGATTCCTGATGCCAATGGTAGGTTTCCAGAGCATGACTCTGCTAGAAAACTAAAAGACCTTTCTGTAGGAGAATCTGGTGTGGTACATCATATCATCTCAGATCATAAAGAATTCTTAATTTATTTAACAGAACACCATATTAAAATCGGTAGCAAACTATTATGCAAAACCAAATTTGAATTTGACGATTCAATGAGTGTTTTAATAGATGGAGACAAGGAAGTCAATCTTTCAAAAAAAGTGATTAAAAACATTATTGTAAAGTAAATCTTATGTTGGAATCAATTATTCAATGGTTTAAGGAACAAGACCCAGTTTTTGCAGCATTTATAGCAGGTACATTTACCTGGTTAGTTACTGCTGCTGGGGCTTCATTTGTTTTCTTCTTTAAAAAAATGAATCGGACAATTTTAGATGTAGCCTTGGGTTTTACAGGTGGTGTAATGGTCGCTGCTAGTTTCTGGTCACTATTAGCACCTGCAATTGATGAATCTGGAGGAAGATGGATGCCAGCTGCTGTTGGGTTTTTGCTAGGTGCGTTTTTCATTTTTGGATTAGATAAAATAATTCCTCACTTACACATAAACTTCAAGGAATCAGAGAAGGAAGGACCTAAAAGCAGGCTACAGAAAACAATGTTATTAGTATCAGCCATCACCTTACATAATATACCTGAAGGTTTGTCCGTAGGCATACTATTCGGAGCAGCAGCTTTGGGGATTTCTGACGGTGCAGGTACATTTGAGGCAGTTACTTTAGCTATTGCAATTGGAATTCAAAATTTTCCGGAAGGCTTTGCAGTATCTATGCCTCTCAGAAGAGAAGGGATGAGTAGGGGAAAAAGTTTCTTTTATGGTCAACTGTCTGCTTTAGTTGAGCCAATAGCGGCAGTTGCTGGTGCAGCAGCTGTTTTAGCTTTTCAACCCATTTTACCATATGCCTTGGCTTTTGCTGCAGGTGCTATGATCTTTGTAGTGGTTGAAGAAGTAATCCCCGAAACACAAAGGGATAAAAACACTGACTTAGCAACTATGGGATTCATGATTGGTTTTGTTGTTATGATGGTTTTAGACGTAGCCATTGAGCCCTTATTAGCCAGTTGAAAAAAGCAAAGCAGGGTATTTTTGGCAGAGCATGATCAATTAGGAAATTACCCTTATCTCAACTCAACTAAGTCACTGTAATCAGATAGATTTAATGATAAGTTTTATTTCATCATTATATCAATTGTCTCTTTTTTATCAAGTTAGCTTTCAAAAAAAGAGAGATGGTCGATAACGCGCTGTTCAATCATTTGTATTAGTCTTTTATTGTACTCTGACGGCTCTAGATAGTATTTTTCTAATTCACTTGAGGTCATAAAACCAGTTATCATACCACATAAAAATGTCCTTATTTTCTGATTTTTCTTCAAAAACATTTTTAATTCTAATATCTTTTCCTCTTCTTCAAAGTCGAGAAAGTTCTTTTTAAAAATGATTATATGATTTTTTACAGTGAGTAAGATGCTATAATTTAATAGTTTAATAATGGGACGTAAAGTTTTATTTTGAAAGCTTTCAGTATCGCCAGTATGTTCATTTGTTGTGGCATTCAATATGGTTGGTCGTAGTGATAGGAATGCCATTTCTTGATTAGAATCCATTGTATAAATTTAAGTATCCCTATGCTATTTTACAAACTGGTAGTTGAGTATTCATTCAATGTTGTATGGTTCTAAACGTCAAATTAATTCTGGGGTTATTTACTTTTTTTGTCGGAGGTAAGCGGTGAAGCCAATGGGTCTGAGTTTCACCTTGCATCATTAATAAGCTACCATTCTCCAAATGAATATCAATTTTTTCTTTCGTTTTTTTATGCTTGAACGAGAACCTTCGTTCTGCTCCAAAACTTACTGATGCAATATTAGTATGCTTACCTAAAGCTTTTTCGTCATCACTGTGCCAGGCCATGCCTTCCTCGCCAGAATGGTATAAATTTAGAAGACATGAGTTAAATATTAAACCAGTAATTTCTTCAACTTTAAACTTAATACTCAATAACTCTGGTGTCCATTTTAAAGCTGTTTTTGTTGCATTGGAATAAGTATAGTCAAAAGCTTTATCGCCATACCAGGCTACTTTTCGCTTAGTAATAATATGTTTTCCAAAAATAAATGCTTCATCATTTTGCCAGGCAATTGAGGCCAGAAGTATATCTCTAAACACATCAGATTTTTCTAAACTAAAAATAGGACCATAATATTTTACCATACCTTGATATGGTAGTCTATTTTGAAGAGGATTTTGATTAAAAAGGTCAATCATTAACTATTGTTGGAAATAATTTTAACCATTTTTTGAAAAATCAAGCCATTTGGTATGGTAACTGTTTCGTTATCTTCGGTTTGAAAGGTCAAGAAGAAAGCCCCAATATCTTTAATTTTACCTGTCAACGGGAATTCTTTATCCAAAATCATAATTGTATCTCCAATTTTTGCGGGATGATTAAGAAATAAAAGAACACTTGCAGTAATGTTGGAGAGCATTGACCATTGCGCAAATAATGCTATGCCCAATACTGCAAGAATGGAAGATAAATAAAAGGCTAACTGATATTGGCTAACGCCCCAAATAAATAATATGGCTATTATGCCAATGATATAAAGTAAACTTGAAAACAATTTAAAGGCAAATCTAACCCTATCCTTTTGGAAACCAAATTTGTCTCTCGCCTTAAAGATTGTCTTTTTAAGTGTAAACTGAAGAATAACCGCTAGAATGATTACGATACCAGTTTCAATGATTTGCATTTTATACGCTTCCATATGTTATTTAATAAAACAAAGTTATGAGAAATTACTGTAGGGGGTCATGAGCTTTATATTTTACGTCAAATTGTTTTGTTTTTTAGTGCCTTTTATGGCTTTGTAATCAAGCGGATTTTCTGGCCAGGCATGTTTTTTATAACGAGACCTAAGCTCTTTTCTTATCTCAAAATAGGCATTTTCCCAAAAACTGGCTAAGTCATTTGTAATTTGAACTACCTTAAAGCCTGGGGATAATAAATGCATTATCAGCGGTGTTTGCCCGTTATTAATAGTTGGAGTTTTTACTAACCCGAAAACCTCTTGCAATCTTACCGCTAATATTGGTGTGCTGCCATTTTCCTGATAGTTTATTTTAATGGTCGAACCACTAGGAACTTTAAGGGCCTTAGGCGCTAATTTTTCAAGTGCTGCACGTTGTGCATGATCTAAAGAATACGCTAATACCTGGGTTAAATCAATTTTTTTTAAGTCTTCCACTTTTTTTATCTCAGCAAGGTATGGGCTTAGCCATTCTGAATTAGTTTTAATTAAGTGAGTGGTGCTTACATTTGGCCATTTTCCATCAGGCTTTAATTGACGCAATGTCATTACTCTGTTTTGCCATTGTTTCACTTCGTCATTAAAATTTAACAAATGTGACCCTTCCTTAGCTATGGCTTCTGATATGGCTTTTGCCAGCACTATTTTGTCAGGGTTTGGCAATGGTGTTGATTTTAAAACAATACTACCTATCCTAGTTTCTCTTACGGCTATTACACCACCTTTTTTAGTATTCCATGCCGCAGAATCAATAGTTTTTAGGAAAGGTTTTAAATCAATAGGGTTTAGGGGAGCAGCTAAGAATATGCGACCAATTTTGGAATTAGTGTGCATATGAGCTACCGCTAACCAGGATTCATAAGCCAGGTCATCTTGATGCCCCGCCATAGCATATGCTCCATTGGCCAATTGAAATTGTGCATTATTACCTGGTCTTGCAAATGCAATACGTTCAGGATAAGCGTAAACAAGTAATAAGCCAGACTCTGGTGGGTCAAACTCGGTGTTTTCTACTTCAATTTTTAGCATCTCACGGTATTGTCTGGCAATTCGTTCAATTTTATGAAAGGCTCCGGATAATTTATTTTGTTGACGTTGACGACGAAGTGCTTCAATTCTTAAGTTAATATCAATCCCAGCTTCCTTTGGTAAAGGATCCTTTTCTTCTAATATGGCTGCTATGTCGGTGGCAAGTGCCGAATTACCTTCTTCTTCAGCCATTAACAATAGGTGTGCAATCCTCGGATGGCAGGGTAGTGCTTGCATTTTTTTACCATGATCCGTAATCCTGTTATTTTCAATGGCTGTTAAACTCTCTAATGTTTTAGTTGCTTCTTCAATGGCATATTTCGGAGGTGGTTGTAACCAAGCTAAGGCATTTGCATCAGTCACCCCCCAATTCACTAAATCTAGGGTTAGGGACGTTAAATCAGCTGATTGTATTTCTGGAACCCTGTGTTCTTTTAGTTGAGCCTGCTGTCCTTTTGACCACAGACGATAGCAGACTCCAGGCGACAGCCTTCCAGCTCTCCCTGCCCTTTGATCTGCTGAATCTTTTGTGATATGGTGCGTTTCTAAACCGGACAATCCTGTTTTAGGGTTAAAAATAGCCGAGCGTTTCCAACCTGAGTCTACTACAGTCGTCACTCCTTGAATGGTTAAACTGGTCTCAGCAATATCTGTTGCAATAACTACTTTCCGAAGTCCATTTTTATGAGGTAAAATAGCCGCTTGTTGAACAGAATAGGGGAGTCGCCCATATAATTCATGCACCTTAATTTCAGGGTGATTACGCTGAACAATTTGAGCACAGTTTTTAATTTCTCTTGCACCTGGCATAAAAACTAAAATGTCACCCGATTGCTCTTTAACAGCTCTACTGATTACTTGAGCGGTTGTTTCAGCAATTAAGTACTCATCACTTTGATTCGTATAAATAATATCAACAGGGTATTGACGTCCCTTACTTTCTATTAATGGTGCCTTTAACAATGCTTGTAGTTCTGACAAATCTAAAGTGGCGGACATAATGAGTAGCCTTAAATCTGGTCTTAAAATAGATTGACTTTCTCTAGCCAACGCTAGGGCTAAATCAGCATGAATACTGCGCTCGTGAAATTCATCAAAAATAACCATTCCAGTTCCTTCAAGGGCATTATCGGCTTGCAAAATACGTGTCAGAATGCCTTCAGTTATAATTTCAATGCGTGTATGCGCACTAATCTTGGTTTCAAATCGAATTCGATAACCCACCGTTTGTCCAACGGGTTCTCCAAGTAAATCGGCAAGCCGTGTTGCAATGGTTTTTGCCGCCAAACGACGTGGCTCTAACATCAAGATTTTTTGGCCTTTTAACCAGTCTGATTCAAATAAAGCCAATGGCAATAAGGTACTTTTCCCTGCACCTGGCGGTGCTGATAGTATAAGCGTATTTTCTTCAGTCAATTTGCCTTTAATTTCTGGAATAACAGAAACAATTGGCAAGTCGAATTGAGCATAATCAAAGGACATTGATAAACTTTTAGTAAAGATAATTAAATGAGATGAGGTAGAGATTATTGATTTAAACTTGAATAAAAACGAGATATTTAAACCAAACTAATTTGTCGTGGTTTTACTTTCAATTTCCCAATTTTTTTCCAAAATATCAGTATTTTCATTAGGGCATAATATATAGTCACATAGATTTAAATCTGAATGTATTTCAAATGATTCCAATTTTAATAGACCAAGAAAAGCTTCATTTTTCTTAACAATTCTGAATATCGCATAATTAAGTTGAGCCAATATGTCTTTTATTTCATTTTGCCGATTTATTCTTGAAGCGTTTTCTTTTGTATAAGCAGGTAATATTTCAATCAAGATAAACGGTCTGTCCGATTCAATGGTACTTAATAAATTGTTTAGCACTTCTAACTCAGCGCCTTCAACGTCAATTTTTATAAGACCTATTTGCCCTTGGGATGTAATTTTTAAATCAGAAAAACTAAATACGGGCACATTGATCGACTTTTTTATGCCTTTTTTTCCTCTAAAGTTTTCAATAATTGACGCGGAGCTATCATCATCCTGCTCTGAGAATAAATTTAATGTTAAGATAGCAGACTTAGCGCTTATTCCAACAGGGAACACCTCAATATTACTAAAATGATTGGCTTTGATTAGTTGATTTATATAAAAGATGCAATGTGGGTTCGGTTCGAAGCCAATATAGTTAACCAATTCACTAATACTTTTGACTTTCAATAAGGTTTGTCCTAAATTAAAACCAATATCTACGAATGTTTTTTCATGATTGAGCAGTTTGGAGAGTATGTGTAGCATCCATGGTTCACTTGGGTCAAGGTAATTATATAAACCAGTTTCATTAATGATGGGGATTTTAAAATGAACCTTATTGATTTTAGTCCGAGGGTAAATTGTAATTCTCCTCAATATTCCCAATTTCTTTAATACTCGGATTAAATATTTCTTCATTTAATTCTGGCTAATTGCTGTGAAGGTGTTATTGCGAATGGGAGAATAGATGACTTATGCACTTTTAGAAGGTTATTTTAGTTTCTACAAGCGGCGCATTCATGGTGTTCATTTAAATATGCAATTGTTTCCATACTCAGTTGTTCAACTATGGGAATATTTATATCAGCTAATTTCTTAAAATAAATACAAGCTTTACCCATTTTGAATTTTCCTAAATCATTCAAAAGGGCATCACTCTTATCTGTTTTTGAATAGACATAAAGTGAAAATTGCGTTTTTCTTGGCGAAAAACCTATTAATGGTGCGTCACCTTCATGACCGCTCTTATATTTATAGTGATAGCTTCCAAAACCTATTATGGTTGGTCCCCACATTTTTGGTTCAAAACCTGTCCATTTGGTCATTAATTCTATTAATTGACGACTATCCGTTTTCTTTTGATCGTTGTCAACATAAGACTCAATAAAATCAAAGACATCTACTTCTGTTTCTATAGTTTTATTTTTAGCCATTTTCTTCTTTATTAATTTGTTTCGAACTGTTTGCAAAACGTTCGGGTAAATTTTCATTGCAATAAGGTACGAAATAGGAATGAAATTTAGGTTGCTCTATAACTTGTTATTATGTTTTATTAGTTTACAAAGCCCTAACCCTTCCAGCGCAAATTCATAATTGATATGATCTGGAAGTTTGTAGATCAACTCCATTTTATTTGCTTCCAATTTAATAATGTCCAATTCTATTAACATACCTTTTGAATTATTGTCTGATTCTGAATCATAGGATTTCTGATTTAATACTTTAATTTTAATAGTTTTTGATTTTTCGTTAAAAATCCATTCACCTGTTCTTACAAATCCAGAATCTTTAGGTGACATGACTTCAATATATTCTTCATTAGATAAAGTCATAAAGTAGTCAATTTCTAGACTATCGGAACCTATTCCGTATGAGCTCCAATCAAACGCTTCTATATAAACAAATTTCCAATTACCATAAAGGTTATCTTCATTGATCAAAGTGTCTGAGTTAAGCACATCATTTTGGGAATGGGATAAGAAGGGAAGAATAAATAGTGAGAGCAATAAAGTTTTCATCTTAATTTAGTTGTACCCCAAAAACCTGAATATGTCAAACTATTTTTGAGGGGCATGAATTTTTCGTTAATGCTATTGTTAATAATGAGGATTATAACCTTTAAATAATTGTCCTCACTATTTTATATATGCAACTACTTCAATTTTTGTAGTTACAGTATTATTAGCTTTCCATTCAATTAACCCATCTGCATCAGTGTATATTATTGCCTGTCCAGTGCCGTTATTGCCAATTGAAACCATATTATCGGTATCACTTCCAATTGTATAATCCGATACATCACCATTTTGCCTAAAAAGAGCTACCAACCCACTGTCTGATGATAAATTCGAAACTTTAAGCGTGACCATGGCAAAGTTTATTCCAATTGCTTCACTCAAATCTAAATCAGTCCAATCATCAGGTGAGTTTCCATAAAATACTTCTATCGTTTTAATTATTAAGTTCTCATCATCTTTTTTGCATGAATTAAAAAACATTATTAGGCATACAAGCAAACTTAAGATTTTGATTAGTCTCTTCATACACTATTTTTAGTACTGCTAATATATTGTATTTTCTTCGTATCAACAGCCCCTATATGCCATAATGTTCTTTGTATGGTGTCGTAGCATCCTCAAGGGAGCTGTCACTAAGTATTGTTAGCGGCAGTTCATTTTTTCATATTTCACAAATAAGATAGTTGGCTCCTCTTCAGAATATACTTTATAGAACAAGAAATCGCCTGTTATTTCTACACCTTCTAATCTTACTTTCGTTGCTTCTTTTAATGACTTGCCAAGGTATTCGGCCATTTGATGGTCTTCTTTGGTGTATTTTAATTTATAGAGCAGAATTGCCTGTTCCTTAATTTCAAATTCGCCAGCTCCATTTCGATTTGTATATCGGCCTTCTTTTTCGAATTTCATTACATCTTCCCATGCTGGTTTGCCAAAAGAAACAAATTTTGATGTGTCTACTATGTCGACAAGTTTCCAGCATCCGACTAGATCAGATTGTTTCAGATTTTGCCCAAAAACGCTGATGCTCAAGAAGAATAGAAGGATAAAGAAGATATATCTCATATTTTTAATTGCCCCTATCAGTCTCGTATAAGAAACATAGGGTATTTCGGAGCTGAGTACTTGTCCAACAAGACTAAGTTTGATAAGAGACCTAAACTTGCGGAAAGCACTTTTTGAACTATGTTTTATACTCATTGTTAGCGGTTGTTTTTTATTTCATCAAAAAGTCTTTTTACCTGTAAGTCGCCAAATCCATAAATATTTTCACGCTTATTGAATTCTTTGAATACAACACCAAATGAATCTGTTCCTAAATCACTCATTATGTCTATTAGAGCTTGTTTAGGTCGTCCTGGACTATGCTCATTAGGAATTCTAGCAACATGAGCCTCAACAGCTTTGAGAATGAAAGGATACTTTTGTTCTAATTCTTTAGCTAATTTGACTAATTTCTCAAAATCATTATTCTGATAGAAATTCCATAGAATTGCTATTTTATCCAATTCAGTTATTTGAGTCTTTTGCTCGTAAGCATTAATTAGTTCTATTTCGTTAAGTCCGCCAAAACCATATTGAGTATGGATTGCTGGTCTTACTAGAAAAATTTTACTGGATTTTAAAGATCTAACTATCAGATTGATAGTAAACCAAAAATTAACTTGACAAAATAGGTCGTCTTCGAACCATAAGTTAACTTCTGTCTTATCAGGTAAATTTTGAAGCTTCTCAAATTCAGAAACAGAATCTGCATAATAATCCTCTATTGAATAGTCTCCATAAACTTCGGAAATAAACTTTGCACGTATCTTAAACAATCCATCTAAATTTGCACTACCTACATCACCATCAACAAAGCATTCACGGGCAACAATTAATTCTCCTTCAATTTTTTTGGGAAACTGTTCCTTAAGAGAATCGCCATTTAGAACATGATATATAGTTTTCATTAGTCTCGTTTTTAAATACCACTAGCGGTCTCGTGTATGAGTAGTAGCGGATTTCTACTCACAAACCTTTCGGTGATACGTTAATCTTGTTTTATATTTACACCTTCTTTTTATCATTTAAACCGCTATTGCTTATATACAATGTTGTGGGTAGTTATTAACCTATTTTTTATTTCTTCAACCGTTTTATCATAGTCAGAATCTATTTTCTTTTTAAAGTCTTTTTCTGCATTATTCTTTTCGGTATAATTAGCACCCCAACGATAAATATCCATAACAATAGGAACAAGGTCAAGACCTTTTTTTGTCAAGGAATATAAATAAGCAGACCTATTATTTGAGTCGACTTCCTTACTAATAATTCCATCAGCTAAAAGCCTATTAAGTCTATCAGTGAGAATATTCGTTGATATATTCTCTACACTCACCAATTGATTGAAATGACGATTGTCAAAAAAAATAAAATCACGAAGAATTAAGAGAGTCCATTTATCTCCGAAAATGTCGAGAGATAATGTTATCGGACAGTCTGACCTTCTTTTTTGTTCTTTCATTTTTCAAAGTTACAAATAGTACTTGCATAATAAAAGTTCTTTTATATATTTGTACTTGCAAAATACAAGTACTAGTTAAAACTAAAATGGATGTCTTATACTACAAGTGTTTCAATTGAAGCAAATTCAGAAGCTGTATTTAATGCAATTACCCAATCAGTTCAAGAATGGTGGGGTAATACAAATTCTACCGTTTCAAAATTAGATGATGAGTTTACGACAAGTTTTGATAAAACTTTTTGGAAATTTAAAATTTCAGAATTTAAGCCGAATTCGAAAATTATTTGGCAGTGCATTGATGCTAGGCATATTCATGCTGATTATGAAGGAATTGAAAAAGAATGGATTGGAACCAACGTTGAATGGCTTTTGGAAGAGAAAAGTCAAAACGAGAGTATTTTATATTTTACTCATAACGGACTTGTTTCTGAGCTAAATTGTTACGAAATATGTTGGCCTGCTTGGGAAAGATTTGTAACTCAAAGTCTCAAAAGTTTTGTTGAAACTGGAAAAGGAATACCACATTTGTCTTAATTACCCAGAACGTTCAGTATAAGGAGCGAAGCCTGCCGATAGGTGGCTATGATTTCTCATACACTGTTATGCTCTTTTTTATTTATCTTTCTTTTTTAAACTTCTAAACCTTGCTAATAATTAATCATATTGGTAAATACCTTTTAATATTTCTTTTGTAAACTCAATTGAAATTTCAATTTCATCTTTTTTTACAATTTTGTTAACATTTACAAAACTATATTTTTCACTATCCCCCCAAACAAGTACTTTTTTAGTAATAGATATATTAAAGTAAGACCTAGCGTAATTATGCCCGTTTCTCTAATTGTTGATTAATCAGCAAGATCTCGTCCACTTGAATTTGTGTTAGCTTTGTTTTTTTGCCGTTTAAGTCGGTCAGTACTTTATTAATGAGTTTGCCTTCAATGGCAATCATTTGTCCCTTACGGACATATTTTTCAATAAGTTCGGCTTTCTTTCCCCAAGCCACTATGTTATGCCATTGGGTTTGAATCATCTTGCCGTTAGGGTCAAAAATGGTTTCGTTTGTAGCAATTGAAAATTTAGCCAGTTTAACACCATTTGTAAAATTTCTAATAACCGGATTAATTCCTGTTCTTCCTATTAAATTAACTGAGTTTTGTAATGTGTTCATAATGATTGAATTTAAATAATTGTATTAGTGATTGAATGATTTATCTAGTGAAGGAGATGCATATTATAAAACCGGAAGCTATTTCTAGCCTCCAGTTTAATCATGCCGAAGCGTTTTAAGCTTATTTTTTACTTCCTAACATGAGCAGTTCATTAATTTGAACTTCCGTTCTGAAGCGCTTATCACCCTCCTTTGTTTCATAGCTTTTATTAACGAGCTTTCCCTCAATAGCAATTTCTTGCCCTTTAACTACAAAATTCTCTATAATATCAGCAGTTTTACCCCAAGCTATTGCATTATGCCATTGCGAATCTGTTACTTTTTCTCCTTTCGCATTCCTGTATGTTTCATTGGTAGCCAATGTGATTTTTGCCAATTTATTACCACTATCAAAGGTGATGATTTCTGGTGCTTGTCCTAAATGTCCGATTAATTGTACTTTGTTTCTTAAGTTATTCATTTTAATTGTGTTTTGTTTTACGTGATGTGTTTCCGTAATCTGTTAGTAATTGTTTTATTTGCGTCAAAATCATTTTAGCATGCATTGGTTTGATTCGACAAGGCAAAGTAAAGGACATCTCAAAATTCGATTCGTTTATTAAATACTTGTAAACGTTTATTAGTCGTTTGTAAATGTATTTAAACGTTTATATAATTGAATGATATATCTTTATGAAATAATTATAACCTGCTATTTTTAGTGAATTATTTGAAAAAAACGTTGTTTTAAAATACTAATCACGTGTTTTAAGCATGGTTTTAGCTTAGAA
The DNA here is from genome assembly GCA_965230485.1 of Putridiphycobacter sp. Taxonomy (GTDB): domain Bacteria; phylum Bacteroidota; class Bacteroidia; order Flavobacteriales_D; family Crocinitomicaceae; genus Putridiphycobacter. The sequence goes on from CBDDLA010000001.1 coordinate 33,911, forward strand.
TCAATCACAGAAAATAAAAAAAACAATTCTATTTTTGAATAATTTCAGAGGCGCCAGAGGTACTCTTTTGAATTGTTTTTGGTGATCCATAATACGTTAATTTACTCGCTCCAGATAAATTAATATTGAGTTTGCCATTCGAAGTAATACTGCTTTGGGATGCTCCTGAACCGTTAATAAAAACGTCTTCCGCAACCAATTTTTTGCCTTTCATTTTAGAGGCACCGCTAGAACTACTCGTCAATATTTTAGTTTCGCCGCTAATTTTTATTGAGGATGCACCTGATGATTCTATCGCTAATTCGTTTGCATTAATTGAGATGACTTTTACCTTAGTAGCCCCCGATAAATCAAAACTTAAATTGGGATAAAAGCCTGTTTGAACAAAAAGTTCAGCTGCACCTGAACATGAAATTTTATTTAAGTCTTTAACCATTATTTGTACTTCGGCTATAACATCAGAGGCACTAAAATGCTCCATGTTGAGGTGGAGTGTATTACCTTTTTGATAGGTGTTAAGGTATTCTTTAAGGTTAGCGTTACATCTTATGTTTACACTTTCGGTATCGGCTTTAACGATATTTATTTTATAAACATCAGAAGCAGAGATGGCTTTAAGTTCTGATACAGGGATTTCGAATTCAATTATTTCTCTACTTGGCCTAATCCTATTTTCAAATAAGCAACTGCTTAGTATAAAAATAATAACAGGCAAATATACTAAAGGTCTTCTGAGTCTCATTTTACGAATATTTTAGGGCATACCAAGATAATCAAATTTAATCCAATAAAAAAACAGACTCCACCGCGGAGTCTGTTTAAAACCAATAATATATTATGAAAACTATCTTGTTGCTGTTCCTGAAGGATTTGTGTTAGAAGCGTTATTGGTCATATCATATGCTACGTGATCGGTTGCACTAGCTGCAACTTCACCAACTAATGGTTTCAATAAAAATGGATTTGCACTGTTATCTGGTGAAGGTTCAACAGAAATAACGACTGTTTTGCCAGCCAAATCAGTTGGGAAAGTTTGACCTGAAGGAGCGTTGGCTAAAAAATCTTCTCCTGGGAAAGGAGGACCTACCATAGCTCCACTATATGGTGCGGCATCATCAGCTGCTGTCCAAGAGGTAAATGTTCCTGTAGAGATAGGTGAACCATCAATAACTGCCCACCCTTCATAAGCCCACCCTGCAGGTAAGACTGGCAAATCAAGCCCAGCCATAGATGATCCAGAGCTATTGTCGATCCACCATACACCACTGTTTTCGTTATTCATTTCACCATCAGTAGGTGTGGCTAGAATATAAGTTCCGGTTGCTGATGCAAAGTCAGTACCTAAAGCGGAACTGTGCTTAACAGTTAAGCTAGCATTATTGTCAGAAAAATCTCCTGCTAGAATATGAATGTCAGCCGGAGCCGGATCCGGATCGTTTGCTGGTTCAATGGTTAAAACAAATGTAGAAGCATCCTCAAGGTTCTTTTGATTAACCTCAAAGGTTGTTTCTGATAAATTCCCAGCATCATCTACATCAAAGATACCTGTACTAATGGCTTCACCATCTACAATGATCCAGCCTTCATATCTGGCTTCACTACCTAGGTTTTCTAATCCTGTTATATTTAATGCCAGATCAACCGATTTGTTTTTTTTGCAGCTTGCTAACGCCATGCCTATTGCTAGTATAGACATTAAAATAATTTTAGTTTTTTTCATATTCAATTTTTAATGATTATGAAAATTTGACGCCGCATCTACAGCAGCCTTGCACCGTTGGTATTTTTGTTAACCTACGTTATGATTTTAAGAATTTTGTAAGGAAATGGATTTGAAGCAAGCTTTATACTTTCGACTGTCCTGAAAGAAGCTTAGCCAAGAACTGAGTACTTTTAAATTGCTCCAGAATAATTTTAATAAAAACAGTGATAGGGATAGAAAGAATCATACCTGGAACCCCCCAGATGAATCCCCAAAACATTAACATGACTAAAACTGTAATGATGTTTATTGAGAAGGATTTCCCCATAAAAATAGGCTCAAGAATAGAACCAAATAAAACTTGAGCTCCAGTTATGCTAGCAATAAAAAAAGCTAAGCCAGCCGTTGGATCCAATTCTACTAAGGCAAATATGGTCAATAATATGACGGTAATAAATGAACCAATCATTTGAATGAAGTTGATAATAAAGGCAAAAATGCCCCAAAAAATAGGGAAACTAACGTCAAAGAAGTAGCAGGCCAATCCAGTTACAATTCCTGTTCCTAAACTTACAAAAAACTTCACCTTTATAAAGGTAATTAGATCATCTTCAATTTTAATAAATGTTTTAATAGAGGCATGGCGCTGCTTAATTAATACGTTATGCATAACCTGTTGTACATTGATAGATTCTGCCAACCATAAAATGGTGAAAAATGCAGTCATTAAAGTCATGGTAATAGTGCTGCCAACATTTTTTAGAATGGGTCCAACGCTAGCTGCCATTGACGACTTGCTAAAAAATTGTCCAATTAAATTAGAATCAGTTTCCAAATCAAATCCAAAAACACCTTCTGACCAAATTAAAATTTCACTTAACTTCAATTGTGCTTTTGCAAGAAAAGCGTCTTGAGTTGCTAATATTTCGCGACTAGATAATTGAATTAATTGCGTGGCTAAATAAAGAGCAATTGAAATAATTAGAACAACAATAATAATGCTTATGGTCTTATTAATCCCTCTTTTTTCTAACCAACGCATCAGTGGCAAGAAAAGTAGGCTAATAAACATTGACATGATTAGTGGAATAAAGATAAACGACAAAGTTTTTAGTATGAAAAAAATAAGAGGAATAACAATTATGAGTAATAATACGTTGGTAGTTCTTGTTTTGCTTAGCATCTAATCGATCAATGTTTTAAAGGGGGCAAATTTACGCCATATTCTTTGATTAATAAGACATTTTAACAAAAAATAGAATACTCAATCAGAATGATTTCGTCACCTTTAAGATTGTTTTTTTGATAAAAATCAATTTTAATTGAACCGTCGTGTAATTTTTGAGTACTACACTTGAATAATTGAATTAGTGCACCAATTCCTAAATTTTTAAACATTATGAAAACAATATTTTTATTAACGACTTTTTTGTGTTTGACCTTTTGTTTCGGACAAAAACCGGAAAAAGTATACAGCATTGTAAAAGAACTTAAAAGCGAAGAATGGTATAAAACACAGTCCGATTTATGGGAAAAAGAAACCAAAAAAAATAAAAAGAATGCGGAGGCATGGTACAATTATTTTTCAGCAAACAGGGCGCTAAAGAACATTAGTTGGGGAGATTCGAAAAAAACGGAATACTATTTTAAAATATGTGACACCATTACTAAAGATGCCTACAAGGCAGTACCAAACTCTTTTGAAGCGAATCATATGATTTGGTGGCATAGCTTCAGTGACCCCGAAAAATTTTCATACCTCGAAAAGGCGTATAATATTAACCCATTAGACGTCAGGACTTATAGAGATATGATGACACATTACGCGCTAAAGTTAGATGAAGATAAAGTTAAAGTGTTTGCGGAAAAAATATACAAAGTAAATGAAATGCCTGGAGCTACTTATAACTGGGCATATAATCTATTGGCAGAGGTTGAACCCAATGCCATTATTTTCACAGCTGGAGATAATGATACTTATTTACCTTGGATCGTTCAAAAAGTCTTCGGTTTTAGAGAAGATGTTACGATCTTAAATACGAGTCTTTTGTTTCTGGAAGATTACAGGAAAAAATTGTTTGATAAATTGAATTTAGAGCCTTTCAAAGAGCCAATTGATAGTGTAAAACCGCAAGAGGTGTACCCCATGCTACAAAAAGCCATGTTTGAACATGTGTTTAGCTATAAAGATCAATATCCCATGTATGTTTCCAGTACAGCAATCCACCAGTTTAAGAAAAACTTTGAATCCAATTTATATGTTACTGGACTAACGTATCAATATTGTGAGGGAGACATTGATAATATTGCATTAATCAAACGTAATTATGAAAAACGTTATTTACTTGACTATCTAAGTGAGAGCTTTAGTTTTCATCAGCTTGATAAAAAATCAGACGATTTTAACCTTCACTATTTACAAGCTTTTGTTAAGCTTCATAAGCACTATATAGATGCTGAAGAAAATGAAAAAGCAGAACAATTAAAAAATATTATTTTGGAAATTGCACGAAAAGGAGGACAGGAAGAAAGCATGAAAGAATGGATAAATGAGTATGACAAATAAGTAAAGTAAGCATTACTTATGAAGTTTTTGAGTATTAATATCAATCATTTATCGGATGAAGCCTTGATGGGTCGTTTAATAGAGAAAAACGACCCTAAGGCGTTAACTGAGCTTTACAATCGGTATGGGCAAAAGTTGCTAGGCTATTTTATCAACATGTTTAAGGGCGATATAGAAAAAGCTGAAGATTTTTTGCATGATCTGTTCATCAAGCTCATGGATAAAAAACATTTGTTTAATACCGATCGGAAATTTTATGCCTGGATATTTACGATCGCCAGCAATATGTGTAAAACAGAATTTCGTCAACCCATCGTAAGAAGTTTATCAAATAATACTGAGTCAGAAGTTTTCGGCCAACTAGACGATAGTAAAATGGATAGCAAAGCCTTTAAAGATGATTTGAAATATCATATAGATCAACTGTCGCACGACCATAAGGTTGTTTTTATTTTAAGGTATCATCAAAATTTCAACCTAAAAGACATTGCTGAGATTACTGAAACTAATTATGGAACGGTCAAGTCTCGGTTATTTTATGCCACACAAAAAATTACTCAATCATTAAAAGATTATCAACCTGAAAATGATAGTCCTCAATTTAAAACGAATTGAATATGGAAAATGAAAAAAAAATTGAACAGATTCATGAACTTTGCGAAAAGTTTGACTTTGACTCATTATCTGAAGCAGAAAAACAAACGGTGCTTTCAGTCATGACCGCAGATGATTATATGGCACAAAGACGGATTATTTTAGCGTCTATTTCATTATTTGCTGATGCAAATCTACATCAACCAAAACCATTAGTTATTGAAAAAGAGGCGCATTTTTTAACTAAACCCATTCCGTTATATAAAGCTTTGGTTGGTATCGCGGCTATGGCTTTACTGATGTTACTCATTATTCCATTTAATCAAAACGGAATAGCAAAACCAACTATAAAATATGTCACCTTGCACGATACCATTGAAACTAAAGTTATTCAAGTCGATACTATCGAAAAAGTGATTGAAAAACCAATACTGAAGCAGAAATTAGTATACGTCAATAATAACCAATGGTCAAACTACAAAGAGGCTCCAAGATTATTAGAGGTCCCAAGACAAAATCAGGACCTAAGCTTTTCTGTTAAAACAATTCAGAATAAGGGTACTTCAATGAAGGATGACACACTTTTTTTTGACTTACCTATAGTGTATTAGGTCAAAAACATTTTTTTTTCACTTTCTGTTGGTAAGGCACAAAATCCGTCACGAAGTTTGTGTCTGTTACGACTGATTATTGAATAAATACCATCTCTAATAAACCGAGGCACAATATAACCTACGGCTAAAAGTCTGTATGGAAACTTTAGTGCTCTGCTTAATTTCAATATAGCTGTTGACTTTTGATATATCTTATCATTTTTAATTACGTAAATCGTTTCCATTGAAATTGAAATGTCAAATGGGTTTAATAATTCCTTTGCTTTTTCGGATTGAAGCGCAACAAAAAGAAACGAGTCGTGCCTTCTGTGGTTGAGAATAAATTGAACAGAGCCATTACAAAAGCCACAATCACCATCATAGAAAACAATTAAAACATCAGCAGACTTCATTGCATCAAAATTACTAAATTTAAAACGTTAAATGATAATTAAAGTAAATTGAAAATAGATGAAAATTGGAATACTATTATCTGGGTCAGGAGTGTATGATGGCTCAGAAATTCAAGAGTCCGTTCTAGCTATGCTAGCCATTGAGGAATTGGGAGCATCCTATCAATGCATTAGTATTGACAAGCACCAAAAGCATGTCATTAATCATCTCACAGGTGAAGAAATGGATGAAGCTCGAAATATGAAAATAGAATCTGCCAGAATTGCAAGGGGAGAAGTGATTGATATTTCAGAAGCGTCACCTTCAACCATAGATGCCTTAGTAATGCCCGGCGGATTTGGTGCAGCCAAAAATTTTACATCTTGGGCCTTTGATGGTCCTGATGGAGATATTTTGCCTGAAGTCAAACTCTTAATTGTAAATATGGTAAATGCTGGTAAACCGATATGTGGCTTATGCGTCAGCCCGGTAGTTATTGCAAAAGCATTAGAAGGCTCCTCTATTCAACCTGCGCTTACTTTAGGATCGTCCTCAGAAGGATCTCCATACGATATTAATGGGTTTCATGCGGGGTTAGAGGCAACAGGAGCATCTGTTTCAGAAAAAACAGTGAGAGAAATTCAAGAAGATACTCATCATAAAATTGTGACTGCCCCATGCTATATGATGGACGCCTCCATTCTAGATATTCGACAAAATATAAAAATGGCCATTGAACGCACCGTTGAATTAATTTAGGAGGTTAATGTAATTTGAGCATTTATTTCTAAAATAGAATCAAGAAAGGCTTTAGGATGAACAGGTGTGATATATAAATCAGAATGAGAAGAAGAGGAGATAATAATACCGTTCCTAGCCAAGCCAAACTTTAAACCAACAAAACTAGTTCTGTTGAGGGTGATTTTTTCTATGTTTTCAATCTCAATTTTTCCCTTAAATGGTCCAGAATTAAATTTCAGTATTCTTTTATCAATCACATAGTATGTATGATGCCAGACCCAAATCAATAAGCCGGTTACGGTCATAATAACCAGTAGCCCAATCAAAAATTCTAAAGTAAATCCATTTTGCTGATAAACAAAAGCCATTGGCGCAAAACAGATAAAAATTGAACCAAATAATAAGGTCCTAAAAAAATTATCTCGACGACTGGGAATTTTCATTCGGTTTATTTGTTATAAAGGTATGAAAAAACAACACATTTTTAAAAACAAAAGTATATTTGCCAAATGGCAGAAATGAGTAATTTAGAGCAAGCTTACAAAGATGAAAAAGTGGCAGACTTTGGGAATGTCTCAGTACATCTTTTTAAGGCATCCACTCATTCTTATGTTATTTTATATACCAAAGGCATGTCAGCCATTAATCAGCATGAACTTGCTGGTAAGTCAGAACAAATTCATGCCTTTGTCGAACTTTATTTTTTATTACCCTCTTATTGGGATATAAATAAAGCCAATCAAAAATGGCCATTAGACGTTTTCAAAAGGCTAATAAATGCTCAAGTAGACAAGTCTACTTGGTTTGGGCCAGGTGATACATTAACGGCGCATTCCAAGGTTAAGGCTGGCAAGAATGATCAAGATACGATTGAGGCTTCTATTAATACACTTTTTAAGCAAAACCATTTTATATTGACAGAACCCATAACAGCAGAAAGCATGCTGAGTAATATATCACTTAAAAAAGAGCCCGTTAATTGGCTTGCTATTGTACCCATTTACCAAAAGGAATTTGACTATAAAAATAGTCGGTCAGCTTTAGAACTGATGTTGGCTTTTGAAAAAAAGCAAATCTCTGAATTGATTGATGAACATAGACCAATAGCAATTAAAAAACGGTTTTTTGGATTGTTTTATTAATTAGGTTGGGCTATTTTCTAAATAGCCTTTTAAATTTTTAATAAAACCAAACGAAAACTTTTCTGAATGCGTTTATTCAAATAGTTTGCTATTCTGTTATTTATGAGAATTTTATTCATTCTTTCTTTTCTTCAAATAACCTTAAACGCCTTTGCCCAAAACGAAGGAAATATTTGGTATTTTGGTCAAAATGCTGGGATTGATTTTAATGGTTCAACGCCTTTGCCACTAACTAACGGATCGATTAATACTAATGAAGGTTGTTCTTCTATAAGTGATCATAATGGTAATATATTGTTTTATACTGATGGAGTCACAGTATATAACGCCAATCATGTTGCTATGCCAAATGGCACCGGCCTTAATGGAAATTTTAGTAGCACTCAGTCAGCAATAATTGTTCAGGACCCAGGCGTAAGTCATCTTTACTATATTTTTACTATAAATGGTTTTGCAATTGGAGGAGGTCTATATTACTCTATTGTAGATATGAGTTTACAAGGTGGACTAGGTGATGTAACATCTTTGAATAACCTTGTCGTGACCAATACAACTGAAAAAGTGACGGCTGTAAAGCATGCTAATGGAATAGATTTTTGGATTATTACATTATTATCTCAGCAAGCCGCTACAGGAGGGTTTCACAGCTATTTGTTAACATCTTCAGGGTTAAACCTAACACCAATTGTCACTGCTTTAGGCCAACCTCAAAGAGTTGGGTATTTGAAATCAAATCGTCAAGGCGATAGAATTGCCGTGGCTAATTTCGCTTTTAACGCGAATAAAGTTCAGTTATATGACTTCGACAAAAGTACTGGTACTTTAAGCAACGAATTATCCTTTGATAAAGAAAACGCTTATGGTGTTGAATTTTCACCAAATGGCAATTTGTTATATGTTTCTTGCGCTAGTTCGATTGAAAATTTATTTCAATATAATTTGCAAGCAGGTACAGGTACAATTACAGATATTGTAAATTCGGAAGTAAATTTAACAGCTTCAACTGGTTTAATGCTAGGTGGTGCAGTTCAAATTGGCCCTGATTTGAAAATATATCACGCTATAGCACCACAAGGCAGTTTAGGAGTAATTAACAATCCTAATGTAATTGGCGTGGGCTGCAATTACTCAGCGCAGGGGTTTTCATTAGGTGGAGCAATTTCTGGGCTAGGTTTACCAATGTTTTTTAACTCTATTTATGATTTAGGTTCTACAATAAGTTATAACGTTTGCGAAGGAGATTCTGCTTATTTCTATAATTCAACTTTCCAAAATCACAACTGGGCATTAGCAAATACTCCAGCAATAATCATTTCAATGGATTCTGCAATCACAGTTTCTCCCAATATATCAACAGACTATGTGCTTTATGATGGGTTGGATACTATTTTTTATCACATTAATGTTCATTCAAATCCGATTGTTGATTTAGGACCTGATTTTTCAATATGTCCGGGTAATTATGATACATTGATAGATCTAAGTGGTACAAATGGTGCTAGTTATTTATGGCAAGATGGTTCAACCAATGATAATTTAATAATTACAAAAGCTAAAGACTACTGGCTGCAAGTTACTGATTCCAATGGTTGCATTGATTCAGACACCATTTCTATTTCTAATTCCACTGGTATTATTGTAACTGCTGGCAATCCCGCTTGTCATGACGAATCAAATGGTTCGATTGCAGTAAACACGGATAGTAGTGGAATAAGTTTTTCTTATGTGATTAAAAATAGTTTAGGAGATATTGTAAATACATCTGGCTCAAATATTGCCCCAGAATTACCTGCAGGTTATTACTTTATAGAGTATACAGATAGTAACTGTACATCTATAGATTCAATTAAATTGATAAACCCACCTCCGATAAATGTAGGTGTTTCTATTACCAATCCTCTCTGTTATGGTGATTCAACTGGCACAGTATTTGAAATAAATCTATCTGGTTATCAAGGAGAACTGGATTCGGTTTATTATAGTTGGACACCAAATCCTCAATTTAGTAATGGTCTTTTAGCAGATTCAATTTGGGGCTTACATGCTAGAGAATACTCACTCGAAGTAGTAGATTACTATGGCTGTGTGGGTTCAATTTACTTCGATATTGTTGATCCTCCTCAGCTAAATGCTATTTTTAACGAGCCAATTTTACCATTTTGCCGAACCTCAGACATGCAAACAGGAGGAGGGGTTGTATCCGCATCTGCTGATCCGGATTCGCCTGGAACCGGAAGTGTAAGTTATGAATGGAAACATCTAGGAAATGGTCAAACCTCTGATGTACCGACATTTAGTGGAATTCGAGAACCGGGTACTATCGAACTGACCTTGATAGATGCGAATGGGTGTGAGTTTACAGATCAAATTTATCTGGACTCCATTAACCCAGTAGCGGACTTTGATGTACAATCAGATCAGTTTGATTTTCCTGATATTTATGAAGGAACTGAAGATGTTAGAGTTAAAATCAACAACTTATCGACTGGTTATGCTAGGCTGGACGATCCAAATGATGACGTAGTTTTCCAATGGAATTTATATGCCAATCAATACCCCGAAAGCCAACAAAACTGGTTTTTTACATATTCTATTGACGATAAAGTCGATACTATCTATAGTGGAGAAGAAGTTTATCAAGCTTGTTTGGTGGTTAATAATTATAATGATTGCGCTGATACAACCTGTAAAGAAATAACTGTACATATTACCCCTGAGCTCATAACACCAAATGTTTTTACACCAGGTGCTGTGCCAAATGAGACTTTTTTCTTTCCAAATGATGGCATCAGAGATTTTGAATGCACTGTTTTTAATAGATATGGCATAAAAGTGTTTAAATTCAATGATATTAAAGACCAGTGGGATGGAAATCATTATTTAACTGGTAAACCATGTTCTGATGCTGTCTATTACTACGTTTACAAAGCCATTTCTACAAATGATAAATCATATGAAGGTGAAGGTCAAGTATCTTTACTGAGAAACAAGTAAAATATTCTTAAGGATACACAATAAACTATTAGACAGAATATATAATTAGCCTATTGAATAAATGAATCGTTTGCCCGATTAACCCAATATTATTAGTATTTTCAAAGTATCAGTAACCTAACATTCTTCGAACGTTATTAATAAAAAGGGAAATGAGGAACTTAATAATTGTGTTAATATCATTGTTTTTCAGTGTTATAGAAGCTAATGCGTGCCTGAACTTCTATTATTCTATTGATAATAAAGGACACTTACATCCAGCAGAAGATAGGGAAGTAGGTTTCAATACTAATTTTAACCTCAAGCGTATTGAAGCAAAACTAATAGCGCTTAAGAAGGAATTAAAAGAAGAAAACGATTATAAACTTTTATCTGATTATGCAGTATTGCTTCTCAAAGCCGGTAAAACACAAGATGCGTTAGATATTTTAATTCAGTTGTCAAAGCACTATCCTGATGAGTATCAGATAGCGGCCAATTTGGGAACGGCCTATGAACTAAGTGGTAACAATAAGAAAGCACTTCAGTTTATTAAACGCGGAATGGAATTGAATCCAGATTCACACGAAGGAAGTGAGTGGGTGCATCTTAACGTACTCGAAACAAAACTCAATATGGTTAATGATAGTTTGTATTTGTCAAAACATTCTGTCTTGAATTTATCGGAAGAAGACAAAAAGGATTCATTAATTCGTCAACAAATTATGATCCAGGTTAGAGAGAGGTTTCCTTTTTCGCCTGGTCCAAATCAAATAATGGCTAGCATCATTACAGACCTTGGAGATTGTTATGCCAATACCGCTTCTATTGAGTTTGCTAAAACATTATATACCATTGCTAAAAAATATTATGGTGCAAATGAAGAATTAGTTGACGCAAAAATTGACGAAATGGAACGTTTAAAACGCAAATTTTCTAGTATTAGACCTGAAAGGCGAAGAGAGGTTGGCGATAATGTGAGGCGTGGGCGAATCAGCTATAATAGAATGCTTGACAATAATAACAAGTCTAACTATGAAATAAATTGGGATAAGATTTTAACAAATTCAGATACTTTACTCTCCTATGCAAAGTTGACTAGGATAGAGGATGTCATGGAACCACTAGTAGAAGAAGCCATTGATTCTTCAGGGCACGGTTCCGAAAACAAGGAAAAAGACATTACGGAAGCAGAGCAAAGTGATACGGTATATTACTTGATAGCTATACTTTTAGCCATATTAGCGGGTTATTTATTGTACAAAAAAAGATCAGCAAATAAAAATTAATAGTATTGATTCTTATCCGAAATTAAGTGATATGTATAAATCTATGCCATTCTTAAGCTATAATTTTACATCATAATTTTAAAACAATACAAAATGACTAATAAAATTCAAACACAACATTTAACAGACGTTATCAATAACCACGGTAGAGATATGACTAATAAAGTGGTAGCAATAACAGGTACTACAAGTGGTACTGGTTTTGTATGCGCCCGCGAGCTGGCAAAAAAAGGGGCTTCTGTTATTTTACTTAACCGCAAGAGCGAACGATCGGAAAGCAGCCTTAAGCAGTTACAAGAACTAGTACCAAATGGGAATTTCGTTTCAATTGATTGCGATTTACAAAATTTTGATAGTGTTAAGGATGCTATTGATGCGATTAAAGCAAAGTATAATGTCCTTGACGTTTTGGTAAATAATGCCGGTGTAATGGCCTTAAATGATAAAGCGACTAAAGATGGGTATGACATTCAAATGCAAACGAATGTAATTTCTCATTTTTTGCTGACAAAGGAACTGTTTCCACTTTTAAAAAAGAGTGACGAAGCAAGAATTGTAAATCATTCTTCAATGGCCAGACTAGGAGGTCCGTTAATGCCGGAATATTTTGAAGCTAAAGGAGGTCATTTAGGAGGAGACGGAACAGAAGAGGATAATTTAAGCTTTCAAGGCCCTCGCTGGGAACGTTATCACCAAACTAAATTGGCTAATGCATCTTTTACATATGGTCTTAAAAAGAAATTAGAAGCAGCTAATATTACGAATGTTATTCCTTTACTGGCTCACCCAGGGCTAGCGGCTACCAATTTGCAAGTGACGTCTGCTTCAAACGGGGCAATGGATATTAATGCGGATTTTATGCAACAAGCACAATCGCCTGAAGACGGTGCTACCGGAATTATCCGTTGCACAATGGATGAAAACGCAAAATCAGGTCATTTTTACGGGCCAACAGGAGGTTGGAGTGGATATCCTGACCTTTTAGAGCCGGAAGAGCTACTTTTTGATGAAGTCAATGTGAATACGAATTGGGAAGGATGCGAAAAGGCAGTAGGCGCTTTTGAAATATAAGTTTTAAGGATCCTCATAAAAAAACCTGATGTCATGACATCAGGTTTTTTTATGTTTTTAAATTTCAATTCGTTTATTATTCAAAAAATGGCATTAAGTTTTGAACCATACAAATAATGATTTGTACATAGTAATACTTCGTTTTTATTGCATATATTAACCTACTTAATTTTTTGGATGAAGATTATATTTGTAACACTGCTATTATTTATTTCTTTAAAATTATCCGCTCAGCAGGATAACCTGCAATTTGTGAATGATACCAGTAAAAAAGCAGAAGAGAATTTTTTAGCATCTGTTCCTATGGAAGATTGCTATTCATCCGACAAAGTCAAAAAGCTGGTTCCAGTCTCTGAAAAAAAATATCGACCGGCAAAAATAAAGGAGGCTGATTTCAAAACATTAACTGCTTACGAACATTTTGTTTATGCATTCTATAGTCCTGAATGGTATTTTCAATCTTGTTATATGTTCCCAACACCCACTCATATTTTAGGTAAAATTCCTGCTCACTTAAAAAGGCAGGGAGAAGGTTTAACTATGGGGAAAAGACAAATGCAGGCTTTAATTGTTCATAGGGATAGCGTAATCATTTTATTACAGCAGTGTATTGAAAAGCAAAGGAAAATTGATGATGACTTTAAAAGAGTTATTGCTAAATTAAGAGCATTTGAATTGATTCCTACTCTAATCAATGTGCTTGAGCAGTCGGACGTAAAGGATCCATACATAGTAACTCTACTTTGTTTGTTGATGAGATTCGAATTTGATCCTTTTATTGGTTCAGACATTCACAAACATTTTTACCCATCAGAACCAGATGATGCTTACTATTTTTCAGGAGAGAGGTATAAAAAAGCAATACCTTTTACAACAGATAATTACAATAAAATAGTCAAATGGGCTGAAGCTTACTATCAATTAAAGTCTAATGAACCATCATATTACGTAAAGATTCCAAAGGGCTTATATCAATTGGGTGAAAAAGACCATTCTGTAAATCCTCAACGAGAAATTGAACAATATGCGTTTGAAATCAGTCGGTATGAAGTCACCAATAAACAATTTAAGCTGTTTGTAGATCAAACAGATTATGTGACCATGGCCGAAAAGCATAAGGATGCTTTTGTGTTTAGGCTTGGATTAGATGAATTTGAATGGACGCAAGATTCAACAGCTAATTGGAGGTACCCAAATGGAATTTCTAAAGGAGGAATTGATGATAAAATGGACCATCCAGTGACATGCATCAGTTATATTGACGCTTTGGCTTATTGCGAATGGAGAAGAGTCAGACTACCAACAATTGAAGAGTGGGAAATTGCTTCAAGGGGAAATACATCTAATGCAAGGCATTATTTTGGAGATTCTTTAAACCTTATTTATCAAAATGCAAATGTATGGCATGGTAAAACTCACCTCATGAAATACGAGAGTGAAGATTATTTAACGACAAGCCCAGTTGGTAGCTTTGAGCCCAATCAATATGGAATTCATGATATTTATGGTAATGTGTTCGAGTTTTGTGCTAATATACCAGAAGCCTTTAAAGACTACAAGAATATTGCAGCCACAAGGGGCGGATCTTGGTGGTGTTCAAAATACGCTTGCGCTTTTTTCAATTCTATTGATATAGGAAGGGTGCAAAAAGAAGCCTCGTTCTCTAATAATGGATTTAGGGTAGTGCGGTAATCATCTAGATTTCTCCTTTTAATTTTAAATGAAGTTTAGCCAGACGCAAAGTTTTTTGTATTAAAATTTGCGTAACTGAATGGTTACACTTATATTTGTAACCGAACGATTACATTTTTATGAGAAGAGATGTTTTTCAGGCCATAGCAGATCCAGTAAGAAGAGATATCATTCAATTATTATCAGCACAAAAGTTGACAGTAAATGAAGTGGCTGAAAAATTTGACATTAGTCGACCAGCGATATCAAAACACTTAAAAATATTGCAAGAATGTAACATCATAAGTGTTCAGAAAATAGGAAGAGAGCGATTTTGTATGATTCAACCTGAAACATTGGTACCTGCTTTTCTTTGGATTAAGCAGTACAATAAATTATGGGAAGATCGAATCGATTCTTTTGAAAATTATATTAATCAAATACAAATTAAAAACAATAAAAATGAGTGATTTAGCCAATAGAACATTAACCATTGAAAAAACGTTTAATGCACCTGTAAAAGTAGTTTGGGAGGCATGGACGCAAACTGAACACATTGTCAAATGGTGGGCACCTAAAGGAATGACCATTAAAGTGCTTGAACATAATTTTAATGAAGGTGGAAAGTGGAAATATAGTATGCCAATGCCTGATGGAAATGAATTTATATCAGAAGGCGTCTATAAAGAAATTGTAGAGTTTGAAAAGATCATTACATCAGCGGACTTTAAGCCCATGACTAATAATGTAGAAATGCAGGTTTATTTTAAGGCAGACGGAGAACAGACTCGTTTTACTTTTAGTGTGGTTCATGAAACAGCCGAATACTGTAAGCAGCAAGAAGAAATGGGGTTTTATAATGGTTGGGGAACAGTATTGAACCAGTTTGGGGAAGTAGCAGAGACCATTTAAAAACATTCTCACAGCTATTTAACCGTTGTAGCCGTTGGATAATACAATTTAACGGCTTTTTTAGTGGGTTTATCTAATAGAAATGCTTGTAGTTTTCTTTGAAATCAATACCTTTATTGCCCACTAAATGTTAAATAAACCATGCAATCAAAAGCTAAAACACCAGATGAATATTTTGCTAGTCTGCCCGAAGAACGTCAGGCACCAATGCTTAAACTTCATCAAACCATTGTGGATCATTTAGGTCCCGATATTGAAGTTAGAATGAGCTATGGCATGATTGGTTATGTGATTCCACATAGCAAATACCCAGGCGGATACCACTGTGATCCTAAGTTGCCCCTTCCATTCATGAATATTGCCTCTCAAAAGAATTTTATTGCGTTATATCATATGGGCATATATGCTGATCAGGATGTACACGACTGGTTTGTATCTGAATACCCAAAGTATGTGAAAACTAAACTAGACATGGGGAAAAGCTGTATCCGATTTAAGAAAATAGATCAAATTCCTTACCAATTAGTTGGTGAATTAGTCGCTAAAATGAATGCAGATGAATGGATAGAACTCTATGAAGCGAATGTAAAGACAAAATAACATGCAAAATATTTTGAAAAAATGATTTCAATAGTGCAGGATTAAAAAAAAATAATTAACTTTGCGCTCCCGAAAGTGGTTCATTAAACCTCTTTTGTGGTGAAAAGACTATAAAGATTTAAGAAGATGTCAAGAATTTGTGAATTGTCAGGAAAAAAAGTAATGAGCGGGAACAATGTGTCTCACTCTAAAAGAAGAACAAAGCGTAAGTTTTACCCAAACTTAGTGACTAAGAAATTCTACATTCCTGAAGAAGATAAATACATTACATTGAAGATTTCAGCTTCAATGTTGAGAACAATTAATAAAAAAGGAATTTCTGCGGTGCTTAGAGAAGCTAGAAAAAGCGGAATTTATAAAGGATAATACTTGATCAGATGGCTAAGAAAAGTAAAGGAAATAGAATACAGGTTATTTTAGAGTGTACAGAACATAAAGAGTCTGGAGTAGCTGGAACATCACGTTACATCACTACTAAAAACAGAAAGAATACACCTGAAAGAATGGAGATTAAAAAATTTAACCCAATCTTGAAAAGGTATACTATTCATAAAGAAATTAAATAATTAAGACATGGCTAAGAAAACAGTAGCAAGTTTACAAACTGGTGGTGGTAAAGAGCATACCAAAGTAGTAAAAATGATTAAAAGCGAAAAAACTGGAGCTTATACTTTTAAGGAAGAAATTGTACATAATGACAGAGTGAAAGCCTGGTTTGCAGAAAACTAATCAGTAAAGCTTTATTGTATTACAGCTTCTTCCATTACTTGGAAGGAGCTTTTTTATTTTATACTATGGGTATTTTTAATTTTTTCTCGAAAGATAAAAAGGAGTCTTTAGACAAAGGTCTAGAAAAAACGAAACAAAGCTTTTTATCTAAATTAACACGTACCGTTGTTGGTAAGTCGCGCGTTGATGCTGAAGTACTGGATAATTTAGAAGAAGTTTTGATTTCTTCGGATGTTGGCGTAGAGACCACTCTTAAAATTATTGATAGAATTGAAGAACGTGTCTCTAAAGATAAGTACGTTTCAACTGAGGAATTGAATGGTATTCTCAAGTCAGAAATTGCCGCATTGCTAGAAGAAAACAATGCATCTTCTGTTAATGAGATTGTTATTCCAGAAGTGAATGATGGTCCATATGTGATTATGGTGGTTGGTGTAAACGGTGTAGGTAAAACCACAACAATTGGTAAGTTGGCGCACCAGTTCAAAAGCATGGGAAAAAATGTGGTATTAGGGGCGAGCGATACCTTTAGAGCCGCAGCAGTCGATCAATTAATAATCTGGGCAGATAGAGTAGGTGTACCAATTGTTCAGCAGGGCATGGGGGCAGATCCGGCTTCTGTGGCTTTCGATACTTTGCAATCAGCTAAAGCGCAAAATGCTGATGTTGTGATTATAGATACAGCGGGTAGATTGCATAATAAAGTCAACCTAATGAATGAATTATCTAAAATTAAAAACGTCATGGACAAAATTGTTCCAGGCGCACCTCATGAAGTCATGTTGGTTTTAGATGGATCAACAGGTCAAAATGCCTTTGAACAAGCTAAACAATTCTCAATTGCTACAGATATTAGTGCTCTAGCCATTACAAAGTTAGACGGTACAGCAAAAGGAGGTGTGGTCATTGGTATTTCTGATCAAATGAAAATTCCTGTAAAATATATTGGTGTTGGAGAAGGTATGGAAGATCTTCAACTGTTTAATAAAACAGAGTTCGTAGATTCATTATTTAATTAGTACCCATGAAAGCAATCATATCAATACTTTTAATTTTAACTAGTGTGATCGGTCATACGAAAGAGACCATTAGTTTTAAAACAGCCGATAATATTGAAATGACAGCTGATCTTTATTTAACTTCATCATTAGATAACCCGTTTATTATTTTATGTCATCAAGCAGGATGGAGCAGAGGAGAATATATCGAAATAGCACCGAAATTAAATGCACTGGGGTATAATTGTATGGCCATTGATCAAAGATCTGGAGGGGAAGTAAATGATGTGACCAACGAAACACATCAAAAAGCCAAAGCTAAAAATTTGAGTACTAATTATGTAGATGCTGAGGTAGATATTTTATCAGCGATTAACTACGTAAAGGCGCATTATGCTAAAGCTTCTAAACTCATTTTATGGGGAAGTTCATACTCAGCAGCATTAGTATTGAAAATTGCTGGAGAAAGAAATGATATCAGCGGCGTCTTGTCATTTTCACCTGGAGAATACTTTGCCAGATTTAATCAACCAGTAGATTATATCCAGCGGAGTGCAAGGCATATTGAAGTGCCAGTGTTTATAACTTCTAAGCGGAGTGAAAAACAAAATTGGTGGACCATCTATCAATCCATCAAATCAGTAACTAAGTCATATTTTTTGCCTAAAAAATCTGGCCAGCATGGCTCGAGAGCCCTTTGGGAAAAATTTGAAGAGCATAACAACTACTGGACAGCAGTTAAATCTTTTTTAAAGACCGTTTGATTTGAAAACAAAGACACTAAAAAAAAATAAAGTCAATATTGTGACTTTAGGTTGTTCAAAAAATACGTTCGATTCTGAAGTATTGATGACGCAGTTAAAAGCCAATTCATTTGATGTAGAGCATGAAGCTAAGCAGGATGATTCTGAAATTGTGGTGATTAATACTTGCGGTTTTATTGATAATGCAAAACAAGAATCGATTGATACGATTATTCGGTATGTTGATGCTAAAAAAGAAGGGGCTGTTGATAAAGTATTTGTAACCGGTTGCTTGTCGCAACGCTATAAAGATGACCTTGAAAAAGAAATTCCAGAAGTAGATGCTTATTTCGGAACCCGAGAGTTGCCAAGGTTATTGAAAACGCTAAAGGCGGACTATAAGAAAGAACTGGTAGGTGAAAGACTTCTTACCACCCCTTCTCACTATGCTTATTTTAAAATTGCAGAAGGATGTGACAGACCATGCTCTTTTTGCGCCATTCCATTAATGCGGGGAAAGCACGTGTCTACCCCAATTGAAGATTTAGTGAACTCAGCTAAGAGTTTAGCCGCTAAAGGAGTAAAAGAATTAATTCTAATTGCTCAAGATTTGACCTATTATGGATTGGATATTTATAAGAAAAGAAATCTGGCTGAATTATTAGAGAATTTAGCTCAAATCGAAGGCATTGAATGGATTCGTTTGCACTATGCCTTTCCGTCGGGCTTCCCAATGGATGTTTTTGATGTGATGAATCAATACGATAATATTTGTTTCTATCTCGATATGCCATTACAACATGGTTCTACCGCTATGCTAAAAACCATGCGGCGAGGCATTACCCGTGAAAAAACAACTGCGCTTTTAAAAGATATCCGTCAAAAGGTGCCCGGCATTGCAATCAGAACGTCATTGATTGTAGGATACCCAGGTGAAACAGAAGCTGATTTTAACGAAATGTTAGAATGGGTAGAAGAGATGCGATTTGACCGTCTGGGGGTCTTCCAATACTCACACGAGGAGAATACACATGCTTATAATTTTGAGGATAATGTATCAGCTGAATTGAAAAATGAACGTGCGGAAACCATTATGGAATTACAAATGGGGATTTCTTACGAATTAAACCAATTAAAAGTAGGTAAAACCTTTAAAGTATTATTCGACAGGATTGAAGGAGACTATTTTATTGGGAGAACTGAATTCGATTCACCTGATGTAGATAATGAGGTACTGGTGTTAAAAGATGAAAATACCTATCTTAGTATTGGCGATTTTGCCAATATCAATATTACCTCTGCTGATCATTATGATTTGTATGGGGAGGTGGTGAAATAATTTTATCCTTTGAGAGCGTTTTTATCTTTTCTTTTAATTCTGATATATCAGTTTAATTTATACGCGCAAAAAGAAGATTCTATGCGGGTAAGTCAAATAGAGTATAATAGAAATGCTATTTACGGTGATGTTGGTACCATCATTGGTGTTTGGACAGCCACCGTGTTTTATGAGCGTACTTTATGGAATTTTAAATTTGAAAAAGAGTCGGGTAAAAAATCAAAAAAAAGAGATTTATACCTTAATCCCTTTGTGAAAGTTGGTTATGGTGGACTAGCAGCCTTGCTTTTTGACGAAGGAACATATGCAATAGGCCAATTAGGTTTTTTACTTGGAGGTAATAAATCCTATTTTGAAGGCGCATTAGGTGGATTTTACAATATAGAACAAAGCATTTTTTTAAATGATTTTGTACCCTCATTTAGTGCTGGATATCGAATGCAAAAAATAGATGGTCATTTTCTATTAAGAGCAGGTATCTCTTTGCCAGAAACAGTGTATTTTGGAATTGGTTTTGCTTTTTAATGAGCATTCTAACTTCATAACTTTTCTCCTTGAATGAGGATGGACGATTTGATTGATTTTTCTTTTAAATGTAAGAACTGTTTGCGCTCTTCATCCATTTTAAATCGGTCGAAATCTTCTTGACTATCAAATTCGACCAGGTGAATTTCGTACGGTTTTTCAATATTGGCTTCAACAATACTTTGATCATTAGGTCGGATCCTTAATGTCAGTCTGCCATTGTATTTAGAAATGATAGGAATGGATTTATGTTCAAATGCATTAAACGTTTCCTCATTGCCATCAATGATATAAATAAGTTGTGTGATGTAAATCATTATGCTTACCTTAAAGTATACCATAACCCGACATTAGCGGAAACACCATGATGCCTAACCCCTGTACTCGAAAAAATTTCTTGGTTGGAAATAGATGTCAGACTATGAGTATATATTAAATCAGAAAATAGAGTGATTTTATCAGTTGCGGTAAAACTTCCGCCAATTTCTATTAGACCACCTAAATCTAGTCTGGATGTATATTGGCTGATATCCGTTTTCATTGCTGGAATACCTTTTTTAGGAGGTAAACCTATTTCTGGATTAATGCTTTTGGCATTGACCAACAGGTTAGGAACAATACCAATATTCAAAAAGCCTTTGATTTTATTTCCTATTGTTCCTCCAACTTTCAAAGGGACCGACAAGTAATCATAATTATTTTTGATGGTCATGCTCCCTCCTGTGAAATTACCAGCAAAATCAGTAAAAAAAATAGTAGAGCGCATTCCCTTTTGCACGTATAGAAGATCAAAGCCCAGTTGAAAATGTTTACTCATCCTGTATTGGTATACCAAGCCGCCATTAAATCCAATTCTAGGGTCAAAATCAATAAAACTGTTCACATAATTGTTTAAACCAATACCGCCTTTGAATCCCACCTGATGTTGTTGTCCAATAGCGCTTATGGTTAATGTTAAGCTTAAAAGTGCAATTAAGTTTTTCATAGTTCAATAGATATCAGGTAAGTATAACGTTATTAAAAAGGGTTTATTTTATTCTTGCTAATATAATAAATTACTAATTCTCAAATAAAAACAGGTGTTCAGTCATTGAAATAGAATAATTATATTTGTGCTATCATGCTTTCGAAGAAAACAAAATACGGACTTAAAGCACTGACATATATTGCTAAGCAAACACCCAATTTGCCAGTGCAAGTGGCAGTGATTTCTGAAAGCGAAAATATTTCACACAAGTTTTTAGAAAGTATTTTACTCACCCTTAAGAAAGCTGGCTTTTTAGGATCTAAAAAAGGAAAGGGTGGAGGGTATTATCTTTTAAAGCCTGCCTCTGATATTATTATGACGGATGTCATCAGGCAACTAGAAGGTCCTATTGCTCTGGTGCCATGCGTGAGTCTAAATTATTATGAAAAGTGTGATGATTGCCCTGATGAAGCAGCCTGTTCAGTACATAAATTAATGATTCAAGTAAGAGATAGTACGCTTAGTGTGTTAAGAAATAGTACTCTAGCTGATATTGTTTAGAATTTCATTTATTTTCTTTAAAAAATGATGCCAAATTAAAAAAAGAATATACATTTGCACTTATTCCCTACTAAATCGATAGGGTAAATAGTTTAAAAATGATAATTCTTAGTCATAATAGTCGAAACAGCAGAAGTTACAGTGCTGATAAATTAAGTGAAAAACCAATTAGAAGTATTGCTAAATCGCTCAGCTGGAGAACTATTGGAACGTTAGATACTATTTTAATTTCTTGGTTGATAACAGGTGCATTAAGTTTAGCCTTTTCAATCGGGGCTATTGAATTATTTACAAAAATGGGACTTTATTTCTTGCATGAAAGGGCCTGGAATATGATTAAATGGGGTAAGTAAAAAACAAGGAGATGAACTTAAAAGCAATTAACGAGGAACTGAGAGACCAAACCCCTCATGACATTATTACCTGGGGAATGATTAATGCCATTGATCCAATAGTGACAACTAATTTTAGACCCTATGAGGGTGCTATTTTGCGAGCAGTGACGAATGTAAAAAAGGACATAAAAGTCATTTGGTGTGATACGGGTTATAATACCTCAAACACTTATAAGCATGCCAATCATCTGATAGCTCAGTTTAACTTAAATATTCACCTGTATGTGCCTAAACAAACCGTTGCCTATAGAGACACCATAATGGGCATTCCTGAAGTAGATACACCTGATCATCTATTATTTTCGGAGCAGGTGAAATTAGAACCCTTTAAGCGAGCTATGAATGAGCACAAACCTGATGTTTGGTTCACAAATATTCGTAAGGGACAGACTGCCTTCAGAGATAGTATTGACATTGTCTCAAAAACAAATGAAGGGATTCTTAAGATCAGTCCTTTCTATCATTGGTCAGATGCAGATTTGGATGAGTACCTGAATACACATCAAATTCCAAACGAATTTAAATATTTCGATCCCACTAAAGCTATGGCAAATAGAGAGTGTGGTATTCATAACTAATAAAAAATGAAAAAACGACTACAGATTAATCCCTTAGAGAGTGAATCTATTCATATTTTTCGCGAAGTTGTTTCGCAGTTCGAAAAACCGGTACTGTTATTTTCTGGAGGAAAAGATTCAATTACTTTAGTGAGGTTAGCTCAAAAAGCATTTTATCCAGCGAAAATTCCCTTTCCTCTTTTGCATATCGATACAGGTCATAACTTTCCTGAAACCATTGAATTTAGAGACAAACTGGTTAAGGAATTAGGTTTAGAATTGATAGTGCGGCATGTCCAAGACAATATTGATAGTGGAAAAGTAAAAGAAGAAACTGGCAAATACGCCAGCAGAAATATGCTACAAACCGAAACACTGTTGGATGCCATTGAAGAATATGGCTTTGATGCCTGCATTGGTGGTGCAAGGCGAGATGAGGAAAAGGCAAGGGCCAAAGAGCGCATTTTTTCTGTGAGGGATGATTTTGGGCAGTGGGATGAAAAAAATCAAAGACCAGAGGTATTTGATATGCTAAATGGGAAAATAGAATTGGGACAAAATGTAAGGGTTTTTCCAATTTCTAATTGGACGGAATTAGACGTCTGGCGATACATTAAACAGGAAAATATTAAAATACCATCCATTTATTTTGCTCATAAAAGAAAGACTTTCGTCAGGGATGGCTTAATCTGGTCGGCAGATGATCAAGTTGTTTTTAGAGATCAGGATGAATTTGTAGAAACCCGACAAGTTCGATTCAGAACCGTTGGAGATATGAGTTGTACGGCAGCGGTTTTATCTGCTGCTACAACCATTGATAAAGTAGTAGAAGAGATAGAAGCCTCAACCATTTCAGAAAGAGGAGCTAGAATTGACGATAAAAGATCGGAGGCGGCCATGGAACACAGAAAAAAACAAGGATATTTTTAAATCAAAGACATGCAGGTATTAAAAATTGCAACGGCGGGAAGCGTAGATGATGGGAAAAGTACGCTCATTGGGCGTTTACTTTATGATACTAAATCGTTAACAGACGATAAAATTGAGGCCATTGAAAAGAGCAGCCTGAAAAAAGGGTATGATTACCTCGATCTTTCAATGGCTACAGATGGTTTGGTTGCAGAACGGGAACAAGGTATTACCATTGATGTAGCCCATATCTACTGGGCAACTAAAAAAAGAAGTTACATTATTGCCGATACACCAGGACATATTGAATACACCAGAAACATGGTGACTGGGGCTTCGACTTCTCAGGCAGCCATAATTCTAATTGATGCACGACATGGGGTTATTGAGCAAACCATCAGACATTTTTATATTAATAATCTTTTAAGGATAAAAGATGTTGTTGTAGCCATCAATAAAATGGACCTCGTTGATTTCTCAGAATCTGTTTTCATAAAGGTTCAAAAAGACTTATTAAATATAGCATCATCAAGTGCTTACAAGGATCAGACTTTAACATTTATTCCAATGAGTGCGCTCAAGGGAGATAATGTGGTTAAACCTTCTGAAAACATGAGTTGGTATCAAGGAAAAACCTTGTTAGAACATCTTGAAAATATAGAATCAAGCTCAGTATATGACAGGAGCGAGGCCAGGTTCCCCGTGCAAACAGTCATTCGGCCAAAATCTGAAAAATTTCATGACTACAGAGGATATGCAGGGAAACTTTATGGGAATGAATTAAATGTTGGTGATCAAGTCACTGTTTTGCCTTCTGGTACTGCTTCGTCCATCAAAAATATTCAGTTTTTTGATGAAGAATTTGAAACTGCAGAGCCTGGAGATTCTATTATATTGACTCTAAATGACGATTTGAATGTAAGCAGGGGAGATATGATCGTAAAATCAAGCGAATTACCTAGAATAGATAAAACCATTGAAGCCACAATGTGTTGGATGGACCAGACACCGCTAGAAAAAGGATCGAAGTATATTTTGCAACATGGCATTCACCAGGTACTTTCAAAAGTAATAGATATAAAATTGGACGTCAATTCTAATATGTTGAGGCGGGGTAAGGCGTCTGAGGATTTATCAATTAATCAAATAGGTCGAGTTAGTTTTAAGTTAAATCAACCTATTTATCAGGATCGGTTCAGCGATAATAAACAAAATGGAACATTTATTTTAATTGATATTAAAACGAATACAACAGCTGGTGTTGGCTTTATAGACTGATTCATAAACAAACTGTACTTTCGTTTTAAATACACAACCCTTTAAGGTCCAAAAACGTTTTATCTAAAACGGATTGATATGAAGCTGTCATTATTGGTGTGCTTAACGGTATTGGTGAATGGAGTTTGGTCACAAACAACTGTTAAAGCTGCTTTTTTAGGTAATAGTTATACCTACTATAACGATTTGCCCAATTTAATAGATAGTTTGGCCAATGCCAACGGAGATGACCTTATTCATGGACAAAATACACCAGGTGGTTATACTTTAAATGGTCATTCTACAAATACAGCTAGCCTTAACCTACTAAAGGCTGATACCTGGGATTTTGTGATCTTGCAGGACCAAAGTCAATTACCATCTTTTCCATATGGTCAAGTTATTGTAGATGTTTATCCGAAAGCAAAAATTTTATGCGATTCTATCCGCTCAGCGAACGCATGTGCCATCCCCGTTTTTTACAATACATGGGGTAGGCAAAATGGAGATGCCCAATGGGACTCAATCAACACATTTGAAAAAATGAATAATCGCCTCTATTCAGCATATAATTATATGGCTACTGAAAACAGCGGGATACTAGGGCCAGTTGGTCTGGCTTTTAAGCGGGTTTATGATGATGTTTCCCCTGTGGTCAGTCACGCTAGCTTATATAATCCTGATGGTTCTCACCCGTCTATATTTGGCTCTTATTTGGCTGCTTGCATTTTCTATAATACACTTTTTAGCACTAATGCTTTAGGCAATAACTATTTACCAAATGGAATGACGCAAAGTGAAGCCGATTATTTACAGCAAATAGCTTCAAACACTATGTACATGGCCACAAGCCCAATTTTTGATTATACATACCCTATTGCATCATTTACGGTTGCAACATCAGGCAATCAAATTACAATTGATAATACAAGCAAGCATGCTTTTACCTATTTATGGGATTTCGGAGATGGTAATTCATCTATAGATGAGGAGCCGACTCACTCTTATGCTCAAGCCAATAGCTATACTATCCATTTAACAGCTTCCTATTGCAGTAGGTCGTCAACTTATCAACAATCAGTAACCATTGATCCTTTGTCGATAGCAGAGTTTTCGGAACAAACTTTAATGTATCCCAATCCAACCAAGGGTCTGCTAAACATTAAATCAGCCGGTACAGAATCAATTGAAATAATAGATGTAGATGGGAAAATAGTGACTCAAAAAGCCATCAGCAAAGGAATTGAAACATTAGATTTAACAGAACTACCTTCTGGAATTTATTTTGTAAAATTAACCAGTAACGAAGGAAATCTAGTTAAAAAGCTAATCAAAGAATAAATTAAGTTATTGCTGTATAGGGCAGAGCTTTATTATGAAAATCTTTGGTTAATTCAACATAAGCTTTACTGTAAAGTCCGCTAGAGTACTTGACAATCATCCGATTTTTTGTTGTTTGACCTACAACTTTTCTTGAAAAATGGACCAAATGTCGGAATGGCTGTTTTAACTCCGTTTCCAGAATGAGGACCTTTTGAGAAAACAAATTATTTTTCCTTGCCATTGTAAGGTGCTTATCTAATAAATGAGAAGGAAAAATTACGCAAAAATGACCATTTTGATCTAATAATCTATTTACGTGGTGATATAAATCTGTAATGTTTAAATCAACGGTATGTCGGACATTATTTTTTGAGGAATCATCACTTAGTGTGTCATTGTCAAAGTAGGGCGGATTAGCAATAATCAAATCAAATAGCTGCTCGTTTTTAAAATCTTGTAGCTTAGCATTGAATGCATTGAGTCGATTATTAAATCTGCTATTTTCAAAATTACTTTTTGCTTCTTGATAGGATTCAACATTGGGTTCAATACCTATAATTTGCGCGCTTTCAAATTTTTGGGCTTGCATTAAAGCTAGTACACCAGTACCTGTACCAATATCAAGAATGTGATGATAAATACCGCTTGTCCAGGCTCCCAAAATCATTGAATCTGTCCCCACTTTATGGGTGTTAATTTTTTGTTCAATGTCGAATTGCCTGAATTTAAAAATCATTTCATCTAAACTGTTTCAGCCTGGTCAGTCATCACATAATATCTTGGGTCATCAATAGCTGTTTCAATGATATCCTTAAATTTTGGACTGGCCTTGATGAGAATAGCATCACAATCTGGACTAAGGTGCTTAAGTCGGACTGATTTACCTGCCTTTTCGTACTTTTTAACCAAGTTAAAAATGGCTTCAATTCCTGAATGATCTGATACTTTCGACTCTATAAAATCAATCTCTATATTTTCTGGATCACCCTGAACATCAAATTTATCATTAAACGCCTGTATAGACCCGAAAAATAATGGTCCCCAAATGGCATATACTTTGGTTCCATCTTCTTTAAAACTCTTTCTCGCTCGTATACGTTTGGCATTTTCCCAACTGAATACTAATGCTGATACGATTACACCGGCTACTACGGCTATGGCTAAATCAAATATTACCGTTAAACCAGAAACCAAAATAAGTACAAAGGCATCTGCCATTGGAATTTTGCTAATAATTCTAAAACTGGACCAGGCAAAAGTACCAATAACTACCATAAACATAACACCGACTAATGCTGCTATGGGCACTTGTTCAATTAAGGGTGCAGCAAACAAAATAAAACAGAGCAGAGCAATAGCTGCAACAATACCTGATAAACGTCCTTTTCCACCTGAATTGACATTAATAATAGATTGACCAATCATGGCACAACCGCCCATGCCCCCAAGTAGTCCATTAACAAAATTAGCACTCCCTTGAGCCATACATTCTCTATTGGAATTTCCTCTGGTTTCCGTTAATTCATCAATTAAATTTAAGGTTAATAAGGATTCAATTAAGCCAATAGCTGCTAGAATAAAAGCATATGGTAATATAAACCAAAGGGTTTTAAAATTCACTGGTATGTGACTAAAAAGGTCAGTCTGAAAACTTGGAAATTCGCCTTTAATGCCTGCTGTAGGGTCTCCACTACCATCAACAATAAATGATTTAACCGTACTGGTTTCAATACCACCAATAATAACAATGGCCGATACAATAATAATAGCAGTTAATGCCGCTGGAATTTTTTTGGTAAGCTTTGGTAGAATAAACATGATAGCCATAGTTAGTCCAACAAAACCAAGCATGATTAATAGCTCCGGATATGGCAGAAATTGCGTAACCATTTCACCAGTCTCTGTATCTAAGAGTTTTTCTTTAAACATGCCCAATTGAGACAAGAAAATTACAATGGCCAGACCGTTTACAAACCCCATCATTACAGGGTGCGGAATTAAACGAATAAACTTACCCAATTTAAGTACGCCAAATAAAATTTGTATGATCCCAACTAATAATAACGTAATGAATAGGTATTGAAGACCCAGGTTAGCTTGAGGTGAATCTAATGCTGCACCTAAAGTATTTCCTTCCTTTACGAGGCTTACCATTACCACAGCCATAGCACCGGTAGCACCTGAAATCATGCCTGGGCGACCACCAAATATGGAGGTGATAATTCCCATCATAAAGGCACCGTATAAGCCTATGAGCGGATCAACTCCGGCCACAAAGGCGAAAGCGACTGCCTCAGGCACCAAAGCTAAAGCCACGGTTAAGCCTGATAAAATTTCGTTTTTGGCATTCTTGGTTCCTTTTTTGACTAATTCAATCATAAGTTTGGCAAATAAAGGCGCAAAGATAGTATTTTCATCTACTTTATGTTAAAGTTGGATGGAGTTTGAACCTTTGTTATTTTTATGAGTAATATATGGTAACCAGACCATACGAATAATTTAAAATACGCAAATAATGAGGATACTAATATTTATAATGATCATTCCTTGGCTTACTTTTTCTTGTAGCGCCAATGATAATAAACCAGTTGATCCTCAGCCAGATGATTCACTGAGTAAAATAACACGACAACAAGAAGAGGCTTTTGAAGCATTAAATACGATTCAAATTACAGGACAACATTTATATTCAACTTTTCCTGGAATAAGTCATGAATGTTTGCCTGCAGATAGTAGTTTTGTCATATCATCTGATCAATTTTGTACGGTTTTAAAAGCACTTTTAGCAAAATACTATACTGGTATTCCTAAAGAACGACAAGAAGAATTGGCAGAACAATCTGCTTTAGCACAAGAAGAATACCTTGTATTACAATGCAATGGTTATATAAATGAATTTGAAACACCAACTAATCAATCAGTACCTTCGTCTGGTTCTTGGATATTACCAAGAGTACTTGACAGTAGAGATATTATAATAAATTGGTAATTTACATTCATTAACCGAAAGTAAATATGATAAAAAATGAACCCATAATTGCTGTACATCATGTTCAAAAAAGTTCAAATTGGTATCAAGCATTATTAAATTGTCATAGCGGGCACGGAGGTGATACTTTTGAAATGTTGACAGATTCTAAAGGAGACATTTTTTTGTGTTTGCACAAATGGGGTGAGCATGAGCATCCAACCCTTTCTAACTCAGAAATTCAGGCAGGCAATGGATTAATTTTATACTTAAAAGTTGATGACTTGAACAAGGTCTGGGCTAATGCTAAAGTCCTTAATGCGAAAATTGAAGAACCGATTCAAATTAATCCAAATTCTGGAAAAGAGCAGTTCAGTCTTAGAGATTTAGATGGTTATTACTTAATAATTTCTAAGTAGTTAAGATGGTATGAAAGGGAAGCTAAAATTATTCATTATAGGAACATGTCTGATCACGCTTTACGGTTGTGATCTGAAAAAAACAAAAATTGAACAAGCCGAGTGGCTGATTGGTACCTGGGAAAGTCAAACAGAGAGAGGAAGCACTTACGAAACCTGGACAAAGTTGAGTGGAAATGAACTAAAAGGCATCAGCTATATGCTAGAAGAAAAAGATACTATTGTTTTTGAAACGATCCAACTGATCCAGAATGAAGAGGGATTGTTTTATATACCTAAGGTTAAAAATCAAAATGATGGACTGCCTGTAAAATTTAAACTAAAAATGAATTCTGATTCTTCCTTAGTATTCGAAAACCCACTTCACGATTTCCCTCAGGTTATTTCATATGCTAAAATAGGTTCAGATTCTTTGGTAGCTGAAATTTCAGGAGTAAAGAATGACAGTAAACAGCGACAGGCCTTTTTAATGAACAGAGTAAGGTGAAAATATTATTCTAGTTCTAATTATGGTTAAAAAAGTGGTGTATTCTTACTTTAAAAAATTATCTAATACATTTTTTGTAATCTGATGAATAATGGGGTCAACCGATAAACTTCCAGTATAAGAGATGGATCCTACAGAGAAAACTTTTGAACCATTTGGCGTATCATAATATACCATATGAGCTCCACCAAAGTCTGGGTTGGTGCCTATGCCCAAGACCACAGTATTATTTGGTGAGTTTTTAGTCATTTTATCAGTTTCTCCGCCACTTGCCTTTCCATTATTTAAACTTAATTCACCAATTAAGTCTCCATTTGCCACACCAGTGCCTTCAAATATCCAATGGTCAGCATTATAAACAAGATAAGGTGCATAAGTATTTATGCCCACATTGGTATACTGAACTCCCAAATGCCTTGATTCGGGCATCCCAAGCGTCCTAAACTTGCCACCTAAGCCATCAGCATAGGTATGATTACTTCCTACTTTGCGTACTTCAATTCTATCATGGAGTAAAGCTACTCTCCAATATACTCCGTTTCCACCCAAATACATTAATTTACCTCCTCCTTCTAAGTAGTAATGGAGTTGATTATACATCTTTAATGTCCAATATTCTGGATGAACATTTAATATGACTACTTTATAATTATCTAATAAATTCTCGTCATCATGCAAATCACTATCAGCCACTACATCAAAATTATATCCGTTATTTTCTAACCACCTATGCAAATGTAATTCTGCACCTACTAGATGTCCTGAATCTCCTATTGGTTTGGCCGCCTTATTTGGTCGGTGAAAACTAATAATAGTTGACGCAACTGTTTCTTCCGAAAGACCATACCTGTAAAACGATTGGCCGCTCCAATCATTATAAGCTTGCCAGGTATTGGTTGATGCCATGACTAAAATCTCGCTATCAGATAGTTCGTTACCCTTAACTACAAAGGTGATATAAAATAGTTCATTTAAATCATTGGAAACATGAGCTGAATAAATCCCAGAAACAGAACCTTCCGGAATTATATACTCGTATGTCGTTTCCCAATCGCATCCATATGAATATGACCTACAGTAGTAATCTTGACTTTGACTCTTAACATTTGTTGCCGAATGAATTAGGTTTGTCGTTGCACCATAATGATAAATTTCAATATCTACGAAATCAGACTTAGAGTGAATTTTAAATTTCACATTGTCTCCTGGTAAATAGCTAGTTTTATCAGTATACCCCTCAACTTGATGATCGTTAATAATCAGATTATCATCACACTCAATATCTTCTGTTGGTACAACTTTTTCTTTTTCTTCTTCCTCATTCTTTTTACAAGATACGAGAACCAATAATAAAAAGATAAATAATGCTAAGTACTTCATATTTTCAACACAAATTATTCATGTCTATTAGTTTAACATTCAATAATACTAAAATTCTTTATACTGGAACAACAATCCCCAAAGAAATAAGGTAAATCTAGATTTTAATGAATTGTTCCTATTTTTAAATAAAAGGATGTTTTAGTATTTATGTGACAAGTTGATTGTATTATGAGAGATAGAATAATTTCTTACCTTGCTAATGGTTTATTGGTAAAGATCAAAACATGAAAAAACTTACAATTATTTGTTTAACAATACTTACGACATTATTTGCTGAAGCACAAGGTAGTATGACACCTAGTTGGATAAAATTAGATTCTAGCGTTAATGGTCAATCTGAAGGTTGGGGAGTAGATGTTGACAGTAATGGTCATATTTTTTGGGCAGTTAACAATAATAGTTTAAACCAGGGCTTAGATATTTATTGCTATAAATATGCCTTTGGCGGAAGCTCTCTATGGACAAATCCCTTCTTTTTTGGAGGTATTGGTACCCAACAATCATATGTGGTTAATGCCAACGATACTGCCCTTTATATAGGGGGTAGAACTTGCACAGGTTTGGTGACAACTTGCGATATGCTATTAATGAAAATAGATAAATCGTTAGGAAATTTAACTTGGGATAAAACATTAAATTTTTCTGCAAGCGGGTATGATGAGGTGGACGGATTGGAAATTAGACCAGATGGAATCTATTGCGGGGGGTGGTGTCAGGAATTAGATGGTGCCATTTACAGAAGCGATATTGGCTTGTGGAAATTAGATTATAATGGCAATACTCAATGGACCAATTATATAGGAGCCAATAACACAGCAGAGCATCAAGATGGCCACTTTGTGGTTGACGCCAATAATATATATGCCGCAGGGTTATGGGGAGGAACTGGGATAGCTAATTTATACAATGGGTATTCTTTCGTTGGTAAGTTTGATAATTTAAATGGAAATTTAATTGATTCAACACTTTTTGGCCCTCAGTCAGGGAATATTAACGATATAGAAAATGCGCTGGGAATGACATCTGACGGCACTTACCTGTACATTACTGGGTATACTACACCTGTGAGTTCAAACGATTGGCAAATCTTTGTGGCTAAATTCGATAAAAACCTTGATCAACTATGGTACATTGATTGGGGAGGGTCAGACACAGAGACGGCAAGGGGTATTGCGGTTAAGAACGATAAAATTTATGTGGCAGGGTTGTCGCAATCTAATTCAATTATTTCTGGCACTGAACAAGATGCAGTGTTGTTAACTCTCGATACTTCAGGCAATGTACTGTCTTATCATACTTATGATAGTGGTGAAAAAGAATCGTTTAGAGACATTGCTATGCATAATGAACACATTTATTTATCAGGTACTATTGAAAACTCAGCACTAGTCAAAAAGTCTATGCTTATTGCCCTTGAAGGATCTGTTAATTCGATACCCGAACAAGAGACGTTTAAAAATAATTTTAATGTTTATCCCAATCCATCAAATGGTAGTACTAAAATTATTTTTGATCAACAGAATCATGGTAATGCCTTATTAATGGTTTTTGATATAAGTGGAAAATTAATTTTGAAAGAAGCAGTTAAAGCGTCAGATCAATCAATTGATTTAGAGTTGGAAAACTCAGGGGTTTTTTACTTCCAAATGATTTTTTCAGATTACAGATTAACAAAAAAAGTATTAAATTTCAATTAATTGTGGGCATTAATCATGACTAAAAAAAATCCTGACTATAAAGCATTACAATCAAAAATTGAGCAGTGTACAATCTGTAAAGAGTACCTTGCACATCAGCCGAATCCAGTTCTTAATTTTAATCCAAGCAATAAAATTTTGATTATTGGACAAGCACCAGGTACTCGAGTTCATGAAACAGGTATTCCATGGAACGATAAAAGTGGTGACAACTTGAGGGAGTGGATGAATATTGACAAGGGCACTTTTTACAATAAAGGGTTAATTGGAATAGTTCCCATGGGATTTTGCTATCCAGGAAAGGGAAAGAGCGGTGATTTGCCGCCAAGAAAAGAATGTGCACCTGAATGGCATAGTCAAATTCTAGATTTTTTACCAAATTTAGAATTGATTTTATTGATTGGAAAATATGCTCAGGATTATTATCTGGGCAAACAAGCAAAAAGAAACTTAACGGAAACGGTGCAACATTTCCATGATTATTTGCCACGGTATTTTGTCCTACCACATCCATCTCCTAGAAACAACATTTGGCTTAAAAGAAATGATTGGTTTAAAGAATCGGTTTTGCCTGTGCTTAAAGGAGTCATTGAAAGTGCAATTTCTAAGGAAGGAAAGCTTTAACTGAAATCATAAAAAATGCGTAATTTGTATCATGAACGATATCAAAAATGATATTCCTCAAGTTTTGTTTCAGTCCAATACAAAAGAAGACTTTGGTTTTGAGATTGTTTCACTCGATAAAATAGCTCAAAAGAAAGATGAATTTCTTCATGATCCTGAAAAAGTACACCAACTTAAATTTTATAACCTTATTTTTTTTACTGAAGGTACTGGAAGACATTTTATCGATTTTAAATGGTATTCTGTCAAAAAAAATAGCCTAGTTTACATTAGTAAAGAGCAAGTAATTGCCTTCGATTTTTCAACTGACCTAAACGGATATTGTCTTATTTTTACTGAAGATTATTTTATAAAAAGCTTCTCTCAATTATCTAAAAATACCATTTTTAGACTGTTTACACCACAGTTGTTTTCTCCTATCGCACAAATTCCAGATGAATCTGAATTTCATACATATTTTAATCTATTAAGAAAAGAGTCTAAGGCAGAATCATATAATAAGATAAGAATTATCCAATCTCTATTCACAATTTTACTATCTAAAGTCGAACATTTAAAGCAAGACCAACCATTTCATGTGAATAGTTTGTCAAAGATCAAACTCTTTCAATCGTTTAATAATTTGCTTGAGGTTCATTTTATGGAAACTAGAAATGCAGCGTTTTATGCTTCTAGATTAGCCGTTACTTACAAACATTTAAATGCTGTATGCAAAGAGCTAGTAAACAAAACAGCCAAAACAATAATTGACGAATTTCTCATACTTCAAGTCAAAAGAAAGCTGATTAATTCTGACGTAAAAAGTACAGAATTAGCCTATGAAATGGGTTTCAATGACCCCACGAATTTCACTAAATACTTCAAGAAAAGTACAGGATTAACCCCAAAAACTTTTAAAAAATCCCTTTTTGAGTAGTTAAGGTTCGATTTTAACCATTTTTACACTGGATTTCATCTTTAAAAATTTTAGCATTACCTACACCTTTGTATCAACAAAAAAGTAGAAATGAAACAAGTTTATGTAACCGTTGCATTATCGATACTAATTGGGTCGTGTGCAGCACCAAATAAAAACGAAAATTTAAATTCAGAAAAAATGGAAACGAAAGTAGAATTATCAAACAAGGAAAAAGCAAATGCTTTATTAATTAGTTTAGAAACCGGAGATGAAAAACCAGTGAGCTATATTAATCCAACAAAGTATATCCAGCATAACCTTGGAGTTGCAGACGGATTAGAAGGGTTCGGTGCATTATTAGAAAATGCACCAGAAGACGGCTTTAAAGCTAAAGTTGTCCGTTCTTTTCAAGATGGTGACTATGTATTTACCCAAACGGAATACGATTTTTTTGGACCAAAAATAGGATTCGATATTTTTAGATTCGAAGAAGGGAAAATAGTTGAGCATTGGGATAATCTATCAGAGCAAGCCCCTATTAACCCTAGTGGTCATAGTCAAACAGATGGTAGTACAGCACTGGAAGACCTAAATAAAACGGATGAAAATAAGGCAATCATAGAAGATTTTATTCAAACCGTTCTAATTAATGGAGAATTTGATAAAATGCCTAATTATTTTGATGGAGACCACTATATCCAACACAATTCGCAAATTGGTGATGGACTGTCAGGTTTAGGAACGGCATTAGAAGAAATGGCTAAAAATGGCGTTGCAATGACCTTTGATAAAAATCACATTGTGTTAGGAGAAGGTAATTTTGTTTTGGCTGTTAGTGAAGGAATGTTTGCTGGCAACCATACTTCTTTTTATGATTTATTTAGACTAAAAAATGGAAACATTGTTGAGCATTGGGATGTAATTGAAACCATTTTGCCAGAGTCAGAGCATCAGAATAATAATGGCAAGTTTAATTTTTAAGAAGGTTGAACATAATATAATTTAATTAAAAGCACTTTTGCTCATGCAAAGGTGCTTTTTAATTCTTTCCAATTTACCTATCTTTGATTACTTGCCAAGAAGAGATTAATATAATTGAATATGATAAATGGGGATTTAAATCCAAAAATGTATATGTACAAAAGGGTAGTTGATGCCAAGTTGTTCATAGACAATCATTATGATGAAAAAATCGATTTAAGTAATATATCCGATCAAGCCAATTTTTCAAAGTATCATTTTTTAAGACTCTTTAAAGGCGCTTTTGGTAAGTCGCCTCACCAATATTTGATAGAAACAAGGATAATGGCAGCAAAAAAACTACTTCGTGCTAATTATTCAGTCAATGATGTTTGTTTTTATGTTGGATTCGAGAGCGTACCTTCTTTTATCACGTTATTTAAAAAAAGGGAGTGTTTAACGCCTTACCAATATATTAAAAAGCATATTACCATTGAAAAAGAGAAAATAGAAAAACCATTTGCTTTTGTTCCAAATTGTTTTGGCCAAAAATTCAGTTTAAATAAATAGCAATTTTCAATAATTCTGACAGAAATAAATTCCATTTCTTTGATTTAAAATAAATATTATGATAACTAAACTCTCACATGCAAGTATTTATGTGCTTGATCAGGATAGTGCTTACGACTTCTATGTCAATAAACTAGGATTCATTGAAAAAATGAAAATTCCAATTGGAGATGATGCGTTTTGGCTGACTGTCTGTCCGAGAGACCAAAAAGAAATAGAAATAACCTTAATGCCAATTAATAAGGGTGGCATGTTTAATGAAGCAGTAGCAAAGAATCTATCTGATTTAGTAAAAAACGGCACTTTTGGTGCTGGAGTTTTTGAATGCGCTGATATCTATGCCACTTATCAGGAATTAAACGATAAGGGGGTGGAATTTACAAAAGAACCAACTGAGGAATTTTATGGCATTGAAGCTATGTTTAAGGATGATTCTGGTAATTGGTTCTCGTTAACTCAGTTTAAAAAAGACAATTAATCATGACTCTTTTTTTTAAAATAAATTGGATACTAACCACAGTGTTAAGTATAGCAACAGGTATGTTCAAACTCATGCAACAACAGGCAGATATAGATTTGTTTAAAGCAATAGGTTTTACAGATTCTATGGTTATTATTTTCGGAGCAGTTCAGCTTATCGGTGGCCTGCTTTTAATTCCTTCAAAAACAAGACAATTAGGTGCTTACATTGTGATGATAACATTCGTTATTGCTTCAATAGCCGTATTCGCCAATCAATTAATTGTATTTGGGATTGTATCCCTGGTATTTATCGTTATGGCATACCTCGTCATAATCATGGAAAGAAACCCATCTTACAAACAATAAAAAAATGAATAAATCAGAGAAAGTGACAGATTTCATAGCTAAACTTGATAATCCATTGAAGGATGAAATGAGCGCAGTACGAAATATTATTTTGAACGCTAGTCCAAAAATGACTGAAGACATTAAGTGGGGAGCACCAAGCTTTGCTTATAAAGGTAACATGGCCACTTTTAATCCCAGAGCAAAGCAATTTGTGAATTTAACCTTCCATACAGGTGCTTTCATTAAAGATACAACGGGTCTGCTCGAAGGCGATAAAAAAGAAGCTAGGGTAGCGAGGTTTAATAGTATGGAAGATGTTCAAGCTAAAAAGGAATCATTAGAATCAGTGGTATTAAAATGGATTGAATTAATGGATGCGAGTGAATGATTTTCACCAAAAAAACCAATTATCATGGATAATTTATAGTATTCAATTTAGATAAAAATAGTATCTTTCAGAGGTAAATAGATTCCATAATGAAAATACTTATCCTATCCATACTGGCTGGTTTAACTTTAACATCTTCCACAGCACCGAACAATTCTTATTATCCTCTCCAAAAAGGTCAGGTTCGCATTTATAAGTACACAGAAACGTTTCGGACAGAACCAGACCAAACGTTTAAAATGGAGGTGCTGAATGATACAAAAACAATAAACGGGAAAGTTTATTTTGTTGTAGAATCATCATTGAGTTCAAAAGGGGAATATAATCTAATTACGACTACTCACACCAGGATTAACGATAAAGGTGCTATTTTTGCTATTGGTGACCAAGACCAAGAAGAAATGGTTTTTCCTACTGAGCCAATAACCGTTAATCAGACTTGGGAAAATACAGCAAACGATAAAATAACTACTACAAAAGTCATTAATTTGAGCGGTAGTATTGAGACCCCAGCTAAAATATTTAAGAATTGTTTGGTACTCGAGATAACGAGCGATAACGGAATAGTACATTCATATAGCCAAAAGGGAGTAGGGTTGGTTGCCATGTCATTAATTATTGAAAAAGAAGAGAAGTTATTTACTTATTTAGTAAAGTAAAGAAATAATTGATATGAAACTTAGGTTAATTACCATATTACTGACTTATCAGTTTTCCCTGTTTAGTCAATCTACTCCAAAACTCTGGCTAACCAAAAACGAATCGGATTACGCCTATGTCTATCATTTTGGTGAGAGTGAATGGGAATCTAGTTTAATGTTGACCTATACAGGTGGTCAATGGTATGGTCAAATCGGTAGTGGGGAATGGTCGGATGAAGGAGACGTCAGGTGGATATGGAAGTATGAGAATTTGAATAACATCAAAATAACAGGGAATAAGTTTTATTCAGATAAAACGAACGGAGAATTTGTCACCTATATGAATGGTAAAGAGGTGGTAAAAGGGCTAAAGGTTTATCAATCATGGTCTGGTGGAGAGAATATCGAAATAGGTTATCAGTCTCATCCCTTATTTAAGAATTTTTCAGGCAAATTTCCGAAAGCCTCATATCAGTTATTATCAAAAACAGACCTAACTAAACTCACCAAACGAGAATTAAAGATCATGCGGAATGAAATTTATGCCCGTTATGGCTACAGATTTAGGGAAGGTGGTGAGATGGCAGCGTATTTTGAAAAACAGGAGTGGTATAAAAAAGAGTACCAAAATGTAGACCATTTTATAACCGATTTAGAAAAACTTAATATTGCGCTGATTCAAGAGGCTGAAAGAAAAAAATGATGAGCAACCTTTTGTCTTATTACTCTTTTAACGCCTTTTTACGGGATACACTTTATGCCCCACTAATCTTATGCACATCATTATGATCCATTTCAATTTGATCTTTAATGTGCTCAATCTTTTTTGACATTAAGGCAAAGTCCTTTTGCCCATTTTTAATGAGCCATTCAAATGATTCTTTCTCACCATCAGCTGATAGTGCCATATGCATTAGAATATGAAAATTATTTTTAGCCAGCCAATGAATGGCTTCCTTATTTCCTTCTACGCCATTAATCATGGCCATTAGGTGTGCATAGCCATTATGCAAAAGCCATTCTCTTGCATCATCTTTCAGGTGTAAAGCATATACAAATAACCCTAAAGGTTTATATTCACTTTTAAGGAGTACTTCAAGACATGTTTTGTCGCCTTCAATGGCCTTAGACCAAACATGAATGACTTTTGGTGGAAAGTTAAGCGGTGCTAGTTTAACTTTACCTTCAATTTTTTTCTGATCTTTCTTCTTTCCAAACATATTAAAAATTACCTAAGTATTGAATGGTTTGCACTTTCTGCTTTGAAATCTCTAATTTAATACTCTTTTTTTGTCCAGATGCAGTTTCGCCTTTCATAAATGTAAAAACAGTTCCATTCTCTTCTATATTGTTTTGAACAGAAATTGTTACAGGATCTTTTTTAAAAAAATTATTGATTGCTTCTTTTGAATTGACTCCCAGTGTGTCATAAACCTGATCGTATAAAATCACATCATTGGCGAGCAGATTTTCTAATGCCTTATAATCTTTTTGGTTAATTGATGCGCTGAATTGATTCACTATGTCAGAATGACTATAATTGGTGGTACTTAAGGATGATCCAAAAAATACATATGCAATAACAATAGCTGCAATAATGCCTGCGAAGTCAGCAATCAAACCAGCTGTAATGGCGTATCTTGTTTTTTTGATGCCAACTGAACCGAAGTATAGCGCAATAATATAAAAGGTAGTATCTGTGGCACCTTGCAATGTGGCGCTTAGTTTACCAACGAAACTATCTACACCATGTGTTTCAAAAGCATCTAGCATCATCCCTCTGGCACCAGAACCACTTAGTGGTTTCATCAAGGCGGTTGGTAAGGCTTCAACAAATTCTGTTCTATCAGAAAATAAGCTAGCAATAAACCTGAACCCATCAATTAAATAGTCGAAAGCACCAGATGCTCTAAAAACCGCTATTGCAACCAAAATCGCCACCAAGTAAGGGATAATTTTTATGGCAATATTAAATCCATCTTTAGCTCCGTCAATAAAAGATTCGTAAACATTTACCTTTTTAATTAATGCCATGATAATGAAAACACATATGAGTCCATAAAGTATAATAGAACTAAATAATTTAGATTGTGCTCCAAGTGCTTCAGGACTTAAACTGGTAAAATAATAAATCATACCAACAATCAAAAGCGTTAAACCACCTAAATAAGCAAGAATTACTTTGTCAAATAAATTAATTTTTTGATAGATGGCTACAGTAATTAGGCCGACTAACGAAGCAAAAAAAGTAGCAATTAAAATTGGTAAAAATATATCCGCAGGATTTTCAGCACCATATAAATTCCGATAGTTCATCACTACCACCGGAATTAAAGTTAGTCCAGAGGTATTTAAGACCAAAAACATGATTTGTGCATTGCTAGCAGTATCTTTTTTGGGATTAGCTTCTTGCATTTCATTCATGGCTTTTAGTCCCATTGGGGTGGCTGCATTATCAAGTCCTAACATATTGGCAGAAAAATTCATCAGCATTGATCCTCGAGCAGGATCGTCGGATGGTAGGTCAGGAAATAATTTATTAAAGAATGGACCTACCAGTTTAGATAAAATTTTAATAGCACCGCCATCTTCACCAATTTTCATGATCCCTAGCCATAGGCATAGTACGCCAGTTAACCCAATGGCAATTTCAAAAGAAGTAGAAGCCATATCAAAAGTGCTATTGACAATGGCAGAAAACACTTCCATATCTCCGCCTAAGGTTTTGATAATAGCCACTAATAACGCAATTAAAAAAAATCCAATCCAGATGTAGTTTAGCACAATTGATAAATTTAGAACTAAGATAGAAACATAATTGAAGATGAAACTGAATGCAAAGAATAGTTATTAAAATAGTGTTGTAAACTGATGCAACCTTAAAACTGCAATTTATAGGTGATTTTAGTCCTGCGTTTTGAGCATCTAGTCAGAATAATTGGTATTTTTAGAACTATTAAAATTAAACTGTATCACATAAATGAATATCTTAAAACCAACTAATTTTGATCCCAATCATTATTTTAACCGTTATATCAATGCCGCACCAAACTTAGATTTACTCGACGCTTTAGCGCAAACAACTGAGCAATTAGTCGACTATATTGACAACTTAACAGAGGACAAGGGAAACTATGCTTATGCCAAAGGTAAATGGACAATTAAACAGGTATTGCAACATATTAATGACACCGAACGGATTTTAAGTTATCGTGCATTTAGAATTTCACGTAAAGATAAAGTAAACCTCTTAGGATTTGATCAGGATCTTTATGCCAAAAATGATTTTTCAGAAACATTAACCATCAAGGAAATTAAAGAAGAGTTTGTTGCTATTAGACAAACGACTCAATTATTATATGCTAAAATGAATCAAGATTTAATTGATTTCGAAGGTATGGCTAGCAGTCTTACTATTTCTCCAAGAGCACTTGGCTTTGTTATTTCAGGTCATGCAAAGCATCACTTGAATGTTCTAAATGAACGCTATTCTTAACTTACTTAATATATCAGTCTCATGTCAGATTTTAAAGACCCAAAAGATTCAAGAATTACAATCACTGAATTGATGCTACCATCCCACTCTAATTTTAGTGGAAAAATTCATGGTGGTTATATTTTAAATTTAATGGATCAAATAGCCTTTGCTTGTGCGTCCAAACATTCTGGTTATTATTGTGTGACCGCCTCTGTTAATAAAGTCGATTTTTTAAACCCTATAGAGGTGGGAGAGTTAGTCACTTTAAAAGCATCTGTCAACTTCACAGGTCGAACTTCAATGGTAATTGGAGTGAGAGTAGTCTCCGAAAATATTCAAACCGGAAAGCGAAAACACTGCAATTCATCTTATTTTACAATGGTGGCCAAAGAAGGAGGTAAAAGTGTGCCAGTTCCAGGTATTATTTTAGAAGATGTTACAGCAGTGAGAAGATTTGCTAGAAGCGTTAGGCGTCAAGAAGAAACAGAAAATAGAAATAATGCCTTCAGAGAATCTGAATTTAAAATTGAAGATTATTTAGATGAACTTAGGGATGAAAACGTAAAATTAGACTTAAAGTAATTATAAAAATATAAGAATGATCTCAATAGCAATTCATGGAGGAGCTGGAACTTTAGTGAAAGGCATGATGACCCCCGAAAAGGAAAAGGCATATAAGGCAGCTTTAGAACTAGCGATATCTGCTGGTTATTCCGTATTAGAAAATGGAGGTGCCGCCGTAAAAGCGGTCGAAGAGGCTGTTAAGCAGTTAGAAGACTCTCATTTATTTAATGCGGGCAGAGGTAGTGTTTTTACTGCTTCTGGGACACACGAAATGGACGCTAGTATAATGGACGGTAAGAGTAGAAATGCAGGAGCGGTATCTTTAATCACTGGTGTTAAAAATCCTGTAAGTCTTGCCAGAGACGTTATGGAAAAAAGTGAACACGTTTTTCTGGCTGGAGAAGGAGCTATGGCTTTTGCAAAAGAGCAAAACCATTTATTAGAAGAACCAAATTATTTCT
Organism: Putridiphycobacter sp.; assembly: GCA_965230485.1. Lineage (GTDB taxonomy): Bacteria > Bacteroidota > Bacteroidia > Flavobacteriales_D > Crocinitomicaceae > Putridiphycobacter. The sequence goes on from CBDDLA010000001.1 coordinate 76,809, forward strand.
TTGATGAGTTAAGGTATCAGCAATGGCAAGATATTAAGGGGTCTGATTCCTTTCAATTAGATCATACCTCAAAAAAAGATTCTAAATTTGGAACCGTTGGGGCAGTTGCATGTGATTCTGAAGGGAATATTGCGGCAGCGACATCAACTGGTGGTATGACCAATAAAAAATTTGGTAGAGTAGGAGATAGTCCTATGATTGGAGCCGGAAATTATGCCGACAATAGAACTTGCGCCATTTCTTGCACCGGAAGTGGTGAATTTTTTATAAGAAGTGTGGTGGCTTATGATGTAGCTGCGTTAATAGAACATAAGAATATTACACTTGATGAGGCTGCAAATGAAGTGATTCATCATAGAGTCAAAACAATAGGTGGAGATGGAGGTTTAATTGGGGTTGATAGAAAAGGTAATATCACAATGCCATTTAATACAGAAGGTATGTATAGAGCGGCTAAAAACTCAAAAGGGTTATCAGAAATTTTAATCTATAAAACCAATTAAAGTCACATGAATGGTGAGCTCACAGGCAGAGCTTCAACCTTTCTTTTGTCAATGTCATAACGGTCACCATTCGATAAAACATGGGTTGTCATATTCGTGATAGTCATTGGCGTGCCCTTTTTTAAAATGGCTTGATTGTTATGCTCCAATTTTTTACCGTCAAAAATAATCACCATTCCTGAGCCGATAACAGTGCAATAATTATTTTGTATGATGATACCAGTATCTTCACCAAGTCCAACACCTGTGAGTTGAGGGAATCTAGCTACGCTTTCAATTAATCTGCCAAAACGCCCTCTCCTTATAAAATGAGAATCAATGATTAAACTAGAAATAAAATTCAATCCCTTTGACATGTTCACAACTCCTTTTCTTAAAGCATCAGGACTATTTCCTCCTGTAATCATCTCATCAGACATACACATAGCTCCAGCGCTCGTTCCAGCTATTACAAAATGTTCGTTGATGTATTTTTTAGTCAATAATTTATGAATCGTTGAACCACCTATTCTTTCTATAATCTTTGATTGATCTCCGCCCGAAAACATCACACAATCAGATTCCTTAATTAAATTAATGGCCTCAAATTTTTCAGAATCTTCTTGTGAACGAATATCCAAAATGGTCACATTATTGCACTTTAATTTGCCAAATGCCTCTAAATAATTTGCACCTACTTCTTCTGGGATGCTTGAGGCTGTTGGGATTACAACGATATTTGCATCCTCACCTCCTGCTGCCATAACAATATGATAAAGAATCCCTTCGTCAATAAATTCTAAGGTGTGTAATTCGTCTTCACCAGTTCCTTTATCTTCATTTCCTCCAATTGGTATTAAAATACCCTTTGCTTCACTGCTCATTTTTACACTATTTTGAACTGCAAAAATAGTCTTAATTGGAAAAAAAATACATACATTTAGAAGTATCTATCAACATTACATTCACGAAAAAATAAAAACCTATGGAGATTAGAGAAATCAGAGCAATGAGAGGACCAAATTATTGGTCGGTTAGACGTCATAAATTAATTGTGATGGTTCTTGATTTGGAGGAGATGGAGGAAAGACCATCAAATAAAATTGATGGTTTTTTAGATCGACTTAAAGCTATGTTTCCTACAATGTATGAACACCGCTGTTCTAAAGGTGTTGCGGGTGGTTTTTTCTCAAGGGTAGAAGAGGGAACTTGGATGGGGCATATAATTGAACATATTGCATTAGAAATCCAAACGCTAGCTGGAATGGATGTTGGTTTTGGACGAACCAGAGGCTATGGTGAAAAGGGGGTTTATAATGTTGTTTTTGCTTATATGGAAGAAAGCGTTGGGCGCTACGCAGCTAAAGTTTCCGTTCGAATTTGTGAAGCGCTAATAGCAGGTAAACCCTATGATCTTGAAGAGGATATTCAAACCATGCGTGAGCTCAGAGAAGAGTCGCGTTTAGGTCCTAGTACCGGATCAATAGTTGAAGAGGCAGAAGCAAGAGGTATTCCGTGGATTCGATTAAATAAGTATTCTTTGTGTCAACTGGGTTATGGAGCCAATCAAAAAAGAATTCAGGCTACAGTTACAAGTGAAACCAGTAGCATAGGTGTTGAATTGGCCTGTGATAAGGAAGATACCAAATATTTATTAGAACAATCAGAGGTACCGGTGCCAAAAGGTGAAATTATTAGAAGAGAAAGAAGTTTAGAGGAAACGTGTAAATATGTTGGTTTTCCTCTCGTCATAAAGCCAATTGATGGCAACCATGGAAGGGGCATTACTGTTGATATAAATAATTATGATGATGCTTTAGTTGCTTTTAGAGCGGCTAAAGAGGTATCAAATGCAATTATCGTTGAAAAATTTATAACAGGTTCAGATTATAGACTATTAGTGATTGATAATGTTTTGGTTGCAGCCGCACTGCGTACACCTGCCCACGTAATTGGTAATGGTAAGTCGACTGTTCAAGAACTAGTTGATGAGGTCAATGCTGACCCGAGAAGAGGATATGGCCATGAAAATGTTTTGACCCAAATAACGATTAACGATTTAACACTGAGTATTCTTAAAGATGCTGGTTATACTGTCGATTCAGTTATACCTGATGGGGAAACACTGATCTTGAAAGATACTGCTAACCTTTCTACTGGCGGAACTGCGGAAGATGTAACAGATATTGTTCATCCAGCCAATGTATCTATGGTAGAGCGCATATCTAAAATAATAGATTTGGATATTTGCGGTGTAGATATCATGACGTCAGATATTACAAAACCATTAGAAGAAACAGGAGGAGCAGTTTTAGAAGTCAATGCAGGTCCAGGTTTTAGAATGCACCTTGCGCCAACCAAAGGACTGCCAAGAAATGTAGCCGGTCATGTAATAGATAAGCTATTTCCAAAAGGAGAGAATGGTAGAATTCCAATTATTGCTGTATCTGGTACCAACGGAAAAACCACTACAACAAGGTTGACTTCCCACATCATGAAAATGAAAGGCTATAGGGTTGGTTATACAACTACTGATGGCGTCTATATTCAAAATCGATTATTAATGAAAGGAGATTGTACTGGTCCTGCAAGCGCAGAATTTGTACTAAAGGATCCAACAGTAAATTTAGCAGTTCTAGAATCTGCCAGAGGTGGTTTACTCAGAGCTGGCTTAGGGTTTAAGAAGTGTGATATTGCTATTGTTACAAATGTAGCAGCCGATCATTTAGGATTAAAAGGCATTCATACCATTGAACAATTGGCTAAAGTTAAAGCAGTAGTTCCAGAAACTGTTTTACCAAACGGTTATGCCATTTTAAATGCAGACGACGACTTAGTTTATGAAATGAGGCGTAATGTATCCTGTAATGTTGCACTATTTTCATTGGATGAGAATAATCCTAGAATCAAAGCAATGCAAAGGATGGGCGGGATTACTGGTGTGTACGAAAATGGATACGTTACTATTTGCAGAGGTAAATGGAAAATGAGAGTCATGGATGTAAAGGACATTCCAGTAACTTTTGGTGGAAAGGCAGAATTTATGATTCAGAATGTACTTGGTGCAATTCTGGCTGCCCATATACAAGGCGTAAGCATAGAAGACATGAAAGCTGCACTTGAAACTTTTGTACCCTCTGCGGCTCAAACACCGGGTAGACTCAACTTATTTGAATTCAAACACTTTAAAGTTTTGCTGGACTATGCGCACAACCCTGCAGGTATGCGTGCTTTGAGAAAACTAACCGACAATATGGAAGCTACCCTCAAAGTAGGGATTATTGCAGGTTTAGGCGATAGAAGAACTGAGGATAATAATGAAGTGGGTAAAGTGGCAGCTGAAATGTTTGACGAAATTATTATTCGACAAGATAAAAGACTGAGAGGAAAAACGGAGGATGAGCTCATCAAAATGCTGCATGACGGCATCAAAATGCATGATCCTGATAAGAAAGTTACCATTATTCCTTCTGAAAGGGATGCCATTATTTATGCTGTAGAAAATGCCATTGAAGGGTCTTTAATTGTTTTAAGTAGTGATGTAATTCCTGATGCACTTGACTTGGTTAAGGAACTTAAAGAAAAAGAGATGAGCGGTGAATTATTTATTACTAACTGATTAATCATTCCGGTTATTGTTTAGATTATATTGAAAGATAATTATGTTAAAAATTAAAATATTTGGAAGCTTATTGATGCTTTGTTTAACTTCTTCTGCGCAATCCAATATATCTCAAAATTGTAAATCTGACCTTTTAGAAATTCAGAATTCACTTCTTGATTCTAAGGGAAAAATCAAAGAAATCGATAAGATTAAATATCCTATTAATAAGATTAGTGGATCAACGTACTTAAATTTATTATTTAAGGTAGATCAAGACTTTTTGAGGAGTGATGTTGAAGCAATTGGAGGAATTGTTTCAAGTCAATCTGGTGATATTCTAAGCATTAAATGGCCTGTGACTAAAATTGATAAATTATGGTTAATTCAAGGTGTAGAAGTGATTCAATTAGCGCATAAAATTAGACCGTATTTAGCAAGGGCTAGAAAAGACACACGAGTTGATAGTGTTAATTTAGGGTTGGGTCTCAATTCTCCTTACACTGGAAAAGATGTTTTAATAGGAGTGACTGACTGGGGTTTTGATTATTCATCACCCAATTTTTATGATACGCTTCTACAAAATACTAGAATTTTATCAGCCTGGGATCAATTTAAAACTTCAGGCCCTCACCCAGCAGGGTTTAATTATGGCACTGAATATAATACCCAATCCGAATTTATAGCAGCAGGTAGCGATACGGCCAACATATACTCTTATGGCACCCACGGTACACATGTTGCCGGCATAGCAGGTGGAAGTGGTGCTGGAACTGTAAATAGAGGAATGGCTTTTGAATCCCAATTTTTAATGGCTACTTTTTTAGTTGATGAAGGCGCGGTGCTTGATGCTTGGCTATGGATGTACGATAAATCTCAGTCGGAGGGTAAAAGGTTAGTCATTAATATGAGTTGGGGGTTGTATCATACTGGAGCTTTAGATGGAACATCCCTATTGAGCCAGGCCTTAGATAACTATACTAATCAAGGGGTTGTTTTTGTGACCTCTGCAGGCAATAATGGAGATGAAAACTTTCACATTAAACATAACTTTGCTAGCGATACAATGCGTACACGTTTATTATTTTACACAGGATCTGTTCCTAATTTATGGGGCCAAAGCGTGCACGCATGGGGCGAACCTAACGAATCTTTTGATTGTAAATTAAAGGTTTTGAGTAACGCTAATACGGTTTTAGCTGAAACTGACTGGTATTCAACTAGCACATTAATGAACTATATTGATTCTTTTATAGTTGTTGGCTCAGATTCTGTTTATTATAATTTATCAGCTGATGCCAGTTATCCAACGAACAACCGTCCACAAATGAGATTGAGGGTTAAAAGACCATTAAATATTTATAGAGTAGTAATTGAAAGCACCAGCGCGACTGGAATTGTGCATTACTGGAATGTGACTGAATTAACGTCTGATGTTGGTAATTGGGGAATGCCTTTTGCAAGCTTAGGTGCCAATTATTCAGTTGGAGATGCTCAGTATAGTATTGGCGCTCCAGCTTGCACTGAAACGGTTATTTCTGTTGCGGCACATGCTTCGGAATATAATTCATTATCGGGTGCTTTGTTAGGTGGAACCTTGGCTAATTTTTCCAGTATTGGGCCATTAATTACCGAAAAAATTAAACCTGATATTTCTGCACCTGGTGTCGCAGTAACTTCTTCTATATCCTCGTATACCGATAATAGTTTTAATCAGTTGACTTCTGTTTCCTTTGGAGGAAGGACCTATCCATTTGCAAAATTTAGTGGTACTTCAATGTCAGGTCCTGCAGTAGCAGGAATTGCTGCATTAATTTTAGAAGCAAATCCCAACTTATCAGCTATTCAAGTCAAGCAAATTATTCAACAAACAGCAAGGGAGGACAATCATACTGGTGATATAGGTATGTTGGGTGATGTTGAATGGGGGTATGGGAAAGTAAACGCTTTTAGAGCGGTTAAGCGAGCCATTAACACTGTGGGCGTTTTGACTGTTAAAAAACCGTTGGAATGGAAAATGTATCCCAATCCCTCACATGGAGTTATAAATTTTGAATCCTTACCAGAAAATGTAAAGTCGATTCAAATTTTTAACTTGAATGGACAATTGTTAGACCAATTTCAGCCTAGTAGTAGAGTAGAAATTCAAAATTTGGTCAATGGATTCTATGTCGTGAGACTACAATTAGAAGATTCTACTGAACAGCAAGTTTTAGTCATTGAATAATGTTGTCAGGGTTTTAAATGTCTTCAGACTAAATAAATGTAATGGTAGATTTAAATCAAAGCTCTGAGGCATTATTATTGTCGGTGAAATTGAGTCACTCCACTGAAGATGAGCTGCATAAACTGGCTAATTTAAATCCACTAAATTTTAAATCTTTAAAAACTGATGATGAAATAATTGCATTTTGGATCAATATTTACAATGCATTTTATCAGATATTAGCTGAACAATACCCTAACGCTGGAAAGAAAATTTTTAGCTTAAAAAGAATAAACCTCGCCAATCAGAGCTATAGTTTGGATGATATAGAACATGGCATTTTAAGAATGGGAAAGCATAAATATAGCCTCGGCTTCTTAAATTCTATTGGAAAGTATTGGAGAGTGAAGAAGTATCGTCCTACAAAACTAGATTTTAGGATTCATTTTGCTTTGAATTGTGGCGCTGTCAGTTGCCCACCAATTGCGTTTTATTCTGCCATGGGCTTATATGAAGAATTGGATCAGGCTACTATCAGTTTTTTAGAGTCAGAGATAATTATAGATGATGCATCTAAAACAGTTACACTTTCCCGTCTTTTTTTGTGGTTTTATAATGACTTTGGAAGAAAAAAAGGCATTAGATACATCATAAGAAGGTATCTGAACAAAAAAATTAAAGGTTATCAGTATAAATTTGCAGATTATAATTGGACAACATCACTTCAGAATTTTAAATAACAAGTCATTAATATTCAATTCATTTGAGCGACTTCGTGAGATAATTGTGACTCCCATGCTGAGTAAAATTTATGTTCTAATTCTCTAGCTTTTTTTGCTTTCTCTTCCCATTTATCAAAATACTTAGCCATTTGTTTATTCATTTCTTCTAAATGACCTATTTCTTCAGCAATAATTAACCTGACACTAATGTTGCTTCCTGCCTCTTTTAGGGCCTTAGCATAAATTGGATACAGTTCATCCGCTCTTTCTTCAATTGCATAAGTGGTCAATAAATAACTGCCATATCTTAACTTATCCTGCGGAAAATTGCATTCATTTTTCAAATAGTCTGAAATAGAATGGTCAAGTCTATCTAAATATTGATAGCTTGCCATAGGCGCTAGAATATCTTTTAGAGAATATGAGTCATACCCTGAAGGAACTAATTTTTTGATTTGAGTTTTAAGAAAATAAGCATGCCTTGCTTCTTCAGAGGCATGCTTTAAAACTGAGACGGTAACATCTATTTTATGCTCACAAGCTGAGATTTTTCTCGAACCTGTATTTTCCATCATAGAAAGGGTATTGAGCCATTTAGCATGAACATCTTTATTGCTAACTATTTTAGTAATGATTTTATCTATTTTCATGAGTTGCAAAAATAATTAATAGTTAATAAAACAGTCTGGATTTTTTGCCAATTCTTTTATGGAATTAATCAGTTGAACTAGCTCCTCAGGTTTTATAATAAAAGGTGGCATGATGTACACCAAATTTCTAAAAGGTCTGATCCAAACTCCTTTTTTAACAAACAATTTTTGTGCGGCCGCTACATTTATGTTTTGGTTAAATTCGACAATACCAATTGCACCAAGTATTCTAATATCTGTTGAATTCGGGATTGAATGCAAGTGTTCCTTTAAAACAGATTCGATCATTTCAACCTGGTGTTCCCAGCCTTCTTTCTCAAGTAGCTTTATGCTAGAAAGTGATACTGCACAAGCTAATGGATTAGCCATAAAAGTAGGGCCGTGCATAAATACGTATGGTGGATTAGCACAAATCGTATGCGCTATTTGTTTTGTGCTGATAGTGGCAGCAAAACTCATATATCCTCCTGATAGTGCCTTGCCTAAACACATAATATCTGGGGTTACATTGGCTTGTTCACAAGCAAATAGAGTCCCTGTTCTGCCAAACCCTGTTGCAATTTCATCTGCTATAAATAAGACGTCATTTTCAACACATAGTTGCTTAATTTTTGTTAAGTATACTGGGTTATAAATTCTCATACCTCCTGCATTTTGGACAACAGGCTCAATAATAAACGCAGCCAAATTATCTGCATTTTCCTCAATTAAATGTCTGTATTCATTTATGATATTATCGTTAATTGCTGTATCAATTCCCATTGGAAAGGCGGGCCCAAAGATATGTTGCGGAATAAAATCTTTGAACAAATGATGCATACCGTTTATTGGGTCACAAACACTCATGGCACCAGTTGTATCTCCGTGGTATCCAAACCGAGCTGTTAAAAACTTTGATTTAGCAACCTTGCCCTGTGAAGCAAAGTACTGCAATGCCATTTTCATACCTACTTCTACAGATACCGAACCACTATCACTAAAGAAGACATTATGCAGCCCTTGAGGAACAATAGATAGTAATTTTTGGGTTAGTAATGTGGCGGGTTGGTGAGAAAACCCTCCAAACATCACATGCGCCATATTACCAAGTTGTTTATTTATGGCCTCATTTAGGGTAGGATGATTGTAACCATGAAGACAGGCCCACCAGCTAGAAGTTCCGTCTATTAACTCTTTACCATCAGAAAGTTTTATGTTGACACCTTGAGCCGACTTTACTTCATATGCAGGAAGCGGCTCTTTTAAAGAAGTATAAGGATGCCAAATATGATTTTTTTCAAACGATTCGTCATTAAATTCTATTGGCGAGTTCTCTTGCATAATTGCTAATTATTTCAGGGGTGATTTCTAATTCATGTTTCACTTCTAATAGGCACTTTGTTTGTGCATGTTTCATTATTATGTCAAATGTACTTTGAACTTTATCTCCATTGAATATGATACCCAACAATTCGATTTTTCTTTTTTTTAAAGATTCAATACTCAATAGGGTATGGTTAATACTGCCTAAATAATACTGACTGACCAATATGACCGGCAAATTATTTTCCGATAGGTAATCAATATAGAGTTCATTGTCATTAATAGGCACCATTAATCCTCCTGCCATTTCTATAATTAATTGATTATTTGTTTGTGGTAGGTTTAAACTACTGATGGTAATTTTTTTATTATCTCTACGCGCGGCTTCATGCGGGGAAACCGCAGATTTCAGATTATATTCAGAAGCGTGAAACTTAGAATTGTTATTAGAGACCAGTTTTTGTAACACCATGGTATCTGAATGACTTAATTCACCAGCTTGAATAGGTTTCCAGTAATCAGCTTGAAGTGCTTCACAAACAATTGCCGAACAAACTGTTTTACCAATTTCTGTTCCTATTCCAGATATGACTATGTTTTTATGCTTCATTTTTTAGTTTTGAAAATAACAGGTCTATTTGCTCTTTGGTATTATAAGCATGAATACAAAAACGAATTCTTTCTTTGCCTTCATTTACAGTAGGTTTTCTAATTGGGAGCACAGAGAAACCTTGATTTTGAAGAAAATCAGCGAGTTTTATAACTTGATTATTTCCTGGGGTTATCATGGATTGTATCTGACTTTCAGAGTCAATCCAATTTAAATCAGTTGGGCGCTTTTCTTTCCAGTAATAAATTAATTCTAATAACTTATCCCTTTTCCCATTGCTATTTTGCATGAACTTATAGGATTGTTTGATACCATGAATTTGATGCGGTGGTGGAGCAGTAGAGTAAATAAATGGTCGTGAAAAGTTGACAAGGTAATCTTTGATTTCTTTAGAACATAATATGGCTGCACCATGTGTGCCAAACGCTTTACCATAAGTTATAACTCGAATAAGTGAGTTGTTATTTTCTTTGGCCAATTCATTACCAAGTCCTCTTCCATTTTTTCCAAATATTCCTGCACTATGCGCTTCATCTAGCACTAAAATAGCATCATACTTGTTACAAATTTTTAGCATGTCAGGAACATTTACCATAGTTCCATCCATTGAAAAAACGCCTTCGGTGACTACAAATTTATTACCAGTGCTATTCTTTAATTTTACTTCTAAATCATGAAGGCTGTTGTGCTTGAATTTTATTCGTTTTGCATGAGATAAAATAGCGCCATCAATTAAACTAGCATGGCAAAATTGATCCATTATAATTGTATCAGTTCTGCTAGCTATACAGCTCAATAAACCTAAGTTAGCATTATAACCTGAATTAAAAATTAAAGCAGCTTCAGCATGATGAAAGTTTGAAACCAGTTTCTCTAAGGCTTCAATTTCAGAATAGTTTCCGCTTAGTAGCCTTGAACCAGTACTCCCATTTTTTCCCTCAAAATTGACGATTATTTCGGCTAAACCTAAATAGTCATTTGAAAGAAAGTCAATTTTTTCGGAAAGCTGAGGCAGATTTCTTAAAAGCCCTGTTGAAATTCTTTTATCGATTTCTGACCTAAAGTTTTTCACACATTATACTTTTGCCATTTGATCCGCCTTTTCGAATGCTTTTATTGGTTTAAGACCCAAAATGTCGAACATTTCTTTATCATTTTTATAACTTGGATTGGCAGTAGTTAAAAGAACATCACCAGCAAAAATTGAATTCGCACCTGCCATAAAACACATGCCTTGTTCTGATACAGTCATTTTTTCTCGTCCTGCGGACAATCTTACCATGGTCTTAGGCATACAAATTCTTGTTGTTGCAATCATTCTTACTAATTCATCAAAAGCAACCTTAGGTTGATCTGCAAGTGGTGTACCTTCAACAGGAACTAATGCATTTATCGGAACTGATTCCGGGTATGGCTCCATTTTCTGAAGCGTTAATAGCATGCCCATTCTGTCATCTGTAGATTCACCCATACCAATTATTCCCCCGGAACAAACGGTGAGCTTGGCTTTTCGAACATTTGCAATGGTATCCAACCTGTCATCATAACCTCTAGTAGAAATGACTTCTCCATAAAACTCTTCTGAGCTATCTATATTGTGGTTGTAAGCATAAAGACCTGCGTCAGCAAGCTGTTTCGCTTGAATTTCTGTAACCATCCCTAATGTACAGCATACTTCCATATCCATATCGCTAATGGTTTTAACCATTCCTAAAACTTTGTCAAAGTCTTTGTTATCCCTAACTTCTCTCCATGCCGCACCGAGACACATTCTTGATACACCAGCATCTTTTGCTTTTTCAGCTCGTTTTTTAACTTCTTCAACTTCCAAAAGTTTATGTACTTTAACATCAGTGTGATAACGCGCAGCTTGCGGACAGTAAGAGCAATCTTCTGGGCACCCACCTGTTTTTATAGAAACCAAATTGCTGACTTGTACCTGACCAATTGTGTGGTGTTCATTGTGAACTGTGGAGGCTTTATAAATCAGTTCTAAAAGTGGAAGATTATACACAGATTTTAATTCATCTAAAGACCAATTTTTCTTATTCATTTTATTGTAATTCAGTTGTCAATATTGAGGCACAATAATACATTTTTTAGAGAAATTTAAAAGCATTTAGAAACATTACTTTTAAATAAATTACTAAATGCAATAATTGTTAGAATCTTAGATGTTTTAATATCCTTTAGATTCAGATTTGGTGAATATTCTATTTCTTGCGATAAAATTTAATTGTAACTTAGATGACCAAATAGCATACTCTATGATTAAATCAATTGGTTTATTTTTGACTGGTATTTTTATTATGTTGATGTCATGTCAAAACAGTAATCAGCCAATTCATGACAATGACGTGCCTGAATTGACTTTAGATAGTGAAGATTTGTCAGATGATTCTGCAAAAGAAGAAGTACAAACCGATATAGAACCCTTATTAATCATGTCGGCTGACGATATCAAATCTCAACTTAAATTTCTAAGCATCTATAGGTATGATGATTATCCAGATGCAAATATTGATAGTTTAAGTTTCAGTCTATCAGAAAAAATAACTGCATTGTTAGATACCATGAATTTATCAAAAAAATCAGCTGACAGTATTGGCTTAAAAATGTTAATTGATGAGCCTAATTTAAGAAATATTAAACTTTATACTTTTGATTACCATAGTGGCGGAACAAGAGGTTATATTTCTCACCCGATTATTCAATGGGTGAGTGATGGAGGTGAATTGTTGAGCTATAATTTTTCTAATCAAATTAATTGTTATTTCGATCAAATCTATCCGTTATCAAGTGATTTTGGAGAATATTATCTGTTATTGGGACAAGAATCAGGCAGTGGTGCCTGCATGCAAAATATGGCTTACTGCATTGAAATTAAAGATAGTTTATTGATAAGCGACAATATATTTTTTGTCAATCGCCCTTACCTTAATCTATGTAATGTTCCATTTGAATATGATGAACAGAAAAAGCTGTTAATAGGACGAAAGGAATATGATATTGAAGTAGACATTGCATCTGATGTCAATTATCAGAATAACTACTCAGATTCAAAGTCTGATAACGAAGATCTTATTGATATGCTAGATGGTATTTATTCAGACAATAAAACGATATTATTGGAATTTAATGGCCGCGAATTTGTGAAAAAAGATGATTAACGACAGACAGGTTGCCTAATCAATTTTCTAAAATTTCTCCAATAGAAATAGTGATTATACCTGTACTAAAGAGGTAAAAAAATAGGAGTGGAACTATTATTGGCTTTTCTTCCAAAGTCTCGTTTTCTAATTTTGTATTTTCTATGGATTGATTTGCATTTGCCAAATGAAAGTATGGAATGTTTAATTGGATAGAGTGGTCCTAGTTCAACACGCACAGTATCACCTTTTGCATCTATAGCTAATACTTGAATTCTATGATCTCCGGAATAGCATTTCGTTTTTGTTTTTCCAACATTTTTATTAAATTTTCGAGGTAAATAATTTAGGACAGTTGTTGGACAGTCAATAAAAATTTGAGCTGATAATAATGTGTATCTCATTGGCAGTTTTACTTTTACATTTGGACAATACTTTCTCCTTTTCCACCAAGAAAGATCACCGCAACGCAGAACATCAAAATTTTTCATCCCACCGCAATTTGGCTTATCTATTTCCATCTCTAAGTAGGTTCGATTATTCACTTCAACTATTTTTATTTTTTCTTCATCTTGATCAATCTCTGACCAAGATCCATCATTATTCATATTAAATAAACCTGAAACACCAGTTCCACAAGGTGAACAGCCTAAGCGATCATCAGATATAGGGAACCTTACCTTTATAGGGGTGTTGAAAGTGGTTTTCTGAAGATTGCAATTTTTACTTGGAGAAAGACAGACGCTAATCATGCCACAGGTCACAAGCGGTTGACCCTGATCTGTAGTTAGTAAGTTTCCATTCTCAATCAATTCATCCGTTGTTCTCACTGAATTTATTTCTAAGCATTCGGCAATGTTATTGTACTCACATTTATTAAGAATCAATTCTGTGCCGTTTGAAAGTATTATTGTTGTGTCAACACCGAGGCAAGGATCTTTTGCTTTAACAACTGGTCTCGGTTTTGGAATTGTTATTGTTTTTGCCTTTTCAATCTTATCAACTTTTTTAGTTTCGTATTTTATTCGAATATCTACTCTTCTGTTTTTCTGTTTTCCAGTTTCATTATTGTTTGTTGCTATAGGTCTGTTTTCGCCAAAATAATTTATCAGAATTAATTTTTTATTGACGTTTTTCGAGGTAAAAAAATCTTGAATAGCTAAGCATCTATTTTTAGACAAGGTCAAATTATATAGGCTGTCTGCATCATTATCGGTATTTCCAACTATTTGAATCTGAAGTATAGATTTGTCTGAAACTAAATCCCAGAGTTTATCTAACTTCAATGCTTCTTCTTCCTTAATTTCAAATTTGTCACTATCAAAATATATTCTTTCTATCAATTTTGAAGATTGAGCAAAAGAGATGCCAGAGATTAATATAAAAATAAGAATCAGTTTGCCACTCATATGTTAACATTTATAATAATACGCTAAATATAGCTGTTTTATTATACTGTATATCAGAAAAATCCTACTTATTTGAATGGTCGAAAGTATTGATTTTATAACAGAAAATGATAAGATTATAGTCTTTACAGTCTTTACCCATTCCATAGAATTAAATCTTACTGTTAAGCGAGTTTAAATTTTCTAAGTGATTACTCATTGAAGAGGTAGAGATTTATCTTCAAGCTTTGGCTTCTTAATTTATCCTTAGCAATACAAAGCAATAGAACACTTTGGTGAGAAGTAAATCAATCTTTAACCTTAAAAATTAGGTCTTACAGGTACATTCCCTAAAATCTCATCAATTTTAGAGATCACTTCTGGAGTCAATAGCAATTTAGCCTCAACAGCTTTAATATTTTCCTTTAATTGCTCTACTTTTGATGCACCTAAAATCACTGTACTTACGCTATCATTTTTGAGACACCATGCAATTGAAAGTACAGGTAATGAAATGCCTATGCTTTTAGCAATTTTGCCAAGCTTTTTGACTTTAGCTAAATTCGATTCAGTAATGGTTTTTTCTTTTAGCCAGTCTAACTCTTTTAAGCTTAATCGTGTGTCTTTTGGACTAGATTTTTGATTGTATTTTCCAGTGAGTAAGCCAGAGGCTAGGGGAGACCAAATTGTTGTTCCCATTCCAAAATTTTTAAATATTTGGCTGAACTCTACTTCCATTTTGTGCCTGTGAAACATATTGTATTGAGGTTGCTCCATTGTTGGGCCAATCAATCTATTCTGACGAGCAAATAAATGGGCTTCCATTATTTCTTGAGCGCTCCATTCTGAAGTTCCCCAGTAAAGGATTTTGCCTTGTGTAATTAAATTGTGCATGCTCCAAACCGTCTCTTCAATTGGTGTGTTTTTATCTGGACGGTGACAGAAAAATAGATCAAGATAATCTACTCTAAGTCTTTTTAAGGCTTGATGACAGGCTTCTGTTATATGCTTTCTATTTAATCCTTTTTGAGTTGGTTTAGAATCAATTAAGCCTTTGGTGCCAAAAAACACTTTTGAGGAGACTACATAACTATCTCTGTCCCAATTAAGATCCTTTAAAATTTTCCCCATTACTTCCTCTGAGGCCCCGTTAGCGTAAATCTCGGCATTATCAAAAAAGTTAACGCCTCTATCATAGGCTTCAATCATTAGTTTTCGAGAAATATTGTCACCAATTTGCTTCCCAAAAGTTAGCCAGCTGCCAAGTGATAATTCACTTAATTGTAAACCCGAATTTCCTAATCGTCTGTATTCCATACTCAAATTTAATCAAGTTCGACAATAATTTCGTTTTTTCTACCAACCATTTCATAAGGGGCATTATAACCTAAAAAGAAAAACCGATCAGAATGTTTTGTCTCTGATGCTTCAAGAAACTCAATTAATTCTAACTTGTATTTGTCAATTTTCTCAGAGCTAGCCCAACCTCCAAAAGAAATTGCCGCCACTCGTTTGGCAGGCTCTTCTTTAAATTCAATTGAGGATTGATTTGGTTGTGGCAGATCTTCTTTCTTAATTGATTTCGGTATCATAAACATCATAGTTATAGAATCGGTTAATGACATTGAGACAGGTGATGTCATAGCAATTTTTTCATTTCTGTCATTACCTCCAAATATATATCCTGCTAACATGTTAAACCCTCTGCTTGATGCTTCTTCGTATTCACTGCTTGTTAGTTGAACAGACGTAAACAAACTGGCTTCATATTGCCTGATTTCAAAATGCTCGAATTTTTTTTCAACAGTATATGGGTAGGTTTCTATTCCTTTTTGAACACTCATAGTATAAATTTGAATGGCAATAAAGGCTAAAAGGAGAATCCCTGAACTTATCAGAATAATTTTCATAAGCCTTTTCATTAAAGTTGGCTAATAATTCTATCGCTCATGGGATTTACACTGCTCCCAAATTGCTCAATTAATTCACCTTTTTCACTTACCAGGTATTTAGTAAAATTCCATTTAACGGTGCTATCCATTTTTCCATTAACAGATTTTGAGGTTAACCATTTGTAGATAGGATGTTGATTTTCACCTTTCACATCAATTTTTTCTGTAATTAGAAATTCAACACCATAATTTTTTTGACAAAATGCTTTGATTTCATCACCTGTTCCTGGCTCCTGACCACCAAATTGATTACAAGGAAGTCCTATAATAACCAACTTATCTTTGTATTGGTCATGTAATTTTTGAAGCTCGGCATACTGTGGAGTAAAACCGCATTTAGAGGCTACATTAACGAATAGAATTTTTTTGCCTTTAAAGTCTGATAGGCTTAATGGAGCTCCTTCAATATCTTTTATGGCGTAATCGTATATTGATTGGGTAGGGGCTACTTGTGATATATCTTCTGATGTATAAATAAATAGTGCGGTCTGGTATATTGTGCTTGCTATTAAACCGAAGGAAAGTAAAAATCTCATGTCATTTTGTTTAATGTTTACTACGCAAAGTTAAACAAAATAATTTAATTTCATCATTTATTTTATAAATCATTGATATTTAGAAGTTAATTTCATTCTCAACTTCAATAGGGGGATACCATAATTTGTTCGACTTGTATAAAACCTCAGTTATTTGTGTGAATGACGTTTTTAAACTTAAGTATATGAAAACAATATTTAACAACCGATTTTTAGAACTATTGACTAAAACAAATGTTTTAATTCATATAATTTGGTATCTATCGCTTTCAATAGGTCTCTTTTTAATTGGGGTTCATTTATTCCCTTTGTCATATTTAAACATGATTTTACTTTTTTGTGCGGGATTCTTAATATGGAGTTTCGTGGAGTACATTATGCACCGATTTGTCTTTCATTTTATCTCAAATCATTTTATCATTAAACGTTTTCATCATATTTTTCATGGCATCCACCACAACAATCCAAGGGATAAAAAAAGAACACTAATGCCTCCTTTTCCTGGATTGTTATTCGCCGGTATTTATTTAGGCATTGCTTGGATTTTGACTGGTGAACATAGCTTTTTCCTAATTTCAGGTTTAGTACTAGGCTATTTAAGTTACTCAGGCTTACATTACGCCATTCATGTATATCAAGCACCAAAATACCTTAGGTTTTTATGGACACATCATCTTTTGCACCATTACCAACAACCAGATCGCGCTTTTGGTGTAACCACAAGGTTTTGGGACAAATTATTTGGAACCATGCCAAAAAAGAAAGTAAAAGCGCATTAAGTTTATGAATTGATAGGTCTACATATATAGTCTAAGCAATTTTTTAAGCAAGTGATAATGTATTTCGAGAAAATATAAATAGCTATCGCCTTTTATGACCTTTAGTTTTATTAAAGGGTCTGCCAAACTTTTTTTTCGAACTGTTTCGGTTATTCGGTCTATTATTACTTTTATTTTTAGCAGATTTACCTTGGGGAATTAAATTTTTGGGTTCAAAACCTTCAATTTCCGAAGTGTCAATTTTTTCTCCAATCAATTTTTCAATTCCTTTTAAATAGGCAACTTCTTCAATATCTACTAGCGAAATGGCCACACCATTTGCACCTGCACGTCCAGTTCTGCCAATTCTATGCACGTAATCTTCAGCTATATTTGGTAATTCAAAATTGACAACATGAGGCAATAAAGGTATATCCAAGCCTCTTGCTGCTATATCTGTGGCAACTAATATCCTTACTTTTCCTTTTTTAAACCCGTCCAATGCTTTGGTTCTTTGATTTTGACTTTTGTTACCATGAATAGCAGAAGCATTATAACCTCTTTTTGAAAGTTTCTCTGCTAATCGGTTAGCGCCATGTTTAGTGCGTGTGAATATGAGTGCTTGTTTCCATGCGCCATCTTCAATTAACTTAAAGAGCAGTGTATACTTTTGGGATTTATCAACTCTATATGCTTTTTGTTCAATAATCTCAACCGCAGTATTTTCAGGGGTCACTTCAATATGCACTGGTTTTCGCAAAAATGTTTGTGCCAACGCCTTAATATCTTTCGAAAATGTGGCCGAAAATAATAAATTTTGGCGCTCTTTTGGTAGCATATTGATAATTCGTCTAATGTCTTTTAAGAAGCCCATGTCTAGCATTCTGTCGGCTTCATCAAGTACTAAAACCTCTATCTGTCTTAGATCTACCAACCTTTGCTGACTCAGGTCAAGCAGTCTTCCAGGTGTAGCAATTAGAATATCTACGCCTTGCCTTAGGGTATTTACCTGAGCATTTTGTTTAACACCACCAAAAATAACGGCTGATTTTAGAGTAGTAAACTCAGTATAATCCCGTACATTTTTTTGAATTTGAGCCGCCAATTCTCTTGTTGGTGTAATAATTAATGCCTTTATGGCTCTTTTTTTTCCTTTAGGGGTTTGCAATAATTTTTCAATAATTGGCAGTGTAAAGCCCGCTGTTTTCCCAGTGCCAGTTTGAGCGGAAGCAAGTACATCACGGTCATTGAGTATCTCAGGAATGGCTTTTTGTTGAATTGGTGATGGTACTGTATAGCCTTGTTTATCAATGGCCTTTAGTATTTCAGTAGATAATCCTAAGGATGTAAATGACATATGTGATAATTTGTGCTTTATAATGCTAAATGAATAAATTAAGTATTGATAATTATTTAGTGTAAGGTTAATTCTTTTGTTAACTGCGAAAGAAATTTATTAGTATTCAAGTTCTCCAATACCTTGGCGGATAATTTCAATATCTCCATCTGATAGATTAACAACTGTTGATGGTTCATTTTTGCCATAACCTCCATCAACAATACCATCTACTTTCGATTGCCATTGCTCCTCAATTAAAAAAGGGTCGGTTGTGTATTCAATAATATCATCTTCGTCATGTAATGATGTGGTGACTAAAGGTACACCAAGTGTCTCAACAATGGCATGGGTGATATTATTATCAGGAATTCTAATCCCTATGGTTTTCTTATTGGTATCGAACAATTTAGGGACACTATTGGATGCGTTTAGGATAAAAGTAAATGGGCCCGGTAAATTCTTGTTGAGTAGTTTATAAGTAGGTCTATCAATATGTTTAGTATAGTCCGTTAACTTACTCAAATCGTTAAAGACAATAGAAAAATTAGCCTTTTTCGTTTTCAGACCTTTAAGTTGAGCTAATTTGGCAATCGATTTTTTATTGGATAGTGAGCAGCCCAATGCATAAACTGTATCTGTTGGATAAATGATAATGCCACCCTTGTTTAAAATATCAACTATTAAGTCAATCTTTCTTTTGTCAGGATTGTCAGGATGAACAATAAAAATCATATTATTTTTTTTGCAAATCTAAACTTATTTCGCAATACGGCCTGTTTTTTTATCATAGCCATACGGGCAATGTTTGCACCCACTTTTACAACAATAGCCACGTTTAAGGTGATATTTTTCGGTAAAAACAATATACCCTTCAGGTGACTTATAAAAGTCTTCTTTTTCAAGCTCAGGCTTGGCGTTAAAACTGTCCACTAATTTTTTAATAATTTAGAATGATAAAGCTGTCCATCAGAATTGATCCTAATAGTATATAAACCAGTTTCAAATTCAGCTATTGAAAATTGACCATTGATCGTATTCTGAAAGGATTTAATCAATTTTCCAGATATATTATATACTTCAACAGATGTAATATTTAGGTAGTCTTTTAAATAGAATAGGCCTTTGGTTGGGTTTGGATACAGGATAAATGATTGTTCATTAAAAGATTCTACCCCAACATTTCCGCCAATTTGAACACAATAGTCTTCATATTCACCATAAATATTTCCTGATTCATCTGCGCATACAGTAGGTGAAGATTCACCATTCATGGCAATTCTCATTTTAGTTATTCCGGTTATGGTAGTATTAGGTATAAACAGCATGCCAGTTTGGCTTCCAGATCCTTGAATGCTAGAAATAAGTCGTTCTGATGCTTCAAAGGTTCCATTTTGGTCCATGTCAATCCAAACACCGTATCGTTCAGTAAATGGACTACCACTATAACCTGGCGTAAAAGTGATTTGATAACCATTACCTGGTGCGAACCCAGTACCAAAAAAACCACCATCAAAATAACCGTTATTATCTCCAGTAGTACTTGTTATACCATCAATAGTAAAGGATTCCAGCCACTCAAATTCAGTATTAACGGCTGCAGGAATTTCGCAATAAAAACCTTCATAACAAATTCCACAACCTTTTGTTTTAAACTGATGGCTCGAACTGTAATTATCGCTACTATCAGTACAAACTGTTTTTATTTGAATATCATAAAGCGCACAGGTATCTAAACTATTAAGCGTAGTAGATGTTCCGACTATTGTATCGTAAATCCAGGAAGAAGCGCCTGTTTGCCTGTATCGGATAATATAATTTGAAGCATATAAGACAGAGGGCCATTTTATGTCAAGCGAGGTCTCCGTTCTATCGTCAAGAAGCACATCAGGGTTCTCGCAGCACCCATCTGTTCTGATAAAAATGGAAGAGGATGCATTTGATGTGTCAGAACCGCATAGACCAATAACATTGATTTGATAAGTAGAACAAGGGATGTTTCCAGTAGCCAAGTAAGAATTTGTTGTTCCTGAAAGTGTAATAGAATTAGTTAGGTTATTGGCAAGACCATATTGAACAATAAAATCACTATTATTATTTCCCTGCCAATTAATTGTAAATGCAGAGTCTGTTACATTACTCACCGAGATAGCATAGGGAGAAATACATGGATTATTTTGACAACTATTGACCAGAGCCTGTAGTGAATTGTTGACATTTAATCTACCACCACTTGCTACATCTGCTGCCAAGTTGGATAGATTATCTACATTATCCATCAAAAGCGATTTTATTTTCAGTGCCGCAGAATCAGGGAAGGTTTTGGCATAACTAATAAAATCAGTACATGGAGCTGAGTATAATAAAGCAACTGCTCCGGTGACACATGGTGTAGCAAAAGATGTACCACTTCTAGAGTCGTAACCATTGTTTGATTTGGTAATAAAAACTGAACTACCCGGTGCAGCCAAATCAATATTTATTGGACCATAGCCTGAAAAATCTGGTCTAAAATCGGCACTATTTGTTAAGGTAACACCAACTAAAAAGTCACTTGGACAGGTAGTTGGCAAATCTCCCTTTAAATCAACATTAATCTTACTATTAGTGGTGGCGCCAATATTTAATATACCATGCATGCCCAAAGAATCATACATGCCGCACCAAAGCGGCGAATTCAGTGGATTGCCTTCGTCAATACCCCATGATGAGTTGGTTGCTACCACAAAGGCACCTTCCTGTCCGTTACTTTCATTATATTTTTTTCTCATCACTAAAGGGTAAGTATAAGCAGCAATAACACTGGCTTCGTTACTAGCATTTTGCCCTTCAATAATCATCATTTTAACTGTATGATTCACGCCCGATATGCCAATTGAATTATTACCAACAGCACCAATCATTCCTGCAACACTGGTACCGTGAGAGCCAGTTGTGATTACGCCAGAATTAAGACCAACATTCCAACCGTCATAGTCATCCACATATCCATTATTATCGTCATCAATGGAATTACCAGGTATCTCGGCATAATTTTTCCACATATTGTCTACCAGATCAACGTGGTTAATATCCACTCCTCCGCCTTCAATAATGCAAACAACTATTGTATCACCATGTGATGTATTTCCTCCTGTAGTGATGTCCCATGCTTCCGCAGCATCAATATCAGCATCTGCAGTACCACCAGATTGGCCCGTGTTATTTAAGTGCCATTGGTCACTAAAATTGACATCATTGGGAATGGTAGCTCTATGCCTAATTCTATGATTTTTTTGAACAACTGAAATGTCTGAAATAGAAAAGCATTCCCTAATCACCTTGTCCAAATCAACATTAGATTTATATTTTAAGTGATAAATCCGCATTGGTTCTGAAATCTCTTCGAAAAAGTCTAAAGTCGCGCCTCCAACCTCAATAAGCTGACTTTCGATTTGGCGGACATTTGCTTTCGATTTGACTTGAATTAAAAGTTCATTTGGTTCAAATGTTTGCGAATTCCCAGTGAATGCGTTAAGAACAAAGAAAAAGAAGAGTAGTAAGGTGATTTTCATTAATTGCTGTATGACGTACAAATTTACGATTTTGTTTAAATAGTTCCGACTAAATAATTGTAATATGAATAACGCATTGACTGGCGTCTAAGTTGGTCTAAAACCGTGAAATAATACCTAAATGCAATTTTGTATTTTGAAAATTAAATGCATTTCCTTTGATTGTCCCATTAGCAAGGATTAAGCTTAATGTATTACTTTCGTTTTCTATATTGAACCCAAAACCAATGGTGTTAGTTTGGATAAACCGATTATCATGAAATTGTGAATAATCATAAATCATTTGAAAAGCCAGTTGCTTTACTGGCTTAAACACTAATGCGTTATTGGCAGAAAAAACATGGTTCCCATTTAATTCAAGTTCATAGAATCCCCTCACGCTTTTTAATCCACCAAAGTAGAATAATTGATTTTCAGAGAGTAGATTATTTGATCTAATATCTTGAATACGGATTGAATTTTCGAATGAAAAAGCCCCAAATAGCTTGATAATTTGAATCAGCTTAACATCAACTATCAAATTACTAACACTGTTAATGGATTCAATGCTATCCGTTTTTAAACCAAAAACACCAATTTTGAATTGAAGATTTGGTTTGTATTTGTTAAAATATCCTGGACGATAATTACCGTCAATGCCAAATGTGTTTCGTCTAAAGCCTACAAAGTTGCTCTCTTCAATTACATTACCTAATAAAAAAGAATTCTCTGATTGTGCAAAAACACCTACTGTATAAAAAGATGAAAGGTATTTAATGTTCCCAAGAAACCCGTTTCTTACAAAAGAAGTGTCTTGTTTTTGAATATTAATGCTGCCTCCAATACTAATTGGAAGATTTAGAATAAAAGGATAGTCTAAAAAAACATCTAGGTTCTGGCTTTGATTGGCATTACTCTGCCATTTGAAATCTATAATTTCTGCTCTATTTAAACCATTCTTTAGTCCTAGATTAATGTTTCCCGTAAGCTCTAATCTCTGGTTTTCTGGATTCTGCTGAAAGCCAATAAATCCATCTGCCACACTTGCCTTTTTCTTTTTAATGGTGAGGTATAAATCCACTTCATTCTCTAGAAACAATAATTCAGGTGCCCTAATGAGTTCATAAAAATTATTCGTTTCAAAAAGTTGAGCAATCGCTTTTATTTTGGATTCATTATAAGGTTCTCCGCTTTTAATATGAATTAAATTTTCAATTGTATTTTGATGAAATTTATCTGGACTTTTAATAATAATTTTCTGTAAAACAGTAAACTGTCCAGAATCAATTCTATAAGTCAGACTCAATTTATCATTCAGTTCAGTTTGATCAGTAAATATTACCTCTGCAAAGGGAAAACCAGTGTTTTCTAGATCAATTAAAATTGAATTGATTTGAGCAGGTGTTTTTACCAAGCTTAACGCAATAGAGTTTTCTGAATTATGAATAATTACTTTTTTAAAGCGCTTCTGATAATTAAGGGTGTAGTGCCAGTTTCCTTTCTTTTGTATAGAGTCTGTGATAAACAACCCGACATATCCTTTTAATTTAAATAATGTAATGGTTTTGTTTTTTGCTTT
This sequence comes from Putridiphycobacter sp., assembly GCA_965230485.1. GTDB lineage: Bacteria > Bacteroidota > Bacteroidia > Flavobacteriales_D > Crocinitomicaceae > Putridiphycobacter. The sequence continues at coordinate 100,613 of CBDDLA010000001.1, forward strand.
TTGTATCGGCTCTTTTTCAGTTAGTTTATAACTCACTTTTTCCTTGTCAAGGTGAAAATAGACTAAACTATCTTTTTGAGAATGAATCAAAAAAGATTGAAATAGAGCGTAAAGAAAAACAAGTCTAAAAGACATACTCAATACAACGTCAAATTACTTGTAAAATTATCATAAAAAAGTGATGCAAAGCAAAAAATTACGATTCTGGAATGGTGGAATCGGCTGAAAAATCTATTTTGTAGTACGATTTTGCAATTTGACATATTAAATCTAACAGCTGATCTCTACTTGGTTCTTCAGTTAATTTTTGATTATGAATTACGTAGAATGACTTTGAATATTCTAGTAAGGCGTCTGGTTCTATTCTTTTTTTAAACCGCTTAGTCAGTTCAAATGCACCAATTGATATGATTAATCCAATTAGTCCACTTAAGTAAAGCCATCCTGAGTATGATTTTGCTGTAATAAGATAAGTAGATACTATCATTGGTAAAAGAATCGCTAGTATAGGGAAAACGAAAACAACGGTTCGCATTGTTTTTGGTCTACGGAAAGCAAGCGGTTCGCCAAACTCTGCTTTTGTAAAGGAGATAAAAGCATTCTTTTCTTTTACACTTAATTCATTTAGATTAAAATAGGGACTTACAGCCTGCTTAAGCAGACCCGAAAGAAAAGTTTGACAAGCATTGAAATAAGTCAAAAATCTTAAAAATGGCCATGGATTTATTTTAGATCGCTTTATGATAAAATCTGCTAACTGATCAATTGTCGAAATATCATTAGGATCTAGTTCTGGCCACCTGTCACCTAAATCAAACTGAAGTTTACTAAAAAAATCTTCTTTTTTGGTGCTCATTTAATCGAACTTTTTATCATTTTCATCCAACAAAATCTATATTTTACCAGGGTAAATTTTTAGTGCCTCTTCAATGCATTTAACCGATTTAACTAATGAGGCTTTTTCTAAAACGTAAGCTAATCGAACTTCTTGCTTTCCTAACCCTTTAGATGCATAAAAACCAGTAGCGGGAGCCATCATAACTGTTTGGCCTTGGTAATCAAATTTTTCTAATAACCATCTGCAGAATTTGTCTGAATCATCTATTGGTAATTTGGCTATACAATAAAAGGCTCCTTTTGGTTTTGGGCAAATTACACCGTCAATTCTATTAAGACCATTCACTAAAATATCTCGTCTGGCCACATATTCATTTATCACATCTGTAAAATAGGATGGTGGTGTGTCAAGGGCTGCTTCACTGGCTATCTGAGCAAGCGTTGGTGGTGATAGCCTTGCTTGTGCAAATTTCATAACCGTATTAACCACATCTTTATTTCGAGTGATTAAGGCACCAATTCTTGCGCCGCACATTGAGTAGCGTTTAGAAACGGAGTCAATTAATATCACATGTTCTTCTATGCCTTCGAGATTTAATACTGAAAAAGGAATATTATTATCATAGCAAAATTCCCTGTAAACTTCGTCTGCAAATAAGAATAAATCATGCTTTTTTACAATCTCACTTAATTGCGTCAGCTCTTCCTGAGTATATAAATATCCTGTAGGGTTACCTGGATTGCAAATGACAATTCCCTTGGTTTTTGGTGTTATTTTTTTTTCAAAGTCAGAAATTGGTGGCAATGAAAAACCATCTTCTATTCGGGAGGTAACAGGTAAAATGTTTACTCCTGCCATTTGTGCAAAACCATTATAATTGGCATAAAACGGCTCAGGAATGATCACTTCATCACCAGGATTAAAGCAAGACATGAATCCAAAAACAAGCGCTTCTGATCCACCAGTGGTCACAATTATTTCAGAAGGATCAACATTAATTCCACTTTTATTATAATAAAGAGCAAGGTTTTTTCTGTATGATTCTAAACCCGCTGAATGACTATATTCAAGTACCGAAAGATCAATGTTTTTAATGGCATCTAAGGCAACTTCAGGAGATTCAATGTCGGGTTGACCAATGTTAAGGTGGTAAACTGTTTTTCCCTGTTTTTTGGCTTCTTCTGAAAACGGGACAAGTTTTCTGATGGGTGATTCAGGCATGTTAATACCTTTAACGGAAACTACTGGCATATCAAAAAATTAGTAGCCAAAGGTAATTATAACTCCAAAATATTGTTGTAAAAAAACTTATTTTTTAGTTCAAAAGATTTTCCCCTAAAACAAATTCCTACATTTGCGTCAATGTTTAAGAAATACGAAAAAGATATTACGCTTTTCAGGCGATTGTTAAGTTATTTAAAGCCGTATAAATCTATTTTTTACACAGGGTTATTCTTAACCATTATTCTTGCTTTTATTGAATCAACAAGACCATTACTTATTGTTGAAATGGTGAACATTTTTCTTGAATCATCAGATGGTTCAACAGGAACAATTGGTTTATGGTTAAAAGAATTTGTCAGTCAATTCTCGGACGATTCAGAGTCACAACTGGGCATTTGGGTGTTATTGGTGTTTGGATTACTATTGGTTGAAGCTATTTTTCAGTTTTCAGTCGCTTATTTGGGAGCAATATTAGGACAATCTGTGGTCTATGATGTTAGAGAGAAGTTATTTAAGCATATTCAATCATTTAGATTAAAATACTTCGATAGAACCCCTAATGGAACTGTTGTGACTAGAATTATTTCGGATATTGAAGCCATTTCAGATATCTTCACTACTGGTTTAATCTCTATTTTGGGTGATTTATTAAAATTACTAGCCATTTTTGCTTGGATGTTTTATGTGAATTGGCAAGTCACTTTACTGATCTTAATTCCAATTCCACTACTCATTATTGCAACTCGGATTTTTGCCCGGGCCATGAAGTCTGCTTTTGAAAAGGAACGGACGCAAGTGAACAAACTGAACACATTCGTGCAAGAGCATCTGTCTGGTATGAGCATTGTGCAGCTCTTTAATAGAGAAGAACGGGAGGCACAAAAGTTTGACGAATTAAACAAAGGGCATAGAAATGCACTATTACAAGCCGTATGGGCCACGTCTTTATTCTTTCCTGTAGTAGAATTATTGAGTTCATTATCGATTGCAGTACTAATATTATGGTCAATGCTTCAGCTGAATTATAATCCTGAAATGATTAATAGCATCTCAGGAATCATGTTCGGTTATATTTTGTGGGTAAATATGTTGTATCGCCCTATCCGACAAATGGCAGACCGTTTTAACGTTTTACAACGGGGCGTTGTTCGGGCCGATCGTGTATTTGATATTATTGATAGTGATGAAGTTGTAGATGATCAGGGCGTTATTACCGACATTGATTTTGATGCTGACGTTGAGTTTAGAGATGTATGGTTTGCCTATAATGATGAAGATTGGGTCCTTAAAGGTGTAACCATACACGCACCAAAACAAGAATCAATTGCCCTGGTAGGGACAACTGGTGCGGGAAAGTCGACCATTATTAATTTACTAACCCGGTTTTATGATTTTCAAAAGGGGAGCATTGAAATTGGGGGCACATCTATTCGTGAAGTTCAATTAGAAGCATTAAGACGAAATATTGCCATTGTATTACAAGATGTCTTTCTATTTTCCGATACTATTCTTCATAATATTACCATGGGTGACCAAAATATTTCAAGAGAACAGGTTATAGAAGCGGCAAAAAAAGTAGGAGCTCATGAATTTATTATGAAGTTGCCAGGTAATTATGATTATGATGTGAAGGAGAGAGGCGGCTTATTATCAGTTGGTCAAAAACAATTAATATCATTTATTAGGGCTTACGTCTATAACCCCAAAATTTTAATTCTTGATGAGGCTACCGCTAGTCTTGATTCTGAGTCGGAGGCACTGATTCAAAAAGCGACTGCAGAACTGCAAAAAGGGCGTACCTCAATCGTTATTGCACACCGACTGTCCACCATTATTAATTCCAATAAAATTTTGGTGATTGATAAAGGAGAGGTGATAGAAGAGGGGAATCATCATGAATTACTGGAAATGAATGGTAAGTACAAGAAATTGTACGACCTTAATTTTGTGTAATTCCGAATTGAATCGCAGCAAAGTATATGGGTAAAAAAGCCATTGTCATTTTTCTTTTAATCGTAAGTGGTGGGGTACTCTGGTACATCCTTTCTCCTCCTCATTTCAATGTTGAAAAATTAGTCATTACGATTACTCAAAATAATTTTAAGCAGCTAGAAACCTTGCGGAACCAAGCGATTGAAAAAGGTGTTTTGAAAAGAACTAAGGACGATTATGTGAGCTGCAGTATAAATTACCTCAAAAGTTCTATTGAAGGAAAAGTCAGGCTAAAAGGTGATTGGGTGGATCATTTACAAGATGAGAAATGGTCATTTCGGCTAAAATTGGAAGATACGCTTCAAAATGGTATTCAAACATTTAGTCTGCAAAATCCAAAGGTTCGAGGTTCTATAAACGGCTTTATTTTTAGTAAATTACTGAGAGATAATAATGTTTTAAGTAATGAAATGACTTTTGTAGAGTTGATAATAAATGGTGAAAGTTGGGGGATTTATAATTTTGAAGAGCATTTATCTGAAAGAATGTTCAGGTATCAAAACCGACCAGAAGGTTTAATATTAAGTTTTGAAGATTCTGGCTTCTTTGAAGCCTCTATGAACAATGAGAGTCTTGTAGGTCTCATTAAAAAAGCTAATATAAAAGTAAAAGGCGATAAAAAGCATCACAAAAAACGAATTAAAACAGCAAAAAAGATCTTGGAAAATTACCAATATCAAAGAGATTCCATGTATAAAGACTTTAATATCGAGGCCATGGCCAGGTATTATGCAATTTGTGATTTAGCAAAAGCCTATCATGCTATGGGATGGATTAATATCCGATTTTATTATAATTATGAAACTGGATTAATGGAACCAATAGGATATGATCCTTATCCTACCATGGATTGGGGCTTGCCCTATTTAGGATATCAGGCTGCTAAATATAAAGGCCTTAAGCATCAATTTGATCAGGAGAAGATAGTTTATTCAGCTTTGTATAATGAGTATATTAGAAAGCAATATGTTAATGATTTAATAAGGATAGCTGATAGTTCATATATTGAAGCATTTCTAGAGCGACATCAATTGGAAATTGATTTTTTTGAAAATGAATTATTAAAAGAATCCAGTTCGTATGAATGTGACCGCCATTTTTTATTTGATAATGCCAGAGCCATTAGAAAGGCTTTAACAGCAGATGGAATACTGCCGTCCCATTAGTCTGTTTTATTTGTTTCTAATCTTACTTTTAAAAAGCTATTCAATAAAACACCTAATAGAATTAGGGAAATACCCAGGAATACCATTAAACTGAGTGTTTCGTCGAATACAAAGAAGCCAATGCCAATGGCGTAAATGGCGCCAATATATTTAATTGGGGTTACTTTTGCAGCACTTTCATGATGAAAAGCTTTGGTCATTAATACTTGTGCAAATTGTGTGAAAACACCAATAATTAGGATGATGAGCCATTCAATACCAACAGGGATTTTGAATCCGTTTATGATACATAAAATAACCATTACAGGTGTGGCTATCAGAGGGAAGTACATGACCACCGTAATAGGAGCATCCGTTTGACGGCATTTCATAATGGCATTGTATGCTACTCCGCTAAAAACTGCTGAAACTAGACCTAGCATTATCCAAAAAGGGTCTATAGTTGTTGGACCACTTTGCTTGCTGTAACCAATGATGAATACCCCGAATAGGGCAATTAAAAAAAATAACCATTGGATAGGCCTTACCTTTTCGTTTTGTAGGTAGATGGCAAATAAAACTGTGAATACTGGAGATAAGTACTGAACGGTAGTGGCCACAGCAAGTGGTAAATTTTGAAGTGTGTAAAAGAACAAGGTAAGGGCAGTAGCACCAAACAGTCCGCGAATGATGAGCCATTTTTTATTATGACCAAAAAAGGGGATTTTTTTCTGACGGATAATGTAAATGCAAATACTGAGAGAAATAATTGAGCGAAATAAAACGACCTCGTAGGGCGGATAGGTTTGAAATGTGCCAAAAAAAACCTGAGGATTAGTCAGTAGTTTTACGAATAGATTAACCACCGCAAAACACAAGGAAGATAAAAGCATGAGCAAGATGCCTTTATTAAAGCGGGTGGTTTTATTTTTTAAGACTTTCGAGGTAGTCAAGGGCAGAATAGTTTAGTAAATCACCAAACCAATGCTTCATGGTTTCGCCTTTTTCGTTAATTAAAAAAACAGACGGAAATCTACCATCTGAGTTATTAATAAAGTACTCATCATTATTAATGACATAGTATTCAAAAAACTGTCCGTTATTTTCGGTAATGAACTTTTCAGAATCTTCCTGACTTCCCGGAAAAATAGCGACAACTGGAATCATTCTATTTAATTGGCTCATAAAACCAATTCGTTTGGAAGCTTCTTTGCAATGAGGACATGTTGTCGTAAAAAAAGCGACTAAGTAAGGTTCTTTTTTTATTTGATAAGTGCCATTGGTTAAATTGCTTAAACCTTCATGATCAATGGATAAATCATCACTTTTAGAGTCTCCGTAGTCTGACTCATAAATTGGACTGATAAATGATAATCCAAAACCTGCAACTATTCCAATAATTAAAGGGATAAACGACCTAATTTTAGGCAATAAAACCCTGAAAATTAATTGAATACCACGGCCAAAACTTAAACAAACTAGAAGTCGTGTGATAATTGTAGATGATACCCATCCTAAATGAGCACGAGCAATTAATTTTTTTGAAACCTCAAAAAGTTCTACGGACAAATAAACGGAAATGGCTATAAAAATAATTCCTATAGCTAACGAAAAAAGGCTTTTAGTCTTCACTTAATTCAAAGTGTTTATTAGTCAACTAGAGTACAGCTAATCGTTTCTTTAAATCCAGGGAAGGTCATTTCAGAATTGTTTCTTGCACAATCTTCTTCTCCTTCCGTTTTATTAACATCATTAATAATAATGTCTTTTTGAGTCTCTTTAGTGTCAGATGAACTGACGATAGTAGTTACGCACCTACAAGTTCTGTTTTTTCTGCATGAACTCATTGAAATGATAGAGACTAATCCTAAGACGAAAAATATTTTTTTTGACATGTTGTTTTCTTTATTGTAGTTCACAATTTGTAACTGTTGTAACAAAATTAATGCTCACTTCAGTTGAGTCAGATAAATTACATTCTTTAATAGCGGCTTGTTTGTTTAAGTCATCAATTGGGAAGGTATTGTCAATTTTTGGTTGTTCTTCTTCGTCAATAAACGTTACGCACTCGCAAATATGGTTCTTTTCACATGCTGACAAGACTACAACAAATGCAAATAATCCAAAAAGTAATTTAAATTGCTTCATTTTTTTAATGATTTTGAAATACAATATTAATAAAAGTTTCCATACCAACCAACAAAGCATCATCATCAATATCAAATTTTGAGTGATGCACTGGAAAAGTAATTCCTTTAGCCTCATTTCTAGTACCTATTCTTATAAAGGTAGCTGGAGTATTTTGCGCATAATAAGAAAAATCTTCTCCCGTCATTCTGATCGGCAATTCTATTACGTTTTCCGAACCAAAAAAGTTCGCCAATACTTGTTTTGTTTTTTCGGTTTGTTGAACATCATTTTCTAAATAAGGGTATCCTTTGTCAATGGTTACATTTACTTTAGCACCCATAGACTGTGCTAAAAACGTGGTTTGTTTTTTGATAAGGTGATGTGCCTCAGCTCGCCAAGGTTCATTCATGGTTCTAAAAGTACCTTCTAATTGAACCGTATTTGGGATCACGTTTGTTGCGCCAAGTCCTTCAATTCTACCGAATGATAACACAGAAGGGATGGAGGGGTTACAGTTACGACTAATGATTTGTTGTAAAGAGGTAATAATATGCGCAGATATTAGAATGGGATCGATATTTTGATGTGGCATGGCACCATGACCTCCTTTACCAATCACTTCCATTCTTATTTCGTCGCACGAAGCCATATACATCCCTGATCTTAGACCAACTTTTCCAACTTCCAATTCAGGGAAAACATGGAGGGCATAAATTTCATCTACCTTAGGCGCTTCAAGAACACCTTCTTTGATTAATAAACTCGCACCTCCGGGTAATTTTTCTTCGCCTGGTTGAAAGATAAACTTGACCTTACACGTTAAAAGCTCTTTATTTTCGTTGATGTATTGAAGTGCACCTAATAGGGTAGCTGTATGTACGTCATGTCCGCAAGCATGCATTATACCTTTGCGGCGTGACACATAATTTGTAGTGTTTTCTTCCTGAATGGGCAATGCATCAATATCAGCCCTTAAAGCAATGCATTTATTGACCGGTTTTGAGGGTTCAATTAACCCGACAATACCCGTTTTAGAGACGACCTTAAAATGAATACCCCATGTTTTGAGCATGTTTTGAATGTACAATGATGTTTCGTACTCTTCAAAGGATAATTCAGGATATTGGTGTAAATGCTCCCGTATGTCAATAACCGTTTTATGAATCGTTTTTAACTGACTCCGTTTGACCTTTGTTTTCATTAATGGTTGTATTAATACCTGAATAAATTAATTTAATCGCCACATATAGCATTAAAATGCCAAAAACAAGACGCACTTTTCCTGCACTTATTTGCAATGAGAGCTTTGATCCGAAATAGCCTCCAATAACGAAGGCTAAAGCAATGATTACGCCGTAGCCAATATTCATTTGTCCAGCCTTGTAATAATTCATAAAGGCCAAAATACCAATTGGGGGTAACATCAATAAAATGCTTGTTCCTTGTGCTTCGTGCTGAGAAAGGCCTAAGACATAAACTAGGGCCGGAACAATAATTACACCACCACCTATGCCAACAAAGCCGCTCATCATGCCAGCAAAAATGCCTATTAATATAAGGCTTACAATAGTTTGTAGGGTCATATATCTAAATTTAATGAGAGTTGTGCGACTGGTTGTCTAAATCTTAAATCTTCAATGCCCCAGGCCACATCAACTTTTACAAAGTAACCCATAATTTTTGAACGGACACCAAAACCTATGTCACCAACAATTGGTTCAATCAGGTTCTCAATTCTAATAGTAACTTGAGAATCTTCAATGGTCTGATTATTAAAAAAGTTATCTGGCGATAAAGGATGAGGGCCAGTCCATGCAGAACCTACATCTCCGAACACCACAATTTGGAAATATTTAAAAAATTCACTTTTTATAGGGTAGGGTGATAAGAATGAAAATAATGGCAGCCTAAATTCTGAGGTAAAAAGGGCAAACGTATTTCCGTTTCTAGTATTTTGGATAAACCCCCTGAGTGGGGTAGCGATTGTTTGGTAACCAAAGTTTTGACTAGGATCAACATCTACATCAAAATTAAAATCATTTTCAGGTCTTAATACCCAATTATTAACACTTCCCATATAGTATAACAGTCGGCGAGACCCTAATGAAGTGGCACCTGCAAGTCTGTTGACCCAAATGAAATTTCGTTTAATTCTGGTATATGATCTTAAGTCGAAGCCAAGATTAAACGTACTAAAGAGGTTACTTTCATATTCGCTAAATCGATATGAATCACTACTATAGTCTTGCAAATACTCTGCAAATAGCTTCATTCTAAATCCACGTCTGATATTAAACTCCATAGGAATACTATTATCAAATACCAATTCAAAGTTGAGGCCTGAATTAAATAATAATTGATCTTTGATAAATTCATTACCAGGAAAAAATTGTGTTCTATCGTTTCTAAAGTTAACTGTTGTTCTAAGGCAAAGTATTTCAGAAAAAGGATAGCTAATCCTATACCTGATATCATGGGTGATGTTTTTGGTGGCTTCCGTTTCTGACAACGATTTTTGACGGTAATATAACAGCCTGTGGTCGAGCCTGTTTTTTAAGTTTTCAATGGAAAGGAGCGTTTCACTTCCTGAATTCAAAGACAATGGAATTCTTATCCCGCCCAAAAGCTTATAATCATCAAATAAGTCACTCGCTCCAATTTTAGTCAGTGAATTAATTCCAGGATTAATGTATACAGAGCCTGGTCCCTGATAAATTTGGTAGTTTGGAAAAAGGAAATTATTATCAAAATTAGTGACTAAATAATCTTTGGTAAAGTTTATTTTATAGATTGAAAACCGGACTTTACGGCGTTTCAATAAAGATAAAGATTTTGGCGCTTCTTCTTTAATAATTAATGAAGAGTCGGGCGGTTCTTCGCCAATCTTAACATACACTTTTTGGTAGTATACATTATTAATAAAAACAGTATCCTTTGGTGCTTTAGCGTTGGCACTTAAGTTGTCAATTTTGTTTTTGCGCTTGTTGACATAACTGGCATTAAAAAACGACGAAACAGGTTCGGTACTTAATCGGGTGGATAATAATTTATATTTGTTGTTTTGATAGAATAGATAAATCATGTCGTTTGATGGGTTAACATCTAACTCTCTTATTTCAGTCACAACATTGGTAAGTGGAAAGGTTTCAATCTTATCCCTGTAGTGAATCGTAGTATCAATAAAATCAATGACGCTATCTATTTTAGCCATGAATTGATTTTGAATACCATTCTGCTCACTCAAATATAAAATATGTCCGTCTTCGGTAGGGCGGGGATTTGTTTCGTTAATCTCAGGCGTATTAGTGATGCGTTTTAAGTATTTAAACGTTCGGTTAAAGTAAGCTACCGGTAGCTCATAAATGTCATTTTTATCGTCTAAATACTGAATGTCAATGTCTTTAAAAATCGTATCACTATTCCGATTTGAGGCAAAAACAATCGATCGGTCATTGGCTGTAAAACGTGGATTTAACTCATCAAATAAATCATCAGTGATTTGGGTTTGTTTTCCTCCGTTCACCTGGTAAGTGAATAAATCCGTTTGCCCATTATTTACCGCCGATAGAATAAGTGTTTTACCATCAGAAGCATAATCAAAAGCCACTACCTTATCTAAATCGTTAAGGGTTTTAATGGTTAAAGAGGCCTTGTTTTTATCCTTTTGCTCAAGGACATAAATGCTGTAATTCAGCACATCTTTTTTAATGGAAAAGAAACTAAATGCATTAGCGGTTGGGTGCCATTCAATCACCGGGAATGTATAGTCTTGAATCCGTTCTAATTTGGTTTCAGCTTTGTAAATGGTTTTTCTTTTTCCTGTTTTGAGGTCAAGTAATTTAATTCGGTATTGACCTAAAATATTTTCAACATATGCTACTTTAGTTGAATCTTTATTTATTTTGAAGCCATAGTATACGGCATCTCTTTTTTGCTTAAACTTGATTTCAGTTCCTTCTGGTTCCTTTTGTTGTTTATAATCCTTAATGTATCTCAGCTTATAAAAACTAACGTAGTTATTATTGAGGTTTTGAAAATCGAGTGAAATGGCATTGTAAAAGGATCGTTCAATACTTTGCGTAAAACGGGTTAAATTAATGATGGCAGGAATACTGCTATTACCGTATTCTTCGGCTACATAATTCCACATGGCATGGCCAGCATTGACCTTATCCATTTCACTTAAATTATTAAACCGATTCAATTTTCCTGTCAAAACTAGGTCTTTGGTTTTACTTTCAATCTGGCTGTTCCAGCCAAATACCAAGTAATTAATGAGTCCCTTTTCCAGCCATTCGGGCACTCCAGACTGAACAGTCGATTTTAACACATTTTTCCAATCTTGACCTAATAACATGTTTTTGATCAATGCCGTGTACACGGCTTCTTTTACATGCAAATTGAAATTTTGATGATCTGCTTCGTAATACATAAAAATTTTCGACCCAAAAATCCGACTTGTACCAGCAATTTGAGTTAATTCATCTTGAAGGAGACCAATATTACTTTGTTTAAATTTAGAATGATTTTCAAAGACGATTACTTCTAATTTTTCTGGGAAAACGAATTCCATTTTCTTTTCGGCTTCAGTCAGGTAATGGTCAAAACTTTTAGCGGCATATAAAGCTAATTTGGTATCAGCTCCACTGTAATACACTTTAAAGCGCTTGTAATTATGGTATTTCCACGAAAATGGACTGAATTGCACTCTGCTTTTCCCAAATTCCTGCTCTGAGCCTTGATAGAACTGTCCGAAAGCAGAACGACTGACAATAAGGCTAGCAAAAAACAGGGATATTAGAAGTAAATTTTTCAAAATGATAATAAGACGTAAATATAGTAAAATTGACCTTAGTAATTTGGCGATTAAAATTAAATTTGTCTTAAAATATACAGCTTTATGATCGAAATAAAAAAAATGACCTTTAACCTGTTCCAGGAAAACACCTATGTGCTATATGACGAAACAAAGGACTGTATTATTATTGATCCAGGCTGTTACGATAGTGATGAAGAGGCGGCCTTAAAGGCTTTTATTGAATCTAAAGGCTTAAAACCAGTTAAGTTAGTCAATACCCATGGTCATATCGATCATGTTTTAGGGAACTTTTTTGTAAGCGAAGAATACCGGGTGGATTTGTATGGGCACGAAAACCTGGTGGACCAATTGAAGACCATTCCCAATTATAGTAAACTCTATGGTTTTTCGGGCTATAAATCATCACCCCAACCCAAGCATTATCTAAAAGAAGGGGACAAACTCGTTTTTGGGAACAGTGAATTAGAAGTCTTGTTTTGCCCAGGTCATGCACCAGATCATATCGTATTTTATAACCCAGACCAACATTTTGTAATTAATGGAGATGTACTGTTCCAAGGTAGTTATGGCCGTATAGATTTACCAGGTGGGGACTTCAATACGCTCAAAACCTCCATTACAGAAAAAATGTTTACTCTACCAGATGAAACCACTGTCTATTGTGGTCACGGCGGTGAAACGACCATTGGAAGAGAACGAGAGACGAATCCGATTGGTTATTAGTGATTTGCAAATAATTACTATGCTACGGTAGACCAAAAATCATTTGAATTAACGCTTCGTATAAAAACGTAAGCCGATTTCACCGTAGTCTTTTATCAATTGTTGAATCTTTTTTAAAGTTCCATGTAAAGTGAAATTGGATCAATTACAAATTCGTAATCTAATTTACCAGTAAATGTTTTTTCAACACCTGTTAATGATCTAACCAAATTCATGATTGCCTCTTTCATATTTGCTTCTTCATCATCTTCTCCCCAATCTTCCGTTTTATCTTTTAACAAGCTTTCTCTTTGTGATTCTTTTTCTAGCTGCGTAATAATTCCAAAGAGCACAAAGTCTTTTTCTGTTTCTCGAGAATATTTTTTAATGATCCTGCGTTCATCATCTTTCAAACCATCCCTGTCAAGCTGTGCGCTAAATAGAAAAGATTCAGTTAAAGGAATTTGAACTTCAAATTGTTGGTTATAGCCATAGTCCAACAGATACGCAAGATGTTTAATATAATCTTCATCCATTTGCAAACCTTCTTTTTTAAGTATTTTCTTAAAACTAGTTTGGTTTTTCAAAAAATGTTTTGCTTTAGCTTTTTTGTTTCTATCCGCAATTTGTTCTACTTGTTCATTTAGAGATTTTACTTCTTCATCATAGGCTGCTTTTTTTGTAACATAACCTAAAGCGTAACCAACTTCATTAAACTTTGATAAAGTATCTTCAATTATCTTTAAATCATTGAATACTACTCTTCCTGTAACCTTAACAAAACTATGTTCTTTTAAATCCTTAATTCGTGAATCTATATTTGTGACATCAATTTCACTTACTTTATTCCTGTCTATCAAAGCTTTTTCAAAGAGATTATAGGAATAATCATGTAGAAATTTCTTTTCAGTTTGCTCAGATGATTTTTGAATAATATCTCCTAAGACACGGCCACTGCCAATTGGTCCTTTTTGATTTTCAAGTTCTTTGATTCCTTCGCTATTATTAGTAACAATATACTCTGTCAGTCCTTCAAATATCTGAGAAGAAATAGAATACATTTTATAGTTATCAAGATAAATAAATGATCTAATTTTTTCCATGTCTTTTACTTTTTATATAGTCATTATAATATTTTTTTCTAGTGCCAACTAAAGTTTGAATTGCTATAAATAAACCAATCAAAGAACTTAGAACAGTCAAAATGATTATCAAGTTATTCATAACTATGTAATTTATTAATTCGGTTAAAAATAGAGTAACTAAATATAAAAGAGACGAAGGCAAGCACTATGGAGCATGTTTTTACAGTCATTAGGTTTAAATCAGTATTAGATTTAAAATCTGAGTATGTAACAATTGAAAAAATTGCAGAGAAAACTATTATTTGAATAACAGAATATCCAATAATCTTAGTTTTCCAAATCCGGTTTTCAATTTCTTTATCTTCAAGTTCATTTATATTTGACAAATTCAATACAAGCCCAAAAATGATGAAATCAGTTTCATTTAACCAATACCCCATTGTACTTGTCTTATCAAACAAACAAATTAAAGTCCTAATAAGAAAAGGGATCAATCCTATTATTACTGTATAAATTAACCATTTAGTCTTTTTCATATTATCTCGTTCAGTCTAATATTGTGCAATAGAGTACACTGATATTCACCCACAATGAATATATCTGCAAATAATCTAACTCAATAGTAGAGTTCAACTTAAATTCTATTTTATATGTAATCAATGACTAATCTTTGTACTTTCATACATTTGGTTGGAAATTTTCGATTGAAGCCAAATTAAAATGTGGTTTCTTTACCAAAGCACCACAGAACTGTAATCAAAAACTTTTTTAAATAATTAAATAAGTTTAGCTTGGGTGATTTTACCTTGAAACCCAGACTTTAAAAGCCATCATAACCATGCTAGAAAATTTTTGCCAACCGATTTCTATTTTTCCATCATTTCCTGGCATAGGATCTCTTAGAACTACCTTGTGGGGTATAGTATTATTAAATTGGTTTGTTGAATAATAAATTGCGGTTAGGACATAGGCATGTCCAACTCCTCCATTTGGGTTCCTAAGCCCAACGATTAATGGCCATTTATAAGCTAGTGCTTCTGTAATTTCATTAACACTAGTTAATCCACTTTTACAAAATATTTTAGAAACTCTTCCCTGCACATTTGGAGCCCAGCCACTTAGTGCTCTTTTGATTTGAGATTCGTTTGCGGGTCTATCAACTAGACCCCCATAAATTTTTGTTACAATTTGTTCTTGGGAAATGTATAAACCATGATAATTCAATACCATTTGCGAACAAGCTGCCCAACACCAGTTTGCTTGTCTTTGATTTCCTGAAACGCTTTCCGCTGCCCAGGTATCAAATTCGGTTGTTGGGATTCCTGCAACAAAATAATTTGGACCTAATTGTTGAATTGACTGTCCAATCATATTTATCGAAAGAAGTAATGCTAGAATTGTTAATAACGATTTAATTAGATTTTTCATAATATCCTTTTTTTAAGTCAAACAAACAGATGAAAATGCTTGCACACTTATTTTCTGTACATACCCCAAATCTACTCCCCAATTCCAACTTCCCTATCACTAGAACTAGTGATTTTTGGACTGAAAATGAAGAATTAGGGGTGTTAGTCGTTCTTAATTCAATAGATGTAATACTCGAAAAGGCTTTGTTAGAGCAGGTTCTGGGACAATGATTGTGGCAGAGTATTCACGTTATCGATAAAAGGATATGTCGTCATAAACATTGAGCTGCATTCAGACTATAAAATCTATTGTTGAAGCAGTCCCTCCAAATCATATTCATCAAACAACGAAATTAAGTTATATTGATTTAAAAATGCAATAATCAATTTCCCTAATTCTGCCGAACAACTATTCTTAAAGTAGGATGCTGTCGCTTTGTTTTCAATGTCGATATTGCCGGTTAGGGTAGAGATGTGAATTTCTATAGATACTTCACCGCTCAGATAACCATTAAAAACAAGATTATAATGGTAACGCAATGCTCTGGAATGACTATACGATTGAGGGTCAAGCAAAGCTTTAGTCAATAGCCTTTGGTCTGATTCTGATAAAGTGACTCTTTTTATTTCTTTTTCATAGTCTTGCGCTTCCTCCCCTGGTGAAGACATTTCTTTGGTATACACTTTCCAAACTGACAATTGAATGCTATCCATTTGGTCTGGGATAGAGGCCAGTGAAATGGAGTCTGCTTGAGCAAACGTAAACACAGACAGCCATAAAGTCAAAAACAGCATAATGTGCTTCATATCATGATGGTTTAATGTCTTTTTCAGCATCAATCTCCTCAATCATTTTTACAGCCTCAGCCCTTGGGGGATATATTTTAGACACAATAATGCCAACAATCATAGCCACCGCAAAAGATGGTGCCAATACATCTAGTTCTTTCAAGTAAGGACCGACTTTGGGTATGTTAATGAATACAAAGTTGAATAACATGACAGATACGAATCCTGCGACCATAGATGCAATGGCCCCTCTCTCAGAATAGCCTTTCCAAAACAAGGTAAGGATGACGACTGGACAAAACGTGGCGGCAATGCCTGACCAACCAAAAATAATGACCCAAAACACTTCTCTGTCGGGAGACACATAGTTAATAATAATGGCTATGAGTAATGCTACGAATGCCATAATGATGGTTGCTGTTCGAGAAAGTTTGGTCAAATTCTCATCTTTAACATGGGGACGGAATATTTTTTGATAGAAGTCGCGTGTAATGGCACTGGAAGCTAATATTAACAAAGAATCGATAGTGGACATGATGGCTGATAGTACAATGGCAATAAATATAGCGACTAGAATAGTCGGCAAAAAGCTTTCCGTAATCATGCCCAGTACATCTTTTCCTTTAGTGCCTAAAACGGCTTCGGGGTTTAGATCTTCCTTGGTGGTAAAGTAAATTCGAGCCAAAATACCAATGGTAACTGCAGCAGCATCAGTGAGTAATGTAAAAGTGGTGGCCACCCATTTTCCTTTATCTATTTCTTGATGATCCTTTATTGACATAAACCGAACATAAACTTGTGGAGAGCCCAGAAAGCCAAGTCCGATCATTGAAAATCCTAAAATGGTAAACAGATTCATCCACCCATCTGAACTTCTGCCCATGATTTGTGTCAAGGTAGGGTCAATGGCATTTAGTCCTTCAGTAATGCCAGTACCATGATCCATGGCAAACCAAACATAAACAGGGAGTAATATCAAACCAAAAAACATGAGCAGTCCCTGAAATAAATCTGACCAAACTGCAGCCACAAAGCCACCGATAAAAATATAAGTCAGCACAATAATAAATCCAATGATGGCGCCAAGTCTATAATCTATGCCTAGCATAGACTCAAAAGCTACACCAGTAACATCAATTTGTGTAGCGACATAAATCACAATAAAAATAACCAGTACAGAAGCTGCAATGATTCTGAGGGTATGCGTGGTGGTTTTAAAATGACTTTGAAGGTAATCTGGAATGGTAATGGCCCCGTAGCTATCTGATCTTTTTTTGAAACGTTTGGCCATAAATTGCCATGATACAAACACGCCCAGCAATTCACCAGCAACCACCCAATAGCCCGAATAACCAACAATAGCACCCATTCCAGTTAATCCAATCAATAGCCAGCCAGATTCACCAGTTGCCCTTGCAGAGAACGCTACCGCCCAAAACCCCATTTTTTTGCCGCCTACATAATAGTCGCTCATGCCCTTAATTCTTCTGGAGGCCAAAATACCAATGAGAAATAGGATGCCAACATAAATGGCTAAAACGGTTACTTTAATGACTAAATCTTCGTTTTGCATAAGGTCTAAAAAATGTGATTTGTTTCCAATTAATTTAAGGGTGAAACATCAAAAAATAAATCAGTGAGTAAATTTAAAGATTTCACAAAATGCTCATAAAATTTAAATAAATTGCACTTTTTGCATAAAAATCGTTAAAAAATTCCTTAAAATGCACAAAAATCGCTATATTTGTACTACTAGATTATCTGAGTTTACTGCGCTTAGATTTGATTAGTTGAATTTGGGGAATGACCTTGGATTTGTACATTACATGAACAGAAAAAAGCGGTAAACCATTTTGAATTCTGACCCACACGACGCTTTAGCCTGCCAATCGATAGAAGAATTAGTGACAGCCCTGACTGAAGGGGAGAGGACGACTTATACAAGTATCATTCGTTCCATGGAAATACCAACACCTGTTTTCAGAAATTATGACTCCTGGTCTGATGAATCATATACCAGAAACTGTATCGTCAATACAGAAGAATTCGAACTAATTTTAATTTGCTGGGAGAAGGGCCAGAAAACGCCCATTCATGACCATGGGGGCGAAGAATGTTGGGTAAAAGTGATTGATGGTGAAATAAAGGAAACCATTTATACAAAAGATGAACATGAGCGACTTAGTGCTGTTAAATCAACCATTTCAAAAACTAATGATTTGACTTATATGCTAGAGGGTTTCCATACGCTAGAAAATGTATCTGAACAAAGAAGCATGTCGCTCCACCTTTATGCTAAACCAATTCTGAATTGTCAGGTATTTGATGAAGTAACCAATACGTTTAAAACCAAAAACCTTGTATATCATACTGTTTCAGAATAGGAAACAAATTAAAACAATTAAAAAGCATGTCAGATATAAAAAGTGATTTAGTTCTATTTAACGAACTCGTTGAAACTTTGTTAAGTGAGGAAGAGATAAATCCTGTAGCTGACAGAATTAATGCCAATGAATTATATGATACCATTGATCTTACGCTGTCAGAGGATGGACTGATTGATGATCACTTTAAGGCTTTGCTTAAAGATGTATTAGTGTCCACTCCAAAAACGGCTACTAATTTGTTTTTTAACCAACTCTTTGGCGGAAGGCAGGGTAAGGCTATACTTGGAGACTTATTGGCCGTGATGCTTAATAATAGCATGTATACCTATAAAGTGGCGGGTCCGCAGGTGGGCATTGAACAGGAAATTATAAGACAATCCTGTCAGTTAATTGGTTACGGTATAAACAGCAATGGCACTTTTCCTACAGGTGGTTCCATGAGTAATTATATGGCTTTGGTCATGGCACGTGATGCTAAAGACCCAAATTGTAGATTGAATGGCATGACCAAACCTTTGGTGATTTATACCTCGAAGGAATCGCATTATTCCACGACAAAAAATGCCAGTTTTGCTGGAATTGGCATCAACCAAATTCGTTATATTGAAGCAGATGCTGAGGGACGAATGATACCCGAAAAACTGGAGGCGCAAATTATTGAAGATTTGAATGATGGGCATATACCAACTTATGTCAACGCGACTGCCGGTACTACTGTTTTAGGTGCTTTCGATTCAATTGAAGATATTACTGATATTGCAGAAAAATATAAAATTTGGCTCCACGTTGATGGTGCTTATTGCGGATCGGTGATTTTTAGCCAAACTTATCGCCACCTTGTAAAAGGGGCAGAGCGATCAGACTCTTTTAGCTATAACGCCCATAAAATGCTTGGTACGCCACTAACGTGCTCAATTATATTGGTGAAGGATAAAATGCATTTACACAATTCATTTAATAACGAGGCGGATTACCTTTATCAAACAGATGGTGATGATTTCAATTTAGGGAAAACATCTTTTCAATGCGGTAGAAGAAATGATGCTTTGAAATTCTGGACCTTATGGAAATCTATTGGTGCGAAAGGGTTGGAACAAATTGTAGACCAACAATTCAGTTTGGCTAACATTGCCAGAGCTTATGTTCAGCGTCATTCAGATTACGAATTATACAGTTTTGATAATTCTATTTCTATCTGTTTCAATTATAAAAACATTGATCCTATTGCGCTTTGTACTGCATTATATGAACACCAGGAGACAGTGGTTGGTTTTGGATCGTTTAATGAAGATACCTTTATAAGGTTAGTAACCATTAATGCTAATAATTCCGAAGAAGATATTTTGAATTTCTTTAAAGTTCTGGAAGAATTCGTTGAGACCAATCCTGATTTAAAGACAATAGACCAGAAAGTTAAAGAGCGATTATAGCCCTAAAATTCATTAATTTCTGCATCTTAAAATTTGATATCTAAATCAAACCTAATTCTATTATTCGTTTCTTTTACACTGCCCAGTGCCACCAGTTGTTCAACGAAGTAACATTTAGTGACCAAATTAATTCTTTGATTGATTTTATAACCAAGAACAACTTCTACACCATTAAAATTGGTTAATCTTCCGTCGGGAGAATTATACGAAGAATAATCCCACCTTGCCCAATCATTTTGTGCCATAAAATCAATGGCTGCATATTTTTGAAGCCAGGCATAAGTAATGTTGATTAACCAATTACCTTTCTCCGCCAACTTGCCATATTTTAACCCGGCCACAAAACCTGTATTTTGGTCTCTAAATTTGACCGGAATTGAATCGTTATTTTGATTCTCATGTAAATTGTAATAATAATCAAATTCAAAATGAAGTGGTTTTGATGTTAATAATTTAATGTGTGAGCCGCCATGAAGTATTGTATAATCAAGTTTAAATGTTTCAAAACCATCAGGTATGTGAGGGATGTTCTTAAAAATGTATAATGAGGGAAATAGCTCTAATCTATGGTTTAACAAACTGAAATACGTCTGATACCCTTGAAAATAAGAATCTTCGTTAAACAGTTTACCCGAAGCAGACATAATAAAGTGACCTATTTTTAGGTTGACAGAATCAATAATAGGGACATTTATTTTAAAGCCCTGGCCAATAAATGCGCCATCTGGAAAAACATTATCGCTCCAAAATAACTCGTTATTTTTTTTGAATGGGAAAGTGTTTTTTCCAATCCAGAATGTCGTTGATTTGAAATTCGATTTAAAATAAGCTTTTTCGAGACCAATTAACAAAGTGCCAAATTCCTGAAAACTATTGCCAATGGTCAGTTGGGGGTCTTGTTGCTTTCGTGGATTCCCTGTTCTTAGTCTAAAACCTGTTTCGTACCATTTTTTTGAATAAGTACCGCCAAATCTGAACCTATACCTTAGTCTTGACCGATCATCTTTAAAGGTACCGTCAGGTTGTCTTACATCCCAATCGTGCTCAATTCTAAACCTAAAATCACCTTCAAAATTGATATGGGATTGTATTGAATCGCTTTGTGCCAATAGGCTGATCTGAAACACAAAAAATGAAGCTATACTGAATAGTTTTTTCATTTCGACTCAAACATGGTTTAAAATATTTCTGCGATAAAAGTATCAAAAAGTATTCAATAACGAAAGGTGAATACTGCGGTGATGGATGATACTTATCAACTCTGCTAATGACTTTTATTAGCGATTTATAATTTACTCCAAAAGATTTTGGCTAAAAGAAATGTTTTTTCCTCTCGGTATTGGTCGTCATATGAAATGGCATAAATTTCATCAATAACTTCCTTTAAATCATCTCTATTTGAGAGTTCTGCAATGGTTTCCATAAAATAGTCGCGGTACCATAAACTTCTTAGACTTGTTTGCTTGAATTTTTCAATCAGGAAATTAACTAATGCTGTATCGCTTTCTATTTTTATAAGGTCAATCATTCCGAGATCTTCATAAGTGATAACGCTCCTGTTGAAAACAACATTTCTTAATTGTTCTTTTTGATGATCGTTTAAAGAAATGGTTTTGAAACCCCTTCGAAAATCCGGATCAAATATCGTCATGAATTCACTGTGTATAGATAAGTCATAGGCGCCTTCCCAATGCGTGATTGGCTCTCCTGCACATTTAATTAACCAATCTACAGTTTGATCCAATTGTTTTTCTTTATCCTCTATTTTGGAAATGGACTGGAATGCTTTGATGCTTTGCTTGTAAATGGAGTAGGCAGTTGAATCTAATATTTTTGCCCCACAGGTCAACGGATTTGGTAAATATCCGGCTTCATTTTTTTTCAAGAATGTTAAAACAGTCGTTCCAAGACTATAGTGAGGAGTGGCTGCACAAACCAAACTGGGTCTGTAGCTAACTTTAATCGTGTCAAGCATCAAGTTACCTTGTAAAACTTCCTTAACTGCGAGCTTGACTTCGACTATATTTTGCGCTTTAGCATTTTTTCTATGCTCTAAATTAACCACATTGGCATAAAGAATATAGTCTGAATCAATAATCAGTTTCCTTAATGAACCAATGTATCTTGGATTCGAAAACGCAAGTTGAAAGAGCCCTATTGACAGAGCAGTAATAAACCATTTAAGCACCATATAAAAGCATATTAATTAAATATTATCTAATTTCCTGACTGTAAACTGATTTTCAGTATTTCCTGTATTTAAGGTTGTGCTGGGCTCAAAAAGCATTACCTTAACTTCACCTACGGCTTTAGGTTTGTGGTTGATTCCTTTTGGAATAATGACGAACTCACCTTCATTAACCTCTAACGTTTTGTTCTCGAGTTCCATTAGCAATTGGCCTTCAATTACAAGAAACATCTCATCCTCATTTTCATGATGATGCATCACAAATTCACCTTTTAACTTTGCTAATTTAACAAGTTGTCCATTCAGGGCACCTACAACTTTCGGTTGCCAATGTTCCGAAAATGAATCAAATTTTTGATTGAGGTTTACTGTTTTGATGTCCATTGGCCTATCATGTTATAGTTAATATTAGGATACTCTAACAAGATAGGAAACCTTCAGGAAATTTTTGCCTAAACAACTAAATTTTTCAAATATGAGGGCTCTTCAAGTATTTGGTAAAGTAGTTGAATCAAATTGGTTAAGATATTAGTAAGGTGCATTAAATAACTTACTATAGTTCACTTAGCTCCTTTACTTTTTGCCCCCAGTGTTGTAATATTTTTTCTTGTTCGTTAAAATCTTGAGCAAACGGACCGCAAACAATTTGTAGGATAGTGGTGTTCGTTTGATCATCTTCCAATAATAGAAACTTTTCGGTGTAGTTTAAATCTTTAAAGTCGTTTTGAACGTAAAAATTACCAAATAAAATTTCGGCGTATCCCGCTATCTTATCTCCAGCTTTGTGGTATACATAATTTAAATTGGTTGTTTTTCTCCAGGCTTCATTTAAGCTATTGTTACTATCAAAAATAGATCTTAATGTTTTACTGTGTTTTGGATTCCTCATTACCTCAGAGATGGTATTCTGACTGGCCTTAATGTTTATGGAATGACTCACAAATCTGGCTTTTGGTATTTTATCAATTTCGACTTCAGATAAAAATTGAATGTCCTTGAGCCAGGCACTGCCATTTCCGCCATTTAGAAACCGATATCCCACAATGGAATCACCACTCACATTAATGGCCTGGATCACAATAATAATGTCTTCTCTTTTTATGGCATGGTTATAAATTTTTGCCAATCTAGGCATGGTAATGTCCAACGGTTTAGCATTTGGATACTTTTCTCTATCTACAATTATTAATGTAGCCCCGTTGTCTCGATCTTTTTCAGTGGACATTCTGCCGTTTACTACAGGAACGTTTTGCCAGTTCATTATGTCAACTGCAGGAAAACCATGTAAATTGTCGGGGCAATACCAACCACCATATCTGTGTGGTTCTGTTTCTTGCGCTTCGTCTTTTGGCATTAATATGTGCGTTGCTTTATCTTCTGCTTCTTTAGAGTTGAGTGAACAACCAATGAAAATGATAATACTGAGAACAGCCAAAAATTTAAATGTTTTACTTTTCATAATATGTGTTTTTGATTACACCTATAAATTTAAAGCAAGACCAGATGAAGCCAATTTAAACTGTGTAAATTAATGTAAAGTGCTTGTAATTTATTTTTAAAAATAATTAATTTTATTGAAGCGAAATTTAACCTTAAAACTAATTATAATGAACACATTCAGCCGCAGTATCCTACTTTTATCACTTTCCATAAGCACTTTTGCTTTTTCACAGTCGCAGACAGAATCTACAGATAAAGCATTTTATTTTGATTTAGTAAGTGGACCCTACCTTTTTGTGGATCATATACCTTATGATGCCGTGATGATGACTGGTGCTCGGTTAGGCCATGCGTTTACATCTCGGTTTAATGCGAATATCGAATATGTTGTCGGTCAGCAACATGATGAACAGCACACATTAGGGATGACGCATAATGTTAATGCTCAATTTTGCTATGATTTAAAGTCTAATCCGAAGCTATTTGCGCCTTATGTATTTGCCGGAGGTGGATTTATGGAATTTAAATCGTTTACAACGGATGTTTATGGCATTCAGTACAATTTAGGCATGGGTACAACTCTAAAATTCACCAATAGACTATATGGGTTAATTGAGGCAAGGTATTTTAATTTAGGCCTAATGGATTTGGGGGGCCAACATGAGCTTGCTGTATTTTGGGGATTAAGGTGCAATTTTTAACCAATTGTATCGATAAACATTTAGAGTTGATCTGAATTACCGTCAAAGTTAGAATTAGTGATTCTAAACAGAGGTATATTTGAAAACTGTTTATTATATTGGTTATCTTGAAAAATATATTGAACCAATCCCCCTATAATGTCAATAGATGATTCACTGATTGATCAGAACAAGATTACACTTAATTTCAATGATCCGCATTTTGAGAATGAGTTTAGGTTGTCGTACAATCAAATCATTAAAATTCCACTACGATATGGCATTATCATTTCAATCCTGTCGTGGTACAGTGCCATTGGCTTAGTATATGCTATCATTCCAGAACAATTTATTTGGCTATCAACCCTCACAGTGGTGTATATTGGATCATTTTTTGGTTTTATTATCTATGCCACATTTAATAAAAAGTTAGAAAAATACTTACATACGCTTGGTGCCTTCTCAAATGCATGGGCGGGTCTATATGCCATCTATTTTTGTGATCAGTTTCCAAATGGGGTTCATGTCATATTACCAGCCATTATTTTCATTATTTTTTTTGGCTCCTATATGGTCCGTTTAAAGTGGCTGGCAGGTTTTTTAGCTGCTTTAACATACATTATTGGCTATCATGTTTATATTGAATTTTATTCCAATTTATCTCAGTCGCAAGTATTGCTTTATGCTTTTGTAGGGTGGATGACATTAATTTTTGCAGTACTTGCAGGGCGTGTAGCGGAAACCAACATGAGAATTGCTTTTGTTCAGGATAAAACCATCACCGCCCAGCGTGCAGTCATTGAAAAAGAAAAGGAATTGTTATTACAAGAGGTGCACCATAGGGTTCAAAATAACCTTCAAATCATTGTTAGTCTTATCAAACTTCAATTATCTAAATCAGATCATTCTGCCGTAAACCAAGCATTAACTGAAGCTCAAAGTAGAATTTTATCCATGTCGTTGGTTCATCAAAGGATTAACCATAACTCTAATTTTACAAATATTTCGTTAAGTGAATACACAGAACAATTGGTGAGTAATATCAAAAAGCTACATCACGAAGATGATGTTAACTATGAATTGGACATTTCAAATGATGTTTTAATTGATATTGATACGGCCATTCCATTAGGTCTAATCATTAATGAAATAGTGACCAATTTCTTTCAGCATGTTCATGCGAATAATCAATGTTCATTTTCTATTAAAGCGAAGCAAACTCTAAAAAGTGCATTGACCTTTGCTTATTCAGACAATGGTCAAGGTTTTCCCAATTATATTTTAGAAAGTCCCGCTCACACTTTAGGATTAGAGCTCATTCAAAGCCTTTCTGAACAAATAGACGCCGACTTTAAATTTTACAATGAAAGTGGCGCTGTGTATGAAATATACTTCGATATTTAACTTGTAGCAATCAGAATAGATTGACTTTATGGCTGGTTGATCTGTGTCTTTCTGTAAAATAGGTAAGAAATAATGAGTACAAGAAGTGGGATTATTGGTCCGTAAAATCCACCATCACCAGCGTTAAGATGGGCAATAATTGCAAAAATTAGGTCTAACCCAAACCCTAAATACGCCAAGGTTTTAATGGTTCTATGCTTAATAAATAAAATAGCAACCACACCTAAGATTTTTGCAACAGCAAGTGGGTATATTATTTCAGTGGGTACTCCCAAACTGGTAAACATTTCTGCGGTCATGTCGTACTCAATAAAATAAGCCATTGCTCCCGCAAAGAGCATTAAACCAAATAAGATGGTTGAAATTCGGTAAATGATTAGATTTCTTTTTTCCATTTTTTTAAAATTTTAATACATATTTATTGGGCAAATCTAAATGGAATAGTTTACTTTAGCGAGTAACTATATAAAATAAAGCAGTATACTTAAGTATAGCATTATGAAAACAGAGGAAGGTAAAGATGTCAAGACACCACTAAAGGAACAGTTTGGTAATTATATGGTGCCGGTAAGGGATGCATTAGAAATTTTTAGTGGCAAATGGAAGATTCCAATTATTACAGCCCTTTCGTTTTACGAAACATGTGGTTTTAAAGAACTTGAGAGAATTGTTGAAGGGATTACGCCTAAAATGTTGTCGAAAGAATTAAAGTTTTTGGAAGACAATATGTTAGTGATCAGAGAAGTTGAAGATACCAGGCCGGTAACGGTGAAGTACAGTATAACGGATTATGGAAAAACATGCGGACCGGTGATGAGTGAACTGTATCGGTGGGGAACTGCTCACAGAAAGAAAGTATTTGACATTGATGGAGAAGGGTGGAAAGGTCAATGTTAGTAAATCAGCAACCGCAGTATACAGAAACTGCTGTGCTTTCGGGTTCTTGTTTTAAGTTGATATAACAGCCTGGTTCACCATCTTCTATTGGCCCAAAAGTGGAGTCTGAATGCCATGTATGGTCTTCAACATCAGCATACAATTTACTCATAAAACTTCTCACAAGAGAATCATTATTAGTTGGGAAAGTACATTCTATCCCAGAACCTGACTCCAGGTCATCAAATTGATACATTATGCCATTCCGAAACCCATGTCTAAAACTAATGATGGAGTTGGTTTCAGGGTAATAACCTATAGAGTCTAAAGTAGGTGATGGGCTAAAGCTTTCAAGTAATAGACAATACAATTCATCAGGGTAAAACGGTAATGAATCTGAATATGATTTGGCTAATGCCAATTGGTCATCTTCTGACGGTAGTGCCATGGCTAAGAAATCATCAATAGAGACCGTATCATTCCGATTGCTCAAACGTTCCAGATATAGTTCAAAATATATATGGGCCATATTTTTTTTAAATTGCTGATTTAAAGCTGTGGAATCTGCATGATCATCTTCTTCTTGGGGGGAAATGGTGTCAACTAATTGGTCATTAATGGCTTCGCTTTTGGCTTTATTCAAAACAGGTTGATTTGCCTCTGATTGACAACTCAACAGTATAATAAAGCACGATATGATCAAGGTTATTTTCATTTTTGATGTAAAGTTCACTAAAAATAAACATTAAATCCCTAAAATCACATGTTTTTTGACCTTATGGTACATTAAGGTGGCCCTTATACACTGCTTTAGTTCAATTTCTGGAATAACTTGATTGAGTTGAAAGACGATTGCTCTATTATTTTCATATTCGAATAAATCACCAAATACCAGCCTAAATGTCTCAACCAGCCGGCTAGTACATTTAAAATACATTTGATATTGGTTGGGTTTTGTTGCTTTCCAGTCCATGCGTAATGTGCTTCCATGTTTTGCGAGAAAGCTGGGTTCTCCCCATTTCAACGTTTCTTCTAATGCGGTCAATCCTTCTATTTCTCCGGCGGTTTCAATGACTAATTCGCGGAGATAATGCATCTTATCCTTAACAAAATCAGGATAAGATGCGAAGATGAGATCTACTTTCGGATCAGTTTTTAAAGTGAGTTCGCTCATTGTCTTAAGGTTTAACGCCGACATAGAAATCGACTTCAGCATCCGAAGGGTTTTGTGCTTTTTCACCAAACACTTCAAAATCAGCCATAAAATCTCTGTTTAAATCCATTTTAAAAATGTCTGACCAATGATTCACAATTAAGCCTTTCATCAAATCTCCTTTCGCGCTGGTTTTGACATAAGTTCCGCCATCAAAAGCGTGTCCAACCATGCCCTTTGGTATCGCATCCAAATTTTCAACTTTACATCCCAGAACGGTAGTATATGGCTTTGTATGGTCGCCTTCATAATCGGTATAAATTGAATAAATGGTATCGTCCATTTTATTCGGAATGTGTGACAATAGATTTTCTGACATGAATTTTTGCCACAGGTCAGCAATGTCCTTACTGGCCTGTTCATTTTCATTAGTTGTTCTTACTGTGATTCCGATCACCTTAAACGGTTCAATTTTTACTTTTTGCATTGTTATTATTTTTTAGATTCAATACAAAAGTAGAGGAGGCTTATGTCAACGGTGTGTCAGGGGTGCTTCCCCAAATTTTCTTTTTTTCTTCAAAATAGTCTTGAAGTGTTATTTTATGCGGGTCGAAGTGCTCAAATAAAATTGAAATACTTTGCATCCGATCTAGTCTAAAGGCTCTAAAATCATTTCTTAAACGACAAAAAGCAATTAAAACCCAACTGTCTTGCGTTTGAATGAGCGCAAATGGTTCAATTTGTCTATGGCTTTCTTTATGTTGAAGCGATAAATAATCCAAATCAACCAATTGATAATTGGTAATGGCGGTTTGCAATTGAATCAAAAAATGACTTGTTTTTTCTAAGTTTTGATATGTTCTGATTTGAATGCGTTCACTTAAGAGCTCTGTTTTATTTTTTTGAGCGTTTTTAAGGACTGATTTAATCTTTTCTATGGCCGTTGCGTATTGCTTAGCTAACGATTCGTCTTTGTTCTTTAAAATAATCTGCTCTGCTGTGATTAAGGCATTGGCTTCTTCTTCCGTAAACATCACAGGTGGTATGGTATAGCCTTCTACCAGAGCATAACCCTTTCCTTCAATTGTGGTAATCGGGATGCCTGATTGTTCTAAAGTCCGAATGTCCCGGTATACCGTTCTAATGCTGACGCCATGTTTGTCAGCAATATTTTTGGCCGTCACCAGTTTTTTGGATTGCAATTGGGTAAGAATGGCGGTAAGCCTTGCAAGTCGTGGTTTATCTTCTGCCATTTAACGAAATTAAGCATTTAAGACCTATTGCAGAGTGTTAGATCCAAATTTTAACGTCAATATTTTGATCGATTTCCAGCTTAGATTTCTTTCTCACTTCCGCTTTAATAGGGAGGAGGTAAGCATCTGTTTTAGTGTCAAACCAAATGGCAGTATCCCATTCAAATTCGCCTATTTTAGCCAGTACCTTCATTCTTCCCCAACCTTCTTCTTGCCATTTTAAATGCGTCCTTATTTCTGTTGAGATCTCCTGAGGCAAAGTCACAAAATGCCATCCGCCATTAGGAGCATGTTTCCATAGTTTAGCCGAAAATTCGTATTTGATTTTGGTGTTCATTGGGGGGTAATGTTAGTATTAGTTACTCTTAATTGTCAGGAATCGTCTAATGTTTGAAAAATATCAGACTTCTTTTTTATAACTCCAAATTGTTTTAAGTTTAAAAAAAATTGGTTCCACCACTAAAGGTATTAATTTATATTTCATAAAAACTTGCTCCAAGAATTTTGATACAAATATTTTCAATTATTTTCCCAATATCATATTTCATATAGTTGTTAGCAAAAATAACAAATAAGGCAAATCTTCCGAAGACGTCTAGGGCTTAGATAATTTTATAAATGTTCTGATTTAACTTGAATTTTGGCAGAGTTTTTACCAATTTTATAGAGTAATTCTTTATTATGAGAATTAGACATTTCTCTTAATGATTCTAATTCTTTCTTTGATAAATTAATCCCCAAATTATTTAATTCATTCTCGTCTAAAATGACATTATACCGGATGTAATTGAATGCAGTATATTGATTTAAAATATCTTCTTTCATATTGCCAATCTCGCTATCAATTTTCCTAGGAACAGGTGAGTTAGATAGGTATTGTAATATAGTTTGATTTAAATAATTTGCGTCTTCCATAAATAATTCAGGTATCATTGATGCCCAACCTAACAAACCTTTCTTTGCTATTTTATAAGGGTTATATTTTTTGGTATAAGTTCCAGTACCTATAGATAGTATTGATAAATTTTCTTCTCCAGTAGGCCAATTATAATTGAATCCCTTCAATGTAGCTACTAGAAATAATAAAAGTGAAGGATTATTTGCTAGACTTACACCACCATCAATAAATGTTCCTGTTTCTCCATGACCTACATCCATTTTTTGGGGAATAAAATAACTCGGTGCTGCGGCACTAGCACGGATAACTTTTTTTAATAGCATTCCCTTATTATTTTCGAAATATTTTCCTTTGGGATTATTTATTATCGGCCAAGTACTTAATGTATCCGCTCTTTTAGTTACAATACACAACGCTGTTTTAATTTTACTACTTCCAATAGTAATATTACCAAAGACTTCATCAATTGCTTTTTCAAGAGGTCTGAAGTCAAATTCAGCTTTGTATCTTTTGAAAGGATTTAAAAACCAGCTCCTTTTTTTTCCAAAAATCTTGTCTCCAATATCTAAATATAACTTAGTGATTTCTTTAGCTGACATTCCAATTGATAATCCACCTGCAATAATAGCACCTGTACTGGTTCCGCCAATTAGATCATAATAATCACAAAGTTTTAAGTTTGAGTCGTTTTCTTTTATTTGAATTTCTTTTTCAATTTTTTCAAGGAAACCTAAGGTTAAGGCACCTCTTATACCGCCTCCGTCAAGTGATAAAATTTTTTTCATTTCTATTTTTAAGGTTTTATTCTTGTTTTAAAGAAACATAAGTGCTTCTTTTATCAAATGCTTTGTCGGTAAAGACCTCTAGTTTTTCGATATCAGTCTTCCCACTTAACTTAGCGAGTACGCAACAAACTAAAGACCTTTGAGAATTTTCAGAAGTAGTCAGAACAATCAATTACTTATACGTATTGTTGTAACCATTATTTATTCTATGTTTTACTTGAACTATCCTAGACTGTAATGTTTTAAATTCTTTAGATTCAATTTTTCCGTCTTTAAGAAAATTATTTAATCTGTCCACGTGACTGTCCAGAGATTTAATACTTATGTCCTTGGGTATTGTAAGCATTGAATTTAAAAGCTCAATTATATCATGATACCTGAAAGATAGTTTATCATTAGAAAAATCGAATCGAATTATGTCTGCAATATTGCTAGGTGTTTCAACTCCATTTTCTTTTAAGATTATTATTCTATTCTTCCCAAGCTGTTTCATCAAATATCCAAGTTCATGATATACATTCGGTTTGCAGTAAAATTTACCGTCAGATTCTATATCCTTTGTCATTAGTACAATTCCTATTGTTGAAGAATCTAGTGCTTGATACAATTGAGTTGATAAAAATTCTGAAGGTGTAGCTTGCATAATTTGAACAGAAAATACAGGTGGTTCAGAATTAGAGTAATCATGAACTAAAAAATCATTTAAAAGTTTTGCGTATTCATTCGGTGAGGCTACATCATCATCTTTTTTTTGCCAGCTACAAGTAATAAATACTGTTTCATTGGCTATTGTAGGTGATAAATCTGTCACATATTTATTAAAATGATTAACTATTTGTTTTTTCCAATTTGTAATAGTTTTTTCATCACCGCACATGTTTTTAATATTACATATTCTATTTGCTTTATTCTCGAAAGAAACAGCTTGTGGATGTCTAATTTTACTTAGGCTTCTGACTTTGTTTGGATTATAATAGGTGGCATCCTCACAATCTAAAGTCATATCTAAATCCCAACAATATCTGAAATGATCTTCGAACGCTACAAAAGAACTTTCATTTTCCAATTTATTCAATACAATTACAGGTGAATTGATTGATAGTTTTCTTTCAGATTTTCTATTCTTTGCATATAAGTATGAATCGAATATTAACTTATTATTTATTGTTAATGCACATGTACCAAGTCCAAATGGTGCAAACTTTAAGGTTATTGAACAAGGATTATTTCGAGAGTTCCAGCCATGATGCTCTCTCAACTCCTTTTCCAGATTTTGAAGGTTACGTAAGTTAGATTTTTGAAGATTAACCATGAATGAAGAATTAAAAAGGTCTTCATCAATTTGCTCAAGTAAATCAAAATTTCTTGAAAAATTTGGCTCTTTGATTGTAGCTCTTTGAGATGTTCCTTCGGCTTGTATTCTAGAAAGGGAAGACTCCGAATAGGGATATTCTAAAAGTATTCTGACTTTTATAAAAAAACCACTCTCTTTTAGTTTTTCGGTGTTAGTCAACAACGTTTTAAATTCCTCAAAAACATTTACTTCATCAAGATAATGGCTTTCATCTAACAGTGTAGAACCTGTAATGCTCAATAAATCTATACGGATGAATTTGTCATATTCAATACCATCAATTGTTTTTGGTTTAGAGATATGAATAGCGCTTTCTTTTAAGTTTTCTAATTGCAGTGTACTTTTCAAATAGTCAATATACTGTTGATCTTTTCTGTTTTCAAATACGTTCATTATGTAATTCTGATGTAGTTATTTTATATTAGTTACAAGGGTTTAGCTTTAAGCAATAACGTCTTGTAAGACGCTATTAGTTATAGGTTTTGTTGTGTACAGTTATTTTTCTTTTGTTAATGATTTAAAGAGATTAATCCAACTTTTGTAAAGCTCTCCCGGTATAGATTCCATTACCTTATCAAATCTGTTCAGAGCAACTCTAGCAATTTCTACTTTCCATCCATTTTCAAGTGTGACAGAGTTGGTTTTAGCCCAAGATTCAATTTGGTTAACGATTGGTTCTCCTGCTTTAAATACGTCTTCAAAGTATTGTTCCGACCGATATCTTCTGTCGATTATCGACACAATTGATAATGATGGTAATAAGTCTTCAATCTCATATTCTTTTTCACCAAGGAAATCGCAAACACTAAGTACTTTACCCTGCTCATCTCGATATCGTCCTTTTTTTAACTGTTTTTGATAGTCTTTTCCGACATTATCTGAGTCGAGTAAGACATACGGAAGTGCTTCATCTCTTGAGGAAACGAGTTTAGTTACTGGCCCCATTCCTCTTACTCCACCTGTTGGAATAAAAACAATTTCCTTGGAATTTTTCAAATCACCATTTCCAATTAATTTTCTCTTTATCAGATTCAAATAAATTTGGTCACTTGGACCTTCGACTAATATCGGCAAACAACCTAGGAGTAATGTGTCAGATACCGTTAATCCTAATGCCGCATGTACTGGGAATATCGATTTTTCCGCATCTGCTTCATTATATCTTAAATTAGAAGAAACAAGTGTTCTGCCTGATTGAGAATCAATATATACGGCTTTGACATTTCCTAGGTTTTCCATGTCGACTAGGAAAGGAGAATGAGAAGTGTACAAGAGTTGATTTTCTTCAGATAGTTTTCTGAAAAACTTTGCTAAATCGTATTGGGCTATTGGGTGAAGAGAAAGTCCTGGTTCATCCAACAGCAATATTGTATTTGAATGTCCCTCTTTTGTTTCCACTAGAAAGACTAAAAAGAAACTAAAGAACCATTGTAATCCTCTACTTCTTCCTTCAAGTTCAATTTGTTCTGGTCGTAATGAATCTGAAACATTTATTCTGAAATGACGACCATCAGCTTCAAAGTCAAATATGTAATTACCTTGTAGCCACCATTTTTTAAAACTTTGTGTTAGCTGAGTTGCGGCTGAGCGTAAAAGAATTCCCCTTTCTCTTTTCTTGTCAGCCCATTCTTGTATTTCCTCTTCAGATATTTGTTGCTCTTCAGTGCTAATTACTTGATTAGCATGATTCATTTTCTGAATGATTGTTTTGCTTTCATTTCCGAGTTCATATATTTCTGTAGGAGACAATTTCACAAACTTGAAAAGAACATCTAAGGTTCTTGCTTTAGCTCTGGCTGATTCTGATAAATCTTCCCTTGCAAAGTCTTCAATAACTCTAGGTAAGTAAATTTCACTATCGAGATTACCGTAGTCAGAATAGTAGACAAACTTAGGTATTTCTTTAAGTACTTTTTGTCTAATATCAGAAGTTGTTTGAATTGGTTGTCCATCAAAAGCATCAATCATTTTCTGTATTATAATTACCAATCTTTTTTGAAAAAATTCCGGAAGATTTTTCTTTTTCCCAAAATTCTCTTCAATGTACTTTACGATAGCGTTTTTCAATTTGACTGTTACCTCTCTTGACAGTATTTCTTTAGGAATATTCTCCTTTTCTTTTTTTAGAAAGCTCAGAATTCCTTTTTGTAATTCATCACCTTCTTTCAAATATATTTCGGACTGTAATAGTTGTTCTTCAAAACTTTTTAGTAACGATAGAAGTCTTTCAGCAGGGTAAGAGTTAACTCTAGAATAAGGGAATGATATGAGATATTTTCCATTATACTTTCTTTTAATTAAAACTCTGTTTATCTGAGTTTTATCGCATTTTAACTCTTTAGAAATTTCATTTTGAAAGGAATCACTTAGCAAAAAGTCTGCAGCGATAAAAACATCTTCTGAATGATTATCACCCTTATATTTACTAAATAAATGTCTCGGGAAGTCATCAAGCGGTATAATTGGTTCCTTATTTGCTGGATTCAATTTCCATAGAGCAATCAGTAAATTTGTTTTCCCTGCTTCATTGGTTCCAATTAGACACGAATTGTCTGCTACCTCAATCCAGTCACTCTCCTCGACTGAGCGAAAGTTATATACTTTAAATCTATCTAGAATTGTTTTCATGTCTTAGTTTTTTAATTATACCCAACATAAGAACCTATTACATTATTAACGATATCAATTCATCTAAAAATGAAGTCAATAACCACATAATTATTTGATCAGTCCAAAACTATATTTAAAATCCAAAACAAGCCTCACTAGTATTAGTGATAATTACTTATCGGAATACTGTTGCCTAAATAAGGTTTTATTAATCTAATAAATGGGCAGAAGACAAGAACGCCTCATTAGTTTTTCAAAACAACTATTCTTTCACTTCTATGGTCACATTCGCTTCATTTGCATCTCCACCACTGTATTCTAATTCAGCTTTGAAATGGACATCTCCTGTAATGAATTCTTACTGGCCATCATCATGACTGCTCATATCGTCTCAAACACTTTTTCCATTTGTTCCTGTCCCTACTTTAGTAGATACTATTTATGGATTTATTTTGTATTTGTTTCCTCATACATAATTATAGCTATTGTTGGTGAATATTTAATTATCTATTCGGAACTTCGATTTATTAATATCTGAATGTTTTATAGTATTTTCTTTGTCAACGATTAGTTCACTATATTGATTTATCATTTCTATAGCTCTATCATAGCCATTATGATTTTTTAAAACGAATTTTACTTCAATTACGGGCTTTTCTCTGGCTCCAATTTGAGGTTCGATTAACATATAATATTCGTCATTGACACTTGCAATTCCCCCAAGATGTAATTTTCCAGTCTTAGCCAATTCACTATAATCTTCACAAAAATGATAGTGTAAACTAAAATTTGTATTGTCTTCAATTTCTAGTCTAGAAATATGTTTTTCAAATAAATTCCACAGATTTTTAAATTTTGAAGGATCACTATTGTATTTGTCTAATGGAATGATGATAACTCTTGAAATGCTAGCGCCTCTTTTCGCAGATAATATATTCGATACAGTATAACTTTCAGTACTCATTTCTTCATCCCAATCATTTATCCAAAAGCCAGCTGAAGATATTGTAACATAATCTATTTTAGAATCTGATTTCTTAAGTCCTTCAAATGCTTGAAGAGCTCCATCAAATATGTAACGTGTATACCCGTACTTATTTAGAGCTCCTATTCGCCATATTCTTTCGTTAGAAATTCCTGCCACATATTCTTTTAATTTTGCGATTCTCCAATTAATTGTGCTTATCTTAAAAGGGTTATCTAATAATTTACTGTCGTTTACCTCGGAAATTAGCTCTTCCAATTCTAAGACAAGCTTTCTGAAGTCTGGATTTTTTGAGTTAGCCTCAATAGCAAATTTCAATGGAAGGTTTTGAAGTTTAACTTTAGCTCCAAGTATTGAAAATTCAGATATGCGAAGTAAAATCCTTCTAATTTGTTTTTTGAAAATAAGAACAATAATTATGATACATAGTGGCCAGCCAATGTTATTTAATATTAATTCAAGATGTTCTTTTTCTATTTTCATAAATCATAATATTTGCTAAGGTCACTTGAAAAGTGTGTTTGGATCCCTCAGGGTAAATATTTATTATACAGATTGTTGTAGGTAGCTTTTTTATTTTGTACTTGGTGCGTTTTTAACATGTGTAGTTACCAAATCAATTAATTCACTTGCCCTATTGGTTGAACCCTGAGCTCCTTTCTCCTGTGCCATTACTTTATGCTCTAAAAGATTTGATCCAGCATATATTATAAATGGAGTTTCTTTATCTAAGTTTCTTACTTTCTTGAGTAAAACATAACCTTCTTGGGGCCCTTCAACTCTTCCCATGTCAGAAATTATTGCGGCATATTTATTTGATTTTAATAATTTCAGTGCTTCATTTGTTGAAAGAGCTAAATCAAATTTAAATCCTAAAGTTTCGAATGCTTCTCGTTCATGAACGTTATTATTAGGTCGGTCATCTACCCACAAAATTGTGTCCAGTTTATTTTCAATGGAGTTTAAATAATTCCTTACGTTCATCATTTGACTAGTCGCTTCAGTCAAGTCATTTGAATCAGCAATTCGATTATGTTGTTTTGCTTTTGCATTTGCTAGAGATTTGATTCCATTAAATATCTGTTCCATAGATAATTCTCCATCAAGGTCTCTGTTAGATTTATGACTATCTAATTTTTTAATCCTATCAGTCAGTTTGTCCCATGGACGGTTTTGATTTTTAAAGTCAAAATATTGCAGGACTTTTATTCTTGGGTGAATTTCACATTCTTCTATTAGGATAGGAATGATATTTTTACCATTACCTAATGCAAAAGCCCATTCATATGTAACATATGATGACTTAGAAGAATTCTTATTTAAAACAACTATGATTGTATCAGAATTTAATAACCCATAATCAATTTCATTCCTCCATTCTTCCCCTGCTGAAATCTCATGGACGTCCCTCCAGACTATTATGTCTGATTGTTCTAATTTCATTTTCATTAACTCTGCAAAATCTCCGTCAACGGAAGAATAGCTTATAAACACTTTTGGTTGATTTTTTTCCATTTTGTTTTTTATTGCTTCAGCTACAACGCCCCATGTATTAATCGTTGTGTATAAAACCCAATGTAGAATCTATTTGAATAAAAGATGCTAAAATGCGCTGACTTTTTGGATAGTAGAAATAGCATATCACTTATGTATTATGTGCCTTTACTAATGGGTTAAGGCCTTACTTTATTTAATCTATTTGTTGAGAAGTTCAATTTTCTTTAAGGCAATAGTTGCTAACTTGTTATTTTTTAATTTTAAGTTCTTCCTAATCGGTTCCCATTGAATTTTATCTTCCAGTTTACGAAAATACAGCTTCAATAATTCAGTTGTTTTTTTTATATCATCTAATTGTTTAACTATTTCACTATCATAATCAAAATCGTTCTTATAGTTTCTGTCCAAAATTTTTTACCATCAGTCCACATTGCTTGATCTTGAAAGGTACTCCATAGTTCCACATAATTAAGAATAAATAACATACAATGTCATATATTCTAACTATGTTGATATTTATTCAACTAAAATTGAGTCAAATAACAGCATAATTGCTATTGA
This sequence comes from Putridiphycobacter sp., assembly GCA_965230485.1. Classification (GTDB taxonomy): domain Bacteria; phylum Bacteroidota; class Bacteroidia; order Flavobacteriales_D; family Crocinitomicaceae; genus Putridiphycobacter. The sequence continues at coordinate 138,247 of CBDDLA010000001.1, forward strand.
CTTACCCAAAACTATATTGAAAATTCAAAACAAGTCTCACTAGTATTAGTGATAATGACCTTGTTTATCTCTTTATTGTTATTTTTCAAAAAACAACTATTCTTTCACTTCAATGGTCACATTAGCTTCATTGACATCTCCACCGCTGCATTCTAATTCGGCTTTGAAATGGACGTCTCCTATGGTGAATTCCTTGATAAAAGGGCCATAATCATGGCTGCTCATATCGTCCCAAACCCCTTTTCCGTCTGTTCCTATCCCCACCTTGTTTGACCCCACGTATGGATTTGAAAAACCAATGGTGACGGTACCCATGTTTAATGTATAATCTACATAGCCAGAACATCCTGTGAGACTCCAATCTTTTTCATACATTTCAACAATTCCGTCCTGTCCGGGTAGAATGGGGTCTGGAAAGTTCCATCCATCAGCAACTCTGCCAGAGTCGAACCATGATTTTGGGTCACTTAATTTGTAACCTGAATTGTTTTTTACGGTGAGTTTAATAACGTGTGATTTAGGCATGATTTATTTTTTTAGTTAAAATTAAATTATAATTCGTCGTGAATATTTGGGTCCAAATTTTGGTCGTAAGTATAAACAACCACAGGTTCAGGACTTATCTTGGCAAACTCATCTGAAAGGTGGTAGGTTTCCGTCTGCACAAAGTAAATTTTTTCAAGTGCTTTTTCTAATCTTAATCTATTACCATCTCCTTGCGGAAATCCGTAAATCAAAATATTTCCAGTTTGCCTAATTATTCTAGCCATTTCAGAGGCGGTTAATTCCGTTATTGGCGCCCCCATAAGCGCTAAGTATTTAACGCTCCTATCGGGAATTACAGTAAACGGAGAGTCGTAATCGTTAATGGGTATCAGGTTTGGAATTCGTCTTCCTTCATCAGGCGGGTTTGAAACCAATTTGTCGTACTTATTGATGTTAAACGAATTTTTAAAACCCGTGATCATACTTCCATCTTCCAGGTATCCTTCACCCCACACATCTATAAACTCAATATAGACAAATTCCCCCTTATTAAGTTTGAATAATAGGTCTTCAACGTCCAAAAATTCATTGGTGTCGTAATTTGGTGGTGGTGCTGCTCTCATCATAATCTGTATTCAATCATAGCAAATATAATTTCAGATAATGGTTGAAAAATCCCCATAAACAGGGATTTAGCGCTCCCTGAAAACAGGTAGGTTGGGTCAATGTATTTTAATAAATGTTGGAAATCAAACAAGCTTCAGTTCAGCAAAAGTTAATGGTTGTAAGTATTAACCATTACAAAAGCAATCGTTTTATTGTGAATTCACTACAAATAATAAATGGGATGCGATAAGGAGCCCAAAATAGAACGCCTCAGATGGTTTTTGAAGTATTTTTAATAAAACCAATTTAAGGGGTACCTATGAAATATATTTTTCTCTTATTATGCTCAAATCTTTGTTTAGCGCAAGAACCCATTGTGTATAGTTTGCAATGGCATCAGCACCGGTCGGGGGATAAGGTGGTTCATTTTGTATCATTATCTGATCGGTATTGGTTTAATGACCATGAAGATACATTAGCTTTGCCTAGTGCTTACTTTAAGCAGAAGAATGCGCCAAAATATGTCCAACTTAATGGCATTTATAGGCAACGGTGTTTAAAAGCCACTGGCATTTCAGAACATGATGTGGTACATATTTATGATTATGCGAAAGACAAATTGTTGAGATTCTATGTCAAGGGCTTAAAGGTAGTTGCCGTTTTGAACAACTATACCAGAACCGATTATGAATATATGTCTCAAAACGAATACATGATAGGACTTGAGATTAATCCAGCCTATTTAGAAGGCTTCGGTCGTTATTATAGTCATGTATTGGTATCCATTGGAAAAACAAACCCATTTACAAAAGGTCAAATGAAACCCATTTCATGGGAAAAAGCGGACCCAAATCAATTTCCGAAAAACGTTACCTTACCCAAGTCAGACTCTCGGTTAAAAAACTTTGAAAGAGGGGAGACCTACCAGTTTAAAATGAATGGAATGACTTATTTTATTCAAAATATGGGTGAAAATGGGAGTAGGTATGCCCGTCATTTGGTGGTGGTCAACTCAATGACCAAAACCATTTTATTCGAAAAAATCTATCAAGGATCGGAAGGTGCGGGGCCTGCCATGTTGAATAGGGTTGAGAATAAAGATAAAACTTATTTCAGCCAATTCACAGGTCAATTATTCAAGAACCAACCTCCGGTTATTTTTGGATTTATGTATCAATCGTTTGGTTGTCCAAGGATCAGCTTTATTGAAAAAGATAAATCTCCAATCTATATTCATTGTGATAACCGGCATTAGATTAATTTTCGCATTGATGAGTGATTCAATGAACCGAATATCTTATCTCACTCTAAATACTTTTTAATAATTATTGGCTCTTATCTCATTGATATTTACTACATTTGATCTGTTTTTATTGTTTTACTGAAATGAGATATATTATTGTCGTATTGGTTTTTGTGATATGCCATGCAGGACATTCGCAAAATGTCAATTTTGAATGGGCTAAACCTTTTTATATCGATCAATCGCTTAGTTCGTCCAATATCTCATCTTCTGCTTCCGATCAGGATGGTAATATTTACAATTGTTTAACCTATAAGGGTATTATCGATTTAGATCCTGGTCTGAATTCGGTCATAGATTCTACAACCGTGACGACGGGCTATTTGGTAAAGCTAGATTCCAATGGTGCTTTTATTTGGGCAAAATCGTTGCAATCAAATGATTATTCAAAATTCACTGATATTAAAACAACCCATGATGGGAATCTTATCCTAGTTGGAAAATATTATGGACAGGCAGATTTTGATTTTGGTGCTGGGGTTCATCATATGTTTGCCCCAACTACAAATCCACATGTTTTTATACAAAAAATTACAACCGACGGCGATTTGATATGGGTAAAAGAAATTCAAGGGAACTCCTATATGAAGTCGATTGAAGTAGTAGTAGACCAATCGGATAATATTTACCTTTGTGGTGGGTTCACTGGTACGGCAGACTTTGATGTTGGTACGGGCACCAATACTGTTGTGAACCCTGGTACAGGAAATTACAGTTGGGATACCTATCTTCTGAAATTAGATGCTTCAGGTCATTTTGTTTGGGCAAAAACATTTGGGATACCCGGCTCAGGCAATGTGCACCCCAGAGCAGTAGCGCTAGATTTTGATGACGGTGTTTATTTAACCGGGAATTATCAGGATTCCGTAGATATGGATCCTGGTACGAATGCGCACTTAATTGTATCTGACCATTGGAAAGACGAGTTCATTTTGAAATTAGATACTGCAGGTAATTTTCAGTGGGTCAATACCATAAATGGTCAATACAACGATCAGATTATTTCAGACATAGAATGCGATCATTCTAATGATTGCTATTTAATCGGATATTTCAACAATTTAAGTACTTACCATGCTTCTGATACTACAATGGTATTAAATACTGCAGGGGGTGGTAATGATAATGACGGTTGCATTCTTAAATTGAATCCTAACGGGCATTTGGACTGGTTTAATACTTTCGGAGGTTATGGTGTTGAATTTGGAAGAAAATTAGCGATTGATTATTTTGGAAGAATCTATTTTTCATCTAGTATCAATGGCGCTTTAACATTTAATACCTTATCTGGTGTCACAAGTATTAATGGCAATGATGATGTGATTGTTGGCAGTATGAATTTTGATGGTACTTATAATTGGGTGGTGAGCTATGGAGGCAATCAAGGTAATTTAATCATGACTGATATGATACTTGATCGTTTTAACAACATCATCACCCTAGGCCGTTTTTTGGAAGTGGTCAACTTTAATCCGTTTGGCGTATCCAATTTAACTTCTTTTTTGTATACCGGGGGGCAAGTGAATTATCATGTTTACTCACTATATGTTCATAAATTAAAACGATCAGGAACTGATATCGACCGAAATGAAAGAAAAGATACAGTGAATACCTGTTCACCCTATACCTGGATTGATGGTGAAACGTATACGGTAAACGATAAAACAGCAGAATACCTTATGTATGGTGCAGCTGCAAACGGGGGAGATAGTTTAGTGACCTTGCATCTCATTCCAAATGCAATTGATGTCACCGTTAGTCATAATGAGGCAGAACTTATTGCAAATGCAAGCGGCTTGTCCTACCAATGGTTAGATTGCAATAATAACCTTAGTAAGGTGCAAGGCGAGACGAGTCAAAGTTTTACACCTTCAAGTGAAGGTAAATACGCCGTTGAAATTACTGATGGTGATTGTGTTGACACCTCTCAATGCATTACCATGCAATTCGCTTCAGTAGTTGAAAATGAACTAGACCATCAAATTGTCGTATTTCCAAATCCGGTTGTCGACCATTTTGTATTCAAAACCAAAGTGCCAATATCAAACATTACAGTTATTGATGCACTGGGACAAGCCGTTTTGGTAAAATCTAAAGTAACAAACGGAACTGTGGTTAACACCAGTAATCTGAGTAGTGGTTTATACTTATTGATTGTAGAAACCGAACATGACTTGCTTAAAAAGAAATTGATTGTAAAGTAGATAATTGCTGAGCTTACTGTTTATAAGTAGTTAATATTTAGAAAAACATCAACTTATTAAAGTTCGACAAGGCGTAAGCGGTATTTGAATTAATTAACCATTCTTCCCGGACCAGTTTCGTTGCAATAAAAAGCTGGGATTCCAATTACCTATTCTTAAACGTGTTTTTAAGAATTTGATTATCAATTTTTAAGGTAATTATTTAACTAAAAAAAGCTATTTAGCGCAACTCCAAAAAGTGAAGTATTTCTACTCTCTTAAAATATGTTAAAAAAAATTGCTATTTTAGTTGCATATAATATGATGATAACCACGCAATTTTCTTTACTAAGCTTTTTGCCCTGTTGTAGGCTGTCGGTTTAATTTAACAATTGACTTATGAAAAACCCCGAATCGAAGTTAACCCATTTAAATTCTAAATTTCACTTATCTGGAATGATAAAAAAAATAAAATACACGTTTTTGGCGTGTCTATTTATTGGTTTTTATCAGCAAGAGGTACATGCGCAATCTCAAGATGTTGATATTACCCAAATTATATCGCCTGCGACCTGTATCAGTAACCCAGGTAACCAGTCTGTGACCGTAGAGCTTACTAATAACGGTGCTACGAATTTAAATGGTCTTCCTATCACACTTCAATTTTCAATTGATGGTGGTGTCAATTTTTCCTTTCCTGAAGTATTTACGCCTACGGCTTTGAATACCACAGGTAATACGGAGAACTTTACTTTTTCTCAACCGGCGAATTTAAATGGCGCTATCGATTATACAATAGTTGTTAGGATTAGTCCATCAATTCCAGGTGATAATGATTTAATTGACCAGTTAACAACTAATGTTAGGGTTATGACTAATTTTACATTGCCATCAAATCTACTTTGTGTGGATACTGATATAGGTATTTTGGATGCATCTAACCCGACCGCCAATTCATGGCAATGGAACTTTGGAGATGGAACCACTTCTAATTTCCAGTTCAATAGCCATGTTTACGCGGATACAGGAACGTATACCATTACCCTTCAATCATCAAACGGTGTTTGCACGGGAACGGTTTCGCAGACTGTAATTGTTCAACCACCTGTTGCTGATTTTTCAGTAAATCCACAGATAGGATGTGCGATCCCTCATACGGTCTTCTTTACTGATCAGTCTACATTACCAGACACCTGGTTCTGGAATTTTGGAGATATGGGGCCTACAGGAGGGCCGAACACATCTACTTTACAGAATCCTGTGCATACTTATACTTCCCCTGGAGATTATACCATCTCCTTAGTCGTGACTGATACCGTAACTGGTTGTAGTTCTTCCCAAGAAAGTGCGGTTTCAGTAACCATTCCAGCAGCTGACTTTACTTATGTAGGGGCCACTTTTGGAGGACCCTTTGGCTGTGGTCCATTAACTGTTGATTTTTTGGATGCATCTAGTGGTTCAGGCATTGCTACAAGCTGGGGATGGAATTTTGGAGATGGCAATACATCAAACCTACAAAATCCATCACATACGTATACCACTCCAGGGGTCTATTCGGTTAGCTTAACAACAACCTATGCCAATGGGTGTTTTGATGTTGAAACAAAGTTGAATTATGTGAATGTATCAGGTCCTAATGTGGATTTTGCGCCAAGTGTAACATCCGGCTGTACACCTTTGACCGTAACCTTTACAGATAATACCTTGCATGCCAATACTCCAACTAATTATTTATGGACATTTGGAGATGGTAATACCTTAACCAATATTGGAGATGTGACACATACTTATACCACACGTGATACCTTTGATGTGACTTTAACGGTGACAGATGTAATCGGTTGTACAGCCTCCAGAACGTTTAATAATTTGATTAATACGCAAGATAATACGCCACCAACCATTACCTGTATTGGCAATCAAACCGAATATTTAGATGGGACTTGCCAAGTCATTTTACCGGATTACAGAGGACTTCAATCGGCAGCGGATAATTGTGCCATTGATTCATTACAACAATCACCAGCACCAGGAACCATTATTACTGCAAATACCATTGTTACCATTACGGCAGTTGATTTTGGATCCAATACGGCGTCCTGCTCGTTCAATGTCAGTATGATGGATACAATTAAACCCACTATTGTTTGCCCAGCTAATATTGCCATGAATAACGACCCTGGACAATGTGGGGCGATTGTCACGTTTTCGCCAGTGACCGGTTTCGATAATTGTGTTGTGGCGACGACCGTTCAAACCAGTGGTTTAGCGAGCGGAAGCCTATTCCCAGTTGGAACGACTACGAATACCTTTGTGGTAACTGATACAGCTGGTAATGTAGACTCTTGTAGTTTTGATGTTATTATTACCGATACTGAATTACCAACTATTTCTTGTCCGACCAATATTACGCAGAATAACGATTTAGGCGATTGTACTGCTGATGTACCATATGTTGCGCCTACTGGAGCAGATAATTGTCCTGGTTTTGGAGTCGCCCTGACTGGAGGTTTGCCACCTAATGCTACATTTCCAGTTGGAACAACCACCAATACATATGTGGTAACAGATGCATCTGGTAATACAGCCACCTGTAGTTTTGATGTGACAGTAATAGATGCAGAAGACCCAGTGATTTCTTGTCCGGCTAATATTACCCAAAACAATGATGTTGGTGATTGTGGGGCTATTGTGAATTTTATTGAACCATTAGGGACTGATAACTGTCCGTTAAGTGCTGGATCAACATTCCTCGATTCTGGTATCTTACCTGGTGATTTTTTCCCGATTGGTGTGACAACCAATACTTATACTGTTGATGATGTGGCAGGAAATTCAACATCTTGTAGTTTTACGGTTACCGTCATAGATGCTGAAGACCCTGTGATTAATTGCCCAACAAATATTTCTCGACCAAATGATCTGGGAGCATGTGGGGCAGTTGTTAATTATGCCGAACCAGTAGGAACAGATAATTGCCCTGGAGACGTGACTGTTCAGACAGCCGGTTTGCCTGATGGTAGTTTCTTTCCGATTGGAACAACCACCAATACTTTTGAAGTAACAGATGCTGCTGGGAATGTTACAATATGTAGTTTTGACGTGACCGTATTTGATGCTGAATCGCCAGTAATCAGCTGTATTGGAGATATTGCTCAAAATAATGATCCTGGAGTTTGTGGAGCTGTTATTATGTATAACCCACCAGTAGGATTAGATAATTGTCCTGGCGCATCTACCGTTCAAATTGGTGGTCTGGCCCCTGGAAGTTTGTTCCCAGTAGGGGTAACGAATAACTTATTCGAAGTCACTGATGCCAATGGAAATACAGATACTTGCAGTTTTAATATCATTATTACGGATACTGAATTTCCAACACTATCTTGTCCATCCGATATCGCACAGAATAATGATGTTGGGGTCTGTGGTGCTACCATCACTTATGCAACGCCTGTAGGTGCTGATAATTGTCCTGGTTCAACGACAGTTCAAACAGCTGGATTGCCAAGTGGAGGCGTTTTCCCAATTGGCACTACAGTGAATACCTTTGAGGTGACAGACGCTTCTGGTAATGTAACTACCTGTAGTTTTAATGTTGTGATTTCTGATACTGAATTTCCAACCATAACATGTCCGGCTAATATTGCTCAAAACAATGATGTTGGTGTTTGTGGGGCTGTAATTAATTATACCACCCCAGTTGGTTTAGATAACTGCCCGGCTTCAACAACAGTACAAACGGCTGGTTTGCCTGACGGTAGTGTTTTCCCGATTGGAACAACGACCAATACTTTTGAAGTAACAGATGCTTCTGGTAATGTCACCGCTTGTAGTTTTGATGTAGTGATTTCTGATACTGAATTCCCAACCCTTACTTGTCCTTCAGATATTACACAATCGAATGATGTTGGTGTTTGTGGGGCCACGGTTAATTATACCACCCCAGTTGGTTTAGATAATTGTCCTGGTTCAACAACAGTTCAAACAACTGGTTTACCTGACGGCAGTGTTTTCCCAATTGGAACCACCACAAATACCTTTGAAGTGACAGATGCCTCCGGTAATATAACGACTTGCAGTTTTGATGTGGTGATTAACGATACAGAATTACCAACCATTACTTGTCCGGCTGATATTGCTCAAAATAATGATATTGGGCAATGTAGTGCAGTGGTGACGTTTACAGATCCTGTTGGTTTAGATAATTGCCCAGGAGCTACAACTGCTCAAATAGCTGGTTTGGCTAGTGGTAGTGCATTCCCTGTTGGAACCACCACCAATACCTTTGAAGTGACAGATGCATCTGGTAACACGGCCATGTGCAGCTTTGATGTTGTGATCACAGATTCGGAGTTACCAACCATTACTTGCCCTGCTGATATTGCTCAAAACAATGACCTTGGTCAATGTGGGGCAGTGGTGACTTTTACAGCACCAGTAGGGTTAGATAACTGTCCTGGCTCTACAACGGTTCAAACTTCAGGATTAGCAAGCGGGACTTTATTTCCGGTTGGTACAACTACCAATACTTTTGAAGTGACAGATGCTGCTGGAAATATGGCTTCTTGTAGCTTTGATGTGGTGATTTCAGATACGGAATTCCCTGCTATTACGTGCCCTGGTGATATTGCCCAAGATAATGATATCGGCCAATGTGGTGCTATTATCAATTACACAACCCCGGTGGGTGTAGATAATTGTACTGGTTCAATAACTGTCCAAACGGCTGGTTTGGCAACTGGCGATTTATTTCCAGTTGGTACAACGACCAATACTTTTGAAGTAACAGATGCCGCAGGAAACATTACTTCTTGTAGTTTTGATGTGGTGATTTCTGATACTGAATTGCCAACCATTACATGTCCTGCTGATTTTACACAAAACAACGATTTGGATATTTGCGGCAGTATTGCCTCATACACAGTGCCTGTTGGGTTGGATAATTGTACAGGTTCTATTACCACTCAAATTGCAGGTTTAGATACTGGAGTAGAGTACCCAATAGGAATAACGACGAATACTTTTGAAGTCATTGATTTAGCAGGTAATTCCGCTACTTGTAGTTTTGATGTCGAGATCGTCGACGCCCAATTACCGACCATCATTTGTTCGAATAGCTTTGAATCTTGTGATTCCGTATTAATTGTTGAAGATCCTGAGATAGCCGACAATTGTCCTAGTCCAACTTTTGAGTTGACAGCAGGCTTGCCAAGTGAAAGCATTTTCCCTGTAGGGATTACTATTAATGAATATACTGTGACAGATGCCAGTGGCAATCAAGCCACTTGTGAAGTAGAAATTACTCGATATGCACTACCTGTAATTGATGCAGGTCCAGATTTAACAGTAGATGCTGGAAAAGTAGTGACTATAGATGCGACGGGTTCGAATATTGATATGTATGAATGGTCACCTAATGAAGGTTTAGATGACTTTATGGGTGATACTCCGGACGCAAGCCCAATGTTTACAACTGAGTATTCTGTTTTAGTCACTTCTGAGGATGGCTGTGAAGCCTCTGATACGGTCATAATAAGTGTTAACCTTGTGATTGAAGCCAACAACTTTATGAGTCCGAATGGTGATGGTAAGAATGATACTTGGATTATCAAAGGAAATTACTTGTTAGACGATTGTACGATTCAAATCTACTCTTCATGGGGTAATTTGGTATACGAATCAGAAGGGTATGATAACTTATGGGATGGTACATTCAAAGGTTCCGCACTGCCAGCTGGAAATTTCTATTTTGTTATTTCTTGCGAGGGTGAAGAAGCGGTAAGTGGAAGTATTACATTAATCAGATAATTAATAGAAAGATGATGAAAAAGTTTTTTATTTTAAGCATAGCATGGATGGGGTTGGGAACAGTCAATTATTTATCTGCTCAACAACTCGGATTAACCACTTTATACAATCAAAACAACTATTTTATAAACCCTGCAGCGGCAGGCTTGAATGATTGTATCACCGCTCATTTAAATCACCGAAACCAATGGGTTGGAGTGGATGGAAGCCCAACTATAAATACATTGGTTTTGGATAATCGATTTGGAAGTAGTCATGGTTTTGGCATAGATATTAGAAATTTAAGAAGCGGTTTAATTAGTAATTTTAATGCCAAAGCTACTTATGCCTATCACCTTAAAGTGACAGACGATTCGTGGCTGTCTGCTGGGATTTCTTTAGGCTTTATTCAGCAAAGATTTAGATTTCAAGATGCCATAGCTAGTGATTATACAGATGATTTATTGTTGCAATCTACTCAATCTGACGCAGGTTTTACATCTGATATTGGTTTAATGTACCGCTGGGATAAATTAACTGTTGGAGTAGCTGTACCGCAAGTTTTGGCACTAGGATTAATTTTGGAAACTGAAGCAGGGAATTCAGAATATAGATTGGTTGATCATATGAATTTTTATGCAACCTATGAATTGATCAATGAAGCCAAATGGGTGGTGTATCCATCTGTTTTATACCGAAGTTCTGATTATCTAGCACATCAAATAGATATTGGCGCCAATGCCATGTGGAATGATATTTTTGGATTTGGTTTAATGTATAGAAGCACCTATGGTTTAGCGGGAATGATTCAAGTGAATATTTTGGAAGAATACCGTTTCGGCTATAGTTATGAGTTTGGAGGAGCAAATATCACAGGTGTGTCTACCGGTACACATGAAATTATGATTGGGATGAGAGTTTTTGATTAATTGACTAATTATTCTCTAAATCTTTGAAATGAAAATTATTATTGCCTTACTTTTTGGTCTATTATGTCTTAAAACTGATGCTCAAAATTTTCAATGGATAAAATCTATTGGTGGTACATCAAATGATAGGGGACGATCAATTGCTATTGATATTGAGGGAAATGTAATTACTGTGGGAAGTTTTGTTGGTACTATTGATTTTGACGATTCAGAACTAAATATTTACAATCTAACTGATAAAGGATTAGGTGATATTTATATTCAAAAATTAGATGCAAACGGGAGTTTCCTGTGGGCCAAATCGTTTGGTTGTGTTTGTTCTGGAATGTCCAATACAAGCTTTCACGAAATGGGACGATCAATTGCGGTAGATTCTGCTGGAAACATTTATACAACTGGGTATTTTAATGGACAAGTTGATTTTGACCCGGGTCCAGGAGTAAAAAATATCAGTTCTCAAGGAGGCAAGGATATTTTTGTTCAAAAATTAGATTCTGAGGGCAATTTTTTATGGGCTAAGGCAATTGGAAGTGCGTTTACAGATGATGATTCTTATGGCATTGCAATTGATAACAATAATGATATTTATATCACTGGGGAATTTGGTGGCACAGTTGATTTTGATCCTGGCTCAGGAATATACAATTTAACTGCTAATGGGGCAAAGGAAATTTTTATTCAGAAATTGAATACTAATGGTGACTTTTTATGGGCTAAGTCTATGGAAGGTAGTTCCGGAAGCAATAGTTCAGGACGCTCAATAAATGCTGATTTATTCGGAAATATTTATCTCACTGGCCTTTTTTCAGGAACTGTTGATTTTAATCCAAATATTGGAGTCAATAACTTGACTGCCTTTGGAGCGTTATCTACTGATATTTTTGTTCAAAAGTTTGATGTTAATGGTAATTTTCAATGGGCTAAGTCGTTTGGTGGTCAACAAGATGATGTTGGATATTCTATTGTTAATGATAACTTTGGTGACGTTTATTTAGTTGGTGCATTTGAGGATACGGTTGATTTTGATCCAGGATCGGGTGTTTTCAACATTAGTTCAAACGGTCAATTAGATGGTTTTGTTCAAAAATTAGATTCAAATGGCCTTTTTTATTGGGCTAAAACGATAGGAGGACTGAATGAAGATGTGGCACAATCAATAACACTGGGTAATGATAATGATATTTTTGTAACCGGAAATTTCAGGTACATAGTTGATTTTGATCCTGGTCCCAACATTTATAATCTTACTGCAGTTGATTTTTACACTAACACCTTTATTCAAAAGCTTAATCTTAACGGTGATTTTGTTTGGGCTCAAAGAATTGGTGGAGTAGGACATTCTGAGGGTCATTCCATTACAACAAATGCAAATGGAGATATTTATTCAACTGGTTATTTTTCAAATAATATTTCTGTTGATACTGGATCTTGGAGTCCATATACGTTCCTTTCAAACGGAGCTCAAGATGCATTTACTCAAAAGCTATTAGGGAATGATTATGCTTCAAACGAGAATATTGAGTTTAATTCAGCCATTGTAGTGTTCCCAAATCCTTCACAAGGAATTTTTAAGATTGATTCAGACCTAGAGGTGATTGAAAATCGCATCTATGACTTAAGTGGTAAGCTAATATTAATTTCAAATACAAATGATATCGATTTATGTGCTTTTACAAATGGCGTCTATATACTTAAGACAACAATGCCCGACAAAGTATTTACCAGAAAATTAATATTAAAGAAATAATAATAATACTAAAAGAATATTTTACCATTATAAGAATAGCCTAAGAACTCTAGTAATTACTGCTTATTTTAGACGACTCAGATTCTCAATTTATGATAAATCAAAGTTAGAATCATTTTTTTCTTGCGATTTTATACGGATTGAATTCGCTGTACTTACTGCCTGAAGTCTGTTTTTGACCTCCAGCTTTTCGTAAATTCGAGATAAGTGAGTTCTAACAGTATTCACTGAAATGAATAAATTCTTTGCAATTTTCAAATTATCATGACCTCTAATGAGTTCTTCTAGCACATCAAGTTCTCGTTTGGACAATGGATTCTCTAAATAATTATTAATTGAAATATCTAGTAAACGGTCATTTATAGGTGTTAATTGTTCAGACTGATTGTTCAAAGAAGATTGTAAAGACTCAATTTCTGCCATTTTTAAAACAATTTCTTTTTGCATTTGTGCTTCTTTTAGGCGTTTATTTCGCTTATAAATTCTGAACCATAAACTAATAATGATAGAAACGAATAGAACACCTACAATAAAGACGAAAATAGTTATGTTTTTCATTCTTTGCTGGTGATTGAGCTGCTGGATATCCTTTTCCTGTTGATGAATTTCATTTTCTTTAATAAGCAATGCCAATGCAGAGGAGTCCTTATGATGTTTAATTTGATAGGAGGCCTCTTTTTCAATGACTTCTCGCTGTGTATCTATATTAGTAATACTGTCATTTAATTTAACATATGATTCGTAGTGAAAGAGCGCTTTTTTCCACTGGTTCTGCTTCTTGTAAATATCTGAAAGTAATAGTTCTGCTTCTCTTAATGCATAGATGTCATCAACTTCTTTTAGTAACTGATATCCTTTTTTAGTATGAATAAGGGCCAATTTAATTTTTTTTCTTCCAAAATAAAGTGCACCCAAACCGAGATGCGCACCAGAAATTAGATTCTGATTTTTAACAGTATTGGCAATGCTAATAATGTCATGATAAAAACTTTCAGCTTTGTCAAGACTGTCGACTTTTATATATAGCTTCGAAAGATTCAATTTTAATTTGGCAATTTCATGCATTCTATCAAACTCATACATAATGTTTAAACTATTTGTATAATTGATGATTGAAGAATTGGGCATTTCTAACTTTGAATAGGCAGCTGCCAGGCTATTATAAATCATGGCTTCCCCGTATTTGAATTCATGATCCTGGCAAATTGCCAATGCCTTGTAGGCAAAGTCTAACGATTTTTGATAGTTTTTTTGACGTAGGTAAACGTTGCTTAAATTATGCAATGAAGTCGCTTTTCGTCTATAATCATTCAAGGAATCGGCAATTGTTAATGCTTCAAAATAATAGTTAGTCGCTTCAGAATAGTTACCTTCTGAATAATAGATGAGCCCCATTTGGTTTAAGAGTGTAGTATTTGCAATGTAGTTCTCGGTATTGGCGTTGATTTTAATGGCTTTTTCAATGTTTTTTTTAGCTTCTGACATATTTCCATTACGGTAGTAAATATCTCCAAGACTTGACAGTGAGGTGGCCAGTCCAACAGAATCGCCATTTTTACGCTCAATATGCATAACACTGTCATAATATACCCGTCCCTTTTCAAGATGTCCGGTCACCATATAGTGTCTGCCAAGGTCTCTCATGCATTCACACTGCAAATCGTAGTTTTCTATCGTTTCATTATAAGTAATACACGCCTCAAAATAGGTGATTAAATCGTCATTGGGGGCATACCAATTGTAAGTATTGACTAGTAATTTAGACACTTTAGCCAATAACCGTTGCAAGCTTTTTATAGAAGCTTGATCAGTTTGATTTAGTAAGGCTTTTTGAGCAAACTGGTAACATTGCTTTGCAATGTCATTACCAATGTCGTTCTCCGTTTTGGTGCCCGATTTTTTCGTTTCTGCCCACTCTAACAAGAGCCAACCTTTAGTGGTATCGTTTGTAACATGAGACAATGCATAAGTTAAAGAATCTAATAATTTAGGTTTTGGTCTATCTTGGCCAAGTAAGGTTTTTGGAATAAAAGTGCATATTAAAAGTAGTAAGGGTAAATAGTGTCTCATTGAATGGGGGATTAAATGTCAACATATCAATACAATAATAAGCAATTAATTCTTAGATAGGCAGTGATTTGACTGTGTATTTCTTGACCTATCGCAGAATTAATATACGATTAACATGATTTGTTCATCTCCAAGGTTCTCATAAAGATCAATTTTATAAATACCAATTAAATACCTCGTCCAAAAGGATGATTTTTGTTGAATCGTCCAAAAAGATGACCGAAAAACAAGCCAACTAATCGAAATTAGTAGAGAGGTATTTCATTATTTAATATGTGTTTATGAGTGAAACGGTTGTTTTTTCATAATGAGGTATAAAATAAACATTACCCAATGGAGGAGATCTGAAAATCCAATTTAAAATAGAGTAAGACAACATTTAAAATAGCCAATTATGAAAACAAGAAAACTAGTTTATTTAATCATTTGCATACTCTGCTTTTCAAGTTATAGAGCGGCAGGACAAATTGCCATGCTTCAAGATAAAATTGTTGCACCAGATACAGATCGTAGCGTAAATGATCGATTTAGTAGTGGGGGTGAGGATGCTAATGGTAGAGCAGGCAGCGTCAGCATTCATGGTAATTTTGCAGTTGTAGGAGCCGTTCGAGAAGACGGATATGGTTTGTACTCCGGAGCTGCTTATTTATATGAATACATCCCTGAGGATTGTGATTGGGTATTCAGAGACAAAATAGTGGCTCAGGCCTTAGACGGAACTATAGTCGCTACAGCAGGTGAGGAGTTTGGAGCCTCCGTTGCCATTCATGGAAATATTATTGCCATTGGCGCAAAGAGTAATTATAATAATGGAGCAGATGGTGTGGGTCCAGTCGTAGAATCTGGTTTGGTTTACATCTATGAAATAGTTGCCTCTTCAGCAAATATCATTCAGCATGTTCACGCATTTAATAATACTGGAGGTGAAGACCAAGCAGCTGATGATGAATTTGGTGTATCTGTACACCTGTCATCAACCCATTTAATTGTGGGTGATCATACAGATAAGACGGATGAAAATGGGGTTGACATGGGAATGCTCCATAAAGGAGCCGCTTTTATTTATGAATGGGATGGAACGGAGTATGATTTTCAAAATAAAGTAGTTTCTGATGCTCCCGAATGGATGGACTTTTTTGGGTGTACGGTATCCATTTCATCTAATTATGCGTCGGTTGGCGCCTCTACCGGAGGTCCCTATTCAAATGGGAAAGTTGAAATCTTTGAATTTGATGCCGGAGTGTGGTCACATCATACCACATTTAATGGAGATATTTTAGATCCCTTCGGTGATAATTGGGATCACTTTGGTTGGACGCTTGAAATGAATCAAACACATTTAGTAGTTGGGGTTCCATATGATGAACATGATGCATCAGGAGGAGGAACGCCAATGATAAATGCAGGCTCTGCCTATATTTTTAAACTCGATTGGGGGCTAGGAACTTGGAGTCTCGTCGATAAGGTTACGGCAAGCGACCGCTCTAATGGAAGGCTTTTTGGAAGTGATGTTTCAATTTCTGGGAACAAAATTGTTATTGGTAGTAAATGGAATGCAGGCGGTAAGGCTTATCTTTTTGAAGAAGATGGTTTTGGTAATTGGAATGAGATTCAGATTATTTCGGGCGCAGATATTTCAGGCGGTGATAATTTTGGGCATGGAGTAGATTTATTTGGAGATGGTTTAATTGTAGGCGCACCTGTCGAAGATGAAAATGATGTTCCTGATGTTGATGGTCTTTACCCATTTGGTACGATTAGCAATGCCGGTTCAGCATTTCTGTTTGAATTAAATGAACCAGCAGATATGCCTACTTTGGAAACCAATCTAGGGTTATGTACAGAAGCAGAAACCGTAACATTAACTATTGTTGCAGGAGATCTTAATGATGCAGATGAATGGGCTTGGTATGAGGGAGATTGCGATTCAGACCCAATTGCCATTGGACCAACTTCAATAGAGGTTGACTATGAAGATGGTGTAACATATTGTGCAAGAGGTGTGGGAGAATGCGATTGGTTTGAGCCAGGTGAATGCGGCTGTATTACATTAGAATTTGAGGATAGCTATTGGCATCAATCAACAGATTTAGGAATGTCAGATCATGCTAATGATGTCATTACCGATCATGCAGGAAATGTTTATGTTGCAGGAGAGTATTTTATGCAGACTACTTTTGATGGCGGTTCCTTTGCAGCTGAGTCAATTACTTCGGGATCATCCAATGTAAAATCATATGTCGCTAAATATGACAATTGTGGTAATTTATTATGGGTCGCCTGGTCAGATGACATAGCGGATATTTATACCGATTCAGATCGCGGAATAAGTATTACGTTAGATGAAACCAATGGAAGGGTATATGTTGC
Organism: Putridiphycobacter sp.; assembly: GCA_965230485.1. Taxonomy (GTDB): domain Bacteria; phylum Bacteroidota; class Bacteroidia; order Flavobacteriales_D; family Crocinitomicaceae; genus Putridiphycobacter. Next base: position 155,728 of record CBDDLA010000001.1, read on the forward strand.
AGGTAATTTTCAAGATGAGATTCATTTTAACGGGGGAATAGGAGTTGATGCAGGTCCACCTTCAAGCGCAACGATTGTAGGCCTGGGGGAACAGGGATACGTGGCTTGTTTTAACATGAATGATGGTGTAATTAACTATATTGAAGCGGTCAGTTTAAATACCGTAACCCGTCTGAGCGCCATAACGGTAAACGAAAATAACGGAAAAATTTATGTTGGTGGGATTAACAGTGATCCTACACTAATGTTCAGAATTTTCACACAACGGTACACACCAACAGCATTAACCATTGGTCCAGCTGATTGGGTAATATCAGGAGCAAGTATCGACGGTGCAAATTACCTTGGTGATCTTGATTATGACGAAGACATAGGAGACAATGGAAGCTTGTGGATGATCGGTGGTTTTAGAGGTCAACTACTCTTGCTTCCCGGCTCAGGAGTTGTAACAGCAACCAACCAAGATGCATTTATTGCCAGATTTGTAGATGGGGTTACTCCCACGCAAACATTCTTACGACAAGGGTTTGTAAATGGTCAAATGTTTGGTGAAGGCATTGCAGTGGATGAAGAAACAGGAAATGCTTATTTTACAGGACATTATAGGAGTCCATCTCCTCTAACTAATATTTTTGGTATGATAGGACAATTCTTGCCGGCTACTTTTGGTGCGAATCAACATGCTTATTTTGCAGCAATAGATGCTGTAGGAACCTCTGTCTGGCCAACCACACGCCATACGTATGGAGGACCTGATAATAATGTATTTGGATACGCAGTCGCATTTCAGGAAGAGAATGCATACTTTACAGGGACCTATAGAGATAACATGTTCTATTCTCCAATTATACCTCGAAATTATGATGGACCGTTAGAACAACATCATCTTTATGTGGTTGCATATGATGCTTTACTGGGTGATTTTGTTTGGGACAATGTGACAACAAGTATGATATCATCTTCGCGCCACCAACCTTATGGCATTGCTGCTGATGACTTTGGAGACGCCTTTATTGCAGGAGGATATAGCTATCACATGGGATACTTTTTCGGTACTCCTACTAGTGGAGATCTAATTTCAACTGCTCAGGATGAGACATTTGTAATGAGAGTCAACTTGGCGACTTCTGAACTTAGATCTAGTGAAGTCTTAAGTGATGACAAGACTGAGATTAATTCAGAATTTACCTTCAAATTAATGCCAAACCCAGCTAGTGAGTTGACTACTGTTCAAATAGCTAATTATATTGAAAGAGAGGATTATAGGCTTAAGTTATATGGCATAGAAGGAAAACTCATACTTAACGAACCAGTTAATTCTGAATTGACTGAGATAGACCTATCCAACCTTGAAAGCGGTGTGTATATCGTTGAATTAATAAGTCATGATAAATACCACCAGCTTAAATTGATAAAAGAAAAATAAGTTATTAATTCTGAGTTAGGCTGTGATTTGGTTGTGTATTTCTTGACCTTTTGTAGAATTAATGTACGATTAATAAGGCTTGTTGATCTCTAAGATTCTCGTTAGGGTGAATTTTATATATACCAATTAAATGCCTCGTTCAAAAAGGTGATTAAAAAGCAAGCTAACAAGTCGAAATTTGCAGATAGATAAAGTTTTGGTTGATATGTAATTATGATGAGTGGATGGATTATTTCTAATCCCAGATATGACCTCAAAGTATGAAAAAAGGTTCACTCAGTGGAGGAAGTCTGAAAATCCAGTTTAAAAATAGAGTAAGACGAAATTTAAAATAATTAATTATGAAAATATTTAATTTTAGACAAGTTCTGTTGGCGTTACTAATTTATGGTTCGGCAATGAACGAAACACATGCGCAAGAAGTTGTTGCGTTTACTGACAAAATTGTTGCTGACGATCGTGACGAATTTGATCTATTTGGAGGAGATGGATTTACTTCATTTAATTCCAATGTTTCGATTTTTGGCGATTATGCTGTGGTTGGGGCACCTGGAGATAGTACTAATGATATTGGTGCAGCCTATCTTTTTAGAAGGTTTAACAGTTGTACTTGGGTTCAGGTAGACAAAATTTTAGCAAGAGACACTGCCACAGGCCTTCCAATTGCTGAAGCAAATGCAAGATTTGGAACAGATGTTAAATTATTTGGAACGACAATTGCGATATCAGCAATTGGTTCTACAGCTGATGGAGTAATAGAGGCAGGTGCCGTTTATATTTACCAAATTATTTCTGATGTAGCGGTTATTCAGCAACTTGTTACAGCTCAAAATGAGTCAGTATTGGGAGGTACACCTGACGCTGAAACAGGTGCCAGGTTTGGTTACTCGCTTGATATGACTGATAATCGTTTGATAGTTGGTGCTGATTTGAATAGCACGAATGAGGTTGGTGCGGTTCCTCTGGTTAGCCCTGGTGCAGCTTATATTTATCATTGGGATGGTAGCAACTTTGTTTTTCGAGACAAAATTGTAGCATCAGATAGAACGGGGGGCGATCGATTCGGAGTGTCGGTTTCAATATTTGATGAATTTGCAGCTGTAGGTGCACCAAGTAGGCTTGCGAATGAAGGTGCAGCTTACATATTCAATCTAGGGCCTTCATGGTTACAATCACAACAATTGGTACCAGTGGATTTAGTACCAGGAGATCTTTTCGGAACGTCTGTTACGATTAATGAAACTGATCTTGGAGTCGGTTCTGTTAGCAATCAAAGTGATGCGTCAGGAACATTATATTTCCCTGACCAGTTTGTAGGAGCAGTGTATATGTATCAGCTTGATGCAGGAACCTGGGCAAACGCTCCAGGGATAAATAAAATAGTCCCAAATTTGGATGTTCCTACAGCTCAAAGGTTTGGGCATGACATACAATTGTGGGATAATAGACTAATAGTTGGTGCTTCTATGCGTAGCACAAATGAATGCGACGAAACTGATGGATGGGCTGGTTCAGCTTATACTTATGAGAAAAACCTGGACGACGAGTGGGATTTTGATTTCCAATTTAGCGCCCCAGATCGTGAATCAACAGATTCTTATGGACGTTCTGTTGCTTTACACGAAGACAACATTATTGTAGGTGCTCCCTTTCATAGTTTTGATGAAGACATTGATGACGTGACTGATTTAGCTTTAACTAGTGCTGGAGCGGCTTACATGTTTGAATACAAAACGTTACCGGACGTACCCATAATCGAAAGTGATCCAATTGCAACTTGTTCTGATGATCCTGGAGGTGTTAATTTAACTATCATAGGAGGAAATCTTAATGATGGCGAGTACTGGGAGTGGTACGAAAGTGATTGCGATTCAGATCCAATTGGCACCGGAACAAGTATTAATGTGACCCCTGAAGTCACAACAGTTTATTGTGCAAGAGGCAAGGCATTTTGCGGAGAGTTAGAAGAGGATTATTGTGGGATGTTTGAAGGCGACTGCGGCTGCATTACAGTTGAAGTGAATGATGGTTTCTGGCATCAATCAACGGATGCTGGAACAACGGACCATGCCGAGGACGTCATTACTGATAATGCAGGGAATGTATACATCACTGGAGAATACACTTTTCAAACAACATTTGCCGCAGGGATTTATACTCCTGAATTAATTGCTTCAGGCACATTTAATTCAAAATCATATGTTGCTAAATATGATAACTGTGGCAACTTATTATGGGTCGCCTGGTCGGATGATGTGGATGGCATTGATACTGATTGGGATAAAGGTATAGGAATTACGTTAGATGAAAGTAATGGATTGGTCTATGTAGCGGGGAACTTTCAGGATGAGATTCATTTCAATGGAGGCATTGGATTTGATGCAGGTGCTCCTTCAAATGCAACAGTCGCAGGCCCAGGAGAACAAGGGTACGTGGCTAGTTTTAACATGAATGATGGTGCAATTAACTATATTGATGCGGTCAGCTTAAATACAGTAACCCGTCTTAGTGCCATAACGGTAAACGAAAATAACGGAAAAATCTATGTGGGGGGCATTAGCAGTGACCCAACACTAACGTTCAGTATTTTTACTGAACGGTATACCCCATCTTTGACAACAATTGGGACAGCTGATTGGTTAATAACTGGTCCAAAAACTGATGCAGCAAATTACTTAGGAGATCTTGACTATGATGAAGACATGGGAGACAATGGAAGTCTATGGATGATCGGGGGGTTTAGAGGTCAACTTCTTTTAGTGCCTGGCTCAGGAATAGTAACAACAACTACCAGAGATGCTTTTATTACCAGATATGAAGATGGCATTATACCCACACAAACATTTTTGCGTCAAGGCTTTGTCAATGGTCATATGTTTGGTGAGGGGATTGCAGTTGATGAAGAAACAGGAAGTGCTTACTTTACAGGGTATTATCATGGAAATGCAACTAATATTTTTGGGATGATTGGAGATGATTTACCGCTGACACCTGGATCTAGTAGACAGGCCTATTTTGGTACCATTGATAATACCGGAGGAATAATTTGGCCAATGACTAATCATACTGATTTGGGTACTAACAATAGAGTGTTTGGTTATGCAGTAGCATTCCAGGAAGGTAAAGCTTATTATACAGGTACATACAGAGCTGACATGCACTGTACCGGAGGACCTATTCGCCCTTATTTCGGCCCTTTGGGAGGCCTGCACCATTTATACGTGGTGGCATATGATGCTGCAACTGGGGTTTATGAGTGGGATAACGTCACGACAAGCACATCAGCGTCTTCACGTCACAGACCTTATGGGATTACCACTGATGACTTTGGACATGCTTTTATTGGTGGCGGTTATAGTTATCAAATGGGCTACATGTTAGGAGTGCCAGCAAGTGGAGATTTGATTTCTACAGCTCAGGAAGAAACGTTTACTATGCGGGTGGATCTTGTAACGAGTGAGCTTAGATCTAGTGAAGTCTTAAGTGATGACAAGATTGAAATTAATTCAGAATTTACCTTCAAATTGATGCCAAACCCAGCTAGTGAGTTGACTACCGTTCAAATAGCTAATTATGTTGAAGGAGAGGATTATAGGCTTAAGTTATATGGCATAGAAGGAAAACTCATACTTAACGAACCTGTTAATTCTGAATTGACTGAGATAGACCTATCCAACCTTGAAAGCGGGGTGTATATTGTTGAATTAATAAGTCATGATAAATACCGCCAGCTTAAATTGATAAAAGAAAAATAAGTTATTTCAATTTTTAGATATCAATAATGATTAAAAAGCGGGTGTATACATTCTTGTATATGCTTGCTTTTTGATTTTAAACTGTGCCATTACTAATTGAATGATTGGTTTGACAAATCTAAATCATTCACTATCTTTTTCCAAGCGACTCAGATTCTCAGCCATTTTTATGGCTTGAGTTCTACTTTCAACACCCATTTTCTCGTACATTTTTAATAAATGACTTCTTACAGTATTAACTGAGATAAAAAGACTTTCAGATATTTCTTTGTTTTTTTTGCCTTTACATAATTCTACTAATACATCAAGTTCTCGCTTAGTTAGCTTAGTAGACAGGGTTTCTGATAATTTTGAATTGATTAAATCAATATCAATATCGTGACTTTCAACCAACTTGATGTTTAAATTCTTTTTGTATTCTTCCTCTTTAATCAAAGACTTGGCTTTTACTTCATTTATTTCTAATTCATTCTTGCCCATTAAAACCACAATGGTATAAGTAAATATTACAATTTCAATGATGGTACCTATTCTAAAGAATGTATAATACTGTATGTTCATTTTGGCATCTAATCCGAAATGTGAGAAAATAAGGCCAATGGCAATTAAAAAGAAATAACATGATAAAGCTGCTATATAGTATTTTAATTCGGGAATACTATTTTTAATAGATAATATAATAATCACAAAAACTAAAAGAAAAGAGCCCAGGGCAACGAAGTTTTCTATGACATGTAGATAACGAATAGATGAATAATAAAATACCAATTGATATAAAGTCATTCCTGAAAAAACAGCGATACTAGTTGTAATGGCATATCGGTATAGTTTTGGGAAATGAGCTTTGAAGTTAAGAAAGGCACTTGAAAACAGTATAAAAAATAATAGTGTTAACCTTAGAAAAATAAATACAAGATGATCAATAGCATGGTGTGGCAAACCACGGGCAAATAAATAACCGTCTAGACCTAAATAAAGCATGCCTATAAAGCAGATATACAAAATGTAAAACGCAAATACTTTCTTTTTCAACACAAAAGCATAAAACAAATTAATTAAGAATATAATTAATACGGTGCAATAGAATAAAGTATCGCTAATGCTTTCTTGATTGGTTTTTTTTAAATATTGGTCTAACATCAATACTTTTGAAGCCGCAGCAACTACACGTCCATCACTATAGGTATTTACATAGTATGTGGCCTTTTCTTTCGGTGCCAAAACCATTTTAAAATTAGGACTTGTAAAGCTATATGAACGGTGGTCGTAATGGGTGAGTTTGATACGATTGGATTGAGAAATCAATTTTCTTTGAGTGGTATCGAGCTTATAAAACCGATAACTTCTATTGAATTTATCATTATTCAAAATCACAGCTTCTTGTTGATTATTGGTCAGATTTTCAATATTGATTTTTATCCATATGGTTCCCCTAAAAAAACCAAGATTCATATTTTTATCTTTGACAAATGGAATCTGCTCAACATTGTCAATTGTAAATCGGTTTTTCTCATCCACATTAAATGCAAGTGAATATTTAATATAGTCTTGCAGGTTTGAGTCACTTTTTTGGCATGCCGTAAAATGAAAAACGGAAAGGAAAAGACTAATGAGTATAGTAATGCGTTGGAAGTACCTTGTCATTTAGCAGTGAAATGATGGTTTAACAGCATTGAATGTAATATTGAGCAATTGATTATAACTAAAAGGTGATAAAAATAACAATGTGCTCCATTTCATATAAATACGATTTTATTTGTTCGTCTAATTGTATTAATTAATGCAAATATCATCTTTTTGGATGAGAAAAAAAAATTAATTATTTCGGTTATTGCGGTCAATAAATAAGCAGAAATAGTAAGTATTAATTTAGACAATAAATTGTCAGCTTAGCTTATTTTTAATCGTTAACCCCGTACTCAAGTATGGGGTTTTTTTGTCTAAAACAAAGCTGCAAGTTAATAAAACAAAGTGCAGGTTGAGTTACTTTACCCGATTCCCAAATCGCATGGCTTTGACCATCCATTTTGGCAAGCGTTTTTTAGGATCACGCTTTTTTAAATCCAAATACCAATTTAACTTTTTCATTAAAGGTACTTTGTGAGTCTCAACGAATTCAATCCAATTCCCGTCTGGATCTTCAATATATGAAAATCGCCCACCGGCTTCTCCCATATCAAAAGTATCGCCGCTATCTACTGTAAATGGAAAGCCTGCTGCTTCACATTCCTGCTTAAGGGTGTCCATTCCTCTCACATCAAAGCATAAGTGAATAAAACCCCAATCGCCCCAAAAGCGATCCTTAAATATTTTAGTTGGTGTACGATCTATCGCTTGTACCAATTCTATTTCCGTCGGTCCAAAAAGTTCAGAAAAGGGACCTTGGCGTTCTGCATTATGTTTCAGTAAAACACGTCTATAGGTTTTATTGCCAGATGGCAAACCATTAAAACAATCAAAAGTGCCAGTTTCATCATAAACAATGGTTTCGTATTCTAAAACATCTCTATATAATTTTAACGAAGTATCAATATCAGAAACGCCAATAAGTGCGCCTGCTACACCGCCACATTTTGAAGCGTGCTTAGTATCCATTAACCATCCTGACCCTTCTACTACATTAAAAATATTACCATTTGGATCTTGTACAAAAAAGTGTTTTCCGCCTACTGGCGTCAGTTCAACTTTTCCTAACAGCTTGGCACCATTGGCTTTCATGTGGTGATAGGATGCATCAACATCTTTAGATTTGATTCTGCAAACATAAGTTCCTAAATCTCCTAATTGTACATCAAAATTGGCTTTAACTGTTGGACGGCTGGTGAATTGCCATATTTCAAAGCCACCGCCACCTTCCATTGAAATAGCTAGGGTGGCAGTTCTGCTGTGAACAGTATCTCCAGTATATCTGGTCATTAATGGGGCGTCTGCGGCTTCTTCAAAAATTCGAACATCAGTACCAAACATTTGTCTATACCATTTCCAGATCTCTTGAACATCAGGTACACCAATTCCCATTTGTTGAATTCCACAGATTACTTTTTCCATTGTTGATAAATTTTTAAAGATGCAAATATAAAAAATAAACAGTTTGGATTAATAATTGATACTTTAGCCAACCGAGGGTCAAGCCTGAGGACTAATTTAATGCCTTAAGCCATGCTTGCTTAGTCATTATATTAGCTTTAGAAAGCGATTTTCAAATACATATAATTTAAATTGATTTTTGGTATTGCATTGTTTTATAGTATTATAAATGTTTTATAAACGTTTATAAACGTAAACTATAACTCATTAGTTAATATCATATGGTTTTGTAAAATGATAATAGAAAGAATATGATAGGATTGTTTTTTAGTGCGGCAAGTACAGCAACTGATGCCAATAATGCGCCGTTAATTGCTGATGATAAAATAGTGTTTGGACTGTTAATGGGGATTCTTGCCATCATTTTCCACACGGCTGCTAAAAAGGGTGGTTGGGAGAAGTTCTATAAAATCATACCTGCTTTATTCTTATGTTATTTTGTTCCTGGCTTGTTGTCTTCTTTTAATATTATCTCTGCTGATTATTCGAATTTATATACTATTGCTAAAAACTTCTTTTTACCTGGCGCCCTAATTTTAATGACATTGAGTATCGATATTCCTGGTATTTTAAAATTAGGACCCAAAGCATTGATCATGTTTTTTACAGCTACCGTCGGGATTGTGATTGGTGGACCTATTGCGATTTGGATTATGTCCTACATTTCACCTGAAACAGTTGGTGGACAAGGTTTTGATGCAGCATGGCGTGGCTTTGCAACATTAGCAGGAAGCTGGATAGGAGGAGGAGCCAACCAGACGGCTATGTTAGAAGTGTATAAGTATAACCAGTCATTATATACTGGTATGGTGGCTGTTGATATTTTTGTGGCTAATTTATTAATGGCATTCTTACTTTTAGGCATAGGAAAAAAGGCTAAGATTGACAAATGGCTGAAGTCGGATACAAGTGCAATTGATAGTTTAGTGACCAGAATGAAGGATTTTGAAAAATCTGTAAAACGTGTTCCAACTACAACCGATTATATGAAAATAATAGGTGTTGCTTTTGTTGGGGTGAGTTTATCCCATTTTTTTGGAGACCTGCTTTCCGACTTTTTTAAAGGCATTAGCAATAAACCTGAAGAGTCTGTTTTAGCCAGTAAGTTTTTTTGGGTGGTTTTAATTTCAACTTTTTTCGGATTTGCACTTTCGTTTACTAAAGCAAGAAATTTAGAAGGAGTTGGTGCGTCAAAATTTGGATCAATGTTTATTTATATTCTAGTAGCGGCTATTGGGATGAAAATGGACATTTTTACCATTCTAGATAAACCATTTTTGATTTTCGTCGGGATTATTTGGATCTTGATTCATGCGGGTTTACTATTACTTGTTGCCAAGCTCATCAAAGCACCATATTTCTTTTTGGCAGTTGGCAGTCAGGCTAATGTTGGAGGAGCCGCATCAGCTCCGGTTGTTGCTGGAGCCTTTCATCCGGCACTAACTACCGTTGGTGTATTGTTGGCGGTATTAGGTTATTTTGTAGGTACTATTGGGGCGATTGCCTGCGCTGAAATGATGAGAATGGTGGCACCAATATAATGAAAGGATTTATTTTCATCATATCAGTTTTATGGTCTTTTAGCCTCTTTGCCCAGTTAAGAGTCAAGACGTCAACTAACGACTTAGGAGATATTTTTGAGAATAATGGGGTAATAGTCACTAATTTTGAAATACAGAATCCTTACTATAGAGATACAATCCAAATTACAAATATCGAAACGTCATGCGGATGCACTGCTATTATATCAATAGATACCATTATTTATCCGCGTCAAACCATTTTTCTAAAGGTTTCATACGATCCAACGAATAGAGTTGGACTGTTTCAAAAAACAATTCATTTAGAAACCTTAACAGCAGGACACGAAAAAAATAGTTTATACCTTAAACTCATTGGCAATGTGGTTGGAGAACCTAAGGAAAAAACTGAAATTCCAGTAGAACTAATTGACTATAAAGTAGCACCGATTTACTTTTTTCCAATATCACCATACGATACCTCGTATTTTGATTTAAATAAATGTGTAGATTTTTCAAACGACATCACATTTGAAATAGATTATTACAACTTTACCATAGTGGGCATGGAAATTAGACTTAAAGATAAATCATTAATTGAAGATTTAGAAAGAATGGCCTCATATCTGAAAAAAAAGTTAGTGCGTGAAATGATTAGTCGTGAATATGAAATGGCTAACATTACCTTTAATACGCCAGTTTTTGTTTACGATAACACAATTCCAGCATGGTCAGTTGCTCAAATAAAAGTCCATTCTGCTAGATTTAATGATGACAAGATTAAGCAGAGTATTATTAAAATGACTAATCGTAAAATAGAAAAAAAATCTTACCATATTTTAAATTACAATATGGACGCTAACCCGACTAACGAGCAACTACTCAGTGATGTGAATTATTCTACTATAGATACAAAGTTATTTAGAAATGGTAAAATTGCTTTAAATGCTTTGGTTTATGTGCCAGAATCTATTGGTCGAAAAAATGCGATTAAAATGGCAAAAAAATTTAGTCGATCACTTTATAAAAAACTGAAAGCATCTAGTGGTATTTCGAAAGATGAATTTTTAATCATTTACGATACAATAGCTACACATGCCAGCACAAAATATAAGTTCCTGCTATACGATAACAAAGATAAAGAAGCTGCTAAGGTGATAAAATATGTCGAAAAACCTGAAGATATTGTTATACCCTTACTACCAACGTATAAAACGCAATTTTTTACTGAAAATGATCATCTGCCAATTAATTCAGTAAAATTCAATCAATTTTGGAACGCTTTAACCGTTTATGCCAACACGGGCAAAAACCTGCAAATTACTATTGAATCTTCATCATCAAAATACCCCAAAAAACCTTATGTCGATCCCTATTTAGTAGCCAAGAATAAAGGAGAAAAGGTCGCTGATTTTTTAAAAGAAAAATTCTTTAAGGAAACTGGTAAAACCCTGGTGGTAAATGTAATCACAACAGTTCAGGGACCAGAATTTGAAACAAAGAATTTTACCCAACCTATGTATTTTGATTATGAGTACGTCAAATTAATACCTAATTATCTGAATCAAAGAAATATTGATCTTTCTTTTGAGCGCCCTAAGCCTTATATAGTCAATTACGATTACTATTATATTGGCATAGATACCACCTCATTAGTGTTTAAAAAATTTGCTGATTATTTAATTTATGAAATTCAACGAAATGGATTCATTGACCTAAGAACGGAGTCATCTGCCTCTAACCTGATAGTGGATGAAAGAAAGTCTAATGAATATTGGGCATACAGCCATTTACACATTAGTAAGGAACGATTATATGCTTATTTAAAGTCTAAATTAATCGACCCGAATCGGGTCATCATTTCCAATGAGAAAATTGTAGTTCAGGGCATCCCATATGATAAAACAACGCCTATTGTCCGCTACCGTAACTTTCAATATGTCACCTTTGTTCCTAAAAAAATATTATAATGAAAAAATTATGTACCTTCCTAATGATAATGGCTTTGAGCTTAACCTCATTTGGTCACAAACATTATATTTCAATCGCCAATTTGGAATATAATCCAAAATTAAAGCAAGTTGAGGTGTCTTTGCAATTGACGGCGCATGACTTTGAGCACATATTAGAAACAAAATTCAATCGTCATATTCATATGGAAGATGTAAAAGATAGTTCTGATGTGGATTTATTCATTCGATCGTATATTAATCAGCATATTCACCTAACCTCAGGTCATCAAAAAGCCAAATTAAATTACGTGGGGAAAGAAGTAGACGTTAGGGATCAATTATTTTTTTATTTTACGTTCACAAAGGTTTTAGACCCATCACACATTATTCTTCAAAACTCAATTTTATTTCAATTATTTTCGAAGCAACAGAATTTAATGCACTATAAATTTAACGGTATAACTAAAAGTGTAACTTGTACTAAAGACTTAGCTGAGGGAGAGATTAAGTTTTAATTGTCTTGTTTTTAGCTAAATGTTAGTAAGGAATAAAAGTAAAAAAAAGGATTAGGGCTTAAAGAAAGATCCGAGTTCAACCAAAAAACAAAATATGAAAAACCAAATATTTGCAATTGTCGGCTTATTAATTACATCAATGTCTTTTGGGCAAGATGTCAATAAATTTAAGCAATTAAAAGAAGAATTGGCTACACCAAATGTGTTTAGAACGGCTTCTGGTGCGCCTGGGCATCAATATTATCAACAAAAGGCAGATTATCAGATGAAAATTACGTTAAATGATGATAATCAGACTATTTCAGGTGATGAAAGGATAACTTACACTAATAATTCTCCTGACCAATTGACTTATTTATGGTTGCAGTTGGATCAAAATATGAGGGCTAAAGGTTCTGATACTAAATTAATATCTAGTGGAGATATTGGTTCCTTTTCCTTCAAGGGAAGCTTGCAACGACACCTTGATTATGCGGAATTTGATGGAGGTTTTAAAATAACAGAAGTGGTTGACGGATCAGGAAATAAGCTGCCTTATACAATAAACAATACCATGATGAGGGTCGATTTACCAAAAGCACTAATGCCTGGTGGTAAAACGAGCCTAGGGATTAAGTGGTCATATAAAATTAATAACCGAATGGAAATAGGGGGGCGTTCTGGTTTAGAGTATTTTAAAGAGGAGGATAATTATTTGTACACCATAGCACAGTTCTTTCCAAGAATGTGTGTTTATAATGATGTTGAAGGTTGGCAAAACAAACAATTTTTAGGAAATGGAGAGTTTACTTTACCTTTTGGGGACTATATTGTTGATTTAACTGTTCCGTCAGATCATGTTGTTTCCGCTACAGGGCTATTGGTCAATGCAAAAAAGGTATTAACTGCAGAACAAAATAGCCGATTAGCTGCAGTATCAACTGATGCACCATCATTTATAGTAACACCTGAAGAAGCAGCTGAAGCTGAAAAAAGCAAAGCGTCAGATACAAAAACCTGGCGTTTTGTGGCTAAAAATGTTCGAGATTTTGCCTTCGCAAGTTCTCGAAAATTTATTTGGGATGCTCAATTGGTTAAACAAGACTCAAGAGACGTTTTGGCCATGTCATTCTACCCTAAAGAAGGGAACCCCTTATGGGAAAGGTATTCTACCAGGGTAATTGTTCAAACCTTAAAAACGTATTCGAAACATACATTTGACTACCCGTATCCAGTTGCTATTTCTGTGCATACAAATAGAATAGGGATGGAATACCCCATGATTTGCTTTAATGGGGGGCGTCCTAACCCAGATGGTACATATTCTGAAAGAACTAAGTATGGCATGCACTCCGTCATCATCCATGAAGTTGGACATAATTATTTTCCAATGATTATTAATTCTGATGAAAGACAATGGACCTGGATGGATGAAGGTTTAAATACTTTTCTTCAGTACTTAACTGAACAAGAATGGCAGCGAGATTATCCATCTCGAAGAGGTCCGGCTCATTTAATTGTCGATTATATGAAAGGTGACAAATCAAATATTGCACCCATCATGACCAATTCAGAGTCATTATTACAATTTGGTAATAATGCATACGGAAAACCGGCAACAGCGCTTAATATTTTAAGAGAAACAGTAATGGGAAGAGAGTTATTTGATTTTGCATTTAAAACGTATGCTCAGCGTTGGATGTTTAAGCATCCTACGCCAGCTGATTTTTTCAGAACAATGGAAGATGCCAGTGCAGTAGATTTGGACTGGTTTTGGAGAGGTTGGTTTATGACTACCGACCATGTTGATATTGCTTTAAATAACGTATCACACTTTCAAATAAATTCTTTGAATGAAGAAAAAGAAGTAGCGTTTAATGAAAAGGTCAGCAAAGCTGCTCCAGAAAATATTAGCACCATCAGGAATAGAGAGTCGATTAAAGAGACTGAAAATGAGCGTACACCGAGTTTAAATGATCAGTATATTGGTCAAAACCCAAATGCTTTATCAGAGCGTCAGAAAATGAAGAATCAGAAATTGCTTGAAAGTTTGACTGACAAAGAAAAAGCACTTTTAAATAAAGGATTTGAATTCTATCAGTTAGATTTTGAAAATTTAGGTGGGCTGGTGATGCCAATTATCTTAGAATTTACTTTTGATGATAGTACCCAAGAAATCATTCGCATTCCAGCAGAAATTTGGAAAAGAAATAACTACAATGTTTCTAAGGTTTTTATTTTCGAAAAAACAGTAAAATCTGTGCAATTGGACCCATTCATTGAAACCGCAGATGTAGATACTGGTAATAATAGTTGGCCTTCACAGGTTAGTCCAAGTCGTTTTTCTATATTTAAGGAATATAAATACGGCTACTAACCCATAATATCTTACCATGTCAAAACTCAAAAAACTTCCCCTGCATTGGAAAATAATTCTGGGAATGCTTGTAGGGATCATTGTTCCAATTATTTTTTTAAATACGAGCTGGGGAGCTGAAATCGTTGAAATTAGAATGATTAATGGTAAGGAATTGGAGTTTAGTCGGATTAAAGTGTTTGTAATAGACTGGATTAAACCTTTAGGAATCATATTTGTCAACCTTTTAAAATTAATTGCCATCCCACTGATCATAGCGTCTTTGCTTAAAGGCATTTCAGATTTAAAGGATATTTCGAAATTTGCCAAAATAGGAGGAAGATCTATATTGATTTATATTGGAACAACCATTGTTGCCATCTCAATAGGATTGGTAATTGTTAATATCATTAAACCGGGCGCTGGAGTTTCTCAAGAAACAATTGTCCAGTTAAATGAGGCCTACGGCGGTAATTCTAGTATTGAGCAAAAAATGACAACCGCTACTTCTCAGAAAGAAAGTGGACCATTAGATTTTATAGTTGATATGGTACCCTCAAACTTGTTTAGTGCGCTTAGTGATAATGGTAGTATGCTAAAAGTTATATTTTTCATTATTTTTTTTGGGATCTCATTGTTGCTAGTGCCAGAAGAGAAATCCAAGCCAATCAAAGACTTTTTTGATGGTTTGAATGACATTATTCTAAAAATGGTAGATTTAATCATGCTGACAGCACCAATTGCTGTATTTGCATTACTAGCTACAGTGGTGGTATCTTCTGAAAGTCCGGAAATTCTTGAAAAGCTTCTCATGTATTCGATAGCCGTACTTTGTGGTTTATTGCTAATGATTGTTTTTTACTTAATTCTCGTTACAATATTTACAAAAAAGAATCCATTTTGGTTTTTAAAAGAACTCGCTCCAGCACAGTTATTAGCGTTTACAACCAGTTCTAGTGCAGCGACATTGCCAGTTACAATGGAAAGGGTAGAAGAGCACATTGGGGTAGATAAAGAAGTGTCAAGTTTTGTTTTACCAGTTGGAGCTACCATTAATATGGATGGTACAAGTCTTTATCAAGCAGTAGCTGCAGTATTTATTGCCCAAGCTTTAGGTGTAGATTTAACCATTATGGATCAATTAACCATAGTTTTAACGGCTTTAATGGCTTCGATAGGGTCTGCTGCGGTGCCGGGTGCAGGGATGGTAATGCTAGTTATAGTCTTACAAGCAGTAGGAAAATTCACACCAGATCAAATTGCAATAGGTCTAACGTTAATATTTGCAGTTGACAGGCCTTTAGATATGCTTAGGACCACAGTTAATGTAACTGGTGATGCTACCGTTTCTATGCTGGTAGCAAAATCTCTTGGTAAGTTAGGTAAACCAAATGTGAAAAACTGGGATGACAATTATCCTCAACAATAGGTATAGTTTTACTTTTAAAAATAAAATAAGATTGACCCTTCATGACTGAAATGCTGAAGCAGTTGAGGACCGATTGTGAAGTCAAAGCTATAGAATAAGTTAAATTTCTCTTTTTCGAACCCTGCATTTAATATCGGTCTTGAAAAATCTCTAAATCCTGCACCAAAAATAAAATTCCACAAATGAGCATTTGCACCTAATACGAATGATATAAAGCCATCATGAATAGTTACCATAGCATTTTGGGATAAGTCTAAATTATCCTCTATTTTAAACCTATTACTGATATGTCCTGTAAAAAGAAGAGGTAATTTATATATGTTATTATAAGGAAAAGATAATGGTCTGTTAAGATGCTTTATTACGATTCCAGTTGAAAGGTTTTTAGATACTATGGCAAAGCCGAAATTGACATCAGGTGCACCACTTGTGACCCAACCATTAGATAATGTTTTATGATCCGGTAAACTGTCAAGGCGAAGGGTGAGACCTGTAGAGGAATTTTTAAAAAAAGTAAAAGCAATTTTATCCCAATTAGCAAAGTTTTGTTGCCATCCTACTTGAATTCCAAACAATAGGGAGCGTTTATTGGATAACGTTTGATGGTATGAATACCCCAATGATAAAGAGTTTCCAATTATATTGTTTTTATTAGTTGTATGATTTGTCATTTGAATGACAAACCCTCCATGAAGTTTTGGGCTGTGAAAATCGGTTGACAAAGTTGATGAAAAAAATGAATTGTTAATAGATGATCCATATCTATTATGGTTACGGAAATTAATATTAACTCTATTTGAACCAAAATGACTTCCAGCCAAAGCGGGATTGAGGTAAGCGGGGGTATTGTAAAATTGACTGTAAGTGACATCTTGTGCAATTATCACCTGATTGAATATTGTAATAAGTGCGCAAGAAAAAAGTATATTTTTCATCAATAATTTGCCTATTGGTTGTTTTATATAGGAGTATAAATATAGTAATCTTTGATAGGATATATTCAAGATTTAGATTCGTTTCTAAAAAAATATAATTTTAGTATATAAAATAATGGGTTATATATCAGTCTGATATGTTTTTATTTAAAATTTATATAGTACTTTGTATTGCATAGTACTATATTGTTTCGTATATTTGTGACGAAAATTATTTATAATGAAGGTAGACAATACAAAAGCACAAATGAGGAAGGGGATATTAGAGTATTGCATTCTAATGTTGCTATCTAAAAAAGAAGCCTATCCGTCAGAAATTATAGAAGCGCTAAAAAAAGCGAAATTAATAGTGGTGGAGGGAACCATTTATCCTTTATTAACGAGGTTGAAAAATGCTGATCTATTATCCTATAATTGGGTAGAATCTAACTCTGGACCACCTCGAAAATACTATTGTATTACTGCTGAAGGCACAAATTTTTTAAAAGACTTGGAAAAAACTTGGGATGAACTGGCATTTGCTGTTCAATCCATTCAAAAATTAAAATAAAAACTATGAATAAGACAGTTACGGTTAATATTGGTGGATTTTCATTTGTCATTAACGAAGTTGCTCATAATTTACTTCAGGGCTATTTAACAAAAATTGAACTGAAACTTTCAGTTGATTCTGCAGAAATAATGCAAGATATTGAATCAAGAATAGCTGAATTGTTAAAAGAACGCTTAGACGGAACCAAAGAGGTAGTTGATGAGTCTGATATTGAGTACATCCAGTCAGTTATGGGTACACCAGAAGATTTCGAAGATGAAGAAAATACCAACGAAGCATACGATTCATACGAAGAAATGTACACTGAACCAGAAAAGGCCTTGTACAGGGATATGGATAATGCCATGCTTGGTGGAGTTTGTAGTGGTCTAGCTAAGTATTTTAATATTGACCCCTTAGTCATGAGAATCATTTTCGTTTTCTTTGGTGTATTTTTAGGGTCTGGAATACTCATTTATATCATTTTGCTAATTGTCATTCCTGAGGCCAAAACTACCGCTCAGAAATTAAGAATGAATGGAGAGGCTATTAATCTAGAATCCATTAAGTCTCATTTTAATAAGGTGGGAAACGATTTAAATTCAAAGATTAAATCTAAACATTTTAGCAGAAAGGTGAATTCAGCAACTAATAAAACGATTGAAGCCGTTTCAAATGTTGCTAAAATATTTGGAACGATAGTAGGAGTTGCTTTTACAATAGCTGGGATAGTAAGTATTGTTTTTCTGATATTATATATTACTGGAAGCTCCGAAATTGTTCCATTTACATCATTCATTGTGGCAGATAATCTATACGATTTTCTGACTGTAGTTTTTCCATCCAGGCTATTCGTAAACATGGCCTTGTTAAGTTTGATTTTTGTTATAGGTCTGCCGCTAATATCAATCGTTTATGTTGGACTAAAACTAGTTTTTGATTTAAAAACGAAAATTCCAACCAGTATCAAGGTAGCATCAGGAATTGTATTTGGAGTGGCATTTAGCTTTTTATGTATCTCTTTGGTAAGGACTGGTATGGACTTTAGCAGTGACGGGTTAAGTAGATCGTATATTGAAACATCAGAGGTAGGCAATCAACTAGAAATTAAGGTCATGAATAATGATGCTATTTTTTCTGAAAACGAATCAGAATACGGCTGCTGTCAATATATGTCTATATCAGATAATCAGATTGCATTAAAAGAAGTGAATTTATATCTTAAAGAAGGAACAGATTCAAGTCAATTCATCATTAAAACCGTTGCTTTATCCCAAGGAATGACGGATAGTAAAGCTTCAGCACTGGCTCAAGCAGTTGGCGAATCCTACAGTATTGAGTTAAACGATAGTACATTAACAATTCCGTCTTACTTTTTAGTCAATAAACAGGATAAGTTTAGAGCACAGAGGGTAAAGGTGGTTGTTGAAGTTCCACCAGGAAAATCAGTAAAATTTGGAGAAAACATACATCATATTAATTGCATTATTGATGATGGTGATTATAACTATCACAGGTATTATAATAAGAGAAAGTTAAACAATGCAGTTTGGAAATCTATCAATGGAGAAATTCAATGCGAAACGTGTTGGGATTAATACAATTTCAAATTGAAAATAAACTCGGTTCCATTGGCAGATTTACTAATTTCATAGTGACCATCAAAGTGACCTGTTAAAGTATCAATAAGCTCTAAACCAAAATTTTGGTCACTTTCGTTTTCGACCCACGTACCAGAGTCTGTGTATTTGAGATCAAAACCAACTTCAGTAGTTTTTAATAAAATACGTATTTGACCAGTTTTAGAATTCTTAAAACCATGCTTGATAGAATTTGTAATGAGTTCATTCAATATTAAAGAAAGTGGCACAAGATCATTCATTTTCAGTTGCTGAATGTTTGATTCAATCCCGATTTTTACTTTGGTTTCAGTAGCATAAGTTCCAACCAAATCTGTTGCCAAATCTGAAACATATTCCTTAACATTTAGGTCGTTTATTTTTCCACCTTTATACATTTTTTCATGAATCAATGCCATGGTACTTATACGATTAATAGAATCTTGAAATGGACCTGATGCTTCATGATCGTGATCTAACTGGAAAAGTTGAAGTCGCAATAAACTGATAATGACCTGCAAATTATTTTTTACTCGGTGATGAATCTCTTTGAGCATAGCAGACCTCTCTGAATCTTTGATGTTTAAATCAAGGTTAGCGGTGATTAAGGTTTTCTGGGTAAGGTAAAACTCTTTTAGTATCTGATTGACTAAATAAATAAAAAGGACTGAACAGGCCGCTAAATTAATCACGTAGTTAATTTCAGATGCAAGGTGAGGTTCTACCGACTTAAATGGCAATTCAATAAAGTTGTTGATTGTTAAAAGTTTAATGGCTAGCATACTGCTAAGATTTACAACAAGGTAAATGATCGCTCCAATCCGACCAACAATATAAAACGAAAATAGTGCTATTACAATAATCCAAAAAGTATCTGCTTGATTATTCACAAATGAAGACGTCATAAATCCATAAGAATGCACAAATACACTCAATGAAATAGTAATGTAAACTGGTAATTTATAATTTTTGGTAGTAGTTAGAAGTATGAGAGAAAAAATTGAAAGCGACAATGCTGTTAAAGCTTGTGTAAAATAAATAATATTGTCAAAATAAGTAGCAACGGAAATGAATGAGAAGCAAATAATGGAAATAATATACATGTTTTTTGAAACACGGTATTTGCTTTTATTGATAATCTGTGAATCCATAAATTATAGATTTTCAACAACTTTCCAAAATTCAGGATAGCTTTTGTTCACACAATTTGGATTAGAAATTGATAAACCTGATGGAGTTAAACATGAAGCAATAGTAGCAGCCATTGCAATTCTATGATCATTATGTGAGGCCACTTCGCCAGAATTTAGAGAGCCAACCCCTTGAATTATAATCGAATTATTAATATTTTTCATTTCGAGGCCTAATTTAGAAAATTCTTCCAATAAAACTTGTTTTCGATTCGATTCTTTGTAAATCAATCTATTAGCTCCATGAATTGTAGATTTCCCATTAATTCCTGCTGCTAAAACAACTAAAATTGGAAATAGATCAGGGCAATTGGAAGCATCAAATTCGAAAGGCACTAGACATTCAGGGGGGAAGATTTCTAAAGTAGAATTCTGCCATTCATAATTACCTCCGACCATACTAACAACTTCTAGTATTGCTGAATCGGCCTGAATAGATTTGGGGTTTAGATTTGAAACATGAATGCCGCCATTAAGTAAACCGTAAGCAATCCAGAAAGCAGCACTACTAAAATCTCCTTCAACTTTGTATAATGACTTGATATTATATGACTGGTTTCCTTTGATTAAATATTTTGAATAATGATGATGGTCAATTTTAACACCAAAGTCCTTTAATACCGATAAGGTAATGTCAATATAAGGAGTGCTAGTTGGATTGTTTACTTCTAGAGTTGAATCTCGGTTGCATAATGGTAGAGTCATCAATAATCCAGAAATATACTGTGAACTCTCGCTACCATCAACGGAATAGTTCCCTGATCTAATTTGCCCTGAAGCTTTTAAAGGTAAGAAACCATTATTTAAATCAATGTGTAATCCAAATTGAGGTAAATAATCTTTAAACCAGTTCATGGGGCGTTTCAGAATGCTGCCATGTCCTTTAATGATATAGTTTTTAAAAAAAAGACTCAATATTATTGACGAAAGTCTTGTCCCTAAACCAGATTCACCAATGTTGAGCGTATTATTTTTTGGTATAGAAGTACGCTCAATATGAGTTATTCTACCAGTGTTTTTAATGCTAAAACCAAGCTGCTCAATAATGCGCTTTACACTTAGTACATCATCACTAGTTCCAATATTTTCAATAGTTGTATCATTCTGATTTAAAGCTGCAGCAAACAGTGCCCTTTGAGCAAAACTTTTAGATGGTGGCGCTTCAATTATACTGACCTTTTTTTTTATGTGTATTTGTTTAATCAAGTTATGTATTCAAAATATTAGTTTGTCGTGCTACGGATTCCTTATGTATAGATTTTAAGATTGATTCAATAAAATCTTTGCTTAGGCCATTGGCTATGCCCTTTTCAGACCTTGTTTTCAATATTTCCGACCATCTTTCAATTTGTAAAATGGTCATTTGATGCTCTTTTTTATAAGCTCCAATGTCATCAATAATATCAAAACGCTTAAATAATGCTGCTAATATTTCATTATCCACCTGATCTATCTTTTGTCGCAGATCATCTAATTTATAATCTTGTCCAATATCAGGAGTTTCTTTTCTAACAACCAATTTATCAATAATTGTTATTAACTCTTTTGGAGTGACCTGTTGCTTGGCATCACTTAGGGCAATATCAGGCTGAGGATGTGTTTCTATCATTAAGCCAGCCATATTCATATCCAATGCTTTTTGAGCGATTGGAAATATTAAATCTCTTTGTCCTCCTATATGACTTGGGTCGCAAATGATTGGCAGTTCAGGAAAAATTTGCATGAGTCCTACAGGAATTCCCCATTTAGGAATGTTACGGTACTGTGTTTTTTCATACGAGGAAAAACCTCGGTGAATAGCAGCAATATCCTTAATACCTGCGTGTTGAATTCTTTCTATTGCACCTACCCATAAATCAAGATCAGGAGTAATTGGGTTTTTGATTAAAACTGGTACTCCAGAACCTTTGAGTGCATCTGCAATTTCCTGAACAGAAAAAGGGTTAACTGTTGTTCGTGCACCAATCCATAAAACATCCACCCCTGCCTTAAGTGCTTTTTCAACATGAACTGCATTAGCAACCTCAGTAGTGGTTTTCAAGTTGTATTTCTTTCCGGCAGATACTAGCCATTTTAAACCAATCTCTCCAATACCTTCAAAATTATTCGGACGAGTCCTTGGCTTCCAGATACCTGCGCGAAATAATTTAATTTTTGAAGAGCCTGATATTGTACTAGCAACCTGATTAACTTGAGCTTCTGACTCAGCGCTGCAGGGACCTGCTATAATAAATGGTTTGTCAAGTTTTGAAAACATAATGTTGTTGGTAATTATATAAAAAGTAGTCCGTTATTTTTAAGAACATCAAAATTACTCGTTTTCAAATAGGAATTGAGACTAATTTCTGTTTTTTCAATCCAAAAAGCCTCAATTTTAGCAAAAGTTAATACTTTACTATTCATGATATGAATTTGGTTGAGTAGCTCTAAAATGACTTCCGCGATTGATTTCGTTTCTTTTATTTCCAGAATACCTCGCTTAGTATGCCACCGCAATTTTGCATTTTCAATTGACTTATTTTTTTTGGAGAATTGATAATATGAAATGGTCGGTTGAGCATTTAACCAAATTACTTTCGTACTGGCTTTCAAAATAAATGGTTTCCTATTTCCTAAGCAATTTTCAATAAAATCAGATGCTATAGTGGTACGTTTAATCTCAAAATTAAACCAGGTTTGCAGGTTTTGATCAAAGCCGGAACCCTGCATATAATTGTACAACGATACTTTTAGTCCTTCACTATATTTTTGATGGTTAGCTCCGGTAGGGTCATTATGCGGTAAATCGTTATGTGCGAAACTACTTTCAATATTTAATAACTTTTCCACTTTAAATTGATCAGGATTTTGCCCAACCGGACTGTGCGCTGTCATGGCGAATTGATGCCAAAAACCTGATTGAACAATTCCCAATTCAAAAAATTGACGGACAACTTCTAAGGAGTTGATGGTTTCTAGGTCAGTTTGTGTGGGAAAGCCATACATTAGATAACCGTGAACCATTATTCCAGATTCAGTAAAATTAGAGGTTACTTGTGCTAATTGTTCTAAGTCAACTCCTTTATCAATTAATTTTAACAGTCGATCAGAGGCCACCTCTATGCCGCCAGATACAGCTATGCAACCAGATGCCTTTAATAAATCGCATAAGTCAGCTGTAAACGATTTTTCAAAACGAATATTTGTCCACCATGAGATTTGAATACCACGTCTTAGAATTTCCAGAGCTAAATCTCTCATCAAGGCTGGGGGAGCGGCTTCATCAACAAAATGAAAACCTGTTTCACCAGTTGTTTTAATTAGTTCTTCAATGCGATCACAGGTAATATTTATTGAAGAGGCTTCGTAGTTTTTTATATAATCGAGTGTAATATCGCAAAATGTACATTTACCCCAATAACAGCCATGTGCAAGTGTTAGTTTATTCCATCTGCCATCACTCCACAAGCTATGCATGGGGTTCATTACTTCAATTACCGAGATATAAGATTTCAATTTTAAATCACTGTAATCTGGTGTGCCGACTTTATTTTGAGTATAGTCTTTAATCGCAGGATTATTAATATATTCAATTGCTCCTTTGTTTAAGATCAAGGTTCGTTTAAGAGTTGCCTGTTTAGTTCCACTAAAAATATGTTGGTAAAGCTGCTCGATAGGTGCTTCTCCGTCGTCAAGACAAATAAAATCGATATATTTAAAAACCCGAACATCTTTAATTGTTCTGAGTTCAGTATTAGGATAACCTCCGCCAAATGCAATTTTGATATTAGTGTTACAAGACTTAATGAATTGTGCGGATTTAAAAGCAGCTAGTAGATTTCCAGGAAAAGGAATAGATATCACCACTAATTTTGGTCTAACCTTATTAAGGTACTTTCTTAAAATCTGATTATTTAAACTTATAACATGAGAATTAGGTCCTTCAATTGTTTGGTTGAGTTCATCAAAAGAATGAGCAGATAGACTCATTCGTTCAGCATACCGGCTAAATCCGAAATGAGGATCAACATATGTAATGATAAAATCGGATAAATCTTCAAGATATAAAGTGGACAAGTGTTTAGCCTTATCTACCAACCCCATTTCACCAAACGCCCAATTAGTATCCTGAAGCTGATTGAACCTTGGCCCTTCTGGTAGGTAGTGTTCGCTTGCAATAGCTCTTGCTAAAGTAGGGTTTTTACCTTGCAAAAATGAAATAACAGGTTCTATGGTTATTTCGTATGTAGCTCTTAAAGCCAGAATACGTTCACCGTTTCCTTTAATTTCCGTTTGATTTAAAGTGTCAAACATTTGAGATAAACCAATTTTCGAAAACAAGTGAAGGATGACATCTAAACCTAAATCAGCCTGAAAACATGATATATTTTTGGTATTCAGAAAACCTTTCAAATAGGGTGTAGCAGGATATGGCGTGTTTAGCTGAGTAAAGGGTGGTGTAATAAGTAATATATCTGCTGCCAAAAGATTTAGTTTAATGATAAAAGTAATGCAATTTGAATAAAGGTTAACTTATGATAAAGATATTTATAAAATCTATCTTGATTTTAGATACTTAAAACCAAAACTTGTATTTTAGCAAAAAAATAAACAATGAGTTCAATTGATTTTCATATTTCTGATAAGGTTGCTATTATCAAATTAAATCGGCCTGAAGTATTTAATAGTTTTAATAAAGAGATGGCATTATCATTTCAAAAAACGATTGATGAATGTGCTGAAAATGATTCAGTTCGGGCTATCTACATTACTGGAAATGGCAAAGCGTTTTGTGCTGGTCAAGATTTACAGGAGGTAACCGATCCAAATGGACCTGAATTAACTTCTATAGTCACCGATCATTATAATCCGATTATTGCAAAAATTCGAGCCATTGAAAAGCCAGTTATTGCTGCTGTAAACGGTGTGGCAGCTGGTGCAGGTGCAAATATTGCCTTAGCATGCGACATTTGTGTTGCCCATGAAAGCGCCAGTTTTATTCAGGCGTTTAGCAAAATAGGTTTAATTCCTGATTCTGCGGGGACTTATTTTTTACCTCGTTTAATTGGTCTTCAAAAGGCAACTGCTTTAATGATGCTAGGTGATAAAATTAGTGCAAGTGAAGCAGAAAGTCTTGGAATGATTTACAAATGTTTAATTGCTGAAAATTTTGAGGAAGATTCTCTCAAAATAGCTACCAAGCTGTCGAATATGCCAACTAAAGGTTTAGGTTTAACTAAGCGTGCATTAAACCAATCGTACAATAACAATTTAAATCAACAGTTGGACTTAGAAGGTGAATTGCAAACACTTGCCGGAAAAACATACGATTATAATGAAGGTGTAGCTGCGTTTTTAGAAAAAAGAAAACCAAATTTTAAAGGACAATAATCAATGAAGGTATCAATTATAGTAGCACTGAGTCTAATGTTTACTGTTAAGTCCTTCGGACAAGGTAGGGTTGACGGCTTTTTTAAAGGGAAAGGAAATTTAGATATCGCATTGGGTGCCAATTTTGAAGTCAATCCCCAATATTATGCCGGCACTAATTTAATTGATCTATCAAGAAATATTTTCAGTGCTAGTGCTTTTTTTGCGTACGGCATTATTGATAAACTAGATGTTAACGTTTCAGTACCATTTGTGAGTGTAAATGGCGTAGAAAGTAGCATTCAAGATCCTGCAATATTTTTAAAATACAAAATTGCAAACATTAACCTTGGTTCATCAACCCGAATAGAGCTTATTATGGCGGGTGGTTTTTCTTCTAACATTACTGATTATCAAACGGGAGGTGGAAGTGCCATTGGGCAGCAAGCCAAAACAATCGACGCCCGTCCAGTTATTCAAATTTATTTGCCAAAAGGGATTTTCGCAACCCTTCAGGGTGGTTATAATTATAAATTTGATCCAGTACCGCATGCTGTCCCTTTTGCTGCAAAAATTGGTATGGCAAAAGCTAAATGGTATGCTGATATTTGGTATGATGGGCAATATGGCATTGGTGGATTCGATTATCAGGGAACACCTACACCTCCTTCTTTCAGAGAATTGGGAGTTAGTTATCATAAAATTGGAGGAACATTTTATAAACCAATTAATCAAAAATCAGGATGGTTTGCAGGATTGTCATATGTATTGGCAGGAAGAAATTTTTCAAAAGGGGTAAGTGGTAACATAGGGTATGTGTATAAACCAAGTTTAAAAAAATAATATGATAGAAGTAGGTGTATTAGGTGCTGGCTCTATGGGAGCCGGAATAGCCCAGGTAGCCGCTCAGTCTGGACATAAAGTGGTTTTATGTGATACTAATCAGGAGCAATTAGATAATGCCAAAGGTAAATTGGCTAAAATCATGTCACGATTGGTTGAAAAAGGTAAATTCACCGAAACTCAATTAAATGACATTCAGGCTAGAATAAGCTATACCGTTTCAATGGATGATTTTTCAGATTGTGGAATTATTATTGAAGCTATTATTGAGAATTTAAAAATCAAAAAGGAAGTATTCAGTCAACTAGAACGTATAACAAATGCAAATTGCATTTTGGCATCCAATACCTCTTCATTATCTATCGCTTCAATCGCTTCAGCCTGCAAAATGTCAGAAAGGGTGATAGGGATTCATTTTTTCAACCCTGCACCTTTAATGCCACTGGTAGAAATTATTCCAGCTGTTCAAACTAATACTGAAACATTAACAGTTGCAAGGTCGCTGATTGATTCTTGGAAAAAAGTAACAGTTTTAACTAAGGATACACCTGGTTTTATTGTGAATAGAGTGGCACGACCGTTCTATGGTGAAGCCCTTAAAATTTATGAAGAGGGCGTGGCTGATTTTGCAACCATTGACTGGGCCGTGACTGAATTAGGAGGCTTCAGAATGGGGCCTTTTACATTGATGGATTATATCGGAAATGATATTAATTATACAGTTACGGAAACCGTATTCGAAGCCTTTTATTATGACCCAAGGTATAGACCATCTTTTACACAAAAAAGACATGCTGAGGCAGGCTGGTATGGAAGAAAGTCGGGTAGGGGTTACTATAATTATAAAGATGGAGTTGAAGTACAAAAGCCAAAAGAAGATAAAGTTTTAGGTCAATCTATTTTGAATAGAATTTTAGTCATGTTAATTAACGAGGCCATTGATGCAGTGTTTTTGAATATTGCTTCGCCAAAAGATGTGGATTTAGCCATGACGAAAGGTGTAAACTACCCTAAAGGCCTGCTTGTTTGGGCTAATGAAATAGGTTTAGAAAAAGTATTGGATGATTTAGAAGCTTTACATACAGAATATGGTGACGACCGGTATAGACCATCTGTATTGCTAAAACGAATGGTAAAAAAAGGTGAGGTATTTCAAATATAAAATAACCTTGATATTTCTTTTCACCTATAAGTAGGTTATTTAGACTTTATTTTTTTATCATTTAAGTAAAGCTGATGATGATATGAATAATTATTTTTAGTTCTGTCAAAAACAATATCCTCATCTATCTCGTTAAATGGTGGTTTGGATAGCCATTCGTCCAAGACTTCTGAATCGACATAGGGCTTTTGTTTTACTTCCTTAATATAGCTATCAATAAAACTGCGTTCACTTTTCTGACTTAATATTTTAAATAATTCATCCATTGAAAACTGAGATACGGACTGCATGTATGCCAGTCCGTTTTCCCATTTTCTTATTCTGAGTTTACAAGGGATGTATCTTGCTAGATACATGGCTTCTAGTTTTTTATAAGTCCTTCTTTTATAGTCGTCTTTTGAACGTTCGGAAGGAAACTCCTTATTCGGATCATACTTCTTTTTGTATTCTATAGCATACGGCACCCAATAATTTATTAATCTGTCTAAATTTAGACGTGTCGCTTTTAAATTAGCATTAAGGATATCTTCAATTTCAACATATGCTAATTTTGGTTCTATTAAACTTTTGCAAGCCTTAAATGAGTTATTTTGATATAACTTATCTAAGGTAATGAAGTAGGGCTGAAGTTCCTGTTTTTGTGCAGTAGAATAGTGGTCAAAAAGAATTTTTTTAAATTCATTAAAATCTTGAGATTTTACTATGGCTTTTAATATTAATCGATAGTGTTCGGCAGTAGTAATTCCCGCACTACAATCATATTTTTCGTGGGTTTCGAACCAATATTTTATTTCAGCTTCAGGTTCATAATAGTTATTATATATGTCGCAATAGGTAAGGTATTTTTTACATTCAGGAATAAAGTGATTGCGTATAATATCAGAAACTATTTTTAGTTGATCTTCTCCGCCATTGACTCCAAAAAAATCATCTATTTCTTCCATTTGTTCAATGCCATGAACTTCTATTGTAAAGTCGCGGTTTCCTCCAGTATTCCATTCACTATAAGTCAAGGAATTACCTATGTTTGTTTGAAGTAGTTTGAAGGTTTCTTGTAAAAGGTCAGATTTAGCAATAAGTCTAAATCCATCCTTAACTCTTGGACTTCCTACATGACTTCTTGTATTGCGGCCCCAATAAATTATACCCCATTCAGTTTCCACCCCAACTTTATACTTACCGTATCCTTCGTAGTCTGTTTCATAAGCCTTAAACAATTTAAGCAGTGGGTGATTGACCTTCTCTACAATTTGTTTAGCTATATAGAATTTCATAATTGATAAATGATTTGAAACCTTGAAAGTAATACTTTATTAAGGTAATTTGTATTCAATCATCAATAACTTAAACCAAATAAGCGCATTCTTTCTTACCAAACTCTACTATAATGTTATTTTGAATAGTTGTAGAAATGGCCATTCCCTCAAAGTCGGCCGAAATTGGAAAACGCCTATGCGTTCGATTGACCAGCACTGCTGTTTTAATTGATTTTACAGGATTATTTAATACACGTCCAACGGCATGAATCATAGTTCTACCCGAATTAATCACATCATCAGCCAATATAATATTTTCGTTTTTAAGCAAATTATCATCAATGTCTAACGAGATAGCTCTAGATAAAGGTCGATCTTTATCAACTGTAATTTTAAATAAATGAACTCCATTTTTAAAATCATTTTTTGCAATAGATTTCAATTGGTTTACTAGTCGCTCAGCAAATTCGAAACCATTACCAGCAATCCCACCTATAAAGACCTGCTGTTCTTCAAAAAAGTTTTCATAAACTTGGAAAGCAATACGTTCAATTAACTGATTAATCTGCTTTTGATCTAAAATCTCTGTCTTCATTTATTGGTTGTTTATTGTGGATCTTCTAATTGTTAACTTATTGTTTTACACTTCTTTCGTTAAAAATTACATAGCCATAACTGACTTGCAAAGAAACTGGATTTACCTGACCTCCGTAAAAATTTAGTGTAGCTCTAACAGGTCCAACAATTGAATGATAAATGATTGAAGCGGAGGCCAGGTTATACCTGGTGGTAAATGGTTCAGTAAATTCGGTTTCACCATCATTGTCAACCATACTCCTAAAAGGCTGAAAATAATAACCTTCCAATCTAAAATCTACTTTATCTTTAATTGTAACAATATTGATTAACCCAATACTAGCAAATTCATTCGATCTATAATCGCGGTAATAAACAGTTTTTGAGTCAGCAAATGGATTAAAACGCTCTGCATCTAAGTTAGTAACCGTGTAATTATGGAAATTAGGTTTAATCGCATAATACCCTTGAAAATAAGCGCCAAGGCGGTAATTTTTGTAGCTCAAAAAATAATCTTTATACTTAATATTTAAAAAAGCCCAATTTCTGAAGGTATTATCTTGTGAAATAGGATTGTATGATGTTGAACCTGGTAAAGTGTTTTCAATTCCATGGACAAATCTTGCGGTGACCTCAAATAAAGTACCATTCGATTCAAACGCTTTTCGATTAAACGAATTTCTAATATATTTTACACCTGGCGAAAAGTACAACATATTGGTTGCATCAAGTGTATCGGTATTTACGTTAAAATTTTCCTTTTGATAATAGCTATACTCATTTACACCATTTTTGAAACTGAGTTCAAGCTTTCCTTTTGAAAAGATTTCAGCATTGTATTTAATTCCCCAAAATGACTCGTCAATAATTAATGATGAAGGTGCCACATCTTCGAAAAATGTTGCAAAGCTAGTAGAGTAATCCCACTGGCTCCTAGAATAAAAAGGTTCAATATATGAGTCATTCTTTGTTGGTAAAAATAATTTTATGCCGGTTCGAACTGAACCATAAAAATTACCAAAGTAGGCATTGGCATAAACAGTTGTAGGTGCAACGTTAAAATCACTATAAGTTAATCTTAAAAAACCAGTATTGATAGGTCGTGATGAAAAGTGACCGCCAAAAGCAGCCTGAAGCGGCTTCTCTTTTCTCACGTCAATGTTGAGGATTTGATTTGAATCTGTTTTAGTTATTGTGGGGAAAAAAGATAAAAAATGTTCATTTTGATAAAGCCTTAAATATCTTGATTTTAACTCCTCTTTGTCTAAAGTTTCATTTTCATTTTCACTAACTAACTTACGCTTAATATAGTTTTCTTCTTCCTTAGATACCCCAATGGCAGAAACACTATGAATTCCTATTTCAGTTTTTTGTCGTTGGTAAAACTCACGCCTCATGGCTAATTCAGCTGGATTGGTTCTCCGATTAACATATAGTTTAATGGAGTCTATCTTGGCAAGAGTGAATTGGTAACCAATATCTATTGCTTTAGAGATCTGATCAAAATCAAAGGTGCCAATATCATCCAATTGGGGTGAAATTAGCATTCCATACTCACAAGGCAATGTATATTCTGAGTGTTGAGAAAATAAATTTTTGATTTGAGACATTAGGTCATCTTCACTCGGAGGTGGCTCATTATAAGATACATTACTGCCAATCACATAATCAACATCAAATTCATTAATTAACTCATTTGCCGGAAAATTATTATATAATCCACCATCATACAACAGTTTGCCGTTCACTTTTATGGGGCTAATAAAAAAAGGGTAGGTCATAGAAGCTCTAACTGCCGTATTTAAGTTCCCTTTTTTAAACAAAACACTTTCTTTAGTGCTGATATCAGATGCAATACAACGAAACGGAATGAAAAGAGAATCAAAATTTTGAGTCGATTTTGATGGGTTAACACCAAGATAATACAATAGCTCTAAGTCGAGTGGTGTTGAGTTAAGGAGGTTAGTTGGGAGAAATTTTTGAGCGATTGAGTCTGTGGTCAGTCTAACGGATAAAAGCTCACTATCAATATCCGCGTTATGTAAAAAGAATTTATAATTATCTTCAAGAACACCCTGAGTTAAATGATAAAATTGAGGTGATTTGGCAATGGCTTCTATTTCAAGAGGGCTGTATCCTGAAGCATACATTGCGCCAACCAATGCGCCTGCAGATGTACCAGTAATATAATCAATTGGTATATGATGTTCCTCAAGTGCTTTTAAGACACCAATATGAGCAAACCCTGTGGCACCTCCACCACTAAATACTACGCCTACAGATTGAGAAGAAGCGAAAACGGTAAAAAATGATAAGAAACAGACTAAAAACGCTCTCATACGCAAACAAAAGTAAGTTTTCTTTTGCGAAAAGAAAATATTATCAATTGAATAAGTAACTATATTTGCAGAAAATTACGTTGATATGCAAATTGTAGCCAAAACCTTTTTCGGATTCGAGGATTTATTAATAGCAGAATTAAAAGAATTAGGAGCTAAGAATATAGAAGCTGGGAATAGGATTGTTAAATTCGAAGGTAATCAGACTTTTTTGTATAAATGTAATATTTGGTTGCGCACTGCGATATCAGTATTGAAACCTATTGAAACTTTCCGATTTAAAGACGAAAAAGACTTAATCAAAAAGTTAAGTTTCATTAAATACAGTACTTATTTTTCTGTGAATAAAACCTTTGCCGTCAAAGGTGCTATTAACTCGAAAGTATTTAACCATTCACAATATCCCTTACTGCTATTAAAAGATGCAATTGCTGATCATTTCAGAGATAGTTTTGGTAAAAGACCTACCGTTGATAAAGGAAAACCAAATGTGGTGTTCGATTTGCACATTGATGAAAATGAATGCACAGTGTCTCTCAATAGTTCTGGGGCGCCATTGTTTCAACGTGGATATCGTAAAAATGTGGGAGAAGCTCCATTGAATGAAATTGTAGCAGCTGCGCTTATTATGAGATCGGGTTGGGATAAACAGTCTGATTTAATTGATCCTTTCTGCGGATCTGGTACCATTTGTATTGAAGCAGCATTAATGGCCAATGGAATGCCGAGCATGATAGAACGGAAAAATTTCGGTTTTAAACATTGGAAGGATTACGACGTCAACCTTTTTGAAGCTTTGCAGGATGATATTCCTAGACGCCCTAAAAAGGACTTATCGTTTAAAATTATTGGTTCGGATACTAATACAGATATGATAAATATCTCTAGAGATAACGCAAGGATGTTACCTATTGATAATATTTTGAAATTTGAAGCCAAAGACTTTAAAGATGTGACTCCTCCTGGCGAAAAAGGAATGTTGATTACGAATCCACCGTATGGACAACGATTAGATGTAGAAGATATTGAGGCTTTGTACAGTGGAATGGGTACCTTTTTTAAACATAAAATGGGTGGGTACGATTGCTGGGTATTAAGTTCAAGTATAGAAGGATTGAAATTAGTTGGCTTGAAGCCTTCTAAAAAAATAAGAGTGTATAATGGCGATTTAGAGTGTGATTTCCGTCAATACAAAATATTTCCAGGTAAACTCAAAGCGTTTAAAGCTGAAAGGCGAACTGAACCAAGGGGTAGAAGACCCAGAAAGTAAATAGGTTAAATATTTTTATTGCCAGTATTGTTAAAAACTAACAAATTTCTGTTTACAATTTTACTTTGCTTTTTTATAAATTGCTGACTACATTTGAGTCAACGAACTAAAGAAAACCTCATTATGACAGAAGAAGCAATACATTCAGAAATAGCAGCGTTAAAAGCAAAATTAACAGGCGATTTATTTAAAGATGGAGAAACACAACAAGCCATTTATGAATTAAAAAAGCAACTCCAGCCTGAAATAGAAACACAACCAGAATTAGATAATTATGATGATGAAGATGGTTGCCTTTATTGCGGTAGCTAAGAAAAAAGTAAAACTTGAAAGGCATCTGCTGGATAGTGGATGCTTTTTTTATGTCAATTAATTAACCTAATTCTTTATATTTACTAAAATGGGAGAAAAACTCTATAAAGACATTGGACAAAAATTTACTGAGTTATTCGAGACAAGCATGGGTCAAATGTTTGGGAAGCCATGTCTAAAAACAAATAAAAAGGCTTTTGCAGCTTTTTTTAAAGGTGAAATGGTATTCAAAATAGGAGCTGAGGAAGTGAATATTTTAAAAGCTAAATATGAAGGGTCAACTAATTGGGACCCATCAGGTAAAAATCGTCCAATGAAAGATTGGCTTCAGGTGCCAATGGATTATAGCGAAAGCTGGGAGCAGTTAGCCAAAGAAGCATACGATTACACAAGGTCTAATAAATAATATCATAGCATTATATCCTTTGAACTTAAGTTCATTTTATACCTAAAAGATGTCAAACTACTATAAGAATAACGAAACTGCAAAAGAATACATTAAACTATCGGAAGGTATTAATGGAAAGAAAATAATTGAGCAACTAAAGGATTTTCTACCAAAAAGTGCTAATTTACTTGAAGTAGGCAGCGGGCCTGGTTCTGACTGGAAACTTTTAAATCAATTCTTTGAGGTAGTCGGTTCAGACAATTCAGAGGTATTTCTTAAATACCTTCAATCTGAAAATCCAAATGGTCATTTTCTTGAACTAGATGCTATTTCACTAATTGTTAATGAAAATTTTGAAGGCATTTACTCTAATAAAGTCTTGCATCATTTAAGAGATGAGGAGCTTAAATTGTCTATAAAACGACAATCTGAAATACTTACTAATAACGGCATTATTTGCCACACTTTTTGGAGGGGAGAAGGATCTGAAATATTTAAAGGCCTGTTTGTCAATTATCATACAGAAGAGGCTATCAGACATTTCTTTGAAACTTACTTCGAAGTCCTAATTCTATCCCCATACAATGAATTTGACGAGAATGACTCTCTTTTATTAATAGCTAAAAAGAAATAGAGTTAAGGTCTGATTAAATCAATCCTTTAGTACCATAATCGGAATTTTGGAATAAAAAACCATATTTTTGGTATGGCTGGTTTGAAATAAGTTTTTCCAGAATCCTTTATCTCTCTTGGTCATCACAATGAGGTCTGTCTCATTATGCCTAGCAAATCGATTTAATTCATCTTCAATAAATTCGCCTTTTATTGATTGAAAAGTGTGTTCAACATCTTCTAAATAATAATCAGAAGCAATTTGCACAGATTTTTTTTCAATATTATCTTCTTCATCCGAATTAATATGAACAGTCATGATATTTGACTGCCATTCTTTGGCTATATCTAAAAACGGTTCTACTACTTTTTTTGATGAGATTAGCTGATCATCAATGGCAAATAATATATTTCTTGGTGTTTTTAAATCTGCTTGGTTTGGAACGCAAATAACTGGTGATTTCGAATTTTTGATAATGTTGGTTGTCATTGTACCAAAAAAAAGTTCTCCCATTCCACTAGCACCCTTAGTACCCATTATTATAACTGTAGAATCATCTGACTTTTCATCAATGTCTTTAATGGAGTCTGTTAAAGCCCCCAGAATTGATTTGGTGACAAATTCACTTGATTGATGGTGGTCTAATTCTTTAAATTCATCCAATAAACGTTTGAGTTGTTTTTCCGATTCTTCATGTAGTGGTTCTACTGGCATTATAATACCTGACTCTCCATAATTAACAGGAAGCGAATAAGTATTCACGATATAAAACTTGCAAGGTGTTTGATGATAGATATCAGCTGCATAACACATTGCTTTCCATGCATTATCAGAAAAATCAGTAGGCAAAATTATCGTTTTCATAATCTTTTTCAATAAAGTTATTGAATAATAAAGCCTGAAAAAATAACCTAAATCATAAATAATATTGAATAAAATCAATCCTAATTTAAATTTAGATGTCCCTATTTTAAAAAACGAATTGTTATTGGTCTACACATTTATTATTAATCATAAAATAAAAAAAGATGAAAGATTATTTATTAATTATTCGAACAGAGGGAAGTGTCTGGAACGATTTAACATCAGGTCAACTAAAAAAACATCTAGAGCATGGAGGTGCATATATTGCAGACTTAATGAAAAAAGGTGTTTTAAAAGGAGCTAACCCAATCGAAGTTGGCGGAAGTCGATTAGTTTCTGAGCAAAATGGTATTCTAAAAGATAGTATGTTAAGTGATGGAAAAGACATACTAGCCGGCTTTTTTCATATTTCAGTAAAGGATATAGATGAAGCAATAGAAATCGCAAAACATAATCCTATTTTCGAGGATATTTCAACGAAAATTGAAGTGCATCCAATGATGCCTATAGGAGGGAATTAATCCATCTTCTTGAGACTAAAATATCAGCCATGATGAAAGTTCCATCATGGCTTTATTTGATTAATGATTGGCGAAGTCATTCCAGTACTCCAAAAAATAATGCTTACCTTTCCATCACATCAGAACAAAAAATGGAAATTAAAAGTCAAGAAGAACTGAGGGCTTTATACGGTTGGCCAAAAGGAAGAGCAGTAGACAAGGTACTATCGAAATTAGAAGTTCACGCGAAACATTTTATTGCAAAGTCACCTTTTCTTGTGCTAAGCACTTATGATAAACTAGGAAAGGCTGATACCTCTCCAAAGGGCGGACAGCCTGGTTTTGTGCACGTTTTAGATGATGAAACCATCTTAATTCCCGATTCAAAAGGTAATAACAGGTTAGATGGTTTGGTTAATATTATTGAAACCGGGAATGTAGGTTGTTTATTCATGATTCCTGGCATAGAAGAGACCTTAAGGATAAATGGTATTGCTATTATTTCAACAAACCCAAGCCATATTAATTTATTTGCTGAAGATCAAAACCCACCGGTAACTTGTTTAAAAATTTCTATTAAAGAAGTTTTTTTGCATTGTGCAAAAGCATTATTGCGTTCAGATTTATGGGGGGACACCAATCGCTTATCAAGACCGGGTTTTCCAACTATGGGACAAATGCTAAAAGATCAACTGAAAACCGACGGGCCTCTAGAGACCCAAGCAGAAATGCTTAAGAGGTACCAGAAAGACTTATAAATATGAAAGAAAAATTAGTACAAGAGATTTTGAGTTATCATCCGGATTTTCCCAATAATGAGCTTGAAAAGGGAGTTTCTCTTTTTGAATTGAGAGAATTTAAAGCTAAAGACTTAATTGCAGAAAAAGGTAAAATATCTAATGATCTATTTTTTGCTCAAAGTTCTGTAACCAGATGTTTTTATTTCGATCAAGAAGGAACTGAACAGACCCTGTGGATGAAACCTGAACAAACATTTATTGCCGATTTTAAGAGCTTTACCCTTCAAAAGCCATCAGATTTTAGTTTGCAGTTTTATGAAGATACAAGTGCTTATTGCATTTCGCGGCAAAACCTGCTCAAATTATATTCGGAATCAAAAGACTGGGCATTATTTGGGGCTTTGTTAACGGAACAATTACATGTAACTTTAATTGATGTTTTTGTAAATTTACTAGCGAATGACGCGACCCAAAACTACCAATACATTGAGTATGCATTTCCAAAATTCATACAGGTAGCCCCATTAAAAGATATTGCTTCAATGCTGCAAATGAGTCAAGTATCTTTATCTAGAATTCGATCGGGCACTCAGGTTAAAAAATAGTTTTTTAACATATGTAAAACCCAAATATTAAATTTCTTCTCACTTTTGCATCATAATTAATTCACATGAAACAGTTTATTGTAATTTTATTTATCGTTTTATCCAATCAAGTTATGGGGCAAAAAGGAAAGGCAACTACCATCAAGAAAACATTTAGTAGAACTACTTCGGTTAGTATCGAAATTAAATCTACTCAATCTATTATATGGAAATTACTGACAACATCATCCGATTTTCCGAGATGGAATTCTACAGTTTTATCTATTGAAGGAAATATAAAGGAAGGGGAGAAAATTGAGCTGAAAAGCTATTTAGATTCAAGTAGAGTTTTTAAAATAAAGATTAAAGAGGTTGTTCCTATGGAGAGAATGGTTTGGGGAGATGCTATGGGTACCAGGATATATACAATTACAGAAGCTAAGGAAGGTAGCTACTTATTTTCCATGACTGAAACCATTGGAAGCTTCATGTTTCCCTTATTCGCGAATAAAATTCCTTCGTTTGATGAATCATTTGAAAAATATGCAAGTGATTTAAAACGCGAGGCAGAATCTCAACTTAAATAAATGGAAAAACGAACAAAAGATAATCCATGGCAGCTTAAAACTCCTCCACTGACCTCGGACTATGAAATGTATATTGATCAAAAAGAAGGGATTGAAATCATTGTTTGTGTTGTTGGTAAAACCATTTTGCATTATGATTTCAGAGTAATTAATGATCTTCATCAAATGTTAAAAGATAATGGTGATTGGGTTTTACTTGGTAGTAAGGATGAAAAGGTAGAAACCAAACCCAATACAGTTGAGCATTGGGCTAGATCCGTTGATAATCCCATTGGAGGTTGGTATGGGTTAAGGAAGGGATTTAAGGGTAGAGTAGGGATGTATCTTCCTTCGTTGCTTGAAGCCCTCGGTATGGCAGAGGTGGAGCATAATAAAAGAAATAATAGAATGCGAGCGATCTAACCAAAGCACAAGTATTTAAATAATATTCTCAATTTCATTTTTAAAGTGACCTGTCTATTCTTAAAGGTCAGAATGATATAAGCACCAATTATATTAGTAAATTATATATATTTGGTCAAGTGTCAAAATAATTTGTTATTTGATACTGTTGTTTCATTTCAATAGATAAAGAATGTTTATAGGTAAAGTGTATAGCGTTATCGATATGGTAAAATGGACCCGTTTTGAGACGCTTTGGTTTATTTTCTATATTACGTTATGGGTTTCAGGTTATCATTTCTTAGAACTGGATTGGCTAAGAATTCCATGGACACCTGTGACTTTGATTGGTACAGCAGTTGCCTTTGTAGTTGGTTTTCAAAACAATGCTGTTTATGATCGGATTTGGGAAGCACGAAAAATTTGGGGAGGTATCGTTAATACCTCAAGGACTTTTGGTGTGTTTGTTAAAGATATGGTTTCTGATGAATATGCTTCCGAAGATATTCCTAAGGAAAAACTTGACAAGGAAATAAAAATTCTGACTTACAGGCATATTGCCTGGATGACTGCGCTGCGATACGCTATGAGGCAAAGAAAACCCTGGGAAACAACAAGCATGCATAGAACTAATACTGAGTGGGGCATTGTTCAACCAGAAAAGAAAACAGCATTAGAAGATGAGCTAAAAAAGTACTTGTCAGATGATGATTTGCGTAAAGTAATGAGTAGAGATAATCATCAAACCGCTATATTATATCTTCAATCAAACCATGTTAAAAGGTTGAAAGATAAAGGAATGATTTGGGAATTTTCATTTTTAAAAATCGAAGGTTTAATTGAAGAGCTCTTCAATCTTCAAGGAAAAACTGAGCGCATTAAGAACTTCCCATATCCAAGACAGTTCGCATCATTAAATCGGTATTTTATGTGGTTGTTTTTAATTCTGTTGCCAATTGCATTGACGCCTCAATTTATTGATATTGGTGATGAATTAATTGTTAATTACCCAATATTAGGTCATCTATTCGTATGGTTTACAATTCCACTCTATTTAGCCGTAGCATGGATGTTTCACACACTTGAAAGAATTGGAAGAACTGGAGAAAATCCTTTCGAGGGTACTTCAAATGATGTCCCAATATCAACAATTGCAAGAGGAATCGAAATTGACCTAAGGCAAAATTTGGATGAAGATAGAGAAGGTATTCCAGATCAATTTCCAGCAGATTACGGTGTGCAATTTTAAAGCTTATTTCTACTAAAGTATTAATAATATGGCAAATAATAAATTATTGGTAAGTGAAAGACAAGCAGACTTAGGCAATTTTATGGTTGGACGTTTATTGCCTTTTAGGAAAAAACGTCAGGTGGGTCCTTTTACGTTTATTGACCATATGGGGCCAGCTGTTTTAGGAAAAAATAAATATGTTGATGTAGATCAACACCCTCATATTGGTTTAAGTACTCTAACCTATTTATTTGAGGGAGAAATAGAGCATAAAGATAGTTTAGGTAGCAAGCAGGTTATAGCTCCAGGAGATGTAGGTTTTATGACTGCAGGAAAAGGAGTGACGCATACTGAACGAACACCTGTAAATAGAAGAGGAGATAAAGAATTTGTCATGCATGGCTATCAAATATGGGTGGCATTGCCAAAAGAAAAAGAAGAAATGAGTCCGCAATTTGATTATTTTCCAGCACATATGGTGCCTAGCTGGACTCAGGATGAACTTAGTATAAAACTTGTTGCTGGCAATGCTTTTGGTAAGTCCGCTCCCTTACAAGGTTTTTCTCCTTTATTTATGGTTGATGTTTACGCTAAAAAGATGACAAAGATTGATTTAAGAGATCAGCTTTACGGGGAGGTAGCCTTTGTTATTGTAAAAGGTGCTATCAGAGAACAAGGCGAGCGTGTTGAGGCAGGTCAAATGCTAATTAGTAAAACGAATGAGGCCTGTGAAATTTCAATTGAAGCAGATACTCGAATTCTACTGTTTGGAGGAGAACCGCTGCCCGAAGAGCACTTTTTGCTGTGGAATTTTGTTTCTCATAGTAAATCACGCTTAAATCACGCTAAAGATGATTGGGAAAATAAAAAATTTCCTAAAGTACCTGATGATAATACCTATATCCCCATTCCTAACTTTAATTGAAAAATTCTGCATTAATTCTTTATATTTGAAGTTGTAATATGAAGTACTTTTTCCTCATTTTTATAAGCTTGACAGTCAGAATTAATGTACTTTCTCAAACAGAAGAAGACCATAAGGAAATTGTACAATTATGCATTGATCTTGAGGCTTTTCAGCCATATTACAATTTATCAAAAGGCGAACGTTTGCCTGTTGTCATACTCGATAATGGGTTAATACCTGTAATTGATGGTCTTGAAAAATTCAAACAACCAGTCGAATTTTGGTCTATTGAAAAAATTTTTGCAGCTAAAAAAGCCCACCTTTCTTTCAGTACTTTTCAAGTTACTCCTACAAAAGCACGTGTGATTTTTGCTTATGAAGCTGAGGGAGCGCATATTATTATGTCATTGGCAAAAATAGAAGACCATTGGGAAGTTATTAGGAGTAGTGTAACAGAAAGGTAGTTTTTAAATGTTATAAAATAGATTTCAAAAAGTATAACGTAATGACAAACTACCATAGTTAAAACCGTACCTTACTCCAATAAAGCCAAACATAGGCCTTACATCTAAGCTCAATAATAGTGGGATGTGAATATCATTGAAATCATATTCAATGCCGACCTGACCACCAGCTCCTATTGCATAACCTTGTTCAATTCCAAAAATACTCTCGCTTGAATATCTTCCCAATTGAGTTCCTGCACCAATGTACCAATTTAAACCATTCGTAATGTTTTTTACATAATGGTAAATGATGGTAAACATCAAATGAGAATAGTTTAATTCCTTCCTAAAGCCAAAGTCTAATTCAAAACGGCTATTGTATTTTAAACCTTTTTGGTAGGTTATTTCACCTCCAAAACCAATGCCACTTCCACCTCTAAGACCAATAGCATTCGAATTTACCTGTGCAACACCAGCAGTGAGCATACCAAATTGAATCATTAGTATAACATAAAATTTTTTCATTACTGAAGCTTGATGTAAACCCGAATGGTCTAGTCTAGTCAATATTTTTTGGCATTTTTACCTTCTCTTTTAATAAAGCAATGGAAAGTACTTCGTCCATTGTTTTGACATAATGAAATTTAAGACCTTTCAAATATGATGGCTTTATATCATCAATGTCTTTTTTGTTTTTATCACAAAGAATAATTTCCTTAATATTTGCCCTTTTAGCCGCCAATATTTTCTCTTTAATTCCACCTACAGGAAGAACTGCACCTCTCAAAGTGATTTCTCCAGTCATTGCTAGGTTTTTCTTTACTTTTCGTTGGGTGAAAGCCGAAGCCATTGCTGTTAACATGGTAATACCAGCTGAAGGACCATCTTTTGGTGTAGCACCTTCTGGCACATGCACATGCACATCCCATTTATCAAATAACTCCGGAGCAATATCTATTAAATTGGCGTTCGCCTTTAAGTATTGATGGGCTAGAACAGCAGATTCTTTCATAACGTCGCCTAAGCTGCCAGTTAGGGTTAATTTCCCCTTACCTTTAGTAAGACTGGTCTCAATATATAAAATATCTCCGCCTACTTGAGTCCATGCCAAACCAGTGACAACACCAGCAAAGTCGTTACCAATATATTTGTCTTTGCTGTGGGCAGGTCCTAAAATTGTTTTCAATTCTTCTTCCTTAATCACTGGCTCAAATTTTTCGTTCATTGCAATTAATTTGGCTCGATTTCGGACAATCTTAGCAATTCTTTTTTCTAAAGATCTTACACCTGACTCGGCCGTATAGTCTGTTACGACTCTTTCTAAGACTTTATCAGAAAGCTTAACATTTTGAACTTTAATACCGTGATTTTTTATTTGCTGAGGGATGAGGTGTCGTTTTGCAATTTCTATTTTTTCTTCAACCGTATAACCCGTTACTTCAATAATTTCCATTCTGTCTCTTAAAGGACCTTGAATAGTGCTTAAATTATTGGCAGTAGCAATAAATAAAACCTTCGATAAATCATAGTCTAGTTCTACAAAATTATCATTAAAAGTGCTATTTTGTTCCGGGTCAAGAACTTCTAAAAGGGCAGAGGAAGGGTCACCATGCGTATCTCTTCCTACCTTATCAATTTCATCTAAAACAAAAACAGGGTTAGATGATTTTGCCTTTCTTAAATTTTGAATAATTCTACCAGGCATTGCACCAATATAAGTTCGTCTGTGACCTCTAATTTCTGCTTCATCATGCACTCCTCCTAAAGAAACGCGGACATATTTTCGCCCAAGTGCTTCAGCAATAGATTTTCCCAAAGATGTTTTTCCCACACCAGGAGGTCCATAAAGACATAATATTGGAGATTTCATGTCTCCCTTTAGCTTCAGAACGGCTAAGTATTCAACAATTCTTTCTTTGACCTTATCTAAGCCAAAATGATCGCGATCTAAAATATCTTGAGCTCGTTTTAAATCAAATACATCCTTTGTCTTTTTATTCCAAGGTAAGTCCAGTATTAAATCAATATAGTTTAATTGTACAGAATATTCTGCACCTTGCGGATTCATTCGTTGCAGTTTCTTTATTTCCTTATCAAATGCCTTTTTAACTGTTTTGCTCCATTTCTTTTTAGCTGCGCGCTTTTCAAACTCTAGAATTTCTTGCTCCACAGGATTTCCGCCCAGTTCTTCCTGTATGGTTCGCATTTGCTGATTTAAGAAGTACTCCCTTTGCTGACGGTCAATATCCACTTTTACTTTGCTCTGAATTTCGTTTTTCATTTTTAGCATTTTCAGCTCTTCAGATAAATGGCTTAACACTTTTTCAATGCGAGAACCTAAATCGTTAATTTGAAGTAGTGCTTGCTTTTGATGAACATCACCACTTAGGTTCGAAGAAATAAAATTGGCCATAAAGGTCGGACTCTCTATGTTTTTGATGGCAAAAGAGGCATCAGATGGAATGTTAGGTGAGTCCTTTATAATTTTGAGTGCCATTTCTTTCATTGAATCGACCAAAGCCAAGTTTTTCGGCTCAGTCATATCAATTTTCATATCAATTAGCCCAGTTACCAATGCTTTGAAATAGGGTTCTTCTTGAATATAAGATCTTGTTTTAAATCTTTTCTTTCCCTGAATAATAATAGTTGTTGAGCCGTCAGGCATTTTCAACTTTTTAATAATGGTTGCTACAGTACCAATATGATGTAAATCATCTGTTTTAGGTTCTTGAACGTCTGTTTTTTTCTGAGCGACAACTCCAATGGTCTTGTCAGTGGCGTAAGCTTCTTCAATTAGCTTAATTGATTTGTCTCTACCAACGGTAATCGGAATAACAACTCCAGGAAACAAAACGTTATTTCTTAAAGGTAAAATAGGTAAGACTTCAGGAATAGTTTCCTTATTCATTGTATCTTCTTCTTCATCAGATATTAATGGAACGAATTCTGAGTCTTGATCAATAATTTGTGCGAGTTCTATAAAGTCTTCGTGCATGTAGTCAGACATATGTACAGTTTTTTGTCAGTTTGTCATGTTTACAGTTAAAGGAGGGCAAATCTTGTCATTTATGGCCAATAATTTTACTGTAAACTAAATAAAATTCTCCTTGCCTATAATAGTTCAACCATTATGCCAAAAAAAACTTATGCTTTAAACAAGTACTTTAAAATAGAGTGTTCAGCTTCAGAA
The DNA here is from genome assembly GCA_965230485.1 of Putridiphycobacter sp. GTDB lineage: Bacteria > Bacteroidota > Bacteroidia > Flavobacteriales_D > Crocinitomicaceae > Putridiphycobacter. Next base: position 199,561 of record CBDDLA010000001.1, read on the forward strand.
AGTGAAATGTCACGACGATTCATCATGTTTTCTGCCGCTTCAATGGCCTTGTCAAAAATAAATTTATCAGATGTTCCCCAGGAAAAGGAAGGGATGAATTTTGGTGGGAATTCTGCTCCAAAAATATTAGCGGATACACCTACCGTTGTGGCAGTATTCAACATAGTGTTAATGCCAGTTTTTGAATGGTCACCCATTAAAAGCCCACAGAATTGCAAAGAAGTTTGAATCATGCTTCCAGACTCAAAATCGTGTATTTTAACAGGACTATAATTGTTTTTTAAATTGGATGAATTTGTATCTGCCCCCAAATTACACCATTCTCCTATTAAAGAATTACCAATAAAACCATCATGACCCTTATTGCTGTAGCCATAAAAAATTGAATTAGAAATTTCTCCGCCAACTTTACATTCTGGGCCAATACTGGTAGGACCATATATTTTAGCCCCCATTTTTACTGTGGCATGCGTGCCAAGCGCAAATGGACCCCTGATCAAAGCGCCTTCCATTATTTCAGCATCATTTCCAATATAAATTGGACCAGTAGTTGCATTTAATGTTGCGCATTCTATTTTGGCTCCCGCTTCAATAAATATATTATCACTATTCAGTAATTGGTTAGTTTGAGAAATGGTTTGACTTACTTTTCCTTTAGTCAGGATATCAAAATCAATTTGAATAGCAGCCGCATTAAGTTGGAATAAGTCCCATATATGATCTAGCCAAATGGCATTAGAATCATTTATTTCAATAGTTACACCATTGCTTTGACCCTTAGATGCTAGCCATTTACCATTAACAAAGAGGCTTTCACCTTCCTTAAGTGCTAACAATGATAACAAGCAATTAGGTGTAGGCTTAAAATTACCAGCCACTAAATAATCAAATGATTCCGAATTTGGGTATTTACTTTCTAAATAGGGTTCAGTTTCATAAAAAAACTGACAGGCTTCCTTTTCGGCATCAAATAATTTTTTCCAAGTATCTTGAATTGTCAGAATGCCAAACCTTAAATCGCAAATAGGGCGGGTAAGGGTCAATGGACAAAAACTAAGGTGCTTTTGGTTGTCAGTAAATTTAAGAATCATGTTAAATTAGGATAAAAAAAAAGCCTCAATATTGAGGCTTTATAAAAGTAAGAATTTTTTTTATTTCTTAAGATTCTTCCCGTATCTGTTTTTGAACTTGTCAATTCGTCCAGCGGTATCCACAAATTGTAATTTCCCAGTAAAGAAAGGATGCGACTTGTGTGAGATATCTAATTTTACTAATGGATACTCATTTCCATCTTCCCAAGCAATAGTTTCTTTTGAAGGTGCACATGAATTACATAAAAATGCATAATCATTAGTCATATCTTTAAAAACAACTTGTCTATATTCTTCTGGGTGAATTCCTTTTTTCATCTCAATTCTTTATTAATGCTCTTATTTATTCCGAAATCGGAGTGCAAATGTACAAAATTTATTTTTAATTACAATTAATAAAAATGCAAAATAAAAGTATTTAAATTACGTATTGTATCTTTGTAGATCGAATTTATGAAATATTTGGTATTCTTCTTGGGGGGGTTGCTGGTTTTATTTGCTAATTCATGTAAAAAACCATTAGTCTATTCTAAAGGAAATTTAGCTTTTTCTAATGATACTGTTTTATTCGACACTGTCTTTACAACTGTAGGTTCAACAACCAAGCGATTAAAAATATATAATCAATCTAATTTAACCCTTAAAATTGATGAAATAGAATTAATGGGCGGGGAAGATTCCCAATTTTCTATTAATCTTGATGGCTTGAGCGGGGTATCATTTTCAGACATTGACCTGCCTAAAAATGATTCTCTTTTCATGTTTGTAGAAGTAACGCTTTCAGTTAATAATGGTACCTTGCCTATCATAATCGAGGACTCAATTCGGTTTAAAACTAACGGCATTAATCAATATGCCCAATTAGTGGTTTGGGGTCAAGATGCTTATTTTCATGTTAATGAGATTGTGAGTGACAATCAACCTTGGTTAACTGATAAACCGCATGTTATTTATGGTCTTGCCGCAGTAGGTTTTCCTGAAGTGGATTCGAATTTAACACTGACTATCGATCCTGGAACTCAAATTTATGTGCACAAAAACTCTTACCTTTTCGTTTACAAAAGTGCATTAAATATTAATGGTACATTAGGTAATGAAGTTCTATTTAGACATGATAGGTTAGAGTCATTTTATGATAATGAACCTGGACAGTGGGGGGGTATTATTTTGTCCCAATCGAACACCTCTTCCATTAACTATGCAGTGATTAAAAATGCAGCAATCGGCATTAGAGTGGATACAACCATTAATAATTCTACCTTAGAGTTAGACAATACAATAATTGATAATAGCCAATTTTATAATCTATTTCTTAACTCTGGGGCCAGAGCTAAAATAGAAAACTGTGTATTTGGAAAGGCAGGGTCGATTTCTACTTATTTATTTGCAGGAGGAGAAGCCAGTTTTAAGCATTGCAACTTTGTTAATTTTTGGACAGGTTCGAGAGGCGGTCCGGCATTGGCCATTAAGAACTATTTTGAAGTGAACGACATTACCTATGTTAGACCGGTTACCAATACGCTTTTTGAAAATTGTGTAATGTATGGAAATGCTGAAAACGAATTAGTGGTAGATACATTAATTGAAAGCACAACAACTTTTAATGCCAATTTTAGAAATTGCTTGATGTTACGAGAAGCAGATATGCTCTATACATCACCCAACTTTATTGATATTATTTGGAACCAAAACCCTTTATTTACAAGTGCGTCAGAAGGAGATTATACCATTACAACTGATTCACCATTGAATAATGCAGGTACGAATAACGGGGTAATGTTAGATATTCTTGAAAATAGCAGAAATTTGTCAGCTCCTGATATTGGTGCCTACGAAAACTAGCTATTCATTCACAGTAAAACTTGTGGAATCAGATGAGGCATCACCTAAAAAAGAAAAATCGCTAAAAGCAGTTAATTTAATTGAATAAGATCCGGGAGTATCAAATTGTCTCTCGAAAATTCTATCATTCCACTGCAAGTTATTTTCAACAGCAGAATCTGGTCCAGTAATCCTCCAAATATAGCTCCATTCATTTTCAGAGCATGACGTGAAATTAATACTTTCTCCTACAGATATTGTGCTTTTATCTAGTTCAATACAGGCTTTTACTGGTTCATCTTTATTACAAGATAAAATTAACATCAAGAGGGAGCCAAGTAGAAGTTTGAAGCTTAATTTCATAGTTTAAATTCATGTTAAGAATAGCAACAAAAGTAATAAATATATTATTAAGAATTTGCGCGATTTGCATTTTTGAAATCCCTTCAATGTATGATAAGTAATAATATTGGCTCTTTTTTTGCGTTATATGTATATATGTGTAACCTTTTTTAAGGAATCGGTTATGTATATGCAAAGAAAAAAAACCAAAACCAAAACAAAACAATTATGTCAATTAATCCGCTTTACCATCACACTGAGGCAAAGCTCCAAAAAGAGCTTCAGTTGGTCAAGGCAGCACAAGAAGACCCGAAAAGGTTTGCGCCGCTTTATGACAAGTATTATGAACAAATATTTAGGTATATCTACCAAAGAATGGATGATAAAGACCTTGCTTTCGACGTTACAAGCCAGGTATTCTTAAAGGCCATGAACAATATACACCGTTATGAATACCGTGGTGTCCCATTTTCATCATGGTTATATAGAATAGCTAAGAGTGAGGTCTACCAGTCGTTCAGGGAAAAGAAAGCGAAAAGGACGGTTAATGTTGAAACGGTTCAATTGGAAGGTTTTATTGACCAATGGGAAGAGGATAAAACTGAAGAAAATAGAGCGATACTTTTAACAATTATTGATGGCTTAAAAGAAGAAGAAGTTCAATTGATTGAAATGAGGTATTTTGAAAAAAGATCTTTTAGAGAAATTGGAGAGATTCTAGAATTAACTGAAAACAATGCAAAAGTTAAAACGCATAGAGTCATTAAAAAAATGAAAAAAACGTATAAAAAAGGATATGAACAATTATAATATAAGACAAGATCGCCCAAGGTTGTCTTCTGAAGAAATTGCGCAGCGAAAGGATTTTGATAGTTTATTAAATAATTATCAAATTATGAAAAAGCCGTTCTATAAAAGCCCCTGGTTTTTTGGAATAACCGGTATGGCAACAGTAGGGCTGTTAATTGGAACTTCCTATAGTTTCACTGACAGTCCTTCAGAGCTGACCGAATCAGCTGATATTGCTGAAAATGTGCCACCTCCAGAAGAAAAGCCAAAAACCATTTATTTGGCCAGTATGGAAACGCCATTAGAATCCACCTCAAAGGAAACCATTCCAGAAAAAACAACAGAAATTCAATTAAAAAAAAAGAAAACGTATGATAAAACATCTACTTTAAATGATGAACCTCAAAAAGAATTGATTAGTCAAAATGATACTCAGGAAGAGCCAGCTTTAAAGCCTGTCAGCAGGTTAGGAGAAGAGACTCCAGCTACCAATTCAATTGGATTGGCTAATCATCCCAGGATTTTAGGGAAAATAGGAGGCGCTATGAGTATTAATGACATAGATGAAGGACTTAGCATTTCAACTGATTCCAAAATACCTATTGCTAGTTTTGAATTGCATATTACCACAGAGTTTGGTGCTAAGGTATTTGCCTCACAATCTGGTCAACTTACATCTGAAATGGTTAGAGCTCTGAAGCAAAACTACATTAATAATGAGGTATATTTTGAAAACATCAGAGGACAGATTGGGAGTGACCGAACAATCGCCTTGCAGCCCCTAAAATATACTTTGGTAAAATGAATCAAAACATATAAAATAGGTTAAATCCTATAAAATATCAAAACGCATTTTTAACTTTGTAATAAATGCGTTTTTTTAAACATGTATAAACTCATCATCCGACCGATTCTATTTTGGTTCGACCCAGAAAAAGTCCATCATTTTACCTTTGGATTTATCAAATTTGTTTCAAAGATTCCATTCTTATCTACGTTATTAAAAGCATCTTACACTGTTAAAAACCCTGGTTTAGAACAGAACTTATTTGGTTTAACCTTTAAAAATCCGGTTGGGTTGGCAGCGGGATTCGACAAAAATGGTGAATTGTATAATGAATTGGAGAATTTTGGATTTGGATTTATTGAGGTGGGTACTGTGACCCCCGAAGCGCAAGCAGGTAATCCTAAAAAACGATTGTTTCGCCTCAAAGCCGACCAGGGATTGATTAATCGGATGGGATTCAATAATAAAGGGGTTAAAGCACTTGTGGAAAGACTCAAGAAAAGAAAAACACAACTCATTATTGGCGGAAATATTGGTAAAAATACCCATACCTTGAGTGAAGGCTATGTCAATGATTATTTGATCACATTTAAATCACTTCACCAGCATGTCGATTATTTTGTGGTGAATATCAGTTGCCCTAATGTGGGCAGCATGGCGAAGTTGCAAGACAAGGATTTTATTCTGGAATTGCTAAATACACTGCAAGATTATAATAAAGCGCAAAAGAAGGCCAAACCGATTTTATTAAAAATTGCACCAGATTTAAATAATCAACAATTAGATGAAATTATTGAAGTTGTAGCAGAGGTTAAAATTGATGGGGTAATTGCGTCCAATACTTCAGTAAATAGAGCAGGACTAAAAACAGATGATGCAATTTTGACCAGTATTGGCAATGGAGGCTTAAGTGGTAAACCTTTAAAAGGTAGGAGTAATAGAGTGATTACTTACCTATCAGAGAAATCAAATCGTGCTTTTCCAATTATTGGTGTAGGAGGAATTCATTCAGCAGATGATGCTATCGAGAAAATTAAAGCAGGGGCCAGCCTGGTTCAAGTCTACACAGGTTTTGTATACGAAGGTCCTAAGTTGATTAAAACCATTAATCAGAAAATAGCTGACCTAAATTTATTGTCGTCATGATTAAGATTATAGAATGTCCGCGTGATGCCATGCAAGGTCTTCACGATTTTATTCCAACTGAAATTAAAGCAAAATATATTAATGCGTTGTTAAAAGTGGGGTTTGATACAATTGACTTTGGAAGCTTTGTGTCTCCTAAAGCTATTCCTCAGCTTAAAGATACTGCTGAGGTCTTGTCTCAACTGGATTTAAGTCAGACTAAGAGTAAATTGCTTGCCATTATTGCCAACGAAAGAGGAGCAACAGATGCCATTAAATTTGACGAAATTACTTATTTAGGGTATCCTTTTTCGGTTTCTGAAACGTTTCAAAAACGAAATACAAATGCAAGTATTGCAGAATCGCTGCAAAGGGTAGAGGCAATTCAAAACATAGCGGCTAAGCACAATAAAGAATTAGTAGTTTACTTATCAATGGCTTTTGGTAACCCTTACGGTGATCCATGGGATGTGGATGAGATAGCAAAATGGAGCGACAGATTAAATCGTGATTTTGATATTAAAATTTTAGCGCTGTCAGATACGATTGGCGTATCTTCACCTGAAAATATTAACTATTTATTTTCGTCATTAATCAAAGATTTTCCAGAGGTCGAATTCGGTGCCCATCTGCATTCAGCACCAGATACTGCAATGGAAAAGATAGAGGCTGCAGTTAAGGCAGGTTGCAGACGATTTGATGGTGCAATTAAAGGGTTTGGCGGATGCCCAATGGCTGAGGATGATTTAGTTGGTAATATGCCTACTGAATTGATGTTAGATTATTTAGAGTCCATTGACCAAAGCCCAGCGCTTAATATGGAAGCTTTTAAAGCTTCTGAGTTGCTTACAAATACAGTATTTCCTAATTAATGATGAAAAGATATATATCCTTATTATTTTTATTTGGTTCAGTTTTTACCCTGAATGCCGGCACAATTAATCAATCCTTTGGAGAGGTGTCGACTGTTGAATTTATTGGGAATTACAAAATAGAAATGGTTAAATCCGATTCTAATTATATTTCTGTTGTCAATAAAGATGGAAAGGTAAATGATGATCAAATTGAAATCTCGGTCCAAAATTTCACGTTAAAAATGATGATTCAAAGGGATACTTATGTTGAACGCGATATTATAGTGAAAGTACATTATCAATCAATCGATAAAATTGTAGTCAGAAGAGGAGCTCGTTTAGAATGCGATACTATTGAAACTGAAAAGGTTTCCATTAGCGCTTTTTCTGGTGGTAAAGTAAAGTTGGGCGTTAAAGCCAACCAAGCATCTGTAGAGATAAAGTCGGGAGGGTCGGTTCGATTATATGGTAAAGCCAATTCGGCCAATTACTCCATCAATGCAGGTGGTGTGATTGGAGCTTCTTTTATGGATGTGAAATCTGTAGTAGCATCAATTCAAGCTGGTGGTGAGATCATCCTTAATGCACTTGAAATGCTTGAGGCTTCTGTTAAAGCAGGTGGTTCCATTTCGTATAAAGGTGAGCCAACCATTATCTCCCAATCAGTAAAATTAGGTGGCACAATTGAAAGTATTCATAAAACAGAAAGAGAATGAAAAACGTTATTTTTTTTCTAGTTGGCTTTGTCTTATCATTACTTTATTCATGCACTAGTTCTGCAGATTCAGCCGAAAAGACTGATATATTTCCTGGTGATACGGTATTGGTTGAAAATGACTATCCACCAATTGAAGATACTTCAGTGTTGTCAGCTATGCAACAACTAAAAATATGCTCTTTATCAGATACTAATACTGTTCTGGAACCATGCGACTATACAAAGTTTAGGGTTTTTGAACTGGGCACTGAAGTACCATTGAGTAAAGGTTTTATTTTAGAGATGAAAGAAGGCTTGTATAATGCTCCTGTCAAGCAATTAATCATTATTGAAAAATCATTTAATCAATTTAAAATTACAAACCGCTATTTCGGCTTTTTAATTGAATTCCGCACAAAGAAGACTGGTTATAATGATTTGCTGATTGGTTATAAGGATCCTGAAATGGGACTAATAGCAATTAGACATCAATGGATGAAGGAAAAGTATGAGCCAGTGAGTGTGGAAGAAATAAATGGTTATTTCATTAAGCCTGAATTACAAGATTCTATTGATGACCTTTTTATTTCAAACTTCAATGCAGGCTATTAATTTTTTAAAGATATTAAATTTTACAGTCTTATTAGCTGCTTATCTCTACCTGTCAGGTTGCCAGTCTTCACATTTCTCAGAAGTATTCAATGGGCATAGTGCTAAAGGTTTTCATTCTCGTGGAATTGATGTAAATGGTCAAGTTTTATGCACTTCAGGAGCCAAGGGAAAGGTGTCATTATTTGATTTAAAAAGCCATACTTTAATTGATACTTTCTCGTTACCAGCCAATGATTTTAGAGCCGTTCAATATTGCAATGATCATACACTACTATTAATGAATTCTGGTGATACTGGTCTGATTTATAAATACAACATTAATTCTAGGTTAGCTGATACAGTGCTATTCGTTGAAGGAGCTTTTTTTGATGCACTTAAGATTGATTCATTAGGGAGGGGAGTAATTATGGGAGATCCTATCGGTTCTGATTTCATGGTTTATTTAACTAAAGACTTTGGAGAAACATGGCAAAAAGTGAATTCAAATCTGTTACCAAAAGCCTTAATGAATGAAGCTGGTTTTGCAGCAAGCAATACTGGTATTAGCATTGTTAATGACATCATTTATTTCGCAACTGGCGCTTCAGATGTGTCTCGATTAATCAGATCTAGCGATTTTGGTAAAACATGGACCGCTATTCCTATACCCATTAAATCTGGTGGTTCATATGGCATTTACTCAACCAGCTTCAAAACAGATCTTTTAGGTCTTGTCGCAGGAGGAAGTTATAAAGATAAAACGTTTAATGACAGTATAGTATATTTGACTATTGATGGAGGCCAGTCCTGGGGAAATATTTCTAAAGGGTTGCCAGGGTATATGTCATGTATTCAAATGGATAAACATTCTAATCTCATTGTTGCTACTGGCAGAATGGGAGCATATTATACACAAAATAATGGTAAAAAGTGGTTTCAGCTTACTTCACAGCCTTTCTATTCTGCTCTTATCTATGGTCACCAAATCATATTAAGTGGACAGGATGGTACGTTGTCCATTTTTGAATTCTAATATCTTTATAAAGTGGATTGATCGTCTAATTGCATGGTTTTATCTAAAAATGGTTAAAAATTATAAAAAAGATTGTATATTTACTGGAAGACATATTGGATATGGGCGCCAAAAACATACTATTTTTCTTATCATTTATCTCATTAGCATCTTTTAGTCAGGGCACTAAATATATTGGAGCAGGAAACACGGCTGGTGTTAAAGTGACATCAAGTTCAAATTTTAAAGCCTTTCCTGGGGCTTTTGAAGCGAATGCTTTAAAAACTATAAATGGTGAAGGGCTTATCGGTCCTTCTGTTAACGCTGCAAGATTTTTAAATCAGGCTGCTTTTGGCGGTACAATTGAGGATATTAAATGGGTAGCCAATAATGGAATTGATAAATGGCTTACTACTCAATTCTCTTTGCCAGCGACTTTGTTAATGGATACAACGCAAGCATTTTATAATCAGGGCTTGGCAAATCATATTTTCAATGGCGGAGATTCAAGTTCGTTTTCCTCTCGTCCGGATGATAGGCATGTCGATTATGGATGGTGGAATAATATTATGAATGCTGACGACCAGCTTAGACAAAGAACAGCTTATGCTTTAAGTCAGATTCTTGTGTTGTCTTCAGAAGGGACTTTAGGCAATTTTGGATTAGGTGTGTCAAGTTATTACGACATTTTAATTAGAAACGCTTTTGGAAACTATAAGAATATTTTAAAAGAAATTACCCTTCATGTGGCAATGGGTAGCTATTTAAGTCATTTGAACAATCCTAAAAGCAATGCTGCTGCAAATATTCATCCTGATGAAAATTATGCGCGTGAAATAATGCAATTGTTTTCTATTGGTCTTTATGAATTAAATACAGATGGCACTCGAAAACTAGATGGTTCAGGAAATCCTATTCCAACTTACGATAACGACGATATTAAAGAATTGGCTAAAGTTTTTACAGGTCTCGGTGTGGCGAAACGTCTTGATGGCGGAAACCTATACTTTTATCTAGGACTATGGCAGGCTGATTTTACAGTTCCAATGATGATGTATGAAAATCAACATGAACAAGGGACTAAAGAGTTGATTGATGGACATATTATACAAGCAGGTCAGCCAGGATTGGAAGATATTGATGAAGCAATTGAACATTTATTTAACCATCCAAATGTTGGTCCTTTCGTTTCAAGAAGACTAATCCAACAATTTGTTAAATCAAATCCAAGTGCCAGTTATGTTCAAACTGTTGCAGAAAAGTTTAATAATAATGGCTTAGGTGTCAGAGGAGATTTAAAAGCCGTTGTGGAAGCAATTTTAACTCACCCAGAGGCAAGATCATGTGATGCCATTACTGGTTCCGATCAAGGTAAACTTAAAGAACCTATATTAAGATATACCCAATTTGCAAGATTATTTGGTGGGTTTTCGCCTCATGGAGAAGGACGATACTGGAATTATGCCTATTTAGCCATGGAACTTTTAAATCAAGCACCATTGCATTCCCCTACGGTTTTTAATTTTTATGGTCCGGACTTTCAGCCTAACGGTTTAATTGCGGATGCTGGAATGGTAGGCCCAGAGTACGAAATCCATAATACAAGAACAGCTATAGGATATGCTGATATGGTTTATTTTTGGGTAGAGAATGAAATACTATTTCTTAGTTTCACGACTGATGCACTTAATAGTCATATTACAACTACCAATCTAAGCCGCTTAAATGAATTAATAACTGACACTGATGCCTTACTTGATTATTTAGATGTCTACTTATGTAATGGTCAATTGTCAGATCGAACAAGATCGATTATCAAAAACAAGTTTAATGAATTCGACAATACATTAAGCTCAATAGAAAGTAAAATACGATTAGCAACATACATTATACTGGTAAGTCCTGATTTTGTTATTTTAAAATAGATGAAATGAAGCAGAAAATGAACAAATCACGTAGGAATTTTATTAAAACAGCTAGTTTGGCTGCCCTAGGATTGTCAGCTCCTGCCTCAGCAATGGTTCAGCTAAAGACTCTAAATGCCTTGATGAGTGCACCTCCTACATTGCCTTTTGGAAATTACAAGGCACTCGTATTTGTATTTTTGGGTGGTGGTAATGATTCTTATAATATGCTAGTACCGAATTCAGCTACTGAATATGGTCATTATGCTACTACAAGGTCAAATTTAGCCATCCCACAAAACGACTTGTTGAGCATTGCGTCAAATGATTACGGGTTACATCCAAGTTTGACGGGTGTAAAATCATTATTTGATAATGGTGATGCTGCTTTATTGGCCAATATTGGCACATTAATAGAACCCATAACGGTAGCTGAGTATCAGAATGGTTCAGTACCAGTTCCTCTTGGTTTATTTTCTCATCTCGATCAAACTAATCATTGGCATACTGCTCATCCTCATATGCGTATTAATAAAGGATGGGGTGGAAAAATAGCAGATTTAATTAGCGCGACTAATGTGAATCAAAACATTTCAATGAATATCTCATTGGCGGGGTCGAACTTGTTTCAATTTGGAAATAATACCGTAGAGTTTAGTATGAATAAAAATGGTCCTGAACTTCCAGCGAATTATTTATCTACTTGGGGACATAACCCAGAGCGTAGAGATTTAACAGATAGCTTATTATACCATAATTATCAGGATCCATTTCAGAAAACTTATGCCGACACTTTTAGACAATCTATTGAAGCTGGAGTTGAATTTAAACAAGCCATTGATGCCGTAGCACCTTTTACTACTACATTTTCAACGGCAAATATTTCACGTGAATTAGAAATGGTTGCTAAAACCATAGCTGCAAGAGACACTTTAGGATTTGAACGTCAGGTTTTCTTTATTCGTCATGGAGGATGGGATCATCATGATGATCTGCTTACAAGACAAGAAAATGGATTAACGCAAATCGACAATGCTTTAAGTGAATTTAAACAAGTGTTGGATGAATTAGGAATGTTTAATGATGTGACCACTTTTGTAGGTTCAGAATTTGCACGTACCTTAACTTCAAACGGTAATGGAAGTGATCATGCATGGGGAGGTAATGCTATTGTGGTGGGCGGTGACGTAATTGGAAATCAAATTTATGGTCAATACCCAACTTTACAGATTGGTGGTCCTCAATATTTAAATGGGGGAGTAATGGTACCAACCACTGCTACTGATTCATTATTTTCGGAATTAGCACTATGGTATGGTTTAACGCCTGCTGACTTACCTACAATTTTTCCAAATTTGCAGAACTTTCACAATTTGGCTACACTTTCAACTACTAATCTTCCGATTGGATTTATGAATATTTGATGAGACAGTTTATATTTTATATCGCTATTTTATTGTTATGCCAGTTCAATGGTTATAGTCAATGCTTTCCTGACAGACATGGTACAGCCTGGTATGAAGGATGGATTTCATGTGAAAAATCTTTAAACCCTAATAGTACTGAGCGACCAGAATCGCATTGGATTATGTACGATTTCGGAGTACCAATGGAAATGTATAATTTGACCATATGGAATATTAATGCGCCAGATTATTTGAGCTATGGCATACAATTAGCTCATGTTGATTATTCTGAAGATGGCGTCACATGGGAGAAATTTGGAGACATTGCATTGAACCCTGGCACTGGTAAAAATACCTATGAGGGTGAACAACTTTTAAATTTTGATGGAAAAAAGGCCCAATATTTATTAATTACTGCCATTACAAGCCATGGTTCAGATTGCGCAGGTTTTGCTGAGTTGCGATTAGAGGTAGACTCAGTAGAAGAAGATGTGGTTATAGTTGACCCACCAGATCCTGTTCCTACTGACACTATAATAGTTATAGTTGATCCTGAACCTGAACCAGTTGTTGTGATGGATTCTATTTGCATAATTGCTGATGTATTTCCAAATCCGGTATCTGGCAACGAATTATTTGTCACACTTAAGCAACAATGTGTGCCTTCAGTTTATTATACTTTAACTGATGTATCAGGAAGAGTTGTAGTGCCAAGTTCACCAATCATGCTTGAAGAGACCATAGACATCTTAAATGGAACAAGTCTTCCTGCTGGGGTTTATATTTTGGAGCTGACTTCTAATTATGCTAAGTCAGAATACAAAGTCATCAAGCAATAGACTTCAAATCTTACTTTTCTGAATAAAGTGCCTATATTATTTCTTATATTCGCCTTTCCAAAATTTGACATTAAAGAAGACTAGTCAATAGATGAAAAAACTTTATAAGTACTTACTCAATACACTGCCGCGTCCATTACTGATCCGTTTAAGCTATATTTTTAGAGTATTTGCGCCATTAGTTTATAAAGGAAACAATGTCGAATGTCCAGTTTGCGAAAAAAAATTCAGAAAATTCTTGTCATATGGATCAAATGTAGCTCACCGTGAAAATGTATTGTGTCCGTATGATTTGACGCTGGAAAGACACCGCGTAATGTGGTTATACCTTAAAAATAAATCAGATTTTTTTACTAAACCTAACTTAAAGGTAATGCATATAGCACCAGAACAGTGCTTCCATGGAAAGTTTAAAAAGCAAAAAAACTTAGATTATACAACAGGTGATTTATTGTCTCCGATAGCTGATTTGCACTTCGATTTGCATGATATCCCATTAGAAAATGACCAGTACGAGGTTATTTTTTGTAACCATGTGATGGAGCATGTTAAGGATGATTTGAAATGTATGCAGGAATTGTATCGGATTATGAAGCCTGGCGGCTGGGGTATTTTGCAAGTACCCATTGACGAAACTAGGACTGAAACTTATGAGGATTGGTCGATTACGAGTCCTGAAGATAGAGAAAAACACTTTTGGCAGTATGACCACGTTCGTTTATACGGATTGAACTATCCGAGAAGACTGGAGGAAGCAGGTTTTAAGGTTGATATTGTTGATTTTTCAAAGGAGCTTCCAACTGAAGTCTTTGAAAGGTATAGAATCCCTAAATCTGAATTATTATATGTAGTGAGGAAATAATTCCTTATTTACCAGCGGGAGCCAAACCGTAGAATTGCAATAGTTTATTATTCATTACAGTTACAACTTTAAAGTGAGATCTACTTAGGAAGGGAAGTGTAGTAAAGTTCCTTGAATAGTAAGGAAAAGGTCGTGATAATTGTATGAATTGATCACTTTTTATAATGAGCGCACCAAAGCTCATATTTGTACCGCTTGAATACTGTTTATTTTCATACATTACATTTGAAGAGTCTTTGTGGTAGTCCCTGCTGTAACCAGTAAAATTTTTTGATGTGTCCTGCTGAATAATGCCAAATTCTGCGGTTAAAAACTGGTTCGGCAATTCTTTTGGCTTTCTGTAGTTAAGTTTATTGTCTAAAAACTTCACACTATCTAATTGGTATGACTTCACATATTTAGAATCCTCACTGTAAAAGAAATAAACTGGACAAAACGTAAAAGCATCATTAAAAGCCTTAACAATACTCATGTTTACCTTAATCTGATCGTTCTTGACTTTATTTGCAGCAGCAACATTTCCAGCTCGCTCTAATATTGCAATTTTTCTACTTTTTGTTTGCAGCCTAACAAGTAAAGCGCCATTGTGCAAATAGTTTATATAATAACCAGCAATTTCACTGTTTTTCAATCCTGAAAGATCTTTTGGTTGGGATAAACCTGTAATTGATATTAAAAATAGTATAGCAAAAAAAACTGGTCGCATAACTCTGTTCTGTATTTTAAGTGAACTAAACACTTCTATAATTCATTGTAGACATAACATTATTCATACCAAATTTCTACCAACAGCCTTTCCAATAGGTGGTAAAGTTTTTAATAATGCTTCAAATTCATAATGATTCAGTTGTTGCGAGGCATCTGATTTGGCTTGTTTTGGAGTTGGGTGTACTTCAATAATTAACCCATCAACTCCCATAGCCATGCAGGCACGGGTTAAATCAGGTACACCGTAAGCAAAGCCCATAGCATGGCTTGGATCTAGTATAACAGGCAGATTTGTATACTCTTTCAAATAAGCTACACCGCACAAGTCAAGTGTAAAGCGGGTTTTAGTTTCAAATGTTCTTAATCCTCTTTCACAAATAGCTACGTTATCATTTCCTCCGGAAAGTACAAATTCAGCGCATTGAACCGTTTCTTGCAATGTAGATCCAAATCCA
This sequence comes from Putridiphycobacter sp., assembly GCA_965230485.1. Taxonomy (GTDB): domain Bacteria; phylum Bacteroidota; class Bacteroidia; order Flavobacteriales_D; family Crocinitomicaceae; genus Putridiphycobacter. Next base: position 214,844 of record CBDDLA010000001.1, read on the forward strand.
CGCTTAATCATTACAGGTTTTGTTGTTTTAGCACATGCTCTTAAAATGCCTTGATCATACATGGCCTTGGCACCAATTTGAATAATGTCAGAGTGTTCAATCACTTCATGAACGTGCGTTGCATCTCTTACTTCAGTGATAATAGCAAGTCCATGCTGTTCTCGCATTTTTGACAATAATTGTAGCCCTTCAAAGGCCATACCTTGAAAACTGTATGGAGATGTTCTTGGTTTATAGCACCCACCTCTAAGCATAGTTAAATTATTGGCTTTTAGTAGTGCACTTGACTCTTGTATTTGTGCTTCAGACTCCACTGAACAAGGTCCGGCAATCATAATGGTGTTATTGGTTTTACCGCCAATCTTTACATTGCCAAATTGAATTTCTCTTGTTTCATTAATGTATTGTCGTGAAGACAATTGCATGTCATCTGAAAAAATAAAGCTTTCAAGTACTAAGTCATTTATTTCTGGAGCTATTTCCTTTGTTGATGAGGAGGATATAAGCACGAAATGCTCTTTTTTATCAATTAGAAAAGCATTTACCTGCGAAGCTATTTCATTGGCTTTTTTTAAACCAGTTTCCTTTTTTAAGTGGATGATCATATTTCTCCTTTAATTAAATTCATAAAATTTAAAGTACCTATTAAAACATTTTTAGAGTCAACAACAGGTAAATATAGAATTGTTTTGCTTTGATTTTTGACAAAGCGTATCATTTCAATCACGGTTGCCTCTCCATTAATCACTGCAGGCTTGGTATTAATCATATGATTGATGTTAGTATTAGAAAGGTCATCAATATGATTTAAAATCCCATTTCTTACATCAGCATTGCCTATTATTCCAGTTAACAAAAAGTCACTATTGATAATCGCCGTAAATCCAAGCTTACCAACATTCATTGATTTTATAACATTTTCAAGACTTAAGTTTTTCTCAAACACATATGGTGATTCATCTAAGTCGAGCATAAAATCTTTGACTAAAAAATGTGATTCTACATCATTAAGTTTAAGGTTGAGTAGCGCTGAACCAATGGTAGTAGAATTAAATAAGTAGGAGCCAGATACAGAGGCATAAACTCCCATATTTCTTAGTATAAAAGATACCTCACCATTTACACCACCATCAACATGAATTTTTTTACCCGGATATTTCTTTTTAAAATCTCTAATTCGTCTAAAATTTCTACTATCAAAAGCGCCGCCGCTTTCACCAGGCACAGTAGCCATAAATAAAATAAAATCAAAGTATTCGGTATATTGTTCGAATACAGAAATTGGGGTCTCTGTTGTAATTGAAAGCCCTACTTTTCCATTAAAATCCTTTGGGATATCAATTTTTTTGTCTTGAAGATCTTCATATTGAAACGTCACATAGTCAACATTGTGTTTAATGATGCCTTGAAAAAACTTATCAGGTGAATCTGTAATGATATGAAGATCAAGTGGAACGGAAGATTGCGCTTTCATAATGGCAATATCATCAAATACGGCTATATTGTCTTTACAGTCAATGTGAATCAAATCAACATGGTTTGCGTTCAAGTTTTGAATAGTGGTCTCAAGATGATTGTTCTTGTCAGAATATATTGACGCTGAAATCTTCAAATCTATTGTTTAATTATAGGATTAAAATAAGCATCCGTAATTTCAATTGCAAAATTACGATTTTTAAATACGTTTTGAGCAATGGCATCCTCTAAATATGATAATTCTTTTAGTTTGTTGTTTGGCAGCGATTTTAAACTGTCATTTAAGATCATTTTCAAGACAAATGAATTAGAATTACTGGTTAATTTAACAGAGTGTTTTTTATTCAAATGAATTAAATTATTTTGTTCAAAAAAATTACCAAGTTCAACAACATATTTGAATTGAATATCATCAGTATAAAAAATCTCAAGATTTCTTACGCTATACAATTTGCCATTACCATTGCCGCAACCAATTAAAATGATAGTTAATAATAGCATTGAACATATATTTATTAACCTCATTAAATTGAACTTTTTGTTTTAGTTGTATCTTAGATTTCTTTCGAGAGCTTAAATATAACTGATATGATTGAATTGAAAAACAAAAAATACATTGGTGCTGATGGCAGGATATCTTTATATGATGTTTTTTTACCTGATACTCCAAAAGGGATGATTGTTTTTGCGCACGGTTACAAAGGTTTTAAAGATTGGGGTGCTTGGGAGCAGGTGGCTCATTTTTTTGCTACTAACCAGTTTGCATTCATTAAGTTTAATTTTTCACATAACGGCGGCACAGAGCATGAGGCTATTGATTTTCCTGATCTGGATGCTTTCGGTAAGAACACCTATTCCAAGGAGATATTTGATGTGGATAAAATGACAACCATTGCTGAAAGAATATGTTTTGAAAAACAGCTTCAAATACCAATTCATTTAATAGGACATAGCAGAGGAGGGGGGATAGCTATCCTCCATGGTGAAATAGATGAAAGAATTGCAAGTATAATATCTTGGGCTGGTGTTTCAAATTTCGAAAACCGATTCCCCCCTTATGATGAGCTAGAAGATTGGAAACATACTGGTGTTATTTATGTTGAGAATGGACGAACGAAGCAACAAATGCCACATTATTATACATTCTATGAAGATTTTATGACCAATAAGGCTAAGTTAGATATTAAGATGGCCTGTGAGAGGCTTACTAAGCCATTTCTTCAAATTCATGGAGATATGGATTTAGCAGTTAGTATTTCTGAAGGCATCAGTATTTCTCGCTGGACCAATACTAAAATAGAAATTGTAAAAGGAGCAGGGCATACGTTTCAGACATCACATCCTTGGTTAGAAGATAATCTGCCAGATGACATGATGGAAGTTCTAGAAAAAACATTAACCTTTTTACTTGATGATTAATATTGAATATTCTGCCATTTTTGAGAACTTTTAACGACTATAGACTAGTCATAAAAAATAAATAGGTTAACTTTGGGCTTTTCAAAATTAAAGAATGGAATACGTTATTCAAGGTGGTCAATTATTATTAAGTCTTTCTTTATTGATTGTTTTACATGAGTTTGGACACTATTTACCTGCTAAATGGTTTAACGTAAAAGTTGAAAAGTTTTATCTCTTTTTTGATTATAAATTTTCTTTGTTTAAAAAGAAAATAAAAGAAACTGAGTGGGGAATTGGCTGGATTCCATTAGGAGGATACGTCAAGATATCTGGTATGATTGATGAATCAATGGACAAGGAACAAATGGCTAAACCGCCTGAACCATGGGAGTTTAGATCAAAACCAGCTTGGCAGAGGTTAATTGTGATGATTGGCGGAGTAACAGTTAATTTAATTGTAGGTTGTGTTATTTATATTGGTTTAATGTTTGCGCATGGTGAAGAAATTGTTCAGGCGGATAAGGCTGAATTTGGATTTGCTGTAGAAGAGCATTTTGAACAATTCGGATTCGAAGATGGAGATAAGATTATCAGTATTGATGGAGCGGAACCAAATGATATTTCGCGGCTGGGCATTGAAATAGCTCTGGGAGGAGCAAGAAGTTTTGAAGTCCTCCATCCTGATGGGACAGCAGAAACTATTATTCTTCCAGAAGACATTGATATGACTATGTTTAAAGCAGGTGCTATGAGGGCATTTGAAATAAGGTTTATTGCTGAATTAGATTCTGTTATACCAAGAGCAGCTGAGCAAGGATTAAAAAAAGGAGATATTGTAACCTCCATCAATGGAAATCCAATTCAATTTTGGGATGAGTTTAAAAATACAGTCTCTAATAGCAAAGGAAAGAGTCTTGACTTATCGGTATTAAGAGAAGGGAATGAAATGAACTTAGCAGTTAAGGTAGATTCAGCAGGAACGATTGGTGTAACACCGAATACAAGATTAAAAGAAAAAATAACAGCCATTAATTATGGTTTCTTTGAAAGTATCCCTCGAGGAATTGAGGCTGGAGTTACAACGCTAGTCAATTATGTTAAGCAGTTTAAATATGTTTTTACAAAAAAAGGAGCTACAAGTGTTGGTGGTTTTGGTGCCATAGGTGGACTCTTTGATAAAACATGGAATTGGCAATCTTTTTGGGAGAATACTGCATTAATATCTATTATTTTAGCTTTTATGAATTTCTTACCAATCCCGGCATTAGATGGTGGTCATATTATGTTTTTGACATATGAGCTTATAAGCGGTAGAAAGCCAAATGAAAAGTTGATGGAATATGCCCAAATAGGCGGAATGATTTTCTTATTGGCCCTATTATTATTTGCTAACGGTAATGATATAGTAAAGCTATTTACTGGGGGATGATTTGCCAGGTTCACTATTTAGTATAAAATACCTTTTCTGAAATTAAGTTCACCCAATTGTCTTCACTTACGGCCATTAAAAGTACATTATATCTGCTGTTTTGCTTTAAAGTAGGATTTGGGTTTGTTGTAATATTTAAAACGACATTACTCAGGTCATAAAAGGTAAACATGGGCTCATAAGTATAGGTTCCTGAAATTAGATTACCTAAGGTGTCAGAAATGACTTGGAAATAGATCACATTTTCTTTTATTTCACCGTCAACCCATTTAAAAGTAGGTGTGGTATCATTTTCCTCAACAGTTAATAGGTTTCCATTGAATTCAGTTGCTTTTATATTTGTTTTTAGTCGAATTGGTGTACAAACATGAATATTTCCAGGTGTTTTGTAAGTCACAACTCCCATACGCTCTTTTTTAAATTCAGTATTTCTGAAGCGGTGTAAATATCCATTAAAAACAGGTTCAGAGGGAAGTTCCTTTCTGAAATATTTAGAAAAATCACTAGAGTCAGCTAGTTTTTCGCATTCAAAATAGCGAAAATCAGTCGCACCCTCAATGGGATAAAAAAAGACATCAGTGGGGTAGGTCAAGTCGCTGGAAAGTGGAGATAAACTAGCCGCACATGCTATTAAGTCCGCTCTGTTTTCAGATTGTTGAGTTTCTAGGTAATATTCTAAACTATTTTTGGCTCTTTTTTTGTTACAAGATAAAACGACCAACACCATAATTAATAATCCGACTATACGCATACTTCCTTTTGCTAATAAATATTTTCTATTTTGCTAATATAACGAAGGTTTGGGGAATTAATTGTTAACTTGGATTACGAAAAAAAGAAAGATTGATATATGAAAAAGCAGGTTATTTTTTTATTGGGTTTTATTTTGATTGGACTAGTTAGCTGTAAGCAATCTGTTTATTTAACCATTACTGAACCACCAGCTATATATTTAACGCCAGATTATACAGTCGCTTCGGTAGTGAATAGATCAGTGAATACTGGTAAGTCGAAATTAGTTGATATTCTTGAAAATGGTGTGACTCTTGAAGGAAACCTTGATACTAAAGGTGCTCAAAAAACCATTCAAGGCGTTTATGATAGATTAAGTACCAATCCGCAACTTGTTAATGTAAATATTCTGGATAGCATGTCTGTATCAGAAGGTACGATTAATACTTTTCCTGCTCCTTTACAATGGAACGAAGTTGAGGCCCTTTGTAGAGCCAATAATTCTCGACTCTTATTCTCACTTGAAATATATGATACAGACACTAGAATAGCCTACTCTACTCAAAAAATAAATCAAAATACACCTCTTGGTAATGTTCCTTTACTTAGACATACTGCTAGTGTAACAACCTTAATTAAAACAGGGTGGAGAATTTATGATCCAAGTCAAAAAATTATTCTTGATGAATTTAGATTATCGAATCAGGTGGTGAATACTGGAACTGGTTTAACACCGGTAAATGCACTTGCCGCAGTGGCTAATCGAGAACAAAGCGTATTAAGTTTGAGTCAAAGCCTTGGACAAATATATGCTGAACGTTTGCTAGAACACCGTATAAGGGTTTGGCGGACCTATTACAAATCAGGCAGTCAATCATTAAAAATGGCAAGAAGAAAGGCTGTAGTAAATGATTGGGAAGGGGCAGCTGATTTATGGACAAAAGACATGACTTCAGCCCAAAAGAGAAAGGTAATTGGCAGAGCAACCTATAATATGGCCATATATGAAGAAGTAAATGGAAATTTAGATCAGGCCTTGGTATACGCCAAAAAAGCTTACGGAGATTATAATATTAAACTGGCAAGGGATTACGTTTTAACATTAGAGAGAAGAATTAGGGATAGGCAATTCATTAAATGATACAAAAAAAGAGACAGCTGTAAAGTTGTCTCTTTTTTTATTAATATTTCTCAATAAATTAAGCTGTTACACCTAATACTTCAGCCATTTTCTTTCCAATATCAGCTGGTGAATCAACAACATGAACACCACACGATCTTAAAATTCTTTTCTTTGCCTCAGCCGTATCATCTTCGCCTCCAACTATAGCACCGGCATGTCCCATAGTTCTTCCTGCAGGAGCAGTGACACCAGCAATAAAACCAACTACTGGTTTCGTGCCATGTTCTTTAATCCATTCTGCAGCTTGAGCTTCCAGATTACCACCAATCTCACCAATCATTACTATGCCTTCAGTTTCATCATCAGCCATTAATAACTTTACGGCTTCTTTGGTTGATGTTCCAATAATCGGGTCACCTCCAATACCAATAGCTGTAGTGATTCCCATACCTGCCTTTACAACCTGGTCGGCAGCTTCGTAAGTCAGGGTTCCTGACTTTGATACAATCCCTATTTTACCTTTTTTAAAGATAAAACCAGGCATAATACCAACCTTAGCGCCATCCGCAGTAATAACACCTGGGCAATTTGGTCCAACCAATGTTGTATCATATTGACTAATATACTCTTTGGCAATAATCATATCTTTAACCGGAATACCTTCTGTAATGGCAATAATTACTTTAATACCAGCATTGGCAGCTTCCATAATAGCATCAGCAGCAAATGCAGGAGGCACAAAAATAATAGACACATCAGCATTAGTTTTTTCAACAGCTTCAGCAACCGAATTAAATACTGGTCTATCTAAATGCGTTTGTCCACCTTTTCCAGGTGTTACTCCTCCGACGACATTTGTACCAAATTCAATCATTTGACTGGCGTGGAAAGTCCCTTCGCCTCCTGTGAAACCTTGAACAATAACTTTAGAATTTTTATTAACTAATACTGACATGTTTTTAATAATTAGAATTTGACTTCAAAAATATAGCTTTGATTTCTTTATAACAAGATTTTTTCTTCTTTTTATTTTGGATTGAGAAAGTCAATTTTTTTCTTGTGATAAATTGATTTGTTTTATCAGCATATAGAGAGATTCAATTTGCCTTAAAGCTAGACTATACTTAACTTTGTATTAAAATAAGTGATATGATAAACAACATAGGATTAGATGTAGAAAAATCAAAAAAATTGGTTGAAGAGCTGAATGATTTATTGGCTAATTATCAAATTTTTTATCAAAATCTAAGAGGGTTTCACTGGAACATTAAAGGCCAAAAATTCTTTGAACTGCACCTAAAGTTCGAGGAATTGTATAATGATGCAGTGATAAAAGTAGATGAAATAGCTGAACGTGTCCTAACACTTGGTGGAACGCCGTATCACATAATGGAAGATTATATTGCCCATTCTGAAATTAAATCAGTGAGTAGCGAAGGGATTGAAACAGATGCAGTGACTCATGTTATTAATAATTTTTCAATTTTAATTAGAAAAGAAAGAAAGATATTGGCCTTGTAGGGTGATGCGGATGATGAAGGAACGAATAGCTTAATGAGTGATTATATTACGCAGTCAGAAAAAACGGTTTGGATGTTGTCTTCATTCATGAAATAATTTTTTCATAATAATCAATTGGAGGTGTACTTTGGGTACACCTCTTTTTGTTTAATAACTATTTTAACGTTTTAGCGTAAAGTTTGTATATTATCTAAAACAAAAAGATAAAAAGATTACATTTACTTATGCAAAATCTCCAATCTACAGATACAATCTGTGCCTTATCAACAGCTCAAGGTATGGGTGCAATTGCTATCATCAGAGTTTCAGGTGCTCAATCTTTTTCAATAGTAGAATCCATTTTTTCTAAAACGTTGAATGGTAAAACATCTCATACAGCCCATTTCGGAAGAATTATGAATGGACAAGAAATAATTGATGAAGTTTTAATCACTGTTTTTAAAAATCCTGCATCATTTACAGGTCAAGACAGCATTGAAATAGCTTGCCATGGATCGGTGTACATCCAAAAACGCATTTTGGAGCTATTATTAAAGAATGGCGCAAGAATGGCCAATCCTGGAGAATTCTCAATGCGGGCTTTTATGAATGGTAAAATGGACCTCTCTCAAACAGAGGCAGTAGCTGATTTAATTGCTTCCACTTCAAAAGCTCAGCACAATGTAGCTATGAATCAAATGCGAGGAGGGTTTAGTAATGATTTAAAAATACTCCGACAAAAGCTAATGGATTTTGCTTCATTGGTAGAATTAGAACTAGATTTTTCGGAAGAAGATGTGGAGTTTGCTGATCGTTCTCAATTAGAATTACTAGTGGCCGAAATTAAAGCAACCATTCATCAATTAATTGAATCTTTTAAGGTTGGTAATGTAATTAAAAATGGGGTTCCAGTAGCCATTGTTGGAACGCCAAATTCTGGAAAATCGACTTTGCTTAATGCCATATTAAATGAAGATAAGGCAATTGTGTCTGACATTGCAGGCACTACAAGAGATGTAATTGAAGATGAAATGGTTTTAAATGATATTACTTATCGTTTTATCGATACAGCTGGGATTAGAAACACTTCTGATGAAATTGAAAACCTAGGCATTAAAAAGGCTTTTGAACAAGTTAAAAAAGCGGATATTGTTTTATTGATGATCGATTTAGTGGATGCTACAGCTGAACAAATTATTGCAAATATCGGCCATTTTAAAGGGGCGAATATTCAGTCTTATCAATCTCTCATTCCCATTTTCAATAAAATTGATCAGGTTGATTTAAGTCAATTTAAAGCACTTGAAGGTAAAGGTGTTTTTTTGGCGGCTAAATTTAAAACCAATCAAAAGGATTTGGAAAAAGCATTAGCTGAAGCTGTCGGCACCGTGAGGGTAGAAGATCAAACCATAGTTACCAATATTAGGCATTTTGAAGCTTTGACCAAGGCTGGCGAAACATTGAATAGGGTAGAACGTGGCCTCTTTGACCAGATTCCAGGAGATTTATTAGCAATGGATATTCGCCAAACCCTGCATCATCTAGGGGAGATCACAGGTAATGTGACCAATGATGAACTATTGGGCAATATTTTTGCTAATTTCTGTATTGGGAAGTAAGTAGGTAAACCAAACAATTTTTAAAATTAACTTCCATTAGTTGTTCAGATAATATCCGTTTACCTAATCTATTCCTAAAATAAACAAAACTTGTATTTGTCTAATCGTTATTGTTATTAACAACATTTACTTTACATAGACCGTCTTACTATTCACAAACTCCATCATACCATCTTTGGCCAATTCTCTGCCATAACCAGATTTTTTAGTGCCACCAAAAGGAAGTCTTGGGTCAGACTTCACCAATTCGTTAATAAAATAGGCGCCATCACTCACCATACCTGCATATGAAAGTGCTTTATCCGTATCTTTTGTGCATACAGTAACTCCCAAGCCAAAGGAAGATTGCTCTGATAATTCAAAAGCATGCTCAATACTGCTGGCCTTTATCATGGCCGCTAATGGGCCAAACGTTTCTTCATCAAAAGCAGCCATACCTGGCTTTACATTACCTAAAATAGTAGGTTCATGATAGCATTTGTTTTGATTACCACCTAATAATAAGTCCGCACCTGATTCAATAGAGGCCTCTACTTGAGCATGCAATTGATCAGCTAAATCGATTCTTGCCAAAGGACCAATTTGAGTAGCCTCATCTAAAGTGTCACCAGCTTTTAATTCTGCAATGGCTTTGGTGTATTTGTGAACAAATTCATCATAAATACCATCTAATAAAATAAATCGCTTGGCCGCAATACAACTTTGACCCGCATTTAGCATTCTTGAAGTTACAGCGGTTTGAATAATGGCATCAATATCAGCATCCTCCCAAACTATGAATGCATTATTGCCACCTAATTCAAGCAAGGATTTTTTGATGTGTTTTCCTGCAAGCGCTGCCACGGCAGAACCTGCTCTTTCGCTACCGGTAAGTGAGACGGCTTTTACACCATCATGGCTTAAAATACGTTCAGTTTGGTCATGATGAACGATTAAATTCTGAAATACACCCTCGGGATACCCCGCTTTGGTAAACACAGATTCTATTAATTCGGCACAACCAAATACATTTGGTGCATGTTTTAATAAAGCTGTGTTTCCTGAGGTTAATGTCGGTGCTGCAAACCTAAATACTTGCCAAAATGGAAAATTCCAGGGCATAATGGCCAAAACTGTACCCAGTGGGTCATGCTTGACAAAGCTCAATTGCGCATCTGTTTTGATGATTTCATCAGCTAAAAAAGCCAAGGCATTGTCAGCATAATAATCACATACCCAAGCACATTTTGTAACTTCAGCAATAGATTCTTTAATGGGTTTACCCATCTCCAGTGTGATCATTCGAGCATACTCTTCTGTACCATTCCTTAACACTTCACTTGCTTTTCGGAGCAGTGTTACCCGGTCACCTAAATCTGTGTTTTTCCAAGAATCAAAGGCTTTTACACTTAAATCAAGTTTTGCATCCAATTCATTCTGATTAATACCTTTAAAGGAATTGACTTCCTGGCCATTATAAGGGTTAATGCTTTTAAATTCCATAAATTAATTATGTCGTGTTTATCTATTCTAAATTATATCTCAAATTATCCCATCCTTAAATCGACTTTACGGATCGATAAATTTTTGTTTTTTCTATTTTTTGGCACTTTGCTTAAATGTACTGTTCTGTTTGGTCCGTCCTCATCATTCTTTTTCTTAAATTTTGATAGAGCCGAGACCGTTTTTGGATCCATTGGTCGGTCAGTAAACTTAATGACCTGATTTTGCTCGATAAAATGATTTAAAGATTGATGAATGGTTTGATTCGGCCAACGGTAAATTACTTGTCCGCCTTTAGGAAAATAAATAGCTGTATAAACAGTTCCAAATCCGTTACTGAACAAGTTGCTGTATAGCGGTTTTTTAAGAAACGAATCAATTAACTCATTGGCATTAAGATCTGGGTCGTTGACTGCATCATTTAAAAAATTAAAACGTTTTACTGTTTTATTAAACAAGGCGTTTTCTTCCCAATCGACTTCTTCTTGATGGTTGGTTGTAAAAGCATTATTGGTCACGGTAGGCTCTCGGTCTGGTGACAGGAAAACGGTATTAAAAGCACCGGTTTTATCAACTACGGTTACGTTATAAGACATATGGCATGGTATTCTTAAAAGTGCATCAACCGCTTCTTTAACATTAGCACAGAATTCAAGAATATATCTTAATATAAACGGGATTCCGAACCCGTTGCCCACAATATTTCTTCCACCAAATGTCAGTGAAACCGACAGTCCGTCTTCATTTATACCATCAAGTACTCCAGTAAGACAATCTGTGGTTGCTATAACCTTTTTTTTGTACCATGAGCTTAATAAAATCGTGCCTTCTAAAAGTTCAGGGTGATAATCATAATTCCTTATTAACCTGATATTATCACGTGTCAAAACAGCCTGAGAACATGCTGCCAAATAGGGAGGGGGATTAAAACCAGTTAAAAATTGTGAAGCTGTTTCATCTGCATTAACCGCATTGCGCAAGTTGTAATACAATGGAAGTATTTCAGGCATGTACTCTTCTAAGGCCTCAATAGAGCTTTCTAAACTGGTAGGTTGTCTTCCTTTATCAAACTCTGATTCTAACCATAATTTATAATCAGGCCAGTAAGCATCAAAACGCGCTTTAAATTTTAATCCAGGATTCCCCAGCTCTGCAATACAATTAAATTGTAATTCCATTTATAACTTTAACAACTTACAGAGTTTTTCATCTATTTCATCAAGCTTCCAATTAATGGAACATGTTCGCGTTTATCTTCAACCATATTGGAGCTATATTGTCGTTGAATGTTTTTTATCCAATTTTTGGCACGTGGTGTCAGCTTAAAATCATCTGTCATCATTCTTCCTCTTGATACAAGAATTCCCATGTCCGCTCCTTCGTATAAATAATCATCCTCACGAGTAATTCTCATAAAAAATGCCTCATTCTCAGTTTCAACCGCTCGCCTATGTGTGTCCATTCTATCGAATTGGATATGTCCGTTGTCAAACATTTTATAGATACCAGATTTTGGCGCTTTGGTAACATATTCTACTGTGTCAGCTGTGTGTTTAATAATCAACTGGCTCCAGCTATCCGTATTTTCTTGTTTAGCCCAGCGTTTATTTAGATTATTAATATTTAATTTGTAATCTACCCCCATCCATTCCAAAATATGGAACATAAATAATGGCGCGTCAGCTAAAGCAAAAACAGCATGATTGGTAATCGAACTTGCTCCGGTAACTCTTGGATTCAATTCTCCTAAATAGATTTCTCCATTATCTTGATCTATTAAAAAATCCAATTCAAAATAACCTTTGTATCCTTCTTTTCGTAATTGATCTCCAAATAATTGGGTGTACTTTCTTGCTTTATTTCTGATTGATGGTGTAAAAGCGTCAGGATAGATTTCATTGCCGCACCAGCCTCCTTTATATGGCGTTAATTCCTTGAAACCAACCAACTCTGTCATTAAAGGAGCTACAATAGTACCATGACGCGTAACACATGCTTCCACAGCAGCACCACGACAGTTTATACGCTTCATTATTTTCACTTCTTTTTCTTTTTCAATCTCTTTACTGTGTTTATTATAATCAGCTTCAGTTTTGATGAAAAAAGTTGTGTGACCAGAATCTCCAAAAGGGGTTTGAATCACTAAATCTTTGCCTAGCGATTTCGATACTTTTTGCAAATCTTCCCAGTCCTTAACTTTTGATAAAACATAGGGTACACAGGCCACCCCTGCTTTTTCAGCTAAGCGATTTGTATTAACCTTGTTATCCAAAAAAGTTCTCATTTTGGCGGTTGGGAACATTACTTCTAGGCCAAGTTTTTTAGCTAGTTTTTCAGTTTTATTGTCAAACATCAAGAACATGACTTTTCCTGCTTTTTTGCCTTTCGTTCTCGTTTTCAGATAATCTTTTACCTCAGGATGTTGCAATAAATAGTTGTTAATATCCTCAATACTTTCAAATTCATCATGAGGAATTTCTTCACGCGGAGAGAAAACATTAGGGTGCAAACCATCAAAACATTCTATGTAACTGATGTATTTAAATCCTTTTATCCATTCATCCGCACCTAAAAGGTTAAAATTAGTTGCGCTAATAAAATAAATGGGTACTTCATTCTTATAAAAGAATCGTCTAATGTCTGCTATTCCATTTAATACTTTTGACTCATTTTTTTTCTTTGCCATTGAATTTCGATTTTGAATGATTAATACTTAGATGGACTTATTGGCGCCCATTGACGTAACTGTTTTTTGTCGATCAAGAACTGCTTCAGTAAATACCCTCAATCCTAAATCAGATCTATAACCGTGAATTTCCGACACATCTAATGCCAGCATGAATATGATAATGTCTTCGCTAACTACTTGCCCTGGAACTAAAACAGGAAATCCTGGTGGATATGGAATGACAAAAGTAGAAGCGACTAATGTTCTACCGTTTTCCATGGTTGAGAGACAGTCTGTGAGTTGAACATATTCGTAATTATCTTCTTTATAAGCCAAAAAATAAGCTTCTCTCAAATTTCCCCCTGGTACACCCGGCACTGCTTGAAATGATGAATGAAAATAACTGAAATCGGGTAGAGGAGGGACTTCTTTTGTGAGCGAATGAATCCTCTTTTTACGAATTTCTTTTTCTCTTTCGTTTAAAGCAGTTAATTCCTGATCTAACTCATCTGCAATTTTTAACAATGCTGTTGTTAAATAGGTAACGCTACCTCTGGTAGTACCAATATTAGTCATAAACAGAACCGTATTGCGAGATGTTTTATTGATTTGGATATTAAACTTATCCATCAGATACTTATTTTTAAATGTATCTCCATCCACACCTGTTTTACCAATGTAAAGTGTGATTTTTGTTGGGTCAAGCACAAACTCATCTTCCTGCCAGGCTTTTTCCATTCTATTCCACCCATTTTCTTTAGTGTAATATTCTGAAAATCCTGTTTTACGATAGTTATTCGGGATAAAATCAGCGACTGTCAAGACATCAAAATACTTGCTTAACTTAGGATTGTCGTTAATTTTAGCGCGTAAAATCATGGCTAGCTCTGTACTTTTCTCAACCAATTCATATCCTTCAAGCTGAACCTGTCGTCTGCCTACATCTAATGAGGCAAGCATCTGATAGTTTGGAGAAGTAGATGTATGAGTCATGTAGGCCTCTAAAAAAGTCGTTTCACTTTTTCGCCTAAATTCTTCGTCCCAGATATGGATCATAGAACCCTGTCTGAAACTGCTGAGTGTTTTATGTGTACTTTGTGTCGCGTAAACGCGTATTTTCACTTTTGAAGGATCCGGTAAGCTTGAGTGCTCTCCTTCATTTAATGATAGTATATGCTCTTTATACTTCTTTTTATAGGAGGAAGAATGGTATTTATGATGAAGCTTTTGAGCACAATACATGGCAGTCCTCAACTTAAAGTTATAGCCAAAACTTGCGAAAGCAAACCATGCTTCGTCCCATAAGAAAATCATATCTGGCTTAATAGCTAACACTTGCTCCATTACCTTTTCTACATTATAAACTAGGCCATCAAATGTGCAATTGGTTAGCAGTAACATTTTTACTTTGTCTAGCCTGCCTGCTTCTTTAAGTTGAATCAGTTTATGTGTGATTTGAGAAAGCGGAACAGCACCATACATTGAATATTCTTCAATTGGATAGGAATCTAAATAAACAGGATAAGCACCTGATAAAACTAGACCGTAGTGGTGTGATTTATGACAATCCCTGTCTACCATTACTACATCTTTAGGTTTAACTAAAGCTTGCATTACAATCTTGTTAGCAGTTGATGTTCCGTTAGTTACAAAGTACGTGTATTGTGCCCCATATGCATCTCTTGCCATTTCCTGAGCTTCTTTAAGTGGGCCAGTAGGTTGGAGCAAGGAATCAAGACCTCCGGTTGTTGAAGAAGTTTCTGCTAGGAACATATTCCGACCGTAAAATTCGCCAAAGTCACTTATCCATTTCGATTTGAAAACAGAATTACCTCTCGAAATGGGCATGGCATGAAATACACCAGTTGGCTTTTTACTGTAATCAACTAATGCTGAGAAAAAAGGGGTTTTATATCTGTCAGCAACACCTTGCATAATGGTTAAGTGCAATTCTTGAATGTCTTCAGTTTGATAAAAGATTCGATTAAAACCTTTAATGGTTGAATCTTTTAATTGTGCTAATGAAGTATCAGTAACATAATAAGTATCTAATTCTGGTCTAAAATTTTTAATAATACTTCCTATTATTGGTCCTAAATCTGTTTCGGCAGCATGAGAAAAATCAATATCTGATAGGGCGTCTATATAGGGTTTTACAATGGGAGCAATTGACTTAGAGTAATAGGGAGGAGCATATCTGACAACAACAGCTTGAATATTATGATTAAATAATAGGGCAATCATGGCGTCTTGAAAGGACTTTTGAAATGAAATTCCGTAAGTAAAGTTTTCATTTTCAGACTGAAGATTAGTGATTTTAGTTCTTAAATCATTTTCTTCAGCTTCAGTAATGTTATCGATAAATAATACTTCAAAATGATTGGTTCTTACTCTAATAAATTCGTCATTTGTTACCAATTCATCAGCATTTAACTCCAAGGTTGCCTTATTTTCAGCAGGAATTTTATAGCTATCACTAACCAGTTGTTTTGTAGTGTCTGCTGCCACTTGCGCTAACTTCATGAATTCATGTCCCGTAAGTGTTTTGATCAGAAATTTGATTTTACTAACACCCGGGTAGGCAAAATATTTTTCTACTCCAAGTAAGTCACTTAATAGTTTTTGGCTATTAGCAATTCGTTTAAGCTGATTTTCAGAATCTTTGCGGCATCTCTGTAGTTCTGAGGTTTCAATTTTTAGCCTATTCCAATAGTCAACCCTTAATTGGCCAATATTAAAATATGGAGTTGCTGTATTTTTAGTTTTTGCTGCCATTATTTTTTAGAATGCAATGCTAATTTATTTCCTTGACAATCAATAAAAATAGCAAAATATCCGTCAGATTCACTAATCAATGTTTTTTTC
Source organism: Putridiphycobacter sp. (assembly GCA_965230485.1). GTDB lineage: Bacteria > Bacteroidota > Bacteroidia > Flavobacteriales_D > Crocinitomicaceae > Putridiphycobacter. Next base: position 231,139 of record CBDDLA010000001.1, read on the forward strand.
ATAATCACTCTGCCTCCAGCCGGTTCTACTTTATTCAATACATCATTTAAATCATCTCCAGCATTTAAATAAATCAATGGACCACTATCACTTGGAACGGAGCCAATGCCCGCAATAACAGCTCCTCCAATCCCATTTTCGACAGGAAAAAACGCCATGGAATTAGAGTCTGTTACATTTTGTTCCATTTCAATGTCAAAAATGAAATTATAAAAACTTACTGATTGTTGAAAGTTGAGTGAAGGAATTTCAAACCAACTCACAAAATCCTTCTTATGTTTAGTTTTTCTCTTAGTAACAGATGTTGATCCCATAATATAATTTATTTTATGATTTTGTCATTGTATTGATCTGTTGTGTGGTTTTCGCTTAGTTTTACTTCCTCAATTTTCAATTCGGCTAATTTTTCCATTTTGGTTGGTTTAATTAGCGGACCTAATGATTCAAGATAAGGGAGTCTGGCATCTTTTTTATAAATTGAAAAGTTGCCAATATGATCTCTAAAGCTCTTAAGAGGTTGACCTAAGCGTAATACACCTAATTCTCTGCTTCTTCTTACTCTTGAGATGTTTAATTCAAGCGGAAATATTTCTTCAGTTTCGCCAGATTCGTGCAGAATTCTACCATCTGGTCCGCATACTATGGATTTTCCGCTTCCTCCGGCATCAAGCCCATTTACATCAAAGAAATAGCATTGATTAACCGCAGCCATAGTCCTAACCATTGATAGTTCAATATCTCTATCAATGGTGCCAGTCATTGTAGGGTGAAGAATTACTTCTGCGCCCATAACAGCCAATGTCCTAATCGTCTCTGGAAACCACATATCATAGCAAATTGAAACACCAAAACGACCCACTTCAGGGACATCAAATGTACAAAAGCTATTACCAGGTGTAATACCAACTTCATAAGGATAGAACGGAAACATTTTACTGTACCTGTCAACAATTTCACCCTGAGGGTTGATCACCGAAGCAGTATTGTATACTTTTCCTTCCTTTTTTTCAAAAATAGAACCTGGTAAAATCCATATTCCGTGTTTCTTAGCTTGTGCTTGCATTTCTTCTTCAAAGCTACAGGGTAATTCTCTTGCTGTGTATGTAAGCGGTCCATAAGCACACAGTTCACTAAAAACAATCATATCTACCCAAGGATAGAGGTTCATTGTTATATTAATTTTGAGCTTCATCAACTCAACATTTGGCGAAACAGCCGAGACTTTCATTTGTACACCTGCTATAGCGAATGGCTTCATAATTAATTATTAATGGCTTTAATGATTTGATTTTTCAAAATGGCTAACCCTTTTTCTAGCTCTTCGTTTGTAATGACTAGCGGGGATAAAATTCTTATGACATTTTTAAATATTCCGGCACTGATCACTATAAGTCCTTCATCAGAACAACCTTTTACTATTTTTGAACAGATTTCAGTGTTTGGTTGATGACGATCATTATTTTTAATAAATTCGATACCTATCATGGCGCCAACTCCTCTAACATCACCAATCTCATCATATTCAGCTTTCAAGGCATTCATACTATCCATAATTTTATTTCCTACGGCAATTGCTTTCGAATTCAAATCGATATCCTTCATATATTGAATTGTAGCATTGGCAGCTACACAACAGATTGGAGACCCGATATAAGTTCCTCCAATTGATCCTCCAGCAGCAGCATCCATAACATCAGCTCTTCCAACTACAGCTGCAATAGGTAAACCAGAACCCATTGATTTTGCGTAGGTGCTTAAATCTGGTCCAATGCCATAATGTTGCCAACTGGCCCAATGTCCTGTTCTACAAAAGCCACTTTGAATTTCGTCTAATATTAACAATATACCATTTTCAGTACAATATTTACGTAAACCAGCTAAATATTTTTTAGGAATAGGGTTAAAGCCACCTTCTCCCTGAATTGGCTCAACAATAATAGCAGCTACTTTATTAGGGTCAACCAAATTAACGGCACTTTCATTCAAGAACCTTAGTTGCTCGTCAACAAATTCGTCTATGTTTTGATCTTTTCCGTTTCGATAAAAGTTTGGAAAAGGAAGTCTATAAACGTCCGGAGCAAATGGTCCACAGTCTGGTTTATATGTAATTTTACTAGTCAAACTCATGGCCATCATTGTACGACCATGATATGCATCAGAGAAGCAAATTACTGCGGAACGTTTGGTCGCTTGTCTTGCAATTTTAATGGCATTTTCAACAGCTTCAGCTCCCGTGCTGACTAACATAGCTTTTGTCTCATTTCCATGAGGAAGAATTTCAGCAAGATTTTCACACAATTCAATGTAAGGTTCATAAGTCACCACATTAAAACTAGTATGTAAATACTTATCGGCTTGCACTTTTACTGCTTCTACTACAGGGTCAGGGCAATGTCCGGCATTCACGACACCAATACCACCAGCAAAGTCAATAAGTCTGCGCCCATCCGTATCAGTTATAATTGCTCCCTTAGCATGCGACACTGTTGCAGTATTGAATACACCAACGCCATTGGCTACAGCTTTTTTTCTTCTTTCTAAAAGTTCTTCTGACTTAGTCATCATATCTTTCATCAATATTTAATTTTCGTGTTATTTAAATTGTATCTATTCCCAATAAAAACGGGCGATTAAAAGGGGGACAAATTTAAATAAATATTATTGGATACAAACAAATAATGATTGGTAAAATATATGTCAAAAAAATATCTGAACTAACCAATTTCTAATGACATAAAAGGTAAGGAAGACTATTTGCTTCTTGTAGAGGAAAATTGAGAACTTATCAGTTTGATAAGAAATAATACCATTTATTGCTTAATGAATTTTTCTATAGAAAGTCTGGTTCTTTTTTCATTCAAAAAATTAAAAAAGTATAGTCCATTCTCATACCTACTAATATCAAGTTGAGTCTTAGAATTAGTCACTTGAAATATATCAACTGTCTTACCGCTAACATCAGTAATTATTATTGTTTTAATAATTTCAGGATTAGCAATTACGGTAGTTATATCAGTACCTGGATTTGGAAAAATATTAATTTGATCAATTATGTTTTCATCAACACTTAGGCATGTCTCTACTGAAATAGTAGTTTCTACAGTCTTTTCACAATTGAAATCAGCAGTGTAAGAAATTGTCCAAATGCCAATTCCAGATTGACTCGGATTAAAGATGCCTGTCAGAGAATCTATGCAATCTATACAATTTGCTGACCAGACTCCATTAGAAATATTTGAACTTAGTTGAACTGCAGTTTGAAAGTCGCAAGTATACTCAGGTACATTTGTTATTTCTAAATCATAATCATCATAAATATTAGCCTCAACCGCTGTTCTTGGACTTTCACAGCCAGGAAGTTGCACATCCCAATTATAAAAGAAATAATAATAAGTAGGTGCTGATGATGCAGTAGACCCAGTAATAGAAATCACACCGTTAGATGACGTATAAGGGAATATGGCGCCATTACTATTTCTATATAAACCAGGGTTGCTTCCGAATAAAGTTCCTATTTCAAGATCTGTTCCAACTGGTATAGATAAGTTTAGAGTAATAGTTTGAAAACCAGATGGGATATTGAGTGTAATACTTTCTAGAACTTGCCCTGAACTATTTCTTAACTCTATTGTTCTGTTCCCAGCACTGTTTGCTACAACATCTACAGTTCTTAAAGTACACGCCTCAGTACAAGAAAAAATAAGTGATTGATTTCCGTTAAAAAAACCACCAGCTCCAATTGCGTTTGAAATTGCTCCTGCATTAAAGATAACACCTGGCTGATAATCGGAGACGTAATACGTGGTATCAGCAGTCAGTGAAGAGGTAGTAAAAACATTACCTGTTGCAACTTCATTCCCACCACTTTGGCTATCATACCATTTTGCAGTATTAACAGCATTAGCAACTAGATTGGCTGATTCATTTAAGCAAATAGAATCTCCTGTGGCGGGAGGAGCATCAATAAAATCAACTTCTACATAATTTGTAAGCGTAAGTGAATCAGCACCGTTATTGTTTGTAGTTACTAATTTCACATCATAAAACCCGTCAGCTAAGTAGGTGTGGACTGGGTTTTGAAGGTTTGATGTATTACCATCTCCAAAATCCCAGCTCCATGATGTAGGTCCATTTGAGGAGAGATCAGAGAATACGACATTTCCAGAACAGGTAATGGTGTCTTTACTTTGAAAATGAGTTACTGGAGGAAGTACAGACAGGAAGCATTGCCAATTGAGTTGAAATCCACTAAGTGTTAGAAATTGGTCTGAATGAAAAACAAGTGTTAATGATCCGCCACTTGACATCACAAATGCTGGAGGGGGATTGTTATTGCAATATCTGCCAATTAGAGGGGATGTATTCGTATTTCCATCAAAAACATCTAAATAATCATAATTGCAGTTTGCGGTATTACCCTGTTCAACTGAAAAAGCTGTAAAATCTAATCTGATGGAATCTGCTCCAACAGGAGAAATGGTAATTTCTGAGTCCTGTTGGTTTCCATAATTGCCATTGTTCCCACCAGAATCAAATAGTGTTCCTGAACATGCAGTCTGCGTCGGCGCTGTTCCATTGTCAGGCATAGTAATAACGCAAGGAAGTGAATTGTCAATTACAATATAACTAGAAAGCGTCAAGGTATCTGTGCCGCAAGCTCCTCCATCAACTATCAGTTTTACATCATAGTTGCCTTGAAGGGCATAGTTGTGAATCGGGTTAACATTTGTTGAGGTAGCTGAACCATCACCAAAATCCCAAATAAAACTTGTTCCATTAATACTCTGATTTTGAAAACTTACTGATGCGGGAGCGCTGCAAAAAACGGTATCATTGGCAGTAAAGTCAGATAGTACGTAATTAACATAGGCGTTGCCCACACCTACGGCATACCAGGCATTTGTTGTAGCTTCAACCTCAGGACTGCAAGGGCCAAACAAATCAATGGCAGATTGAATAGAGTAGTATCTTGCGTCTGAAAAAGATGAGTTGACCGATAGGTAAACGGTTAAATTTCTAAACGCAATTTCACTTGCCTTTGTAAATCCTTGTCCTGATACTGAGTAAGAATCACCATTATCATTTACGCCAGTCCCCCCAGTTGTTAAGAGGTAAAACCAGTAGTTTTGAACGCCACTATTAGAATGTACACCACCATTATCAGGTGCGCCTACTGCAGTCGAACTCCAATTAGTACCTTGATAAGTGTCAGGATCATTGTAAGAACCTGGATTCGACATGGAGCGAATGGTGACACCAATATCTTCACCAACCGTCCAATTCCAATTCTGAGGTCTTCCGTAATTTTCTATACATGTTCCAAAAATATCACTAAATGACTCATTAAGTGCGCCTGATTCACCTTGGTAAATTAGATTTGCGGTGAAATTTGTTAGACCGTGAGTCACCTCATGTCCGGAAATGTCTAGAGCCACTAATGGGGTAGTGCTAAATCCATTACCATCCCCGAAAGTCATTCTTTGTCCGTCCCAAAAAGCATTATTATAATTAATATCGTAATGGATGTAATTTTTCAGAGCGAATCCTGCATTATCAATACTATTTCTACCGTGTTCTAGATGATAATAGTCGTAAGTAACTTCTGATCCCCAATGTGCGTCTGTTGCATATTGGTCTAAATTGGCATTCACATTATTCCAGTTATTATCGCTATCCGTAAAATCATTTGCAGCACCGTAACTGGTACCTTGATTCATATCGTAGGTTTCAATTCCATTACCTCTCCCAGTTTCTCTTAAACGGTAATTATTAGCAGAAGTACTATCAGTAGTAATCGTCTTTACTCCGGAGTATCCAGTTGTAGCAGTTCCGGGAACATCAATGTGTTTGATAATTTTATTCTCGAAAATAATTTCATTACTAATTGCGTCTACATACAAATCTGCCCTTGATACTGGATCATGAGCATAAATATTAAGTTTATAGGCTAGTTTTAAATCCTTTTTATTAAGGCTAGGCTGAATATAAACTAATTCGGCTGCTGGAAAATAGGTTGCTGATTGATCTGATAATTCATCTTTTAAATGGTCTTCTTCTGCCTGAATTTCCCATTTATAGACATTGGCGTTGACGTGATTTTTAGCAGTTTCAAATGCAGTGTTTTGAGAAATACCAGCACTTGAAGGTTGATTATTTGAATTAAATACTAATCCATTATATGCATATACCATATCATTACGAGTATGAAATATAATAATACCAGTTTCGACAGGTCTTCCCATATACATTTGTTGAAACCTGTAATGATCGTCCCCGAGTTTATCAGTATGCTGATTTAATAAGTTAAACGTATAATTATCATTTATTCGGTATACCTTTTTTAAAAGCTGAAATGTTGCCTCTATACTTGTTTCCTTACCTGGTAGAAATTTGACATAGGCAGGTATATCAGAAATTTGACTAGTTCTTATGACTTGAGCGGATGAAATGATGGATTGTGCAGATTTACCAGTAATGATCTGCTGAGCATTGACAGAAAAAACAACTGAAAATGTTAATATTAGTAGAACAACTAAAGATTTACTAAACGCCATCATAAAAAAAATTTTTATAAAGGTACGATTTTAAAGACAGATAAAAAAAAACGCTTAAAAATCATTTCAAGCGTTTTTTGTGAATAATTGATATCCTATTTATTGCAGATTATGCTTTTTCTTCAGGTTCTGGTTTCGGTAAAAGCACTTTTCTTGAAAGTTTGTATTTTTTTGTCTTTGGATCAATACCAATAACTTTAAATTTAAGTACGTCACCTTCTTTGCAGATGTCTTCAACTTTTTCAACACGTCTGTGTTCTAGTTCAGAGATATGTATTAAACCATCTGTTCCTGGAAGAATTTCAACAAAGCATCCATATGATTGAATAGATTTTACTTTGCCTTCATAAATCTCATTTACTTCTACAGTAGGAGGGAAGGCAATTAATTTAATTCGCTTGACAGCCGCATCCATTGCATCACCATTAGTTGCCAAAATCTGAACTGATCCTTCGCCAGTTTCAATTTCTTCAATAGTAATGGTAGTCTCTGTCTCTTTTTGAATTTCCTGAATAATTTTACCTCCAGGACCAATAATAGCTCCAATCATATCATTTGGAACAGTAAACCCAACAATTCTAGGGGCATGCGGTTTCATTTCTGAAGCAGGTTCAGAAATTGTTTTCATCATTTCACCTAAAATATGTGCTCTTCCTTCTTTTGCCTGATTTAGTGCTTGAATTAATACTTCGTATGGAAGTCCGTCCACTTTTATGTCCATTTGACAAGCAGTGATTCCTTTTTCAGTACCAGTCACTTTAAAATCCATGTCACCTAAATGATCTTCATCTCCTAAGATATCGGATAATACTGCAAATGTTCCAGTTTCATCAATAATAAGTCCCATAGCTATTCCAGAAACTGGGCGCTTCATTTGAATTCCACCATCTAATAGTGCTAATGTCCCAGCACATACAGTAGCCATTGATGATGAGCCATTTGACTCAAGGATATCAGAAACGAGTCTTATAGTATAAGGATTGTCATCTCCTTCAGGAAGCATGTTTTTTAATGCTCTTAAGGCTAAATTACCATGTCCAATTTCTCGCCTTGATACGCCTCTTATTGGTCTGGCTTCACCAGTTGAAAATGGAGGGAAATTATAATGCAGCATGAATTTTTCAAAGCGCTTGTCTTGCGCAGAATCAATCATTTGCTCATCTAATTTGCCACCAAGTGTAAGTGAAGTTAACGATTGGGTTTCTCCGCGAGTAAATAAGGCAGACCCATGAGCCGCAGGCAAATAATCTATCTCAGACCAAATTGGTCTAATTTCATCAAATTGACGTCCGTCTAATCGAATCCTTTCATGCAGAATCACTTGTCTTACAGCGGCCTTCATTGACTCTTTAAAGTATATTCCAATAAAAGGCGTTTCAGCTTCAAGCTCTTTTTCTGATAGCGAATCAATATATGCTTGCTTAATTTCTCCAAACAACTCACTTCTTTTTTCTTTGGATGGATTTCCCTGACGGGCTACTTCCATGCATTTATCGTAAGTAGCGGCTTTTATTTTTGCTCTGATATCCTCATCATGCACTTCATGACTATACTCTCTTTTTATTTTCGCTTTTTCAATTCCTGATGCTAAATCTAACTGAAACTGACATTGTTTCTTAATAGCAGCATGCGCTACTTTAATGATCTCAACCATCTCTTCTTCAGAAATTTCTCGCATTTCACCCTCTAACATGACAATATTATCAGCTGTACCTGCAATCATACAGTCTAAATCAGATACTTCAAATTGTTCAAAAGTTGGATTGACTATGAATTCTCCGTTCACTCTTCCAACTCTAACTTCTGACATTGGTCCATTAAAAGGAATATCAGATACGGCTATAGCTGCAGAAGCTGCAAATCCTGCAAGAGAATCTGGCATATTGACTCCATCAAAGGAAATTAATTGCATCATCAATTGCGTATCAGCATGATAATCATCTGGAAAAAGTGGTCTGAGAGCTCTATCTACCAATCTCATAATTAATATCTCATCATCAGACGGGCGTGCTTCTCTTTTTAGATATCCTCCTGGAATTTTACCATTTGAAGAAAATTTCTCTCTGTAATCAACGGTTAACGGTAAAAAGTCTACACCTTCTTTTGCTTCCTTACTGGAAACAACGGTAGCAAGTATCATTGTATCTCCTGCTCTTAAAACAATAGAACCATCAGCTTGTTTTGCCAATTTTCCAGTTTCGATTGAGATTTCGGTACCATTACCTACGTCAATTGTTTTTGTTATTACATTCATAATTTGTGTTTTTTGAACTGAGGGCTTCTTTTATCTCAGTTCTGCTTTATATTTATTTGTTGTTTACTTATTCAAACAAAAAAGGCAACCGAATCATATTCAATTGCCCAATTTTATTAATGCTATGTTATCAAAATTAACGTCTTAAACCTAATTCTTTAACAATTGCTCTGTATCTTTCGATATCTTTATTTTTTAAATAATCTAGTAAGCTTCTTCTTTTACCTACCATCAATTGCAATGCTCTTTGCGTTCCAAAATCTTTACGATTATTTTTTAAATGTTCTGTTAAATGCGCAATTCTAAACGAGAATAGTGCAATTTGACCTTCTGCAGAACCTGTATCTTCCTTGGATTTACCGTGCTTTTTGAAGAGTTCCTGTTTCTTTTTACTAGTTAAATACATGCCAATATTAATTTTAATGATTCTTATGTAATTTATTAATTGGGTGCAAAGATAGCTTTTTATTTTATATCTAGCTAAAAAAGCAAAAATCTTTATAATGTTAGTTCTTGAACATTTTTAAAACCTGACTTAGTTTTTCCTTTAAATTTTTTCGTTCCACTATAAAATCAAGAAAACCATGTTCTTTAACAAATTCAGCTCTTTGGAAACCTGGGGGTAAATCTCTTCCAATAGTTTCTTTCACAACTCTTGGTCCTGCAAATGCAATTAAAGCATTAGGTTCAGAGATGTTAAGATCACCTAGCATAGCGAATGAAGCGGTAACACCACCTGTGGTAGGGTCTGTCAAAAACGATATATACGGAAGTTTAGCATCACTCAATTGCGATAATTTAGCTGATACTTTTGCCATTTGCATGAGCGATAATCCAGCTTCCATCATCCTAGCTCCACCAGATTTAGAAATAATCATTACAGGGCATTCTAGTGAGATAGCTTTGTCAATTGCTCGGGCTATTTTTTCTCCCATAACACTTCCAAGGGAACCTCCAATAAACTTAAAGTCCATGGCAGCAACTACTAAAGTTTCACCATTCATTTTACCATAAGCTATTTTTATAGCATCTTTTAATCCAGTACTTTCTTGAGTAGCCTTAACTCTGTCAGGATATTTTTTAGTGTCTTCAAATTTCAATGGATCACCAGAAGTTAAACCTTTAGCAAACTCAGTATACTTTCCGTCATCATAAAGTAATTGGAAATACTGATCAGCACTCAATTTTTCATGGTGATTACAATTTGGACAAACTAATAAGTTCTCTTGATGATCGTCCTTAGAAATGACTGTTTTACAAGTTGGACACTTATACCATAAGCCTTCAGGAGTTTCCTTCTTTTCAGCTGTTGAGGTGGTTATGCCATCTTTAGATCTTTTAAACCAAACCATAATTATTTTTTAAGTTTTAAGCAATTGATATTGCTTCATTAGCATATACTTCTTGCACTGCTTTAATAATTTCAACACCTTCGTTCATAGGTTTTTGAAATGCTTTACGTCCAAGAATCAAGCCTTGTCCTCCAGCTCTTTTATTTACAATTGCCGTTTTCACTGCTTCCTGTAAATCTGAGTGATCATTCCCTGTTGAGGCACCACCAGAATTAATCAAGCCATTTCTACCCATATAGCAGTTGGCAACCTGATATCTACAGAGGTCAATTAAATTATCTGAAGATAATTCACTATACATCTTTGGGTGGGACTTTCCAAATCCAATAGCAGTATATGCACCATTTAGAGTAGGTAGTTTTTGCTTGATAATGTCAGCTTGAATTGTAACACCTAAATGATTGGCCTGAGCAGTAATATCTGTAGAAGTGTGATAGTCGACGCCATCTTTCTTAAAACCATTGTTTCTCACATAACACCATAAAATAGTCGCCATTCCAAGTTCATGAGCCCTTTCAAAGGCTTGTGCTATTTCTACAATTTGTCTTTCAGATTCTTCTGAGCCAAAATAGATGGTAGCACCAACGGCTGTTGCACCCATATTCCATGCATCATCAACTGAACCAAATTCAATTTGATTAAATGTATTAGGGTATGATAAAAATTCATTGTGATTTAGCTTTACAATAAACGGTATCTTATGAGCATACTTTCTGGCACAAGATGCTAAAACACCGAAAGTAGAGGCTACACCATTACAACCCGCCTCAATAGCCAATTTAACAATGTTTTCGGGGTCGAAATAAATTGGGTTAGGAGAGAAAGAAGCTCCAGCAGAGTGCTCAATTCCTTGATCAACCGGCAAGATAGATACGTAACCAGTACCTCCTAAGTTTCCTGTATTGTATAATGATTGTAAACTTTTAAGAACTTGCGGATTTCTATTGGTTTGTGCAAAACATCTGTCAACAAAGTCTCCACCTGGAAGATGAATCATTGATTTAGGAATGGTACTACATTCATGATTTAATAATTCTTCTCCTTCTTTACCCAAGAGGTCAATAATTTTGTTTACACTCATTCTATTACTATTTGTTATTTGGCGCAAAATTAATAAAAGTTTTTTTAAACTACCTTTTTAGTGGTCAATTCTATTTTATTAATTATAGAGTTTATCATTTACTAAAATCATTACTTTTTTCAGTTGCTCTTCTGGACTCAGATTAGTGTTGTCAATAACTATTGCATCATTAGCTTTAATAAGTGGACTTATATCTCTTGTTTGATCAACATGGTCGCGGTGCTGCAGATTTGCTTTTACCTCATTTAAATTGGTTTTTTGTCCTTTCTTTAATAACTCTTCAAGTCTTCTTTCGGCTCTTATCTCAATATCTGCTGTCATAAATAATTTTAAGTCTGCATTAGGAAAAACGACAGTTCCAATATCTCTACCATCCATTACTACACCACCTTTAGCACCCATTTTTTGCTGTAGTGTTACTAACTTATTTCTCACTTCATTAATAGTGCTAATCTGACTCACAATATTGGAAACAGCGAGCGTTCTAATTTCATTTTCAACATTTTTACCGTTGAGAAAGGTGTCAGATTTACCGTCACCAGTTGTTTTAAATTCAATAAATATTTTTGGAAGTGCATTAATAACTTGTGACTTCAAAAAATTCTTATCTTTTATAATGCCTTCATCTAAAAGATATAGACTTACAGATCGGTACATTGCTCCACTATCAACATAAACGTAGTCAAGTTCTTTTGCAATTGCTTTAGCAACTGTGCTCTTACCACATGAAGAATATCCATCAATTGCTATCGTAATCTTTCGTTTCATTATAAACCTTCTTTTGGAAAAATAAAATTATAGACTGTGCCATTATCTGTTATTCTTTCATATTTGCCTTCTAATTGCTCAGTTAGCGTATCTATCAATTCTAATCCAAATGAAAACCTCTTTTCTTTTAGATTCCATTCTCCATTATCACTGTATATTAAGTGCATTTCATTGTCAATTTCGGATAAATGAATATTGATTTTTCCAATCTCTTTGTCTTTAAAACCATGTTTCAAAGAGTTTGAAGTGAGCTCGTTTAGTAAAAGTGCTAATGGAACCATATGATCAGGCGTAATCGCATTGATTTTAGATACAATATTAGTTTCTATAGGAATGGCTAAGGTATAAGAGCGAATGAGTTCTTTTGTGAGTGTTTCAAAGTAAGAAGAAATGTCAATATCAGATAGGTTAGGGGTTTGGTATATTTTTTCGTGAATCAGAGACATGGCAATTACACGATTTGTAGCCTCACTAAACTGTTTTATAACTTCAGGGTCATCAATGTCTTTAGATTGAAGCCTTAAAAGACTTGTTATCACTTGTAAATTATTTTTTACACGGTGATGGATTTCTTTTAACATCACTGTTTTTTCTTTGTTCTGTTGAAGAACAATCTTATTCTTTTCTCTTAAATTTTTGTTTGCGGCGCGGTACTTAATTGTGGTGATATTTTGCGTTTTACTGAAAAGTATGAGGAGATAACAAATGGTAACTCCACCAAAAAAAATGGTTAAATAGTAGTCAATAATAGTCGCCATATTATGGTCATTAATGGCTTTAAGTGGTACTTCACCTAAAATCTCCTGATAAAACATTATACCCAAAAAATTGATGCAAACTGTTGCAATTCCCCATGTTTTACTGATGGCATAAAAACTATATAGTACAATAATTATAATCCATATCATATCAACAAAGCGCTCAGGATTAAGCATTTTATAAATGTTGAATTGAACGAGACCGGATCCCATGACAATAATTAATTTCGCGACAAAAATGTAGTTGCCATATTTTCTCATGTACCAAATTGAGAAACTGCTTAATATAAATACTGCTATACAAAGCCAAAAGGTTGGTCCAATATCACGGATATGAACACCAATTAAGATTAAAAATAAAATGGCATTTAATAAATTAATCCTGTATGAAAGGATAAACATAGATTGACTGTGATAGTCATCTAGTTTAGTTCGGGGGATTTTTAATATGTTAAACATTTAGTTCAAATATAAAGGTTAAATGCGTATTTTTGCGAATTGTAACTAGAATTTTAAATATGGTCTCAAATAGTGTTGTTTGGATTACTGGTGCTTCTTCAGGAATTGGAAAAGCATTCGCGGAGTATTATCATAATCTTGGCTATTTTGTAATTTTATCTTCTAGAAATATTGAAGCCCTAAAAGAGGTAGCGAATGGTTTATCAAAACCAAATCATTCATTTGTTCAAGAATTGGATTTAGAGGATATAGATTCTTTTAATGGGATTACGAAAAAACTAATTGAAAAATTTGGGAAAATTGATATTCTGATTAATAATGGGGGAATAAGTCAAAGGGGTGAAGCAGGTGATACTAGTCTTGATGTTGATCGAAAAATAATGGAAATCAATTATTTTGGAAACATTGCTTTAACAAAAGCTTTACTACCATATTTTCGACAAAGGAATAAAGGTCAAATAATTGTTATCAGCAGTATAGCAGGCAAGTTTGGTTTTTTCTTAAGGTCAGCATACGCCGCTTCTAAGCATGCGCTTCAAGGTTTTTATGAGACCCTTATCTTAGAAGAGGCAAAACATAATATTTTTGTAACCATTGCTTATCCAGGTAAAATAAATACGCCTATCTCATTATCTGCGCTTAACTCTAACGGCGAGAAACATGGAAAAATGGACCATAATCAGGCGACAGGAATGCCCGCAGAAAAATGTGTCAAGTTAATTGCTAAAGCAGCAGATAAAAAAAGAAAATCCATAGTTGTTGGAGGAAAAGAGACCATTCCCGTTTTCTTAAAACGATTTTTTCCATCTCTTTTTTGGAAGATAATTAAAAATCAAAAAGCAACTTAATTGAAAAAACATAGTCCATTAGATTTTTACCAAAAGCAAAGAACAGATGTTTTAAGCTTAATTAAATCTATAAAAAACAGACTCTTAGTCCTTTCTTTGCTCAGGTTGTGTATTTTCCTAATTGTTTTGATGGCAATTTATTTTCTAAGCCATAATAAAACTCTATTTGGGAGTATTTGTTTTCTCGGCATAGTTGGTTTTTTGTTAACACTTTCGATTTATACAGATACGAAAAGAAAAAGAGACTACTGTAAAAATAAACTTAAAATTATTGATAAAGAACTTCGTTTTCTTGAATTAAGGGTACTTGATTTTGAAGCTGGAGATGAATTCACTGATGCGAATCATTATTTTGCAAATGACATTGATTTATATGGAGATACTTCATTATTCCAGCATCTCAATCGTACAGTCATTAAAGAAGCTAAAGACAAATTAGCATTTATTCTTGGAGAAAATAGCATTATTGGAATCCAACAAAAACAGGAATCAATTAAGGATTTGGCATCAGATCCAGATTGGCGATTAAATTATACTACAAAATCTACTATAATCGATCAGAAAATAAGTCACAATGCTATTTTTAATTGGTTAGCTTCTTATCAACCCATAATCAACCAGGTCGCTTATTATTTGACCTTTTTGGTCGGTTTGATGTCGTTTTTATCATTGACATTGTATTTATTTGATATTTGGACTTATGTGCCATTGTTGGTAATTTTCTTTTTCGGCCTTTTAGTCTCTTCATTTTATATTAAGCGAATAAATAAAATAAGCATTCATTTAAGTGAATTAAAAAACACATTTTCGAATTATGGAGACTTAATAAAACACATTGAAAAAAAAGAATTTAAGAGTGAGATCTGTAAAAGTCAACAATCTCTTATAAGAACTAAAGGCATGGCTGCTAGCCAAACGCTATTGAAATTTTCAAGGTATCTAAGTGCGCTTGATCAAAGAAATAATATTTTATTTGCAGTATTTGGGAACGGTTTTTTTCT
Source organism: Putridiphycobacter sp. (assembly GCA_965230485.1). Classification (GTDB taxonomy): domain Bacteria; phylum Bacteroidota; class Bacteroidia; order Flavobacteriales_D; family Crocinitomicaceae; genus Putridiphycobacter. Next base: position 246,214 of record CBDDLA010000001.1, read on the forward strand.
TTGGGACTGTAATCAGGTCTATAAAATTGAAAAATGGATAAATGTCCATAGAAATGATGTTGAGGATTGGTTCAGCGCTATAGTATGGTTTGATGCTCATAATAGTCTGGCCAATCATGCCTTCAATAATCCTGAATTCATTTACCCAGAAATTTCCGCAAATGCTGGAGAGATTATAAAAGCCAGAGGACTTGGACATTTTATGCTTGATCCTGAAAAAAGAGTAGATAATAATTTTGAAATAAGTAATGCTAGCTTTACGATTATTACTGGTGCAAATATGGCAGGGAAAAGTACTTTTTTAAGAACAATTTCAAGTACTATTGTTTTTGCTAATTTAGGACTTCCTGTTTGTGCCGAAAAAATGGTCTATAGACCTATTAAATTGATAACTAGCATGCGAAATACTGATTCTCTCCAAGACGATTCATCCTATTTTTTTTCTGAACTGACAAGACTTAAAATGATTGTTGATGCTATAAGAGAAGAACCGTACTTTATTATCTTAGATGAAATATTGAAAGGCACAAATAGTAAAGATAAAGAAGAAGGCTCAATCCGTTTGATGGAAAGATTATCTAAAACCAACAGTTCAGGTTTAATTGCTACGCATGACCTAGGATTATGTTCAATTGCAGAGCGTGTCCCAAATATAAATAATCAATACTTTGATGCTCAAATTATTGATAATGAGCTGATTTTTGATTATCATTTAAAGAAGGGGATTTGTCAAAATATGAATGCTTCATTCCTTTTAAAAAAAATGAGAATTGTCTAATTTCATTCAGTAAACAACAAATATTTTAATTTTTCTGGTTATTTATCTTTACATTTACAGGTAATAACAGTCTTTCGCTTAATGAATAAGTCACTTATTTTTTTAATTTATTTTTTAGCTTTTGCAACAGCTACTTCACAAAACTCAGGTGGTTTAAATGTTTTCGATATTGCAAGAAGTGGTAATGTAGAATCTATGAAGAAATTGATAAGAATTAATGCAGATACTGTTAATGGATCTAATGATAGAGGCTACACTCCATTAATTTTAGCTTCATATTATGGTCGTTCGGAAATGGTAAAGTTACTTATTGAAAATGGTGCAGATGTGAATTTTAAATCCTCTCAGGGCACTGCATTATGCGGAGTGGCTTACAAAGGGGATATCACTATTACCAAGTTGCTTTTAAAACATGGCGCAATTGTAAACACTCAAGACAATAACGGTACAAGTCCGTTATTATATGCCACTTTACTCGGACACACAGAATTGGCTAAACTTTTACTCACCTTTGGGGCGAATCCTTCGTTACAAGATAATGAGGGCCTAACGCCGATTAAATGTGCTCAGCAATTAGAAAATATTGTCTTGATTGATTTATTTAAATCCAAATTATGAAAATACTATTACCTTTTGCATCTAGTTTAATTTTTGTGCTTTTAAGTTGTTTTTCTTTCGGCCAACTTCCTTTTTCTGGGACAAAAACAGTTAACTCATCACAAAATATGACACTCAACGTTTTTATTGATACTGTTGCTGATACTGTCGAAATTATATTTTCCGGTCCAGTTAACAAATGGAGAGGAATTGGTTTCGGGGGAAGTTCAATGACGAATACTTATGCTATTATTACGGATGGCAATGGCAATGTCACTGAACGTAAAATGGGAAATCATAATGCAGGTACGCTGTTGTCTAATTCTTTAACCAGTGTTAGCCATTCTACGGTTGGAAGTATTTCTACAACAAGAGTTACTAGAAACTTAACTGGCCTCACAGCGGACCATTTTACTTTTCCAAGTGGAAGTTCTACTATTTCACTCATTTGGGCATATGGTAATGGGATAAATCTTGCCTACCATGGCGGAAGAGGGGCAACCACTATTTCTATTACTCCAGATTGCACAAACAGTAACACTAGTAACACCTTAAACCCAATGGTTTGTGAATCTTATTTGTCCCCACTCGGCAATACATATACTTCTTCTGGAACATACATTGAAACTTTGCCTAATTCTGTTGGCTGTGATAGTGTTATTACCATTAACCTATCTGTCAATGCAACAAGCTCTGATATCACTACAACCGCGTGTAAAGAGTACACTGCACCTAGTGGTATAGTTTACAGTCAATCAGGCACCTATAATGATACAATATTAAATTCAGCAGGATGTGACAGTGTCATTACGATTGAATTAGAGATTCTAGAGTCTTTTAGTAATATTTCTTTAACGTCTTGCAATTCATCAGTTATTTCTCAAAGTGGTAATCAAATATGGAGTAATTCAGGGACATATACGGATACAATAACTAATTCCTCCGGTTGCGATAGTATAATGACTGTTGCCCTCACATTGTTGCAGTCAAGCAATAGTTCAATTAGCGTTGATGAATGTAATACTTATACAAGTCCGAGTGGAGTGATATACAACCAATCAGGGGTATATAACGATACTATTCAAAATGCTGATGGCTGTGATAGTATTATAGAAATTACACTTCAGATTACAAATGTTGATTATACTGTAAACGTGACCTTTAATGATCCGAATTTTCCGAATCACGTAGGAGAAATATTGAATTCAGCTCAGCCAAACGCTACTTATCAGTGGATTGATTGCGATAATGGAAACTTGCCATTGCCAGGAGAGACTAATCAGCAGTTTGCTGCTAGCGATCCGGGGTCATATGCTGTAATTGTATCCGAAGCTAACTGCTCTGACACTTCAGACTGTATTACGGTCACGCTATTATCAGTTGTTGAGCCCGAGCAAATTTCAATGGAATATTATCCTAATCCTTCACAATCAGAAGTTTTCTTTGAGTTTAGCGGAGAAATAAATTCTGCTCAAATCAACGTATTTTCCGTTTCCGGGCAACTGATTTCATCATGGCAGTTGAACGGAGCTGGTACAAAAGGAATTATTCTTCCATCAGAATCAGGCGTCTATTTTGCAAAAGTTCAGATTGATAAAGAAGATTATAAAACGGTTAAGCTAATTAAGTATTAATTTCTTCTGATAATTTTTGCTTAGCATAAATAGAATTGTAGACACCATTTAGTGAGAGAAGTTTCTCATGATTTCCGATTTCTACAATAGTGTTTCCATCAAGTACTATGATTCTATCGGCATATTTTATACTCGAAATTCGGTGGCTAATAATAAAATTAGTACTATTCTCGAGGTCTTTTTTGATGGCTTTTAAGATAGACTCTTCAGTTTCATTATCCACAGCAGACAAACAGTCATCAAAAATAATAAAGCTTGGCTTTTTTACTAATGCTCTAGCGATAGCAATACGCTGTTTTTGTCCACCTGATAAATTAATACCCCTTTCTCCTAAAATGGTGTCATACTTTTTGGGAAACTCAAGAATACTGCCGTGAATTCCAGCCTGCTCTGCAGCTTCAAAAATTTTAGCGTCATCTTCTAATGTTTCCTGCAAACCAAAGCTGATATTGTTTTTAATGGAGTCAGAAAATAAGAAATGCTCTTGCGGGACATAGCCGATTGATTGTCTCCAACTGTCAATGTTAGAGGTTTTTAGGCTTTTTCCATCAATAATTATGTCTCCATCAGTTGGGTCAATTAATCTCAAGAGTAAATAGGCTAAGCTCGATTTTCCAGATCCCGTTTTACCAATTACACCAATAGTCTCCCCTTTATTAATTGTAAAATTGATATCAGATAAGGCTTTTACACCACTATTTTCATAGGTCAAGCCAACATTTTTAAATTCAATAGATTGGTTAAAACTAATTGGTGAATCAGAAGGGTTTACAACTTCTGGTTTCTCCTGTAAAAATTCATTAATCCGTTCTTGAGATGCTGCAGCCCTTTGTATTAAAGAAGTGACCCAACCAACAGATGCAAAAGGCCAGGTCAGCATATTAATAAAAATAACAAATTGAGCAATTTCACCACTATTTATAAGTCCGGCTTGAGCTTGTTTGATGCCTAAATATATTGTTAGTATATTACTTAAACCAATTAAAAAAACAATAGTTGGCATAAATAAGGCCGTAGTTTTAGCCAAGGACAAAGAAGCATTTTTATAGGTGTTCGCCTGCGTATTGAAATTGTTTATGGATTCGCTTTCCTTAATATATGATTTTATGACTCTAATGCCAGAAAAATTCTCCTGAACAAATGTGGATAGCTTTGACTGCTCTTTTTGTACGAAATTACTTTTTTTATTTAGGGTAAAACTAACAAAGTATATTAGTACCGACATGATTGGTAGAGGAATAAGTACATAAAGGGTAAGTGTAGGACTTACTCTTACCATCACAAATATGATTAGTATTGACATAATAACCAGGTTGATGGTGTACATAATTCCTGGTCCTAAATACATTCGAACCTTAGAGACGTCTTCGCTAATTCTATTCATTAAATCACCAGTTGCATTCTTTTTGTAAAAGTTAAACGATAATCTTTGATATTGGTCATAAATCTCATTTTTCATGTCATATTCAATGAATCGTGACATTTTGATAATTGTCTGACGAGTGAAGAACAGAAATACACCTTTTAAAAGCGAATATGTGACATAAAAACCAGCGCTAATAAGCGCAATCTTAAGGACGTCTGATAATATAATGTCACTTTTTGAAAGATCTGTAGATACCAAGTCATTAATGGTATCGCGAACAACGCCAGGCATCATCACACCAAAAATATTTGATATAAAAATGAAGAGAATACCAAGCAATAAATACCCTTTATATTTTATTAAAAATTTGTTTAAATAATAGAGTGATGACATTATAAATGATTATTTTTGCAACAAAATTAGTGAAAACTAAGTACCATTTAGTCATAAAAAAAATAAACTTCTAATTTATGTTTGAAGTCAAAAATATTGAAGAAACTGATTTAGCGACGAATCCAGTGATTAAGAGGATGTCGCAGTATAATCATGAGCAATTACTTTTTTGTAATGATAATGCAACGGGTTTAAAAGCCATTATTGCAGTTCATAATACGGTTCTTGGCCCTGCACTTGGAGGGACAAGAATGTGGCAGTATAATAATGAATTAGAAGCCTTAAATGATGTACTCAGATTATCGAGAGGTATGACTTATAAAAATGCTATTTCTGGGCTAAATTTAGGAGGTGGTAAGGCAGTTATTATTGGTGATTCAAGAACAGAAAAGAACGAAGCTTTGTTCCGTCGATTTGGAAAGTTTGTTCAAAGCTTGGGTGGAAAGTATATTACGGCTGAAGATGTAGGTATATCACCCCAAGATATGACATGGGTTAATATGGAAACTAATCATGTTGTAGGTTTACCTGGTAAAAGTGGAGACCCCTCGCCAGTTACCGCCTATGGTGTATATATGGGAATGAAGGCTGCTGCAAAGGAACAATTTGGTTCTGACTCTTTAACTGGTAAAAAGGTGGCTGTTCAAGGTGTTGGACATGTTGGAGAGTACCTGGTTGAAAATTTAGCCAAGGAAAATGCTGAGATTTATATCACAGATATTCATGAAGCTACCCTTAAAAGGGTAGCTGCTCAACATGGTGCTAAAGTAGTTGGTTTAGAGGAAATTTATGATGTAGATATGGATATTTATGCACCTTGTGCCTTAGGTGCCACTGTCAATGATGATACATTGTCGAGATTAAAATGCAGCATTATTGCGGGTGCAGCCAATAACCAGCTTCAGTTAGAATCTGTGCATGGAGAAGCTGTTACTTCTAAAGGTATTATTTATGTGCCAGACTTTATGATTAATGCCGGTGGTGTTATTAACTGCTTTGCAGAGGTAAAAGGTTATTCAGCTAAGTGGGCAATGGATAAAGCAGAAGATATATATGAAACTTCATTAAATATCATTAACAGATCTAAAGAGGGGGGGGAGCCTACCTATAAGATTGCTAACGATATGGCGGAAGAAAGAATTGAGTCTATTGGCAAAGTGAAATTACCTTTATAATGCTAAACAGAAGACATTTAAGGATTAAAGCCCTACAAATATTGTATGCATTCTATCAAACAGAAGATGCGGAGTATCAGAAGTTTGAAAAAGATATGTTTGCATCAATGTCGAAAATGTATGACTTGTACATTTATTTTTTATTAGTTTTTGAAGAACTACATGATTTCGCTCAGGAACGAATTGAAGAGAGGCAGCAACGAAAAAGAGCGACTGACGAAGATTTAAACCCTAATACCAAATTTGTACAAGGTAGAATTATACAACACCTAAAAGCCAATACAGATTTAAGGTCAAAATCAGAATCTCGAAAAATCAATTGGCAGTCCGATCCTAAAAAAGACATGCTTCTTAAAATGTATAATGTTATTATTAATAGTGATATATATGAGGCGTATATGCAGGATGAAGACACATCTTTTGAACACGAGAAGAAGTTTTTAATGGAGTTATTCAAGACTGAAATAGCAAATTTTGGTTTATTACATGATTTTCTTGAAAATGAGACCGTTTATTGGCAAGATGATATAGATCTTGTTTGCTCTATGGTTCTGAAAACACTTAGGAATATTGAAGAAAATGATTCAGAAATATCAATTACTTTACTGCCATTGTTCAAGGATGAGGAAGATGAAGTAAGGTATGCTCAATGTTTAATGAGGAACGTTGTTGAAAAAGACAATGAGAATAATCATTTGATTAGTAGTTTGACTAAAAACTGGGATCTGGATAGGATTGCAAAGATGGACGTTATCATTTTAAAAATGGCTATTACAGAATTAATCGTATTCCCTTCTATTCCGGTAAAAGTGTCTTTAAATGAATATATTGAAATTGCAAAGTTTTACAGTAGCCCTCAAAGTAAAGTCTTTATTAATGGTGTACTTGACAAGTCAATTATAGTACTGAAAAAAGAGGGGAAAATTAACAAAAGTGGTAGAGGTTTACTAACCTGATAATAAATAGATATTAATATGAAAAATAGTATTGCAATAGTATCCATTTTATTTCTATTTGGCGCGTGCACAAGTAACGCCGGACATAATGTGGAGGAAAGAAAAACTAATTATGCAGAGATGTTAGATAAACCAACATCTATTGAGTTTGAAGAAATGGCATTCGATTTTGGGTCGGTTAAGGACGGTGAAAAAGTCGACCATACTTTTAAGTTTAAGAATACTGGTGACGAATCACTCGTTTTGATTGACGTAAAAGGATCGTGCGGATGTACTGTACCAGAAAATTGGCCTAAACAGCCAATTCTTCCAGGTGAATCAGGTCAGATTGATGTCACATTTGATTCTAAAAATAGAGTAGGTAAAGTAAGGAAAACAGTAAGAATACAAGCAAATACAGAACCAGCGAAAACTACCCTTGAAATTACAGGAGAAGTCGTTGAAAAAATTTAAAAAATAAAACTATGAATTTAACGTTATTACAAGCGGAAGGTGGTGATTGGACGCAATTTATACCATTATTACTCATTGCTGTGGTCTTTTATTTCTTTATGATCAGACCACAAATGAAAAGAAGCAAGGAAGCAAAGCAGTTTAGAGAAAACCTGTCAGTTGGAGATAAGGTAATTACTTCTGGTGGTATCCATGGTAAAATACTTGAAATCAACGAGACAAATGTTCTTATTTCAGTAGATAGTGGAAAAATGAGAATTGAAAAAAATTCAATTACCAGCAACGAAATGGAGCAATTGTCAAATAAGACAAGGTAGCTTTAATCAATAAATCTTAAAAAAATAACCTTGTTATCTACAAGGTTATTTTTGTTTGCGACCAACTTTTTTAGTTTGGGTGGTGTAATTAGGTAAAAAGATGAAGCACAATTGCCTATTTACTTTACTGCTTACTCTGGTTTTTACAGCATGTTGTAAGAAAAAAATGGTGGTTCCTACCATAAGCATCAATTATCCTAAATTAGAGGTAGGGACCAATATTGTAATAGATCAATATTCTGATAAAGATTCAATAAATGGAAGTTATACTAAAACTATATCCTCCGAAGATAAGGTAACTGAAGATGATGGCTATGTGTATAGATTATATATTGATGATTACTTTAAATATTATGTCGTCAATGTTTTTGATGTTAATTTGGACACTACTTTAACCGAAGCTCTATTAATCTATTCTGATACAATTTCTAATGTTTCGTATGAATTGAAGGGAACATGCAGCCATAAGATAAGGAATTTCTCGTATATCCATAATGGAATAAAAAAAACAGAAACAATCATCAATAAATAGTTGTGCATCTCATAAGACACTTATATTTAGTTATATTAATATTAGTAATGACAAGTTGCTGTAAGTATGACTTGAATAAACCGCGTTTAGCTTTTTTTTACCCAAATCTTAAAACCTATGATTATATTGTGGAAAGATCTTATAATTTAAAAGATACAATAGAGCAGCAATATATTGAAACCGTTATTCATGACAGTCAAAATAATCATTTCAGACATAGTATACTATTAACAAGTGCATACAAATATTTTATTATTGAAGCATATCGTGTGATTGAAAACAGCTCAGACAATGACTCAATTCTTGTATTCTCTGATACCATCTCAAACGTTCAGTTTGAATTAAAAGGGAGATGTAATAAAAGAGTTGAAAATTTATCGTATTGGCACAATGGGAAAATGAAATCTGATTTAGAAATTTTTAAGTGATAATAAATACATCAGGCAAAACATTCCACCATGCTTTAAGATTGATTCATTGATCTTTATTGTTCTGCTTCCTTCGATAAAAAGAACTGACTAATTATAATAAAAACAATTATTTATGTTAACTTGGAGCTCTAAATATAAAATATGAAAGTTACAATAATAATACTAGCTGGGTTATTATTTTTAGGATGTAAAAAAACTCCTCCTATTGCACCAATTACATCAGTACCAACCCTTACGGTTAACCAACCAGCTCAGGAGTTTTATGATTTGGGTAGTTATTATAAGTTCGATTGTATCGCCATTGATGAGTCTGAGCTAGCTTTCATTAAATATGAAATAGAAACGCCCAAAGCCAATTATAATTACATTGACTCTGGTATTTTTGCAATTGGTGGTAATAACACTTTTTTAGAAGATAGTATATTTATTCCTCGTACTGCTAGTTTGGGATTGTACAAAATAAAATTTTCTGCTTTTAATAAGGGCTTTATTCAATCTAATGTGGTAGAATATTATTTTGTTTTAGAAGAAGATAGTATAAAAACCCATAAACCGGTGAGTACAATTGGAGACTCAGATTCAATAGTAATGAGCCTTTTTAAAAATTCAAATAACTTCGTCGATTCTATTTCAGTTTTTAATTATACACAGAATAAATACATTGGATCTTTAAGTAATTATGGAGGGATTAAATATATTGGTATTCAGGGAACTCAAACCGGTTTAGAAGGATCAGTTAGTAAATTGTTTAACCTTGAGCAAACTACTCAGAATCCAATCGGATACAGAATAGATTTTGAAAATATCTTTAATCCGACAGGCGTGTTTGTATCAGCATATAGTTATGCTTCTGACGAGGCATATTATGTTAAGACAGGTGAAGTAACCTACTTTGATTATCCGTTTAATTTTTCGTTTTTTAATCTTGGGAGCTATCACCCACATTATGATAGCTATGGCATTTATTACACAATATAATTAGCTAGTTAAACGAAGTTAGCTTAATTTGGTATCACAAAATATCTTTAAAAAGATAAACGAATTATAAACAGAGACTGTATTTCCCTTTCTAACGTCTACCGAAAATAGAGCTACCAATTCTAACCATAGTACTTCCTTCTTCAATGGCTGTTTGGTAGTCACCACTCATTCCCATTGAAATTTCAGAAAAGTCTGGTGCATGGCTAAAAAAATGACTTTTTAATCGATCAAAAATTAATTTTAGTTTTTTAAATTCAGCTCTTACTATCTCTAAGTCATCAGTATATGTTGCCATTCCCATAATGCCAATAACTCTTACATTTTTTAAGCTAGAAAATTCATCACTCTTTAATATACTTCGAATAGAATCCTCATCAAATCCAAATTTACTCTCTTCTTGAGCAATATGAAACTGTAATAAAACATGAATGATTCTGCTATTTTTTAAGGCTTCAGAATTAATCTTTTTCAAAACCTTAAAACTATCTACGGAATGCACCAAATGCACAAATGGCGCAATATACTTCACTTTGTTGGTCTGCAAGTGCCCAATAAAGTGCCATTCAATATCATTTGGCAAGACATCATGTTTTTCCGCTAATTCTAAAGCCTTATTTTCTCCAAATACCCTTTGACCTTCATCATAGGCCTCTTGTATCATAGAAATTGGTTTGGTTTTAGAGACAGCTACCAATGTAACTCCTTTTGGAATTCGCTCTCTAACTGTATTTAAACCATTTTTAATCATCTAAAGGGTATATGGTTAAGCCACTTCTTAGTTTCGGTTCAATCCAAGTAGATTTAGGTGGCATTATAAGATTAGCATCTGCCACTTCAATTAATTCTTGCGGGGAAATAGGGTAAAGAGCAAAAGCAAGTTTGGCCTTCCCTTTATCAACTATTTTTTTTAAGCCTTTCATGCCTTTATCTCCGCTGACGAAATCAATTCTATCATCTGTCTTCAAATCATGAATATTCAGGATCGGTTTTAAAACTAAGCTTGTCAAAACTCTAGTATCTAATTTTTTAACAGGGTGGCTAAAGTCAATAAATTCTTTTTTAGCTGTTAAGCTGTACCAAGTATTTTCAATGTACATGCTTATTTCTCCATGTTTTTTTGGAGCATACAACTTTTGATTGATCACTTTAACATCAAACTTATCTTTTAACAATTGGATAAAATCTGATTTTGATAATCCATTTAAATCACTAACAACTCTATTGAAGTCAAGAATATTTAACCGTGACTCTGAGATGAAAAACGCTAAAGCATGTTGATTAAGAGAGGTCTTTCTTTGTGAATTAGAAAAATAACGATACGAGGAGGCAAATCTATGATGTCCGTCAGCGATATAGGTTTCACCTAGCTTGCTAAAACCTACCTGAACATCAGAAATTACCTTTTTGTCGCTTACTATCCATAATTCATGTTTAATCTTATCAGTAGTCGTGTATTCGTATTCAGGTCTATGTTTTATGGTATCTAACAAAATAGTATCTAAATCGGCTTGATTTTTATGAAATAGTAATACTGGTTCAGCATTAAAACGAACAGTATCAAGATATTTAGAAAATGTTTTTTCTCGTTTTGTTATTGTTTCTTCATGTTTTTTAATTTGTCCAGATTCATATTCTTTTAAGTCTGCACCTCCAATAAAACCCAAAAATTCATGTGTTTCTGTAGTTTGGCGATATACATATAAGGATTCATTTTCATCCTGAATAAAAATGCCCTGATTAAAGAATTCATTAAATTTTTCACGAACTTTCAAAAAACGTCCTACTGTATTAGGTTTTGTTCTATCTTTTTTGTGAAATTCAGGGTTAATAATGTGGATAAAAGTATATGGATTCCCTTTTAATTTAGCCTCAAGCATTTTTTTTGAATACGCATAATATGGTCTAGAAGAAACCAATTGTGCTTTATCTCTAACAGGTCGAATAGCTTTAAAAGGAAGTATATTTGTCACGCTTGAATTTTTCGCGAAGATAAAATAATTAATTATAAGAAGTGTAGAGATACTTTTAAAAAAAAATTAATAAATTTGATGGTTAACAACCAAAACAAATATGAGTTTTAAAAAAGAATCGAAAGATAATTTTACTGTTGTAAATGCAGAAGTTGAAAAATTAGATTCATCAAACGCTACTGAGTTAAAAAGTGAATTTGTAATGCTTAATAAAAGTTCAGTGAATTCAATTTTGCTCAATTTAGAAAAAACGAAGTATTGTGATTCATCTGGGCTAAGTGCTATTTTAATTGGTAATCGCCTTTGTAAAGACTCTGGTGGTAGCTTCGCTATTTATGGTTTACAGCCAAACGTTGCTAAAATGATTCAAATTTCACAATTAGATAAAGTATTGCATATTCATAATAATTATAAGGAAGCTCAGAAGTTTATGGCTTCTGGTCAAGAAGCATCATAATTACGAACGGTTTTAAATATAAAGGTCTTTTCTAAAGGCCTTTTTTTATATGACAGATTTTAATAAAGTATCTCCATTATTCTTAGAAGATCTAAAACAAGTAGTTCCTAGCCACCAGATATTTTTAGATAATGAAAATCTAGAGAAATATTCTCATGATGAAACGGAAGACCTATCTTTTATACCAGAGGTAATTGTAAAGCCAGAAAATACAAAAGATGTTTCTGAAATTCTTAGATTATGTAATGAGCATAAGGTGCCGATAACACCGCAGGGTGCCAGAACTGGGCTAAGTGGAGGAGCATTACCAATTTTTGGTGGTGTTGTTTTGTCTTCTGAGAAACTCAACAAGATAATAGACATTGATACTGATAATCTACAGGTTATTGTAGAACCTGGTGTTATTGTTCAAGAGTTACAAGAGGCGGTTGCCAAAGAAAATCTGTTTTACCCTCCAGACCCATCTAGTAAAGGATCTTGTTTTATTGGAGGAAATCTAGCTGAAAATGCAGGTGGTCCAAAAGCAGTTAAATATGGTGTTACGAAAGATTATGTATTAAATTTAGAGATTGTGCTAGCTGATGGCAATATAATGTGGACTGGAGCTAATGTGCTTAAAAATTCAACAGGTTATAATCTGACACAATTGTTGGTTGGTTCTGAAGGTACGCTTGGAATAATTACAAAAGCTGTTTTAAAGTTAATTCCTTACCCTAAATTTAATCGTTTGTTACTTGTGCCTTTTGATGCTATTGATAATGCCACTAAAGCAGTTGCAGCAATTTTTAAAGCTGGTATTACACCTAGCGGCTTAGAATTTATGGAGAGGGATGCAATTATATGGACCATTAATTTCATGAATGCAGATCAGATCACAGTTGCGGAAGATGTTCAGGCTCATCTGTTAATTGAGGTAGATGGTAATGATGAGTCTGTTTTAATGAATGATTTAGAGGTAATATTAGGTGTTGTAGAAGGTTTTAATTGTGGGGAAGTGTTATTTGCTGAAGATAATGCTCAAAAAGATAAATTATGGCAAATTAGAAGAAAGGTGGGTGAAGCTGTAAAATCTCAATCTATTTATAAGGAAGAAGATACTGTGGTTCCTCGTTACCGTCTTCCTGAACTTATAAAAGGTGTTAAATCTATTGGAGCAGAATACGGCTTTAAATCAGTTTGCTATGGTCATGCTGGTGATGGAAATCTACATATCAATATTATCAAAGGTGACTTATCAGACGAGTTCTGGAATATTACATTGACAGAAGCCATTGAAAAAATATTCCACTTAACCATAAAGCTTGGTGGAACAATTTCAGGTGAGCATGGGATAGGATATGTACAGAAAAATTATATGCATATTCCTTTTAATAGCATCCATCTTTCAATGATGAAACAAATCAAGCAGATATTCGATCCAAATGGCATATTAAATCCAGGAAAAATATTTCCAGATTAAAAAAAGAGACATCATTATTTGATGCCTCTATGAATATAATTTTGGGTTCCAAAATTTCTAGCTATCTAAATACGTTAACAGTTCCTCTAAAGTCAACTACTTCGCTTGTCGATTGATCAGTCGTTTCTATCACCCAAACGTAGGTTCCTGGAGAAATAGCATTTCCATTTAACCATGTGCCATCCCAACCTTCATTAGGGTCACGCGATTCAAAAACTAGCTCTCCCCAACGGCTAAAAACCTGAAGACGGAAGTCATACTGATCAATACCCAAAATGTGAACTCGCCAAGTGTTATTGTGCTGATCATCATCTGGGGTAAATGAATTAGGTGCATAAATAATAACATCATTTTCTACAATGGCCAATCCACTAGCTGTGTTGATACAACCATCAGCACTAGTTACTAATAGGCTTACAGGGTATTCCTTAGATTCAAACTGAGGGAAAGTAAGTGAAGGATTTTCTTCTTTGGAAACAGAAGGAGACCCACCTTTTATTTCCCAATCAAAAGTGATGTCATTACCTTCTGATAGATTTGTAATTTCAAAATATGGTTCATATATAGTGGCTCTTTCAGGTGTAATATAAAAATCAGCAAGTGGAATAGGGTCAATGGTAATGTAATCAGCTAATGTTATACTGCTCTCACAACCATTATCCGAAACAACACTTAAGGAAAAATCATATGATCCAGCAACAGCAATAACTGCAGTATCAGATTTTAAAGAGGGGTTTAACGGATCGTTTGACAGGTTATAAGATATGCCATTAATTGTTACACTTGCATTTTTAAATAGAGCGTCATCCGTTGTTACCGTAAACCCAATAGTACCGTTTGGTTCACAATTTTCAATAATTTCAGATGTAAAATCCGGAACAGGAACAGGGAACATGAATACTTTAGAGCAAAGAGACTTTGCCGTTGATTCACATTGATCAGTCACTGTTACACAATACTCAGTTTCAATGGCAGGATTGACATTAATTTGAGAAGATGCAAAGGCGGCACTTGATCCATTTGCTGTCCAGGCATAATTATAATGTTCATACCCACCTGTAGCAGAAACCACTTTTACGGCCTCATCTTGTGGGCAGATTGTTTGATCGCCAGAAATAGAAATATTAATGGGGTCATAAAGGTACATATTAATTGAAAGTGTATCTGATGAACAATTATTAGCATCAGTGGCGTACACTACAACAGTAGAATCACCCATAACAGAGATGAACTGGTTACCTGCAGTACTGGCAATAAAATCCCAATTGAATGTATTGGCGTTGGTTGAAACGGCAACAAGAGAAGCTGTTCCATTTTCACAAACTGTAGTGTCATTACTCACAGTTAACGTAATTTTATCTGGATCAAGTAAAGTAACCTCTGATTCAAAGGTACAACCAGAGATATCCCTGGAAATAACATCATACACACCAAAAGGCAAATTATTAAATATATTATTTGGACTCCAAGAAAAGCCATTATCAATGCTATATTCAACAGCACCTAGGGTACCTAGTGAATTAATTGTAATACTACCATCACTAAACCCATGACAGGATGGATTAATAAATGAAACAGTATGAATTTCTTCAGAGAAAATAAAATTAGCTGTGTCTGTGACGTCTGGACAGATATTATTTGTATCGGACTCTGTTAACACCACTTCGTATGTTCCTGGTGTAATAGTTCCAATGTAAGGGTTTAAATCTGTAACTAATGGCGAAAAAGTAAGTAATCCAGGTGAGTTTGACACGGACCAAATAAATCTGCTTGAAGTATTGCCTAAAGTTGGTGATAATTGAATAGAATCTCCTAAGCAAGTCGTATCGTCAAGTCCAGCAAAAGTAGGAAGAAGAGGTGTTTGTACAGAAATATAGGCCGAATCCGACCATGTACTGTCTGGGGAAGTCCAAATAATTTCGTACGCCTGATTAACATTAGTAGAAAATGTAACAAGTGGGGGATTAACAGTAATATTTGTAGCCGGTACCGCAATACCACTAGCCACATTAGCAGGTAATTGAAGACTGTAATCAACTGATAACGGAAGATTGAGGCACTTAGTAATATTTTTCGGAACTATAGGGTCACATCCTAAAACAGCAGATCCAAAAAAGCTAAGGTTGACAGTAGTCGTTAACGCTGAAAAATTTGAAAACATGATTGTGAAGGATTGCCCAGATGTAACGTTTATCGGGTTTTCAAAATTACCTGGGTTGGCCCCAACTGGTAAATTTAGTGGGTCTGCCATCCCGGTTAGACCTGCACTAGTTAGATTCCAATTACAAGCCACTGGTGGTAAAGTGTTTGCAGCAATATCCGTACACGCATTTCCATTGGAATTATCCCACATAGCCCAGTCCATAAGTCCATTTCCAGTGTTATTGTCAAAAGAAAACTCTAAAGTTCCTGATTGTTGTACATAAACTGTAATCCAAGTACTATTCAATTCTCCCGAAAGTAGACAACCAGCATTACCTGGGGCTGCATTAGGATTAGTTGTGGGATTAGAAATGTTATTACCTGCAAGTTCATCTACCAGTCCGAAACCAGATGGAGTAATAGGAAAGCCATTTGTAACAAAACTACAACCATTGTCGCCATCAGGGCAATCGCTTGCTGACTGACCATAAATAAAGGTCGAGAACAAAAGAAATCCAATTGTAATAAAAAATTTATTTTTCATCTGTACAAGTACTTAATATGTTAGGTGATATAGCTTTATCAATAAACTGTTCGCCTGAATAAAAACAAGAAATTTTGTACCCAAGTGTTTTAAAAGATTCTTCAAAGAAAGTAACATCTGGCAAAATCCCATCATTTAAAACTGCAAAATATGTGTTTGAAGCGAAGTCGGTTCTAGAGACATTAATTTCGGATTTGTCCGACATGTGGTTATTTATGATCTCTGATTGTGCTCTATCAATTTCCTCAATAATTCTAAATTGAACAAAATATGTTTTTTGTTGGTTTTCTCTATTTACAGTTGGTAGAGTGTAAGATACAAGTATAAAACCAACTAAAAAAAACAAAGTAGGAAGCCAACGCAAGTGCTTTTTCATATATTCAAAGAAGTTATTTAATATTTCATAAAGATACGAAATAAATATGTTAACGGTTGCCTTATGGATTATCATCAATTTTAAAGCGGTCTAAAACCACTAAAATAGAGATACCAATAAGCATAAATACAATGGCTTGCCAAAGCATAGGGTTACTTCCTGTCATATCTTCATAAACCATTGGGCTTAGGTTTTTCTGCGTTAAAGGAACTATTTCTTCGTTTGCTTCACCCTGGTGCTTAATAAAAGAGGTTAAAGTCTGTTTCCAAGGCCAAATTTTATTGAGTGAACCAATTAAAAAACCTGTGAGTACTGCAATAACGATATTCTTGGATTTTTTGAATAAATAATTGAGCAAGCGGGAAAAACTAAGAATACCAA
Organism: Putridiphycobacter sp.; assembly: GCA_965230485.1. Classification (GTDB taxonomy): domain Bacteria; phylum Bacteroidota; class Bacteroidia; order Flavobacteriales_D; family Crocinitomicaceae; genus Putridiphycobacter. Next base: position 263,156 of record CBDDLA010000001.1, read on the forward strand.
CTATGCAACCCAAGATAAATACACCTATAATTGCTCCATTATTTAGTATTTCGTTAATATCTAATTTGCCAATTGCCGAGGTTAGATTAGAAATTGCACCCAAAACTGTGAGGTAAGCCCCTAGTAAAATTAAGATAAAACTCCCGGAAATACCTGGTAGGATCATAGCGCAAATGGCTATACTTCCACAAAAAAAGATGTACAATAGATTAGAACTTTCAGCAAATGGTGGCAGAATTGTAATGGTATAAGCGACGATTGTGCCAAATATTAACGCTAAAATAGATTTTAGGTTCCATTTTTCAACCGTTTTACCTACTAACCAGACCGAGGCCAATACAAGCCCAAAGAAAAATGACCACACTGGAATACCATGATTATGCAATAAGTATTCTACCAGCTTTGCCAAGCTTACCAAGCTAGTACCAATACCAAGTAAAAGTACGATTAAAAACGAGCCATTAATATGTTTCCAAACCGCTTTAAAACCATCTGATTTCCAAATTGAGAATATACTTTTATCAAATTTACTAATACTCTCTAAGAGTGTTTCATATATTCCGGTAATGAAAGCAATAGTTCCACCGGAAACACCAGGAACTACATCTGCAGCTCCCATGGCAAATCCTTTAAAGAATAATAAGATACTTGACTTACTTTTTTGCATTCTTTTTAGGCGGTTTATGAACAACTTGCTTTAAAGATTCTGAAATGTTTTTTGGTAAATTTTCAAAAAAAGTATCTCCTCTCAAGCCTAACCTAAGGCATTCCAGAGGAATCACTTCTTTTGGTGCAATATTACCCAAGTTCACATTGTGACCAAAAAGCTTAATGAACCATACTTGTTGTGTTTTTTGGGGTGCTTCCCACAAAATGTCTTCTGGTTTAATTTTGGCAATGATTTTATTAATTAAATAAGTATGTGCAGTGCCATTTGGTCTAAATACACCAACATTTCCACTTTCGCGCCCCTCAGCAATAACTTTCCATGTGCCAGCTTCTAATTCGCTAGTCATCATTTTTATCCATTTGGCAGGGCTAATAATAATTCCAGCATCTTTTGATCCAACTTCTGAGAGAACTGTACGAGATTTAGCAAGTTCAGATATGTATTGAAGTTTTAATTCATGCTTTATTTCGATGGAACCATCTGATACTTCACAAAGGTCTAGATCGTATTTATCACAAACCTTTTGATAATCATTAAATTTATTTCTAGCTATGAAGGCTTCAAATAATGTACCGCCAAAATATGGTCGGATATTTGCGCTTTTATAAAGTTTTATTTTTTCTTCTAATTGATTAGTGACATAAGCTGTCCCAAAGCCTAATTTCGCAATATCAGTCAGGTGACCGCTGGATTCAATAAAGTTTTCAACTTCTGACAAGCTTAACCCTTTGTCCATCATCATAGTTACACCTGAATTACGAGGTTTCGATGGACGGTTTGGAATATGTGTTAATTTGAAATTATTTGACATTATTTGACATGTTGTTTTATTATTGAAATAAATGGCGCGATTAATTGATAATCGGGGAAGTTCTTTTCCAGGGCTATCAATGTATTGTCATAATCTTTTTGAAGACAATCCTTAAAAATAATCAGTGCTTCTGTTTGGTCACCAATTTCCCATAAAAGTTTTATCTTATAAACACAAGCTGAAATTGAAAGTTCTTCCCTAGATTCATATTGTACTAAGAAATCGAGCGATTCATTAATATTGTATTCATATTTTATTTTAGCTAACAACTCAACTGAGTCGTCAGATTTAATATTTAATTGCAACGCTTTTTCAAGTGAAAGTTCAGCTTCTACAAATCGCTTAAGTTTATACAATGCTTCGCCTAAAACATGATGAAAATTATCATTATCCGGTTGAATTGAAATTGCTTTTTGAAAATATCCAATGGCTTGGTTGGTTTTTTCTTGAATATCTAAGACAATACCTATTCCAATATAGGCGTCTGCCAAATTAGGATTGTAGTCTATGGCTTTTCTATAATATTTTAGAGCATCTTCTAATTCACCTTTTCGCTCGAGTGCTTCACCCAAATAGCAGAGTGCTAAATCATCTTCTTTGTCAATTTTCAAGCAGTGTTTGTAGGCTACTATGGCTTTATCAAACTCTTCAATTTGCATTAAAGTGTTTCCCATATTAAAATAGGCCGAAGAAAAGTTTTCATTAATGATTATGGCGTAGTCATAAGCCCAAAGTGCTTTATCAATGTTCTTTTTTAGGAAGTAAATATTCCCAAGGTTATACCATGCAGTAAAAGAGTAGGGATGATTATCAATATATTGCTCGTAATATGAAATGCACTTGTCAAAATCGCCAAGGCGTTCATAGCAAAATGCAATTTCATAGATTGCAGATTCGTTATCGGGTGCAACTGCTAAAATCTGTTCAAGCACTTTTATAGCACCTTGAAAATCATTGTTATTTTCATATTCCAACGCCAAATCGAGCATAATATCATGCGATTCAGTGTCAAAATTGCCAGACAAGCGCTCAATTTCTAGTGCTTTTTCAAAATATTTGATCGCCTTAGCATGATCTCTTAGCTGACTGAATACCGAAGCGATTGTTAAAAAGATCTCAGGATTATCTGGTTCCAGCTTTTCTAAATTTTGAAGAATAAGTAAACTTTCCTTTAATTTACCACTAGTCGAAAATATTTGTGCTTTACGTAATTCAAAGAATACAATGTCCGGATAAAGGTTTAGTGCAAAATCAACCGCAAAGGATGCCTTTTTAATTTTGTTTTTTACTATGTAGTGATCAATAATGTCTTCTAGGCTATCAGGTTCAAAATAGGAAGAGATACCTTCCTTAATCATCCTTTCAAATCTTTTTAGCTCAACGTTAAACTGTTCATCATCTTCTAACATATGTGCATTTAATGTATCAATCAAATATACTTAAAAAAGACGCCTTAATCTGAACGTCTTTTTATTTTTTCAACAAGGTTTTTAACAAATTAACATTTATTTACCAGAACGCTTTCGTTCGTGCTCTTTCAAGTAAATTTTTCTCAATCGGATACTTTCAGGTGTTAGTTCAACGTATTCGTCTTCCTGGATATATTCCAAAGCTTCTTCTAAGGAGAAAAGTTTAGGAGGAGCAATTCTAACTTTAGCATCTGTATTTGAAGTACGCATATTGGTCAGCTTCTTTGTTTTGGTCACATTAATGACCAGATCATTTGCCTTGTTATTTTCTCCAATTACTTGTCCTTCATATATTGGAACATTTGGCTCAATAAAAAATCGTCCTCTATCTTGTAAATTATTTAATGAGAATGGAATACTGTTCCCGTTTTCCATAGAAATTAGCGAGCCGTTCAATCTACCAGGAATTTCTCCCTTGTACGATTCATAACCTACATAACGGTGTGTCACAACGGCTTCTCCTCCTGTTTGTGTTAGCATAAAGCTTCTTAACCCTATAATCCCTCTTGAAGGAATTTTAAACTTACAAATCATTCGATCACCCTTTGGTTCCATGCTTATCATTTCACCTTTTCTCTTAGTGACAACATCAATGGCTGTTCCTGAGAATGATTCTGGTAAATCAATGGTCAAGTCTTCAATTGGTTCACATTTCGTGCCGTCAATTTCTTTAAATATGACTTGTGGCTGACCAACCTGAACTTCATATCCCTCTCTTCTCATAGTTTCTAGCAAAACCGATAAGTGCATTACGCCACGTCCATATACTATCCATTTATCAGCCGAACTTGTTTCTCCTACTTTTAAGGCCAAGTTTTTTTCTAATTCTTTTTGCAATCTATCATGAATGTGCCTTGAAGTCACAAATTTGCCTTCCTTTCCAAAAAATGGAGAGTCGTTAATCGTAAATAACATGCTCATTGTGGGCTCATCAATGGCTATAGATTTAAGGGGCTCAGGATTCTCAAAGTCACACACAGAATCACCAATCTCAAAACCTTCAATGCCCGTTAATGCGCAGATATCACCTGCTTGAATTTCTTCGACTTTTCTTTTTTCAATACCATCAAAAACAAAGGTTTCTTTTACTCTGTGTTTCTGAAGCGTTCCATCTCTTTTTGAGAGTTGAATGTTTTGCCCAGCTTTAAGCGTTCCTCTAGATAATCTTCCAATAGCGATTCTTCCAATAAAAGAGGAATAATCAAGAGAGGTAATAAGCATCTGTGTATTCCCTTCAGGGATTTCAGCAGGAGGGAAGTAATCTAAGATAACATCAAGGATGGTGTCAATAGAGTTGGTAGGTTTTTTCCAATCTTTGCTCATCCAACCATTTTTAGCGGAACCATATACAGTTTCAAATTCTAACTGTTCTTCGTTAGCATCTAATTCAAACATTAAATCAAACACTTTTTCATGCACATCATCTGGTGTACAATTGTCTTTATCTACTTTGTTGATGACAAGAAGAGGTTTCAATCCAAGTTCTAAAGCTTTTTGAAGTACAAAGCGGGTTTGCGGCATTGGTCCTTCAAAGGCATCAACTAGCAGGCATACGCCATCAGCCATGTTTAAGACACGTTCTACCTCTCCGCCAAAGTCACTATGGCCCGGTGTGTCAATGACGTTAATTTTGGTATCCTTATAAAAAACAGAAACGTTTTTTGAAGTAATCGTTATCCCTCTCTCACGTTCAAGGTCGTTACTGTCCATAATTAAATCTCCACCAGCAGCACTTTTGATAGGGTTTTTTCCAGCCTCAATCATTTTATCAACCAATGTGGTCTTTCCATGGTCAACGTGAGCTATAATGGCAATGTTTCTAATTTCCATAATTATTTTTTATCTCTTAATTTTTTATTTTAATCTCTATATGATCTTCTTCTTGATGGGCTACTTCCTCCACCTCTTCTAGGAGAGTTACCTCTTCGACGTCCAAATTCCTTTTTTCTGCCACCATAGTTGCTTTTTGCCGTTTTTTTGCTTGCCGAATTAGTCTCTTCAACATTCATCTCTTTTCCTTCAAAGTCAACCCCTTTTAGAGAATTTACTATGCTTGAAGCATTTGATTTTTCAACCTCGAAAAATGAAAAATTATTGAGGATATCAATCTTACCAATATTATTTTTTGAGAGACCAGTATTGTCGCAGACTAAACGCAATAATGCACCATGATTAAACCCATCTTTTCGACCTAGGTTTACAAAAAATCGCTGTTGATCAATATCGTTATAACGTCTTTCATCTCTATCTCTTCTTGAATTTCGGCTTCCGTTTCTGTCTCTTTCCCCTCGGTCTCTATTATCTGCTTTTGCATTTATATTTGTAGCTTTGGAATAGTAGTTTAAAAATCGATTAAATTCTGCAGAAACAAATTTGGTGATAATCTCTTCTTTGGAAAACTCACCTAATTTTTCCATAACAGAGGGTAAGTATTTATCTATCCCATCAGTATTTACCTCAGTTTCCGTTATTTTGTCAACCAGGTACATCAATTGTTTTTCGCAAATTGCATCTGGCGCAGGAATATCCTGAATTTCAAATTTTGACTTTATAATTCTTTCAATACTTCTAATTCTTCCACCTTCTCGAGTATTAATTAGCGCCAAAGACACCCCTTTTTTTCCTGCTCTTGCCGTTCTTCCGGAACGGTGTGTGTAGTTTTCAACGTCTTCTGGCAATTGATAATGAATTACATGAGAAATATCATCAACATCTATGCCTCTTGCAGCAACATCAGTAGCCACCAAAATTTGTAATGTTTTATCACGAAATTTCTCCATTACTCTGTCACGTTGTGCTTGCGATAAATCACCATGTAGGGGTTCAGCATTATAGCCTTCTTTCATTAATTTATCGGCTACAGCAGCTGTGTCACGTCTGGTTCTACAGAAAATTAAACCGTAGATTTCTGGGTTAAAGTCAATAATTCTTTTTAAAGCATGGAAACGATCTCTCTCTCTGACAGTGTAATAGTGGTGTTCTATATTTTTATTGGTTTCATTTTTTCCACCAACCGTAATCTCAAAAGGATCTGTCATATAATTTTTTGAGATTCTGGCAACCTCTTTAGGCATAGTGGCAGAAAACAACCAAACTGATTTTTCTTCAGGTGTAACGTTTAAAATACTGTCAATATCTTCTTTAAAGCCCATATTCAACATTTCATCAGCCTCATCCAAAACAACAGATTTAATTTTTGAAATGTTTACTTTTTTACGCTTGATTAAATCAACTAGCCTTCCTGGAGTAGCTACAATAATATGAACGCCGCGCTCTATGGTTCTAATTTGTTTTACAATGTCGGTACCTCCATAAACCGCGGTAACCTTTAATCCCTTAGTATCGGCTGCATAAGTTTCTATATCACGACTAATTTGTAAGCATAGTTCACGTGTAGGGCAAATCACTAAGCCTTGAACGTTTTTAGACTTTGCATCAGTATGATGAATCATTGGTAATCCAAATGAAGCTGTTTTACCTGTGCCAGTTGATGCCAGTCCGACTAAATCGCCTTGGTTTTCTAATAGGTAGGGAATGGCTTGTTCCTGAATGGGAGTAGGGTTTTTAAACCCCATAGCGTCTAAAGACGATAGTATATCGTCTTTCAATCCTAATTCTTTAAATGTCATATTCACTTTATTTTATTCGCTTAACCTCTTTTGGATTAAGTACCATAGCTATTTGTTAACGCATAATAAAATAAAGGAAATTCAGGACAAAAGAATTTCTAAAATTAACGAACAGCTATAAATTACATTGAGGACGTTTTCCTCAATTCGGGCGCAAAGATACATTAAAGAGTTGAGAAAACAATTTTATTTAAAGTTTAATAGTTTTTACGAAGCAATTCGCTCAAGATCGGAAACCAATTCAGAAGCAATTTTCTCCCAAATGAATTGAGACTTTGCTAGGTTTAAAGATCTATTTTTCATAATGTTAATATCAGATTCAGATGTGCTATTCATTTCAACTATAGATCTGGAAATAGCTTCCGGTGTAATTTGACTAAGAATAATGCCGTTGCTGTCAACCATTTTAGAGGTGGCACCAACATCAGATGCAATAAGCGCTAAACCATTGGCCATTGCTTCTAAAATAACTGTTGGCATGCCTTCAGCGTGAGAAGGGCAGACCAATACGTCTGCATTTTGTAAAAATTGGTGTATTTTTTCCTGATTCTTAATTTCACCAACATATTTTACTTTATCTTTTAGGTGAAAATTAGGCTCAATTGGGCCAATAAAGGTAAACTCAAAATCGAATTGCTGTTGTGTCTCTAAATCAATCAATGCATCTGTTAATTCTTCAATACCTTTTCGGCGTTCATTTCTGCCTATAAATATGAAACGAAGCGGTTTATTTGTTGGTAAAACTTTATTAATCCATTTACTTTCAATGCCATTTGACTGATTAAGTATTTTGTTTTCAGAAATTCCGAAAGATTTAATTATATCTGTTATTTTACCACCAAATGAATAGACATAATCGGCTCTTTTGCAATTTATTTTTACAAATGGGCGCAATAGGTAGTGTTCTAGTTTAACTTTTAGGTTTGGCGCTTTTTGATACATTTCAAAACCATGAAAATTGACTAGAAGCTTTGGCTTTATTTCTTTTTTTCCAAATGCCCAGCCAGTGAATCCTTGCGCATATATAATGTCGAATTCGTTTAATTTATCTTGAAATTTTTCAAATATCAATTTTGAATATGCTTTGTTTTCGTAAATATAGTGGCCTGGCCATTTGCCTTTATTTAAAAAAGGGATAAAAACGGTTTCTAAACGTTTTCGCTCCTCATCATTGAAAACAGAAGTGATGTCATTTGTAAATTCTTTCTCACCCTTAACACCGCAATGCACAAGGGTGATTGATATATTTTGATTGAGCAATAATTTTACTAGAACATTAGCAAATTGCTGCATGCCCCCTGTCACATAAGGAGTGATGCCATCTGTTAAAAATAGCACCCTCATATCAATTAATTGGAGTTAAATTTAACTTAAACCTATGGTTGACTTCTGTCATTATCTCATTGATAAATAGATTGTAGTAACTTTCAATTTCATTTTGATTCGTTTTATAAATCAGAAAAGAATCATGCAAATTATTAATGAAGGGAATTCTTTGTTCAAATTTATATAAGGTCAATTCAATACCATCTTCTTCTATGTAGCGACTTAACCATTCCTTTTCTACCATTTTTCCAAAAATAAATTTAAACTTTTCAGGAAAAAAATGCAGGTCTTTAGCAGTTTCCTGGTGGATAACCTCAATGAAATAAGATAATGGAAAGGGAGAGAACTTACCCCAATTTTTTGAAATAAAATGATCAAGTATGATGTCACTTGCTATATATGAAATGCGTTTTATACCTCCTTCTTGAAATATCTTGGCAACCTTTTGGATATGAGGAGAATTATCAGTGTAAGAATCAATAAAACGGTGTATTTCTATACCGATTTTAATCCTAGGTGGAATTTCAGTGAAAAGTGATAAATCTCCCTTAAAATGATCACCAGCTAAATTGCCTGAAATAAATTCTGGATTAAACTGTGTAATTAAGCAATGTCCTAAAAAATTCATCTAGTTCTTTCCTACTTTAAAATCTGAAGTAAAATGGAATGTTATATCGGGATAGTCAGACTGCGCCATTTGTAAAAGAAACGGAGTCTCTGCTAAAAACACGTAGTTGTCATCTTTATCTTTAGCAATATAGATGGTTTTAGCTTTTATAAAGCTAGTTAATTGATCCTGATTATCAGTAGTCATCCAGCATGCCTTGTAGTATCTCCGAGGCACAAAAGCGCATTTGGCGCCGTATTCATGCTCTAATCTGTAAGAAATCACTTCAAACTGAAGCTGTCCAACCGTTCCAACAATTTTTCGATTTCCAGGTTGCTGGATAAATAATTGAGCAACACCCTCATCTGTCAACTGCTTGATTCCCTTTTCTAACTGCTTGGATTTCATTGGATCTTTATTTTCCAATTCCATAAAAATTTCTGGAGAAAAGCTAGGGATACCTTTGTAACTAAAACCTTCACCTTCCGTAATTGTATCACCAATTTTAAAAGTACCAGTATCGTAAAGCCCAATAACATCACCTGGAAAAGCTTCATCAATAATACTCTTATCTTGAGCCATAAATGAGGTAGGATTAGCGAATCTTAATTTTTTTTCATGTCTGGAATGTTTATAGAATTTATTGCGTTCGAACTTTCCAGAAACAATTCTCAAAAAAGCGATCCGATCTCTATGCTTCGGATCTAAATTGGCATGGATTTTAAATATAAAGCCTGAAAAATCTTTATCTAAAGGTTTAATGAATCCAGAATCTGACTCACGACCTCTAGGCTCCGGAGAAATTCTTAAAAACGCTTCAAGCAATTCTTTTACGCCAAAATTATTAATCGCCGACCCAAAAAAAACTGGCGCTACTTCACCTGCAAGGTATTGCTCTCGATCAAAAGGATTATAAACCCCGTTTACAAGATCTAATTCTTCACGTAATGTGTCAGCGGCCTCATCACCAATTATTTCATTTAATTCTTCTGATTTAATATCTTCTACCGAGATAACTTCTTTACTTATTTTGGTTTTATTCGCGGCAAAAAGATTTAAGCTACTATTAAAGTTGTTATAAACACCTTGAAAAGTATGTCCTATCCCAATTGGCCAGGAAAGAGGCCGAACATTAATGTTTAATTTACTTTCTAATTCATCTAACAAATCAAAAGGGTCTCGTCCTTCACGATCCATTTTATTAACGAATACAATCACAGGCGTATTTCGCATTCTACAAACCTCCATTAACCTCTCAGTTTGAGCTTCAACACCGTTTGCGCAATCAATAATAAGTATTACGCTATCAACTGCGGTAAGTGTTCGGTAAGTGTCTTCAGCAAAATCTTTGTGTCCAGGGGTATCTAAAATGTTTATTTGCTTGCCATCATATTGAAAAGCCATTACCGAGGTGGCCACCGAAATTCCCCTCTGTTTTTCAATTTCCATAAAGTCGGAGGTAGCCGTTTTTTCAATCTTATTATTTTTAACTGCACCAGCTGTTTGAATAGCACCTCCAAACAAAAGTAGTTTTTCTGTTAAAGTAGTTTTCCCAGCATCAGGATGAGAGATTATAGCAAATGTTCTTCTTTTCTTGACTTCTTTTTCAATGCTCATTCTAAAAATAGTTATGATAACTTGATTGTTGAATACTAATGTTGGTTTTAACGCAACAAAAATAGTCTTATTTCCGTATATTCGCATTATGAATGCAAGGAATACTAAAAAAGGTTTACTAGCAATAGTACTCTTTTTTATAACACTTAGCAGTTTTGGGAAGTCAAATAGTGGTAGTTTGTTTTCCGAAAAGCTGTTAAAATTAGAGAATGACTCTGTTTATATTAAAGCTAAAACAGATTTTAAACGTTTTACAAAAGGTTTATACCAAACTTTAAATGATTCTACATTAAGTTACCAGTCGTTTGAATATGCGGCAAGAGGCTATTTTAATCTTCTGAGGTCAAATAAAATTCAAAAAGAGCGGTTTTTTACAGTTATTGATTTTTCTAAACCCTCAACTGAAGAGCGTTTATTTATTATTGATGTTTGTTACAATAAAATTATGTATAAATCCATTGTTTCGCATGGAAAGAATTCTGGTTCCCTTTATGCCAAAAAGTTCTCGAACAAAGATAAATCACACCAAAGTAGTATAGGTTTTTTCAAAACCACATCAACCTATCATAGTAGCAAATATAAATTAGCGTTAAGATTAGATGGCTTAGAATACACAAATAGTAATGCAAGCAGTAGGGGAATTGTTATGCATGGAGCTGACTATGCAACGTATGAATTCTTAGGTAAATATGGTATGCTTGGGCGCTCGTACGGTTGTCCTGCAATGCCTTATAAAAACTTTGACAAGGTAGTTGACTGGCTAAAACATGGCACTTGCCTATTCATTTATTACCCAGATACCTATTACTTAGGACGATCAAAAGTTTTGAATAAACTTGATTATTTGGCATATTTCGTCTAGTATAGCATTATATCTACTCATACCTAGAAGTTATTAACATTTAAAATAAAAATATTTTAATTTAAGCCTGTCAATTATTCTAACTTTGTAGAATAATTCTTTAATTGAGGAAAGTAGTTTTTATATCAATTTTATTTGTGGTTGCACTAATTATAGGTTTTTTAATTGGTCAAAATACAACACCAATTGAAAAAATAAAATTTATAAAAGAGCAAGTAGTAGATACTGTATATTCATCAAAATTAGTGAAGGTTGAAGTTGAAAAGGAAGTGAGGTCTGTAGATACTATTTTCGTTGAGGCTAAGAATGAAGTTGATGATTCTTTATCAAAAGAAACTTCAGATACTACTAGAATAGAAAATAACAGTATTAAGGATGACTCATTACAAATTAAACGAGACAGGAAGTTAAAATCTGAGACATTGCCTTTGGTTATTATAAAAGACGTAGAAAAAGATACCTTACTAGAACAACTTTTAGATATTAAAAGCGTTGATCAAAAGCAGATAGCAGTAGAGTATTGGGAGTCTCCTCTCAATTATCAAGGGTATAAGCTATCGAAGTCGAAACTCATTATTTATGGCATTTGGCCATTGATGCCAAGTCAAATTTATAAAAATGAGTCCGTTTACTATTTAAAGGTAAATAATTTGTTCTATGAACTTCAAGAAACTGTTGATTTCAGAAAAATGATAAATATTTCAAAACCTATTAGTATTATATGATTGAGTTTTATAAATATCAAGGTGCGGGAAATGATTTTATAATGATTGATAATCTTGATAATGCGTTTCAAGATGATAAAATAACACTAGCCCAAAAATATTGTAATCGACATTTTGGAATTGGGTCTGATGGACTTATTTTTCTAGAGCAATCATTAATAACAGATTTTAAAATGGATTTTTATAATCCGGATGGAAGTCAATCATTTTGTGGAAATGGCAGTAGGTGTGCTGTAGCCTTTGCTCGTTTTTTAAATATATTCAGTGAAGATCAAGTTAAATTTGAGGCAATTGACGGCATTCATCATGCTCAGTTATTAAATAATTCTGTCAAAGTTAGTATGCAACCAGTTTCGGAAATTACTATGCTTGATGATGATATTTTTATGAACACAGGGTCACCACATTATATCAAGGAAGTAGATGACTTAAAAAAATCTAATTTAATTGAAATTGGTCGTGACATTCGTTATGCTAAAGAGTATCAGCCAGGTGGAACAAATGTTAATCTCATTCAAAATTTAGGAATAGATAAAATCGCAATTCGCACCTATGAAAGAGGTGTTGAGAACGAAACTTATGCATGCGGTACAGGAGCTACTGCTGCAGCATTAGCATATGCCATTAAAAATGAAATTAAAACTGGTAAAGTTGACGTCAGTGCGATTGGGGGAGATTTAAAAGTGTATTTTATGTCGTCAAATCAAGGTTTTGATCAAATTTATCTTGAAGGACCAGCCAATTTTGTATTTAAAGGACTAATAGATAATGCCTAGTCACAATTCCGAATCCTTAAGTCTAAGACCTGTTCGAAAATCTGATTTCGAAAATATTTTTGCTTGGGAAAATGATGAGAAAAATTGGATTCAGAGTGGCATAATTAAAGCTTATAACGTTCAAGAAATTAAACAATACGTTTCTAAGTCAGAAAGTTTGAAGAAAGACTTTCAAACAAGATATATATTAGAATTGCCGAATAAAACTGTAGTTGGCTGTGTTGACTTATTTGACTATAAACCAGTTGATAAAATGGCAAGTGTTGGTTTACTCATTTCAGAACAATATAGAGAAAAGGGCTATGGAACCAAAGCATTAATAGGTCTTGAATTAATTGCCAGAAAAGAGCACAGTTTAAAAAAGCTGAAAGCCATGATTTTAACTGATAATTTTGCTTCTGTTCAACTGTTTAAAAAAAATGGCTTCCTTTCGGATGATACAAAAGCTAAAATCTATACTTATAGAGGTGTTGATTATTTACAAATGACCTATTTTAAAACAATTTAAATGAAAAAGAATGTTTTTTGGTTAATCTTTCTAGTGTTAATCATTGTGATTTTTATGATTGGCTATCCTAGGTATGAAATGCATTTTGCTAAACTCGAAATGGACCAGGATCAGGTAGAGGTTTACCTGCCTTCGAATATTGGTTTTGAAGAGGTAGGTCAAGTTCTTATAAGCAATAATATATTTTCTAAGTTATCTGATTTTGAAAAATTTAGCAGGTACTTTGATCTAAATGAAAATAATTTTGAGCCAGGAAAGTACCGTTTTGCTAATAATCAGAAGCTGAAGTACATAATTTATGCCCTAAAGAATGGCAACGGGGAACGGAAGGATACGAAAATTGTTTTTACTTACTCGCAAAATATACCAAGCATGGTCAGTAAGATTCATAACTCAATAGAAGCCGATTCGAGTACTCTGGTAAATTATATTTTATCTGATTCGGTAATTAATAGGTATGGTTTTAACAAAGAAACCATTATTTCACTTTTTTTACCCGATACATACGAGGTTGGGGAATGGGATATGGATGAAAAAGAGTTTGTTGGTTTTATGGCCAAGCAGTACAGAATATTTTGGAATTCTGAGAGAAAATCCAAATTGGCAGCATTAAATCTTTCCCAGTCTGAGGTATCAACTTTGGCATCAATTGTTATGTCAGAGCAAAGTAAATTAGAAGAAGAGTGGTCAACCATTTCAGGATTATACTTAAACAGGTTAAAGAAAGGGATCAAATTGGAATCCGACCCAACTTTTAAGTTTTGCTGGGGAGACGAGTTGAGTGGTGTGCAACGCCTATTGTATAAACATAGAGATAAAGACTGTCCTTATAATACTTATATGTATAAAGGGCTACCACCAGGACCAATAATGCTAGTGTCTAAAAAAGCAATTGACGCAGTTTTAGATTTCAAGAAACATAATTATATTTTTATGTGCGCAGTTGGTGATGGGTCAGGAAAGCATAATTTTGCTGAAAACTACAGACAGCATCTCAGAAACGCAGCCATATATCGGAAAAATCAGTTTGGCTCCAATTAAACTCTATTATTTATTCTTCAATAATCAGTTCAAATAGCTCACTTACCTTTTTCTCATAACTATCATAGGACACACTTTTAAAAGGTTCGTCTGTTTTAAATTCAGAATCAAGTACTTCTCTTGATTCAAAATTAGTGGCCCTTAAGTGCATGACAACTCCATACCTTTCAATCACATAAATGAGAGGAATGCCCTTTGCACCTAGGTATGAGGTAAACCATTCGGTATTAGAAATGGAAATGTCATTTGAAAAAGCGCATTCAAATTGACCTACATCTTCATTATTACTAGTAACTGAATAAAATGTAGCTTCCAAACCAACTATTGTATCAGTTTTAATTGGTTTTCCAACATCAAATGAAGGTTGGGTTTCTTGCATTGTAACTAAGTCTTCAGGAGATAATTCAGTTTCGATATTTTCTGATCCGAAATCTAATCTCATTTTTAAATTTTTAGTAGACGTTTTTGAAATAATATCGGTTCTAAATATTTTTGCTTTTTCAATAGAGGCAATCATTTGGTCACCTTTAAATACAACTGTCATCTTTTTAGGTAGCATAACATCCATAATGCCATTTAAACTAGTAAATGGATAAGTGATTTCATAACTTATTTCGCCTTGCTGAACTTTTTCTTCTTTACAGCTAATTACTAAAAGAGAGAGTAATAATATTTCGAAAATTCTTTTTTTCATGAGATATAAGGATTGATAAAAGCAAATATAGAATTTATATTTAAAGGCGTTAAAATATACAATCGTAAATGTATTTAATATGATGTTTTTAATAAATTTGTAGGATGCTTAAAATTATAGAAAATCAATCTGAAATTGGCGCGGGAACAAGAGGAGCAGGACTTGGTATAGGAGCAATGAAGGTTGTGTCACAAACTAATCAAGACTTTTTTTTTGGAAAGTATCCTTCTGTTAAAATCAAAACAGAAAATGATCTGTTAAATACTCAAACTAAGTTTCAATATGCTAAGCGAATTGATGGACTAGTTAAGGTTTATAAACGTACAATGAACGAAGTAGCTGCTACATTTAAGGATGGAGATTACCCTGTTGTTTTATCAGGCGACCATGCTTGTGCTGGTGGAACAATTGCAGGTATAAAAAAAGCATACCCTAAAAAACGTTTGGGTGTTATTTGGATTGATGCTCATGCAGATTTACATACACCATATACAACGCCAAGTGGAAACTTGCATGGAATGCCTTTGGCAACAGCATTAGGTGTGGACAATAAAGATTTTCAGATTAACGATATTAGAGACCAGACTTTATCCCACTGGGATGAACTTAAAAATATGGCCGGTATCTCGCATAAAATAGCCGCTGAAGATTTAATTTTTATATCGGTAAGAGATACTGAAGTTCCGGAGGACAAATTTATTCAAAAGAATAATATTAAAAATTACACTGTTCAAGAGGTGCGAGAAAAAACACAAGAGGTTGTTGCAAAAGAAATAGAAGACAGGCTTAAGGATTGCGATATTATATACGTGTCATTTGATGTTGACTCTATGGATTCAATTCTGGTATCGAAGGGAACTGGAACGCCGGTTGAAAATGGGTTAACACCAAATGAAGCAGAATTCTTTGTCAGTCATTTTGCTGGGTTGGATAAAGTAAAATGTATAGAATTTGTTGAAATTAATCCTTGCTTGGACAATAAGATAAATACCATGGCTGAAACCGCTTATGGTATTTTGAAAACGGTAATGAATGTGCTTGAAAGCAAATAAGTTTTGGATGAACTAATTGTCATATTGGGACCTACTGCGTCAGGTAAGACCAATTTAGCCTGCCAATTATCTTTATTAGTTGGAGGCGAAATAATATCAGCAGATTCAAGGCAAATATACAAGCAAATGGATATTGGCACGGGTAAGGACCTCGCAGAATATTCAATTGATGGAGTAGATATTCCGTATCATTTAATTGATATTAGAAAACCTGGTTACAAATATAATATTTGGGAGTACCAAACAGATTTTATCAATTCCTTTAATGAAATTACTTCAAGAGGTAATATTCCGATTTTATGCGGAGGTAGTGGCTTGTATATCGAAACTGCGCTTAAAGGTAATTCATTTACTGGAATAGAATCGAATACCGATTTAAGAAATAGCTTAGCTTTAATGTCTAAGGAAGAAATTCTTTCCAGATGGGAAGAAATTGACGATAATTTGAAGCAAAGGCTAGATCGAAACACGTTACCTAGGGCAATACGAGCTATAGAAATTGATTATTTTATAAAAAATCAACCCAATTGGAAGGAGCCTGTTTATCCGAAAATTAACTATACTATATTTGGGATTGATATTGAGAGAGATAAAAGGCGTGAAAGAATTACAAGTAGGCTAAGTAATCGGCTTAATAATGGGCTAATTGAAGAGGTTCAGTCCTTAATAAAATTAGGGTTAAGTTTTGAGGATCTTGCCTATTACGGATTAGAATATAGATGGGTGGGAGATTATCTTCAAAATAAAGTATCAAAAAAAGAACTATTTGAAGGACTTAATATTGCAATTCATCAATTTGCTAAGCGTCAGATGACTTGGTACAGAAGAATGGAAAAGCAAGGCTATCATATTATTTGGTTAGATGAAGCTTCATCAAATGAACAGAAATTAAATCACATATTGACAACACTCGCTCAAAAAAGTCAATCTATATGAAATTTTTAAGGCTTTTTCTGATACCATTTGGGTTACTCTATTTATCAATTACAAACTTTAGAAATTGGTTATTTAAAAAGAATATTAAACGGAGCTTAAGTTTCAGTCTTCCAATTATTAATGTGGGAAATTTAAGCATGGGCGGGACTGGAAAAACACCTCATGTTGAATTATTAGTTAGACAATTTCTTGGGAAAAACCAGATAGCGACGTTAAGTAGGGGTTACGGAAGAAAAGTCTACGGGTTTCAGATCGCAAATTCAGAGTCTTCAGCTATTTCTTTAGGTGATGAGCCATTCCAGTTTTATAAAAAATTTGGAATTGACATTACTGTTGCGGTGGATGCTGATAGAGTAAATGGAGTTTCAGAAATATGTTTACAAAAGCCAGATATAGATTTAATTATTTTAGATGATGCTTACCAGCACCGTTCTATTAAACCAGGGTTAAACATTTTATTAACTGATTATAGTCACCCTTTTTTTAAAGACTATATTCTACCGGTTGGAACACTCAGAGAATCAAAAAAAGGTAAAAATAGAGCTGACATAATAATTGTGACTAAATGTCCTGATAATATCTCAGAAACTACAAAGAAAAACTATATACAACATATAAATCCAAGTTCTACTCAAAACGTATTTTTTTCGCATGTTAAATATGGTGTTTTTAAGTCATTAACAAATTTTAATAAATCAGAAATTACAACTGAATCAATAATCCTTGTTACTGGCATAGCAAGGGCTGAGGCCCTATTAAACCACCTTTCGAAATCATTTAAAATTATAAAGCACTTTAACTTTACAGATCATTACAAATTTAGGGAAAATGACATTGAGGAAATTCATAATTTATTAGTTAAATTTGCTGATGATTTTCCTGTGATTATTACTACAGAAAAAGATGCTATGAGGTTACTTAACGAGCCTTTAAAATCAAAAATTGAATCAAAACCATGGTTTTATCAAGAGATTGAGGTTGAATTAGATAATCAAATAGCTTTTGATCAAATAGTACAAAAATATGTTCAAGAAAATAGTAGAGACTACTGATTTTATACATGAAAAGGCACCTTTTACACCTGAAATAGGTATAATTTTAGGTACTGGTCTTGGTGGATTGGTTCATGAAATAGAAATCAAATATGAAATTTCTTATCATGATATTCCAAACTTTCCGGTCTCTACTGTAGAAAGCCATTCGGGCAAATTAATTTTTGGAAATCTTGGTCAAAAGAAAGTCATGGTCATGCAAGGTCGTTTTCATTATTATGAGGGCTATTCACTTGAGCAGGTAACGTTCCCAGTAAGGATTATGAAAATGCTTGGAGTGAAGAAATTATTTGTTTCTAACGCAAGTGGTGGCGTTAATCCTAAATTTGAAGTAGGTGAAATAATGATCATTAATGATCATATTGATTTATTTCCTGGTAATCCACTTATTGGTAAAAACATGGACGAATTGGGGCCACGCTTTTCTGATATGAGCGAGGCATATGACAAAGGTTTAATTAATCTGGCAAAAACAATTGCATCAGAAAATAACATTAAAGTTTCAGAGGGCGTATATGTTGGTTTAACTGGACCTTCTCTTGAAACGCCAGCTGAATACAAGTATCTGAGAATCATAGGAGGTGATACCATTGGAATGTCAACTGTTCCTGAAGTTATTGTGGCAAGACATATGGAAATTCCTGTCTTTGCAATTTCAATTGTTACAGATCTTGGCGTCGAAGGAAAAATTAAAAAGATCAATGTTCAAGAAATTATAGAGGTTGCAAAACGACAAGAACCTAAAATGACTTTAATTATAAAAACACTAATTGAAAGGGCTTAAAATATAATATGGATATTTCAAAAGAGATATTAAATAAATATAAGGTGGTTATTGGTTTAGAGGTGCATGCGCAAATGCAAACGCAATCTAAAGCTTATTCATCTGATGCTAATGAATATGGAGCAGTTCCAAATACCAATATTAGTCCCATCACTTTAGGTCACCCTGGTACGTTACCAAAAATGAATAAATCGACTATCGATTATGCCATTAAAATGGGAATTGCATGTAATTCTAAAATTGCTGAAAAGCAATATTTTGCACGAAAAAATTACTTTTACCCTGATTTGCCTAAAGGATACCAGATTACACAAGATACAACACCAATTTGTACTGAAGGTGCTATCTCAATTAAAACAAAGTCTGGTGAAGATAAGTTGATCAATTTAACTAGAATACATATGGAGGAGGATGCTGGAAAAAGCATCCATGATATTGATCCGTTCAATACACTCGTCGATTTAAATAGAGCAGGAGTGCCATTAATTGAAATCGTATCAGAACCTGAAATTTCGGACTCCCAAGAGGCTTATAATTATGTTTCAGAAGTACGGAAACTTGTTCGCTATCTCGATATTTGTGATGGTAATATGGAGGAAGGTAATTTGCGTTGTGACGCCAATATTTCAGTTATGCTCAATGATGCAAGTGAATTTGGTAATAAGGTCGAAGTCAAAAATATGAACTCAATTCGAAATGTGAAAAACGCAATTGAATTTGAAATCAGACGTCAAGTACTAGCCATTGAGAACGGTGAGACTATTCATTCAGAAACGCGTAATTATGATGCATTAAAAGATATTACTACTTCCATGCGTAGTAAAGAAGCAGCAAACGATTATCGATTTTTTCCTGAACCTGACCTTCAACCTATAGCTGTTTTAAATGACTATATTGATGAGCTAAGAGCAAAAATGCCTCCTTTGCCAAAGGAACTATATGAAAAATACACCAAGGTCCTAAACTTGTCAGAATATGACGCAAACAACTTAATTGAATCAAAAGACATAGCCTTGTTTTTCGAAAACATTATAAATTACACGAAAAACTATAAAAGTGCTGCAAACTGGGTAATGGGAGAGGTCAAATCTTATCTCAATCAAAATGCCATTAAAATTACTCAATTTCCAATATCAGCAAAGTCTATTGCTGATGTTATTAATTTGATTGATGATAATAAATTATCGCATAGCTTAGCAAGCCAAAAATTATTTCCGCAGCTGCTTATTGAACCAGATAAGGATGTCAGCAGGATTGCAGAGGAGAATAATTGGATTCAAGATTCTGATGCAGATAGTTTGTCTCAGCTAATTCAAGAAATTATCCAAGAAAATCCTAACGAAGTTGAACGATTTAAAAATGGAGAAAAAAAATTGCTGGGTGTTTTTATGGGACAATTAATGAAAAAAAGTAAAGGTAAAGCAGACCCAAAAACTGCTAGCCAATTAATAAACAAAATGATTTCTAAATAAAATAGAAGATGAAAAAAATAACAATAATATTATCTGTTTTTGCAGGAATGGCAATGTCCTCATGTAATACTGGGTTGTCAGATGCGAATATTGAAGGGAGGTATATCAGTGGGGAAGTAACAGGGGCTGATGGAAAGGATGTGGTGCTCACAGTTTTTGAGGGCGGAAAACAGATCAATATTGATACCGCTACAATTGAAAAAGGGAAGTTTGTTTTAGAGACAAAAAGCAAAGATTTCAGACTTTATTTTGTAGTTGTTAACCCTGCTGATAAAGAGAGCATGCCTGCTTATATTTTAAGTGATCCATCTGATAAAAATATAACCATTAGTGGTGAGTATCCTAATTTTTCTGCATCAGCAAAATTTAGCGGTTCTACTATGTCATCTGACCTAAAATCGTATCAAGAGTTGTCGGAAAAATTATTCCCATTTAAAAAGGAGGCATTTGAAAATCTTCAAATTATGGCTAAAAATGATTCTTTATCAGCCATTAAATATCAAAGCAAATTAGATTCTTTAAGTAGTATTACTAGGGATTATGCAATCAATTTTATTGAAAATACTGAAAATCCAGCTGCAGGTTGGCTAATGTTAAGAGAGTTTTATCCAACAAATGGTATTGAATACTTTGATGTTGATTATTTGAAGTACTTCGAAAAAGTAGCAAACTCAATGGCAGCCAGATATCCAAAGTCAGATTATCCAGCACTTATTGAGCAGGATATCTCGAATGTAAAATCTCAAATTGAAATGGCGAAATCTAAAAAAGCACTGACTAATGGAGCAGCTGTTGCTCCAGATTTTAAACTACCTAAACCTGATGGAACTGAACTGACTCTATTTGATTTAAGAGGACAAGTTGTTTTGCTTGATTTTTGGGCGTCGTGGTGTGGTCCTTGCCGAAGAGAAAATCCAAATGTTGTGGCTAACTATGAGAAATTCAAGGATAAAGGCTTCACCATTTTAAGTGTTTCGCTTGATAATAAAAAAGATGCATGGGTAAATGCAATTCAAGCAGACAACCTTTCATGGTCAAACCACGTTTCTGACCTGAAAGGCTGGTCATCAAGTGTGGCGGCACTTTACGGAGTAACATCTATTCCTGCCTCGTTTCTAATTGATGAAAATGGCGTAATAATTGCTAGTAACTTAAGAGGACCAGCTTTGGAACAAAAATTAACAGAAGTATTAGGTAAATAATTATGATAAAATCAATAACAACTTTAATAATTATAGGTATAACGAGCCTTTCGTTTGCGCAATTGCAGAATAATGCCATACAAGGAGCTCCAGTTCACATGGAAGGCCTGATAGTAGGCGCGGGGGGAAAAAATTTAGTTATTACTAATCAAGTATTGGGAGGAGCTAAAAAACCGTTTCATGTTATTAAATTGAACGAAAAGGGTGAATTTTCATCAGATTTTTCAATACCATTTCGTGACTATTTCATTGCATCATTGCAAGATGGGCAAAGCATCAATTTAATTCTTGAGGGTAATGATTCAATAAAGATTTATGGAGACTCAAAAAACTTGCTCTATAATTGTAATATATTGGGATCAGCATCTTCTCAGTTGATGATGGATTTTTATAAAGAATACACATCATTTAAATCTACCGAGGATTCGTTAAGGATTGTATTAAAAAAAGATGCTAGTCAGCAAGAAGCAGTAAATGAATATTTCAGACCGATAGCTGAAGTATTTTATAACTACAGAAATGTTTTTATTACCATGAATGAAAATTCACCTGCACTTTTAGCAACATTGAGTGCCATTAATAAAGAACGTGAAGCAGATTTGTATAAACAAGTTACAGATAACTTTTTAAAAAGCTTTTCTGGATCTGGAATTGCATCACTAATACAAAAACAAATTAAACAGGAACAAGATTTGGCGGCAAGTAAACAATTGCTTGCTCCAGGAAAGCCAGCACCTGAGATTGTTATTCCAAATGTAAATGGTGATACGATAAAGTTATCTGACCTGAAAGGAAAGGTCGTTCTTGTTGATTTTTGGGCATCTTGGTGTGGTCCTTGTCGTAGAGAAAACCCAAATGTAGTTCGTGCATATAATAAATATAATGAATCAGGTTTTGAAGTTTTTAGTGTGTCTTTTGACAAACCTGGTCAGAAGAACAGATGGCTTCAGGCCATAGAACAAGATGGGCTAATTTGGCCTAATCATGGCAGTGAATTAAAAGGTTTTAGTAATGCAGCGGCACGAGATTATGCGGTAAGAGGTATTCCTTTTACATGCCTAGTAGATAAAGAAGGGAATATAGTTGCTACTAACTTAAGGGGAGCTAATCTGGATAAAGCGCTTCATGAGATATATGGCTTTTAATGCAGATACCCTCAGGTAAGAAAATATATTTTGCTTCAGATTTCCATTTAGGTGCTCCGGACTATGAAAGTAGTTTGGTTAGGGAAAAAAAAATCATAAGATGGCTTGAAGAAATAGAAAAAGATGCTTTCGAGATTTATCTTCTTGGAGATGTATTCGATTTTTGGTTCGAGTATAAGCATTCAATCCCTAAAGGATTTGTAAGACTTCAAGGCAAAATAGCAGACCTAACAGATAAAGGAATTAAGATTCATTGGTTTTATGGAAATCATGACATGTGGGTATTTGACTATATTCCAAAGGAACTTGGTGTTACCCTTCATAAAAATGAAATCCAAAAAATATATAACGGTAAACATTTTTTTATTGGTCATGGTGACGGGTTAGGACCTGGTGATTCTGGATATAAATTCATAAAAAAAGTGTTTAGAAGTAAGGTCAGCCAATGGCTTTTTGCGAGATTACACCCTAATTTTGGAATTGGAATGGCGAACTATTTTTCACAAAAATCTCGCCTGTCAACAGGAACATCTGATGATCAATTTTATGGTGAAGAAAAAGAAATGCTTATTAATTTTTGCAAAGCGCGTCTAAAAGAAAAGCATTATGATTATTTTATTTTTGGACACCGTCATCTTCCGATAGATTTTAACCTATCAGATTCTTCGAGATACATTAATACTGGTGACTGGATAAAGCATTTTACCTATGGTATATTTGATGGGAACGAACTTACGTTAAATCATTATGAACAATAATTTGTAACCATTTATATCAAGTTACCGTATACATAATTGTAGACAAAGTATTTGTTTACTTATATAAGGGTTGAAAAGGGAGTTGAGAGACTCCCTTTTTGTATAAAAAAATACCAGACTATTAGCCTGGTATTTTAATTATAGAAAACTACATTTAGTTATTTTGACTCTGCTTTTTTAGAAGGTTTAGATTTTTCAATATGTATTGAAATATTATCCTCTTTTTTGTTATGATCTATTTTAATTGTATCACCATCTTTAATTGTAGAGTTAATTATTTCTTCAGCCAGCGGATCCTCAACATATTTTTGAATAGCCCTATTTAAAGGACGAGCACCATATTTTTCGTCATATCCTTTGTTGCCAATATACTTTTTAGCTTCATCCGTCATTTTGACATGATATCCTAAGTCCTCAATACGAGCAAAGAGCTTAGCTAATTCAATGTCAATAATTTGATGAATATCTTCTTGTTTTAAAGAATTAAAAATAATCATATCATCAATTCTGTTTAGGAATTCTGGTGCAAATGCCTTCTTTAAGGCCTTTTGAATAATGAGTACGGCCTCTTCATCTTTTTGAGCCTGCTGCGACTTGGTACCAAAACCAACCCCAGTTCCAAAATCTTGAAGCTGTCTGACCCCGATATTAGATGTCATGATAATAATCGTATTTTTAAAATCTATTTTACGACCAAGTCCATCCGTCATATGCCCGTCATCCAAAACTTGAAGTAACATATTGAAAACATCTGGATGTGCCTTTTCAATTTCATCAAGTAAAATAATAGAATATGGCTTTCGTCTTACTTTTTCAGTTAGTTGACCTCCTTCTTCGTATCCAACATACCCAGGAGGTGCACCAACGAGTCTAGAAACTGAAAACTTTTCCATATACTCACTCATGTCAATCCGAATCAATGCTTCTTCAGAATCGAATAAATTTTTGGCCAAAACTTTAGCAAGCTGAGTTTTTCCAACACCTGTAGGTCCTAAGAAAAAGAATGATCCTATTGGTTTGTTAGGATCTTTTAATCCAGCTCTATTTCTTTGAATGGCCTTGACTACTTTTTTAATCGCTTCATCTTGTCCAATTACCCCTTCTTTAATATCATCAGATAAGTGTACAATTTTTCCAGATTCAGATTCGGAAACTTTTTGGAGCGGAATTCCTGTCATCATTGATACAACTTCAGCAACATGCTCTTCAGTAACCTCAATTTTATTAGCTTTTGATTCTTTTTCCCATTTGGTTTGAGCCGTTTCTAATTCTTCCTGTAAATTCTTTTCAGTATCCCTTAATTCAGCAGCTTTTTCGTATTGCTGACTCTTAATGACCTTACTTTTTTGTTCCTTAATGTCCTCAATCTTGGCCTCCAACTTTTTTATTTCAGGTGGTACATTAATATTCTTTATGTGCACACGAGATCCAACTTCGTCCATTGCATCTATAGCTTTGTCAGGTAAATTCCTATCAGACATGTAGCGTTCTGTCAACCTTACGCATGCGGCAATGGCTTCATTAGTATAGGTCACACTGTGATGATCTTCGTACCTTTCCTTGATATTAGTTAAAATTTCAATGGAATCTTCAATACTTGTTGGCTCAATTAAGACTTTTTGAAATCTTCGTTCCAATGCACCATCTTTTTCTACATATTGTCGATATTCATCTAATGTTGTAGCACCAATGACTTGCAGTTCTCCTCTGGCTAAAGCAGGCTTAAACATATTTGAGGCATCCATTGAACCAGAGGCGCCACCAGCACCTATTATGGTATGGATTTCATCAATAAATAAAATTACTTCTCTTGATTTTTCAAGCTCATTCATCACGGCTTTCATTCTCTCCTCAAATTGCCCCCTGTATTTAGTGCCTGCAACTAATGATGCAAGATCTAAAGATATTACTCGTTTTCCGAAAAGGACTCTTGATACCTTTTTTTGAACAATTCTTAAAGCTAAACCTTCAGCTATAGCTGATTTGCCCACACCAGGCTCACCTATTAATATAGGGTTGTTCTTTTTTCTTCTTGATAATATTTGAGAGACACGCTCAATTTCTTTATGACGGCCTACAATAGGATCTAATTTATCCTGTTCAGCCATTGCTGTTAAATCTCTTCCAAAATTATCTAAAACAGGTGTTTTCGATTTCGAACTTCCTTTTGAAGAAGCTCCACTGCCTCCAGACCCTGAACCAGAGCCAAAATTGGAATCATCAGATCCTGAATCATCATTTGATAAGTTGCCAGGGAATTCTGATTTTGGTATGTTTTGTTCGTCTATCATTTCTTCTAATTCTTCTTTTACATTTTCATATATAACACCATACTTATTAAGGATTCTGGTTGCTATATTGTCTTTTTCTCGGAGTATGGCCAATAAAATATGCTCAGTACCCACTTTTTTGCTTCTAAACAATCTGGATTCTAAAAAAGTTATTTTTAAGACCTTTTCTGTTTGTCGAACGAGCGGGATACTACTTGCATCAGTCGGTTTATTGGCAGATTCTTTAACATTTTTTTCAATATCTTTCCGTAATAAATCTAAATCAAGGTGAAACTCCAATAAAATTTTAACCGCTAAACTGTCTTTTTCTCGCAGTATCCCTAATAATATATGTTCTACTCCCAAATAATCGTTGCCTAAGCGCAATGCCTCTTCACGACTGTGTTCGATTACACTTTTTGCTTTTGATGAGAAGTTTGCATCCATTAAAATATGGTTTAAAATCTTAAATTTAATGACAAAAATTGATTCACAAATATATTTGAAATAATAAATTAAATAAATTGTTAATAAACCTCATTTTAAACCGTTTTTTGTTGATAAGTCCGAGTGTAAAACGGATAAAAAATTGACTAATAATGGCTATTTTCGTCGTTTGTTAATTTAAAATATCCACATAAAAAATATTATGGCAGACGGAGAAAGAATCATTAAGATTAATATCGAAGACGAAATGAAATCAGCCTACATTGACTATTCAATGTCGGTTATTGTATCAAGGGCTTTACCTGACGTTAGAGATGGTTTTAAACCAGTTCATAGAAGGGTGTTATATGGTATGCTTGATTTAGGAGTTCTTTCTAATAGGCCTTATAAAAAGTCAGCTAGAATTGTTGGAGAGGTATTAGGTAAGTATCATCCGCATGGAGACTCTTCCGTTTACGATACTATGGTTCGAATGGCCCAAGATTGGTCTTTGAGATATCCTTTGGTTGATGGACAAGGTAACTTTGGATCGGTTGATGGTGATAGCCCTGCAGCTATGCGTTATACTGAGGCAAGATTAAGAAAAATTGCCGAAGACATGTTGGCAGATCTGGATAAAGAGACAGTAGATTTTGCGCCAAACTTTGACGAATCTTTAAATGAGCCAACAGTATTGCCTACAAAAATTCCAAATTTATTGGTTAATGG
Source organism: Putridiphycobacter sp. (assembly GCA_965230485.1). Lineage (GTDB taxonomy): Bacteria > Bacteroidota > Bacteroidia > Flavobacteriales_D > Crocinitomicaceae > Putridiphycobacter. The sequence goes on from CBDDLA010000001.1 coordinate 289,717, forward strand.
TGCCAGTGGAATTGCTGTCGGAATGGCAACAAATATGCCGCCTCATAACTTAACTGAGGTCGTTAATGGAACAATTGCTTATATTGATAATAGAGATATTGAAATCTCCGAATTAATGGAGCATGTTAAAGCACCAGATTTTCCAACAGGAGGTATCATTTACGGTTATGAAGGAGTAAAGCAAGCATTTGAGACTGGAAAAGGTCGGGTTGTTATGCGTGCTAAAGCTGGTTTTGAAGAGATTAGAGAAGGAAGAGAAGCGATTATTGTGACGGAAATTCCGTATCAAGTCAATAAGGCTGATATGATCAAGAAGACTGCAGACTTGGTAAATGACGGAAAAATAGATGGTATTTCAGATATTAGAGATGAGTCTGACAGAAGAGGGATGCGTATTGTTTATGAATTGAAGCGTGATGCAATACCAAATGTTGTATTAAACAAATTATTTAAGTATACGTATTTACAAACTTCATTTTCAATCAATAATATTGCACTTGTAAATGGAAGGCCAGAAATGTTGAATGTCAAAGATATGATTCATCATTTCGTAGAACATAGACATGATGTTGTTATAAGAAGAACAAAATTTGAACTTCGAAAAGCTGAAGAAAGAGCCCATATATTGGAAGGACTTATCATTGCTTCCGACAATATTGATGAAGTTATTAAAATAATTAGGGCTTCTAAATCGCCTGATGAGGCAAGAGAAAGCTTAATCAAACGTTTTGATTTAAGCGACATCCAATCAAGAGCAATCGTCGAAATGCGTTTAAGACAATTGACAGGTCTTGAGCAAGATAAATTAAGATCTGAATTCGAAGAATTAATGAAAACGATTGCTGATTTAAAAGACATTTTGGCTAATGAAGACAGAAGGATGCAAATTATCAAAGATGAATTGCAATTGGTGAAAGATAAGTATGGTGATGAAAGACGTTCAACAATCGAGTATTCAGCCAATGAAATGAGCATAGAAGATTTAATTCCAGATGAAGAGGTTGTTATTACCATTTCACATGCAGGATATATCAAAAGAACCTCTTTAGCAGAATATAAAGTTCAGTCAAGAGGTGGAGTTGGATCAAAGGGTTCTGCGACAAGGGATAAAGATTTTTTAGAGCATTTATTTGTGGCTACAAATCATAATTGGCTGCTTATTTTCACAGAAAAGGGCAAATGTTTCTGGATGCGTATTTTTGAGGTGCCTGAGGGGAATAAAACAAGTAAAGGAAGGGCATTACAAAATTTAATTAATATAGATACTGACGATAAGATTAAAGCCTTTATTAACGTTAATGATATTAAAGATCCGGAGTATATAGAAAATAAACACATTATAATGTGTACCAAAAAAGGAGTCATTAAAAAAACGACACTAGAACAATACTCTAGACCAAGAACAAGCGGTATTAACGCCATTGGAATTCGAGAAGGAGATGAGTTACTAGAAGTTAAATTGACCAATGGTACCCATGAGATTATGATGGCGCTGAAATCTGGAAAATGCATCAGATTTAATGAAGAAAAAGTAAGGGCAATGGGTCGAACTGCCTCTGGTGTAAGGGGAGTTACATTGGCTTCTGAAAAGGACGAAGTGGTTGGAATGATATGCGTAGAAAATGAAAATGCTAATGTGATGGTGGTGTCAGGAAAAGGTTATGGTAAGCGCTCTGCGGTAGCAGACTATAGAATTACAAATAGAGGAGGAAAAGGGGTGAAAACGATTAATATCACTGAAAAGACCGGAGAGTTAATTGCCATTAAAAATGTAACTGACGAAGATGATTTAATGATTATCACAAGAAAAGGTATTACCATCCGCATGCATGTAGATGTTTTGCGAGTAATGGGGAGAGCTACTCAGGGCGTCAAGTTAATTAATTTAAGAGGTGATGATGAAATTGCTGCAGTAGCGAAGGTTTATCGTAATACTGACGAAGATGATTCGGATCAATTAAATGATGATGGAACCCCTAAGAGTGAAGAGGAATAAATAACTTGGCATAAAAATTGAAACTTTCCTGTGGAAATGAATAATTTAATGAATCTAATAAAAAAACAAAAATGAAAAAAGTATTAATTGCTGGGCTACTACTAGTATCAACCTCTGTTTTGGCTCAAAAAAGTGCAACAACTAATGCGGCCATGGTATGGAAATCATATCAGGTCAATTTAGGTGGTGGGAATGCAGAGGCGGCAGAAAAAGATTTGCTTGAAGCTATAGATTATATTTCTAAAGCGGCAAAACATGAAACAACAATGAATGACCCTAAAACTTTAATGTATAAGGGTAAAATTTATTGTGAAGCTGCTAAAATGGGGGCTGTTTCAAATAATGAGTCCTTAAAAGCCTATGGAAATGAAAAAACCAGAAATGAAGGTTTGGCTGCATTCAAAATGTCTGCAGAGAAAGACAGAAAGGGGAGATATGGGGATGATATAGCTGATTACTGCAGAGCTGTCAGAGGTCAATCTTATAATTCAGCTGTAAAGCTATATGAAGAAAAAAAGTATGGTGCATCTATGGAGGCCTTTATGTCTTCTGCTGATTATGGTGCAGCCATGGGACTGACGGACACTGTGGCTATTTACTATGGTGGCATTGCCGCTTTGAAAGCCGAGAATTATGAAAAAGCATTGCAAGCTTTTACGGTAACGTCAAATCTTGGATATGAATTACCGACTTCATCTTCGTATTTAGCTGAAGCCTATGGAAAACTAGATAAGTCTGACGAAGGTGAAAAGGCCTTAAGTGAGCTTTTAAAAAAGAATCCTGGAAATAAAGATGTGATGATATCTCTTATTAATATTTACTTGGGATCTGGAAAAAAAGATGAAGCTGAAAAAGTATTGTCAGATGCCATTGCGTTAGATCCCAACAATAAGGAACTTCACTATGTTGTAGGAACAATTTATGAAGGTCAGGAACGTTATGATGATGCAGAGAAAGCATATAAAAAGGTGCTAGAAATTGACCCTGCATACAGTAATGCTTTGCTTGGACTTGGGGCTGTTTATTTTAACAAAGCCGCTACACTTAATGGTCAAATCAACGATTTAGCATTGGGTGACCCCAAGGAAGAAGAGTATAGAACTCAAATGAAAGAAAATTTTGAAAAAGCGCTACCTTATCTTGAAAAAGCTAATGAGTTGACACCAAATAATACTGAAATAATAGGATCTTTACGTCAAGCTTATTATAAAGTAGGTAATATGGAAAAAGCGAAGGAAATGAAAACGAAGCTTGATGCTTTGAAATAAAATTAGAAAGTACTACTTTTATAAAAGGAACCCTAAAAGGTTCCTTTTTTTATGTTAAATATTGAGACCGCATCCCTAGATAGCCAAAGCCAAGAAGAAATTGATCAGTTATACAATATTATTATTAAAGGTTATGAACTGACTGAAGAAGAAGTTTGGGGTAAACATTATATTAGAATTTTTAGACCAGAATTTGATGCTTTGGTCAATCAAAAACAAGTTTTGATTGCTAAATACAATGGAATAGTAGTAGGAGGTATTCATCATTATCAGCTAGCGAATGAAGTTTATACCTTTAGTTTACTTGCGACTGATTTTGCATTTTCAGGTAAGGGATTTGGGACGGCTTTGATTGAAGCTGTTGAAGATATAGCTTTAAAAACAGGTCATAAAAAAGTGCAGATGGAAATTTTAAGGGTCAAAGGGTTAGATACAGTATCTAAGCTAAAACTGGCCAAGTTTTACGAAAAGCTTGGCTATCAGTATACACATTCCGAAGATTGCAGTTGTAAAATACCAATGCCAAAATATGGAAGGTTAAAAGCACAGAGTGATTTCGACTTTTATGTAAAGTCATTATAACTAAAAAGCATCCGTGAGTAACGGATGCTTTTCATTTTATTAAACTATGAAAAATTAATAAAAACAGTTAAATACCTATGAAATTATCTAATCTGCATTTCAAATTTAAGCACATTATTTAATATTTAGAAATCTTGTCTAAGTTTTTATTTTAACATGGGTTAAGAAAGTGAAACTATAATTGCAATACATGTTCATAGGAATATTGCTCTATTTTTTTTGGTCTATTTTTAAACAAACCATAAAAAGTAGATCCAGATCCAGACATTGAAGCATAAAGTGCACCTGTATCATACAATTTATTTTTTACGTTAATAAGGTCTGTATGAGTATAGAAAATAGAAGATTCAAAATCATTCTTGATGTTGTTTTTCCATTCGGACACGCCATAATTAATATCCAATTTTAGGTCACTATTAGAGCTTTTCGGTTTAATTTTGGAATAAGCTTCTTTAGTACCTATATGAATGCCCGGGTTAATTAAATAAATGTAATAATTTGATAGATCTACATTTATTTCCTCCATTTTGTCTCCAACCCCTGTAATGTATTTAGGTGAACTAGCAATAAAAAAAGGACAATCGCTTCCTAGTTCAAAGGCGTAAGCCTCTAACTGATTATTTGACAGCTTTAAATTAAATAAAACATTTAACATGCTTAATGTGTAAGCTGCATCAGAAGAACCACCACCAAGTCCAGCACCCATTGGTATTTGCTTATGAAGGTGAATTGCAACATTGTCAATATTGTGTTTACTTTTTAATAAATTAAATGCCTTGACTACAAGATTAGATTCAAGGTCTCCAGATATATTCAATCCACTAGAGGTAAAAGCAAATGTTTCCGAAAAATTTATTTCTAAAATATCAAATAACGGAATTGGGTAAAAAATACTTTCAATATTATGATAACCATCTTTTCGTTTATTGACCACATTAAGCCCGATATTAATTTTAGCAGAAGGATATGAAATCATTTCTTTTATTGTAAGGCAACGAATATAATACTTTTACTCAAGATGAAATAATTTGAAATATTTTCCAAAGCGAGCTTTTTCAATAAAACTTTATTCAAAATGCTATATCTTACCTAAAATATTTTGTAAATTTCGCCTCTCAAAATTATACGATCATGGAAAATTATTTACCATTCGAAGAGCCGATTAAGATTATAGATGAAGAGATTATCAAAGTACGTGAAGTTGAAGCGAATAGTGGTGTGGACCCGTCTAAATTGATTAAGGACCTTGAAAAGAAGAAAACACAGACCATAAAAGACATTTTCAAAGAATTATCTCCATGGCAACGGGTTCAATTATCTCGTCATCCAGACAGACCTTATAGTTTAGATTATATCAATGCTATTACAGAAGGTAATTTTGTTGAATTTCACGGTGATAGAAATGTAAAAGATGACAAAGCTATGGTTGGTGGCTTTGGAGAGATTGACGGAAAGACCTACATGCTAGTTGGTCAACAAAAAGGTAACAATACCAAACAACGTCAGTATAGAAACTTTGGAATGTCAAACCCAGAAGGGTATCGAAAAGCCTTAAGGTTGTTTAAAATGGCTGAAAAATTTAATAAACCAATCGTTACTTTCATTGATACGCCTGGCGCTTTTCCAGGTTTGGAAGCAGAAGAAAGAGGTCAGGGTGAAGCCATTGCGCGGAATATTTATGAAATGATGAGATTAAAGGTGCCAGTCATCTGCATAATCATAGGAGAAGGTGCTTCGGGTGGAGCATTAGGGATAGGTGTTGGAGATAAAGTAGCAATGCTAGAAAATTCATGGTACTCGGTTATATCACCTGAAAATTGCTCTACCATTCTTTGGCGAAGTTGGGATTTCAAAGAAGTGGCAGCGTCAGCGCTTAAATTGACATCAAAAGATATGAAAGACCTTAAAATTGTTGATGATATTTTAAGGGAGCCAATTGGAGGTGCTCATAGAAATAAAGCCGGTATTTTTGAAACAGTTAAGAACTACATTACGAAAAATACTGAAAAACTAGAAAAATCAGACGTCACTAAACGAATTGACAAACGTCATAACAAGTTTATTGACATGGGTGTATTCAAAGGGAGATAGGCGTAAATGATTGGATCAGATTTTCCAAAAATTGAATTTGAACTTTTTGGATTAAACTTATTGGAACCAATGGCTATTATCACCGATACTATTATGGGTGGTTTAAGTGTTTATTTTGGGATTAAGATACTTGGCCTTTCTAAAAAAATAGTATTCAATAAGTATTGGTCACTTTTTTTTATCATTTTCGGGGTTGGTTCAATGATAGGTGGAATAGGTCATACTTTCTATAACCAACTTGGACTATTTGGAAAGTTTCCTTCTTGGTTTAGTGGACCAATTGCAGTCTATTTTGCTGAAATGGCCATGATATCTCTTTATCCGAAAATGAAAATAAGATCAAGATTAAAAAATTGGTTTAATATCAAACTTATAGTTGTTTATGCCATTTTCTTCTATCTACTATTCTTTGTAAAAAATCCAACAAATCCTAATTTGCCTTTTCTACCGGTAGCAATTAATACTATTTTAGGAATGATTTCAACAGTAGGCGTTTTAGGTTATATGTATACCAAGAAGTATTCTCCCCATTTTAAGTTTTTTTGGTTAGGGGTTATTATCATGTTTCCGTCAGCGCTTATTTTTTTGCTAAAAATAAATGTTCATCAATGGTTCGATAAAAACGATTTTAGTCATGTACTATTAACAATTGGAATCATTTATTGGTATCTTGGGGTCACTAAATTGGCAAATAGTTTCAAATTTTCGGACATATGATTTATGAATTCAAAGGTTTTAAACCCGTTATTCATCCTTCGGCATTTATCCATCCTCAAGCTACGGTTACAGGTAATGTAATTATCGGTAAAGATGTATACATTGGCCCATCCTGTGCTTTAAGAGGTGATTGGGGGCAGATAGTTATTGAAGACGGTTGCAATGTTCAGGAAAACTGCACGGTGCATATGTTTCCAGGTAAAACAGTTACATTGAGCAAGGGAGCTCATATAGGACATGGTGCTATTATACATGGCGGTACTATAGGTGAGAATAGTATGATAGGTATGAACGCGGTGATAATGGATGATGTAGTGATTGAAAAAGAGTGCATTATTGGTGCCTTGGCATTTGTGCCGGCAAACACGATCATTCCAAAAAGAAGTCTTGCGGTTGGTAATCCAGCAAAAATAATTAAGCAAGTGTCGGATGAGATGATTGCCTGGAAGACAAAGGGTACCATGCTTTATCAAAAATTACCCTCTGAATGTCATGAAACATTAAAAGCATGCAAACCTTTAACAGAAATTGAACCGAATAGACCAAATCAAGATACTCTTTTTGCAACATGGGAAAGTATAAAAAAAGGATAGGGTAGTCTGTTATACTAAAATGCAATGCATTTTTTTGATTAATCTATATTTTTCTATACCTAATTTCTACTTTTAAACGGAGAGATATTGGTTGATTTTAAAGTATTGACAAATTCATATCTAGTCAAGGTAATAAGTAATATGACTTCTCCAAAAAAATAAATGAAATCATAAACTGTTAGGACTTCTGTATGGTAGATGACTAAAGTAATGGTAATGAAAGCATAGACTAAATTACCAAAAGCAATACCTTTTAAGTAGTTGTGCAAGCCTTTTGGATTTAATAGGGCACAGACCATAGAATACAAACAAAAAACAACGGCTATTGTTGCTAGTTGATATAATATAGTTAACGGCATCTTAAAATATTGATCAAAATAGGGGATTACAACACCTAAAAATAAGGCAGAAATAGCAGCGCCTATACTATCAAGTATAAAGAGAGTTCTAATGGATGTTTTCTTAATTTTTATGATTCTCAAGAGACACTAACGGTGTTGGTCAACCAAAATCACATTCCCATCAGGATCTGATACCATAAAACTTGCTGGTCCTTCAGTTGAATCTGGTGCCTCCGTGATCAGTTTTAACCCTTGATCTTTCAGTTTTTTTTGAATAACCCTCACGTCATCAAACGCGTCAATATTTCGGGCGTTTTCGTCCCAACCAGGATTAAAGGTTAAAATATTTTCATCAAACATACCTTGAAAGAGACCAATAATTGAATGTTCATTTTTCATAATTAGGTAGTTCATGTCCATATTGCCTCCATTAACTTTAAAACCTAGTTTTTCGTAAAAGGCTTTTGAAGCTTTTAAATCCTTAACGCTTAAACTCACTGAGAATGCGCCTAATTTTAGATTTGTTTCTGCCATACTATTTATATTTTCATTGTGTTGATTTAAATTCGCGATTTCAACTTTCTTTGGTGATTCACTATAACCAATTATAATATACCCAATTGTGAAGGCCATCACTAAACCTGAAACCATGATGTAATTCTTCCTTATCATAAGTCCTACTATATTATTTATTGCGTAAATAAGCTCTCAATACTATCTTTAGAACCTCTTGGGTGAAATTCTATTCGAACAATATCAGATACTTTTAGTCCTAACAGTGTACTGGCGCCTCCGCCATTGCCTTTTATCCCTTTATTGATGGCAATCTCTAAAAAGCCACTTCCATTAAATAACGCTAATTTTTCACCTACAGGAACTTCATTGTAATTATCAGAGATTTTTTCAATAAAGTATTTAGATTGCCTAAAGTAAATGGTAAACGCTTCACCTTTACCAATTTGTTTGAAAAGAGCTTCCGTAATGTTAACAATTACATTGCCATAATGGTCGGTATGAATCACGGACCCTTTAATTAAATTATTTTCAGTAATAGCCTGAGTGATAAATGCTCGTCTTACTGTTTTTACCGCCTCACCGATTTCAGATAGTGGTTTTCCGTTAATTATATCAATTATGGTTGGAATATATATGTATTTGTTAGGGTACCTTAAAGCTTGCTTGGAAGAAAAATCATCTATGACAATAATTTCCTCAGCTTCATGAAAGTCTGGAAGGAGTGAAAAAAAACCGTTATCAAGACCAATAAAAAACTGTCCTTTCAGTTTCATTACAATAGGATACATGTTTAATTTGGGGGTATCAATGTTGATAATAGGAATTGAGTCAACCCCAACAAAATGAATAGAGCCTTCAGGAAAATCGCGGATAATGTTATTAATGTAGTAGGAGGCTTCAGCAATATTGAATGGTTTAACCAGATGCGATACGTCAATTAACTTAATGTTAGGTGCTTTAGATAGTAATTGTCCTTTTAGAGAGGCCACGTAGTGATCTGCTAAACCTAAGTCAGTAGTTAGGGTGACAATTTGCATTAAAATAAGTCCTTAAAGTGTATTTGTATCAAAATTAATTTTAATTTTAACTTTAATACGCGAACCACTAAATAAATTTATATTTTGCACGAGAAAAGTATTGAAATTTCTGGAATAGATCCAGTACTTCTATATGGTGTAAACCATTCAAAATTAGAAATCATACGCAAATACTTCCCTAAGTTAAAACTGATTGCAAGAGGCAATATTATTAAAGTACTTGGTGAGCCTGAGTTGGTCGATTTTTTTGAATCCAAATTGTCGCTTTTAATTAAGCACATCACAAGGTATAATCAATTAACTGATAGTAATATTGATAATCTCATGCTCCAAGATGATAAGGGGATTCCATTCGATAAGCAAGGAGAAGTATTAATTCATGGAAATGCAGGTAGAACCATCAAGGCCAGAACAAGCAACCAAAGAAAATTAGTAAAAATGTCAGAAGATAATGATATGGTTTTTGCTGTTGGTCCTGCTGGTACCGGAAAAACTTATACTGCTGTTGCTTTGGCTGTAAGGGCCTTAAAAAATAAAGAAGTTCGACGAATTATTTTAACAAGACCAGCAGTAGAGGCAGGAGAGAATCTTGGCTTCCTGCCAGGAGATTTAAAAGAAAAACTGGATCCTTACTTACAACCCTTATATGATGGATTGAGAGATATGATACCGGCAGAAAAATTGGCAGATTTTATTGAAAATAGAGTGGTTGAAATAGCTCCGCTTGCATTTATGCGAGGTAGAACATTAGATAATGCATTTGTTATTTTAGACGAAGCACAAAATACGACTCATAATCAAATGAAAATGTTTTTGACCAGAATGGGGAAAAATGCAAAATTTATCATTACTGGAGATGTTTCTCAAATCGACTTGCCAAAGCATCAAAAATCAGGGCTAGTCAATGCCATTGATTATTTAAAAGATGTAGAAGGAATTGGAATTGTGCGCTTAAATCAAAACGACGTTATTCGACATCATTTAGTTAAGAAAGTCATTAAGGCTTTTGAGGAAAATGAGCAGTAATTCCAACAGAACCCTTCAGTTCATTGTCTTGTAGTCAGTTTTTATTTCAAATATAATCTTTAGGATTACTTTGAACCCTTCAATATATCACCGTAATTTCCAATTTACATTTAGCTTTTGGCGAATTTGAGCTTATTATTTGTCATTTAATCTAAATGGTGATAAGTTGACAAAATCTGTTAATAATTATTATTTTAATCGGTATCTTGCTATTTAGATATGATATACTTTTGCTGATTGAATATGACAGCAATTACCTCTTCTACATTTCGGTTTCCTCATCAAAAATCAGTTTATAATGGTAAAGTCCGTGACGTATACGCGTTAGACAAAGAATATATTGTTATTGTGGCTTCTGATAGAATATCCGCATTCGATCATGTTTTACCAAAAGGCATTCCGTTTAAAGGGCAAGTTTTAAATCAATTAGCAGCTAAATTTTTAAAAGCTACAGAAGATATTGTTCCAAATTGGTTGTTAGAAACTCCTGATCCTAGTGTAGCAGTGGGACATTTATGTGAACCGTTTAAGATAGAAATGGTAATCCGTGGGTACATGTCTGGTCATGCTGCAAGAGAGTATCAAGCAGGAAAAAGAATACTTTGTGGTGTGCCAATGCCTGATGGAATGAAAGAAAACGACCAGTTTCCAAAACCAATTATTACCCCAGCAACTAAAGCTGAAGAAGGACATGATGAAGACATTTCAAGAGAGGATATCATTTCAAAAGGAATAGTATCTGCTGAAGAATATGAACTGCTTGAAAAATATACTTATGCTTTGTTTGAAAGAGGAACAAGCTTGGCTGCTGAAAAAGGACTGATATTAGTTGATACGAAGTATGAGTTTGGAAAGAAAGATGGAAAAATATACTTAATTGATGAAATTCACACGCCTGACTCATCAAGGTATTTCTATGCAGATGGTTATGATGAGAGGCAAAGCAAGGGAGAGCCTCAAAAGCAATTATCAAAAGAATTTGTTCGCCAATGGTTAATTGAAAACGGATTCCAGGGGCTTGAAGGGCAAAGCATACCTGAAATGCCAGATGATTTTGTTCAATTGGTTTCTGAACGCTACATTGAGCTATATGAGAAAATTACTGGAGAACCATTTATAAAATCAGATGTTTCTGATATCCATAATAGGATCCAAGGTAATGTTCTAAAATGGATTTCGAAGAAATTTTAGGAATAAGCAGGAATAAGCTTATTTTAATTTTCTAGATTGCCAAAAGTTTCCGTTTCCAGAGTTTGAACCAAAATGATAACACAATGTGGTTTGATAATACTGGTGAGTTCGGGCAATTGAAGTATTTGTTGTATAGTCAATAAGTCCCAAATAAAACGAAGTACTCAACTCAACTCTGTCTATTTTATAGGCTAGCCCAAATTTAGCACCCCAGTCAAAACTTCTTAAACTATTGCCACTTTGACTGGTTGTTTCAGAAATGGATTCGGCAGGAGGTAAAAAACCAGCAAAACCGCCTAATAGTTCTGAACTTATAATTGAAAAAATTGGGGTTCGCTCTGTTGCAGTTTCCTTAGTAGTAGACCGAAACATGAAACTTGATTGGAGTCCAGCTAAAACACTTAATCCTTTGTAGTTTAACTTTGCTAGTAATGGAATCTCGAAATAATTTTGAGTAACTCTTCCACTGGTATTCGTGTAAGTATTTAGGTCAAGTTGATCAATCTCACCAATGCCTAAAAAAGAAAGCAGAGGATTGACTGAAACTTCATTAATTTCGTACTGCTGTTTTTTTTCGGTATAGTAAACACCTGAACGAATTGACACAAAATCATTTAATTGATATTCGGCAAATCCGCCAAAATGCCACCCCAGTCCATAGGAATGACCTGTATAATCTTCTGAAAGCCAAATGATATTTAATCCCGCTTCAGGACCAAAGGATAAACCTTGACTATAAGATTTTGTAAATGGTAATAAAAATAGAAGTAGAAGAAAATAATTATTTTTCATGGATTTTAAAAATTAGGACGAAGTAAGTGAGATTCATAAAAGTCGTTTATAAACTTAACAGCTTCCTCAGGACTGTCAGTTATTTTGAATAATTCCATATCCTCAGGATTAATATTTTGCTCGTCACCAAGCATACTGCTCCTGAGCCAATCAATCATTCCACTCCAATACTTAGATCCGAATAGAACAACTGGTTTACGATCTATTTTTTTAGTTTGGATTAGTGTCAATGCTTCAAACAATTCATCCAGGGTTCCAAAGCCTCCTGGAAATGTAATAAAACCTTGCGTATACTTAACAAACATGACCTTGCGGACAAAGAAATAGTCGAAATCAACAGGGTGATTCACATAGCGATTACCACTCTGCTCAAATGGAAGAACGATATTAAGACCCACTGACTTTCCATTCGCGAGGTTGGCTCCTTTATTTCCAGCCTCCATAATACCTGGTCCACCACCAGTAATGACGCCATACCCAGACTGAACGAGCAGTTCTGAGGTTCTAACAGCATCTTTGTAATAAGGATTATCGGGTTCGGTTCTTGCCGATCCAAACACAGAGACGCATGGGCCTATACGTGCCATTTTTTCATACCCTTCAACAAACTCAGACATTATTTTAAATATTGCCCAACTATCATTTGTTCTTATTTCATTCCAGTCCTTATTTGCAAGTTCAACCATTATAATTTTTTACTTCGTTAAATTAAAGCAGGAAAGTTAATTAATTTTAGTCAACTTTGAACTCCATAATTGTTAATATTTAGTGAAACATAACAACTTGATTTTAAAATAAAATACCATAGTTTTGTATATTAGCTTTTCAAATTAAATTCAATGATTCAAAAGTGCCTTTTTTTCGTATTTTTATTGTTTATCAGTTCTTTAACAAGTTGCTTAGCGCAAAAAGAACTATCAAATCAAACGATATGGGCTTCTGCTGATTTTAAACCGGACTATATTTATTCGGTTAACTCAATGAATGACGGGGAACATTTCTCACTGTTAGAGGATAACAAAATAATTGAATACAGTTATAAAGATTTTGGAACACCAAGTAGAGTAATACTTGACTTAAATACTTTGTTATTTGAAAGTAAATCACTTAAAGCAAATGATTACTTTTTTAATGCTGATGAAACAAAGGTTTTAATAGCAACAGATATGAAACGTATTTACAGACGAAGTTTTACAGCTAACTATTTCATTGTTGACCTAGTAAGTGGTGAAATTACTGCATTATCCGATAAAGGAGTCCAACAGTTAGCTGATTTTTCTCCTGATGGGCAAAAAGTAGCTTATGTCCAAAATAATAATATTTTCTATTATGATTTAGATACTAAACAAACCATTCAGGTAACTGGAGATGGTAAAAAAAATGAAATAATTAATGGTGCTACGGACTGGGTTTATGAAGAAGAGTTTGCAATTACCAAAGGGTTCTATTGGTCTCCAAATTCTCGAAGTATTGCATTTTATCAATTTAATGAAAAGGACGTGCCTGAGTTTACAATGCCTTATTATTATGGAAAGACTTACCCTTTTCAATATACATTCAAATATCCAAAGGCAGGAGAAAAGAATTCTATACTTTCAATAAATATTCATGACCTTGAAACTAGAAAGTCCTATAATGTATTGACTTCTGGTAGCAATTTCGAATATTTTCCTCGCATGAAATGGACTAATGATGGTCAGTTATGTGTTTTAGGATTGAATAGGCATCAAAGTATTTTGACTTATATGCTAATAGAGAATTACACTTTAGAAGAGGTTGTATTAAATGTATTTCATACTGACCAATCAGATACATATTTAGAAATTGATGATAATTTAATCTTCTTAAAAAATGAAAATGCACTCCTAAGAACTTCCGAAAAAAGTGGCTTTAGGCACATATATAAGGTGAGCTTTAAAGGAAAAGAAAAGCAAATTACAAGTGGAGACTGGGATGTAATAGATTTAAAGGGTGTTAATGAAGAGAATAATTTAATTTATTATACATCTTCCGAAGAAAGTGCCATACATAAAGCACTTTACAGCATAGACTTAAATGGAAAAAATCAAGAAAAACTATCTAAAAATAAAGGAAGTAATGATGCTGATTTTAGCAATGGAATGAAATATTTCATAAACTATTATACAAATGCTAATCGTCCGTACTTAATTACACTGCATGACTCAAAAGGCAAAAGGTTGAAAATTTTAGAGGATAATAGGAGTCTTCAGAAATCACTAAATTCACTCAATATTTCTAAAAAAGAGTTTATTTCAATAAAAGGTGCAAAGGATGATCTAAATGCGTCAATTATTAAACCAAAAAAATTCGACCCTTCAAAAAAATACCCTGTCTACTTTAATATTTACAATGGCCCAGGAAGTAACCTTGTTGCTGATGCTTGGCAGGGGAGTAATTATATGTATCACCAACTTTTAGCAAATAAAGGTTATATCGTCATTTCTGTTGATACGAGAGGGACAATGAATAGGGGAGCAGATTTTAAAAAGTCAACGTACCTACAATTGGGAAAATTGGAAACGGAAGATATGATTGCCGTGGCAAAAGAAGTTTCAAAATGGGATTACGTTGATGAAAATAGAATTGGTGTTCAGGGATGGAGTTACGGTGGATATATGGCGGCTTTATGCATGACCAAAGGAGCAGATATTTTCAAGATGGGGATTTCAGTAGCACCAGTGACAAATTGGCGCTGGTATGATAATATTTATACGGAACGCTTTATGAGAACACCACAAGAAAACCCAGATGGTTATGATGATAATTCTCCAATTAATCACGTAGAAAAGCTTAAAGGTAAGTTTTTGATAGTACATGGTGCTGGTGACGACAATGTCCATTTGCAAAACACTATGGAAATGACTGAAAAAATGGTGGCTAAAAATATAGATTTTGACATGGCCATTTATACTAATAAAAATCATGGGATTTATGGAGGCAATACAAGGCTTCACCTATTTAATAAACTACTTGACTTTACACTTAATAACTTATAAACGATCATAATGAAGAAAACATTTATACTCTTAGCGATTGCAGGGATACTGCTATCATGCGGGAATTCTAAAGAAGTTGAAAAGAAAAATAACCAAACAGCTGTTTCTAGTACGGTAAAAACAGGTGATGATGACAAAATAGAGAATAAGATATCAAGAATGCCAGGATTGGAAGACTCTAATAATGAAATGGTTGATGGAGCAATTGTAAAGGAGAATATTGGAGGTTCGGAGCCATTGACTATCGATTGGTTAGACTTTGAAACAGCCATTGATCTTAATAAGGAAAATCCTAGGTATATTTTTATTGACATGTATACGGATTGGTGTGGTTGGTGTAAAAAAATGGATGCTACTACATTTTTAGATCCTGATGTTGTATCCTACATGAATCAGCATTTCTATTCAGTTAAAATGAATGCCGAGATGAGGGAAGCCATTGCTTATAACGGACAATTATATGAATATAAACAATTTAATGCAAAGGCGGGTTATAATTCACTAGCGGTTAGTTTACTTGATAGTCAAATGAGCTTTCCTTCGTTCGTGATTCTTGATAAAAAGGAAGCGAAAAAGGGTAAAATTATGGGGTATAAACAAGCTTCAACATTCTTAATTGAATTGAAAAAATATGTCAAATAGCCATAAGGTTCGTTGTGAATGGTCCGTAAAAACTGCTTATGAACAACAATATCATGATGAGGAGTGGGGAGTGCCAGTCCATGATGATAGGTTGTTATTTGAGATGATTACGCTTGAAGGAGCTCAGGCTGGTTTATCATGGAGTACAGTTTTAGCTAAACGAGAAGGTTATAGGAAGGCTTTTCATAATTTTGATATTGTAAAAGTTAGCCAATTTACTAAGGACCAAGAGCTCAAATTACAATCTAATCCTAACATTGTTAGAAATAAACTTAAAATTGCTTCTACGGTTACCAACGCAAAGGCGTTCCTAGCCATTCAACATGAGTTTGGAAGCTTTGACAAGTATATTTGGCAATTTGTTAATCATCAGCCAATTCAAAATCATATTCAATCCATTTCTGATATTCCAGCATCTACACCTCTGTCTGACACCGTTAGCAAGGATTTAAAAAAGAGAGGATTTAAATTCGTTGGAACAACTATATGCTATGCGTTTATGCAGGCCATTGGGATGGTGAATGATCATACAGTTAATTGTTTTAGATATGAACAAATAAAAAGTGAATAAATAGCCGACTATTTTTAGGTAATTTTTCTACTTAAAATCTACTTTTACTTTCTATATGCTGGACACTTTCAAACATAAAGGGATGCGAAAGCAACTCGTAGAAACTTTGTCAAAAAAAGGAATTAAAAACAAATCGGTGCTTGAGGCTTTTAATACCGTTCCCCGACATTATTTTTTAGATAAAGCATTTACTGAACAGGCTTATTCAAATATGGCATTCCAAATTGGGGCCGACCAAACCATTTCACATCCTTATACTGTTGCATTTCAATCTGAACTGCTTGATATTAAAAAGGGTGATAAGGTACTAGAAATTGGAACGGGAAGTGGTTTTCAAACGGCTATTCTATGTGAGTTGGGTGCCAAAGTTTTTTCGATAGAACGTCAAAAAGAATTGTTCTTAAAAACAAAACATTTATTGCCCAAATTGAATTATACCCCTCGGTTAAAATACGGTGATGGTTATGAAGGCTGGGAATCGTTTGCTCCATTTGATAGTATCATTGTGACTTGTGGGGCACCTTACATTCCTGAAAAATTAGTTGAACAATTGAAAAATGGAGGTAAATTAGTTATCCCAGTTGGAGAGGGGAGAGAACAAGAAATGGTTTTGATTCAAAAAGACATAACTGGCGAAACTCATCTTACTAAAAAAGGCGTATTTAGCTTTGTACCAATGCTTAAAAATACAAATAAATAATGTTTAACGTCATAGACATAGCATTGATTAAAAATAATGTTGTTTTATCAACAGAAGGGGATGAATATGAATTACTTGAAACTAATAGTCCTTCCTGCTTAATCATCAATTCATTATTAAAACAACTAAAAGTATCTACGCTAAACTATGCTTATGCAATTCATAAGGGGAGATGCCTTTATTTACGAGAATTGAACCCAATATTAGAATTAGTTGATCAAACTTGTCGCTTTGATCTAGATAAAAAAAACATCCTAAATGTGATAGATATTTATCTGTTTAACATGTTTTTAAATCTATCTAGATTAAGTAATAGTTCAGTCGAATGTTTTGTGAAATGGGGTAAAAAAATAGAATGGTATTTTGATATTAATCATCAGAATAATAGTAACGAATTATCTAATAAAGTGCTGAAATATCCATTGACCAAGGAAAATGAAATTTATAAACAGAGGTTTTTGGTTTTATTAAATCATTCATTTTTAGATAAATTAAAAACCTCATTGTCACTTTGGAAAATAGAGAATAATATGGTTTATGATCTGCCTGTTTGGTATGATACCCTATATAATCCAAAGATATGAGTTCTTTTTTTACAATTATATATATTAAAACCAACAGGTTATCTGATGAAAAGATAGCGATAGGTTTATTGGCAAACATTAATGACCTTCCTGAATTTCATTTTTCAGATTATAAGCTGAATTTTGCCTTAAAATCAGTTAATAGTAATGTGTCTCGAAGTATTCGAAAAAGCTTAAAACGACTGACCAATGATGTGAATAAATACATTAATGGTGAGACAACTATTCCCATGTTTGATGAGCCATATGCAAAGCGTTTACTTGAAAAATTAGTACTTAAAAAAAGGGGGATTCTCTTTTATGGAGAATTATTTAAGCTAGAAAAATCAATAGTTTATCAGAAATTATTTAAAAAATATATTTCTAAAAATTTTGCCCCAAGCGAGTCGAGTCATTACCAGATTCTTTCGTTTAAAAAAAGATTTAATCAGCATATTACTCATCAACGCTTTGATTCTTTTTTCAAAAAAAAGTGGCTAAATGACAATGAGTTTCCATTGTTGAGTTCCCCACTTCAAGTAGATTTATTTAGACAGAAAAGCGGTTTTACCGTGTTCAAAGCCTTAGATTTCAGTCACACGGAAGTGACCATCCAGCGGCATATTGCTATCTTTAGAATGGTTGTAGAAAGCTTAAGTAAATACTCTTCTGAAAATGGGTTGAGCAAGGGAAGGTATTACCTAGTTTATGATACGCCCAAAACGATTCCGAAAAGGGAGTTAGTCTTTAAAGTTAAATCGGTTTATAAAGAATTCGAGTTGATACAAATGAGTGAGATGTTAGACAAAATTTAAGCTAATCTTTTCATGACGTAGCCGCTTACTTTAGCGTAGAATTGGTCTGGAGTTTGTGTCCGCCATGTCATGTCTTCCAATGCTCCTCCAGCGACAATATATGAGTCTATATTTTCTGATTTGAATTCATCCATTACATGTTCTCTAAAATTAACAAATGTAATCCAACCATCTTGGTCTTCTACTTCGTCGAACCATTCTTCATAATAGCAATCATCTGAACAGTGAAAATTTAAGAGATTTTCACCAATTATGATGAACTTGAAAATCCCTTCACCCATTAATAGTTCAATAAAATCACGTTTAAATGTCATGATGTCATTCTCAATTGCATCATTCCATTCACCAATCAATTCTATAATGCAATAACCTTGCTCGTAATCGGCATAAAGCAACTTTAGAAATAAAGAAGGAGAGCCAATATTGTCCCATTGAGGATGAATAACATAATTGTAAATCTTATCTGTGAACTCAAATTCACTATATATCCTGCCATAAAAAGGCGACCTCTCATCTTCTTCAGCAATGTATAAGCCTCTCCAATTATAATATGGTTCTATCGTGTGCACGATTCAAAGATAATTTCTAATTTTACAATATACAATAGTCCTAATATGATAATTTCGGAAAAAATGAGTTCAGCTTTTAAGATAATTTTTGTAGCCATAGTATTTGTTGGTATTTCTTCTTGCGGAAAAAGTGAAATGGATAGAAAGGATAAGGTGGCAGCCATTGTTGGTCAGTTAAGTGATCCCTTTCTTGCCATAACATTCGTTCCTCAAGTTTTAATAGATAAATCTGGAGCCAAAGATGGCGCATTGCCATTCACTTACGAGGCTTTTGCTAGTTTTTTTATGAGTGAAAGTAAAACAGGAATAGATAATAAGGGGCAAGTAGAGATTATTGTCGAGAATTCTGGAGGAATGGTTCCAAATGCCTATGCTTTTATTCCTTTAATTAGTGCTGACGATTTTAAAACACTAGTTACAAAAGAGCTAGCAGCTAAAGTACAAGAGAAAAACGGTGCTTATTATTTTAGAAAAGATGCTGATAACTATGTGGTAGCCTGGAAAGATGATTTGGCGATTGTTTCTAATATTCCAATATCGTTAGACAATTTATTTTCAAAGGGAACAAATGAATCTAAAGAAGCAGCAATTCGTTTGGTAAATCTTTTGAATGAAGTTTCTCGAAATAATATTAATAGTGAGTTTAGGGCCTTTTTTGACAGAGAAGGGGATATGCAATTATATGCTAACGGAAGTAGTGCCTATTCAATCATAGATGGGATGCGATTTATCTCTAAAAAAGATAAAGTAGAATATAAGTCGTTATTAGAAGGAACCATAATTGAAACTGCGCTTAATTTTGAAAATGGATCGATTCAATTGGATAATAACTTTGAATTATCTGACGCACTAGCAGAATACTTTAAGATTTTGAAATCGAATAGTGTTGATGTTGATATGTTAAATTATGGTTTAAGTCAAAGTCCTATGACAGCAATATCGCTTAATATCTCAACACCACAGATGATTAACATATTAAAAAAGCGAAGAGAGGTTTTGGAAACTGATGACCTGGAAGAAGGGCTTGCTGAAATGAATTTGACACTGGATGATGTGGAAAAAATGTTTAATGGTCAAATGGTTGTTATCATTGATGGAATGGATTCAATTAGCAAATCGTACAATAATTTTGAGGGTGAAGAAATCAATTATGTTGACTATGAGCCTAGAACAGCTATTGTAATTGGCTTGAATGATACGGAGCGTGTCGAAAAATTAATGATGCAAATTTCGCTGGTTAACGGTAATGGTGAGGAGAATATGAATCAAATAGATGGTATGTATTATCATTTTGATAATGATAAAATGATTCTAGTGAATTCAATTGATTGGTTGAATAAAATTAAAAATGAAGAAACTAAATCAATTAAAAATGAAAGGCTAGTCTCAGGTGGATTGTCCATATACTCCAACCCTCAATTAAACGAGGAGCTTGATTTAGATTTAGAAGAACTCGAAATGATTCAAAAAGATGTTGTAGACCTAGTAGTCAAAGTAGCTGATAAAGGGGCACACTTAACCATTAAATTCAAAGATGCTAATAAAAACGCACTCAGAATTATATTAGAAAGGATAGTTGAAGCATTTGAAAATCAGGAAAAATCTTCAAACTATGACATGGAATCTATTTTAAATGAGGAATTGATTGAAGAGATAGAATCTGATGTAGAGGAATCAATGCAAGAATTGATCAATAGTAAGGAAATGAAAGACCTCAAGAAAGTAATTGAAGAGCTCTAGTTATTAAAAAAAGAGGCTTTGCTTCAATTGCTTTTGACCCCGAAGATTTCGCCAAAATCTAGATTTTTATCTTCATTAAAATGATATACTTGATAGAAATCAGGTAAATCTTTTTCAGTTTGATGCTTTACCTTTAAACCAATACAAGTCTCATTTGGTCCATTTTCCTCAAGTATTAAATTCGCTTCAAAGGTTAAGCCATATGCATGCATCCTATTTTCAGTCATTTCGGTTTCGCAATATTTGGCTAAAGAATCTAAAACCTCTCCAACCTGAGGCATTTTCTTAGGGTTATACTCAAACTCTAACGGGTGCACATTACCAATTGTGTCAATATAAGCCCCAAAAGGATAGAATTCTTTAGTATCGATTAGCAGTTCTTGCGCATATTCAAATGAATGGTCAATCAATTTTTCTATCTCAGGATGCATCTGTTGAAATTTTTTATCAAAACTAATGAAAACTAATAAAGCATTCCCTTTTTCACATTAAAATATGTTCTAATTTTGACTGTTAACAGATACATTATGACAACAATCCAAAGTGAAACCATGATATTTGACAGAAAAGAGCTGACAGACAATGAATTATTAGATATATATACCGCTCTATTGAAGCCTAGGCTAATTGAAGAAAAAATGATGATTCTTTTGCGACAGGGTAAAATATCAAAATGGTTTTCTGGTTGGGGTCAGGAAGCCATTTCTGTTGGGTGTGCTTTGGGGCTGCAAAATGATGAATACATTTTACCAATGCACCGAAACTTAGGTGTATTTACGAGTCGAAATATTCCTTTACACCGTTTATTTGCTCAATTTCAAGGAAAAATGAAAGGTTTTACAAAAGGTAGGGACCGTTCATTTCATTTTGGTTCAAAAGATCATCATTTGGTTGGTATGATATCTCATCTCGGTCCTCAATTAGCTATTGGTGATGGAATTGCCTTAGCTAACAAACTAAGAAACGAGCCTAAGGTGACCATGGCGTTTACTGGAGATGGTGGGGCCAGTGAAGGAGATTTTCATGAGGCATTAAATGTGGCGGCCGTATGGGACTTGCCAATTATTTTTGTGGTAGAAAATAATCAATGGGGACTTTCAACACCATCTAACGAGCAATTTAGATGTAAAAGCTTTGTAGATAAGGGAATTGGTTACGGTATTGACGCTTTTCAAGTAGACGGCAATAATGTTTTGGAGGTATTTCATGCAATAAAAGACATCTCCGCATCCCTTAGAGAAAATCCACGTCCTTTTCTACTCGAATGCGTTAGTTTTAGAATGAGAGGTCATGAAGAAGCCTCTGGGACTAAGTATTACCCAGAGGGGCTTCAGGATGAATGGGCCAAAAAAGACCCTGTGGATAACTTTACTGCTTTTTTAACTTGGCTAGGCGTATTGACAGAAGAAAAGGTGGAAACAATCACTAAGTCAATCCGTAATGAAATTCAAGACGAGTTGGAAATAGCATTTAATGAACCTAATGTAGAAGTATCTACTGCTACTGAATTAAATGATGTTTATGCACCATATGAATTTATTAAAATTGATCCTGATCCATCATTAACATCCGAGAAAAGATTTATTGATGCTATTTCTGATGGCCTCAGACAAGCCATGGAAAGGCATAACGAATTGGTAATAATGGGGCAGGATATTGCTGAATATGGCGGCGTATTTAAAATAACAGAAGGATTTGTAGAACAATTTGGCAAAGGAAGGGTAAGAAACACACCTATTTGCGAATCTGCTATTGTGGGGGCAGCACTTGGCCTATCTATTAAAGGCATGAAGGCTGTTATGGAGATGCAATTTGCAGATTTCGTGACTGTTGGTTTTAACCAAATTGTTAATAATTTGGCAAAATTACATTACCGTTGGGGTGAAAATGCCAACGTGGTGGTTAGAATGCCTACAGGCGCAGGAAGTGCTGCCGGTCCTTTTCATTCGCAAAGTAATGAGGCATGGTTTACCCATACACCTGGATTGAAAATTGTTTATCCTAGCTCACCCACAGAAGCAAAAGGCTTACTTGCGGCTGCTATTGAAGACCCCAATCCGGTCATGTTCTTTGAACATAAAGGATTATATAGAAGTATTAAAGAACAAGTACCAGACGATTATTATACCATTGAAATAGGCAAGGCGAAAGTGGTGAAGGAAGGCTCGGATGCAACAGTTATTACTTATGGTATGGGTGTTCATTGGGCAAAAGAAATTGTACTGAATAATCAACTTGATGTAGAGATTATTGATTTGAGAACTTTAATGCCATTGGATTTAGAAACCATTTATAAATCAATTAATAAAACAGGTCGAGTTATAGTTTTACATGAAGACTGTTTAACCGGTGGAATAGGAGGTGAACTGTCTGCATTAATCTCAGAAAACTGTTTTGAGAATTTGGATGCTCCAGTTATGAGAGAAGGCAGTTTAGACACACCTGTCCCATTTGATGGTGACTTAGAGCTTAATTTCCTGCCAAAAGTCAGATTCGAAGAAAAACTAATGAAGTTGCTTGCTTACTAAGCGAAAAGTTTGATCCCATTAATATCAGTTTTTAAGTTTTCAATCTAATCGGTATGCACGCTTTATTTCCGATTCAATTTGATTTTTATATCGTTTTAGGGTGAACTCAAAAATATAGTTAAAAAAGCCTAAATATCTTAGTCTACAATAGTGATTATTTAGGACTAAACGACTATCTTTAGGGCTGTCAAAAGAATTCACTAAAAAATAAAATAGATAATTACAATGAGCGAAACGGCAAAAATTGAGTTTGGTGGTCAGAGTATAGACTTACCAGTAGTAACAGGAACAGAAAATGAAAAAGGAATAGACATTTCATCCTTAAGGGGTGGGACTGGTCTGATTACCTTAGATCGTGGGTATAAAAATACGGGATCGTGTTCTAGTTCAATCACATTTTTGGACGGAGAAAAGGGCATCTTAAGATATAGAGGTTACTCTATTGAAAGTTTGGCAGAAGGTGCTGACTTTTTGGAGGTCGCTTATCTTTTAATTTTTGGTGAATTACCTAACAATGAACAATTAGCCAAATTTCACAGTGATATCAAGGAAAAGTCCCATGTTGATGAAGATGTAAAGAAAATTTTAGATGGTTTTCCTAAATCTGCTCATCCAATGGGTGTTTTATCATCATTAACTAGCGCTTTAATTGCCTTTAATTCTTCATCAGTCAATGTTGAAAGTGAAGATGACATGTATAATGCCATAGTGAAAATATTAGGTAAGTTTCCAGTTTTAGTGTCATGGGCTTTAAGAAAGAATATGGGATTACCATTAGACTATGGTGATAATTCTTTAGGGTATGTTGAGAATATCTTAAAAATGATGTTCAAAAAACCAAATCAAGAGTATACTCCTAATAAAATTGTGGTTGACGCACTTGATAAATTATTGATATTGCATGCCGATCATGAACAAAATTGTTCTACTTCAACAGTAAGACTTGTTGGATCATCACATGCAGGGTTGTTCGCATCCATTTCTGCTGGTATCTGTGCCTTGTGGGGACCATTACACGGTGGAGCCAATCAGGCGGTTATTGAAATGCTTGAAGCCATTAAAGAAGATGGTGGAGATACCAAAAAGTACATGGCCAAAGCGAAAGACAAGAACGATCCTTTCAGATTGATGGGATTTGGACATAGGGTATACAAGAATTTTGATCCAAGAGCCAAAATTATTAAAGTAGCTGCCGAAGAAGTGTTAAATGATTTAGGCATAGAAGATGAAATATTAGATATCGCTAAAGGCTTAGCAGAAGAGGCATTATCAGATCCATATTTTGTAGATAGAAAGCTATATCCTAATGTTGATTTTTATTCAGGTATTATTTACCGTGCTTTAGGAATTCCTACTGAAATGTTTACCGTTATGTTTGCATTAGGACGTCTTCCAGGTTGGATTGCTCAATGGAGAGAAATGAGGTTGATGAAAGAACCAATTGGTAGACCTAGACAAATTTATACTGGTGATAATGATAGACCATTCATTAGCATAGATAATAGGTAAGATTAATATTAAAACAAAAAAGGGTTCTTTCGAGAATCCTTTTTTTATGCTGATACACTTTAAATGAAATTCCTTTTATACTTTTTATTAATCGTTAGCTCGGTGCAATGCACATCTGATTCTGCTGAGACAGCTCCTAGTTTAGTTGCTGATAATGGTAAAGCTGATATTTCTGAAAAAGCGCATAAGATTGTTTGGCACGGCTTATACAATTTTTCTACCAATGATCAAGAAAAATTAAAGACTTGGTTAAGAGAGATTACAAAAATAACAAGATTTACTATCGGTGTCTATCAGTTTGATGTTCATTATTATTTACATCTATCTGATGGAAATGAACCAGTACCATATGCGCATACTTCAAGAAAAATAGGAAAGCAATCGGTTCATTTTTATATTAATCCTGATTATGATTTAGAGGATTTTTTGAGTGATTGGACAGCGCAACATGAAATAAGTCATTTGTCCGCTCCTTTTGTTGGGAAGGCTAACATGTGGTTTTCGGAAGGTTATGCGACTTATCTGAGTCGAAAAATAATGATTAACCAGGGGTATTATACAAACGAATCGTTTGATTCTATTTATTATAATAGAATTGGTAAGGATCAAAACTTAATGAGATATCCTGAAATGACAATGATAGAGCTTTGTGATGAGTTAAAGCGTAATTATAATTATTCTTCACTTTATTATGCTGGAAGCAGTTATTTTTATTTGGCAGACAAGAGTCTTCAAAAAGAATACGGTCTTACCCTGATGGATGTGGTAAAAATGTATCAAAACCAGAACAGATTAACTGATGATTCATTGTTGGATGTGATCGCATCTTTTGATGAAATAGTGGGGGATAATGTTTTCTCTAAATTACATTTTGATTACGCAAATTCTCCATCAAAATCAGTACTATCTTATTTCAGACAATAAAAAAAGACCTTGCATAAGCAAGGTCTTTTCCATTAATTATTATTTATGTTATTTATCCAAAACAATCGTGTTTTTAACACCATCTTCGTTTAATATTAAACTTAATTGGCTAGTTGTTAATTCAGTAATAGAGAAAAAACTAAGCTTGTCGTCAAAATCTTCATCTTCTGCTTCTTGAACAGAGGTTACAAACTCAGTTGTAGCGAATGTAATAAAAGTACCGTCCTCTGAAAGAACGTATTTACCAGCAATTCTATAGTTTGAACCAGTAGAATCTGTAACTGCAATCTCCAAATCACATCCTTTTTCAAGCACTTCTTCAAAAATATCTTCGTCAGCAAATGAAATATCTTTAGGTTGTTTACATTTAGTAAATGTCATCTCATATCCTGCTCCGTCTTCAAGAAAATCGTTAGTTTCATCAAATGTTTCTTGAATATAGCTAGATGCTTTCCACCTTCCATCTAAATCGTTAATTGCTTTTTGGTCCTTGTTACAAGAGATAAATACCAATCCAGTTAAAGCAATAAAAAGTAATTTTTTCATTTTTGATTTTTTTTAGTTAAACAAATATACTCAAATGTGTCGAAATTTGGTAATGTCTTTCTACCATTTAAGTCAATCATTACAGATATTTAACGTGAGATAAGCAAATTTGTTACTGTAACCGCTCATTATAATCAAATTGAAGATCTGGATGAAGTGTGCTGATGGCTTTTTGGGCCAATTCAAGTTGCTTTAAATAGATGTTTGTGAGCACAGTATTGTATTTAATGCTCGGGTCTAAGAGTAGCATTTCATCAGTGAAATGAAGTAATAATTCTGCTTCAGTATGCTTTATTTTTGAAAAACGGATGTATTTTTTAGTCAATCTTAGAATTTTCCTGACTGATTTTTTGACGAAATAATATGAGTCATTATTAATCGCTTTAAATAATCGGGTGATTTCAAGTTTGACCGTTTCAATAAATCGTTCCTCATTGTCCGACTCAAATAAAAGGTAAGTCAAATATTCTTTGTTCTCTTTTTTAAATTTGGCAAGTTTCAATGCAATAGCCTGAAGTTCTTCAGGTGTCTTTTGTTTTAAGTCCTTTTTTATGTCACTGATATTAGCTGTTTCCATATTGATTTATAGCGTTTTCAGGAACCAAATATTGCATCCAAAATGGCCTGATTCTCCGAGTGGTTCATTCAATTGTGTAAATCCTAGTTTTTTGTAAAGTCCAATGGCTTCTTTGAATTCAGGTGTGCTTTCCAAGTATAGTTTGGAAAACCCGAGCTCAATGGCCTCATTTTTACATTTTTCGAATAGCGCTTTGCCTAAACCTTTACCTCTTCCTTCAGCCAATAAATAAAATTTCACGACTTCAACACAATCTTCTGGCAGACCATTTGTTGGATATATGCCGCAGCATCCTAGTAATTTTTTATCTTTTTCAACTATAAATAAAGCAGACCGGTCTGTTTTAAATAACTCACTTAGCTCATCAGTTGTGGGATCTGAATAAACCGTTCCTTTTTTAGGAGCACCGTACTCTATAAATACTTCTCTGATAATTTTGGCAAGATCTTTATTATCACTTTGCTCTATCTTTCGAATATTAATTATACTCATATAGGAATACAAATATACAAAGGACAAAGTTTTTTATGGCAAATAAATCTGATGCTATAGTGTTTCAACCCATTCATTGTAGGTAATAACACCAAGCTCTGGTTGACTCAATCCTTCAAGAATGCCTATGAACTCCAGTGAATGCCCGTCTGGATCATTAAAATAAATAGAAATAGCAGGAATCCATGCAAAAACCATTGGTGTTTCACTACCATCATTAAAAAAATTTCGAGCAGTCATACCTTTTGAATGTAAAAAGTTAACCGCTTCATTGAGTACAAAATCTGGTGTGGTCTCAAAAGCAAAATGATTTGGAAATACTTGTTCTTCAGGTTTTTCCCAAACACCTAACATGGCATATTTGGGTTTGTTGATCCAAAAGAAAGCAGCAGCCCTTTCTCGATCTACATAAGCTAATTCAAGACCCAAAATTTGAATGTAAAAATCAATTGACCTATCCAGATCAGAAACATGAAGATGGGTTTCAAAAAGTCCTTTAATCATGAATTAAAAGTAGCAAAAAATACGAGAAATAAAAGTTATAATTAATAGTCAGTTATTAGTACAATGCATTATCTATAATTTCTTGAACACATTCAGGGTTCAAAAGGGTAGAAGTGTCGCCTAAATTATTAGTGTCTTTATTGGCAATTTTTCTTAAAATTCTTCTCATAATTTTGCCCGATCGTGTTTTTGGTAAGCCATTGGTAAATTGTATTTTGTCCAGTTTAGCAATTGGCCCGATCCGCTCGGTAATTATTTGGTTAATTTCTTTTCGTAAATCATGATCTAATTGCCCTTTATCAGTTTCTTTTAAGGTAATGTAGCCATAAAGCGCATTGCCTTTAATGTCATGAGGGAAGCCAACAATGGCAGATTCTGCTATAGCTGGATGTTCGTTGACCGCATCTTCAATAGGGGCGGTTCCCAAATTATGTCCTGAAACTATAATGACGTCATCCACTCGTCCAGTAATTCTATAATAACCATCCTTATTCCTTAAAGCTCCGTCTCCTGTAAAGTACATGTTTGCGTAGGCAGAAAAATAGGTGTCTTTATAACGCTGATGATTGCCCCAAATGGTTCTTGCCATTGATGGCCATGGAAATTTAATACACAATCTTCCATCTGCTTGTTTATTGTTGATTTCTTGACCATTTTCATCCATAAGTGTTGCCTGAATACCTGGAAGAGGGAGTGTTGCATAGGTAGGAATGGTTGGTGTGGTATTTGGAATTGGAGAAATCATTATGCCGCCAGTTTCAGTCTGCCACCAGGTGTCTACAATTGGCGAGTTACCTTTTCCAATATTATCGTTATACCAATGCCATGCTTCTTCATTAATTGGCTCTCCAACCGTTCCTAATACCTTTAAAGATGAAAGGTCATATTTATTGACAAAATCAAGATTCTCCTTCGCCAGGGCTCTAATGGCCGTTGGTGCTGTATAAAACTGGTTGACTTTGTGTTTCTCAACAACATCCCAAAAGCGACCACAATCTGGATAAGATGGAATGCCTTCAAACATCACTGTAGTAGCACCATTGGCAAGTGGTCCGTAAACAATATAGCTATGCCCAGTTATCCACCCAATATCAGCTGTGCACCAATATATATCATTATCATTGTATTGAAATACATTTTTAAATGTATAGGAGGCATAAACCATATAACCTGCTGTTGTATGTACCATACCTTTTGGTTTACCAGTTGACCCTGATGTGTAAAGAATGAACAATGGGTCTTCAGCATCCATTATTTCAGGCGCGCAATCTGTAGCAGCATTATCCAGTAAAGGTTGCAGCCATTCATCTCTACCTTCTAACATGGTGATGTCTGATTGGATTCTTTTTGCAACTAATACACTTGTTACTGATGAACATTCCTCAAGCGCTTTATCCACTATGCCTTTTAAATCGATAGTCTTTGCTCCTCTATAGGCGCCATCAGAAGTAATAACCATTTTGCAATCACTATCATTAATACGAGCGGCTAGTGCACTTGATGAAAAACCAGCAAATACGACGGAATGTATTGCACCAATTCTTGCACAGGCTAATACCGAAATGGCTAATTCAGGAATCATTGGCAGATATATACAGACACGGTCGCCTTTTTGAATGCCTTTAGCCTTTAATACGTTAGCAAATTGATTCACTCTAGTATGTAATTCTTGATAAGTGATATGCTGTGCTGCCTCATTATGGTCATTTGGTTCAAAAAGTATGGCTGTCTGATTGGGTTTTGTCAACAAGTGTCGATCAATACAATTTTCAGTAACATTAAGTTGTGCGCCTTCAAACCATTTAATTTCAGGTTTTTGAAAATCCCATGACAATATATTATTCCAGCGCTTATACCAAGAAAAATTATCTGCTATATCTGCCCAAAAACCTTCAGGGTTTTTAATAGATTCTGAGTAGGCCTGAAGATATTCGGCCATATTTTTAATGGTATAATGACTCATGGTATAATGCTTAAATTAATTGTGCGTTTAAATTACAAAACTTTTTCTTTTACCAAAAAAGATAAATAAAACGAAAAGTGTTGATAAGTATTTTTGGTTGAATTTGTTTCTTATTTAGAATTATTCTAATTTAGCACAACAAAAGATACATTTCTTGATTGAAAGTCCAATAATATCGCCCTTTTCAAACTCAGATCGTCCGTTTGAGTTAGATTGTAAAAAGAAAAAATGCTGTAAAAAGTATAAAAAGGGTAAAAAACCTTGCTCTAGCTGTCCAAAGCATTAGTTTAATTATATTTCATTAGTTTCTTCAACCCATTGAGGCAAACAATTTGGTCAGCTTTTTTCTTAGCTTCTAGTTTTTTGTAATTCTCAGCTACTTTGTCTTCTCCATAGCTTCGTTTATGATGCAAGTGGTAAACAATGGCTTTATTTTTCATGGATACCGTGCTAAGTCCATGCGCCTTTAGGCGCCACTCAATATCCACATCTTCGCCAACGCCGGGCGAAGTATAGTCTTCATCAAATCCATTCACCATTTCCAGATTAGACTTTAATACGCCCCAATTACAGCCTAAAAGGCCTCGTTTTTTAAAGCTCAATTTAAAATACGGAAAATAGATGCTTTCTTTCTTTTTGAAAGAGCCTGTATTGATCAAAGAAAAAAAATTAAGTTTTGAGAGTTTACCTATTCGCCGCATGTTTTCGCTAATTTTTTCACCAAGCATCACTCTTCGGCCACTTAATATCACATTTTCAGCATTGATCTTTAAGTAATTTTTAATAAAATGCTTGTGCGGAATACAGTCACCATCAATAAATAGGATCAAATCGTTTTTTGCAGCGATAATGGCCTTATTAAGTATTTTGTTCTTTCTAAATCCATCATCTTCTGACTGGCAAACATGATTAATTTCAAAAGGATAGCGTGTTCGTGCGTTCTCAATAAAAGTAATGGTATCGCTATTAGCATCATCTTCAGCCACTATAACCTCAAAATTTTTGAAAGATTGTACGCTCAGTCCTTCCAGAATTAATTGCAAATTGGGTAAATGCTTATAGTATGATACGATTAAAGATGCTGTCATTGGACGAAAGTACTATTTTTTAGAAAACTTGTTGTAGCTAATAGTTGCGAGTTAACAGTCGGAATCAATGATACGGTAATACCAAGCGAAGGTGGGTATGTGCATTACACAACTTTTATATTGTACTTTTCCTAATTGCTATTACTTTTTGCTGTCTATTTCCTTTTGTTTTCTGGCCGAAGGTTTTCCTTCTTCAATATAAAAGGTTAAATCATCTAGCAAACCGGGATATAGCTTTTTAAATGCCATTTTCATAGGGATTTGCATTATTGTTCCAATAACTGGCATTACTTCAATTCTCGGCCCAAGTTCAATCTCCGTCTGTGTTTCTGATATTTTCTTAAGTTTCCAAGTACTCACTACTGACCGTACAAAGAACGGCAATCCCTTAACGGAGAACTCAAATAAGTGGTTTTCTTTATCAACTTTAGTAAGCGTATCCATCAGTTTCCCTGTTTCTGTATCACATACTCTGTCGAAATCTTCGTGAGGTTCTCCTTTTCTGCAAGTTGGCGTCCCTGTAGCCCATTGATGCGCATTAGTAAAATCATCAAAAACGCACTTCCAGACCTCTTTTATTGGTTTGTTAATCGTTCTTTTAAATTTTAAATCAATCATTTTCTTCGATTTTTATTTTAACGCAATTTAATAAAATAACTACATTCAAGTTTAGTCCTCAAGATACATCTCAATTAAACCTTCCGGTGCTTTCAAATATATGGTTTCATTGTCCCAGTCAATACGATCAAAGAACTGGTCTTGCTTTGGAATCAATATTTCTTTACCCTTGAAATTAATTTCATACATTGGATTAGTTTTGTAATCTAAAACCTTAATAATGTTTCCGATATCACCATGAATTGAATCTATTACTTTAAATCCTTCTATTTCGAATAAGTAAAATTCATCATCCGCTAATTCATCCAATAAATCAAGCGGGAGGTAAAGTTTTTTCTTTAAAAGGCGTTTTGCTTTTATTTCGGAATTAATTCCTTCAAATTTTACAACGGCAAAGCCTTTGTTTCTAATCAGAATATGTTCAATAAAAAAAGGAACCAATATATTGTCTATTTCAACAAATACTGATTCCAGTTTTTTAAATTCTTTAGGATCGTCAACATCTAAAAATATTGACAGTTCTCCCTTAAAACTATGTAAGCGAGCAATGCTACCTAAATTGAAGCAATCCTCTTTATCAAACATTTTTTATTCTTCTTCTGCAGTTGCTGGTGCTTCATCAGCACTAGCTTCTGGCGCTTCCTCAGTTGCGGTAGCTTCTTCTGCAACTTCTTCCTCAGCTACTTCTTCAGCAGGAGGTGTGTTTTTAGCTTGTATTTCTGCGGCTCTTTTTTCATTAACTTCTTTTTCAGCAGCATGAATTTTGGCTTTCGCAGCATCTGCGCTTTTCACCAAACCATCTTTCTTAGCTTGAATAGCTGCTTCTTTTTCGGTCAACCATGCTTGAAATTTCTTTTCAGCATCCGCTTCAGTTAAAGCTCCTTTTGTAACACCATTTAATAAGTGGTTTTTATAAAGTGCTCCTGTGTAAGACAAAATTGATTTTGCAGTGTCAGTAGGCTGTGCACCAGTTTGTAACCAACTTACCGCTTTTTCAATATTTAAATCAATTGTTGCTGGATTGGTTACTGGATTGTACGTTCCAATTTTTTCAATGTAACGTCCGTCTCTTTTAGCTCTTGCATCTGCAATTACTATGTGGTAAAAAGGCTTTCTTTTTTTACCGTGTCTTTGTAATCTAATTTTTGTTGCCATATTGGATTATAGTTGGGGTACGAAACCCCGGTTAATAATTATTTAAGGGTGCAAAGATAGCATTAAAATTTAAAATTGAATCTCTTTTTTTATTTATTCGCAGTTACAAGTTAAAGATTCATTGTCTTCTAAAGATCCTATGTTTTTAATTCTAGTCCTATTTTCACCAATTTCATACTGAACAAGGTATTTTTTGTGGTCGAACATGGTGGTAATGTTATAGACTTTATTAATCAGTCCAGGAATATCCGGTGTTTCGATTAAAAGGGCCTGTTTGTGCAATGTTTTTAGGCTATCTTCTGGAATGCCGTAGCAAGCTATTTGGCAATCAATAATAGGGTAATAGGTAAAACTATGCGCTTCAATAATGGTCATAATTAACTGATGAGGCAATACCAGGGGTTGTTTGTTTTGATTGGAAAGTGTTGTTTGACAGGTGACTTTCGGAGATTGAATTTGGATGATTTCGGAATAGGAATTTTCATTCTTATTTTCGTATAGTTTAAAATAAACCGACAATTCATCACTACCGTCTATTTTATAGATTTTATGTTCGGCTTGAGTCTGACTGCCACTAAAATCAACATTTCCATCTTGGTTTAACAAATCGAAAATGGGTTGAGAATCATCCGCTAAGCAGTTGAGTAATGCCGAAATACTGTCTCCAACAATAATATTGTTTTCCGCTATAACACTCTTTACTCTATTGCCTGGTAACCAGGTGCAACCCCGCTGTCCAAAAAAGAATGCAACTGCAATGATGCCCATTAAAAAGCCAACCAAATAGTACTTAATTCTATTTTTAAACTTATCCATTTTGACGAATTTTATGCAAATGTATCTCTTTTTAATAGTCCACTGCTTAAAAGCCAGAAAAATCTCAATTCAAAAAAAAAGCCCTTTGATTATTAAATTATGGAAGATATTGTATATTTGGGTCAGTAACAAAACCCAGTGATTTAAAAATTGCACTAAAAAAACAATATGAGAAAAATAATAGACCTATTTAAGAGATTATTCAGAATTGGCACTGCCGAAGCAAATTCTTTAGTCGATAAGCTCGAAGATCCTATAAAAATGACAGAGGAGGGGATTAGGGAACTAAAAACTAATTTGAGTTCAGCTTTAACGGCGTTAGCTGAAGTAAAAGCTCTGGCTATTCGGTCAAAAAATGATGCTGAAGCAGCAGATAAAAAGGCAGCGGAATATGAAAAAAAGGCTGTATTGTTGTTAAAAAGAGCAGAAGCGGGTGAAATTACCGCTGAAGAAGCCGATAGATTGGCCAGCGAATGCTTAGTTCAAAAAGAAGCCTTAACTGAAGCTTCTGAAGTGAATAAAGCTGACCAGGCTAAGTTTGAAGCTCATGTTGATAAATTAGACGGAAATATTGATAATTTAAAATCGAATATTAAAAAGTTTGAGCACGAATTAAAGACTTTAAAAGCAAGAGCCAAAGTGTCTACTGCTACAAAAAATATTAATAAGCAATTAGCTGATGTCGATTCTTCTAGTACAGTAAGTATGCTCGAAAGAATGAAAGAAAAAGTAGCTCAAGAGGAAGCTTTAGCTGAGTCATATGCTGATATTGCTTCTGAAAGTCATTCAATTGATGATGAAATTAATAAAGCTTTAGAATCAGGTACAGCTGAAGTTAAAGCATCTGATAGTTTAGCCGCCTTAAAAGAAAAAATGGGAATGAGCTAAAATTACTCACTTACTCTATAAATACAAACTAGAAAATCCGCAGTTAACTCTAATGCTGCGGATTTTTTATGTAAACTCAGAATAATATGAAATACACGTTAATGATTTTGATAGTTTTCGGCACTTGTGGTCTTTATGGTCAAGATCGTTTTGCAAAGGTCGATATTGATGACACTAAGGATTATTCGGAGTTGACTAATTTTTTCATAGATTCTAGTTTTACAGATAAGACTGTTTTTTTAACTGGCGAAAACCATGCTTATGCAAGGGTTAACTCTAAAACTGAATTTAAATTTTTGGTGTATTTGCATGAGACGTTTGGTGTGAATCATTTTTTATTCGAACAAGGACCAGCAATAGGTTATATCATTAGTAAAATTACTATTGATGAAGATTTAGATTATGCTTTTTATTTGGAAGATCGGTTTTATGAACCGTTTTTCGATATGGTTAAAGAGATTAGAAAATACAACGAATTCCAACCAGATAGCTTAAAAATTAGAACACACGGTATTGATGTAGAACGCTATCCTGCATATGCTATTTTCGCTTTGAATGATATGGTTGATACTCTTTCTACTAAAGGTGAGACAGGAAGAATTTATGAATCTATTAAAGCCTTAGGATCTTCTGAGTTTATAGATGCTTCACCCGATCAAATATATAACGGTGGTGGTACCCGATTCAATTTGAATGGAAATGTATTGGATGCATGGTCTACTTTTAATACCATTATATATGATGCTGAGCGACTGAAAGATTCATTGGCATTGGAATTGGGTAATACCTATCCCATATTTAGGGATATTCTAGAGAGTATTGAAAAAGGGCATCAGTGGTTTAAAGAAGAAAAAGAAGGTGACTTGTCGGGTCCAATTACCAGGGAGCGATTTATGCTTGAGCAATTTGAAAGATTAACCAAGAGGTATGACAGACCAAAATTCTATGGACAATTTGGTCGTTGTCACTTACATTCAAATAAAAAAGCGAAGCGTTGTTATTCGTATGATATGTCGTCGATTGCCAAAAGAATAGGAGAGATGGATGATCCATTCTACAACAATAGAGTAGTGGCTATACCAGTCTTATATCAAAACTATAATGCCTATGAACGCGAAATGATTTCGAGTTTAGACTTAGGTGAACAATTTTTAGAAAGAAACAAAATTTTCCTTATTGATATTTCCTATTTAAATGGAGATAACCCATTGGTAGGGTTTTCAAATTCATTGCCTTATATCATTGTCAATACTTACCCAAAAGAAGGTTTCGAAAATGAATATGATTTTAATTTTGGATTAGAATCAGTTCATTTTGGGGTCAACGCTGGTATTCGATATCTCAATAAAATAAACACCCTCAATTTTGCGATTAGTCAGGTAGGATCGAATACGTTCAGTTCTAATCAAACCTTTTATGAAATTGGATTCGATTATTACGATTTAAAGGTGTCTTCATTTCATGCCAGTTATAGTTTTATTCCTGAAATAAGCAATGGGGATCGATTTTCTTTAAAGCAATACCTTTTTACCTTAGGAAACGCTTTTCCTTTTGGTAATAAATGGGCAATTGGTTCAATTGGTTTAAATTACAGTTACGGAAACGTCTATTTAAAAGAGAGAAAGGACAATGTTGTTCCAAACCTAATTCAGTTCGATAATGAGAATATTACCATCTATAAAAATGATGTGTTTTACCTTGATCCTTATATTGAAGGCCGGTTCACTTTACCAATCATTAGCTTGAATGCTAAATTGGGTTATGCCTTTGACGTTTCTGGTAAATATTGGCGCTTAGATTCGAAAGTAAAGGATTTTACCAAAACAAGTTTCAGTAACCCATATTTTATGATTGGTGCCAGCCTGCATTTTGAATCCGCTTACTAGGGTAATTCGTAATTGACCTTAAAAATTCTGATCATTCGATTCCAAAAATCAGGAAAATCGCCACTAACTGCTATCTTTTTCTTTGTCATTGGATGAACGAACTCAAGCGAATACGCGTGCAAAAATAAGTTAGAGATATTCAACTCATCAATAAACATATGATTATGATGCCGGTTACCGTACTTTGGATCCCCAATAATTGGATGACTAAATTTATTCATGTGTTTTCTTAATTGATGCATCCGACCAGTTTTAGGTTCAAGCTTAAGAAGCGTATACCGTGAAGTAGAATAGGGGAGCACTGGAATGCTTAGTTCAAAGGAATGCAAAGCCGTATAATTTGTTTCTGCGGTTTTATAAACGGTATCTTCATCTGCCCGTATGGGGTAATCCAGCTGACCTGAACCAGATACAAATCCACGAACAAGGGCAATATATGTTTTCTTAATCTTCTGCGCATTGAATAAGTCCTGGAATAGGGGGATGACAGATTTACGTTTAGCAAAAATGATTAACCCAGATGTCTTTCTATCTAATCGGTGAACAGGGTGTAAATCGGCACCCATAGGTTGTCTATTTAAAATCTGACAAAGGGAAGCCTCATCTAAATTTCTGGCATATTTAGAATGGTGGACAATTAAGTTGCTTGGCTTATTCACAATTTTAAGCCACTCATCTTCAAACACAATATTAATCTTCGGTTCCAAAGTATGCCGAAGATAATTCAAATAATTGAACTTTGCTATTGCACAGAATCAAGCCAGGCTAGGGCGTCATCCTTTTTTCTAAAAACTTTCGTTTTTTGTGGATTATGTACTTCGTATAAATTTTGATTAACAGCTAAACGAATCGATAAATTATCGGTTACAATCGCTTTAGCTCTGCTTCTTAACCCTTTGGGATTACATGACTCTACTTTGTTGTCGATAGAAGTGTGTTTACCAACTTCAATTAACGACTTTAATGGTCTGCCTTGAGCTAATTCTAAAAAGCAATTATAACTCGATTCAAAGTCATCTTTTGTAAGGACTGAATCGTCCTTATACTTAATGTAGAATAGATCGTCATTGACTAATTCTGCATAAAACTTTTGGTGGTGGGCCTTTAATAACATACCTACAAGCTTAAAATATTATGCAAACATAATACTTTTATCTCGAGGGTTAAAACAATTTAACAAATAATAAGAAAATACTTCAGCGAAATACATGTTAAAAACAATGTAATGAAGTAGTTAATAAAATCTATAACGATTCAAGCCATTCTAGCGCTAATGCCCTTGTTTTAAAAATACGAACCTGATGTTTATTTTTTCTAGAATAAATATAATAATCAATCACTAAACGAATGGCTAAACTTGGGGTGACAATGGCTTCTGCTTTTGGCAAAACTTCTCCTTCTTTTATGCATTCATGCGCATTAACGTCAAAATAAGAGTTTGGACCAGCTTCGATTAATACTTTGATGGGATCTCCTTGAGCCATTTCTAAATAAGCATCATAACCTGCTTTTATATCGTTAACTTTTGAAGTGGTATTAGGTTTAAACTGTAGATTAAAAATACGATTGGGGGTAAGACTTGCTCTAAACGTAGTGTGATTGATTTCGTGTGCCATAATATGTTAAATTTACTATGCAAGCATAATAAATTTTATATCACATTATGCTTGATTCTAATTAATTAATAAACAATAACTTATGGGTTAATTAAGTTTGTCATCTTGTCAAATTTAAGGATAAAAAATAAAAAAATTAAATTTCATGTAACTTTTTATACCATAATTACCTCTTACTATTAGAAACCCAAGTAATGGCCTCAAAGCAAAATAAATTTTTAGCATTATATGAACCAATCCACGATCGGTTTGAGCGTTTTTGCAGGGCTAGGGTGTATGGCGACCTTGATTATAAAGACTTAATGAATGAGACCCTGCTACTGGCTTATTCAAAATTTGATACCTTAAAATCTGAAAAGGCATTTTTGTCTTTTCTCTTTACAATATCTGTCCGTTATTTGGCTTCTAACGCCAGAAAAGAAAAGAAAACAATGGATACAGAAGGACTCGATATGAGTAATATTGTAGATAAGCAGGCGAATACCGAGCAATCGGCCAATGTTTACTTGCTTCATCAGGCGCTATCGTTATTGCCAGTAGAACAAAAGGAAGCAATCATTCTATTTGAAATTTCAGGATTTAGCATTAAGGATATTGTAGAGATACAAAATGCCAGTGAGTCAGCTGTAAAACAGCGATTGAAAAGAGGAAGAGAACGGTTAGCGGCCATTTTAACCTTTGAATCAGTTCACAAAAGAGGGGAGGTAGACCAATGAAAATGGAAGACATGAATAACCCATTATTAGATGATTTATTTGCAGAGGCAAGAGTAGAAGCGCCTCAGCATTCATATCAAGCAACCAAAAAGGCATTGTTGTCTGGTTTGGCAATTGGCGGTGCCGGTTTATTGACTGCCAAAATTATCACAAGTTCAATTTTAAAATCTAAATTTTTTATTATGAGTATTTCAGCTGTAACAATTTTATCGAGTGCCGTTTTAGTATATACTACAGCCTTAAAACCCAACGAAGCCGTTTCGGATCATGTTATGGATACACAAACTGAATTAGTAGCCACCAATACACCAATGGGCAATGTATTACCCGAGGATTTGTTTGTTGAGGCAATCATTGCTGATTTTGAACCAGATGATTCAACCATTACCATTGAACCAGATAGTTCAACGAATGTTGAGGAGGTGATTGAAGAGGCCACCAAACAATTGGAAATAAGTATGGAGAAAATTGAAGACATATTATCGGAAGTAGAGTCTCAACTTAAAAACATAGAAATTGAAGTAGAAAATGGTGAAATGATCAGATTAGAAGAATTTTTGGCTAATGTGGGGGAAGTAACTGAAGAAATGGGGCATGATTTAGAGGAACATATTGAACAAATAGTAGAGGACATTGAGCATATTCAAATTCAAAATAGAGAGGGAGAGATGGTTGATTTAGATGATTATATTGAAGACATGGCAGATGAATCTGAATTGCGTGAAGATATTTTAGAAATGGTTGCTGACGTTGAAGAGGCAGTGGCCAATATTATTGAAGACGTCCATGTCAGACAGCATAATCATGTTCAAGCCATTGGAGTGCACGACAGCGAAGAACTTGAATTATTGACCCGTAAAGTATTTACAGTGACGGAGAAAACCACTGGAGAAGACATAGAGGCCTTCCATAAAACAGCCATAGCGGCAGGGATGGACATGAGATATGATTGTAAGGTCAATTCAAACAGAATTAAGAATTTAAATATCAGATTAACGATTGATAACCAAAATGGCAGAAACCACACATCCGATTTACACATTTCTAATGTGAAACGTAATGAAAATTTTGCGCATAATATCATTTGGTACGAGAATGAAGCTGGGCAGGCGGTAAGGTTTAACAAAAGAACTTCAACATGTAGAAGCCGAACGACGCATTGCAGATAGGAGATATTAAAGAAATTACACCAATTTTCTAGTATTTGTTTTTTCATAGGTGTAATTAAACAGCCACTCCGTAAGCAGGGTGGCTGTTTTCTTTAAGCTCGCTAACAATGAATTGTCCATTATGACGTTATCAGAGTATGAGTGTCAATAAAGCGGTTTTGCAATGTTTAAGCATACTATGCATCATGCCATTTTTATGGGCGGTGATTAACTTTCTGACCGGTTACGAGTATGCTGACAGGGCTTATGGAGGCATTTATATGCTGTGGGGAGTTATTGGCTTTTTGATGAGTATGGCTTGTGTGTTTATGCTCATCAAAATGAATAGGCAATCTGAAGAACCTGCCAATATGTGGCTTTATGTCATTATTCAGCTTTACCTGGCGGTAGCAGCTATTTTGACCATTATAGGCATAATACTATTGATTGTCGTAATCATTTTTAGTTTTGGTTCTGATTTTGAATTATAAATAGTTATGCAAACATGCAACCAAATCATAGAAATAAAAGTCAACCTAATACAAGCATGAAAAAAAGACTGACTTTGTTAAAATGGGGAAGTATCCTGGCATTATTTCCTTTATTGGTAATTGTGCTTAATTTACAACCAGAATTTGAAATATTGCAATCGCAAGAATTTTTGAATTGGTTTAATTTGGCGAGTATTGGATTCGTCATCAGTTTTATGTGTTTTGGCTTTTATTTATATTATAAACCCAGCCAGGAATTATCCAAAAGTAAATCACGTAATACGGCGTTAATATTATACGTCATTTCTACACCAATTTTTATGTTGGTGTACATCTATGTGATGATTGTCTCATAGTTTAATTCATTTATCTTTTTTATTGTCTATTGATTTATGGAGTAGATGGCTATCAACACTATTTAACATAATATAAATTATAAGCCAAAATGGTTTGAATCTATAGTCAGGCCAAGAAACCTCATTTCGTCAATTATAATGTATATTATGTCTGCGCTTCATTCTCATTACGCTTGGCTTCGCTAAATAGCGCGCA
Organism: Putridiphycobacter sp.; assembly: GCA_965230485.1. Taxonomy (GTDB): domain Bacteria; phylum Bacteroidota; class Bacteroidia; order Flavobacteriales_D; family Crocinitomicaceae; genus Putridiphycobacter. The sequence goes on from CBDDLA010000001.1 coordinate 330,501, forward strand.
AACCCAACGCTCATCTTTTTAAATTGGTTAATGTCGGTCACAAGTTAAATTTGAACTTTCACAAGTTAAAATAGTATTTTTAGGATTCTGTTATTATTTGTAAATTGTGTCGGTCACAAGTTAAAATTTCACTTTTTATATTATTCATAATTTTACAAAAAGTAAATTAATCGATACAATAACATTAAAAAAATTCAGCTATTAAAATACTTATCTGCTGATTTTTCTAACTCTTTACAAGTTTCAAGGTAATTTTCAACTGCTTCAACGAAAGCATTTTTAAGTTGTTCCATAGAATTACCTTCATAAGTTACTAAATCACTGATACCAATAATTTTCCCATGCAAAATTTGATCTTCACCACTAAACTCGACAGAGCCAAAATAATTGTTATGTTTTAAAGAATTCTCCACAAGTTAATTTTATTAAAATTTACCACATTTTACTTGCAATATCCGCTTCCTCTTGTCCAATGGCATTTGCATAGATAGCAGTAGTTTTTATATCAGCATGCCCCATCCATTTTTGCAACATATTAATTGGGATCCCTTTTGTTATAGCATTTACCCCATATGCGTGTCTTAATCCTTTTGGTGATCGGTGTTTTCCCTCTGAAATGCCAGCATCTATCATTACTTTTCTGATGAGCTCAAAAGCGTGCTGTCTAGACCAGGACCACAATAGAATTTTAGAATCTTTCTCTTTTTTTTGTCTCTGGATTAAATTATGTCCGATTGTTAGAAGATCAATTAAGTGTGATGGTACTGGAACTGTTCTAAAAACATCTCCCCTGCGTTTTTTTAAACTATTAAAGACAATTCGATTTGATTCACGTTCAATACTTCTTGTTGTTAGTTGTAAAGCCTCAGAAATTCTGCACCCAGTATATAACATTGTTTCTGCGAGCGTTCTTAATTTGGGATTCTGCTCTTTGGCAGATTGTAAGAATAAATTCATCTCTGATGAATTCAAATACAACCGATTTCCATCCGTATCAAAAAGTCTCATTTCGCTCATATCTGACAAAACTAATGAAAGTTGTCAGATTTTTTAAACTAATACGTGAAAAAAGAGAACAGATCTAATTCTATTACTCAAATTTACTTTACACTATTATTAATAGTGTAAAGTTTAGTTGAAATTCTTTTAGTTTTCATGGCAGATTTTCGATAATCAAATTAGTAATTTTCCGCCAATTCAATTTTTTTTTATCAAGTTTCAAAATTTGCTGGTGTAGTTCGTTTCCTTTTTTTGTTTTGAGCAAATCATTCTCTTTAAAAAGAAGAGTGATTTCATGGTCTTGAGGCCGTATTAATTTGATAAAATAACTAAACCTATTTTCAAACTCTTCAACTCCTAGCACTCCACTACTCGACCATTTTGAAAGCATGTTTTCATAGTCTTTATGGCCCGATATAATTAATCCACAGTTATTTTGAGTTAAATTTCTTAACTCATGAAAATATGAAACTTTTTCTTTTTTGTATCTACTTGCCTCATCTATGATAATCAGATTAGACCCAGATAGTTCTGTCAACTCTTGTCTCAGCTGTCTAATAATTTGCGAAGAACTTTCCATTCTTGTAATGTCTTGTTTCATAACCTGATTCAGTATTTGAGCATACATTTCCTTTGGTGTCATTGATACACCAAGTTCAATTTTAAACACGCCTTCATTTTCGCTATTAAACTTATCGAGAGCAAACGATTTACCAGCTCCTGAATAATCAACAATACCAATCATTTTTTTATTGGTCATAGCATCAGCACATGCTTTAACGATTAGCTTTGTATTATATAATTCTATTTCTTTTAATTTTATCATAATTGCCTCTTAGATATCGCCTAGTCCTTTTCTGATTACATCTAATGACTCAAACTCGCTTTTTACTCTTTCATCAATAATAGAGTTGACAAAGTTTTTCTTTAATAGTGATTTGTCGTCCATACCCTCAATTAACACTTTTTTGTTACTTAGTTCTGTTAGATTTTCGTAACTTGAGATTTCATCCGCATCTTTAAGAATTTTTTTATTCATTTTTGCATGCTTAATATTTTCAGCTTTCATCTTATTCACGTAGGTAATTGTTTTTTCATCTCTTTTGCTTTGCATATTTGGTATTACTAAATCTTTACCGAGCTTTACAATGAATCTACACTCTTTTTTTACAGAAAATAGAAATACTTCCTCCATACTTTTATCATGGTAAACAGTTACCCTACTCCCGTTCAACTTATTTCTAAACTCATGTGGTAAGGTATAATTAGAGGTTTGCATCCCCTTCCGATTGATAGAGACTAGGCTATTTTTTATTTTGTATTTACAAGAGTTATAGAAAAAATAGGGAACCATATAGTCCTCAAGAATTTTAAAGTGTTTTTTTGAGTTCGAGCTAAGTGATTGCGCGTATTTAGAAGCAGGGCTCGGTTTTCCATTAACCGAATTTGAATTATAGTTTTCAATACACCTATTTACCATTGATAGTAATTTTGGAATAGTATAAAGGTTTTCAATTTTTCGATATTTAATTAACAATTCCATGCAGGGGAGCGAGTACTCACGCTTAGATTTAATCCCTTCACCAATATATCCAACTTCTTTTCTGAAGTGAGCAGTATTTAGTGTGCCAATTACCCGTTCTATTCTCCCCTTCTCTCTTGGGCTATCATTATTCGTTCTTTTCCAGTTAACTCCGAAATACCGCATCTTAACCTTTAATGATTCTGTCTTTTCTGAGTAATAAGGAGAGTGATTGTCATGAATTATTTCTGCTGGTAACATTCCAGTATTAAGCAATGCATTTTTAATTGATTGAGCAACCATAACTGAATTCTCTGTCTGTCCAATACTGTATCCTAGCAATCTGCGGGAATAAAAATCAGTCACAATTACAATGTCTAAAAATGTCGTTTTTCCTTCATATTTGCACAAAAAGGGAATCCTTGCTCCATCAATTTGCCATATTTCATTGGCTGACTCTGAGCTTAACTGAAAGTATGGTAAAATATCATCTCTAAATTTTCTTCTTCCGTGTCGTGATAATAAGGTAATATTTTTGATTTCAGTTCCATTCAAAAAAGCTTGAATTGTAGAATATGCCAATGGGTCTAAACCCTCTTTCACCCTTTCTTCATTGATGACCTCACAAATATGACTTTTGGTCATCTTTACTGGCTTTGAATAATACATTATTAGCCTTCTTTTCCAATAATCATCTAGTTTTAAATTATTTGATATTGTTAAAAGTGATTTGTGAGGCAATGTATTTTCAATTCTGTTTTCAACACATAACTTAAGTTTTAAAGCAAAATTTCTGTAAGTAGATGCTCGGAAATAAAGTTTTACATCAAGAGGGATATTGATATATGATTCATACATCTCTGCAACGGTATATTCTTTTTGATCAAGTAATAGAAGTATCTCTTCGAAGACAGCGTGAGTAGCTGCTAACGAATAAATCAAATCATGATTAGGGAAATAGTTATTGTATTGCGCAGTATATCTAGACCATTTATTTTTTGCGACTATCGTAAATACTTCAGTTAAAAATCGGAGTTGTTCTTTTTTTAATTCATCATTATGATAAAGTATTTTTTCTCCATACTTCAGAATATATTCTTGTTCACTTTTAAGTCCATACTTTCTGAAAGTTTGAGGAGGAATGCTGTTTATTTTGATGAAAGAGTCTGAATTTCTAGACTCACCTTTTATTGACAACCATGATTGATCTCCCCTACTTTTATTCCGAGAAATACCATTTTCGATTGTTCCTTTTGGGACGCCAATGTCAATTAAATAATTAGACGCAACCCAAATTTCTTCGTTGTAAAAACGAAAATTACTATATTTGTTCATATTACAATAAATTATTAAAAAGGAAGAGTATATTTTAGACGGTATCTCTTCTTTTTTTTGATTAAAATTTTAGTTTAATTCATCTATCTTCTACTATTTATGATTTAACGAAATTGTAGTTTTAATAAATGTGAAACAAGGGAAATGAGATGTTTAAACAATTTTTCCTCACTTTTTCCTCGTTTTATTGTGAATTTGCTTTCACTACATCAAACAAACATTGTAGCCTTTTTGATTTTCTTGGATTTCCCTTAAAGGGTTGTTGCTTTCCATAAATATAGCGAGAGATACTATTTCCCAAATTTTTATTCGAAAGTGGTTCATCCGATTTATTAAGAAATAAATCAGATAAGTTTCTACTTAATAAGCTTCTTTCCGACTCATCTATAAGTTTAAATTCAATCAATATTCTGAATAAATAAATTAGTTCTAATGGTTTTCCATTCCACCTAATTTTAGATTCTACAATGTTATTAACGCAACCTTTTACTTTAAATATTTCTGAGAAAATTAATGCATTATTGATAAATCCAGATTTTTCCAATTGTAAGCATAGCGATAATAGCTTTTGTTCTGATTTCAAGAATTTAAATTGATGAGTTATTCGAACTTTTCTGTTTTTATTTTCAATAATAGATTCTATTGCATTTAATTCCCTTAATAGATATTTTTCCATCTTTTTATCATCCCAATTCCAATTAAATAATCCTTTTCTTCTTCTATCAATATCTGCCAAAACAGACAAGTAACTGGCAAGGTAGTCTCGATAATCATAGTCAGTGAATTGTTCCTTGCTTCTACTATAGTTAATTGCCATTATATTAATAGTATTCAACAAACTCATTGACATATCCACATATGTCTTTTTGAGCAGTCTTACAGGAGTGAAAATATTTGATTTTTCTAATTTTTTATAACGGGTAACAACATCCATTTTGAACATTTGATCTTTTTTTATTGCAAGTTCTAAATCAAAATAATCTTTTATCGTTTGTTGGATATAGTCCCTAAGAGATCTATAACCTAGGTACCTTAGAAGGTATTTTAGAATTCTTTTTGAGTGCTTATGTAAATTTGAATTGATGTAAGCGACCATTTCTTCTAGAAGTTCGGAGTCAATTTTATAATACATAAGGAGTCATATTCTTGTCACTAATATTAGTTAATATATTAGACTATCATATTGTTATTTTAATAGGGTAAGTTTTTGAAGATGAATATGTGCAAGTTTTCTTCGGAAGAATAGATTAGAATTGTTTTTGAAGGATTAAAAGGTAATATGTCACTTTCATTATGAACGAAATAGTTCAATATCACCTTGAATATACCGTATTAGGATTTTATTCAATTCCAGAAACTATTTACTTACAGGCTTTTTTCTATCCTTAAAAACTTCTATTATTTTACTTCTTTTATTGTCAATAAAATCCGTGAAATTAATTGTCGTGTTCTGGCAATGCAATTCTATCTTCCTCATTTTCTATACCTTTCAATTTATTATACTCAATTGTAACGTACTCTTGATCATAACTTAATCCTAATAAATATTTGGTATATTCTCTTTTCAATTTAACCGAAGGTTTTTTAATAACTTTTTTCGCATTATCCCATAATACATCTTTCCAATGATTCCCATTTAGCTCAGCGTCTAGTTTTCTAAATGCCTCCCAGAATCCAGTTAGCGAACTTTTTTCTGATTTCCAATTAACATATGCCTCAGCCAAAATATTGATCCCAATTGGTCGAAATAGCATGCTTCCTCCATCAGAATTACGATATTGCGAAACGGATTCTGTCTTATCTCTTATTACTAATTTATAAGACGGGATTTCCATTGAAGCTCCATCCCAAAATAGCTTTGAGATTTGATATAATTCTTCAATCACAGTATCTGAAGGTCTAAAATCCCTATGTGTATATGAAGGCTTATAAAGAGTTTTATTTACCTCTTGAATGTTTAATATTGTAGTAAATTCATCAGCTTCTGAATCAATATTAGCCTTAGCATTTAGGGCGATTAATGTATCCTTTTCAAAATATTCTATTTCCGCAAAAATTCTTCTTGCATTTATTGAAATAGGATTATCTTCATTTGTTATCAAGTCGTCAAGCCCCGTTACTTTTACAGCTTTTGTGTTAATTTCAGAAAACAATCTACGTGTTCTACGCTTACCTTCTGGTGTTTCATTATGACCGATAATAATAACTGGTAATTCATCAAAGTTAAACCTATCCGAATCATTACTTTCAATTGCCTGTTTGATACCATCAATTCTATGTTGTCCATCGATTGAAAATAGTATTTCACCTCCACTAAATTCCAGAATTCCTATACTATTCAAAATTTCGTCAGGTAAACTCATTTCAGGAATTGCCGAAGGAGAAAAATCAAACCTGTACCAATTTGGGTTTTCACCATATATTCCAATAATCGCAGAGTTAAAAAATCTACTATCTTCTCTATTGAGATATTCTTTTATTTTTTTTGACCTTCTTGAAAGTCCTCTTTGAAGGTAATCATCTAAAGATTGGTACTCTCTTATTGAGTGATTATTATCAATCATTTCTGCAACCTTTTTAAAAGGCAAAGCTGTTTGATAATAAACCCAATCACCAATTATCCCTTTAATTGCAGGAAGTTTGAATATATTTCTATTATTGTCCATAAGCTGCTTGTATTATACTTTGAAGACCTTGAGGGTATTTAGAATTTATTGGTGGAGTAAATGCTATCAAAAATTCATCTTCAATCTCTCTACGTTGCGCCTGAGTATACCCTGGTAATTCTACGTAATAAAAATAAAGATTATCAGGAAAATCATCAATGATAGTGTACATTTTATATTGACCTGATTTAGGATTATCTACTTTATCTAAATATTCACCAAATCTTCGTTGTAAACTACTCGTTTCTCCCACGTAAAAAAAGTAATTCATAAAAAGTGCATTTACTTTTTTAGGAGATGAAAAAAATAAATATAAGCCCTCAACATCATTCAAAGAGTTTCTACTTGCTTCTTCAAATTTAATTTCAGTCCAGCTAAAGTGATTATACTTTCCATCAATTGTTTCCCATTGTTCTGGACAAATAACAAATTTTCTTCTGTATTTTAAGAAACGATTCCGGTAAGTTGAATGATTGGCAGGGTCTAAGTAATCCATTATTTCTTGTTTCTAAACTGATTCAACTCAAATAAACTAGCTTTTTCAAATTCCTTAATATTTGAAATGGCTTGCCCGTTTTCTATTTTTTCCATACTTCTTGCAACTTTAGCCCCTTCCTTATCTGAGAAACCTAAAAATTTATTTATCATTTTTAAGTTTCCTTTATTTTTTATGTCTAGAAGAAATGCAATATCACACATACTAGAAAAATCAAAACTTGGTTGATTAAATTCTTCAATCCCCTGAGACAAAAGAATAACAGACACGCCCTTTGATCTAATCTCTCTCAATATTTTTTCTAATAAATCTTGTGATTTTTTTTCTTTGAAAATTACGTGTGCTTCATCAATCAATAAAACATATCTCAATCCCTTAGAGCCACTTTCAACTGGTGTATTTTCCATATTCATGAAGGTGTTATAAATATAGTTGATAATGAGAAATGTTGACGTAAACCTTACTTCATTAGGTAAATCACCTGATAAAGACAGATAGTAATTTTGGTTTAAAAAACTCCCTTTTGGTTTGGACTCAAATATTTCGTACTCACTCAAGCTATTCATTACCTCTATCAATGTATCCACCTTCCCTTCATAGCTTTCAACAAGCTTTTCTTTAATATCTCCAATCGTTGGATAATTACCACTTGTTTGATCTAAAAAGACTTCTTTTGTAGCATCCTTTAATTTTTGCTCCTGCTTTTTCCCCATTGAGGGCGTATATTTTGCAATAATATCAACGAATTTACTGATTCCCATCAGCTTATTTTTATCATTAATATTATCAATAAAAGTTAATGGATTTAGTGGAAAAGGTGTTTGCGGAGCATCAATAAATTTAGACTTGGTTCGCTTGAAGAAAGGCTCATAGTATTTTAAATCATCATTTTTTAATCCTTTAAAATCTAAATAAATGAAGTTTACTTTTCCATTTGAACCTTCTGTAATTTGAGAAAGTAATTCTAAAGCAAATTGCGTTTTACCAGTTCCGGAATTACCTGCAACTGCCATATGACAATTATTGTACAATTCCGTATTATTTAATTCAAGTTCAATTTTTTTTGTGTTATCATCAATTAAACTGCCAACTTCGATCGAAAGTGAGGAAGCAAAATAACTTTTTTCGATACTCTGGTTATTTTTTACTGCATCTAAGCTTACTTCCACATTTTCCAAATGCGATATTCCTCTATCTAGATTTTCTATTAAAAAATCGAAGATTGTATACTTGGGATTATTTTCAAAAAGGTCATTAATACTTGACAATCCGTGATCAATATGTAATTTGAAATATTTAGGGATGTTACTATCAGTATTATGAACCTCATAATACTGGCTAATTAAAGCGATATAATAATCTCTATATTTGGCATCAAATAAAATATGGTCTTTATACTCTTTTCCTTTTGAATCATACTCATTAAACTCTCCCTTGGAAAACTTCTTTCCAGTTTGTAGAGAATACCCTAGTGCAATTCTGGCAATTACATTTTCTTTTGTACCAACTGGAAGTTTTTTCGTTAATCTTTGTACAATTTCTTTATTTGCTAAAGAGGTAGTTATATTAATTTGGTGATACATATAGTTCGTCGTATTTTTCAATTAATTTTCTTGGTTCAACTTCAATAAATGTTGAACTATCATTACTTAAATTATTAATCAGATATGATTTACTTACATTCTTTTTTAACAGATCATATTCGCCCTCTGTTAACTCTTTATGAATCAAAGGAAATAACACTACCTGGTCAGATACTTGTGGGTAAAAATGTTTAATAATATTTTCAGCATGTTCTTTATCAAACTTCTGCATTGGACTATCAATAAAAACAGGGAATTCGATATTTGATTCATCCACCAAAGCATTAAGAAGTGCTGAAGAGTACATCTGTCTTTCTCCCATTGATAAAGCTCCTTTATCAACTAATTGTTCTTTCTTATTGACGATAGTGAACAAGCGAATTTCGATATCTTCACCAGATAAACTAATATCTACATCAACTTTACTGATGAAGTTCTTTTTATGCATCAAAATGTTTAAACCATTTTTAATTTTATCTTCTAAAGATCTCTTTTTTCGTTCCTTGAATTGTATAATAAATTTTTTCAGCGTTTTGATCTCTCGTTCAATCGCATCATTTTTCTTTTTATTCCCTTTAGAAATATCTATCTTCTTTCTTAAATCGGTCTGCTTATGTCTGTTTGTTTTTAACTCGTTTGTTAACTCTCCAATTTTTTGATTAAAATCATCCAATTGTGATTCAATTTTACTGATGTCATCATCTAATAATTGTTTCTTAGATCTTAAATCAGAGATATAAGAATCGTCAGCATCTTTTTCAGCTTTTCTCAATTTACGAGAAATCGCACCTATCTGTGTCTTTGACTGTGAATACTGATGATTAATTCTGGTAAAAGTCTCTTTAAATGAATGCTTCAAATTATTGATGAGTTGATTAAGCTGGTTTGTTTGAGCATCAGAAAAGTCGTGGTATGCTTGAAAATCTGATGGTAAGTCAGAAATATCACCATAAAAATGTTTTTTGATTAATTCCTTTATTTTGTCTTCATAAAACCTTCTGACATTAACTTCAACAACAACATTAGATTCATTTTTGACACTGTCAAGATCATTCAAAAAATTATTGGTTTTATTATCTACATCCTCTTGACGAAACTCATTCTGACGAAAATTCTTTTCATCATCCATTTGCTCTGAAGCATTCATCAAAATTTCTCCTGCCAATCCAAAAGGAATTAGATCAAAAAGATCTCTAAGCTCAGTTTGAAGTTCTTTAATTTTAGATTCTAATTCTTCCTCTTCATTTTTCAATTGAGTAACTTCTTCAATTGACATGTGGTTACCTTCTTGAATAAGGGTCCTTTGAATCTTATCCGATTCATTTTTCTTCTCTACCCTATCTTGTATCAATTCTTCTATTTTCTCTTCAATTTCTTGAATTTCAATTTGATACTTACTTATGTTTGCTTCTACATCAATGAACTCTTTTTGATCAGCAGGTTTAGCTGATTCTTTTCTATAATCATCTTGGATGCTAATCAATTGATTTTTAAGAGCTTCGTATTTATGAATACCGAGCACTTCTGAATAGGCAATTCCAAGTGATTTTCTTTGTTCACTAGAGTTAACTTCAGCTAGTGAAACAATTTTTTCTGCATCAAAAAAGAAAAATTTAGCAATTTCAATAGGAAGAATAAATTCTCGAATAAAAATTTCTCCCCCACTTTGATTATCCGTTGTTAAATCATCTGTAATTTGATTTGGGTAACCATCTATTAAAATTTCAAGACTTTCAGATGTACCCGTTTTCGTATTATATGAACGTACAATTTTTATTTCATTACAAGTAATGTCTGGTATTTTTACGTTTGTCAATGTTACAGCAACAGAAAAAGTAGTCTCATTATTGGCTGAAGCTAAACGATTCAAACTATTACCTATAAATTTACCATAACCGCCCTTATCCCAAATTTCTTTCTTATAAAGCTCATCTACTTTCTCCATATGTTTTCCGTACAGACACCACACTAAAGACATGAGAAAAGTAGTTTTACCAAAACCGTTTTTACCACTTACAACGATTATATTTTTATTTCCAGAAGGAGACAACTCAATAGGGTTTTTCCCTTTATAAATTCTAAAATTATTGAGTTCAATTTCTTTTATGAACATTATTATTTCTTTTTTAAATACTCTTCTATTCTTCTTTCTAAGTCTGCTTTTAACCCATGTTTTCTAGTTAAAAGTGCTTTGTTTTTAAGTAAGCTCAAATGATCTTGAATTAATTCAAATTCTTTTTCATTTTTGCATACTTCACTCAATAACTCTTCTTCTTTTCTGTAGTTTTCATCTTGATTGTTCATATCCAATTTTTTTTGGTAAACAGAATTATAAATTGTCGAAACCTTATTTTTAAAAATAAAATCTCGATACCAAATTACTTGTATGGCAACTAATTCTTGGTTAGTTATTAACTCTGCATTAGGGTAAGTTTTTTGAATTTCTTTTTGAGCCTCAAGTAACTTTTTAAGTAACTTAGCTCTATAAGCAGGGGTATATGTCCCCATCTCATTAACGGCAGGTCTTCCATTCCTCATTGTTTTCATTCTATTTACTGGAAGATTACGTTCATTATATAAAGCATCTCTAAAGCTAAGTAAAGGAGATAACCAGGTAACACCATTCTCAATTAATGCAGACATTGACTTGTCCTTTTTCACAAGTGTACAGGTCCAACAACCAAACCTGCTTTGTCCACAAGAAGAATGCTTTTTGTTTGTTACCATAGTTGGACACTCATAATCATCTGCACTGGCATCAGAATATATTTGAAATAATTCTTCATTATTAGCACCCCAAGGAGAAGGCATTGTATTAATGATATACCAAATTTCATCTAAAATTAAATGTCTTATCGGTGCATAAACATAGGTGTTTTGATGATTCGGATGCTTGGTTAATCTGTTTCCTCTAATTTCATTTTTTTTAAATGATCTAGCTCTATTTGCGCTTTCATCAGCCCGAGTTCCAACAATTACAATTGCTTCTCCTTTTTCATCAACCTGCTCAACAACAAATCGAGTCGTTGGTTTTATTTTTAACTTATCAGTACACCATCTAAATGAGTTATTAGGTGCAGGATATCCCTTTCCTAAAAGGTTTATCCAAAAAGAGTCTTCTAACCTTGGAATAGTTTTTTGCACTTGAATAGGCATATCCTGGTCTCTTGCAGCAATTACAATCTTGTCCAATACATGGTTAACATAATTTGCAATAATTGGGTTTTCTACCATTGTATCATTGCATACCACATAAATATCTCTACGAACAATTCCTGTATAGTCTTTTACTTTTTCAAGAGCTTTCCAAATTAATTGAAGTAAAACGGTTGAATCTTTACCACCACTAAATCCAATTATCCAAGGTCTGTAATTATCGTCTTCCAGTAAATACTGATCAACTATTTCATCTATAATATGATTTATTCTTTTTGACATTCAAATTTAGTTATAGGTCTTCGATTGGTATGATTAATTCTCTAACATCAACATGCAACACTTCTGCAACTTTATAAAGGGTGGTAAGAGTGGGTTGTTTTTTATTGTTACAATAATTGGTTACAACAACATAACTCTTCCCTACCTGTTCGGAAAGCCATTTTTGAGACCTTCCTTGATTCTGCAAAACTTCTTTAATACGATTCATGAGAGATTATTTCTTTACAAATCTTAATTCTACAAGTCTAGTGATTTATTATCAAATTTCAATATGTTTGGTTATTATAATTAACAACACTAAAAAGTGAACTTATATTATTTCAACAAGTTATAAAAAAGGTCAATTAATTCCTGAAGAAAATTTTACTGCAATATAAGATATACCTTTTAGCCACTTATTCAACTTCCCATTTCAGGTCAATTTTTTTCAACGATAAAAAGGACTATATTTATGTGTGCTTTTTAAAAAACACAATGATATATAGACCCAAAATATCCTTAGCAGCAAGAAACGCACTCGTTTATTTTGTGCTCTTTATTGTAGCTATTGGTTTGTCATCCTGGCTATTAATATCGTATAGTTATAGAGAGGTTTTAAATATCACAGAAAATCAGTTGGCGCATACTTCAGGTATTGTCCATACTAAATTTGAATCTTATTTCAAAAAAGTTGAAACAGACATTAATCAGTTAGCCAAAAGCCCTATGCTTGGTAGGTATGCCTCTAATCCTGATTCTGTTAATCTGTCCTTTCTAACCGAAGAATATGCGTCCTTCTTGAGTGCTAAACCATCATATTTTCAAATTCGACTCATCAGTGTCTCTGATTTTGGTGCTGAATTAATCAAAATTGAAAGGCAAGGACTTAACATTCTAAAAACACCGAAAAATCAACTGCAAAATAAACGAGAAAGAGACTATTTTAAAGAACTCAGCAACCTGCCTGTAGATAGCCTTTATATTTCTAAAATTAACCTCAATAGAGAATTTGGAAAGGTGTCGGAACCCCATATTCCAACGGCGAGAATGGGTAAAAAAATGACGGGTGGGACCCTTCGTGATTTTATCATCATCATCAACATAGATTTGGGTGCCTTATTTAATGATTTGGAGAAATCGATCCAGGAAAAAGATGATTTAAGAATTGTGAATCAGGATGGGCATTATATTCTTCACCCCAACGATGATCTGGCTTTTACCTTTGATTTCGACAAAGCGGGAGGGTATGACACTGAGTTTACAGTCCCGATTGAACACATGACGGAAATTCCGCAACTCGACCTTTCCGAAACAGAGGTCAATCGTTTTACAAAATTGAAATACCTGAGAAACGATTACCATTTGTATACGGTGCTTTCTGCCAATAAAAAGGACGTATTGGCCTCATTTTATCAATGGCGAAGGTTGGCTTTAATTGTGAGTGTTTCGGTGGGATTCATATTCTTAACCGTCGCTTTTTTATACATGAGAAAGCAGGTCAGGGAGTTGAAGTCAATCACCAGAAAAATGGTCGATTTTTCGACACAAATTGGCCCGAAGAAATTGCCCATTGAAAGAAATGATGAAATCGGTGATTTGGCCAGAGAATTTGAAATAATGTCGTCTAAGATATTTGAAAATCAAACCATTATTGAAAAATCAAGGGAAGAGGCTGAACAGGCGCACAAGGAAAAATTGGAGTTTCTGGAAAACATGAGTCATGAAATTAGGAACCCCTTACAATCCATTTTAGGGGCCGTTGACATTCTCAATAATAACCAGCAATTGCCACATCAGGCTTCTTTTATAGAGTCCATTAAATTTAGCAGTAAGCAGCTGCAATCGTTGGCGAACGATATTTTAGATTTTAACAAAATAACGGCCCAGTCGATTGAATTACAGCCGCAATGGCACGATTTAGACGAATTTTGCAATGATGTTTACAACTCTGCTAAATACCTTGCCAATAGCAAACAAATCAACCTGCTTTACCAAAACTTACTCCCCCAAAAACATCAACTGGTTTTGTTTGATGCAGCGAGGCTTTATCAAATATTGAATAATTTAATAACCAATGCTTTAAAGTTTACCGCGGTCAAGGGAGAGGTGCGATTTATTATCAAAAAAAATGAAAGCAATCACCAATATCAATTCATGATTAAAGACAATGGAAGGGGCCTGTCTGAGACACAAAAGCAGCGCATTCTTGATCGGCACTATGCATCTGGACAAAATGCCGGTGCCGGTCTTGGGTTACCCATTGTCATTAACTTATTATCACTGTATAAATCTGAGTTAAATATCACATCTGAAGTGTCGGTCGGCAGTCAATTTAGCTTTTCTCTGAACTTGGCCTCAAAAGCAGCCACTCAGCATCCAACTGTTTCAGATACCCATATCATGGCTGAGGAAGGGTGCCGCCTTTTAATCGTAGAAGACGACCCTCAAATTATTAAATGGTATCAGCATGTGCTATCTCAACATACCTTAAAATTTCTGACCCATCCAAGCCAAATGACTCAAGTTGAGGGTCAGATATTTGATCATATTATTTCGGATTATCATTTTGGTCGAACGACGTTAGACCTAGCCACTATCGACACGGTTTTTAAGCCAACATTAAAGTCCAGAGGCCACCTTATTATTGTCAGTGGGCAAGATCTGAATATCACAGGTCCTGGGATTAAGGTATTGAAGAAACCGGTTGACAAACATGACTTATTGGCCGCTATTCGTCCATTTGGTGATTACCCCAATTTTACGTCTATAGAAAACGACTATGACCACCAAACGAACTTAATCAAAAATGTGGTGCAGCTAATGATAACAGAGTGGCAAAAAGACCAACAACTGATCGAAGACAGTTTATCACTTGACGATCTTGAAAAGTTCAAAGCCGTTAGACATAAGTTGATTACGTCGGTTCGTCGATTGAATTTAACAGACTTTGAGGCATTGCTCGATAAAACAGAAAGCCAATTTTATCAGTTAGATTTACCAGCACACCAATCGTTAATTAACCAATCTTTTGAAAAGTACTTGCAAGCCATGCAGGATTACCTAAAGGCTATGATGGATTAAAATTCCAGGTCTTTAGCTGGCTTAACAGGTCGTCTTTATATTTGGCTCCAATGGGCACTGAATCATCTGCAAATTTAAGCTCGTCAGTCGAGATGGCTTTGAGGTGGTTAAGGTTGACAATAAAAGATTTGTGGCACCTTACAAAATTGGGCGGTAAGATACCTTCTAAAGCCCTCAAGGTAATCAAACCTAATACTTTTTGATCATGCAAATAAAACCGGACATAGTTTCCTTCCGATTTCATGAACCGGATATCGGCTACCGTCAGAATCACAGAATCATTGCCTACTTTTACAATGAGCCGATTCAGGGGTTGTTTTTCCTTTTCAATTAAAGGTTTGATTTTGAGCAAAGCCTTCATGAACCGATCGTAACTGACAGGTTTGACTAAAAAATCAACTACTTGTTGATAACTGTAAGATTCGGCGCCAAAATTAACTTCACTTGTCACCATGATAACCGGAATGTGAACCGGCAATAGCTCCAATAAATGACGTCCGTTTAAATCCGGCAAGTTAAAATCCAAAAAAATAAAATCAAATGTGGTTGTGTTAATCGCTTGTATGGCTTGACTTCCATTACTCACGGCAAGGCACGATTGAATCCAATCTTGCTTAGAGCAAAAATGCTTTATCAGATCGCATATAAGCGGATCATCATCAATTATTAAACAATTCATGTTGTTATTTTTTCGTCATTTAATTCTCTATGTTCATCAATCGCTTGCTGAATTTTGTCATTTCAAAACAAAAGCCGCCTACTAAATGGTTAGATTGGCCTACAAAATCAAAATTACATAAATGAAATTAAAACACTTACCAAACCTTTGTTTTTCTCTTTTATTGATCATTGGTTGCAGCCAACCCAATGACACCGTGCCCGATCAAAGTGCATTAAAAGCCACCACAGTGGAGGAAAGAAAAGGGGCAGATAATGTAGCGTATAAATGGGGGTATGCAGCCCTGCAGGGAACCGCAATGGATACGGAGCGGTTTAAGCCGAGACCAACTGTTACATCACGCTATTTGGGTTTAATCTTCACGGCTATTTTTGACGCATGGACCCGGTATGATGAAAAAGCCATTCCGGTTTATGGTGGAGATTTGGAAAGACGTCCGGCTGAAGAACATACCATTGAGAACAAGGAAAAAGCGATCAGCTATGCGGCTTATTATGCCTTGTGTGAATATTATTACTCCGATTCAAATTACTTTCAAGACCTGATGGAAACTTTGGGTTATGACTACCACATCCAATCCAATGACCCAACCACACCGGAAGGCATAGGCTACTTAACCGCTAAAGCAGTTATTGATGCCAGAAAAGGAGATGGATCAAACCAATACGCCATGGAAGCCGGCTCCAACGGTCGGCCTTATTTCGATTATAGCAACTATGATCCCACAAATCCAGTAGAAAAAATGGTGGATTTAAAGCGTTGGCAGCCTAAGTATTTTTCTGACGGCAAGGGGGGTAAATTTGCTCCCAAATGCCTGACACCCTATTGGCAAAAGGTTAAGCCACTGGTTTTAGACAGCGCTTCTCAGTTTAGATCTGTGCCGCCACCAGCCATGGATTCGGAGCAATTGGCAGAGGAACTAGAAGAGGTGGTTTCGATCCAAGAAGCTATGACGGATTATGATATGGCCCTGGTTGAGTTCATGCGTGATGGGCCGCAATCAGTACAACAAGCCGGACATTGGCTAAAATTTGCACAATCTGTTTCGCGCAGAGACCAGCATACGCTGGATAAAGATGTTAAAATGTACTTTCTAGTGCAAGCCACAGCCATGGATGGCTTTATTGCCTGCTGGGATACCAAAATGCACTACGACTATGCTCGACCTTTTGCTTTAGTGCATCATTTCTATAAGGGTAAAACCTTTAAAGGCTGGAAAGGAGAAGGACAAGGATTCGGAACCATTAAAGGTGAAGATTGGTTACCTTACTCTCCTGCGGTATTTTTATGTCCGCCATTCCCGGCATACGTATCCGGACATAGTACCATTAGTGGTGGCTGCGCCGAAGCTTTAAAATTATTTACAGGCGCAGAGCATTTCGGAGATTCAGCTATGGTGTTAGCCGGAGAACTAACTGAAGTTGATCCTCAGTTTTACGGTGATAGTGTTAAACTGCGTTTTCCAACGTTTACAGAAACAGCCGAAATGGCCGGACAATCCAGAGTGATGGGTGGATATCATATCCAGGCCGACAATGTGGCCGGTTTAAAATTGGGAAGAGATGTCGCGCACCACGTATGGAAGTTTTACAATGAGCATTTAGGCCAATAAAATATTCGTTATAGTAAATAGTAGGAGCATGGATTTGAGTGAAAAATTTTAGGATACTTCGCTCAAATCCAACATGCTTAACATTAAAAAACCAACCATGAACAAAAAACGATTTTTAGTCATATCCATTGGGTTCATTTATATTTGGTTTGGTACGTTAAAATTTTTTCCGGGTTTAAGCCCAGCAGAAGTTTTAGGAAGTGAAACGGTTTACAAATTGACCCTAGGACTCATCCCTATCAAGGTTGGTTATTTTTTATTAGCCGTATTAGAGGTGTCTATTGGTCTTGGCTTATGCTTTAAAAAATATTGTCGATTATTTGTTTTAATCGCCTTGTGTCATATGATCTTAACCTTTTCACCGTTGGTTTTATTTCCAGATCAAATGTTTACAGCACCATTTGCATTCACCATAACCGGACAATATATCATGAAAAATATTGTGATGATTATGGCCTTGATTAGCATTCTTGTTGAACAGAGAAAAATTCAGAAAAAAGACCATCTGTTTTTCGCTTCCAAGATGACAAAAAGGAATGTTTAGAGAGACCAGTTATCGTTTTTTCTCAGATAATTTGATAATAGAGGTCTTGAACCTAAGACGGAAGTATTAGGTTTGAAAAGTGGAGACTTCCAAGCGGGACTTTAATAAATAGTAAATCTTCAGTTGCAAAAAATCGTCGAAAATAATTCATAACTTTAGCCTCAATGCGAAACGGGGTCCTACTTTCTTTAATTTTACTGTCTTTCAATCTCTTCTCTGTAGAGAATTCAGTTATTTTAACTAATGAGATTCTCAGTAGACCAATCGTTAAAAATATTTTGGTAATCGAGGATAGAAACCACGAACTGTCTATTAAAGACATCATATCAGGAGATTACGACCCATCTGATGAAATTTCAAATAAGCGGTATAGAACGGTTGATTTTTCTTCATCAAAGTTTTGGCTCAAATTCAACCTTGAAAATCAAACTGCATTTGAGCAATTTTATTTGGAGGCCGGCCGGCCTATTACTGACATCATAGCACTGTACAAGATACACCATAGCCAGGTGATGGGAAAAATACAAGGGGGGGATGCTATGCCTTATTACGAAAAAAAGATACGGCACCGAAAAAACTTGTTTCCTTTGAATATTGAGTACAAGCAATCACTTTCAATTGTTTTAGAAATATATACGGGCGGTGAAGGTTTAACCTTACCAATTATGGTGCATGAACCGATCTCATTTACAGAGCAAGATTATAAAGATCAATTCAAAAATGGTTTCTACTATGGTCTCGTTGTTTTAATCATTGTTATTTATTTCTTTTTTTACTTGTTATTACGAGATATCACCTTCTTGTACTATATTATTTATGCTTTTTTTCAGGGACTTTTACAATTTAGTTTAGATGGTTTTTCCCATCACCACTTCTTTCCAAATAATACTTATTTTCTAAATAGGTTTCCACTCATTACTGGGGCTTTGGCGATCATATTTATGCTCTTATTTATTGATAAATTCCTTAATCTAAGAGCACAAAGTAAACCTCTTAAGCGTACGTTTCAAGTTTGTATTCTGGTCATGTCATTAAGTGGGTTTTTTATATTCAGCCCAGAACCGATTCTTTTTACGGCTTTTCCAATTGTCAACGGTTTAGGATTTATAAGTATATCCATTTCAGTAGCTTCTATTTATTATTTCCATTATAAAAAAGTGAAGGTTGATCCCTATTTTACGTTGGCTTTTACAATTTTAATCGCTGGTGCTATCGTCTTTATTCTTGGTAATTTTAATGTGATTCCGCATTCAGAGTTTTCGCTCAACGCGCTAAAGCTTAGCTCAGTTTTTGAGTTTGTTACATTGAGCATATCCATGTCTTATAAATACAAGGAATTGCAGAACGAAAAAGAACTGGCACAATCTATGGCGATTAAAGTTTTAGACGAAAGTAAAGTAAAGCTTGAGCTTGAGGTCAAAGAGAGAACGTTTGAGATCGAAGCCAAGAACAAAAAATTAGTCGAAGCTAACCGCGAGATTTTAAGTAGCATCAATTATGCGAAGCGAATACAAGAAGCTATTCTCCCTTCTGATGATCATGTTAAGATGCTTTTACCGCAATCATACATTTACTATCAGCCAAAGGATGTGGTAAGTGGCGACTTTTATTTTGTCGAATCTGTTGGGATAGAATCCAATCAGAAAGTAGCTTTTGCCGCTGTGGATTGCACAGGGCATGGCGTGCCTGGAGCATTCATGAGCATTGTTGGGAACAATTTGCTGAATCAGGCGGTCATTGAGAAAAAAATATCGGACCCATCTAAAATTCTTGAATTTTTAAATAATGGCGTGAAGCAAACACTCAAGCAGGGAAATCAAAATCATCAAATCGTCAGAGATGGCATGGACTTAGCTTTATGTGTGATAGATTTGAAGTCCTTGACACTTGATTTTGCCGGAGCCAAAAATCCGTTATACATTATCAGATCACCTAAAAAAATAGAAAAGGACCTATCACCGTTTTTTAAAATTCATGAGTACGAAACGCAAGCATTAATTGAGATCAAGGCAGACAAGCATCCCATAGGAAATTATATTGATGATGTGCCAACACAATTTCAAAACCATCATTTAGAATTATATGAAGGTGATTTGATTTATATCTTCAGTGATGGGTTTGCGGATCAGTTCGGCGGAGACAGAGGGAAGAAATACCTTTATGGTAGATTCAGAAAGTTTCTGGTTTCAATCGCTCATGAACCTTTAGACATACAAATGCAGAAACTTCATGATGAGTTTTTGGAGTGGAAGGGAACCAGAGAGCAAATTGATGACATTCTCGTGATTGGTGTTAAAGTTTGAAAAATGAGACGATTGTTGATGACAGTAAAGGTAGCAGAGCAGTATAAGAGAATGGAACGGGTTGCTATAAAAAAACGACTAAGCATATACAAACAGAGAGCTAAAAGCTTACTGTTAAAAATGAAAAAGGATAAAATCTCGTCTCGTTCTAACATTGAGGAGTTAAGAAAAGGATTAAATAAACACCACCTTACAAATGAATTTTTAACGCTTGATTCTATTGCAGAAATCTTGAATCTTCATGCAGAAAATCTTTGGGTGTAAAAATCCTTAATAATTAATTGTTAGGCTATTTCTAGTAGTAAATCTACAGAAAAAATTAAAAATGTATTTAAATTTGGTATGAATAAAAACACAATAAACTCTGAAGACATCGTTCAGATTGCTGTTGGAGCATCAGCTTTAACTGTACCAGTTGCATTTTCAGAAGAATCTTGGAAACTTAGTGAAACACTCCCATTTGTCAATATTATTGTGTTATTTATTCTTTCGCTGCTATTTATCGGAGTCTATTCTTATTATGGTATTTATCAAGGTAATGTTAAACATAGGTATTTTCACTTTATCTTAAGGGTTTTGATCAATTACTGTATAACATTTATAATTGTGTTTATAATTCTAGTTGCACTTAATCGTATGCCAATTTCAGATGAACCAATCATTGCTATAAAAAGAATTATATTGCTCTCGTTTCCTGCCTCAATGGGAGGGGTTATAGTAGATGGGTTTGATAAAGAATAATGGTTTATTTCTAGATTCCCTGATTAGCATCATCCTAATGAATGATACAACTATTTTTCGTAAATTTGTTCTATGAAGAAAGAAGATAAACTATATTTGAGGTTATTGTTAGCAGTACTTTTACTGTTTATTATTGGGTGTAAAAAAGTAGATAAATTTACCCAATTCAATTTACCTTACAATGATGATATTATTATTCCTAAATCTACAGCAATCAGTTTGCCATTTAATATTTTTACACCAGAAATAAAATCTAATTCTGAATCACAATTTGCCGTTAACGATACAAGAAAAGATCTAGTAGAGTCTATTTTTTTAACAAAGCTAAAGCTAACGTTAAATCAACCTGAAACTGAGACGTTTGATTTTTTAAAGCAAGTGGAACTGAGTATTGATGCAGAGGGGCTTGGTGAAAAGCTAGTGGCTTGGAGCTATGATATCCCGCAAAATATTGGCAACGAACTTGAGTTGGTTCTAACTGAATCAGATTTACAAGAATATATTAAAAAGGATGAGTTTACATTCAAAATAGAGACGGTCACCAGAAAAGCACTTACGCAAGATCATCATTTAAGAATACAATCTAACTTTTTCGTGGACGCTAAAATTCTTGGTCAATAGTAAAGTATAATCTTCAAATATCAAGCGTCAGCATCACATTGAAATTGACTTTCTTTTATTTATTTTTAATCTAAAATTAACTGCTACATTTACCTGTAATTGCATATATTTTTTTGTATTTCTTTCATCCTTAGAAGGTAAGTGCTCCCATTACTTCTATATTTTATCACTCTGCAGAAAACCACTTTTTTTTGATAGAAAGGCCATAATTACCTGCCCCTTGAAACTCTCTTCAGTTTGGAACTCATAACAATCGATATACAGATAGATATCTTCAATTTTAGTTACTTTATTTATCGAAAATAAGGTATCTAGTTATCGATTTGTACAAAACGTCCACCGGTATAAGACACCTTGCTATGCCTTCAACCTTACTAGATACATTTATATCGTTTGATACTGTTTTTAATCGTTATGCAGGCTACGTTCTTGAATAATATAAATATCCTCAATCATGATGACATGCGCCAATATGGAGCCACTTTTTATGGTTCGGTATTTACTCCTATTCATAAGTAATTATTAATTCATGTGCAACCTTCCCAGTTTTCAGACAGTTACTAATATAATAATTGTTATAGTTTCCTTCAATAATATTTGCGATAAATAGCCAAATCTTAAACTCTTGAACTATTATATGGATAATTTGTATGTTGTTAAAGTCCTAATGTTAGGATTCACTTATGATCAGACTGCTCAAGTGTTGCAAAACATTCCCAATAGAGGCTCCAAAACAAAAACGCAACCGTGAAAAAGGTATGAAAAAACTGTGAAAACTCTTCCAATCCATATCCTATCAAAACTATTTTGTGAATTATTAAAAGCCTGATTGTCTGTTGTTAAAAAAATAATTTTAACATATCAACCTCGCCCTTTTTGTATCTGTGATATTAATTAAAAAACAGGATGTAAAACTAACACTTTGATTTTATATAGTTTACACAATCTCTTGCTTAAGAGAATTATTATTTCAATTTATCAACGACATTAAACCATTTTACCAGTTATAATTTGCCGTTATGTAAAATTGCCGCACAGCACACACACAATTGCTTTGTAAATTTTTAATATTTGAAATAAAATTAAAATTCACACACAATATGCCAACGCTGGCCAACACGCGGGTTTTATTCCCAACGCACGAAAAGTTTTATTCTTTCTCTAAAAAGCCCTTAACATAAGTATTGTAAACTAACAGAGAAACTAATATTTGAATTTAGAATCAATTTCTAACCGTATATGCTCTTGTTTAAATCATCTATTCTATCCCGTTCACAATACCCATGTGCCCTTACACGATTGTACTTGGATATATTATGTTAAATAGGGTAATATACTTACTATAAATTGTTTAAATTAATGTAATTAATAAAATTAATTCGATCATTCTCAAAATAATATTCTTTAAATTTCTTATTAGTTATAGAGTATATTAATAATTTGTATCCTTCTTCACACATATAAATATTATTAGAACTCATAGCGGCATAGAACATATCCCTTACACCTATTTTTTCATCTCTGTCTTTTAAAATTGATTCTGTAGAGATTAATTTAAAATCTTCAATCCTGACATATTCACAAACTTCATCTTTTCTGTTTAGATCCAATAATGCACAGCACAAATCTAATCTTGAGTTATTCGAAACATAATTAATTGAAACGGAAGTTGATTTTTTTAAATGTATGGAAGTGAGTGGTTCAAGTTTTATTCCAGTTATTCTAACTAGCAAAAGTATCCCAGTTTTTCTAGTAGACCCTTTTATTAGAAATAGCTCTTCTTTATTATGAATAATCTTTTGAATCGTTATGTTTCCAAGATCGAATAAGTTAGATAATTGAGGATCTTCATTTTTCTCCATATTCAAATACCATTCATTAATTTTTTTATTTTCTCTTACTATTTTTCTGAGACTTTCAACTGTTAGAATTGGATGTGAATTTAAATTAGGTTGAATTCGATAAAGTAAATTCCCTGTCTTATCCAAGGAGTTTTTGATACCAATGAACCCATTTTCATGGGGTACCATATAAACTGAAAGATCTAGTTTTGTTTGATTAGTTTTTTCAAAATTAATAAAGTGTAACAAATTATTAGAAATTTGGATTTGTGTGTAAATTTTGCCATTCTCCCCTACCTTACAAAATACATTGCTGATTCTCTCATTTTCTTTAGTATCATATAGTACATTATGGGTAATGTCTTCTTGGGGATTCCAATAAAAGCACTCTTTGGCATTAAAACCAATGATAAGAGTTTTGTCATCAAACCGAACCAGTTCAGGTCTTGACACTCTGAATTGCTTATCTAAAGGCAAACTAGCATAAACTTCTTCTACTTTAATCGGATTACGAAGAGATATTTCTGACTCTGTACTCAAAAGTAAAAAAGACTCAGGTAAATATTTTATAATTTTTGCTTGAGTCTTCTCTGAATAAATATTATCTACGTCATAAACAAGAAATGCCTGTAATGAGTCTATAATACGTTTAAGATTTTCAAATAAATACCTATCATGTTTATATATTTTTTCAAGATCAATTTTCAACGATTTCGTATTTTTTATTTCCTTAATAAAAGACCCTAAATAACCATCAAAAAACGCATGATGAATTGGACACCAGTTAAGCTGCTGGATGTCTTTTTGAATATGAGATGGAATTTGTTCAAGACAATTGAAAGCCATTATCCCTGTTGAGATAAAATCTAATTGATCTAATTTTTCAGGTTCATCTTGATAAAGAATCCATTCATTTACTTTTTCTTTTAACTGAGGAACATTTATGAAGTTTTTTATAATATTTTGAGTAAAAATAAATTGTTCTCTTTTACTTGCTATAGCATCATTATATTGTTTCAATATATCTTCAAAAATTTTAACTTTTTCAGAGCCTATCCAATCATATTTCAAGTCTAATTTTTTGTTAATAAATTCTTCATCATTTTTGTTTTCTGAAATCTTATTCTCAAAAGCTGTAATAAAATTATTCATTTGAATGCCTATTTTAGATACTTCTTTTGAAGAGTTAGAAACTTCATTTCGAATATTAATAACATTTTGATGAGTTTCACTGACAATTACAAGCACTTCAGTTAATTGATTGTACAATTGATCTAAATAATCATCTTTAACTTCAATCGGCGTAACCTGATTTTTTGCTTCATGATCTTCTTTCCACTTTTTTAGAACAACCTCTGTGTAAGTACTTTCATTCTCTTTATTATCAATTATTTGATGATGTTCGTCACATAAAAGAATAAGATTATCAAAACTTCTTCTTTCATCATTAGTCATTTTTTTCCAACGTGGCCCATTTTTACTTGCGGCTGATATGTGACAAATTTTTCCCACTACGGTTATATCATCTTGTCCAATTAATTTCCGAGGACATTTTGGTTCAGCACAATTATTACCAGAAAAAGCAAATAGTCTTTTGATGTCGGAGGGTTTATAATCTCTTGCTCCACTCATGATAATTCTATTTTTAAGATTTACAAATGTCGAATAGGTATAATTGAAGATAAACACCGATTCATACTTAGGTAACTCAAATATATATAAATTAGCTAGTTATCAAACAATAACTATTTTTTATATAACGAAACAAAAAAAACATTACTTTCAAGAATCCTGTTAACTTTGGAATATGAATGTCAGATTAACCCAAGCACAAAAGATTCAACTACTTAATTCACAAGATGTCTATAACATCATGCAACAAATACTATTGCGCGAAAACAAGATTGGTAGAAATCAAGAGCATTTTTGGATAATTGGTTTAGATAATCAAAACAAAATTCTTTTCATTGAACTAATTGGACTTGGAACTGTTAATCGTGTCAATGCCAATCCACCTGATGTATTCAGAATGGGAATCTACAAATTGGCAGTTAAAGTGATATTAGTTCATAACCATCCAAGTGGTAACCTCTCCCCTTCTGATGCTGATATTAATTTAACGGATAGAATGCTAAAAGTTGGTAACATCATCAATATTGATGTCATTGAACATTTAATCATATCTGAAAATGACTATACCAGCTTTGCTGATGAAGGTATTTTAAAAGAACTAAAAGAAAATGGTCGTTATGAAATCATTGATAGTGAAAAAGCAGAAATGCAAGCCTATAAGGATGGTTTAGAGAAAAAGCGACTTTTAAAAGAGAACAAAATTGAGATTGCCAAGAAACTCAAAAAAGAAGGAATGGATAGTGAGTTTATTAAGAAGGTAACTGGTTTGGCTAATCGAGATATTCAGAAGATTTAGGAATTTTAAATGATTGAAGAGGATTCATATGCGGAGTTATTTGAACTGATTGATATATTCCTTACCCCAAAGAAGGGAATCTTACTCAAAAAAAGATCATTACTTGATAATATTGAGGCATTTATTGAACCATCAGGTAAAGATTTCTCTATTACATTTGATTGGAATAATTACACTAGGAAAGGAAAGAAGCTTGATATTGGTGAATATCATAAAAAGGTTGAATTTAAACTAAATGATCAAAGCTTAATTTTAAGTGATTTATTTTTAAGAAAACGTTCTCTTCCTCAATTTACTGGGCAGTCAAGCTTTATTTATACTAAGGGCTTTTCATTAAAAAAACAATATTATTATAGGCTCCTAATACCATTAGATAAACAACTTTTGCTACACTATAAAGTTGAAGCTAGGTCTACGATAATCAATAATGATATTTTAAGATTTAAGGTCACCCAAAATAATAGAAATGATTATTTTTTAATAATTGAGTCTGAGTTAAAGCAATCTTATGAGCTTTTTAGTGAAAAAGCTCATGCAATTAAAAATGCAGTAGGCTATTTAACTGGCTATTTAGCGGGAAATGGGGGGTATTTTTTTGCGTATACAAACAAAAAAATGAAAACTCCTGTTCACACTTATCGTTGTGAATTTAGAAACGCAATAATTAGTGCGTATTCACCAATTAATTCTAACCCTTACAGCTATCTGCATGGTAACCCCAAATTAGCTGAAAAATATTATGAAAAGAAACTCCTTAGACCTGTAAATGAGAAAGAGTTATCAATTCTATGCCAGCGACTCTTTGATTCAACTGAGTTTTCATCTGCAATCATATTATTATTAGAATCAAGCGTTGCAAGCTTACTTTTCATGCCTGGAGGTTACGCTATTGTCTTAGAAAAATTAGCTGATATCATTAAACCTGACAAGAAACAAAAAGTTGCCCCCCTAAAGCCTGCAATAAGCAAAAAAGTAAGAAAGGAATGTGTTAAAGTAAGCGAAGATCATTGGAACAATATTATTCTTGAGTTTTCAGAAACAATTGAGAAATATGAAAAGTTAATTTCTGAAGATTGTTTATTGGTACTTGAGAAATATAAAGTGTCGATTTCTGAAGAAAATTTGGAAACTCTTAAAAGAAGAATTAACAATATAAATAAAGCAACAAACAAAGCTCAATTGAAAAGGCCATTTGATTTTTTGAAAATAAAAATTTCGGATAGAGATAATGAAATTCTTAGTACTCGTGATGATTTCTTACATGGCAGAATCCCCGACATAACAAAATCAGGCAGGGACCGTTCTATTGCTCGGCAAAATAAAGACCTTTATTATGCTTCTTGTCGCTTCTATACCCTTCTTAACATTTTGATTCTTAAATGGATTGGGTATAATAGTCGGGTCATTAATTATCCAAAAATTAATGAAGATTATACCGAGATTAAACTTAAAGAGGAGCAATTTCGCGAAGTCTAAACATTAATAAGGCTCTACTTACTCTACAGATAACCAAAATCTATACTTTTCTTCAGAGTATTTCATTATCACCATCCTTCCAATTATCTAACAAAACAATAGTCTTATTATCAGGTTCATATTTTTCATTTGAGATCTGTCCTATGTCAATCATAACTGGTACTTGCGCAGCTAGACCAGCAAAAATACAAGTACCAGTTGGCAATATCGGCAATGACTCAAATGAAAGTTTATCCAAATATGAGATAGTTTTCTCTACTGCCCGTATATCATTATTATTAATCAACCTATGTAGAAAGAAATTATGCAATTGAGAAATAATTGTAGAACTAATATCAGCTGGTCTTTGACTGGAGATAGTAAGAAATACGCCGAATTTCCTTCCCTCCTTTACAATCTCTTCAAAAGTTTCTAAACGGTAATCCTTCCAAGATTCACTTTCTCTTTCTGAGATATCAGACAAGATGTTATGGGCTTCATCAATTATTATATTCAAAGATTTATCTTTTGATTCAGATGCTTTCTTTTCCTCATATAGCTGCTTGCATATAAGAAATGGGAGCATTTTTTTCATTTGTACATTTACATCACGGAGGGAAATTACACAAATATTTTTAAGGTTTGGATTGTCTTCGACCTTAATAAGTTTATTAATGTCTTTAACTTTTGCTGCTGTTCTATTTATCAAAGGTCCTATGTGTTCCGGGTTTGCGAATCCTCCAATGATTTCATCATGATACTTTAAGATCAGTTTAAGTCTTATTTTTGTTATTTGGCTTTGATCAAAAGTAAAGTTGAACTCATCTAAATGACTCATTATGTGTGGTACAGCATCTTGTCCCCACACTCCGTTTTCACCAATGTCTGGAATAAAGTACCTATTGTCTCTTGAAAAATATTTTAACCTTTCACTAAAGAATGGTAACAAATCGGAGATGTTTGAGTTGGAAAAACAGTCTCCTAAATTCGTGAGAAAATCAATAATAACTCCTGAACGAAGAACGCCATCTTCTTTAACAATAATTTTAGTTATTAATTCCTTTATAAATGCTTTCAGTTCTACTTCAGAAGTTAATTTATCTTCTATTTTCCCACTTCTTAAAGCCCTTGACACGAACGGGGCTTGTGTTTTTTCAGTTGCTTCTAATACTAAAGACCAAAATTCAGGGTCTTCAACGTTGCTTTGGGTAATAGGGAATTTGTCTCCTCCTTGAGCACTTCTTGTACTTAATTTAAATGAGCTTTTTCTACTAGCATCAATAAGCCTGTCTTCACCGACATATTCACCATTAAAATCGATCAAATAAAAATGAGCATTTTGAGAAAAGTTGGTAACGCCTTCAAAATGTTTGAACAAAACATTGTAGATTTTTGAAAGGGTATAAGATTTTCCACTTCCAGTGTTTCCAAATATTCCTATATGACTAGCAAATAGACTATTGATTCCAATTCTTACTTTTTGTCCTTTTTCATGTGTCAAAGTTCCTAGATCTAAAGGTTCATCATTTTTTTTAATAAAATCATGAACAATCTCATATTCTTTAGAGTCCAAAAGAAAACACTCATTACTAATTAAGGGTAGTTCCTTAATTCCTCTCTCAAATCCCTTAGTCCCAAAAAAACCAAGTAAACTAACAGAAAGTACTCTATTTATTTTATCCTTTTCGCGTCCATATTTTGAGGAAAAATTCGATTTATCTTCATCAGTAAATTCTCCCTCAACTTTCCCAATTATTTTCGTGAACCCTTTGATAATTTTTATGTAACTATTTACTGATATATTTCTAATTAGGTCTCCTTCATATAAAAGGCTAGCACTATTTTTTGTCTTGTCAACAATAACTTTAATTCTTCTTCCGTCAACACTTATGACATGTCCAACCTTAAAAATTGAGTCCTTTTGGAGCTGTTTATGAGTTGAATTGTTATTCATTAAGCAGTTTTCGTTATTTCATTCAATATTTCTTGAAAAAGTTTTTCAGTTGTTTTTCTCAAGTCGAAATCTGATTCTAGGTGAATCAATTTAATATTACGTTGTTTGCCAATATCAAAACCGTCTTTTTTAAAGTTGTCTATAATATCTTGTCCCGTATTAGTATATGTACACAAATACACAAAAAGCGTAGGGTTTGCTTTGATTGCACGAATTGTAATTTCTCGTATATGTTCATCAGCCATTGAGAAACCAATTACAAACAAAATGGATGCTTCTTTTTCTAATTCATTTGCATAAAGTCGAAGTAATTCATAATAATTCTTGTTAAACGTGGTATCTTTGAACTTTTCCTTTGTTGGATTTACAATTTGAAGTTTTTCATATTCTTCAATAAATATTGAACAATCATTAATACCTTCTGAACTAGCAATACCGCAAAGTTCAGAAGCTGTTATTTCCCTATTTTTAGTCGTCCAAGAATTATCATTGTGTGCTTTTACGTCCAGAAAATCACATGCCCCTATTTTAGTTTTAACTGATTCGATAAGTGTCAAGTTATCAAATTGTATACCGGCAGAATTTTTTATCCAATTTACAGAGCCATGCATTTTCAAAAGATTAAATACAGGTAACTCAGATATATTGTCATAATGCATACTTTTCTGGAAATATGATTTTTTGAAGTTTGATAAACTGAATGTCTTCTTAAAAACTCCATGAAAACCGTCATTATATTGTAGACCTAACTCCTCAATTGTTTTTTCTAGGAAAATATCAATGTTTGTAGTAAATAGATTGACTTGTTTGGTGACAGTATTACTACGTCTTTCATAAATAATTTCATTAATACATTGCAGAAATCTAACATAACCCAAAAGCACATTTTGCATTTTTTTTTCTAGGGTTGTTGCATCCGTAACAAATTCCGGTTTGAGATCATGAAAATCTCGAATCATGTTATTTGTTCCCATTGCAACATCAAAGTAAGCCTTATAAATTGAGGCTTTAACATAATCTTTAATGTCCTGAGAGTAGCTGTCATCTATTCCATTTAAATCAGTTAACCAATTCTCAATATTCCCTAGCGTGCTAAAGAATGGAACAGATGCTCCAGATCCAATCAAAAAGTTCAGATTAGAATCTTGAAGTACGTCCTTTAATTTTTCAATATTTTTTTCAAACATGGGCTCTAAATCCTTTAAGTCTCATTTGCTTTAAATATGTCAATACTGTCTGTATAGTCCTTTAGATGATTATATTGACTAGAGATGGCTATGGCAATTTTATCCAAATCCTGAATAATCTTAATGTGGTTTTCCTTTTCAAAATCGGTCAAGGGGGTGTTTAATTTTCTAACCTCATTGTTCAATTCGCCTAAGTATACTTTTACACGATCATTAGTCTTTTCAAGCATATTCTGACAAATACCGTTTAAATAGACACTTACATTTCCTAACAACTGCGTTTGAATCTGATTATAAGATTTTCTCGAGTTACTTACAATTTTATTGATCTCTCTTTTTAAAACTTTTCCATCTTCAGTGAAAAAATCATACAGCCCATTAAATATCCATTCCAGGGCTTGGCCAATACTTTCCAAGATATTCTCAAAAATTCCTATATATTTTCCTGGATTGTTTATAAAAAAAGAATACACTTGCCCTGTATATTTCGATAATTCTGGCATTTGAAATTGTTGATTGTTTATTACATCATCTAGAGACAACTCTACCTGCTTTAACCTTTCCGAAATCCAACAATTTATATCTCCCTGTAAAAGAAAAGATTCTCTTTGAAGAAATTCATAGACATCTGAAAGGATTTTATGAGCTTCGTTTTCAAGAAAATCAGAAATTTGATTCGTAGTAGGCAATTGTTCTTTATGCCTTATACTGTCCAATTCATAATACATGTGCTCTATTACATTATTAAACCTATCAATTATGTAGTTATTGATTTCATTATAAATACCATCTCTTTTTTCAGAAATAAATGTTCTAAGCTCTTTAATTTCATTCTCAATTTCATTTATTTCATTTTCAAACTCCTCTCTTCTATCAGTATGTTCTAATCTAACCTTGCTTATATTCTTAAGTTTTCTAATTATCTCAATTTCATTGGCAAAATTAGATAGGATTTTATGTAACCCTGTTCTGTTCTGATTAATTAAATATTCCCATAACATCTGTTCTAAGGGAGAAACTGAGTCGATTCCCTTCTTCTTTTTTATTCTCTTCTCAAATGCCTCTAGTGAACTAACGAAAATCGGCGGAGCAGCGAGAACATCTAGGATATCAAATTGTTGCAAAGTCCGGTTGATATAGCCTGTAACTTCATTTAAATCATCCTTAGACAATTTATCAGCCTTATTAAATACTAAAAAGACACGATCCATTTTCCCTCTCAAATCATTAAGATCACTAATATTTCTATCATTAATCCTAAACTCACCATGTTCGTAACCTGCTAGACTTATTACATAAACAATAGCATTAGAATTAAGGATTGCAGTTTTTGCTATTCCTTTTATTTCTGGATCAGCGTCATCAAGACCTGGTACATCACATAATGCAAAACCTCTTTCCAGCAAAGTATTCACCAAATGGACACGTACATGCTTTACTCCTTTTTTATTACCTGGATTTTTATCTTGAGCAGAATATTCTGATAAAAATTTACTATTTGCATCACCAGTAATAATTTTATTTTTCCCTCTGAGTGTT
The DNA here is from genome assembly GCA_965230485.1 of Putridiphycobacter sp. GTDB lineage: Bacteria > Bacteroidota > Bacteroidia > Flavobacteriales_D > Crocinitomicaceae > Putridiphycobacter. The sequence goes on from CBDDLA010000001.1 coordinate 362,504, forward strand.
ACAAATGCTTTGTTTTCATTTTTTGGAAAAAAGGTTATAGGTACTCCAGTAGTAGGTAGTTTTCCCATTGGTGAAATATTTCGTTCCAAGAGAGCATTTATCAATGTACTCTTTCCACCCCTACTTAATCCAACAATAGAAATTGTATAAATTGAACTTGAAACGCTTTTTGATAAGTCAGCTATCTCTTTGCTTAGTGATTGAATATTATACTTCTTACAAATTTCATTAAGTTTATCTGCGTAGTCATGGGCCTGCCTACTAAAATTGAAAAAATTACCTGGAGTAATCAGTGTTTGTGAAGGTCTCTTCCATGCTAGTACATATTTCTCAATCTTATTCAAAGATTTCGAGTTCACTTGAAGTGCTTTGTTAAACTTAATCGATACGGAATCATTAGCTATCCAGTCACCGTTACTTTCAAACAACTCCTGAACTAAACTCTCATCAATCCACCTGTAATATGCGATAGATGTGTTTAAATCAATATAAACCAATATAACTGGCTCAAAAGATTGCATCCAATAATTAATTTTTTCTTTCTTAATAGATAGAGAAAAAGTTTGGTTATTGAATTTGTTTTTAGTTGAAGATTTTAATTGTAGTGAAAATTTTTTACCTGTCACAATTTGATTTCCAGAAGTTGCAATTGGTTTTGTAATTTCAATAGTAGCGTCAATGCCAAAATCTTTTTCAATCCAGGAAACAACCATCCATGGCTTAATAAGATTTGTAAAAATACCTTTAGAATCATCCTCCTTAATTTGTGAAGTTGAGCGAATAGGAAGAGCTTCCATATTTTTTTTTCTTGAGGTAGTCAATGAGGATTAAATTTAGAGAAATATAAAAGTACTATTTAAAACTCTAATAAACAACAGTATTAAGTTGAATTTTGAAACTATTCCACACCCATTTGCCTCCACTACGTTCCAGCAAAAGAGTGTTACAATAGAACAAACAAGAAAAAGAGAAATAATAAAACTTTTCTCTTCCCTACTCCAATAAAACCTACCAAAGCAAAGTAACATAACGCAAGTACATTATAAGCCAAAATGATATAAATCTAAAGTCAAGTCCTTAAGGTTATTCATTTCGTCAATTATAATAGATATTATGTCTGCGTTCGTATCCTCACTTGGCTTCGCTAAATAGATCACACAAACCCAACGCATCTTTTTTAATCGGCTATATCATTTTGGCAATTATAATACACCTTATGTCTGCGCTACATTACATTTCGCTTGGTAAACTAAATAGCCGCTCACCAACGCATTTGTTTGTAAAATCTTTTGGTTTAGAAATAACCAAAAATTTCACGCTCAAACCAACCGCACGCCATCACTTGCCATCACACATGCCAGTTTTCTTTTTTTTGCCAGCGCACAAATTAATTTATGATCTCAATGTTGCCATGATACTAAAAGACTTTTCAATAGCAATATCTATTTCTTTCAATAGATCATTTTTGGAGTCGTATTTTTTACTTGAATGATACATTACTAAAATAAGATTGAGTGTATTCTTTTGTAGCTCTATAATGTCAGATTCCGAAATTTCACTCTCGATTGAATGATGCAAGTATTCGCTCCTAATTTCGTAGGTACTTTTAATCAATTCAGCAAGTTTTCTGCGCTCTTCAATGGTGTCGTAAATCAGTTTCGGTCCATACTTTATCAAAGTGTATTTTATTGAGGATGTAGAATTAGGTAAAAGTAAAGATTCCCATATTGTTACTAAATCAACAATTCTACCATGTAATTTCTCGTTGGACAAGGCATTTGAAAAACGTGTTATTGAAGCTTTTACCAATTTATAAAGCTCATTTTCATCACTTTTAAATTGAATCGTACTTCTTAACTCAGGTTTATCTGCGCTGGTAATCCAATCAATTATCTCTTCATTAATAATTTCATTATCGACTTCATTATTCCAATTTATTAAGGAATCTGAACTATCTTTTTCATTATAAAGCCCAATGCTATGTGGTTGGTATTTGCATCTGCTATCAACTTCGAATTGAATTGGACTATGTGGAGGAATGAACGAAAAATACATAGTTTTTAAAACATCAACAGCATAAAAACACTTTTGCTTAGCTAATTCCTTTGCTCTTCCCAATTCTTTGCCTTTAATTGTACAGCCAACAAAAACATTATTGATAATATTTTTACTAGTATCATTAAATTTGGTACCAAAATGTTCTTTCTTAGTGTACCAAAACTTAACATCTTCCAGCTGAAACTCCTTTTCGATTTCAAGATTCATCATTCTAAAACTGAACTCAAAATCTTTCTTGGCTTCTTCTATTTTATCGGTAAAATACGTGAGAAAATCTTTTTTGATTCTTCCCTCCTTTTCAATATCAATTTTTGAAACAACTAGCCAATCAAAGCACTTAATTCTAGTGAATTCATAACTAATATCCTCCTTATGCGAAATATAAACGTCTTTAACAAGTTTTAAAAAGCTCTTATATTCTTCATTCTCCAAGCCAAGTTCCCTATTTTTATTTAGCCTAGCAAATATGCTGATGTTATTAGAAATTGTTCCATTGTATAATTGTCCAGGTTCAATAGTTGGTTCTTCAATTACGATTAAATCTTTTTCTGCCAAGGAACCTTTGAAAGGATTAGTAGCTGTATTGGATACTACTACTTTTCTTGATGTCATTTTATCCAGCAACGCAATCATAAGGCCATTAGGGTCATATCTTGTTTTTTTTCTCTTTTTCATGCATTAACGAAAAGGATTACTCTTGTTTAACGAGAAATTTTGATGGAATTGAATAGGTTAGTTCTTCTAACTCCTTTCCATCTTCAATAGGACGAAAAATCACAAACCTCTCACCTTCGAATAATACTTCATCTTCTAATAATATACCTACAGGATAATTGCTATCCGTAATATTTGGAAATTCAACTCTTACCTTATCTCCTTTTCTCCATTTTGGATTTTCAGCAATTGTAAATTCTTGTTCGGTTGTTCCAGTATCAGTTTCACTCTTTTTTAAGCTATCCATATTAGCCACTCGAATTCCTTTTACAAGCTCTCTTTTCTTATTAAACAGCGGATCAATTATTGGTACCATTTCACTAGAAAAAAACTCTCTCATATAACTATCGAATTCCAAATCACTTTTAATTATTTTCAATTCTAATGAATCGAGATCAAATTCAATATCAAGATTGTTCCAAGTCTCTACAATTGAGAGAAAGACTAGAGGATCTGAGATCATTGGTATTAAATTTCCAATGTTAAAAATTGACTCATCATCACGATCTCTTACGATACAAATAGGAGCATAAAAATTAATATGCTCATCAAGCTTTTCTAATAGTTTACTATACTTATCTACTTCAACCGTTTCTATTTCAATGATGGATTCTTCAGACGATTTTAATTCCAATAGTTGGTCATAGTTACCGTAAATAAAATTTATTGATGTAAATCCAATCGGATCACCATTTTGTTTTGCTTTCTCTAAGTTCTCTTCAAAATCATTCTTTGCTTCTATTGCATCTAATTTATTAAATCGGTGAATTCTTCCTCTATCCGTCATATGGTGGGTAGACCCATCTGATAAACTAAATTTCAGGCAATAACTATAGTCTCTAAATTCCTTATTATCGCCATTCCAAAATATCACTTTGTCTCTTTCTTGAAGTGAACTAGATTCTCGCAGTTGGTTCATCATACCTTGACCTTTCATCATTAATCTAGCCCATTCTTTATAGTCAAACATTTTTAAATGTTCATCTCTATTATCTTCAGGTACTTTCGTTGTGCCCAATACTCTATCCAAAATTCTCACACACTTTGGATGTGCAGCACCAAAAGCAGGTTTTGTATCTAAATCGTCTATTTCAACTATTATACTGTTATTGAGATTCAAAGCCTTATCACAATGTAAGCACTTAAAAAAGTCGTTGTTTTGCTCATTGAGATTCATTAAATATTTCCTATGAAGTTCAGCAGCAGAAGTCTCTTCAGCTGTTTCAATTCCATTGGCCGGAATAATTGTAATTTTTCCTTTCGCAAATTTCTCCTCGTTCTCAGTAATATAGCGCTCAATACCAGCGAGGGTAGCTGCTCGACTCAAAACAGTCCAGCTTTCATTTGTCCCGTTTAGTAAAATTTTATCGTCTTTAAACTCGTGTTTGATCTTCCCTTCTTCTGTGAATCTATAAAGCTCCATTATTAGGTAATCAGAGTCTGTCTCCAATGACTCAATAAGCAAAACCTCTTTAGCAACAGGGAAATTTCCGTCCTGAAGAATCTCTGTTTTAAACAATTCTTCCAATTGAGCATTACTGTTCTCTGATGATTCTTTTTTCTGGTTTTTGTAACGACCTAGGATGTCATTTAATCCCTGCTTGTTTATTGACTGTCTCTTTCTTGCATACTCAAGAGAATTTGCAATCAGCATTTTCCAGATTAGGTTTGCATCAATTAATTGTTTACTATTTAACAATATTATTGCAACTCTTTCATCTGCCCTTCCTTCCTCAATATCAATAATGCTTATATAGACTTTTTTAGTGAAATTAATAAAATCAATTTCAGTTGCAGACCTACCTTTGATTTCGCTAAAAAGAGTTTGGAACATACTCTTAAACTTTTCAAAGGTATCCTGTTCAGATTTATTTAAAGGGTTTATTGTGAAACTAGTGTCATTAAGTCTAATAGACTCAACGATTTTTACTAAATCCTGTGAAATTACTCTTGAGCTTTGCGGTGAAGTGGCCAGAACATAATGTGAATGTACTCCTCCATCCTTTGAATATTGTACTAGAAATTGTTTAATTGTCTTGAATAAATCGGAATCTTCACCCACCTGAAATGACAATGACCGTTTTATTTGTAAGTAAACAGTCTTTTCTCTGCATACAATTTTCAAGTCATCAATGGGCTCATCTGTTTCAAAATGTATACTTTCTATGATAAGTTCATCATCTATTCCAAAAGTCTGAGATAAATCAAATTCTGTAAATTGGGCTGTAAGCGCTAATGATGCAATTCTTTGCTGATAGTTAATTCCAGAATTTGTTGCAGCTCCTCCCATTATAACTCGCTAATTTTTAGTTCCAAGTCTTTACAAACTTCATTTAATATTTCACAAGGGTCAACGTCAATTGCCAATGCAATTAAGTATAGTTCATCTGCTCTCAACTTTGTGCGATTATTATTTGCCAATTCACTCAACCTAGTCTTACTGATACCAGTCTTTCTAGCCACATCTGAACGATTAACTGATTTCTTTGAAAGATACAATCCTAATTTGGTCATTTTTATCTGTTTTTCTTACCATAAAGATAGATAATAGGTTATTTTTTTCCGAATATCTAAACTTTTACTTTGTATTTTGTCTGAAATTCATTACATTTGATCTGATAATCGGAATATTTAATCTTAAAAAGTGAATTTATGGCTCGTTATACTAAGGCACAATTGGAAAAAATAGTTTTTACACAATTAGAAAATTTGGAGGCCATGAATGATTTATTGAAGATTATGAAATTGCAGAATGACTTAATTTCTAATGCAAATCAAAAACTGTCTGATGAGATAAGTGATTTTAAAGAAACGTTTGTCAAATATCCAACTGCGTTGCAAAGAAAGAAGAATTAATTTCCCTTCTCTTGGTCAGGCTCCCTTGCCTGCCCTAAAAAAAAAGAAAACTGGCATTACCCAGCACACAAAATAGAACATTCCCCTACTCTACGTTTCGGGTAATGATCTATTTAACCAAGCTATTTAACATAAGCTTGGTTAAATTATAAGAGAATTATCAATATTACTTATAATTTGCCATTATGTAAAGTTATGAATAAAGAGTATATTTTCTTAAGAAATTCATAACCTCATAAATTTGATTTGCCATGCGACTACTATTGGCATCAATATTGCTTTTCATCTCTAGAATTTTAAACGATATTATGAAGTGTCTCATCATTTTTTTAGGTATAACTTTTCTATTATATACCAAAGGTTGGAGTCAGAACAATAGTTTTTGGAGTCAGCAAAATTGGGAATATGAATTCAAGTCAAAAGAAAGGGATTTGTACCGAAATATTCTGAAAAACAACAATGTCAGGGCGGTAAAGACGTTTACAGAATATTACAATAATGGCAAATTAATACCGAACGAAGAACTGAAACTTGATAAAAATGGAAATGTTATTGCTTTGATTAGAAAAACAAATGCGTATCGAAAAATAAAAACAGATGTGGTGATTGAACAAAACGTTTATGATACAATTGGAAATCTGATTTCAAGTCTTGAGCTGAACGAAAAAAAATCGGATACATCCCAATTTACAGTTTACCATTACGACACACTCAATACCTTAGTTAAGGAAACCATTAAAAAAGAAGATTATATAAAGGGAGCAAACGGGACCTGGGAAAAATCGTTTATCCATAGAACCTATTTTTATGAAAATATTTATGACGGAGACCATCAATTAATAATTCAGATTAAAAGGAATGATTCACGAATTGTTTCAAAAACGGCCTTTGTTTATGACATTGATCAAAACTTAATTGAAATAAAAGAATATCAAAATGGTTCAGACTGTTTATACCGTTGGATAAAATTTGCGTATGACCAGAATAATTATTTGGCATCTAAATTGTACCCGAGCTTCACTTGCCAGCAGCGTTCAACCGTTAGCGACAACTTATATACTTATGCGTATGACTCAAAAAAACAGCTAACGGCCGTTATCCATTCCAATTCAGGTTCTGAAAGAGAAAAAGAAATATATACATATAATCCTCAGGGACTTTTAATTTACATTGAAACTGAACAATATTCTGAAGCCGGAAATACCCATATTGTTTATGAGTATGACGACTAAAACTGGCATTATCCAACACACAAAATAGTGCATTCCCCTACTCTGCTTTTCAGATACTCACCTATTTTTTCAAGCTATTTAGCATCATTTCATTTAATACTAAGGATAGTCATGGGATAATAGGTAATCCTTTCGCCAATATGAGAATATTCATAGGTCATGTATTGGTAAAAAAGTTTACTCGTCAATGATTGATCCAGATCATAGCTATTTCTTTTTCTATTCTTAAATTTTAGATATTGCCGGCCAGATGAAAATCGGTTAAGCATGATGATGTTGCTGTGTTCGTCATAATACCTTCTGCGAAAAAATCGATTGACGTCTAAACTAAATAGTCACTTACTAGGGTGCTTATTTGCAAAACCTTTTGGTTTTGCTGGACTCCTTCAACTCTAAGACAATACTGTTTTGCTGCTATCAGTGATACTTCTTCTATATTCAATGTTTAAAATAACCCCATTAATAACTGTCCAAAGCAATATCAGAATGCCATAATACAAGGGGTCTTTGCTTAGAATTAGAAACGTAGTCGGCAAATAAATCAGTCCGCTTAAAATAGAGCCAATAAATATTTGCAAATAGGTTAGTTTTTTCTTTAAGATCAGCTTTGTTGGAATCAAATAAAGTAAGGATCCTATTAATCCAACCAAAACCCAAAGTGCTCCATCTTTACTGGCTATTGTAAGCCATACAATACCATAATAAAGGGCAACAGAATACAATAAATGTAGCCCAATCTTAAGTTTTTGGATAGTTGAACCTAAATTGAAATATGTGGTGGTGATTGGGAATGTAAATCCAGGCAAAATTGCTGTCAATCCAAAGAAAAGTTCCCTCCCTTCTAAACTTTTAGAACCATTCCAACCTAGTATTAGGTAAAACAGTCCTGTGATTGCAGTACTAACAATCGGTAAATTGTCTTTGCAAATTTTTTTCATTACTGTTCCTTTTTAAATCATACTCTTCGGACTCTATGACTTGTTGACTAAAAATAAGTATAGGTCGTAGATATAAATTCCGATTTAATACCATTCACGTATTTAATTTGAAGCTCTAGGTTTTCGCATTTATCGTATTCAAAAGTATACTTGATATCTTCTTTATTCTTAACATATTTAGTTTTCTTAGTTATCAGTCCTTTTTCATTATATTCTGACTGCCAATGGAATAAAAGTTCGTTTTGTGAGCCATGTTTTTTAAAAAGCACTTCATTACCATTGTTATCATACTCAATATTTATATGCCATTGTATATTTCCATTTCCGTCTTTTTTTACTTTTTTAGACAAAAAACTATGGTCGCTGTAACTGTACTCAATAACTTCAACCGTTTTACCATTTAGTTCCGTAGATTTGGTGGCAAGACTATCGTTTATACCATAAGTATATGCAATAATAATCGTATTTTTTTCACTTTCAGAAGTCCCTTCTCTGGCAGTTTGTTTAGTTAGCAGTCCATGTTCGTTATAAGTGAAGTCATGAGCTTCTATTATATTTGCATTAGATCGATTCAGCCATTCAAAATGATTCGAGTTATTTTTAATATTGCTCCAATTTGGAATGACTGCCGAAATAAAAAGGTATTTTCTTTCTTCTGTTTTCTTTCCGTCTTTTGAAAATTTATAGGTATGTAGATAGATTGGAATTGAATCGCCATCATACTCCACCATTTCCATTAGGTTATTATTCTCATCATACTTATAAGTCGACATTCTATCTTCTTCTAGCTGATCATTATACCTAGCTTCAAATTTTTTATTTCCATCTACATCATAGTCAACTACTATAAATTCTGACATTTTTGGAATTCGCTGGTAATTGCCTAAACTATCTTTTTCATCAGATTCCTCAAAAGCACCTACAGCGTAGAAAGTAGAATCTGGAATGCAGCCTGAAGGAATTGGAAAATTGTATTGTGCCATGCTTTCCAATGTGATCATCCCAAAAAGAAGTATTGACAATATATGTTTCATAAAGACGTGCAATATTAGTGATATAACCTATATTCTTTATTAATATGGCAAAATTTACCAAAAACTAAGCCAATAATCTAATTTTAAATTTTATAACTGATGTTACTATCTTAATCATTCACTTTTATTTAAAAAAATACTTTCATGCGTTAATAAAAAACACCTCGAAAAACTAGTTTAACAATCATTTAATCAATACTAAGAATAGTCATGGGATAATAGGTAATCCTTTCGCCAATATGAGAATATTCATAGGCCACGTATTGGTAAAAAAGTTTTCGCGTCAATGATTGATCCAGATCATAGCTATTTCTTTTTCTATTCTTAAATTTTAGATATTGCCGGCCAGATGAAAATCGGTGAATCATGATGATGTTGCTGTGTTCGTCAATATACCTTCTGCGAAAAAACTGATTGGCATCTAAAACAATGGTTTTTTGGTGCCATTTAATATAAAAAGAAACGTTATCCAATGAATCCAGACTTAATTTAGGAATCAGTAAATACCACTTGTAACGATAGGTGCTTATAGGTTCTTTGCCCATTGAAATAGGAATGATGCTATCATTAATGCCCAGAGAAAACTCCAGATATGTATTTTCATTTGAAAGGTAATTTCCATTTTTATAATGGCCAAAACCATATGAACGATCCTGCGTGTAACTCATGGTTGTACACATTAAAAAAACAAGCCATATAATAATACTTTTTACCATAAGAATCATGCTAAGTTGACGAAAATGGAAACAATAACTATTCCAAAAGTAAATAAATGGGGGTTATGTGTTTTGGTTGTTTCATGCAAACAAATGAAAGTAGGCAATCCACCAAATTAATCTTCAGACCAAAGAATTGTTTTTAGCTCACTTACAGGAGCACATCCGAAACGTTGATGTCTAAATCACTTTTTTATCTCCAGCCAACGATTAAATGATTATTTTAGTCTTATGATTATTCAATACAAGACAAGGAACCTCTCTCGAATACTTATCCTCATTCTCATGTTTTGGATGAATGAGTATAACAGCCATGCGCAAGACCATAACAAAACAGAAGTCTCCATAGGTTATTTTGGCCCTATTGCTATTGAACCAGGTGCTAAATTAGGGGCTAATTTTTTGGTGAAGCAGTTTGAAAAAAGCCGCTTATTTCTGAATGCACATACTGGTTTCTTTGCTAAAAACTTGGATAATTCAAATTATCTGGTTGGCGCGGAATTAGCTTGGCGACTGCAGAAAAAGGACAAAAAAAGCACTACTACATTTTCATTAGGAACATCCTATTTGTTCCAGCAAGAGGTTATTGACTTTACAGTTAATCTTGAAGGTGAAATTACCAATAAACATAAAATGAACCGACAGCTGGTCATGCCAGCATTAAACTATGAATATGCGCGTTTCATCAAACCCAATTGGATGGGATACCTGAAAATTGGGTATGGCCAACAAATCAATCTTTCGAATAATGGGCCTCACAGGGGTGTTTTGTTATGGGAATTCGGTGTCCGTTATTCACTTAACCGAAAAATTAAATGAAAAGAAGAGATTTTATAGCAAAGACAGCTACTGCAGGTTTAGGGTTAACACTAATGCCTGCATTACTGCAATCTTGCCAAAAAGAGGATGATTGGATCGTTAATTTTAGCGGTAAAGTATTAATCATAGGTGCTGGGGCAGCAGGGATGATGGCCGCCTACTATTTAAATCAACACGGCGTTGACTTTGAACTGATTGAAGCAAGTACAACATTTGGTGGTCGGGTAAAAAAAACGGATACATTCGTTGACTTTTCGCTAGACTTGGGGGCAGAATGGTTGCATGATACGCCTGATACGCTAGGGGAACTTTTAGGAAAAAATAAGGGTGCCGGAGAGGTGAAAATGGTGTCTTATCAGCCAGAATCGATTAAAAGTTGGAATGGATCTACACTAGTTAATAATAATATAGGCGCACAGTTTTACAGAGAGTACAAGTTTAAAAATACGACTTGGTACGATTTTTTTGAAGACTTTGTGGTGCCATCTATTGCCGATAAAATGCATTTTGAGAAGGTTGTTGCTTCAATTGATTACACAGCGGATGAAATGGTGGTAACGACCATTGACGGCAATGTATTCAAAGGAGATAAGGTAATTGTGACGGTTCCTGTAGCAGTATTGAAACAGGATGTCATTGAATTTAAGCCTTCACTGCCTGAAGCGACTAAATCAGCGATTGAGGCCATTTCAGTCCCTCCAGGGATTAAAGTGTTTATCAAATTCAAAGAACGGTTCTACCCCGATTTGTTTTCAATGGATGAAGGGAGAGATAAGCTTTATTTTGATGGTGCCTTCAAAAAAGAATCTAAAGACAATTTACTGACTTTATTTTATGTTGCTGAATCAGCCAGCGAACTGACCAATTTAACCAACCAGGAAATCATTGATACTGTAATTGCTGAATTGGACGGCATCTTTGATGGACAAGCCTCCTTACATTATGAGTCACATATTGTAGAAAACTGGTCGGAAAATACTTTTATCAGAGGGGCATATAGTTTTACAGGCAGTGGCCCGATAGCTGACGTTGATCAAAAAATATATTTTGCAGGAGAGGCCTTTATAGATGGACCCAGTTCAACAGTTCATGGTGCTGGCTTTTCAGGCAGAGATACGGCTCGACAAATTCTGGAAGGGAATTAATAAATAGCGCTTAAGTTATTATATTTATGTCGTAACAGCTATAGTATGTCATCTAAAATTTTACAATACATCTTCCTGTTTGTCCTAATTTCTGGTCATACACTTTCTGTCTTAAGTCAAACGTATCCAGGTATTAAAAAAGGCAAAATTGAATTTTTAGGTGATTCAGCCTATGCCCTAGTGAAACATAAAAAGAAAACGGGTTTATATCATGTCAGTACGGAAAGTTTTGTTGTAGAACCAGAACAATCAATTTTTCAATATAGTGAGACCTATAAATACCTTTTCAAAATAGATCAGGATGGTTTTGTGACTGGATATGACCTCAATGTTGGAGATAGCGCGTGTTTTGTAGCTAAAACTAAAAATGAGCTAACGTTTGTTTTCCAAAGAACTTATGATTCAGATTATGGTTGGCGTTGTATTGTACCATCAAGCGATACAGTGTATGATACTATTTTAGAAGAACAATATTGCCGTCCCTACTTTAATCTACCAAATTCGGGGATTAAATTAATTGGGAATTCGTTTATTGTGCATGAATACAAGAATAAACAAGGAGACCCCTTTGCTGAACCCCTTAAAAGTAAACTGGATCCCACCAAAGATTCTGTTATTGTTGATCTAAAATCTGGGAGTTCCGAACCAATCACTGTGTATCCACCCGACATTCCTGCCATATGTAAGACTGGCGTTAAGTCAATACTGACTGATGAATGGCAAATTGAACCCAAATATGAAAACATTTATGTTGAAAATGGTTATTTGATGTGCGCATTCCGCAAAGCATCAGACAGTCAAGAAGAATGGGCTTATTTTGATATTTATAAGCAAGAAGGAGATAAAATTGTACCCACTGAATATATGGGAATCACTTCTAACAGTGATCTGCCAACACATTTATTCAGCCCATACGCATTAACCGTGGATAAGGACAGTACTTTTTACTATACTAAAAGTGGTCAAGGCATGGGCATCATCAGCTTATTTCTTTTTGATAATTTCTATAAACCAGATTATTCAAAACTCACAGATGGTTACTGGCATTTTTATAATCGAACTGTTTTTGAACCCGAATATGAATTTGTTCATAAAATAGGTAACGACTACGACTATTTAACGGCCTATAAAGACAGTACGTTTGAGTTTGTGAAATGGAATAAGGGCGATATCCGTCGTGATTTCGGTACGCTTCCAATTCCTTTTTACAAGTCTCTCAAGCTTTTTTTAATCGATACATACGACCTCTATATGGAATACTACATCATTGATGACCAGGTATACATTGATACGTGCTCTAAAAAAATCTGCCTTAAAAAAATAGAGGAACCTGAAGTCAAAGGAAAATGTTTATTAACGATAGAAAAAATTAATGATTCATTGATTTACATTGAGTACAATGTTTCAGAGGCCGTGTCTTCCTTCCCTTATCTGAATATAGAAGGTGAAGATTCACTCATCTTAAATGCCAAAACAGGGGAATATGAAGCCTTTTATGAACCCTTCTATCCAGGTACTTACGAGTCTGGAATGTTTAATTTGAAAACACAACAATGGATTGTGGAACCAACACATGTTTGGGTAGTTAAAAAAGACAATGGTTTTCTAATGGCAAAGCCCATTTTAAATGAAGACCTCTTTCTCCAACACTACACCTACACTTTTAAAAATAATGATGGCTCATATGCATTTAAAAACATTCAGCTTGATGATGATTATAGTAATCCTCAATTCGCCCCCATACTTATTCCTGAATTCAAAGCTGGTAACCCTTATCCAATCAATTCTTATCGTGGAAATACCATGAACTATTATGAGTCAAACGGATCAGTGGGACTTATTGACATGAATAACATTGAAGTTTTGCACGAGCCTACAGAATTGCTTTATCATCATTTTTGGGGGAACGGTTTTTTATCAATTGAAAACGGCTTGGTTAGGATTGAAATAAATGATGTAGATACGTCTTTTAGCTTAATGGCATGTAATCAATTCGACTGTTTATTTAAAGATAGAAGCTATGTGGTACGGTCTAAAACTTCTGATATGGCAACAAATTTAAATTATGCCCATTTTACGGATGAAACGTCTGGTATAGAAACCTTAGACGCCCCATCCATAAACCGTTTGCTATCCCAACACACGAAAGGTGACCAATCGGCCTTTTTTGTGTCCAAACTCAATGATTCCCTTGTTTATATTGAGGATTGGTTGGCCGATTATAATTTCTCCCCTCCACTATCTAGCAAAGAATACCCTGATAACGACTCATTAGATGTTAATGGACTTAAGGTATATCCTCAACCAAAACAGTCTGGTTATAGCCATTCTGGTGTTTATGATTATGTCAATCAGAAATGGTTTATCCCGGCCAGGTATCAGTTAGTATTACCTTATCACGATCAGTATATCGCATTTCTACCATTTCGTGGCGTAAATCAGTTAGTTAACTTCTATTTGTTTGATATTTTTGATGCCAACGGTGAAATCGTTGTGAGAAAAAAAGGTGTTAAATGGTTACCACCTGAGTATACTCGTTTTTTATATGAAACGCCAGAATTAAAGGACATTTTCATGAAATACGAAGACTGAATTTTAGAATTTATTTTCCTCCCCTTTTTCGAGACGGTGTCGACTCCTTCAGGACAAAGTGTTTTTAACTCTTAATTAAATTTCTTTATCCATTCAATAACGGTCTTCCAGGCCAATTTGCGTTGTCCAGTTTCAAAATCAATCAAGCCTATGGTTTTTAGAATGGCACTATATTCATCAATAAACGACTGAGGAACATCTGACTCGAATAAAGCATTGAAAATTTCCACAGTAGTTGGCGACCAATCTACCATCTGAAAAATATACGCCGCTTTGATCTGTGATTCTTGCTCCATTTTATTAAAAAAAGTGTCAAAAAAATCACGCTGCAATTGTTCAGAGCTATTCATCAACGAATCGTCGGTGTGCAGTCCTAATTCTTGAATAACAATATTTTTACTGCCAGAAAACTCAATCATTTCTCCTATATTGATCTCATTTTCTGCTGTTGAATATGGTTGATCTAATAAAAAATCCGACCCATAAAAATTAAAGCAGGCATAGTCAACCAATTTCATTATTTTCTTCATTTCTTTTCGGCTATGCTTTAAATTTCCAAAACTCATGGTAATGCTGACTCCCATATTTTCATCTAATGTGTGAATGTGATCTTGAACTGGTTCAAAAAAGCGAATCATTTGGTCCGCCAACTTTTCATCATCCTGAAAAATGTTATCTGGTTCATTTGAAACTGAAATAGCATATCCTCCCCTTTCAACAAATAATGGAATAATCCATGTCATTAACTGATTAAATCGGCTAATAACTTCAGGATCATCAATGGCCCTTCCACTAAGGTAATCAGGAACATCTAATCCTTCGCTATCATATGCAGAAACTAACAGGTGGATGCTCAGCCCATCAGATTGCATACGGTTCATTTGTTCTAAAACAAAAGCTTCATCATATACACCCTTCTCTGGTTCAATATCTGGCCAGTCGAGTTGTAATCGCCCAGTACGCATCCCTGCTGCTATGGCTTCGTTCCAAGCAACTTCTATGGAATCGGCAGTTGCAGGCGGATTATCTGGATTAAAACCGGCAATCATTCCTATATTTTGAGTTTTAACTAAATAATTTAATTCTCCTCCCTTTGTTTTAATTATTGGCTTTTTCTTTTGACATGAAAAAAATAAACCTAAAGAAAGAAAGGCGCTAATTAATAGAGTGATTGTTTTCATAAACATATTTGTCAGTTTTTTCTTTATAGTCGAATAGTCCTTTAATTCCCCCTATCAACCCTACTTACCATTTTTTTGCGGTCCAAAAAACTACTACAAAAATTGTGGCTCAGTTGCTAATTTAAGTCACCAAATATTGTAATTTCATTAAAAATTATTCGTCTAATACTATATAGTACCTATTGTGCACTGACTTATGCCATTATGTAAAGTACATTTTGAATACACCATGCTAACTATTATGATAATATTTATTAGTAGTAATGGTTTAGGTCAGAATGTAAAAAACATTGAAAATCAAAAAGAAGACATTCATCATTTTGTAAGTTTGATTTATACAAAGGACAGTATTGAACAAAGTCAACATTTACACTATATTATAGAAAACTGGAAGACTGAATATGAAATTATGGTCTTAGAGTTAGCTTACCTTAATCGCGAGCATGAGCTAGGTAAAAAATTAATGGACATTATCAATAAAGAAACAGGACAATATCTGGGCTATTCCTTTAATGATTGGTATCAATATATTTGGAGTAAACCGCAAAAAACGCTCGCCAATTACGATTATTTTAAAGCAGAATTGTACAGACAGATTGATCCTCGTTTTGAACGTTATTTTATCAATCAATCCCAAATAAGCCAAATTCGATTGGATGAAATTCGTTGGGGAGGTGTGACGCAGGACGGTATCCCCCCGCTCCGGCATCCAAAAATGATTCCTGCAAACGAAGCCAGTTATTTATTGGATGATCATATTGTATTTGGCGTGGCTATTAATGGTGATTTTAGAGCCTATCCAAAGCGCATATTGGCCTGGCACGAACTATTTACAGCTAATATTGGTGGAGAAGCAGTAACAGGCGTGTATTGTACCTTGTGTGGTACTGTGATTTTATATAAAAGTACTAAAGATGGTGTGACCTATGATTTAGAGACAAGTGGTTTCCTATTTCGATCCAATAAGCTCATGTACGATCAATACACACAATCGCTTTGGAGCACCGTTTGGGGAAAACCTGTTGTAGGCCCCTTGGTGGGTAAAGGCGTTCAGTTAGACTATCTAAGCGTGGTGATAACAACATGGGAAGCTTGGAAAAAACAGCACCCCTCTACTACAGTACTGTCGTTAAATACAGGATATAAAAGAGATTATGACGAAGGTGTAGCCTATGGTGATTATTTTGCGAATGATCAAATTATGTTTGCTGTTCCTAAAGCAGAAAATAAAAAAATAAAGAACAAACAATCTATATTAGCACTACGATTGCAAGATGTAGACAAAGTACCCCCTGTTGCGATATCGACGAAATTTTTAAAGAAACATCCCCTCTATACTCATCAATTGGGTCTTACCAGACTAGTGATTCTAACCGATAAAACTGGTGCCAATAGAGTGTATGAGATTGGAGACCGACATTTCACAAAATACAATCCTACTCAAAATATAGTTCTGGATAATCAAGGTCAACAATGGACTATTCATGAGAATGACTTAAAAAATGATGAAGGTGAAACTTTGCTTCGTTTTCATGCCTATAATGCCTTTTGGTTTGGTTGGCAAGCCGCTTATCCGAATACCATATTGATTAGATAATTTTTAATTCAGCTCTCAAAATAATGTAAGTGATTGTTGATTTAGAAATAGGATACTTAGTCCCACAAATTTTTTCCCTCTTTCATCCATTCAATACTTTCAATGGTTCTATCACCATCAATATTAATCCGCCCCTGTCTTCCATCTTTTTCTAAAACATAATAGTTTCCACCATTCCATTCTAAATAGTCGAATTCAAATGGTAGATATTGATTCCCTTTCCCATCAAAAAGGCCATAATAACCATAAATATTCCTGACACTACAAAGCCCTAAATATTTTTTCACCTGTATTTTTTCAATCAACGTATCTGTAGCAATATCATAGTACTTAATCTTATCCTGATGCTTTACAACTGCATAAGGCGTTTTGTACCACATACCATACACTTCTTGAAATGTAAAATCAGATATAAGGTTTTCACTTCGATTGTAGATTTGTATTTTCCCAGGGTTTCCAGCAAAAATGCACTCTAATATAGAATCGTATGATGGGGCATAGCGCAACATTCCTAACTGCTTATATTTTAGATCAAAAACTCGTTTTCCATCTGAAAAACACATAGCTAATTTGTCTTCCTTTTTTACCAAATATGGGTCTGATGAAGACATGTATGAATGGCCATCAAGTTTGAATGCGTTCGCATAATTTTCTACCAATTCGGCCAAGGGTTGCAGAAAATTACCCTCTAGACTAACAATTCCCCATAAATTGTCTTTATTCACAATAAATAGGTTGGGGTAAAATTCCATTTTAAACATCATATCGTATTTAAATGGAATGATCATTTCTCTATCAGGCCCCATAAGTCCATAAGAACCATTTTCAATCATAACCTTTGCCTTATTTTTTTCTGTAATAAGGGTGCCACTAATATCAGTTAGTACCTGTTCTTTATCTAAATCAAAAAAAAATACTTCACTATTTTTTTTAACAATTTGGATGTGACTTTCACTTTCTGTCCAAGATGAATGATACGAATCGAACGTTGGGAAATCAAAAAGGTTTTGGTTTTCTGCGTCAATCATTTTCATTTGTTCACCTTTTTCAACAATAAAAAAGCTAATCTTATCTTTAACCGTTCCATAATCATTGAAATACATAGTCGTCTTACGGACATTATCATATTCGAAATCAAACAAAATTTTACCGTCGTACCAATAATCCATCTTGCCATTATGATAAATGATGAAACTAGCATCATAAATACTGTCTGGTCCTTGAGGTGCCCTGTATCGGTATTGAGAGAATGTAGAAGTAATCCCCCACTCTGATTGGTAAAATGGTAAAATTGTATCATTCAAGGGAGATAAAATCCCTACCATAAATGAATCTTTTTCAACAATAAAACTTTCATTTTTGAATGGACATATTTTGTCATAATCGAACGGAATAACTGCCTCACCCATCTTGTTAATAACACCCCATGGGCCGCTAAATGAATCTTTTTGGACAATGGCATATTCATCAATGAAATTGTAGGCTCTCACATATAGATAATCTATCACTTTATTCCCTGAATCATTACAATAGCCGTAGCGTTTCGTATTAATATCCTCACAAATTGATAGGTTTTGACAATAGGATATCGATATAAGTAGCAGTGAAATTAAAGTTAAAGAGCGTTTCATGGCATGCTAATTTCGGAGAACAATTAACTAAATATATGTATAATTTGCTTACTAGCACTATAAGTTAGCGAATCAGGCATGCTTCCGATAAAACCTTACTGTTTGCAAAAAGTAGACCCTATTACTAATTGAGAAGTATGAATTGATTATTTATTATGGACTTATTCTAGTTATTATATAGCCACATTCCTTAAGAGTTTTATCTCAAACCTTAAATATGCATCACAGTATTAGGAGGGTGTTTTTGGGATGATCGTAACAAAATATGAGACATTGGTTATGTAATAGAACCAAAAAACCAAAACATATGAAAGCTTTATACCTTGTAATTTCATTAATTACTATCACATGTTCTAACTCCTGCTATTCGTATTTTGAGAAGCTTAACCCCATTAAAGAAAAACTTGTAAAATATGACTTTCAATTAGAACATACCATTCGGCTCAAAGCCAAATTTGGTCAAGATGTTTTAATAGAACCGAGCGATTTAGCCCGACTGAACGGCTCCAAAATTCACCATATCGATTTGGTTTATTCGGCTTATACTGCATCAAATTCTTTTAATCAAGATCAATTAAATTTGCAACGCATTAATAATTTAAAAAGGGCCTTACCTCGGGTAGAAAATGACAACCCAACCTGGAAGTACATTGAACAAACTGGCCCAAAGTCGCTGAAAGAAGCCAAAACTTATTTTCATGGGTTTGTGGTACATTACGGTCCTGACCTTAATTATCAGCATCTGAAAGCATTTTTTAAACCTTTTCAGACTCCTCCTAAAACGTTTACGGTTAGCGCTGATGAGGGTGGCACATTTGATTGCGGAGAGGGATCTTCTGTTAATATAGACGGGCATACCGTGACTTATGCTGACGGCACTCCTGTTAATGGTAATTTCGTCCTAAAATGCAAATTGTTTAAGGATCCAGCTGATATTGTATTCTCAGGCATACCAATGACTTATGATAATGGAAGTGAGCATTTAAATTTTTCGTCCGTTGGTATGTATGACCTAAGAGCTGAACAAAACGGTAAAGAGTTGACACTGAGTGAACCAGTTAAAGTTGATTTTAATTGCACAAAACCAGAGTCAGGTGTGGCTTTTTATCAAATGGATGATGTTACCGGTGAATGGACCAAGAAGAAAGAGGTGCAATATGGCAACGCGACAAGGACAGTTAAATACACTCGGAAATCAGAGTTGGATTTTGACGGACAACATTATGAATTCGATTGGAACGTTTATAGTGCCTATTCTACTGTAAAATTTGATGACGCTAGCTGGGATTGGTTTTTTAAGCATTTAGCAGTATATCCAAAGCTCAAAGCACTTGTTCAGGGATTTAATGAATCTGATAAAATTGCTGAAATAACTGGTGAACCAAAGGCTTTTATGACCCTAATATCTAAAATAATGATGGAAGAGAAAAAAGCTGAGATTATGAAAAAAAGAGCGGAATTAGAAGAAAAAGAGCGTATAAGACGTGAAGAAGAGGCTGCAAAAATGGATAGTATTAGAGCTGAGAACGCAAGAATTGCAAAAGAAATGCAGCTGCTAGAAATTTTTCGGCTTCAATGGTCAACGGTTTACGTTCGCCTGACTTTGGCGTTTACAATTGTGATCAAGTCTATAGATTAGAGCAACCGCTTGCACTCTCCCCTTCTTATATAGATGAAAATGGAACTACAATTACCAGTAAACATGTGGTTTGTGTGGTAGATCTTAATTTTAATGGCTCTTTTAGTTTTCACCCTAACAATATTAAATGTAGCGCTGTGGGCAAGAACTTTATTTTACTCTTTACGGATGATAAGAGCGTATATATGCTCAATGATGCACAATTTGCTCAATTAGATTTGAAAGAAAACTTACGGCCCACATTTGCCATGCAAAATATGACGGGAATCATTAAAACGTCTGATGATTTGAAAACCTATTTGAAGATGTAGCATTTTATATATGAATGCAATAGGTCATTATTTTTTTATGAATAACTGCTTACTCAATGACTAACTTCTTTTTTGATAGTCCTTTAGAATGGATTAGTTCAACAATAAAAACACCAGTAGTTAATTTGCTAATATCAATATTGTTAAGTTCAGTCTCTTCATTATTTAATTCAAGTATTTTTTTACCAGACAAATCATATAAATTTATATGAGGATCTTCCAATGACGGAGGATAAGAAATAGTCACCATGTTTGTTGCAGGATTAGGATAAATCATAATAAGATCGTTAAGTTCATTTTCGAACACATTTGCACTGATTACAGTAATGCAATCTGATGTGTCGGAACAACCATTTTCTGTTACAATGACACCATAATCTCCATTCGTAGAAGCAGTAAATGTTTGGTTAGTTTCGCCAACCAATGGCATGTTGGTATTGCCACAATCTTCGACCCATTGGAAGGCTGCTCCAGTTGCATTTGCTGTTAGAGTAACACCATTTGTTTGTGTCGTAGAAACGTCCACATTATTAATAGTTAAGTCTAAAGTCATAATGCTATCACAAACACCTGGGGTATTACTGAAAATGGTATGTACATCAGAATAATTGTCTGTTGTGTAAGTAACACCATTTAGCCAGGTATATGAACCGCAACCTATTTTTGTATCAGTTTCATTTGTCACGCAGTTGTATTCTGCTGCGCCAATGTCTCTGATGCCCACAATTGGTCTATTTTGTGCATCTGTGAGATCACCTGGATTTCCGGCGTCTACTGCATTACTACCAATTCCAGGCAGCATGGTTTGCGTGGTTCCGCCATTAAGTGCTAACGGTTGCAAATTCAAGCTGGCACTTGACACGTTTGTTTGATCAGATGCAATTGCTCCAGAAGGGGAATTACTAAAAATATTATAGCCATTAGAACTCATAGTAGAAGATGTAGGGAAAATAGTCATATTTGGACCATCACCAGCTTCTGTAAAGACAATACTACTTGTTAATTCTATTTGGGAACTAAATGTAGAAGCAGAATGTATCGCTCCAGCACCACCAAATGACCCTGCATTTCCGACTATAGTAGAATTATTTGCAATTAATGTAGAATAAGCAGGGTCCGAAGAATTGCTGGTAGAAGAATACAATCTTAAACCTCCTCCATTGCCCGCTGAATTACCAAATACAGTAGTATAGTTTAAGCTAATAAAGGCAGAAGGAGTAACTTGATTGGAAACAGCCCAAACGGATATGCCACCACCATGATTTGCTGAATTTCCGCTTATTGTTGAATAATTAGCAATAACCGAGGCGCTGTCAGATTGAGAAGACGCTCCCCCTCCGACGTGTGCTGAGTTCCCGCTGACAGTAGAGTTATTAAATAGTATTGAAGCTACGCGGGAACGAGAGTGCACACCTCCACCTACCCCTCCAACTAAAGGTACTGTATTATTAGTAATTTCCGAGTCATTTATTGTGATCGAAGTGGTTGGGCCAACCGCCGATATACCGCCGCCTTCGCCCGAATAAACACTTCCACTTAGACGCAATGCTGAATTCTGAGTTATAATCGAGTTAGTTACACTAACTGAAGATGATGACGATAAAAGTGCTAAAGAAAGTATTCCACCACCACTTTCAGAAGCTGAGTTTCCACTTATGAGTGAGTTCTCAATATTAATTGTCGAGGTGTTTGATGAGGATGAGGATAACGGAATGACACCGCAATAGATGCCCCCTCCATCAGCTGCATAATTTCCTGTTATGGTTGATTGATTGACAGTAACCGCGGCATGATAAGAAGCAGCAGAATTAGATGTCAAAGGCGTTGCATAAGAATATAGGCCTCCACCTTCAGTTGAGGCTAAATTTTTTGATATCGTCGAATTATTTAGAGTGACAGATGAAGAAGATAAAGGAGATGATGGGATTGCATAAGAGGAAGAATTTATACCCCCTCCTTCATTCGCTGAATTACCCGTTACTGTTGTGTTGTTTAGGATTGTTGAGCAAGAAATTGAGGTGACGACATGCAGACCTCCTCCACGATTTATATTAACGTAAACACCACCGTATAGATAATTAAGAACTGATCCATCTGCATTACCTCCATCAATAACAAACCCGTCTAAAAAAGATTCTTCAACTCTAACCAAAATGAAAACATTATACGCATTTTCAGTATTTCCAGTAATGCTTAACGTAGATCCGCTGCCTGTAATCACATCATCATTATTAAAATCGCCACTTAAAATGGTAGGATGATTAGGGATGTCTCGCTGATCAATACTTGTTTCAGTACCTTCAAAACTGCCATAAATCGCAACATTTTTATTGGCAACATGAAACGCATTTTTTCTAGAATCATTGGTTGTTTCGTCAGGAGCAGCCACAGGCAAATACCGTCCCTCTGCCACCCAAATAGTGTCCGAAGTCAATGCAGTATCAAGGGCTATTTGTAGATCGTTGTAGGCATTCACCCAGGATGAACCATCATTCGATCCTGTTGCATCTAAATCAACATAGATTTGTGATAACGACATGTAATGAAACAATAAAAAAATAATTATAGTAATGAAATTCCTTTTCATATTTTAAACTTTATCGTAAAGTTAATTATACTAGGCTAATTATCTAGATAATTCACCATTATGGGACGAACACAGTATTATTTAGTGACAAAATGAAACTTTTAATAGTAAAGCCAAATTATATGGTTGAATCTAAAATATCGTTAACAAAATAAATATGCTGAGAAAACGTTGAGCAAATCACATAAAACACATGGATACATTATTGTTCTCAAGCAGCTTTATTACTTCTATCTATTGCACAACTATTTTCTTTTTGCGCGACAATCCGTTTTCATCATGAATGTTTACGATATAAATTCCAGGTGAAAATTTTTCTAAACTGACTTGGGTAAATTCGCTCGTTAAAGTCTTAACAAGTATCTTCTGTCCTTCAAGGTTATATATTTCTAATTCAACAATAGGTTCTGTATGTTCGATTACAACGTAATTAGAAGTAGGGTTTGGATATATTTTAAAATCTAGTTTGTTGTCAATTATCCCTGCACAATTTCCGTAACTAATAGTAATGGTGTCTTTTAACGAACAGCACCCTTTTGTTCCTTCAATAATGTATGTACCTCCAACTTGAACAGTAATAGGCATAAAATCATACCCACCAATACCGCTTGGCTGAATAGTATACTCGGTCTGGCAAACCTTAATATCTGGACCCAAAAAGCTTGTGATTTCATTTTCATAAGCCCCCATACTTGGTTTTGAGTTTCCAGAGGCCGGCCTTTTATTTCCATCTACATCAGTTAATGGTGCATTAGCAATGTTACCTGTTCCAAAACATGGAGACAAGTTGTCTAAAATATAGCAGTTGCTACCAACGAATAAAGGGTTTTGATCAATATTTCCAGTACCAGTATAACCTCCCCTTATATTGGAATATGCAATATCAACAGTTGAATTTTGATCCATCCCAACTTCATTTATCGACTGGCTATTTCGGATAATTGAATTAATAAACGTTGGATGCGAATCCCATCTGGAATAAATACCCAAGCCATTTATGGTTCCAAAACCTTCATTATCTGCAATGGTACAGTTCATAAAAGTTGGTGAAGCACCATTGGCAATATAGGCACCAGCGCCGAAAGTAGTAAGGCAATTATTAACTTTGTTTTTAGTTACCTGTCCATTCGTTAATGTTGGAGCAGATTGACCAAAAAAGGAAATTGCAGCTCCCATTGCGAATGAGCTAATGTCAAAATTGTTATTACAAATAACAAAATTACTGATCTGAGGGTTTGATGTACCTTCTATATTTAAACATCCTCCTTGCATGTATGAGCTCGTCTGACCAAAACAGTCACTTATTGTAAAATTGGTAAATGTAGGATCTGAATCCTCAATCCTAAGTCCCATCCCGTCAATATAGCCATCAATTGAAGTGTATGTATTATAAATAAGCAATGAGTCAAAATTACAATCACTTCCGTCATTAATATAAATGGTACCACCATTGCACCTGCTGATTTCTTCAAGTTTAAGATTAAGAACTGAAACGTTCTTTAACAAAGGCTTGCTCTTGTTATCAATATATATTGCACCACCATATTGCCAATTAGCGCCTGCCACCTTTAAGTTAGAAATTTCAAGATTATTGATACTAGGGTTACATTCGTAATTGATATGAATACCTCCTCCATAATTCCAGGCAGCACTGTCGAGATCAAACCGATTGATTTTAATATCGGAAAGCGTTGGGCTACATTCGTCTGTAATGTAAAATCCCCCACCATATAACCATGAAAATATTCCCCCATTAACCCATGACAAAGTATTCAGTTTAAAATCAGAGGCAGTAATATTGTTAATTTTAGGGTGACTCTTATGGGTAATATAGAATACACCACCGTATAGTCTTCTCAAAGAATTTATTTCAACATTTGAAATTTCAATGTTACTGATAATCGGATTACAGTTGGTAGAAATATAAAATATACCTCCATGAACAATTTCAACATTATTAATGTAAATATTATCAAATTTACAATTGGTTATGGTTGGGTGACTGTTAACCGCAATGCCAATAATTCCAGAATAATTATAATTTGCTGAATCTAATGAAACAAAAGTGTAATTTGTGAAATGGATATGTTCAATGGTTGGGCTTCCTGCATCCCCAATGAAAATACCCATACCACTAATTCCAGTTGAATCAATAATAATATTGCTCATTGTAAAACCAGCGATTCGCGTATTGCTGGTGTAACCAAAGCTACCAGGAAAAAGAATATTTCTATCATTAGAGTCTGAAATTAAAAAAGTATTAAGCTCACCACCAGAACTAAGTAGCTGTAAGTCATGTGTTTCAGGCCAAACAATGCTTTCGTAATAAGTGCCAGGAGCAACAAGAATAGTGTCACCTGTATTGGCTTGGTCTAAACCACTTTGTATACTTGAGTAATCAACAGGTATATTTATGGTTGCCGACCAAGATGTAACGTTTAAAGCAAATACTAATACGAAAAGAATTGTTTTTTTAATTGGTCGCATAGATAGTCATAAAATTATCCCTTCAAAGGTAATGATAGTAAATCATCTTAAGAAATAAAAATCAAAGAAGTAAAACCTAACTCTCCTATTCTCATATCATTCTGTACTAAAGCGGTTCTTTGTCTTAAGGGCTAGGTGCTCGAATAAAAAATTTCTAAAAACAAATAGAGTGTGTATTGCTATGCGAACTGATTCATAAAATATGTTCATTAAAAATAATCGTAAATGATTATTTTATATCAAATCTTTCGTATCTTAACTGGATATGGTACAGCTCAAATATATACTCACTTTTTTATTTTTTTACTCGGTAAGTCTTATGGCTCAAAGGCCACAGGAAATTTTATTGGATGAAGACCCATTCGATTTTGGAGATCCTGTTAAACTAATTTTTATTCTACTTATTCCTCTAGTATTGTTAATTGTAGGTGTAGTAGTCATCAAAAGGAGAAGGAGCAATAAGTAAAGCAAAGTCATTAAATATATTTATGTATTTAATTAAAAGAATAAATAAAAACTAATGAAAAATAGGTCGTATTTTTGTTAATCAAGAATTGATTGATTATGAAAAACAGTACCCTTCTTATCACATTAATAATTGTTTTTAATCTTAAGAGCACCCTGGCTCAGCATACAATCGATTCATTACAATTCCACAAAGTTTATTTTAATCTGGATTCCGCACTATTAGCACCCGAACGCGTATACCATTTGGATTTGAGTAATCAAAATTTAGGATTATTGGAAGGTAGAAGATTGGATACCATATGGTCTCGGTTTACAAATTTGACGTATCTGAGCCTAAAAAATGATCATTTAAAACAATTGCCTTTAGGTATTGGTAATTTAAAAAACCTTGAGGTATTAGACCTAAGCGGTAATGATTTTGAAGAATTACCATCCACATTTGGAAATTTGACCATGTTGGAAGAATTATATTTGAATGACGACAAATATTTTCAATTTGAAAATAACATTCCTTTATTGAGTTCATTGCCAAATTTGAAATCTCTTCACGTCGAAAATGATGGTTTGGATAATTTACCTCAGAACATTTACCAATTGAGTCATTTAGAGTCTTTGTATCTTAATAGTAATGAGTTTAAACAATTGCCAATAGCACTAAAAGGTTTAAAGAATTTGGAGTATTTAGATCTTCATGATAATAAATATGAATTGGTTCCGCAAAACTATGAAGAACAAGGTTTCGGTTTTAAAATTAGGTTCTAACATCAATAAAAATGAAGCCAATATCAGAAAAAGTAAATAATCGTTAAAACAAGGCCGTATTTCGCTTCAATATGCCCATATTTAGCTAAAAATTGAGTATATTTAATAATAAGTCTTAGTTATGAAAACCATAAAATCAAATATCTTAGTTTTTGTACTTTTAGTTGTATTTCAAGTAGGTTCTTTCGCTCAAAACTCCATTGCGCGGCAGGAAGCCATTCGGTTAATTCAGGAAGGAGATGCTAATTTAAGATTAGGTGGTTGGAATCCGGCGCTAATTTCTTACACGAATGCGATTGAAACTGATCCAGAATACGCTGCAGCTTACATTAAACGCGGTCAGCTATACGAGCGCATTTTTAGGGCGAAAGAAGCCGCAATGGATTATGATAAGGCCATTAAATTAAATCCATTAATAGATATATACTACGATCAAAGAGCCAGATTAAAAATGCTTTCCTTTGATTATTACGGTGCATTAGACGATATTACACAAGCCATAAATATTAATAATTCTAACCGCGATTATTTGAAATATCAGATAGACGGGTTTATTTCGTTGGGCAGGTACGAAGAGGCCTTAAAAAATTTAGACTCTGCAAACTTAGAGACTACCGATAACGAATTCTCATATCAAAGAAAGGCTTTAATTCATATTTTAAATGATGACATTCAACTGGCTGAAAAAATGATTAATAAGGCATTTGCAATTAATAGTTCCGACTATTTAACATTAGACATATTAGGGGTAATAAGTCTTAGGAAACAAGATTATAATGGCGCTATTTCATGGTTTAATGAAGCCATTGTTGCCGATCCAAATCAATATATGTCCTATTACAACAGAAGTATCTGCTATCGCCTCTTAGGTGAAATTGAATTGGCTTTAAATGATATTGACGAATCCATTAAAATTAACAATGAACAACAAGAGGCCTTTTTTAAGCGTGCTTTAATTAAAAAGGAACAGGGTAATTTAAAAGGTTCTATTGTCGACTATGGATCTGCCATTGAAATAGATTCAATATATGTAGATGCCATCTATAACCGTTCAATTGCTTATAAAATTCTTGGAGATTATAAAAATGCCTCAGAAGATATTGATTTTTTGATCGAAATTGGAGAAGAAAAACCAGAATATTGGAATATGAAAGGCAATTTACTGGTTCTCCACGGAGATATGGAAGAAGCCTTAAAGGCTTATGCAAGTGCAATTAGCCTGAATTATGATTATTCTGAAGCGCACTACAATAAAGGCATTGCCAACCTCCTACTCAATCGACCTATTAGAGCTTGTGACGATTTTCAGAAAAGCATTAGTCTGGGCAATCAAAAAGCTGAAGAAATTGTTTTGCATTTCTGTGGTTATTAATTTCTTGCATAAGCAACTAAAACACATCACTGACGTTTTGTGTACAAGTTGGTTGATTAGAAATTATGGTATTCAAAGGTTTTCTTCTAAAGTTTAAATTAATTGTTATACTAGTCATCTTGAGTGTTTTTACGCTTAACGTCCATGGGCAAAATCAAGCGCGATACTGGCACTTCGGGATTAATGTAGCTCTAGATTTTGGAAGTGGAACACCTGTTCCTATTAGTAATAACACTATCAGAACCTTAGCCGGGTCCGCATCTATGAGCGACCAAAATGGGAATTTACTATTTTATACCAATGGAGACACTATTTGGAACAGCAATAATCTACCAATGCCTAACGGACAGGGTTTATCAGGCGATACTACTTCTACACAATCAGCTCTTATTGTAAAAAAACCTGGAAGCACTTTTAATTATTATGTGTTTACGGCAGATAATATTATTGGAACAAATGGTTTGAGATATAGTGAAGTGGACATGACTCTTCAAGGCGGTCTGGGAGACGTAAATAGTAATCATGATGTTTTGATTGAAAATGCTGTGACTGAAAAACTAACTGCAATAATGCATGAAAATGGACTTGATTTTTGGATAGTATGTCAAAAGGCGGGTACCAATACCTATCATAGTTATTTAATAACTAATGGAGGTGTTAGTTCAACACCAGTCATCAGCTCAATTGGACCTGCCCTATTAAACGTAACAGAAACTACTGTAGGTTATTTAAAAGCCTCTCCTGATGGAAAGAAAATTGCAAATGCCATGTTTGCTAATGATTTAATATTATTACTAGACTTTAATAATGGAACTGGACAGATAAGCAATCCCATTACATCTCCAATTTATGGGCCATATGGTGTTGAATTTTCACCAGATAGCAAACTATTATATGTTACTTCACTCAATATTTCTACGTTTAACGGTGTTTTTCAATACAACCTTAGTTCATGTGATAATTTTGGCAATGTTAACCTTCTTGACAGAGTGCTTCTTGGGAATGGTTTTATAAACAGTGCATTACAAATTGGTCCTGATCAAAAAATATATTTCGCTTGCCAGCAAAATACCCTAGGTACTATTTCTTACCCAAACATTCCCGGACCAGGGTGCGGTATGGCAGCCTTAAACTTTTCAGTTCAGCAAGGCGCTGGAACGGGATTTGTTAAGCGGGGGCTGCCCAATTTTCAAAATACATGGGCATATAATCAATTTTATTATACCATCTGCAAAGACGACTCAATTGATTTAATTGACAAAAAAAACAATATCCATCAATGGGCACTTTCTTCTAACGCATCCACCGTTTTATCAAATGACTCCATTTATGTGGTATCTCCTGATTCAAGTGCTATCTATATTGAGTTTGATAATGGTGATACAACCTGGCATCATGTCAGAGTGGAGCATCCTGTACCTTTTTCGTTAGGGATGGATACAACCATTTGTCCTCAAAGTTCAATTCTATTAGGCGGCTATCTCGATTTTGGTAGTTATACATGGCAAGATTCCTCTTTCGGTTACACACAAGTTGTTTCAGAACCAGGTAATTATTGGCTAGAATTTAAAACCCCAAATTGCTGTATCAGTAGCGATACGATTAACATCAGCGTTTATTCTGATCCAGAAATTGATTTAGGTTCAGATACTATTTTATGTAATGATGAGACCTTAACATTGACATCAACCATAACCAATGCAAATTATTTATGGCAAGATGGTAGTAATAGTTCGTCGTTATTAGTGACCCAACCTGGATTATATTGGTTAAGCTTAACTGATTCTTCAGGGTGCAACGCCAGTGATAGTATTGAGATTGATTACTTAGCCATAGATACATCTGTAGGAAGGTTATTAGATGTACTCACAGCTAACGAAAATGCTGATGCTTTTCAGTGGTTGGATTGCAACAATAACCAACAGTCAATTTTAGGTGCTGTAAATCAAACATTTATTACAGGTATGGGTGGGGCATTTTCCGTGGAACTAACCGTAGAGCATTGTATTGATACCTCTGCTTGTATACCAGTAATTGCAGTTGCAGAAATCAATGAGTCTTTAAATCAAGGAATTTCATTTTACCCTAATCCGACGTCTGGTCAAATAACTGTTGATTTAACAGATCAAAATGATATTAATACAATAGAAATAGCAGACGTTCATGGCAAAATAATAGATTCATACGTAGTTGATGAAGCTATAAAACTAAATATGAATATAAATGAGCCTAGTGGGTTGTACTACATTCTATTGATTCGAGAATCGGGAAAGATTGATATACTGAAAGTCAATAAGCTATAAACTATACAGACTATTGAATAATCAGCTTTTCTAAGATAACATTTCCATCTTTTGTCTCAATGTGAATCAAAAAAATGCCGTTTGACAAAAAATCAACATTTAAATCAATCTTCGAGAGATTAGTAATCTGATATGAATTAACTTCTTGACCTTGAATATTATAAATTTTTACTATACGAATCTTTTGGTCATAAGCATTTATTGAGATAATGCTACTAGCGGGATTTGGGTATAGCGAAATGAGTGCTTTAGGTATTTCATCAACACTTAAGTTAGGATAGGCCTGAATACAACCAGTAATTGAATCTAGATTACTGTAGCGCAGCATTTCTTGATTAAAAAAACAGCTCAAAGCCCCTGTTCCATTTAAATTCGGATAAGCACCAGGTATATTAATTAAATTTAAGGAACCTATACCCTCTACCCAAACTGTTCCGCTGGATTGTGCCTGAACTGAATCGGATGCTGAAAGATAAAAATAACGATAGGTTTCACCATCAATATGTGCTTTTGGAACAACTGAATCGACAACGTAATACCCAGCGCTATCGGGGAATGGGCTTATTGGATTAAAAACCAGTATTGAGTCACCAGGCAATAATGAAAAATCATATAACAGGTATTCCCTATTTAGGGATCCAAGCTCTGTAGTCAGCCAAAAAACCTGTTTTTCAAGTGTATCTTCTCGCAATAAAAAGTTTCTGTTAATGTAATGATAGCCGCCTAAAACATGATAGTTGTACCCATTGATATTTCTGATTTCATCTGTAAAATAAACATCTGTTATACAGCCAAAAAAACATGTAGTAATGTGCCACTCATTAAAATGTTTTAGCAAGGACTTATATGACTGAGCCATTAAATTCGCACTTGAAAAAAGCAAAACCATAAAAGTGCTTAGAAAACATTTCTTTAAAAATTTCATCAATCAAAGATACTGATAATTTACGGCTTATTGACTATAATCTTTTTGGCTGCTGAATAGTTGACGTTTACGGGATAATACATTTCTTCAACTTTGGTTGGAACCACTTTAAAAATGCCCTCGTAACGGGGAATTAACTCAATTTGAAATTGGTGTTTGCCTACTGGCAAAGTCGCACAAGAAATGGCAGTCATATGCCTAAAGTTTTCTCTATACGATTCATATCTATTGCGATTAGTTTGCTTCGGTGCATAGATACATGAAGCTGGAATCGGAATTTCTAATAGAACATATTTCATAGCTTCTTTAACGTTCACATTGACAGTGTATAAAACTGGTTTTCCTGTTGTAAGACTATCAGTTTCTTTGCCCAACTGTGTAAAGGCCGTGTTAACCATTAAAAGAGAATCATTCCCATTTGGATTTTCGGTCATGGTATGGTGGTTTATTTGAACACTAAGTCTTGTTCCTAACTGTTTAATTTTAATTGAATCATTTGCATTGAAAACCTGATAATAGGGAAAATGGTCTATTTTTTCATTGTTAATCCAAACAGCACCATTAAAGGCAGATATAGTTTCGTTAGCTAGTAATTCATCTCCTAAAAATAATTCTAATAATGTGGCGCGTTCAATGGTATTTCTATTTTCAGGATTCAATTGTAAAAAATAATCACGCATTTTATTTAAAAGCACCTCATGACCACCTGCTTGTTTCAGAATTTTATAAGCCAGAGCTGATGTAGGCCATTGATTAATATAATAATTAAATAATTTTTCACCCCAAAAAACACCTTCATTTGTTTCAATATAAGAAGCTAACACAGGGTCAACGGAAACTAAAGTATCTTGTAATTGCTGTTTTAAATGAATGAGTTTAAATGAATCTTGCAAACTTAGGTTAATCGTGTCTAATCCACTTATCAATTCATTATAATCCATTGGAAAAGGAATAGCAGCTAAGCTGTTTAAGGCTGTTAACCGGTCAGACACTTGCATATTCGGTAAATTGGCTTTCAAAAATCTAGCAGAGTTCATAAAATTTCCAACTGTATGTGATTTAGAGGCTTTGTTTAGGGCATCTAACACATAGGCAGTCACCCATAAATCGGTATCTCCTCTTCCCCACCAACCATATGATCCATCATTCATTTGGTTTCGAGTCAAAATATCAATACAGGTTTTAATTGATTTCTGGTTGTTAAAAGGTTTTTTCAATGCATTTGAGAGTTTTTCTTCTAATAATAAAGCCTTTAGTTTTGAAGCTGTTTGCTCATTACAGCCATATCTGAAATTTTTAAGCTTATTAATTTCAGTCTGGTAGATATCTAATGGTTGATTATAAACATAGATTGACTTTTTTTCATTTGTTGGAGTTATGCTAAACACAGAATCATTGCCTAAGCGAACAAGCTCACCTTTTATTTGTTCAATTGCGTTAGATAGTACCTTAAGATGACGTTCTTCGCCATCTTTATAGCCATCCTTCATTTTTAAACCATATGTTAGCTTTAAGGAATCGGTGTACTTTGGCCATGAGAACCATTTTTTTTCTGATATGGTTCTATTGGTAGTTTGAAAACCAGTCTGCAATGTATCATCATTCACGTTAAACCAGGTCTGAGCTGATAATGCTTCATTGGTGTAGTTTAAAATCTTTCCTTCAAGCTGAATAGAATCGTCTGCCGTTAAAAATGATGGCACACCTAAATGCCCGCTTAGTGGTTTGAACGCCTGAGCATATTTTATACCTATTCCGGTCTGCTTATTTCCAGTCATAGCAGGTACTATCGTTTTCCAGCGGGTAATATTATCAGGAAACTGCACTGTGAATTTAGCATTCCCGTTTGCATCCGTCACTATATTAGGCACCCAATACCCATAATCACGGAATGTATTTCTAATTCTATTTAAACTGTCGTTTTGACGAATTAGGTCGAGAGTAGCCTTATCCATTCCTTTTTGTTTGGCGTATTTCTCAAGTTCATTATCAATTGGCTTGTCTTGGTATGTTAAGCTTGGATAAATGGTAGACTCTATCGTGGTGATGGGCTGGGTCCACTTGAAAGTATTGCTATTGTTAAAACGCGAAACACGCTGTATGGTGGAACCTGATGATAGAGGTGCTGCAGCAGAATAATCCCTATCAGTTCTTCTGCGTGTAGAATTTCTTTGCGCTTTATTGGTTTGAACTGTAACGGTTTCAAATATTGCTTCTGGTTCTTCTTCAACAATTCCCTCTACTAATTCTCCCTCTTTATTTAAAAATAAGGCCGGATCGTTGCCAATGACAATTCGTGTGTTAACGCCTCGTTTTACCATTAGCGACTCGTATACCTGATACGGCAAATAATTACCAATTTTAATGTCATATAAACCAGGTTCGACACCTGTTAGTTCAAAATATCCATCTTCATTAGTTAAAGCGCCGTATTTAAACTTTCCTGCTTTTTCAAAGATTAAATTAATTTGATTTAATGGCTGATGATAAGTGTTAACCATGAAGCCACTTAATACCGTCTCCCCTTTTTGACTCTTTATTGTTTTTAGATGAATTTTCTCGAAATACCTTGGACTATTATAAAAGGTATTTAAAGGTGATTTATTGGCAGCAATAATTATTTCCTCATACTTTAATTGAACCATTACATTTTTTGGCATGACTTCATTGCTATCTAGGCGATAGTAGCTTGTTCCTTTTTCTAGGATATTAAAATCTGGTAATAAGGCATAAGAACTATCTGAAAAAAACATCACAATATCGTAATGCCCTGGTGTTATTCCATTCAAATTTAATTGATCATGAGAGTGATACCATGCCCCAGATGATTTTGAATCTGACTGGTTGACTAACAATACCCATTTCAAGGTTTTTCCAGTCTTATTTTTCAACGTAAAGCCACCAGCATTTGGTAAACCATATGTTTCTGGTCTAAACGATTTTAATTGCTGTTCTCTTGCTGGATTATCGTAATTAATTTCCGTTTTTGGCCTTTTTTTCTTTTGAACGATTATTTTCTTTTTTACTGGCAAAACATGATTTGTGTCTGGAAGATAATCTGACCATTTTGGAATTTGATAGTTAAAATTCCAGTCTGAATGTAAAGATATATTACCAAGTTTTAGCGGTTTTGGTTCGTCAGGAATTGGTTTATCAACAATGATTTGTCCTATACTATCAATGCTATAGAGAAAACCAGGGTAAAAATCAAAAGCCGAAATGCTATCCGTTTTTTTATTGTAAACATTAATTTTTCCTTTTGTAAAGGGACCTATTCTGTAGTAAGGATAACCAGACTCATAAAATAATGATTGAGCCACAAGTTTTCCAGCATCTACAACAAACCCGCCTTGTTCAAGCACATATTTATCAGGACTTTGTTTAATAAGTAAACAGGTCGATTTAAAATAATCCCACTCAGGTTTTGTAAACGGAATTTTACCAATTTTCAAATACGACACGTTTGGGTTCCCCTCAATAAATGCTTCATTCAAGCATAGGTATGTTTTCTGACCTGCTATTAATTTGACATTTTTAATCGTATATAAATGGGTATTGGTTCGAAGCTTTAATTCGTATGTGCCCGCTGGTTTAGAAAAAACGCCGATCACTTGATTGGAAGTGCCATCAATAGCCATTGGAACCCCATTGATATAAACCGCTCTTATTGCTGATGTTTCATTCATTCTATGAGCGTATACGGCTAATTCTGATTGTTCACCTTTAATGGTATCTTGAAAAATACCAACGCCATTTTCTGGGTAGAAAAATCGATAGTAAGGCACTTTTCTTAAGTCAAAATGATTGATGTAATCATTGGTTATAATGTCATTTTTATGCATTGAAAACCGCTCTTGGCTCACGTTGAATTTATACAATGTATTCTGTCGTAATCTGCCAAAATAAGGCAAATTAGGAAGTGGAATAGTTGGAAAAAGATTATTAATCGAATAAGCCGAAATATTAGCGCCTTCTACTCCTTTGTTTTGATAATCTGTCACCTTTACTTCTATTGGAACATTAGCACCGGGAAATACAATATCAGATTGATTGATTTCAACGTTTAATTTAGTTTCATCTGTATAAAAGAACTGTTCTTTAATGTAGTGCCTACCCCGCCATAGTATTGAATAAAAAATATGATAATCGTCTAACGTAGAATCTGCCGCAACGTAGATAATAGGGCTTTCTCCTTTCTGCCATTGTCCACCGTCAATTTTCTGACCTCGTTTAAACACTTGATAACTCACTGGCATTTGCAATTCATTTTTTAGCTCAACAGTAATTGAATCGTGTGTTCTATTCCCTACTAAATAAACAGGTATCTCTCCAGAAGCATTTAATCCTATTCTTTTAATCTCTTTTCCTTCTCCATCTTTAAGAATGTAGCGCGTATTAAATAAATCTATTTTCTCACGATAAGGTGCTGAAATAAACTTTGATTCAATGATCTCATTCTTGCGCATACTAATCAATTCAAGCTTTGAATATGGTGAATTAACGCCCAGGGTAAAATGATCAATCATTAAAGAATCTCCCTTAAGCTTAAACTCAAAATGATTCGGCTTAGCATCAAAATAAACATCAAATGAGCGATTGTACAAATTGCCTAAATCGTTTGAATAACTAACATAAGCTTTATACCTCATGTGCACATTTGGAAACAACGAATCCGGAAATGTCACCACTGTTTCACCTGCCACATCAAATAGAACTTCTTTTTCAAACCGATAGGAATCAGGTTTGCCATTCCAATAAAAGAATTTATCATAGAAGTCGTAAAAACGATCTGCTTGAATTGTGACCTTAGCCTTTGCATCTAACAAAGCGAGTCCATTTACATCTACCGCCTTTAATATGAATTCAACATCCTGACCTCTATGATAAACCTTTTGCGTGATTTGCGCATCATAGGTATTGGATGGATTCAATTGATAATCTTCTACCTGAAACGGTTCCTTCCGAAGCATGACTTCATCCCAGGTTTTCCAAAAGCTTAATTCATATGTTCCCAAGCGAAAGGATTCCGATAAAACAAAATCTTTAACATAAGCACCTTCCGATTGACGTTTTACTTTACCCAAAACAACCGTTTTTCCACTTGGTGTTTTATACTTCAGTAATACTTTCTTTTTCCTCCAGGGTTTACCCTTTTCATTCACTAAAAATGCTTTTACCCTTACGGTATCATTTTTACGATATTTGGGTTGATTAAAGGCGACATAACCTGGCAATATTCTGACATTTGATCGATTCTCTTTTTGATACTCGTTTGATGTTTCTTGATATGCCGGTTTCTGAAGATAATTACTACTTATTTTGTAAAAGTCGTAGTAGTTTAAATAGGTTATTTTTAGGGTATCTCTCATCCGTTTTGCTGGTGTTGAATAACAATTGCAATCTGGCTGATAATTAAATTCTTTATCTTTAATTGATACTGTCGCCTCTTTTATAACATTATCTTCCTGGTCGGTTATAATGTGCCAAATCTCATTGTTATAACCAAACGATTGTATTTTGAAATATGACTTACTATAGGTTTTAAACGTGATTCGCTTTCCAACACTGCTTACTAAAAAATAATGCCCAAAAGGCAGACTATCCAAAAAACGGCTCTTTTCAATAGGTAAGCTTTTAAAAAAATGAGTGGTAAACAGACCAATACTATCGTTTATCATTTCACGCTGATATTTTTGAATTTGCATAAATTGGGTTTGATCCAATTTATAAATTTTAATGTCCAGCGACGTCTTGTTTTTCAAGGGAATCTGTGCAAAAACAGAAGAAGTTGATGACAAAAAAATAAGCAAGAGAAGAAATTTGAGTCGTTTTAGCAAAAGAATAGATTGGCCCGAATTCATGCAGTAAATGGTCATTTATAGTATCAAAGTTAAACGATTATTAATAATAGTTATTACTACATATAGATGCTTTAAACGTTCAAATTCCATATTTTTTTCTGTCAAGGTCCGCTATCAGTCAATCAAAGTAATTTATAACCGTTAACAAAAGTATTGAAGCCACTTGAATTATTTGCTTCTCACACCCATTCAATATTATTTAAATTAGCCTTAATCATAAAATTTTGAAACATGAAAAAAGTAAGTACTTTATTAGTAATCTTTTGGCTGGTTAATTGTTCATCAGTAATGGCCCAGCAGACGCTTACTGCCACAACTCCAATGTTAAGTCCTAAAGCCTCGATTTCGCAAACAGTAGGAATTACAGAAATAAAGGTTGTATATTCACGGCCAGCAGTCAATAATCGTGATGTATGGGGTAAAGTGGTACGCTTTAGCCCTGGTCCTTCAGATGATGAAAATACTAAAGTAATACCTTGGCGTGCTGGCGCCAATGAAAACACTGTTGTGTCATTTAGTACTGATGTTTTCATTGATAAAACGCCAGTAAAAGCAGGCAGTTATGGCTTGCACTTAATTGTTGAGTCAAATGGTATTGTTCATTGGCAATTTTCATCAAATACTAAGTCGTGGGGATCGTATTATTACAGTGAAGATGAAATTATTGCAAGTGTACAAACCAAATGGCAAGATTATAAACCAACTGAAAGGCTTACATACCAATTTGACAGTTTAAAAAATGAAAGCGTTGAATTGTCTTTAATTTGGGGTGCCAAACGAATTCCAGTTCCGATCAATGTTAATGTAAAAGCAACGACTTTAGCCAGTCTTCAGCAAGAAATTCAAGGTAAACATATGATCAATTACATGGGACCTCAAGAGGCAGCCGATTGGTGTTTGAGGAATGATACTAATTTAGTTCAAGCACTCCAGTGGATTGATTACTCCATTTCATTCGTTAAAGTATTTTCCAACCTTAAAACAAAGTCTGATATTTTGCAGAAAACAGGGAAAGCTGAAGAGGCAGAAAAGTTGATGAACGAAGCGTTGGCTATTGGCAGTGTATTTGAGATTTACCAATACGCCGCCACGCTCTTGAAGGAGGGAAAACATAAAGAGGCACTTCACACATTTGAGTTCAATGCTGAAAAATTTCCAGATGAATGGCCTGTCAATTATGGTTTAGCTACAGCTTATTCGGCCATGGAAGATTATAAAGCAGCCACAAAATATATCAATCTAGAAATTAAAAATAATGCCAATGAAAGAAGAGCATCCTTCTTAAATCAAAAGCTTGAATTATTGAAGAAAGGAGAAGGCATTAATTAGCCTAAATATCCAGTTATTTTTGATAGAATGATTGATTTCAGATGATTAGTCTACCCTGCTCACTTGTTAATTAATGAAAACAACAGTATTTTGATGAAAAAAAGGGAACGTAATCAATATTTTCTTACATTTGAATATGAAGGCAAAACACATCTTAACATCAATAGTGGCCCTTGTTGTGTTGGTTTCAGCAAGTGCTCAGGAGAAAAAAGAATCTTTTAGAGCTGATCGGAATTACGGCATTGGATTAAATCCCATTTTTAACATTTCTTCTGACGGTTCAGATGGCAACAGAACGAATGACTTAAACTTAGGTGCCGTTGCAACAGCTAGTTTAAACTTACGTAAAAATATATGTAGTACTATTGGCATTGGTATTTTATCAAATTCCTTTAGGTCTAATTTTGGTATTTCTAGCTACGAAGTAAATCGAAATTCACTTCTTGTGCAAGTGGGAGCCTTCTATTCTCCCTTTTTCCTTGAGGTAAGCGATAATAGCCAATTGGACCTTGGTTTAGGGATTATTGGGATTTACCTTAATGGAAAAGAAACTGTTGCAAATGAATTTGGCCCAGATAACGAAATTGATGCCAACTCCATTCTTTTTGCCCCGGCTATAAGAGGAGAATGGTTCATCACACCTCATTTTACCATTCATACACAAGTGGGTATTTTCTTTTCAATTTTAAGTGAAAATAACAATGGCTTTGCTAGTACTCAAATTAATATCAAACCACTATTAGCGGGTGATATGTTGGGTCAGTCAGGGTTTACCTTTTACTTTTGATAACTAACTAATGTAACTTGAAGTTATGTTTTACTAGATCTTAAACTATTATCCTAATCAATATTTATGCGGATAATACTTTGCAATAAGGATTAGTTTGTTCTGCAAATTCAAATCCTTCCTTCCACCATTCGGTCAGATCTGAAGGATTAAATACAAGTGGTGAATTTGTGATGACTCTCGGCAGGTAGAAAAAGCGTAGATCAACGTTTTTCTGCAGACCTTTTAATCTCCCTATTGCCAGATCATTGTGATAAATTTGATCGACCATGTGATTGAATACCTTCATGGCACTTGAAAAAGCGTTGCTAGCTGGTTCTGTGTTCCTTATTATCTCTTGTGTTTCTAAAACAATAATATCAATTGAAGTCGCTCCTCTATCAATAGCCGCTTGAATTGGCGTGTGAGTGCTAAAGCCTCCGTCAGCATATTCAAAACCATTTTTAGTTAAAAGACTCATGAATGGTACGTAATTAGCTGATGCCCATATCCAATCAATATAGTCATCATAACTGTTCTCTAAATTACTTTTTAATTCTTTTTGCAACGTTGTGAGGTTTGATACTGTTACAATTACTTCTTTATTCATGTTTGCCAGTTTCTCATATTCAGTAGGAGGAAATGCATCTTTAATAAGCTTTCGTAAGTTTTTACTTTCACCAAATGTTTTCTTACCAAGTAAAAACGCGCGCAATGTATTGATATGGTTAATTTTGATATCAATCATTTCGTCCTTGCGTCTTATTTTGAACGGATTGATGTTAAAAATACTTCTTTGTGTACAAGTAGTGAACACCTTTTTTATTTCATTGACTTTTCCCAGCGCTAAATGATTTACCAAAAGTGCCCCTGTACTTGTTCCTACGAACAAGTCGTACTTATATTGGCATCTTTGTATCAAGTACTCAGCTATACCCCCAGCAAATGCTCCCTTACTTCCACCACCCGATATAACCAATGCCCTCATACTTATATAAATTTAAATGAATACTAATGTTACAGCCAGCAATTTAAAATACTATGCTTGCCTAGTATAATATAAGAAAAAAAATTAAATCAAACAAATTTATATGACCATCAGTATGACTTTAAAGCCTAAAAGCTGAAGGTATAATTCCTAAATCAAAATTAATTGATATGTCAAAACACTCAGAAAAGCTTATTTTTTCATTTTTAGTGTTACTTCAGAAAAATAAATACACGTGGTGATTAAAATAATGAGCAAATTACCAATCCCGAGTAATCCAAAGCTTTTGTAATACTCGTTTAATTCATCTCCTAACATATCAGTTGAGCTACCGCTATAAAAAGCTAATGCTATTGCTAAAAAAGGAATCAACAAAAATCTTCTTCTAACAGAAAAGAATATCACTATAATTGTGATAATTGGTAAAGAGAATAAAAAATGTTCAGTATCAGTAATAAACACGTTAGGAATGATTGCTATAAGAATAGATGAGTGGAAAATTAGCGCCAGGTTTTTTTGTTTTGTATTTTGCATTTTACGAATTGACCACCAAAAAAATAGGCTGATGAGTATTGCAAGTCCTCCGAATAACAAAAAGGCATAATTATCGCTTATCCTTAGTCCTAAATGACGATTTAAAAGATAAAAAATGGTATTGTTACTACTAAGATATGATGAATGAGATAACATAGCATTAAACCAATCAATATAAAGGTCTATTCCTTCTGAAAAGCCAATGATAATAAGAGATGCAAAAACACATATAGTTCCAGCAATAACTAATGTTAATAGCGCCCTTATCTTGTTTTGAAACAGTATTGGTAAAATAAGAACTACGAAATAAGGTTTTGTTAAAATGACAATGGCCAATAAGAAAGCAAATTGTCTAAATTTAGATTCCAATAAGTATTTTAGTGAGAGAATAATCAAAAACACCAGAATCATATTGATATTTCCCAAATGCAAGTCACGCACTAAGTGAAAGAGTACTAATACGAAGGCAACGAATAGTGTTAAGTGATACTTTTTTTGATAATCAAACACATATTTTCTAACCAGATCTTCAGATAGTAATACAGTTAAAATTGCGATTATACTGCTTATTATAAAATGAATAACACAGGCAATTTTGTAAGAAAATAATGTATAAGGTATAAAAAATAATAAGGTAAAAGGAGAGTATTTATAAAAGCCCGTTCCTAATCCAAAAGATTTACCATAAATGGGTTCATTATTTAAAAACGATTCAGCCGCTGAATACATCACTTTTAAATCATTTAACCAAAACCTGCCATTTATATTTTCAAATGTCAACATTGTTAAAAACAATACAAATGCCAAGATTCCAAATACTTTTGACGATTTAGGTTTAAATAATGCTTTGACCATAGTAAATCGTAAAATTAGTAAAACTATGCAGACTAGAAAATGGTACTTATCTCAGACAATTAAGTCAATAAGTAATTGAGACATTAATCTTTATCACTAACCTTATATACCGTATTCGGTTTTCAAAAAATCGCCTACTTCTTTTTCCAGGGCTTTAAATTTTTTATGGAAAACTAAAAGGTATACTATGATTGGAATTAGAATACCAAGTAGTATCAATAGAAGAGTAAAAATAATTTGTCCACCCATTGTTGGGAAATTACCGTTGACAAGCATCTTATCCTTTCTAGGTAAAATGTTGACCCCACAGGTTGAACTCTTTTTTACAATTAAAAACTGTTTGCCTCTCATGCTTGTTTCGTAATTTGGAAATTGATGATCAAGCTTAGCTTGTAGTTCTTCGAAGCTTGGTTGAGATTTAATCTGAAATTTCATAAAATTAGTTTTAGCCAAAACTAAGTCTATTGAATAAAATTAACGTCATCCATATGGGTGAGTTTTGCGATTTGCAATGATTAGATTGAAGTAAAGCCATAGCAAATATTGCTGCTATTCTTTCTGTTAAAAAAAGTAAATATTGGCTTAGGTGGCTTATTATTCTTTATTTTTGATTTGGTGTTTATGAAAAGCCTAAAGGGAATTATTATTCTTATTCAAATTAGCATATTGACTTGTATGTCTTATGCTCAAGATATTACTGTACTAGAGAAATTCTCAGATTTTGAGGAAACTTATTTAAATAACAGACCTTCTGATACTATTTACGTGTATAATTTCTGGGCTACCTGGTGTAAGCCTTGTGTGAAAGAGCTTCCGTATTTCGACTCATTAAAAGTCAGTGATGATAATGTGCCTCCGATCAAATTAATTCTTGTTAGTCTTGATTTTAAGGAACAAATTGAATCTACTTTAGAACCATTTTTGAAGAACAGAAAAATAAAGGATAAGGTGGTTGTATTAACAGATGGAAAAGTAAATACTTGGATTGATCAGGTTGATCCAACGTGGTCAGGGGCTATTCCGGCAACACTTGTGATAAAAGGAGACAAAAAGAATTTTTACGAACAATCTTTTCATTCTTATAATGAATTAATAACAACAATTTTAAAAATAGATTTATGAAAAAAACAATGATGATTTTATTGACTGGTGCTCTGATATTTGGCACTTCAATGATATTGAAGGATAAAGAAGAAAATACAGGGTATAAAATTGGGGATACGGCTATTGACTTTAATTTGATGGGTGTTGACGGAAAAATGCATTCATTATCAGGGCTTAAAAATGCCAAGGGATATGTTGTGATATTTACTTGTAACCATTGTCCGTTCGCCAAAATGTATGAGGACAGAATAATAGCTTTACAAGAGGAGTTTGGACCAAAAGGTTATCCAATTATTGCAATTAACCCCAACGACCCAGAAGTAGCTCCAGATGATAGTTACGAAAAAATGAAAATACGAGCCAAGGAAAAGGGCTTTAACTTTCCTTATTTATTTGATAAGGGTCAGAAAATATATCCTAAATATGGTGCGACAAAAACGCCACATGTTTTTTTATTAGATAAGGATAGAACTGTTAAATACATTGGTGCTATTGACGATAATGCTAGAGATGCTTCATCTGTAAAAGAACGTTTTTTAGCTAACGCCATTAACGCTTTGGCTTCAGGTAAAAAGATAAAAACTGAGACCACTAAAGCTATTGGATGTAGTATTAAAACTACATTAAAAAAATAATTATTCTCATTTAATTAGTAAAAGTAAAAGCCAACCAAAAGGTTGGCTTTTTTTGTAGGCTAATTTTAAGTAAAACGCAGGAGTTAAAATATGCTATAAAATATAGATAATGCTTTAGGTGTTTTTAAGCCCTGTTGACTTAACTTACAAGTTGCTTATTTTAAAAGTTTGCATTTTTTTGAGTAACTTAAACCAAGAAATACCCTCTATGGATGAAAGTGAAATAAGAATTAAAGCATTAGAAGAAGAAAATAGGTTTCTAAAGGAAAAACTCAATAGATTAATTCATCAAGATAATCACAATGCAATTTGGCTTCAAAAAATTATTGATTCAATGCCAAACCCTGTTTTTATGAAAAATTCTAATCGAGAATTTGTGCTCTGTAACGTTGCTTTTGCTGATATGTTTGGATTACCAGCTGATGATTTATATGGTAAAAAAGATGAGGATTTTTCACCTCCAGATGAAGTGGCCATTTTTAAACAAAAAGATGAGGAAGTGCTTGCAAATGGCATTGTGAATTGGAATCAAGAAACCCATACCATGGCTGGTAAGACAAAAACTATTTTAACTTCTAAAACAAGAATTGAAGATGAAAAGG
The DNA here is from genome assembly GCA_965230485.1 of Putridiphycobacter sp. Classification (GTDB taxonomy): domain Bacteria; phylum Bacteroidota; class Bacteroidia; order Flavobacteriales_D; family Crocinitomicaceae; genus Putridiphycobacter. Next base: position 406,545 of record CBDDLA010000001.1, read on the forward strand.
GAAAATTTTATGTTTTAGGTTGCATAGCAGATATTACTGATAACAAAAACCAACATACACTACTCCTTAAAAAAAAGAACGAAGTTGAAGAACAAAAGGCTCATATACAAATCTTACTGAAGGAAATACACCACCGAGTAAAGAATAATCTTCAAATTATCAATAGTTTATTAAATCTCCAAATTGCGAAAATTGATCATCCTGAGGTGGAAACCGTTATTCTTAATGCAAAAAACAGGATATACTCTATGGCTAAGATTCATGAAATTTTATGCGAAAGTGATAGCTTATCTTCTATTAACTTAAAAGTATATCTAAAGTCTCTGATTAAAAATATTAAACAGTCTATTGATCCAGCAAAATCTATTTTGTTCAACACTAAAATTCCAAATCTGTTAGCGAGCATAGAAGTTGCTATTCCTATAGGACTAATTATTAATGAAGTCATTACAAACTCCATTAAATACGGCATGTCTGAAACAGGCACTTTTGAAATTTACATCATTTTAAAAAAGAATTCTCGAGGCATTTATACCCTGGCAATTGGTGATAACGGTGAAGGTGTTAATCAAAAGGAGTTTAAGCCAAGCCTTGGCTCTGAATTAATTGAAGTTTTTGCGGAACAATTAGACGCAGATTACTCCATTCCAATAAAGGAAAAAGGGGTGCATTATTTTTTTAAATTTTCATAAAAAAAGCCACAACTTTAGGCTGCAGCTTATCGTAGTATTTAAAATATTTCTAATTGGCATTTGTGACTGACCCACTTCCAGTAACAGACTGGCTAACAACTGCTGTACCTTTATAAAACACACTTCCTGACCCAGAAATATTAATATCAAGACTTTTATTGGCTGTTACTTTTCCAAGTCCACTTCCCGATACTTTGATAGAGGTATCGTCTGCAATATAATTGTATCCATTAAAAGAACCACTTCCTGATACTCTAATATCATTAGTAGAAGCTGACCCCTCAAGCTCTACATTTCCTGAGCCAGAGATAGATACTTCACTCGTGGTGGCTAACAAATTTCTCCCATTTAAGGCTCCCGACCCACTTATACTAATATCAAGGTTTGTTGCTGTAATGTTATTGGCTGTTAAGTTTCCTGAACCTGAAACTGAAATATTTGCCTTTGATTTCGTTATAAGTGCATCAAAAGTAGCATCTAGCTTGCCACTTCCAGATAGATAAACAGAATTTACATCAGGTGCCGTCACAATAATCTCGATTTGATCTGCATTTTTGATAATATATCCATTCTTAAAATCAAACTCTAAAATGCCATTATCTACCTCGATATTCATTTTCTCAAATATTTTCTCTGTCGACTTCACTGTAATACTCGTTTCATTCCCTTCAGTATAGGTTAAATTAGCAGACATGGCCAAATCTATTCCACTGAAGCCAGATAAGCTTACACTATTTTCAACAGGTGTGCCTTTTGAAGCATCAATTTTCTTACAGCTTGACATTAATACTGATGCAGTTAGTGCCAAAATTAATCCTAAATTTTTCATAGTTTTTTTACTTTTTATTGTTTTTTAATATAAGACAACCTCAAACTTGTTTACCCCTACTGAAAGTTTTAAATATAAGCTAAAGTGTCTCTTTTAAATGGTTTTTATTCTTTTATAATATCATTATATTAGGTGCGCTTAAGCATTATTATTATGTGTATTATTCGCTTGTTAACCTTTTTGGTGATGTTTTCCTGTCTCAATACATTCTCCCAAACCGGAGAAGATACATTTAATAAGGCAAGGATACGATTAGAGCAAGGCAAAAAAAGAAAGGCAATAGAATTATTTGAAAGTGCCTTGATTTTGGCTAATAGTTCGAATAATATTGACCTGGTAATGGAATGTCACTTAGAATTAGCTGAATTAAAAAATAATATCATTGATTATAAAGAAGCTCTTGACCACTATAAAAAATTTGCGACGCTTTACAGGAAAAAAACACAAACAAGAACTGAGGCTCTTGAGAACTCAGTGCAGAATCTTTCATATAATATAAAAGAAAGAAATAACATTATTGAAGATAAAGACAGGTCACTAGACTCTTTAGCTAATGCTCATATTAAATCAAAGCTTGCTATTACCGAATTAGAACTAGAAAAACAAAAAAGTTTAATTGCAGTCCAGATTGCAAATAACAGACGTAACATTCTAATTGCTGCTTTAGGCGTTGGTATAGTAGTTTTTGTTTTTATGGTGCGCAGTTATTATCGTAAAAGAAAGAACAACGTTACTTTAACAAATATGAACAAAGAAATATTAAATGAAAAGAAAAAATCTGATGAATTATTACTAAATATTTTACCTGAAAAAGTAGCTGAAGAGTTGAGGGAAGACGGCAAATCAATGTCAATGAAATATGGAATGGCTACAGTTATGTTCACTGATTTTAAAGGTTTTACTAAATACTCTGAAGAAAAATCTCCTGAAGAAATTGTTCAGATTTTAGATTACTATTTTTGTGGGTTTGATAATATTCTATCAGATTATAAAATAGAAAAAATAAAAACTATTGGTGATGCTTATTTATGCGTGAGCGGGTTACCTGAAAAAAATCCAAACCAAGTTCATGATATGATAAATTGTGCTCGACAAATGATTGATTTCGTTGAGGAAGCTAAAGCAAGTGACAAACTAAACGGTCATGAAGGTATGGAAATCAGAATTGGAATTCATTGTGGGCCACTTGTAGCAGGAATTGTTGGTACAAAAAAATTCTCTTTTGATATATGGGGAGATACGGTAAATATAGCTGCTAGAATGGAACAGTCTGGCGTACCATCTCATATTAATGTTTCAGAAAGTATATTCGAAAAAGTGAAAGATGAGTACACTTTTAAATACCGAGGAGAAGTAGAAGCAAAAAATAAAGGAAAAATGAAAATGTATTTGGTAGTTTAAGCGAAGGGCCTATTCAATTTTGGGTTTTCTTCTTGAAGCTTTCTTTTCGCTTAAGTGCTTTTTATTGATCTTAGATTTTAAAATTGATGAACGGGAGGGCTTCGTTTTTTTTCTTACCTTTTGGACACTTAAAGCTTTTTGAATGAGATCATAAAAACGTTCAGTCACTATTCTTTTATTCCGAAATTGACTCCGACTTTCTTCAGAACTCAACTGTATAATGCCTCTAGAGTTCACTTTATTTCCAAAGTATTTTAGCAACTTAGCTTTTTCAGTATCATCAAATGCCTCTGATTTCCGAATATCAAAAATTAATGTCACCTTAGAAGAAACCTTGTTGGCGTGTTGACCACCAGATCCTGAGCTTCTAATTGCCTTGTAATAAATCTCAGAATTAAGCTGCTTAATATCCATTTTAGCGCGTTCTAATCAATATTAAATCTAATCTTAAAGTTAGCTCCGTTGTCATTATGATAATCTATTTTAGCATCAATTTGTTCAATAAGCGCTGTAACGATTTCAATTCCTAAAGATTCTGATTGGCTTAGACTAAAATCTTTTGGTAAGCCTTTACCGTTATCGCTAAACTGTAATTCAAATTCATTTGCAGTTTTGAAGAAAGAAATATTTATCTCAGGCTTATCAGTTTCTTCAAAGGCATGTTTGACTGAGTTTGTAATCATTTCTGAAATAATCAGCCCCAAGGGGACAGCTATATCGAGATTTAATACTGAATCAGTGGAGTTTATATTACATTTTATATTAGACTGAACAATTTGTTGAGAAGTAACAAGTTCCTGTAAGTAGGCCTTAAAATCAACTTGATTTCCTTGGTTATTATGGTAAAGATTCTGATGAATTAATGCAATTGCCTCTACCCTTCGTTGGCTTTCATTTAAAATAGCAACTGTATTTTCATTTTTGACTGATCGGCTTTGAAGGGATAAAAGTGAAGAGATGATTTGCAAATTATTTTTAACACGGTGATGGATTTCCATTAACAATAATTGCAAATGATTTCTCTGCTCAACAATTTCTTTATTTTGCGCTTCTAATTCTAAATTCGCTAGTTGTAAGTCCCTGTCTTTATTTCTATTAGTATGACTAAAGTATATTGTTATAGTTAATATAACAATGCCGATTACACTTTGATTGAAGAAACTAAGATTATCAATGTAGTTTTGTTTTAAAATATGAACACCTGGCTTACCTCTATAAATGATAGCAGTGGCAATAGTGATGCCAATAATAGAACCATTGAATAGAATAACTGAACGAATTTTCCATGAGTAATCGAGCAGAAAAACAAGAGAAATAGCATACAAAAAGTAGAAAAAACCACTATCCCAACCTAAATAGTGGGTATGAATGACGACCTCTACAGCCACTGTATAAGCGGTGATAATAAACGCGGTTTTGACCGTTAGTATATCGTTTCTCATCAGGAGATAACTGACTATAAATATTAAAGTTCCAATAATTGGACTAAATAAAACGTCCTTAGCAGAGAGAAAGACTAAAAGTGTTGCGATTGAGACATTGGTTCCAATTCCCAATGCAATAATTAAATGCATTACTTGCTTAAAACGCCTTGATTGTCCCTTGCTGGCTATCATTTGAATTAAATCTAAGAAAATATTATCAAATCAAAGATATATAAATGAGCAATAAGGTGTATTTTATTTATGTCTATCTATTAACAAAAAAGCCCCAATGAAAATCACAGAGGCCTTGAGATAATATTAATTCAAATTTCTTATTTAGTCTGCAGAGTTTTTCTTCTTTCCCTGTAAAAGTAAATCATTATTAGAATGATACTGATGAAGAAGTAAATTTTCAGATCTTTATTAGAGTCAATATAGTCCGTAACAAAAAATGGAGACTCATTTTTCTCTTCTTCAATATCAACTTCATTAAGTAATGTTTTATTCTCCAGAATATTATAATACTCCTTTACATAACTGGCATAATTAGTAGTATTCCAACTCGTTAAACTATTTAAATTTTCCAATTCGTTAGCCCTCTCCTTGACTACTTTTGCACAATACTTCTGGCCGGCTTCACACGTTAGGTCACCATTTGCTCTATTGGTTAGAATGTACCTTGCCTGAAAATGTTCTTTATTTGGGGTGACCTGGAATTCAAGATCTCTTGGGTGAGTTTGACGACTATACCTGACATGTAGGCGGGTAAAAAATACGTTTCCAGTTGCTTGATTATTTCCATTAATTGCCCATTCAACTCCTGCTTTTACAAGGTCTGTAAAGATAGGTGGTGGTCCTACACAAGGATCACATTTCATACCCGTAAATCGAGGACTTATATTCCATGCGTACTCTAAAAAAATTGCCTCTTTTTTTTCATCATGATGTGCTTTGTCGAATAAATCAACGTAAAATTCACCAAATTTCTGTCTCACAAACAAAGGAATCTTTCTATTGGTAGGAATTTTAGTTGTTCTGTAATTGGTACACTCTACCCTTCCTTTTTTTGAAAAAGCATATACAATCATGTCCTGCTCGCCATTAGCATTAGCCATACCTAAACGAATTGGTAGCATAAATTTTGAAGATTCATACGTGATCTGAAGCGGTCTTAAGTTTTGTACTGACTCATTTTCAATGTTTTTAATATACTTTTTTACATTATTTAACCCATTCATTTCGTTTAATTTCTCAAGATCAACCTTAACGACGAAAAACTTCATGTTGTTCTTAATATATGGCTCTAAAACGGATTCTGCTTCTGAAGGAATTTTGTATCCGTTTTCTGTCAACCAAATCTTGAGCCCTCCTGATTGCTTTGCAGATAGAATTAAGATATCATATTCATCAACTTTATATTGCGCTTCTATGGTTACGCCTAAATCTGCAGCTCGCTTTGATCTTACTGATACTGTTTCAATTGAACTCAAAGCTTTTACTGATTCTGCATTATAAAAAACTTCTCTGATTACTGGTAAACAGGGGTTGTTTTCATGATATTCTACAAGCCTAGGTCCTGAATAGCTATCCAGTTTTGAAAAAAGAGAACTTTCAGCAATTTTAATGTCCTTCCTATTGAGTACTGTAGGTACAGGAATAACCATGGCAAAATCTTTAACATCACCCTTAAAGTCATTAGCCATGGTTACAGTTGTTTTATTACCGTCGCGAACCAAAATGACTTGAGACGTTTTATTAAAAAGTTTTGTATCTGCCTTAGCCACATAAAACCCACAAAAACTTAAAGAGTTAAATGTAAATATGCTGGTGCATAGCATAGTAAAAAAAAATCGTTTTTTCATTTGTTTATTATTTAATTATTATTCCACTTAAATTTTTGTTGAGGCATTTTTTTATCCATCCAAATTGTAATTGGAGTCATAAAGAAAAGTACCCAGATTGGTGCAGTATAGATTTGCATCCAAGTGCTTAACGTAAATGTCCCTGCGGCCAAAATTAATGACCAAATCATTCTGCCTTTTTGTGAATTTGGGATAGTCATAGGGTCGGTAATCATAAAGAAGGCAAAAAGTAATAAGGTACCGCTGGAAAATTTATGGAAAAGTACCTCTAATTCCCACCCTTGGTAGAGCACCGTTCTGCTAAATTCTAATAGAAATAATGTAAAAAGGAAGACAATACTTGTTTCCAGTCTTCCAACTTTACGAAGTACTATCCCACCAAGAACACTAAGAATGAAAAGAAAAATAGCGCTACTACCCCATTGCCCAGGAGAAATCCAGGCATCCTTAAAAAGTAAAATACTAATAACAATGCCAAAATTCGCCGGATTAAAGAGGTGCTTCCCTTTAAATCTTAATAAATATTTAGCAGATATGGCCAATACGCCAGCCAGAGAAAGTGTTAATAACGAAGTAGAATTTAATAGTAGGCAAAGACCTAACGCTGTAATCAATCCACTTTTTAAACTGGTGATGGAACCATTAACAATTTTGATCCAAGTATACTGAGTTAGTAATGTACTCCCAATAATTACTAATAATCTGATCAGATTAAAATCCCAGTCCAGTATTTTAATGCCGTAAGCAAGAAAGGCTGATAAATATAGAATTTGAAAATGTCTTGCATCATTATTGAAAGCTGACATTAGGTTAATTTTAATTGTACTCATATTAATTAAGATTCATTAAGGCTAATTTTCCATAAAGAAAATTGACTTTAACATGCTTACAATTAAACCTCGAATTGGTTCAAAAAAAAAATAACTTTTAAGAGAAGTGTTCTCAAAAGTCACATTATTATATTGAAGATCCGGTAGAAATAGCTATGAATAAGTGAATAGTAAAGCAAGGGTTAAAACTATTCTACACTTATCAAATTAATATCAAAAAGTATGACAGCGTTTTTTGGAATTTCACCATTTCCTTGGGCACCGTAACCTAATGCTGAAGGAATCAAAAGTGTTCCCTTCCCCCCTTCCTTGAATAAAGGAATACCTTCCTGCCAACCTTTAATTACATTGGTTAAAGCAAAAGTAATGCCGTCTGCTGTTGACTCATCAAATACGTTTCCATCCGTTAGGTAACCTTTATAAGCAACAGTTACAGTGGAAGTAATATTTGGCATTGCACCCGTTCCTGGATCATCTACGGTATAATAAAGACCTGAATTAGTTGACTTCGCATTTAAATTATTATTTGAGATATACTCAGTGATAATTCTTTCATCAATTTCAGACTGCGATTCCTTTTTTTTGCAACCAATTAAAAGAAACAATAATAAGGGGATAATGATAAATTTCATTCTATATTATTTTTGATGTCTAATAATACTTTATGATATTCATTTATGAATAGAAATAAAACTTTAAATGCTATTATTCTTCTTCAGAAGAAGTTGATGGCTTATCTTTAAATAATTTCACCTTTACAGCATTTAAGCCTTTTTGTCCTCTTTCCAATTCAAAGGTAACTGTATCACCTTCTTGAACTTCTTCCAATAAGCCGTTCACGTGGACAAAATAACTCTCCTGGGTGGCTAAGTCCTTAATAAATCCGTACCCCTTAGAGGTATTAAAAAAAGAGACCTTACCTCTGTTTTCAACATCATTATCTATCACCTCTCTTTTAGGGATACCAATTTCAATACTACTTGCCTTAATCTCCTTTTTCTTTGCGTTTGGATCTGGCGGCGTATCAACAATAACACCATTTTCATCAACGTAAGCCATCATATTCTCAAGTCCACCTCCCTCAGAATTAGCTCGTCGTTCTTCTCTTTTTGCTAATTTTTCTTGACGTTTTTTCAGTCTTTTCTTTTCCTTCTCTTTTTTATTAAACGTTTCCTGAGATCTGGCCATTTCTATTTTTTACTTTTTTACGTTAATTGTCGTCGCTTAAACGACTTGATATTGAAAATCTGAAATAGAATTACTTATTTACTGTCAGCTAAGTAGGTGAATAAGAATTACAATATCGTTGGTACTGGCGTCATTTTGCAACGGAACCAAGCATTTCTACAAATATAAGGTATAGTAATGTATATCTCCCGTAATTAGTTGATTTTTCTTAAAAAATAATTGCGCTTAAGATTGAATCAAAATTTACTTTATTCGCTTTCTTTTGATAAAGAACTTATCTTTCTTCAAAACCAAAGTAAATCCATTATGCCAGTCATCTGAGCATAACTCAATAATTGCAAACCCTTCAATAGCAATATTAATTTGATTTACAAATTTTACTTTTGTTCCTTTAAAAGTAACAGTACCTTTTCTTTTAAAGCAATCATACAATGTTGCAATTAGCTCTATTGGATCTGGGTTACCTGGAACCTTTAACTCAACATGCTTATTGATGATCACCATTTTGTCTGCCTTCATTATATCCCCATATAATTGCTACAAAAGTAATACTTTATTAGGTTAGAAAAAAAAGTGAAAAGATTTTTTTGTTCAATATTTCAGATACTTTTCAACAAGACATTTTTATATACTAGTCTCTAAACTAAAAAAGGCTACCTCTAATGAGATAGCCTTTTTTTCATTTAAGAAAACTTAAATCTTATCTTATTCAATTACCATTGATTTTCTTACTGTACTTGTAGCATTTTCGATTGATACAAAGTAAACACCTGCTTCGATATCTTCTAAGCTAATGTCTGTTTTAGTATCATTCAATGCTGACATATACACTAATTGACCAGCAGCATTAGTAATTCTTACTGTTGTAGCACTTGATAGTTCAGCTAATTCAATTGAGAAGAATCCATTTGATGGGTTAGGATAAATACTGAATGTATTTGAATTGTCATCATCAATTCCTAAAGATCCTAATCTTACACAATTGGTCATCTCTGTACAACCATTCTTTGTAATGATACAAGCATAGTCACCATTCACAGTTGCCTGGAAAGTTTTATTTGTAGCATTTGGAATTGGCATAAAGCCATTGTTACAATCTACCCATTGGTATGTTGCTCCAGTTTCTGCTGCTTCAACTGTTAAAGCACTTACAAATGTAGCTATGGTATTAACCGTGTTAATTGCCACAACATAGTCGATAATACTATCACATCCGGTTGAACCATTAAATGTTTCAGTAAAAGTTCCTGAAGTGGTCGTTGTATTCATTCCTGATGGAGATGTCCACTCATCACAAGCCGATATGTTGATGGTTTGTGTATTTCCTTGTGTGACGGTAAGGTTTACAAATACTGTACTATCACATCCATTAGCAGAGGTCAGTGATGCATCCACATATGTACCACTTGTAGAGTATGAATTCCCATTTGGTGATATATAAGGTGGATTACAAGCCGTGGCAATAATCGTTATACTATTAGCGTAGAACATGTCTAAGTTAATAGTCATAATACTATCACAATTTGCTGCATTAGGTATTGTATCCATATATACACCACTTATTGTATACTGAGCCCCACTTGGTGCCGTGTAAACATCACACGCTGTAGTTGCAAATGAACTATAAGTGTTATCAAAATCTAAATCAAAAGTAATTACACTATCACAATTTGCTGCATTAGTAGTTGTATCAGTGTAAATACCATCATCACCTACAACTATACCTGAAAAAGGAAGTGTGTATGTTCCACAAATGTTGGTAATAGTTTGAGTAGCAAAAGTATTGGTTGTTGATAAGTTAATGGTGATAATACTATCACATCCAATCGCATTTGGAATAGTATCTAAATAAGTACCTGCATCATGTAATTGTTTTCCACTTGGTGCAGTATAGTACCCACAACTTTGACCATTAATTGTATTAAATGATGGTGTACATTCAAATACCTCTACATCATCAAGACACATATCACTTCTGAATCCTGTTCCTCTTTCACCTTCAAATCTAATAATGATTGTGCTTCCAGCAAAAGCTGATAAACTAACAATTTGTTCTGTCCAAGGTGAGTTAGCGGCTGCATGTTGCTGTCCTGATATTTCGAAAATAACAGGAGACCAAGATGTACCGTCCCAAACATCAATTCGTAAATCTCCCATTTGGTCACCAAACATGTGGTAATAAAATTTTAAAGCTGGGTATGTTAAACCAGAAATATCAATTTGAGGTGTTTTTAAGCTATCTACACCATCAGCAGTTGAACATTCAAGCATAGCATATCTTGAACCTGCATAAGCTCCTGAAGGACCAGTGTTAAAAGAACCTCCACCACCAGTGAAAGATCCCCAGAAAGGACCAGAACCATTAGCTGACCAACAATTATTGTTAGTACCAATATTGGTAGTAGTAATTGTTTCAAACCCATCTATCCATGGTGCAACAATTGGTGTACATTGCGAATACCCCATGTACGAGGCGCCCGCAAATAGTAAATAAGATAAAATTTTCTTCATAATAAATAGTTTGATTTTTCGCTAATGTAAGCTATCAGTCATTGATATCCAAATAATGTTAAAAAAAGTTTTAAAAAAAGAAAGTTAAAAAATTTCTAAATTAAAAAAGGCTACCTCTAATGAGATAGCCTTTTTTTCATTTAAGAAAACTTAAATCTTATCTTATTCAATTACCATTGATTTTCTTACTGTACTTGTAGCATTTTCGATTGATACAAAGTAAACACCTGCTTCGATATCTTCTAAGCTAATGTCTGTTTTAGTATCATTCAATGCTGACATATACACTAATTGACCAGCAGCATTAGTAATTCTTACTGTTGTAGCACTCGATAGTTCTGCTAATTCAATTGAGAAGAATCCATTTGATGGGTTAGGATAAATACTGAATGTATTTGAATTGTCATCATCAATTCCTAAAGATCCTAATCTTACACAATTGGTCATCTCTGTACAACCATTCTTTGTAATGATACAAGCATAGTCACCATTCACAGTTGCCTGGAAAGTTTTATTTGTAGCATTTGGAATTGGCATAAAGCCATTGTTACAATCTACCCATTGGTATGTTGCTCCAGTTTCTGCTGCTTCAACTGTTAAAGCACTTACAAATGTAGCTATGGTATTAACCGTGTTAATTGCCACAACATAGTCGATAATACTATCACATCCGGTTGAACCATTAAATGTTTCAGTAAAAGTTCCTGAAGTGGTCGTTGTATTCATTCCTGATGGAGATGTCCACTCATCACAAGCCGATATGTTGATGGTTTGTGTATTTCCTTGTGTGACGGTAAGGTTTACAAATACTGTACTATCACATCCATTAGCAGAGGTCAGTGATGCATCCACATATGTACCACTTGTAGAGTATGAATTCCCATTTGGTGATATATAAGGTGGATTACAAGCCGTGGCAATAATCGTTATACTATTAGCGTAGAACATGTCTAAGTTAATAGTCATAATACTATCACAATTTGCTGCATTAGGTATTGTATCCATATATACACCACTTATTGTATACTGAGCCCCACTTGGTGCCGTGTAAACATCACACGCTGTAGTTGCAAATGAACTATAAGTGTTATCAAAATCTAAATCAAAAGTAATTACACTATCACAATTTGCTGCATTAGTAGTTGTATCAGTGTAAATACCATCATCACCTACAACTATACCTGAAAAAGGAAGTGTGTATGTTCCACAAATGTTGGTAATAGTTTGAGTAGCAAAAGTATTGGTTGTTGATAAGTTAATGGTGATAATACTATCACATCCAATCGCATTTGGAATAGTATCTAAATAAGTACCTGCATCATGTAATTGTTTTCCACTTGGTGCAGTATAGTACCCACAACTTTGACCATTAATTGTATTAAATGATGGTGTACATTCAAATACCTCTACATCATCAAGACACATATCACTTCTGAATCCTGTTCCTCTTTCACCTTCAAATCTAATAATGATTGTGCTTCCAGCAAAAGCTGATAAACTAACAATTTGTTCTGTCCAAGGTGAGTTAGCGGCTGCATGTTGCTGTCCTGATATTTCGAAAATAACAGGAGACCAAGATGTACCGTCCCAAACATCAATTCGTAAATCTCCCATTTGGTCACCAAACATGTGGTAATAAAATTTTAAAGCTGGGTATGTTAAACCAGAAATATCAATTTGAGGTGTTTTTAAGCTATCTACACCATCAGCAGTTGAACATTCAAGCATAGCATATCTTGAACCTGCATAAGCTCCTGAAGGACCAGTGTTAAAAGAACCTCCACCACCAGTGAAAGATCCCCAGAAAGGACCAGAACCATTAGCTGACCAACAATTATTGTTAGTACCAATATTGGTAGTAGTAATTGTTTCAAACCCATCTATCCATGGTGCAACAATTGGTGTACATTGCGAATACCCCATGTACGAGGCGCCCGCAAATAATAAATAAGATAAAATTTTCTTCATAATAAATAGTTTATAAGCGATAAAAATAATACAACAGAAAACGATTTCCAAATATTTTAACAGTCTATTCTGTTTAAAAATTAACATTGCCATGTTAATTTACTGATTAAAAAATACTTAATCTGTTAATAAAGAGTTGAAATGTAATATAGTGGATAATTAGGTGTTTGATCTCAGTTAGTGTCTTTATTCAGTTCAACTTTAAAAAATAGACAAATCATGAATGCGATCTAAAAGGTCATTATCAATCTGGTTGTCTTTTGTAATTTTAGATCCAAGTTGGAAGGAATGGACAGCGTTATTTCTTAACCCAACAATACAATTGACATTACTAGTGTTAATGTTTTGTATGGCATGAATGCCAAATTTGGTTGCTAATTGACGATCAATAAAAGTTGGACTTCCTCCTCTTTGTGTATGCCCTAAGACCGCAATTCGTATTTTTTCGTGTAATTGTTTTTTCTCAAGATATTGAAGTAATTCTTTAGCTCCGCCTATCTCATCTCCCTCAGCAACAATAATAATACTCGATTTTTTAACTGCAATGGCTAATCTTATTTTTTGCTCAAATCTAATGAAGTCTTCTTTAGTTTCTGGGATAAAAACCTCTTCAGCACCAGTAACTAAAGCAGAGTTTACAGCAAGTAAGCCAGAATTATTCCCCATCACCTCCACTAAGAAAATTCTATGGTGCGAACTTGCAGTATCTCTTATGTTATCAACCATCTTCACTATATTGTTGAGCGCCGTATCAAAACCAATCGTATATTCTGTACCAAAAATGTCATTATCAATAGTAGCTGGAATACCAATAAAGCTTATTTTCCATTCGCTATTAAATAGTTTAGCGCCCTTAAAACTTCCGTCTCCACCAATGACTATCAAAAGATCAATTTGAAGTGCTTTCAAGTTTTTGAAGGCTTTTTCTCGGAATGACTTTTCAAAAAAACGTTCACTTCTGGCTGTACCAAGTATTGTACCTCCTTTTTGAATGATGTTTGAGACATCATTATACTCTAATCGCTGAATATTGTTGTCAATCATTCCATTATAACCATCAGCAATGCCAAAAATTCCGTAACCATTTGCAATGCCAATTCTTGTAATTGACCGAATGCATGCATTCATTCCTGGAGCATCTCCGCCTGATGTTAATACACCAATATTTCTTATTTTTGTCATGTAAATCTTAATTATGAAAGTAAAATTACTGCTTTTTTATCTGCTTTTGGCTTTTAAATTATCTGCTCAAGAGTCTGCGCAAGATATCAAAAGGTTTATTTATGGCTTAAATGCTGGTGTAAAATTTGCGAATAGGAATTATGCGATCAGGTATACTGGTGCATATCAAAATCAACTTGAAAATTTTTTTTTGCAACAAAACAATTACCAAAACATAAGACAAATTTTAGGTAATAAAGATTTCTCATTTGATTCTTACAGTGAATTATATCGCTACCAACCAGCTCCGGTTTATGGGATAAATTTAGGTTTTCAGGCCAGTCGTAATTTAAGTTTTGAAGCAGACCTTAATTTCTCTAACATTAAATTTATTGGTGGTTATACCCTATCTATTATCGAGCCAGGAAATTTTACCACACAAGACATTTTTCAGAATGGCACTGTTTTAGGGCAAGAAAGCAGATTTAATGGAAGAGTGAACATGAACTTTACAAGCAATGGTGAAAAGATTAAAGGAGTCGTTGGCATATCCGGTCTTGTTAACTCTTGGAGAATGGAAGAGAATTTAGTTGAATTAAATGGTGGGATTATTACCAATTTATTTTCACCAATTAATGCTACCAATGGCTTCACCTCAAGAGTAAGTGGTACTGGTTTTGGTTACGGCGTTAATGCTGGAATTGAAGTACCATTTAAAAAAGGAATTGTCATGCAAATTCTTTATCAGCCTTATATTACCAGAATGGACTATTTTACTACAAGAGATAATATAATTGCGCTCGGAGATGATTACGAAAAACCTGCCAGAAGACTAGAGCACGATTTAATTGCTCGGTTTGTATGGCGATAGGTCAATTACTTAGTACTCTAGGCAAATTTCTTTTTCCTGAATAAGCTTTCTTAAATTGATGAGCGCATATCTCATTCTACCTAAGGCTGTATTTATGCTGATACCTTCTTTTTCGGCAATATCTTTAAAGCTCATACCCACAAAAATTCGCTTATTGAGTACATCTTTCTGATCAGTAGGCAAAAGATCAATCAAGTGAATTAAACTCTCCTCCACTTGCTCCTTGATTAGAATATCTTCAATATTTTTATCCGTTCTTTTAATAATAGAAAAAATATCAAAATCTTCGCTAGCACTTGACGATTCAGAAATAGTAGGCATTTTTTTGTTCCTTCTAAAATGATCAATGACCAAATTATGTGCAATAGTTAACACCCATGGCAAAAACTTCCCCTCTTCATTATAAGCTCCCTTTTTGAGTTGCTTAATGACCTTTATAAATACATCCTGAAAAATATCATTGGCGAGGTCATAATTCTTTATTTTTGAAATAATATAACCAAAAACTCTATCTTGATTACGATTTAATAAAATCTCAAAAGACTTTTCATTTCCTGATAAGTATGCACTGATAAGCGCCTGATCGGTTAGTTTAGTCGATTCCATAATTCACTTTAATTAAACAATAATGTGCACAGCACAGAACTGATTGTTAATACATTAAATGTTAAAAAGTAGAATTATATCGATAGGCAATCTTTATTAATAAAAGCTAAACTAGTGAAATTAATCGAATTACAAGAATAATTATAGATTATTTCCAACCATAACAACGCATGCAAATCGAAAAAGGTTGGTAAATTTGTAAAAAAAAATAATTTCTTCCCTTATAAAATGGCAAAATCTAATCAATTCATAGAGATAAAAGGTGCTCGTGTACATAATTTGAAGAATATTGATCTTAAGATTCCTCATAATCAGATCGTGGTTATTACAGGGTTATCAGGGTCTGGTAAATCTTCATTGGCTTTCTCAACCTTATTTGCCGAAGGACAAAGACGCTATGTAGAAAGTCTATCTTCATATGCCAGACAATTTTTAGGCCGATTGGAAAAACCTGATGTAGATACGATTAAAGGCATATCTCCCGCCGTAGCCATAGAACAAAAGGTTATTTCTAACAATCCTAGATCTACAGTAGGAACCGTAACTGAAATTTATGATTACTTAAAGGTTCTATTTGCTAGAATTGGCAAAACGTATTCTCCAACTACTGGTAATGAGATAAAAAAGAATACTGTAGCGGATGTGGTTGATTATATACTTGGTTTAGAAACGGGTCAAAAGTTCATGATCATTGCCCCGTGGCATATTTTAGATAATAGAACAGTAAAAGAATCAGTCAAACTGTTAATTTCTCAAGGTTATTCAAAAGTGTTCATTAAAGGTGATACTTACGACTTGGCTGACTTGAATCCAGAATTATATATTAAGGATAACTCTTATATTATTATTGATAGATTAAAGTCCCAAGACAGTGATGATGATTATTTGTCAAGACTTGGAGATTCCATTCAAACAGCATTTTACGAAGGCTATGGTGAAGCATTGGTTTATAATTTAGAATCTACTAAAAAGACCATTTTCTCTAATAAATTTGAAGAAAACGGGGAAGAGTTTATAGAACCTACTATTAATTTTTTCACGTTTAATAACCCTTTTGGTGCATGTGGAACTTGCGAAGGGTTCGGTTCCATGATTGGAATTGATGAGACTTTAGTTATACCAGATAAATCATTATCACTTGTTCAAGATGCCGTTGTACCTTGGAAAGGAGAAAAAATGTCGGAGTGGAAAATGAAAGTTATTCACAACGCCGAAAAAACTAATTTTCCAATTCATAAACCCATTGAGGATTTAAATGAAGAAGAGTATAATATGCTTTGGCAGGGCACACCTTATTTTGAAGGATTATGGGATTTCTTTAATCACCTTCAACAGCAATCGTATAAAATTCATTACCGAATCATGCTATCCAGATATAGAGGTAAAACCAAATGTACGGACTGCAGAGGCACTCGGCTTAGGGTTGAGACAAACAATGTTTTAATAGACGATAAGAATTTATCTGATTTACTTTTGATGCCGATTAAAGATTTATCAGATTATTTCAGAAATGTTAAGTTAGATAAGTATCAGATTCAAATTGCTGAACGACTATTGCTAGAGATAAAAAATAGGTTGAAATACCTTGAACAGGTCGGACTAGGTTATTTAACCCTTAATAGGCAATCAGGCACATTATCCGGCGGAGAATCTCAACGGATTCATTTGTCAAATGCCTTGGGCAGTTCTCTTGTAGGATCAATGTATATTCTTGATGAACCTAGTATAGGTCTACACCCCAGAGATACAGCTAAACTAATTGATGTATTGAAGCATTTAAAAGCCATTGGAAATACCGTTATAATTGTTGAACATGAAGAAGATATTATTCAAGCTGCCGATCAAATTATAGATATGGGACCTATGGCAGGTTACTTAGGAGGTGAAGTAGTATTTCAAGGTGTACATGAAGACCTTATAAAAGCCAAAAATAGCATAACAGCAGACTATTTAACTGGTAAAAAAGGCATTAAAATACCAATACAAAGGAGGTTATTAACTGATAAAATAATAATTGAAGGAGCCAAAGAAAATAATTTAAAAAACATTACTGTTTCAATTCCACTAAATGGGTTTGTTTGTGTCACCGGTGTCTCAGGAAGCGGTAAATCAACATTAATTAAGCAGATATTGGCTCCTGCCTTGCAAAAAAAATTAGGTAAATCTACCTCTAAAGTCGGTCAATTTTCTAAACTAACTGGAGATATTGCTAAATTAAAAGATATTGAAATTATAGACCAAAATGCTATTGGACGATCTTCTAGGAGTAATCCCGCTACATATGTAAAGGCTTTTGACTATATCCGTGATTTATTTTCTAAAAGACAAGCAGCTAAAGTACTAGGTCTAAAACCCGGTTACTTTTCGTATAATGTTCCTGGTGGGCGTTGTGAAACTTGTAAAGGAGAAGGTGAAATTACCATAAGTATGCAATTTATGGCTGATGTAAAATTACGTTGTGATGATTGCAAAGGCAAACGATATTCACCAGAGGCATTGGAAATTAAAATGAAAGAGAAAACAATTTCTGATGTTTTAGAAATGACAATAGATGAAGCCATTTCTTTTTTTAATGCGCCTAAAGGATCAGAAAAGTCTATTCGGGAACGTCTACAACCTCTTCAAAATCTGGGACTTGGTTATTTAAAACTAGGTCAATCCTCAAGCACATTAAGTGGTGGTGAAGCACAACGGATAAAATTGGCCACTTATTTAATGGAAGGTCAGAAAAATATTGAACCTACCCTATTTTTGTTTGATGAACCAACTACAGGACTTCATTTCCATGATATTGCTAAATTATTGGTCGCTTTCAACCATTTAATAAGCTTGGGGCATTCCATTGTGGTGATAGAGCATAATATGGATGTCATTAAAACTGCTGATTGGATTATAGATATTGGACCAGAAGGAGGAGATAAGGGAGGAGATATTGTTTTTAGCGGAACACCTGAAGATCTATTATCTATGGAAGACTCCTATACTGCAAAGCATTTAAAAAGTAAAATGATGCTTGAAACCTCATAAATGATTAGATACCTTATTAGTTTAACTTAGCAGCAACAAATCCAGTACTCCAGGCAGCCTGAAAATTAAAACCACCTGTAATACCATCAATGTCTAAACCCTCGCCAGCAAAATATAAACCTGGAACTATTTTGCTTTGCATGGTATTAAAATCTACTTCATCTAAACATATGCCACCGGCGGTAACAAATTCCTCCTTGAAAGTAGTTTTACCGTTTATATCGTAAATATCGTTCACAAGTATATTCGTGAGTTTATTTAATTCGTGTTTAGAAAGCTCTCGCCATTTTTTAGATACTGGAAGATTAATTTTTTCGAGCAAAAAATCCCACAATCTAGTTGGCATTTGCACAATTTTCTGATTCGCTATTTTTTTCGAGTCATTAAGATTTATTTCTTTGATTAAAAGATTTTTAACTTCATCAAAGTTTAGCATATCCATCCAATTTACTTGTAACTTAAACCGGTATTTCTTTGCCTCTAAAATTCTTGCTCCCCAAGCTGATAATTTAAGTATAGCGGGGCCACTCATTCCCCAATGCGTAATCAATAACGGGCCACGCTCAACTAGTTTAGTGCCTTGTAATCTTGTCACAACCGGATTAACTACAATTCCCATCAATTTTTTAACTGGTTCTGTAGGCATATTAAAAGTGAATAACGAAGGTACAGGTGGAATCAAAGAATGACCAGTATGTTTCAAAAAATCAAACCCTGATGCTTTAGGCTGTCCACCAACTGTAACAATTACTTTTTGAGCATACGCCTTCTCATCTTTAAAAACAAGACTAAACAAATCGTCTACTTTGCGCATATCTGTTAAGTGATATCCTGTTTTTACAGTCACTTTTAAGCGCTTGCACTCTCTTTTAAACAAGTCAATAATAGTTTGCGAATCCTGAGATGCTGGAAAAATACAGTTATCGCTTTGAGTGACTAATGATACTCCCCTATTCTCAAACCATTCTACAGTGTCATTAACATCAAATTGACTAAATACTTTTTTGAGCTGTTTTCCACCCCTTGGATAATTTTTCGATAATTCAGAGATTGAATAAGTCGCATTCGTAACATTGCACCGACCTCCACCAGAAATTTTAACTTTTGCTAATGTTTTTTTTGATTTTTCATAAACAGTGACCTCATAATCAGGAAAATTCATTTTTGTATGGATAGCGGCAAAAAAACCAGCAGCTCCACCTCCAATAATCGCAATATGCTTATCGTATATTTGCATGGATTATAACAAGAGGCTGATTTGTTTAAAAAGTTTTCCTTTTGATAAATTTGCACCTCTATTTACCATGTCAAACATCTCCATCTCCCGAACTTTTGCGTATTTCTTTTTGGTTTGATAGATCTGTAAATCATCAGAATTATTTATAATAATCGAATCCAGTGTTTGCTCACCAAGAAAATTTATTTCACTATTTTCATTTGCATCCAAACCCACCAAAACAATTTCTTTAGCTAAAAATTGAAAGCATTTGATAGATTTTGAACTTACATGATCGATAAACAGCGTTTTTCTGAAAATGCTTTCAAAAATAACATCACTAAATTGATCGATTATACCCTCGGCTTTTTCTTTATTGTCAGCCTTTAAAGCTTCCCACTGCTTAACCTCTATTCCATTGACTACTAGAAATGAAATAAATTCTTCTTCAAACTCCTTTAATTCAGTATTCGATAAGGTTCTGTACTTTTGCATGTTGATAAAACGTCGTTATTTTGCAAAACTACAAACTTATTTATCATTACTTTCGTTTTTTAATGTGATTATAATTTTTCAAATGCTCAGATCGACTACCATTCTTTTGGCCATTGTTTTTTTTGTTTCGGGTTGCAAAAAGGAAAAAACAACTTGGCAACCCAATTGGAAAGCTCCAATTGTTTCAGGAAGAATTGGTTTAAATGATTTATTGCAAGATTATACCAAAGAAAATTCTGATGGTTACGCGTCGCTTGTATTTGATGACACCATTTACTCCTTTAGAATTGACACACTGATTAAACTACCTGACACGTCGTTGGTTCAAAAAACGGCCGTAGCATTCCCAACGGTTAATTTAACACCTGGCGCTTTCATTAATAATGAAGGTATTGATCAATTATATGACTTGGGAGATATTAGCCTTAAAAGAGTCATCATTCGGGAAGGTTTGGCGTTCATAGTCATTTCCTCTCCATGGCCAGGTAAAACCAGGGCTGTTTTTGAATTTCCTAAAGTTAAAGACAATACAGGAACAACTTTTACTAAAACCTATTTTTTAGAACCTGGCACTTTAGCTTCTCCATTTATTATAAGAGATACCTTTAATATCGCAGATTACGATTTTGATTTAACGGGTGCTGATGGATCTCTGAGCAATAATCTTACAGCAAACATAACAATGTATAGCAATGAAGAAACGGAATCTTTTACGATTACTAATAAAGATACCGTTTTGTTGTCGCTCAGCTTTTCAGGTTTGTCTCCTAAATATGCAAGGGGATACTTCGGACAATATGACCTAAGTGACACCACTGCTGTTAAATTCCCTCAGTTAAAGAAAATTTCTGGAATGGTTGATTTTGACTCTCTCAAAATGAATCTTGATATACAAAACGGCTTTGATTTAATTGCTCAGGCAAAAATTAGTAGTTTGGAAGGTAAAAATACAATCAAATCAAGTAGCGTAAATCTTAATTTCCCTTTTTTAGGACAGTTTTTAAATATTAATCCTGCTTCAGGAGGATTAAGTAATTACATGGCTTCAAGTTATAATTTAGCCATCAATAGTGGTAACTCCAATATTATTTCGTTCATAACTAATCTTCCTGATTCCCTATTGTTTGGGTATGAAATTAAAATAAACCCAGGTGGCAATTTAGGTGCCGGAACGGATCAATTTTTTCCTGACTCCAGAATTAATCTAATGGCAGATGTTGAATTGCCGCTCAATATTAAATTAGATCACTTTTCAATTGCAGATACTTTTGATCTTGATGCGAGTTCTGTTTCTAATTCAGTCATAAGTGGCGAATTAAATATTGCTTATGAAAATAGTTTCCCATTAGATGCCAAGCTTACGGTTTACTTTTATGATAATCAAGAAAATATCACTGACAGCCTTAACTCTAGTAATATTGTCAAATCTGGATTATATGACTCCAGTCTTGGGAAAACCACATCATCTTCTTCAGGAATAATTAATTACTCAGTTAATGAAGATCAAATTATCAATATTAGTGAGGCTAAAAAAATTGGTCTGAGCGCTAAATTCAGCACTTCTCAATTAGAATTTGTAAAAATAAATATGTCAGATTTTATTGATTTTAAATTAACGACGGACTTAAATCTTAAAATTGAACTTTAATGAAAAAGATTTTAGTTATTGCTTTTTTTACGTTAATGTTTGTTGGTTATACCCAGCCAGTTGATTTCGTTTTTAGAGATAGTATTTTAAATAATCGCTCTTTTCATGTTACTTCCCTGAACACCTTTAACTCAAACGCTATCAAAAATGATTTTTTGGGTAAGTTCATTTATGGAGGTAATATTACCAATGAAATTTTAGACGCTAGCGATCCTAAAAAATTTAACGTTATTGGCGGAGAAGCTGAACAAACATTTAACTATTACGAAGGAAACTTACTTAAAAACAGACCAAATTTAGGCATCCTTTTCAGTGCTTCCGATCAACACTTTGTGTCAAGCAGTTATAAACCGGCCGTATTTAATATTGCTTTTAGGGGTAATGCCCCCTACACAGGAGATACGCTTGATATGTCTTATACCCATGGTCAGTACTTACACTACCAAAACTACGGTATTGGTGTATACGATAAAAGAACCCAATCTTATGTTAGACTTGGCTTTTTAGTGGGAAATAGAAGTATTCATTTAAGGACCGGTGAAACATACTTTCACACAACTGATGATGGAAGTAAAATTCATTTAGAAACTGATTTTAATGGTTTCTTAACGAATAACGATAGCACCAGTACTTATCTTAGCGCTGAAGGTTATGGGGTTTCACTTGAGTTGAATCATCATTTTATTTTTAACACAAAATCAGGAAAAACACATGTTGTTCATTTTAACCTTTCAAATTTAGGATCAATCTTCTGGAATGGTTCAACCAGAAATTTAAGTCTGGATACTACTTATTCTTTTTCTGGATTCGACTATCAAGACATTCAGAATGTGAGCACCTATACTACAGATGATATAGTGGACACTTTAAACTTGAATGATAGTCATTACAATCGAAGAGAAGCCTTACCGATTCAAATTATTATTAATAAGGTGCCAATTTATAATATGGAACAAAAATGGCAATCCACTTTTGGTTTTAAAGCCATATTAATTCCTGATTATAGACCCATGATTTATGCTGGTATTCATTATCAGCCAACAAAGTCACTAAGTTTTGCATCAAGAGCTATCATTGGTGGGTTTGGCGGTCTTCGGTTTGGTTTAAATGCTAATTATTGGTTAAAAGATAAACTTTATGTCGGGCTCAGTACGTTAGATATAGTTGGTACTAGCTCAAATACTTTTGGAAAGGGAAAAAGTGTGAATCTTAACTTACAATTAAATCTCTAATGATGAAACAACTCATATTCATACTCACTTTAATTACGAGCTTTAACTTATCGGCTCAAAATATTCATTTTATAAAGTCATACGGCAATAACGGCTATGATTTTGGGCGCGATATTAAGCAGGATATTGACACTGGTTATATTGCTACGGGATCATCAAGTAGCTTTAGCTCAGGCAATGCTGATGCTTTTTTGTTAAAAGTAGATTCGCTTGGCAACTTTAAATGGTCTTATAATTACGGTGATAGTGGTTCAGAATGGGGTGAAGCTGTGGTCACCACTCAAAATGGTGGCTATGCCCTTGCAGGTTATACCAATAGCTATGGTGCTGGTG
The DNA here is from genome assembly GCA_965230485.1 of Putridiphycobacter sp. Classification (GTDB taxonomy): domain Bacteria; phylum Bacteroidota; class Bacteroidia; order Flavobacteriales_D; family Crocinitomicaceae; genus Putridiphycobacter. Next base: position 429,839 of record CBDDLA010000001.1, read on the forward strand.
GATTTGATTTTTATTTTGTTAAAACCAATGGTATGGGTGTTCCGGAAATTGAAAAATCTTACGGAGGTGCAGATTGGGACAAAGCCTATGATATGGTAGAATTGCCAGATGGTGGTTTCGTTATGGTTGGAGAAACCTATTCTTTTGGTGCTGGAAATAATGATATTTATATTGTTAGAACTGATGATATAGGAGACACCATTTGGACAAGAACTTATGGAGGAACCGAAGCAGACTATGCAAACGCTGTGTTATTAGATGGAGATTCACTTGTTGTAGTTGGCGGCACAGAATCATTTGGAAATGGTATGACTGATGGCATTATATTAAAATATCATATTGATGGTGCATTAGGATGGATGAAGACAGCTGGTAAAGAGCGTGATGATTATTTTATGGGCATTGCTTTTCATGATCAGACAGGTGAATACACTTTGTCTGGTACTAGGGATTATAATCACTTCCAAGGCTGTGATTGTGGTAATGATTTCTGGATATATAAAATACAACCTAATGGAAATATAGTAGTTATGGACACTTCACGAGCTGGATCTGACCAGCTTGGCACAGATTATGCGAATGATGTAGTAATTGGTCGAAATAATAACACTTATTTCGCTGGTAGTACAACAAGTTGGGGGTCAGTTGATATCTCCCAAGGTTTTTCTGACGCTTTTGTTGGGAAATTTTTGACTTCGTATATTCCAGCAAATACTTACATAAAAAATTTCGGAACAACCAAAAGTGATGTTGCTTACGCTATTGATAATACTTATGATTTCGGAAAAATAGTAATTGGTGACATGTTTCATAACTCTACTGGTGGTTATAATTTATTTATTTTGAAGATAGATGAATCGAATACAACTGTGCAAATTACTGTTACGACTGAATTAACAAATGAGATAATCACCCTTTCTCTTAATGAAAAGGAGAGTATAACCCCCTTAACCATATATCCAAATGTTACAACAGATTTTATAAAAATAGAAAATCTTCCAAACGAAAACATTGTTGAAATATATAACATACATGGACAAAAAGTTATTGAAAATGAAAATTCAAAAGGGGATATAGATTTTTCTGAATTAAGCACTGGATTGTATATTACTAATGTATTAATCAATCAAAAAAAATACACTTTTAAGGTTATAAAACGGTAAACTGTTTAGAAGATATTCTGTCATTTATTTCTTTAAATAATTTTTTAAATGAAGAATCCTTTATGAGGTTAGTATACACTTGAATAAGCTCTTTATCTCCCCGAATGGCAGGACCAGTCATTGAATCTAAAGGCCCGTTCTGAACTGCCTTTTTAATTGTTTCTTCTAGAAGAGGTTGAAGAATTTCAATAGTAAGCGACTTTTCAACAAGGATTTTGTCTGCTACGCATAAAAAATAATTTAAAAAATTGCTTGTTAGAATTGCGCTAAGATGAATATGTTTTCTTTTTTCGCTTGAAGCCTTAAAAGTTTTTTCGGATAGAAATTTTTTAGAGAAACGAATTAAAATTGAACTAAATAATTGAGTGTTTCCTTCTATAAAAAATGGAATTTCAGACAAATTTAAATCGACACCTTTGGAAAAAGTTTGTAACGGATAAATAATTCCAAAACACTCAAACTCTTTTAAATCAAGAATTGATTTGCCCCCAGAAGTATGTACCGTAGGAATAAATTTAGGAAGTTGTTGCGCCACATCTTTAATTGCTCCATCTTTAACTGCAATTAAATTAAGGTCAACATCTATGGACATTTTACTTAAATCATTAGTGATTTTTCCGTCTGTGATTAAAACCTTCTCTTTATCAACATTTTTAGTATAGATTGATACAATATGTAAACGATCTTTTAAATGGTTAAATAATATTTGTCCAACATTTCCAAAACCGATAATATTTATTTTTTTTATTTCCATATAATCTGTTTCAAACTTATTAAATTTGCATGACTTTAATTATAAATAATAATTTATTATTTTCGATAGAATGAGTAAAGACGTATATATTGTAGATGCCATAAGAACTCCAATTGGTAATTTTGGAGGAACATTATCTACCATCAGGCCAGATGATTTAGGAGCGCATGTGATGAAAAGCTTGATGGAACGACAATCAGGTTTGGACCCGAATTTAATTGAAGACGTTATTTTTGGTTGTGCCAATCAAGCTGGTGAAGACAATAGGAATGTGGCCAGAATGAGTGCTCTCCTTGCTGGGCTTCCTTTTACCTCTGGTGCTGAAACAGTAAATAGACTATGTGCATCTGGAATGGCCTCTACCATTAATGCTTCAAGGGCCATTAAAGACGGCGCAGGTGATATTTACATTTCAGGTGGTGTTGAAAATATGACCCGAGGACCTTGGGTTATCTCCAAAGTATCTAAGCCGTTCGGCAGAGATGCTCAAATGCATGATTCTAGCTTTGGCTGGCGTTTTATTAATCCGAAAATGAAAGAATTATACGGCACACATGGAATGGGTGAAACCGCAGAAAATCTGGTTGAACTTTACAATATTTCTAGAGATGCTCAAGATGAATTTTCTTATTGGAGTCAAATGAAAGCAGCCAAGGCTCAAAAAAATGGTCGATTATCAGAAGAAATTGTTCCAGTTAGCATTCCTCAGAGAAAAAAAGATCCTATTCTATTCGATCGTGACGAATTTGTTAAGCCCAATACTACTGTGGAAATTTTGGCAAAGTTGAGGCCAGCATTTAAACGTGAAGGTGGTTCCGTAACGGCAGGCAATTCCAGTGGGTTAAATGATGGTGCAGTAGCATTATTGTTAGCGTCAGAAGAAGCTTTGACTAAAAATAAATTAAAGCCTATGGCTAGAATTGTTTCTGCATCAATTGCTGGTGTTGAACCAAGAATTATGGGTATTGGTCCTGTTTATGCTTCCGAAAAAGCATTGAGCAGAGCAGGCTTAACTATAGACGACATGGATATTATTGAAATTAATGAAGCCTTTGCCGCCCAGGTTTTAGCTTGTACAAGAAAAATGGGACTAGAGGATAATGACCCAAGAATTAACCCAAATGGTGGTGGAATTGCATTAGGACATCCACTTGGCATGACGGGTGGTCGGATTTTGCAAACTGCAGCGATTGAACTGCAAAAGACAAATAAAAAGTATGCATTAGTGACTATGTGCATAGGTGTTGGACAAGGTTATGCAACAATTATAGAAAGGGCATAATTTTTGAAGATATTGGGCAACGATTAAATGAAATTTCCGTTTATTTAAAAAACAAAAAATGATCAAGTACAGTTTTATATTATTTATACTATTTACATTCAATTCGCTAGCGCAAAAAGGGTTTGATTGGTGTTTTATTGAAAACACTGGGCAATTCCACCAAGAAGTTACTTTTAAACATGCTTTGCCTGATGGAGAGTTGTTTTTAAGACCTGATGGAATTTCATATCATTTAATGAAATCGACTGATGATCATGGCTTAAAAAGATTTCATCATACTTTTTCTGTTGATTTTTTAAATGCAAAAAATAATTCGTCAATTGAAAAAAGTATTCCCACTCCTCATTATTTCAATTATATTATTGGACCTGACCAATCAAAGTGGAAGTCAGAAGTATATGGTTATGAAAAAGTAAAATACAATGAGATTTATAATAATATTGATTTCGTGATGTATGACAGTAACAATAAATTGAAATACGATTTTATTGTCAAAAAAGGCGGAAATCCAGCCAATATAAAGTTAAAATATAATGGTCTAGATGCTGTTTATATCGACAAGCAAGGCAAACTTCATCTGTCTAACTCTATCAATGATATTGTTGAAGATGCACCGTACGTTTTTCAAAAAATTGAAGGTAAATTGGTTGAAGTTGAAGCCAACTATGTCTTAAACAATAATACAATCTCATATGATTTTCCGAAAGGATATAATGTTAATTATGACTTAATTATTGACCCGACTTTAATCATGTCAACCTATTCAGGATCGACGGACCACTACTCTACCAATTGTTCAGCTTATGATGCCGCAGGGAATTTATATGTGGCCGGAGGACAGCGTTTTGGAGGCTTCCCTGTTACACCAGGTGTATATCAATCCGCGTATCAAGGGATTGGAGCCGATAATATTGCCATCCAAAAATTTGATCCTGCCGGAACACTATTATATGCTACTTATTTTGGAGGTGAAGGGGATTACCCTTTGGACATTACAATTAACAATAATGATGAACTCGTTATTTTGGCAGCAACCGTTGGTAACTTTCCGGTATCAGCTGCTTCAGCTCAGCCAGTTTTTGGAGGTGTAATTGATTATGGTATAGGAATTTTGAGTAATAATGGTACGGCTTTAATTGCTTCAACTTATCTCGGAGGATCTGGTGTTGAAGCACCTGGCACTGCAGTTTCGGATAATGCAGCAGGATTATTTGTTACACCTACTGGTGAAATACTAGTAGCGGGTGGTACAGAGTCAGCCGATTTCCCGATTACCCCGGGAGCCATACAGAATGCATTACTTGGTACATCTGATGGCATTCTAGCATCATTTAATGCTGGTTTAACATTAGGTATATCTACCTATATTGGTGGTACTGGAGATGATATTTGTAACAGTGTAGCGCTAGGTCCAAATGGCAATATTTATGCAGTAGGAAATACTACAAGTGCTGATTTTCCTGTTACAGCGGGTTCATTAAATCCTGCCTCTTTGGGTTTTAGAGACGGTTTTGTAATTGAAATATCAGCAACCTTAAATCCTGCCTCAGGAGGTATTATTGCAGGAACATTTTTAGGAACTGCTGGAAACGACCGTGCTAAATTTATCATAGTTAATGATGCTAATGAGGTGCTTGTTGGGGGATCTTTTAATGGCCTTGGAGCTGTCTATCCAGTATCTCCAGGTGTATTTTCTCAGCCAAGCCAAAATAATCTATTTGTGCACAAATTAGACGCTGCACTTTCAACCACTATATTCGCAACTGCTATAGGATGTTTCAATACACAGCAACCAGAAATTTTTATGACGGCTATGGGTATTGATTATTGTGAAAAAATCTATTTCACAGGTGCGTCTACTGGAAATAATTTTCCCGTAACACCTGATGCTATCTCTGCTGCAGAAAAAGGCTTGTACATGTGCGTACTTCAACCAAATGCCGTAGCTTTAGATTACGGTACATATTTTGGTGGAAATGTTAATGGACAACACTTTCATCCCGGCTCAAAATCAAAATACAATAGTCAAGGCATTTTATTTCATACAGAATGTACACAATCGACTGATTATCCTATTTTAAATGGTGTTGCCTCTTCAACTGGCTCATTTGATGGAGCAAGCTTTATTTTTGATTTTGAATTTGATATGCCATTGACTCAAACTAATATGGTTACACCTACAGGTTGTAATTTCCCTGCCGTTTTAGATGCATCTGATCCTAATAATGTGAATGTATCCTATTTATGGTCAACCGGAGAAACCACTCCTACTATTTCTGTTAATACCATTGGTGAATATAAAGTACAAATATTTAATGCCTGCGATACTATTAGAGACTCAGTAACTATTGAGGATTTATTGACACAGACAACCCTAACTGCTCCAACTTCTTGCGACTTCCCAATTACTTTAGATGCAAGTCACCCTAGCAATACAGGTGTATCGTATCTTTGGTCTACTGGAGAAACTACTGAAACGATTGATATTAACGCCAATGGTGAATATAAAGTGCAAATTTATACCGACTGTGATACCATTAGGGACTCTGTAACAGTTAATTTGGCAACCTTAAATGTTGATTTTGAATCTGATATTCAGGAAAGTTGTATCGATTACGTCTACCAATTTGATGATTTGACTGTTGGAGCACCTGCTGATGCTACTTATTTATGGGACTTTGGAGACGGCACTACAAGTACCCTTCAAAATCCAAGGCATACGTTTGCTATTTCAGATACACTTGATATTTCCTTGACAATAACTGGCGGTGGCTGCGAAAGTATGGGTACTAAAGTTGATTATATATTAATAAGACCACAACCCATTGCAGATTTTGAATACACCCCTACTGATTTATCGGTTGAAGATCCCGTAGCCACATTCTATAGCACATCTACAAGCGACGTTATTGATTTATTTTGGGAGTTTTCAGAAATTGAAGGCGAAGGGGGGCTAAAAACAGACGATACTGTTACAGTGGAATTTACAGGCGAAACAGGAAAAACTTACCCAGTTGAATTAACCGTAATTAACGAATATACCTGTCAGGATATAGTTAAAAAATTCATTACTGTTAACGATATTATTCTTTTGTATGTACCCAATGCTTTCAGTCCGGGATCCGGAACGGTTAATGACATTTTCCTACCGGAAATAACATCTGGTGTCGATCCTTATAATTTTAGAATGTTAATTTTTAATCGTTGGGGAGAAATTGTGTTTGAATCGAGAAATTATGACGAAGGATGGGATGGCACTTTTGACAATGAAATTGTTCAGCAAGATGCCTATATCTGGCAAATTGACTTTAAAGAATCTCAAGGAAGTAGAGATTTTTCGTACAGAGGTCACGTGACAGTCTTAAGATGATTAATTTGATGATTTAAATCATTTAATTTTTGTTCCTGCAATTTCACTTCTTCAGCTGAAGAATTAATACTTATATGATTTTTTAATAAGTTATACTTTTCAATAAGTTGTATTAATTCAATTGTTTTTTCATCAAAAAAGCTCTCCTGAAAATGTTCATAAATATAATCTACAGCAATAGCATTTGGATGGAGTAAGTCTTTTTCGAAAAATCGATAATCTCTTAAGTCATCTATCACTATTTCATAACTGGGATAATATTTAACATGATTTGGAAAGGTTTGAGATAATTTACTGCATAAAAGTATGAGTATGGCCTTACTCCTATTGTTATCAATTAAACCATCCTTTAGATGCCTTACGGGACTTACCGTTAAAACAACTTTCAAATTTGGTTGATCTGAAAATAGCTTTTCAAAATAATATATATATTCATTAACTAATTGTTGTAAATCAATTAATTCTTTAGTGAATGCGTCTCCTTTCTGTTTTTGACAATTGGCAATAATTTTATTTGTGCTTTTGAACCGGTAAGCCCAAGCGGTTCCAAAGGTTAGGATTAAATAATTTGCCTCACTCAAATTTTCTTTGAACTGTTTTTGATCTTTAGCCAATTTAAGTTTAAACCCAGCTTTGTCTTCTGCAAAATATTTAGAGTGAAAGTCTAATGAATTGACTGAATGTTTGAATTGAATAAGGTGTTGGTCATTACCTTCTTCTCCTTTTAACTGTTTCAGTAAGGATAATGGATTAAAAACAATTCCAAAAGGATTTATTTTAACTTTGAAATGATGTTGATTTAGTCTCTCTCCAATGTTATCAGTGAAACAAGACCCTAACATTATGATATTGCTCTGATGGTTTATATTTTCATGAACATCTAATGATTTTATTTTAGTTCTAAACTTCATATTGGGAATAAAGAAGCAAGAATTGACTTAAACGCCATAGGATCAGTACAAGATTTCAGATAATTATCATCTATCCACAGTAGACCATCACATATTTCAGGAATAAGTTCAATATCGTGGGTTGAAAACAAAATAGTTTTGTTAAAATCAACCGATATTTGTTTCAGTAATTTTATAATGAGTCTTCTATTCAGAACATCCAAAAATACTGTGGGTTCGTCTAATACAATAATCTCCGTATCTTGAGCAACTGCTCTGGCTATCATCACCAATTGTCGTTCTCCGTCGCTAAGTGTATTAAACTGTTTTTCCACCAAATGTTGAATGTTTAACGTTTTAATGGCTTCATCTACAACTGTTTTATCAAGTTCATTACTCATTCCAAATGTATTAGAATAAGGTAGTCTTCCTAACATAACTACATCATGCACGCAGAAATTCCCGAAAATAGAAGGCTTGGGGTAAACAACACTTAAAACCTTGGACAGTTGCCGAATATCCCAGTCATCTATCAAAGTATTTTGAAGATAGACTTTACCAGTTATAGATTTTTTGGTTCCGAGTACTGTATTTAAAAAGCTAGATTTTCCACTACCATTTGCTCCAATTAAAGCCCATAATCCAGCACCAAGTTGAAAAGTTTCAGTTTTTAGCTGTCTGTCAGACCCAAGTGGTATTGAAAGTTCTTCTATTTCTAACATTTATAAACTAGTTAAAAAAGCCAATGTATCTACGCCATCAGCATAATCAGTTAACTGAGGTGATTGACTGCTCCCAAACGGAATATAGTCTTTTCCAATAACAGCTTGGATCTTGTCTTCGTTTTTTTCTAAATAATCGTCCAAATGCGAAGCACTGTCATATTCTGACTTAAATAGTACACCTATAGGAGAATTAAGCTGGTCTGACGTTCTGACTAATAAGAAATTATTATCCAATAAATCTTCAGAATTTAGAAGGTAAATCGCTTTATTGTAATCATAATTATTAGCATACTTATGATGATGAATAATACTGTTGAATGGATAAATACTTTCAAAAAACAAGTCCATATTATAATTCTTAGGAACCAAAAGTTGCGTTACATTTCGACAACCAAGTCCAAAATAAGAGAAAATATCCTTACCTAAATTTTCCAAATCTTGTTTTGATTCTTGACCATCTAAAATTGCCACAGATGTTCTATTTTTTCGAATAATATGAGGATAGTTTCCAAAATAAGACTCAAAATAGGTAGCAGAATTATTGCTACCTGTTGCAATAACAGCATCAAAATTAGACAATTTATCAACCAAAGCTATTGTATTGTTAAAGTCAGAATCGATTTCATTTAAAATCGACGTTAAAATTGGCCACAATTTATCATCATCTGATGATAGCTTTATTTGAGCTGAATTCCCGCTTAAAAATACAGACAAAAAATCATGGAAGCCGACCAGAGGAATGTTTCCAGCCATTATGAGACCAATTATTTTAGGTTTATTATTTTTAATTTGATAGTCCGACAGCCATTTAGTAAGCGACGCTTCATTTAACCAAACACCTATACTGCGTATGGCTTCTAGCACATTTTCTTTAGTAAACCAACCGTTGTGTAAGTGAACGGTATTGATGGTCTCAATCAATTTATTGTATTGCCCTTCACTAATATTCCTTTTAGATTTCGAATAGTCATTTAATCTATAAATATCCTCTAGTACTGATCCAAATACTGATAATAATTCTATTCTTTGGTTGGTTTTCATTTAAAGAAATTTTAACTTTGCAAAACTAATTAAAAAGAACAAACAATGGCTATCATCATAACAGACGAATGTATTAATTGTGGGGCTTGTGAACCAGAATGTCCTAACAATGCAATTTATGAAGGTGGTGCAGAATGGCGTATGTCAGACGGTACTGGACTGACTGGTCCTGTTGTAATGCCGAATGGTAAATCATTAAATGCAGATGAAGACTATGAGCCTGTTGATATGGACGTTTACTTTATTGTACCTGACAAGTGTACAGAATGTAAAGGATTTCATGATGAACCTCAATGTGCTGCTGTTTGTCCTGTAGATTGCTGTGTAGATGACGAAGACATCAGAGAAACGGATGAAGAGTTGCTTGCAAAGAAAGATTTCTTACATTTATAAGATATTACATTAAAAAGCAATAAACATGAAGCAAACCGAGCAAAACAAAATTGAAGTTTGCTTTAGTCCGCACGATTTCGTTTTGTTTAAGGATGACTTTGAATTAATTGTTGTTATAGATGCTCTGAGGGCAACTTCTGCTATATGCGCTGCCTTCCACAATAATATAAAATCCCTAATCCCAGTATCGACCATAGATGAAGCAAAGGCATATCAAAAAAAAGGCTTTTTGGTTGGTGCAGAAAGGGAGGGCAAAATTGTAGAAGGCTTTGACTTTGGCAATTCTCCATATTCTTATCAAAATCCTGATTTAAAAAATAAAACAGTTGTATTGTCTACCACAAATGGTACAAAATCCATTAAAATAGCACAAGAAAGTACCAAAGCGACCATTGTAATCGGTTCTTTTTTAAACCTTGATCATTTATCAAACTGGTTAGCGGATCAAAAAAAAGATGTTTTATGTTTATGCTCAGGCTGGAAAGACAAGTTTAATCTTGAAGATACGATCTGTGCAGGTGCAATTACCACTCAACTATTAGAAACTGGTAAATTTAAATCCGAAGAAGACTCATCTGTTGCCGCTAAATATCTATTTTTAAGTGCAAAAGATAATATTTTTGGCTATTTAAAATCTTCCTCTCATAGGAAAAGACTTAAAAATCTAAACCTAAATAAAGATGTCGTGTATTGTTTAACGCCAAATACAACTAATGTCATTCCTATTTTGAAGGGGGATGAACTAGTTGAACTTAAAGATTTTTAATTTAGATTTTTATTCAAGAGTATCAGTAGCATCCTCACCGTAAGATTCAACACCGTCTTCGGTAATGATATACGTTTTATGCATGCCTGCTTTTCGGGAAAAAAGAATTTCAAATTCAAATTCATTTTCTGCCCTCATCATCATTAAAACGAAATTAGGATAGTCATTTGATCGTAAATTGGTTTTACAGTTCGGACAAAAAAAATCTACCTTTTCATTTTTTTCGAAATTAATAGCTGGCGTGTGCTTATATGAATAAGTTCCAAAACTTGCTGATAAATGCATCTCACCACTATCTCCGTTATGTCTTTTGGTTTCGAGACGTACGGTACCAGAATCACTTAGTTGATGTTGACATTTTGGACAATAAAAATTATATTTCTCTAATTTCATTCGAGTTCACCTTGCATTGTAATATAAGCAATTTTTGGCAGATTTCAAAAATCAAATGTTAAATTAGTACCTCTGACTCTCTAATATCACTTTGATAAAAACCACCTGGATAAGCATCATTGTAATCGTAATTTAACCAAATAAACCCTTTATTATCTTGGTAATAATTTATGTTTTTACCTAAAGTCTCATTTTTGAAAAATATTGTTTTAATCAAATAAACAACAGTTTCTAAATCCTTTATGTTTCCAAATTTAACTTCTGGATAAAGGTGACCTACTTTTCGACCATCTTTTAAGGTTACTCTGGTTTTAATTAACCTTACTTCACCACCAACCGCTTTAATACATGCTGCCATGAGTATGGCATGATCATCACAATCCCCTTTAAAGCTATCATCAAAGCCTAATTGACCAATGGTTTCGCTTGCATCTGCATAATAATCCTCGTTCTGAGGGTCGTATACATAATTCCACTTACCATGTATCTCTTTAAAAATGCTAAAGAAGTGTAACCATTTTATATTTGGTGATAGGTTACGTTGATCTTCGAAATGTTTATTAGCAATATTAACAGCATAATTTCTAACAATTGGATTTTTATAATCAATTGCCTTGCGAAGCTTGTCTTCCTTTAGAAACTGAATTTCCCGATTAAAAAATTTAGTTTGAATCGTATTGTGGGATAAATCAAAAAGAAAAGCTGAATAGTCGTGATACAAATTTTCCAACGTATATATTTCCATAAAATTGGTCACTGTAAGTACCACTGCACCTGAAAACACAATGATTAAAACAAGTATTCTTACTTTAATTAGCAAATAATATAAAGCAAAAAACAAAACCAGAAAAAGAATAATATGATCAAAGCGGATTGCAGTGTCGGATAGACTAAATTCAATTGCCGGAATATACTTATATAGAAATATAAATACAGGTATGGTCAGAAAAGCAGCTATTATTCCCATCACGACAACAGAATATGCATTTGAAACACTTCTTTTTTCTGATCCGTTTTCAATCTTTGTCATAAGTTCAAAAATAAGCTTTTCCAATTAATAATATTGAGCAAATATTTGAAAAGTATCTATCTCTTATTTTTTGGAATTATTAGTATCTTTAACGTTTTACTTAAATCAATTTATACATGAAAAATATAGCAGTTATTGGTGCTGGAACAATGGGGAATGGAATCGCACACACTTTTGCGCAAAGTGGATATAGTGTTAATTTAATTGATATATCTCAAGAATCTTTAGATAAGGCAATTGCGACTATTCAAAAAAACCTTGATAGACTTGTTCAAAAAGATAAAATAACAGAAGCAGATAAAGCAAATACACTTCAAAATATTACATGCTTAACAGATATGAAATCTGGCATTTCATCTGCAGAGCTAGTTGTTGAAGCAGCGACTGAAAATATAGATTTAAAACTTAAAATTTTTAAAGATTTAGATGCTATTGCACCCGAATCAGCTATTCTCGCAACTAACACATCCTCAATATCGATTACTAAAATTGCGTCTGTTACCAATCGTCCAGAGAAAGTCATTGGCATGCACTTCATGAATCCGGTACCTATTATGAAATTAGTAGAAATTATCCGAGGATATTCTACAAGCAACGAAGTAACGGATTTGATTATGGAAACTTCTAAAAAACTTGGGAAAGTGCCCGTGGAAGTTAATGATTATCCTGGATTTGTTGCCAATAGAATCTTAATGCCTATGATTAACGAAGCTATTATTACTTTAAACGAAGGAGTTGCTGGTGTTGAAGAAATTGATACTGTGATGAAGCTCGGAATGGCTCACCCAATGGGCCCCTTACAATTAGCCGATTTTATAGGATTGGATGTCTGTTTAGCTATTCTAAATGTACTTTATGAAGGATTGGGCAATGATAAATATGCACCATGTCCGTTGCTAATTAATATGGTCACAGCTGGAAAAAAAGGCATTAAATCTGGTGAAGGATTTTATAGCTGGACTCATGGCACAAAAGATTTGATTGTATCAGATAATTTTAAGAAATAGATTAATTGATTAATATTAGAAACTATTAAAGGCGCCATGGCGCCTTTTTTTGTATATTAGAATTTAAATGACAACAAAAGAAGAAATAGTAAATAATTGGCTACCAAGATATACGGGGAGAAATATTACGGATTTTGAACCTTATATTTTATTGACCAATTTTAAGAGCTATCTAACCAATTTTTCAGAAAAATACAATGTTAAAATTAAAGGTGAAGACAAAGCTATGCCTAGTGTTTCTGCAAATGGTATTACCATGATCAATTTCACCATGGGGAGTGCCAACGCTGCTACTATTATGGACTTGTTAAGTGCAATTAAGCCAAAAGCTTGCTTATTTTTGGGAAAATGTGGTGGTTTAAAAAAGAAAACCGATATTGGCGACCTTATTCTACCAATAGCTGCTATTCGTGGTGATGGAACTTCAAATGATTATTTCCCACCAGAAATACCTGCTCTTCCAGCCTTTACTTTGCAAAGAGCTGTTTCTACTTCAATTCGTGAGCATAAAAAAGATTACTGGACAGGAACTGTCTATACTACCAATAGAAGGGTTTGGGAGCATGATGAAAAATTTAAAGATTATTTACGATCTTCAAGAGCAATGGCTATAGATATGGAAACAGCAACACTTTTTATTACTGGTTTTGCAAATAATATTCCTACAGGTGCTTTATTGCTGGTGTCAGATCAACCAATGATTGCAGAAGGTGTGAAAACAGAAAAAAGTGATGAAAAAGTTTCAGCTAATTTTGTAGAAACTCATATTTCAATTGGAATACAAGCCTTATTGGAAATAAAGTCAGATGGAAGATCAGTAAAACACCTTAAATTCCCTTATTCTGAAGGATAAGACATGCAACAACTATGTTTTATAAATACATAAGTAATTCTAAAATAAACTGATGAAAAATCACATATTATTTCATACACTTCTACTGATATTATTGACTGTTATTTTCTCATGTGGTTCGTCTATTGAGGATGGATATACAGATCAATTTTCCTATTACCCAAATGATCACCTCTCGCTATTCATTAATGGTAAGTCAATAGAGAATGATTATGAAATTGACATAGAAAATATTAATGGAGATGTCGTTGGAACTTTTAAAGCAGATATAAAACCGCAAAAACCTTCTAATCACAAACCTTATCAAAATGGCTTTGGTTACAAACCAACTAGAGACCTAACTGTGCCAAATTTAGAAAGTGGAATTTATCTTTTTGACGGTGAGATTCCTTTTTTGGTTAAGTCAAAGAAAAAGTGTGATATAATCATCCTCTATTCCTCAAACACTGAGAATGCCTATGCTTTTAGTGGAGGAAAGAGCACTTACAGCTTTAATTCTACAGATAAAATTCCTGCTGAAAAAGTCTCATTTCACCGACCAATTGAATTACCTTTTCATTCTACTGAATTTCTTAAATGGGTAACAAGCTTAACCGATTATAGTGTTGGTTATATATGTGATAAAGATTTAGAAAATTATGAAGTCATTAGAGATGCTAAACTACTGATTATTCCTGGACACAGCGAATATTGGACAAGAAATGCACGACTTAATTTTGATCGGTTTATAGATAGTGGGAAAAATGCACTCATACTGAGTGGGAACACAATGTGGTGGCAAGTAAGATACAGCAAAAACTTCTCTCAATTAATAGCATATAAGAGCGCAGATAAGGATTCATTGGTTGAAAATAAATTGAAAACGGTTAATTGGTCTGATACTATACTTAATTATCCAATAATGAATTCTATTGGTGTAGATTTTACTTGGGGAGGTTATGGCAAAGAAAAAGATAATGGTTGGGATGGCTTTAAAATCACTAACATCCAATCTCCTATTCTAGAGGGAGTTGATTTAAAATTGAACGACATAATTTCACTTCCAACAGAAGAATATGATGGAGCTAATTTAATATTTTCCTCAGATTCTAGTCATGTAGAATTAAAAAACGATTATAATTTTCATAAATATGAATTAATCGGGTATGATTTAGGGTCGAGATCTCCAAGGTCAAACGGAGCTTGGATAGTCCTTCAAAAGACACCCGAATCAGGCATAATTATTAATACTTCGTCAACAAACTGGTGCAGAAAAGAAGGTATGGAAGACTCGGATTCTGATTTAATAAAACGAATTACTTTGAATATGATTGATTTATTACTTAATCATGATAAAACTAAAGTGTTTTCTTCAACTGAAGAATAATTTTCTGCCTAACGTAGGTTTATCGTTTTTGACAATAATAATTGATCGAGAATAACTAAAGCTGACATGGCTTCAACTATTGGAACTGCTCTCGGCACAACACACGGATCATGTCTACCTTTACCTTCTAAATCAATTGAATCACCTTTATCGTTAATGCTTTCCTGTTTTTGTAAAATGGTAGCAACAGGTTTAAAAGCAACATTATAATAAATAGGTTGACCATTAGAAATTCCCCCTTGAATTCCACCAGAATAATTAGTTTTAGTCGTGACTTTTCCACTATCCGTTTCAAATATATCGTTATGGGCACTACCTTTCATTTTGGCACCTTCAAAACCACTTCCTAATTCAAACCCCTTTACCGCATTAATTGAAAACATAGCGTTGGCTAAGCTAGCATTTAATTTATTATAAACAGGTTCTCCTACTCCTGATGAAAGGCCAGAAACCAGAGTAGTAATGACTCCACCAACCGTATCTCCTTCCTTTTTAATTTTTTGGACGTAAGCTTCCATTTTTTTGGCAAGCGCTGAATCTGGGCATCTTACTAGGTTAGCATCTACTTGGCTTAAATCGACATTGTCAAGAGGATTTATCATGACGTGCTTTCCAATAGCAGATACAAAAGATGTTATTTTGATACCTATCTCATCTAAAACTTGTTGCGCAATAGATCCAGCTGCTACTCTATTTGCAGTTTCCCTGGCACTGCTTCTTCCTCCTCCTCTATAATCCCTTATACCATATTTTGCTTGATAAGTAAAGTCAGCATGAGAAGGCCGGAAAGCATCTTTTAAATGCGAATAATCTTTGCTTTTATGATCTTCGTTCTCAAAAATGAACCCTATTGGCATACCCGTTGTTTTACCATTAAATAGGCCCGATAAAATTTGAATAGTATCAGATTCTTTTCTTTGGCTAGTGAGCTTAGATTGGCCTGGCTTACGTCTATCTAACTGCTTTTGAATTTTTTTAACATCAATTTCAATACCGGCAGGACAACCATCTAAAACTCCTCCAATAGCAACACCATGTGATTCTCCAAAAGAAGTGAATTTTAGAATATGTCCAAAAGTATTGCTCACCCTTACGCGCCTATGGTTAATTTGCAATTTTCAAGAATATGCCTAACCTCTTTTAAGTTTGGAGCTTCTGCATATGTTCTTAGCACAGGTTCAGTTCCTGATGGTCGAATCATTAGCCACCTACTGTCATCAAAATGATATTTATAACCATCTAAGTCTTCAATAGATTCTACCTTATATTTACCGAAAAAATTAAATTTACCTGTTTTACACTTTTCTATAATAGATTCTTTTAAATCATTATTAATGTGTAAATCTGATCTTTCAAATGCAAATTCTCCAACAATCTCATAAACTTCTTCTATCAATTGTTCAAGCGACTTACCTGACTTGGCCATAAACTCCCAAATGGTTAAACCAATCCAAATTCCATCTCTTTCAGGGATGTGCGTTTTAATGGCAATTCCACCACTCTCTTCCCCTCCTAGTAAAACATCCTCATTTTCATCAGCCATAATACCAGCAATATACTTGAAACCTATTGGCACTTCGACATGCATCAAACCATAATGCTCGCACATTTTTTTGATTCGAGGTGTTGAACTAAAACCAGTTACAACCTTCCCAGACATTCCCTTATATTTTACAAGGTAATGAATCAGCAATAATATAATGTGATGAGAATCTACAAATTCACCATTACTATTGTAAAGGCCTATTCTATCTGCATCCCCATCAGTTGCCAATGCGCAATCAATCTCTCCATTATCTTTAATAAAACCTGATAATTCAGTAAGATTTTTTGCAATTGGTTCAGGAGCCTGCCCCATAAAAGAAGGGTTACTTTCACAATGCAAAAAATGTAAATCAGGCAGTATTTTCTTTAACACATTTTGTCCAGCACCATACATGGCGTCATATGCTAAATTTAAACCTGATTCTTTTATGGCTTTGATGTCAAATGTATTATTTACTGCTTCAATAAAAGCATGTTCCATATCATCAAAAGTCAATTGACGCTCCTTTTCAGCAATTTTTAAGTCTATAGAGCTTAAGTCCACAAGCGATTCATTGGGAATTAATTCTTCAATATCTGATACATCATTAGGTAACAAAGGGCCTCCAAAATTTCCTTTTAACTTATAACCATTATATTCAGGCGGATTATGACTTGCTGTAATGACAACCCCTAAATCAGCTTTGTGCTGCAGAGTACTTAAAGAGACCATAGGTGTAGACACAAATCCTTTTTCAGTTGTTACAACTCTTAGACCTTGGCTAATAAACACTTTAATTGCTGTCTCTACAAATAAAGGACCCCCAAATCTACAATCGTGACCAATGACAATTTTGGGATTATCCGTTCTATTTTTTAACCATTTAGAAACACCAAGTGAAACTCTTGCTACATTTTCAACTGTATATGTATCAGCAATTATAGCTCTCCAGCCATCTGTTCCGAATTTTATTTTTGTCATCTTTATTATTTTATTCTATCCAATTTATATATACCCAAATATCTTGATTAGTTCCAGAAAGAATCAACGAATCAGGATATTTTTCTTTTCCTGAAAGGGATTCATGCATATAGTCAAGAAAATTTACAG
The DNA here is from genome assembly GCA_965230485.1 of Putridiphycobacter sp. Lineage (GTDB taxonomy): Bacteria > Bacteroidota > Bacteroidia > Flavobacteriales_D > Crocinitomicaceae > Putridiphycobacter. The sequence goes on from CBDDLA010000001.1 coordinate 447,507, forward strand.
GAAATTTTTCAACTAATTCCGCTGAAACATCATCTGCTTCATAAAGTTTAAATTGAGTATTCGCTGATAAAGTATCAATCCTTGGATAAGTTTTAGGGAAATCAAACACAACAGTATCATCCGGACCTATTTCTTTAATGATTTGAGTCTCAAATTTAATATCATCCTCTTCATTAGTAAACCGAATGTATATATCAGGCAATGACCCAACATCCCATTCCTCACCAGATGGATCTAATATTGGGAATTCAGGAACTTTAACTGAAGTAACCAGCAGTTTTTTGTAGTATTGGCAAGATTTATCATCTTTTTTCGCTGTTGCATCAAAATTAATAGCGTATTCAGTTATACAACCTCTTTTTTTACAAGAAAAAAAGAAGGAAGCAATAGATAAAAAGAAAATAAATACGGCTATTTTTTTCATTATTCTACATCTGGTCCGGAACCTCTATCCCTAATAAACGCATTGACTTATTAATAATTGTGCCAACGAGTGCACTTATTTGAAGTCTCAAATTTATTTTATTTTGATCGACTTCTTTAAGAATACTCACACTTTGATAAAACGAATTATACTGCTTGACCAAATCATATGTATAATTCGCTATTAAAGCAGGACTTAAGCTTTTTCCAGCTTCTTTAATAATGACCGGAAAATCAATCATTGTTTGAATCAATTCTCTTTCTGAAGAATGTAAATCAACAAATTCATCAACTCTGGTTCTTCCTCCTCCTACTTTCAAGATGGAAGAAATCCTTGCATGGGTGTACTGAATAAACGGGCCGGTATTACCATTTAAATCAACTGATTCTTCTGGATTAAATGCCATTTTTTTCTGAGGATCAACCTTTAAAAGAAAATATTTTAACCCTCCCATTCCAATCATTCGAAAAAGATTTTCTTTTTCTGCATCAGAAAGTCCCTCTAGATGCCCTCTTTCTTGAGAGCTTTCCTTTGCTTTTTGAATAATTTCGGCCATTAGGTCATCTGCATCAACGACTGTTCCTTCTCTAGATTTCATTTTACCTACTTCCCCTTCACTATTTCTCAGCTCAACCATTCCATATGACAAATGACGACAGTTTTTCGCCCATTGATAACCTAATTTATCGAGAATAATAAATAACACTTTAAAATGATAATCTTGTTCATTACCCACCGTGTAAGTAATTCCATCAAGTGATGGATAATCTTTATACCTCAAACTTGCGGTTCCCATGTCCTGCGTAACATAAACGGCAGTACCATCACCCCTTAAAACAAGCTTTTCATCTAATCCTTCATTCGATAAATCAATCCAAACTGAATTATCTTCTTTTTTATAGAAAATTTCACTTGTTAAACCCTTTTCAACTAGGGTTTTTCCCTTTAAATAAGTATTAGATTCGTAATACAACTTATCAAAATCCACACCCATATTCTTGTATGTGGTTTCAAACCCGTTGTAAACCCAACCGTTCATTTTTTCCCATAGTTGGTAGACTTCTGGATCTTTCTCCTCCCATTTTTTAAGCATTTCTTGTGCTTCAATCATGATAGAAGTATGGTTTTTTGCAAATTGCGTAAGTTTATCTTGAATTCCCTTTTTTGCCTTTTCATTTGCTGATTCCATGGCTTTATACCATGATTCGATCTGTAATATGCTTTTCTGATCTGAAACACCTAATAATTTTCCATTCTCCCATGAATTTAATAATTCACTTGTTTCTTCTTTTAAGGCTTTGTCAAAGGCAACGTAATATTTACCAACTAATTTATCTCCTTTAATTCCTGATGAAGATGGTGTTTCTTTTTGTCCAAATTTCTGCCAGGCAAGCATGCTTTTACAAATATGAATCCCTCTATCATTTATAATCTGAGTTTTAATCACATCATATCCATTGGCTTTTAATATTTCAGCAACAGAATATCCTAAAAAATTATTTCTTAAATGACCCAAATGTAGTGGCTTATTCGTATTTGGTGATGAGTATTCAACCATGTGTGTACGGCCATTACTTTGATGAAAGCCATAGTTTTCAGCTACCAAGATGCCATTCAATTCATTTATAAAATATTTATCAGATAGTACTAAGTTTAAAAAACCCTTTACCGTATTAAATCCTGTAATATCATTAGAGTTTTTCAACAAATATTTGGCAATAGACTCGCCAGTTTCTTGAGGACTTTGTTTTGAGAATTTGATTAAGGGAAATGTCACCAGAGTTATATCACCTTCAAATTCTTTCTTAGTTTTTTGAAATTGAATAATCCTTTGATCAATGGTCTGGTTATAAATCTCTTTAACTGCGTTTACAACTAAGTTTGAAAGTAGTGACTCTATTTGCATTTAATGGTAATTCAATTGAGGCACAAAAGTAACAAAACCCTTACGAAATGCAAACTAAGGTAAAGCAATTATTATGGTTAAACCATTATGAGTAAGACTGCCAAATTTCCCAAGATTTTTCAGCCTGTTGATGTAACATGGTTAGCCCATTAACAGTGTTTGCACCGTTAATTCGACCTTGTTTTAAAAATAATGTTTCTTTCGGATTATAAACTAAGTCTATTAATAAATTTCTACTATCTAAAAATTGGTAAGGGATATTAATCTGCTGACTTACGTTTGGAAAAGAACCAACTGGAGTTGTGTTAATTATAATTGGGCAAGATCTTAGCATTTGTTCATTCACTTCAGCATAACTAAAGTGATTATTTAATTTTGGGTTCCTTGAAATAAAAATCACATCACAACCAAGCTCTTCAAGAACATATTCTACCGCTTTTGAAGCCCCTCCTGTTCCTAGAATCACTGCTCTTTCATGATGTGATTCAAAAAAAGGCTTAATCATCTGTTTGAATCCATAAACATCCGTATTAAAACCTTTCCACTGACCATTAATTTTTTTTACAGTGTTTACAGCGCCTATTTGCGAAGACACTTTATCAATTTCATTGAGGAATGGAATTATTTTTTCTTTATAGGGAATGGTCACATTAAAACCATCAAATCTGAATCGACCGAGTTCTTCTACTACCTCTTCTATATTATTGAATTCTAAGTTTTGATAGTCAGCTTCAATTTGAAGGTCCAAGAATTTTTGAGAAAAATAACTTTTCGAAAAAGAATGATTCAAAGATTGTCCAATCAGTCCATACCTTTGCATTATACCTTCAGTATCCAATTGTATTTATCTTCTACCAAACCTAATTTATAATCAGATAGATACTTAGACATTTTTAAAGCAAATCCCTCAGGTTGTAATTCAGGTAGATCATAATCAACACCTTCATGGCCAATACAATTTATTGGTGCAATTGTAGCGGCAGTACCAATTCCGAAGGCCTCTTTTAGAGTATTGTTCTTAATAGCTGTAATGACTTCATCAACTGTGACTTGTCTTTCCTCAACAGTATATCCCCAATCTTTGGCTATCTCAAGTACCGACCTTTTCGTGATCCCTTTCAGTATTGTATCTTTATTTTCAGAGGGCGATATAATCTTGCCATCTATCATAAATGCGACATTCATTGTACCAGCCTCTTCAATAAAACTATGTGTTTTGGCGTCAGTCCAAATTAACTGTCTATATCCTTCTTCAAGACCTTTTTTTGCAGGATATAAGCTTGCTGCATAATTACCAGCTGCTTTCGCTTGTCCAACACCACCTTCAGCAGCTCTTGTATAGTGAGTTTCAATTTTCACTTTTACAGGATCAGAATAATAAGATCCAACTGGTGAACAAATAATTAAAAACTTATAATTATCTGATGCCTTAATACCAACATATTCGTCAGTTGCAATCATAAATGGCCTTATGTACAACGATTGACCTTTACTCGCTGGTACCCAATCTCTGTTTTTACTCAATAAAAGACTTAAAGCTTCCATGAACAACTCTTCTGGTACTGGCTGCATACACATACGAGTGGCTGATTCATTAAAACGTTTAGCATTCATATCTGGCCTAAATATCAATACTTCTCCAGCACTATTCTTTGTTGCTTTTAAGCCTTCAAAAATGGCTTGACCATAATGCAAAGCAGAAGTAGCAGGGTGAATTGATAAGTTTCTGAACGGAACTATTTTTGGCTGTTGCCAGCTGCCATTTGTAAAATCCATCTCAAACATATAATCAGCGAAGTGTTTTCCAAACGGTAAATTATCAAAGTCTACTTCGTGTATTCTTGATGAAACAATTTCTTCTATTACTATATTGTGGGGAGCTGTTATCATTTGTTATGGTTAAGTTTTGCAAATGTAATCATTTAAGGTAATTTTATCAAAAAAATAGTGTCAATATTTGTTAATTCTCACTCCTGTATTTCATAAGATATTGTTAGATTTAATCTTTAAACAACAATTATAAAAACCCCAACTGACATATTAAAAACCTATTGGAATTACAATAAGTTTAGACCAAATCAGTCTGAAATAATTGAATCAGTAATTAACAAACGAAACACCCTTGCACTTTTACCTACTGGTGGCGGAAAATCAGTCTGTTTTCAAGTACCAGCCATGGCCATGGAAGGTATCTGTATCGTTGTTACACCTTTAATTGCTTTAATGGTCGACCAAGTACAAAACCTAGCAAATAGAGGAATAAAAGCTCTAAGTATTTATTCTGGTATGTCAGCAAGAGAAATTGATATAACACTCGACAATGCAGTCTATGGTGACTATTCTTTTTTATATGTATCTCCTGAACGCCTCCAAACTCAAATTTTTATAGAACGGTTTAAAAAAATGAAAATCAGTTTTATAGCTATAGATGAAGCGCATTGTATTTCACAATGGGGATATGATTTTAGGCCAGCTTATTTACGTATAGCTGAACTTAAAAAAATTAAACCTAATATATTTTTCTTGGCCCTAACTGCTACTGCAACAAAACAGGTAGTTCTTGATATTCAAGAAAAATTAGACTTTGAAAATTCAAATGTAATTCAAAGTTCTTTTGTTAGACCTAATCTGAAATACATTACTTTAAATAGTGATAACAAACTGGATGACATTGTTTTGTTAGTTAAAAAAATGAGCGGATCAGGTATTATATATTGCCAAACTAGAGGACAAACAAAAACACTTTATCAATACTTATCTTCAATAAATTTATCTGTAGATTTTTATCATGCGGGTCTTAACAAAGAGGTTCGACAAAAAAAACAGCTTGATTGGATGCAGGACAGAACTAGGATAATTATTTCTACTAATGCATTTGGCATGGGAATAGATAAGCAAAACGTCAGATTTGTTATACACTATGACCTGCCTGATAATATTGAAAGCTATTTTCAAGAAGCTGGAAGAGCAGGAAGAGATTTGAAAGATTCCCGATCAGTATTATTCTTTAATAACAAAGACATTTTAAATATTAAAGAAAAAGTTAAATTGAAATATCCCGACATATCAATTATAAAAAGTGTTTACAACGCACTTGGAAATCATTTGCAACTGGCTATTGGTTCTGGTAAAGAAGAAATTTATAATATTGATTTAACCGCATTCTCTCAAAAGTATAACTTTAACTTTTACACCTCCTATTATACCATTAAAATACTAGAGAATAACAATTTAATTCAAGTAAATGATGATGATTTCAGACCTAGCAGATTGAAAATAATAGTGAACAAATCAGAACTATATCATTTTCAAGTTAAAAATATAATTCATAATAAAATCATACAGTTTATTTTAAGATCTCACCTTGGGATTTTTGATGAATATTTAAGTATTAATGAAAGTATAATTGCCGCAAAACTTAATCTAAAAAAGGAAGATATTATTAGCGCCCTAGCATATTTGAAAAAACAATGTGTTGTTGATTATATTCCAGAATCCAAAGGATATCAGATCGTCTATCTTAAAGAACGACTTAATGAACAAAACTTTAGTCTCTCCTCTGATTTTTACAACGTTCGAAAAGAAAATGCCATTAAAAAGTCAGAAGCACTTATCAAATTTCTGAAAAACGATATTTGTAGACAAGTATACCTACTAAACTACTTTAACGAAAAAGATGCGAAGCCCTGCAAGCATTGTAACGTATGCTTGAATATATCTGAATTGAGTCCTAAAACAAGCCTAAAAGAACAAATATTGAAATATATCCTTTCCGAACTTAAACTCAACAAAAACATTCGAATTGAAAAAGTTTATGATAATTTCATTGAGCAGAACCATGACCATATTATAAAAATTATCAGACAATTAAATGAAGAAATGCACTTAAAAATCGATCCATCAGGTCGCTTTATTTCTAAGTAAAACATTTGCTTTTAAAATCACTATTTTTCTGACTAACATATTGCTGTTAAAACATTGAGTAACCTGATTAAAATGACGCAATTCTTTTATTTAATTTAGTCATTTACTAGTTAATATTTAAAATGGCAAAAAAGTCAAATTCATATAACACGAAAGATTCAAAAAAAAAGAAGGCAAAGCAGAATAAAAGAGTTAATTTTTTAAAGCCTTTAAAAGATTTGTTTTCAAAGGATCGAAAAAAGTTAAGATTAAGTGTTGGATCGATACTAGTTTTAATTGGTATTTACCAAACATTCGCTTTTATTTCTTACTTATTTACATGGCAAATAGATCAAGACAAAGTAATTAATAAATCACTATGGCCTTTTTTATTTTCTGATAATGAAATCGTTATTGATAATCATCTCGGAAAGCTAGGAGCATGGTTGTCTCATACCTTTTTCTATGAATGGTTTGGTTTCCCTTCGTTTATCGTTCCGTTTTTATGTATTTTATTTGGTTTGTATTTAATGACCAAGTATGCGCTTTTTCCTCTTAGAAGAACTTTAGCTATTTCAGTAGTAGGGATAATCGTTTTTTCATTGGTGCTTGGTTTTTTTAATCGTCCGAATGTCTTTCCATACGGTGGAAATTTTGGATACACCTTTAACCTCTGGCTTTTTAAAACAGTTGGTACAATTGGGGCTGCGTTATTTCTTGTGGTTTTAGTTTTTATTTCAATTGTTGTACTATTCAATCCAGACTTTAAAAAATTAATTGACTTTTTTAATTTATCAGGTTTGTTCAATAAGTCAAATGATAAAGGCTCTAAAATGGAACAAGAATTGGCAGGAGACATTGTAGCCGTTAATTCAATTAAAGATGAAGACATTCAAGAAGACATTATTAGTGAATCTGTAAATTTTGATGAGGATGAAACAGTAGAAGAAAAAAATGATAGCACTTCCTCTATTGAACCAGCAGATAAAAATTTAGACTTTGAAGTCTTGTCATCAAATGAAGATAAAAAGACTGAGTTTTCGGAAGAAAACACTGAAAAAGAAAATAACTTCGAAATTGAAGTTAAAGAAGAAATTACCCTTAATGAAGACGATTTAGATGATAAAATAAAAGAATTTGGGGAATATGATCCTAAGCTTGACCTTTCAGCATATCAGTTACCTACTATTGATTTGCTTGAAGAATATGGAGGGAGTAAGCTAAAAATCAATAAAGAAGAGTTAGAAGCGAATAAGAATAAAATTGTTGAAGTACTTGGGCATTATAATATTGAAATTTCCAAAATAAAAGCAACTGTTGGACCTACAGTTACACTTTACGAGATTGTGCCGGCACCCGGTATTCGAATTTCAAAAATTAAAAACCTCTCTGACGACATAGCTTTAAGCTTAGCAGCTCTAGGAATACGTATTATTGCACCGATACCTGGCAAAGGAACCATTGGTATCGAGGTACCTAACTCTACCCCTGATATGGTAGCTATGAGAACAATGATTGCTTCTGAAAAATTCCAAAATTCAGATATGGAATTACCTGTTGTTATGGGTAAAACAATATCAAATGAAACATTCATATTCGATTTGGCTAAAGCTCCTCATCTTCTGGTGGCTGGAGCAACAGGTCAAGGTAAGTCTGTTGGACTAAATGCTATATTAGTATCTATTTTATATAAAAAGCATCCAGCGCAAGTTAAGTTTGTAATGGTAGATCCTAAAAAAGTTGAACTCACACTTTACAATAAAATTGAAAGACACTTTTTGGCAAAATTACCCGATACTGATGAAGCCATTATTACTGATACTGCCAAGGTTGTTAATACTATGAACTCATTGTGTATTGAAATGGATGATCGATACGAACTTCTAAAAACAGCACAAGTAAGGAATTTAAAAGAGTACAACTCAAAATTTATTGCTCGGAAATTAAACCCAGAAAATGGTCACCGCTTCTTGCCTTATATTGTCGTAGTGATTGATGAGTTTGCTGATTTAATAATGACTGCTGGAAAAGAAATTGAACATCCTATTGCCAGACTAGCTCAACTTGCTCGTGCCATTGGAATTCATTTAATAGTAGCTACCCAAAGACCATCAGTCAATGTTATTACTGGTATGATTAAGGCAAACTTTCCTGCAAGAGTTGCTTTTAAAGTTTCTTCTGGTATCGATTCTAAAACCATTTTGGATTCTACAGGTGCTGATCAATTAATTGGTCGTGGAGATATGCTTATTTCTTTTGGTAATGACCTAACAAGAGTTCAATGTGCGTTTGTAGATACTCCAGAGGTAGAAAAGATATGTGATTTTATTGGCGACCAACGAGCCTATCCAAGTGCATTAATGCTTCCTGAATACGTTGGGGAAAACGAAGAGTCTGGTGGAAACGATATCGATATAGACGACAGGGATGATTTATTTAATGCGGCCGCAGAAGTTTTAGTCACCCATCAGCAAGGTTCAGCCTCATTATTACAGCGAAAGCTCAAAATCGGCTACAATAGGGCTGGAAGAATAATTGATCAAATGGAAGCAGTAGGAATAATTGGCCCATTTAAAGGAAGTAAAGCTCGCGAAGTTTTAATCCCAGACCTTGTTGCACTAGACCAATTTCTAAAAAACTTAGAAGAATAATCTATAAAGGCACCATTTTTTATAATTTTGGCACAGTTATAGCATGTGATTAGAAAGAAAATTAAAACTGAAAATATGAAACGTCTATTAGGATTATTTTTATGCGTAGGATTAACTTCCTTTAGCTTTGGACAAACAGACGCAAAAGCGAAAACCATATTGGATAAGGTCAGCTCAGCAACGAAAACGTACAAAACAATTAAGTTAACTTACAGCTTGAGTATTATTTCTCCCGAAGGAAGTCCGATTAATCAAAAAGGAAAAGCTTTTTTGAAAGGAGATAAATATTATATTTCAATGCCAGATCAAACTATTATATCAAATGGTGCAAATATTTGGACTTATATAAAATCAGATAATGAGTGTTACGTCAGAGAAGCTGATGATGATGATGACGATTTATTAAAGCCAAGCAAACTCATAACCATTTGGGAAAAAGGTTTTGATTTTAAATATTCCAAGCAAACTGAATTTAAAGGTAAAAAGGTCGAAGAAATTTATTTATTTCCAAAAGACAAGCAAAAAAGCAAATATCACACAATTATTTTGAAAATTGACCCAAGCAAGAATCAAGTAGCGCATGTACACATCAAAGGAAAAGATGGTACTCATATGAAATACAGCATGGGTAGTTTTGAAACAAACATGAGTATTCCCGACACCCAATTCACATTCAACAAGGCCAAACACCCTGGTGTTATGGTAATTGAAGAGTAATTGTCGCAAAAAATTGTATTGAAGAAGGAGGCTTTTTAAGTCCTCCTTTTATTTTATGCAAAACGAGTCAATACCCAAATACATTTGCATTAGTAAGTCTTTAGTAAAAAGCAACTGTTTATTTAAGTTCAATTGAGATTTATTCAATAAATGTATATCTGACACCTAAACTTAAAATATTTTTTATTTGCGCTAAAGGAACGGGAGTGCCAATGTTAGCTCCAAATTCATCAGTTCTTTGAATATCAATGTCATTATCGTATATAACGTTTGAACTCCAGCTTGCAGATAGCCATTTATTTATTTTAAAATCAAATAATGCCTCTGCACTGACATCCGTGTGAGTAATGAAATATACTTTTCCATCATCTTCCTCATTATAACTTGAGAATAATTCTAATCTTCCCTTGAACGTCACATTTTTCATTATCTCATTTGTATATAATAGTTTTGCAAATGCCCCTATTTCGTTTCTAAAAACTTCTCCTGGAGTTACACCAAAAGCACCTGCCTGAGATAGGGTAAAATCTTGAACAAAAGTCATTTTGGATGTCAATGGTGAAAATAAAACCTGAAATTTATCTGATGGATGATAATCGAACCCTAAAGCTACAGTTAGATATCCAGGAGCCATAAACTTAGATAAAATATCATTCAAACCATCAGTAGATCTCGAAACATCAAATTGTGATCGATAATCAATCAATAGTGCAGCATCTAGCGGCTTATAAATGTTATAACCTAATTTAGAAAACAATGAAATCACATCATCTGTTTTTGCCCAAGGGTTTCGCAAGATTCTGTTTTGACCATAGGCGAGATTTAAACCATTGTCCCAACGCCATTTATCTTTTTTCCAGTTAGCCTGAGCATCAAATAATGCGATCCAAGATATGGTATTTTGACCACCCGCATTCCAGTTCTTAAATGAAGCATGAGTACCATTTAGCCCTCCAACTGCCTTAAATTTCCAATTTTCGGTATTCTCAGCAGCAGCATCTTGTGCAAGACCTACCATAGAAATACTTGCGATTGCGATTATAGATAATATTTTTTTCATAGTTTAATTATTAATCCTGCAAATATAGGTTTTCTAAAAAAATATTAATATTGTTATGAAGTGTTTTATAATCCTTGGACTAATTCTTTCTTGATAAAGTCGGCTACCCTAAAAGAATTAGCATAAATAGTCCAGGTATATGGAACAGATCCCCCCGTAGGCATAAAACTTGCATCAGTTACAAATACGTTTTCGCAGTCGTGTAATTTGCAATTAGGGTCAAGAACTGACGTTTTGGGATCATCTCCAAACCTACATCCACCAGCGACAAGATTAGGAGAAGGCCTGCCACTAATCCCTGTTTTAACATTTCTTGCTCCAATTTTTTTTAAAAGATCTTCTCCTTTTTGAGCTAAAAATTTTGCAACTTTAATATCATGAGGATGGTAACCTATTTTAACTTTAGCAACATTATCTCCCCATTTATCTTTATCTGTTTCTGATAGGGTAACATTACAATCGTCTGTTGGTAACCAATCATTAAAGATTTCAAACTTTATTTTTCTTTGTTCTGTGAAATAGTGTTTGATTTTTTCTTTCAATTCCGCTCCAAAAACCAACCTGCTTCCATCCCACTTTTGTCTGCTAAGACGAGGCATTGGGTTAGAATGTTCGAAAACGAAATCAACTGTACCGCCCTTCACTTTTCCTTTAAACTCTTTACTATCAATTTCATACCAGTTTTGAATAGCTCGATTTACCCACAAACCTTGTGTTTCTAATCCTTTAACTTCTTTTTCAGAGAAGTCTTCAAAGTTTAAGTTTCCACCTCCAATTCCTCCAGCAGAAAAGATTAAATTTTTACCGACCTGACCACTGCTATTTCCTAGTCCATTTGGATAGTTTTTGCTTTTGCTTGCCAATAAAAGTCTTGAAGATTCAATAGCCTGTGCAGCCAATACAAAAATTTTAGCCTCAATAAACTTATCTCCATTATCAGTGTGATAATATGCGCTTTCGACTCTTCCAGATTTGCTAGAATTCAATTTAAACACTTTAGCATGGGGAATAATGGTACAATTTCCAGTATCTAATGCCTGATTTATCAGAGCAACGCGGCTACTACTTTTAGCATTTGAACTGCATCCATAGCTTCCACAATAACTTGAATAATAGCAACCCTGCCTTTTATCCATGGGTCTGGTGATAATGCCACGCGCAACATGAACAAGCTGATAACCCTGCTCTTCTGCAGCAGTATCAAGCCAATCACTTACAAGGTTTGTTTTTAGAGGTGGAAAAGGAAAATCGGCTGAAGATCTTGGTTCTTGGGTAGAATGCTTTCTGACCTCTCCTGAGACCCCTACAACAGACTCCACTTTGGTATAATATGGTTCTAAATCATTATAATCGATTGGCCAATCGACAATATTTGCACCTTTTATTGGACCATAGGTGCTCAAAAGTTTAAAATCTGATGGCTTTAACCTATGGAAATAAGCGCTCATAAGATTAGATGACCCTCCAACCATATTACCATTCCAATAGGTACTCCCAGTTTCCTTAGTTGTTTTAACCTGCCATTTCTTTTTTTGCTTGCTATATGCTTCTATTGCATGGTATTCATCCTTTAAATTCGAAGCGTAAACATCCTTTCTACAACTCAAATACTCATCCTTATTAAAATCTTCTGTTTTCAAAAATGGTCCTTTTTCAAGAACACAAACCTTATAGCCTGCCTTTGATAACTCATAAATTATAGGTCCGGCCCCTGCACCACTGCCTACTACACAAACATCATATATCATCTTGAAATTTGTTTAAAAAATTTGGATATTTCTGACTTTCCTCCGGCCTAGGATAACCAGCTTGATGATTAAGCCAATCCCATCCAACACTATTTTGATTTACATTATATATCGGATCAATTGATAATGATTCAAAAATATAATTTAATGTTCTCCCCAGAAAATCTTCACCCCAACTCAATTTAGCAACTTTTTTTAAAATATCATTTTTATGAGTTACATCAAGGTCTTCAAAACGACCTTTATGCTCTTCTATCGTTAGGTCATTTAATTTTTGAATGGCGTTTTTAAACATTTCATAATTATTAAACCCATAGTGCTGATCTTTTAAGGACCAAATAATATGTGACATTGAATTGAGGTCTTTAACACTTGGACCATTATTATTATCAGGAAATAAAGTATCAACTATTGAAGTTAGGGTTAATCGTTCCTCTAAAAAGAAAAAAGTATCTAGTTGGTCTAATTTTTCCAAGTTTTCTGTACATGCTTGAAAAAAACCTAGCTGAGAAGTGATCCCAGCAGCCAATAAGCCCTTTATAAAACTTCTTCGGTTGGATGACCATGTGCGATTAGTAATTTCCAATGTAATTAATTGTTTGGTTAAAATTAAACATAAATTATGTGACAAAAAAAAACCTAGACTTTAAAGTCTAGGTTTGAATATTATTGGTGAAGTAATTAGTGACCTCCGTCACATTTTCCTTCATCACATTTTCCTTCTTCACATTTGTGATCTCCTTCCATTACTTCTTCAGCATTCTCCATCATTTCTTCTGCTTCTTCTACTACCTCTTCAGCCACTTCTTCAACAGCTTCAACAGCTTCTGTTCCTTCTTCTACCATTTCAGTGGCAGCTTCAGTTGCATCATCTGCAGCGTCACTAGCTTCCTCACAGCTATACATTGCCATTGATCCAGCAGCAATTAATACTAATCCTAATTGTCTTAAATTTAAAAGATTCTTTTTCATCATTTCGGTTTTAAAAATTAAATAATTTGGCTCTTGCCTGTAACAAACGTACGAAATATATTTAAAAAAGGTTACTATTCAGCTTGTTTTTCTTAACAATGGTTTTTTGATTATGTCATTTGTATCATTAATTTTATATTATGAAACCAAAAATTGCCATTGTTGGTGGTGGTGCAGCTGCACTCAGTTTTGCTACAAATATTGACCACACTATCTATGACATTTCGATTTTTGAGAAAAAAAACAGGCTTGGCAGTAAATTGTTGGTTGCTGGAAAGGGAGGTTTTAATTTAACTCATTCAGAAGAACTTAAAGATCTTATCTTAAGATACTCTCCTACATCCTTTCTCAAAAAGGCGCTTCTTTTTTTTGATAATAAAGCATTAAGAAGGTACATGAAAGAAATTGGCATTGAAACATATATTGGTTCAAGCGGTCGTGTTTTCCCTGTGAAAGGCATTAAGCCAATAATAGTATTAAAAAAAATTGAAAAAAAAATTGCTGCTAAGCAAATTCCGGTTTATTATAATATGAATTGGAAGTCAATTTCTAAAGTTGAGAATATATTAAGACTTAGTTTTAGCTTTAAAGGACAGTCAATTACAAAAGAATTCGATTTTGTCATTTTTGCTATTGGTGGAGCAAGTTGGAAAGTCACCGGGTCTAAAGGTGATTGGATAAGTCAATTTTCTAAACATGATATAAACACAATTCCTTTTGCGCCTTCAAACTGTGCTCTAAAAGTTAATTGGCCCTCCACCATTCTTAATAACTGTTCTGGAAAATATATTAAGAATCTATCTGCTAAAATAAACCATGACTCTTATTTGGGTGAAGTGGTCATAACAGATTTTGGCCTTGAAGGGACACCAATATACGCTTTAAGTAAAGAGGCCAGATTAACTTTAAATCAAAATGTTAATCCTGTTCTTAAAATTGATTTTAAACCTAACGTGACATTAGGTGTATTGCTCAACAAAATAAATCAAAAAACAACTAAAAATTGGTCTAATCGAATTGAGAAAAATTTGAATTTAACGAAAACTCAAATGAGATTGATTAAAGCTTATACCACAAAGGAAGAATTTATGTCTACCCAATTAGTTTGCAAGCTAATTAAGAATTTTCCTATTCAAATTGAAAGTTTAGCATCACTTGATGAGGCAATTTCTACGGTTGGAGGAATAGACTTGGAAGAAGTTAATGAATTTTTTGAACTTAAAAAATTACCAAGCGTCTTCGCCATTGGTGAAATGCTTAATTGGGATGCACCAACAGGTGGTTATTTGATTCAAGGATGTTTTAGTATGGGACAATACTTAGCAAAGTACTTTAATCAATTAACAGAAAAGAACCTATGATATCTTTTGGATTATCTTTATACAAATTTTGGTAGTCGATTTTATAGGTATACACACCTGTTGGTAATTTCGTTCCGTTAGCTAATCTTCCATTCCAACCTATTGAAGGATCTTTAGAAATAAATATAATTTCACCGAATCGATTAAAAATTGTCAACTTGTAATTATAGATGTCTATCCCTGATTGAATGATTGGTTTAAAATTATTATTTACAGGGCCGCTATATGGAGTAAAAGCATTCGGAATATAGAATATTTCCGATTCTTTTAGCTTAACATAACGTTCAGTAATGTCTGAGCAGCCTTTATCATTCTGCGCTAATAATTGAATTTTATAAAAACTTTTACTATCGCCATTTAAGTAAAAAACTGGATTGTCTATTGTGTCTGATATATTTGTATCTATTACAGACCAAAAGTATGACGAGGCGTTTAAGGACTGATTGATAAAACTAATATTGGACCCTTCTTCTTCGTAATAATCGGGTGAAAAAGAAAAATCAGCATAGGGTTTTGGTAAAACAGTAATCAAATCAGTCTTCGAAACGCTTCCTTCGCAATTATTGTCTGTTTTTTCATGTAAAACCACTGAATAGTTTCCAGATAAGAATTCTGCAGCAAAAGATTGACCAGTGAAATTATTTTCAATACCCTCTATTTCCCAATAATAAGTTGAATTTATATTATAATTGATAGTAGTAAAAGTAGCATGTACGGGTTCACAGTTTCCAGAAGTCACAAAAGAAAAATCTGGTGTTGGCAGCATAGTTATTGATATTGTAAAAGTATCTCTGGTTCCAATACAACTATTATTTAATTTTGGGATTACTTCGACTTCTACTGAATTTACAGACGAGGCAATGAAATCAGGTATATTTCCAGTGCCTGATATTCCGAAACCAATATCAATTCCCCCTATTACATTCCAATTCACACTTGTCACGCTAGAAGACAATTCAAAGTTTTTAATATCAACTTCTTCACCTTGGCATATCACCGTGTCGTTTAAATTAAATACCTCAGGTAAAACGGGTGAACCAACTGCTAAGATATTAGCTTCGCTGAGAATACAGCCATTTGCATCTTCGATTGAAACACTGTAATCACCTTCGCAAACTCCACTTTGAACATTACCGATTAAATTACCTGGACTCCAAATTACATTAAACGGTCCTACGCCATTTGTGATATTCGCACTTAACGTGCCATCACATAGATTAGCACAAGATACATCAGATGAAGAATAGTTTGCCTCAATAGACGCTGGTTCTGTAATAATATAAGTTGAAGTCTTAATGCAACCAGCTCCTCCACTAGTAATGGTTACATCATAGCTTCCAGCGGTTAATGAACTTATATTGGCTGAACCTTGACCTATAGCTGGTGTGGGTATCCAATTGATGGTTGTTCCCGCTCCAGCCCCTATTACTGTCAAACTGATGGCGCCATCATTTAGACCCGCACACGATACATTTGTTTGATTATTCAGCGAGATGTCCATAACTTCTACGTCAAAAGTATATGTATCTTGATGAGGACCTCCGCACCCATTGGTTACCGATATATTGGTAGCTACGGTAAGGCTGACTGTATATAAGCCTGCTGCATTATATGAGTGAACTGGGTTTGCTACCATTGATGTATTTCCGTCTCCAAAATCCCAAAACCAATTTGTGGGGCAATCAAATGATTCATCAGAAAATTGTATTTCAAGATTTTGCGAGGTGCATTTATAGGATGCCTGGGCCACCACTGTTGCATCACACACCTTAAATTCATCAATCGTGGCTCCAAAATTTTCGCATGATCCATCACTCTTAAATCTAAAACGAAATTTTACGCTAACTTCATTAGCCAGTCCACCAATACACTTTCGCACGGTGACCCATGAAGCCGGACCACCTAGTCCTTGAGAGCAACCATTATTATTACCACCCCATGCACCTAGGTAGTTATACCAATTTTGATCATAGCAAACACCAGTTCCTATTGCAGGGAATAGATTGTTCCATGCTATTCCGTTATCCAGGCTATATTCTAACCAAAGTTCATCTGTGTTTGTTCCTCCCTCATTCGACCAATAAAAACTAAATGATATGTATGGGTTATTAACTGCTGAAAGATCATAAACTGGGCTTTCGGCCCATGAATCCTCATTTTGATTATAAGTTGAGGTTGTCGTATTTCCACCCAAAATTAATGATTTACCTCCAATTGAAATATCATCTGTCACATCCTGCTTATCAGGATTATCCCATAACCATGATGAATTTATACCGCCAAACATCCATGGGTTAGAATTGTCAAAATTTTCAATTTGACTACAACCGATTGCAGGTACAATAATTTGAGCCGACATTGGCATCAAAAAGAATACATACAAGAGTAGCAAGCTCTCCTTTAAAAAACAAGATTTAGCAACTGTCATCATAAAATTGCTTTCAAAATACAAGCTGAACTCTTAAAATAAATGAGAAATCATTATGTATTTGCATTCAAAGGTACGCAAAAACATATTTATAACCTGTTAATCGACTATTTTCATGAGATCAATTAAATATTAATTAGAAAATTTGCATATTTGCACCCCAAATTAGTGAGGTGGCCGAGTGGCTTAAGGCGCACGCTTGGAAAGCGTGTATACAGCAATGTATCGGGGGTTCGAATCCCTTCCTCACTGCTATAAATTCATGCAAGTATTCTCTACTTGCATGAATTTATTTTACGACACAGTTATATTACTTCATTTGCATTCAACCGATATTTTATCATTTTTAGTGCTTCCCAAAGTAAAAATCGATAATTCTATTTTTCATTTGATCTTCAGAAAGTTTTAGTAAACATTTGTTTACAGATGCTATCAGATTAGATTTTATTGGAAAAGCAAAGCCATAACCTTGCTCAAAATATGCTTCTTTACTGAGGTATAAATCATCAACGTCATGTTTCTTTAAATAATACAATAACTGAGGTCGGTCATACATTACTGCATTTACCTCCTTATTTTTAAGACTCTCTATTGCTTCATCAATGTTATTTACAGTAAAAACCTTAGCATTAACATTTTTAAGGAAGATTTCAGAGGATGAACCAATTACAGTTGATACTTTTTTATCATAAAGTTCCTCAACATTTGTAATGACTGATTTCCCGAGTGATGAAACCGTTAATGTACTTGCAATTCCTGCAACCATAGAAGTTGCTGAAATCAATGACACTATCATCCAGGTGCCAGCAATTATTCTGCCCTGCAATGTTATTGGTGCTTTATCACCATAGCCTGTAGTGCTCATTGTAACAATTGCCAACCACATTCCTGCTCCAATTCCCCTTATGGGATTAATAGGAAATTGTTCTGGAGACGCTTTACGTTCAGCTAACCATAATAATGTACCCACAATAAATAGTATGATTAAAAAGACGAATACTGCCACCAACAATTTAAAACTGAAAAAGGGTTTTATTTTTTGCCACAGATTTAGCTCATTATTTAGAGATAAAATAGAAATGCTCGAATTATAGTATGGTTGCGAAAACTCTACATCTTGAAGTCTATCAGACGTAATACTTATTGGGCCAATCGTTACATCTAAATCATTATTTTTAAGATCATTTAACGCATTTTCGACTGTTTCATAAGAGTAGAACTTGAAATTCCAATTATTGCTCTGAGCAATATCTGTCCATATCTCCAGTGTAATACCCCTATTGCCATCTTTAAACACGAAAGGTTCGCTTCCAGCAATACCAACTTTTAGTGTATCAATGATCTTACCTATAATGCTAGTTTGAGCTATTGTTAACTGACTAAAGCCAAATAGAATAATAGAGAAAAAAAGAAGTTTGGATAATAAATGGTTAAAATGTTTCATTTGAATTTGTATTAGACCTTAAATCTAAAACTATTATTAATATTATATTGAACCTGATAGAAGTCATATATACTTATTTGAAGTATGCCTATCTTTGACCAAAGTATATTTTACTTGTTTAAATACATATCGATATGATGGATACTTTAATGGCAGCGAGAATGCAAATGGCAACATCCATGATTTTCCATATTGTATTTGCAGCTATTGGTATGGTAATGCCATTTTTCATGATTGTTTCTCATTATAAATGGCTCAAAACTAATGATAAAGTATATTTGGACCTTACGAAAGCTTGGCAAAAAGGAGTCGCTATTTTTTTTGTTATAGGAGCAGTATCTGGCACCATGCTTTCGTTTGAATTAGGGTTACTTTGGCCAGAATTTATGATACATGCTGGACCGATCATAGGCATGCCATTTTCATTAGAAGGTACGGCTTTTTTTGTGGAAGCAATTGCATTCGGTTTTTATATATACGGTTGGAAAAAAATAAAAAACAAAGTATTTCACTGGATCACAGGTTTAATTGTAGGTATTGCAGGAATATCTTCAGGTATATTGGTTGTTGCGGCCAATGGGTGGATGAATTCTCCTAGTGGTTTTGATTACATTAATGGAGAATACCTAAATATTGATCCAGTACAAGCACTTTTTAATGATGCCTGGTTCACACAATCGCTTCATATGACTATCGCTGCGTTTATCTCGGTCGGCTTTGCTGTAGGAGGAATACATACCTATCAGTATTACAAGAAGAGAAATCAGGACTTTCATTTAAAGGCATTGCGAATTGCTTTATCATTCGGAGCTATAGCAGCAATTGTAATGCCCATAAGTGGTGATTTAGCTGCTAAAGATGTAGCAACTAGACAGCCAACTAAACTAGCTGCAATGGAAGCTCACTACGAAACTGAAACTGGAGCTGGACTTTTAATAGGTGGTATTTTGGATGAAGATACGGGAGAAATCACTTATGGATTTCATATTCCAAAAGCACTTTCTTTTCTAGCTTTTGGTGACTTTGATGCTGAAGTAAAAGGATTGAATGATTTCCCCAAAACAGAACATCCACCAATTGCAATCACCCACTATTCGTTCCAAATAATGGTCGGCACAGGGACCTTGTTAATGATCATTGGTATTTTATTCTTAGTCAGTCTCAAGCAAAAAAAATGGATGAACCATAAACTTTTTTTAAGAATACTAATAATTTGTACCCCTCTTGGGTCTATTGCATTAGAAGCAGGATGGTTTGTTACTGAAATTGGGCGGCAGCCTTGGATTATCAATGGCATTATGTTAACAAAGGATGCGGTTACTCCAATTGCTGGACTTCAATATAGCTTTTATCTTTATCTAGCGATTTATTTATCATTAACTTTTACTGTTTTTTGGTTAATGAATCGACAGATTAAACGCATAAACAAAGTAGATACATTATGATAAACATTGTCTTGATATTTCTATTTCTGTCAATCTTGTTTTATCTTATTTTTGGTGGTGCCGATTTTGGGGTTGGCATCATTGAGCTTTTCTCAGCAAAACGAAATAAAAAAATTACAAAAGAGACAGCTTATAGAATTATTGGACCAGTTTGGGAGGCCAATCACATCTGGTTAATCATTTGTATTGTTATTTTATGGATTGCATTCCCAAGTTATTACTATATTATTGTGACCCAATTGCACATCCCAATCACGCTGCTTTTAGTTGGAATTATTGGAAGAGGAACTGCCTTTGTTTTTAGACATTATGATGCATTTAAAGAACCATCTTCTCAAAAAATATATGATTCAATATTTCAGGTATCAAGCTCACTTGCACCTTTTTTAATTGGTATTACAGCAGGATCATTGATTTCAGGAGAGTTAATTCACCCATTATATATTGCAGATAAAAATTTTCATGAGTTATATATTAGTACATGGCTTAACCCATTTTCAATTTTGACAGGATTTTTCGTGGTGGCATTAATGGCATTAACTGCTTCAGTATTTATATGTGGTGAAACTAAGAATAGTAACCACATCTATTTTAGAAGGAAGGCTGCAAAAGCAAACCTATTAGCCATTATAATTGGTACATTGATTTTTATTGAAGGTTATTTAAACAAAAGATTATTTAATGAATTGATGTTTAACAGTATGACTTTCATTACCTTTCTAGTGGTTAGTCTGCTTCTGTTTCCCTTATGGTTCTTTTTGATAAAAAAGAATAAGTTATTAACTCGGCTTACTTTAAGTATTCAAATATGCTTGATGCTTCTAATTTTTGTAGGATTGGCGTTTCCAAACCTTATCTTTTTTCAAAATAACCAATTGTCTATTTTGGAAAATTTACCGCCAGAGTCTGTTTTTAATAGCCTTGGTTGGTCATTAATCATTGCCTCAATCTTTATTTTACCTGGATTATTTCATTTATTTAAAACGTTTGGATTGATTTCAGATCAATAAATTTATTGATCAAGAGCATTTGGAGAGCATATCTCTATTTTTTTTCAACTGCATTAAAATAAAGCCTAAAAGGGAAAGGCAAGAAAATAACAAGAACCGTTGAGCCTTTACTAATGATTTTACTCATTCTAAAATCTTATCCCAATAACGCAAACATCATCAACCTGTTCAATATCTCCACGCCACTTTTGAAATTTATCATTAAGTAAAGTCCTCTGAATATCCATTTGCTTGCTCTGAATACTGTGAAGATAAGTTTTTAAAGGTTTCTTTTTTAGCTTCTTGCCCTTTTCTCCTCCAAATTGATCTGGAAAACCATCTGACAATAAATAAATAGTATCTCCAGCTGAAATAGTGATTTCTTCCTGAGTAAAAGGATTGAGCTTTTCTTGCCATCCAACCGGCTGCCTATTGGCTTTTATTTCAATTATCTCTTTACCTTTTCTTGCTAACCACAATCCATTATTCGCTCCAGCCGTTTTTATCTTATCACCTTTTATAACACAAATTGTAATATCCATTCCATCTCTCATCCCCTTACCTGCTCTGGTAAACCTATCTATAACAATTTCTCTAGTTTTGTTCAAAATTTCAGCCGGTTCTAAAATGCTTAGCTCCTTTACAACCTTATTTAGTGCACTAGAGCAAACTATACTCACCAAGGCACCAGGAACCCCATGCCCCGTACAATCAGCTACCGCAATTACTTTCGTTTGAGAGTCTTCATCATATTCAAACCAATAAAAATCACCACTTACAACATCTTTTGGCTTAAATAAGACGAAATGACTTTCAAAATGATGACTTAATAGCTCATCTGTTGGTAAAAAGACATCTTGTAAGCGCTTAGAATAATGAATGCTTTGTTGAATTTCATAGTGGCTTTGTTGAATCTCATGATGGCTTTCCTCAAGTTCATGATGTTGCAATGTAATGATGTCATGATCACGTTTTTTTCTCTGGTAAGTCCTATATGCAAACGCACCAAATATAAGCATCAGCCCTATTCCACCGAACAAGGCATATTTTTGCGTTCTATCTTTTTGAATTTGGGCTTCTTGCTCGCTAATTCTTAACAAGTTTAACTCTTGCGACTTCACAAATTCAAGACTATCTGCAAAAGCTTTCTTTTCATAATCATGTTCAAATTTTAAATTCAAAGTTGTTTCCTGCAATTTTAAATCTGTTAAACTGTCATTGAGTAAGTAATATTCCTCATTAAAAAAAAGTGCTAATTTATAGTCTTTTAGTTCTTTGTATAGTTCATAAAGCAACTTAGAAGCCTCTCTTTGCGTTAAAAAAATACCATAATCTTTAGATTTCTCATAAGCATCTACCAGATACATTGCTGCTAAATCAGGTTCTTCAAGATTTAAGTAGTTCCCCCCCAAATGAACCTCAGTTGTTACTACATTTTGTTTATCTTCTACTTCGTAAAAAGCATCAAGTGCTTTATGATAAAAATCTAAACTTTTGTCAAATTTTCTCTTTTGGTGCAATAAGTGTCCTTTATTTAAAAAATAGGTTCCCAGAGCTCTGGTATCATCAGAAGCGTTTATGTATATATAAGCACTATCTAAATATTGTTCCGACAAATCAGAATTATTCATATCACCGTAAACGGCGCCAATATTAAGTAAATTCTGTCCTACGTCTTTTTCATTTTGAAACTGACGATTTAAAACCAAACTTTTCTGATGATAATTAAGTGACAGTTGAAACATTTTTTGCTCGTTATAAAGCACACCCAAATTATTGTATGCCCGAGCAAGTTTAGAGTCTTCATTATACTTTTCAAATATTTTAATGGCTTTAAAATAATATTGAGCAGATTTTTTTAAGTCTCCTTTATCATTATAAATAGTTCCTAAATTCGAATAAGTTGCCCCTGCTTTTGCCTCTAAATCATTTGACAGATAGAATTCTACAGCTTTCTCATATGTAGAAACAGCATCATTTATTTTTCCAAGGATTGTGAGGGCAACTGCTTGATGATTAAGTGCAGCCCCCATAAATTCTAATTGATTAAATTCTTCTGCTCGTTGATACAAATCTTCTGACAGGATTAGTGCAGAATCTGGATTATAGAACATATAATTATTCCAAATGTAGTCTTTGTAGGCGTCCAATCTAATCGTGTCGTGATTTTCAGCTTTTTTCCAAACATACCATAGACTGTCTTTGACTTGAGCACTGCCCCATAATGGTACAAAGCAAATTATCAAAAACAAAAAAGTTTCCTTGCAAAGTCTTGTAAGATTAATCATGTAAACTATTCATTCGGTAAATCAACAGCCCTAAATGTACATAATTTTCAGCTGTAATTTGCTTCATACAAAGACTTACTTTTAATAGGTTAAAATCTACCATTTTCCCAACAAATTATCTTTTAAAGCACAAGCCTAATTATTCAATAAGTCAAATAAAACGGATCTTTTTTTAAACAATTGACTTTCTTCAATTGCTGGAAGGGCCTTAAATGTGAGGTCACGTAAAGGTTCATAAAGCAATGACGCCTCCTTAAAATCTTTCGAAATAAACTCATTTTTTTCATCAATTGACTCTAGTACAATTACCAACATGCTAGATACCAATAACATTTTTAATGCTCCAAAAAGCAGTCCTGCCATTTTGTTAAATAAAGATAATGCTGCCATAGAAACTGCTTTTTCGAGTAATCGTCCTAAGAAAAATACCATAGCTCCGACCAATAAAAAGGTTAAGCAAAAGGCAATAATTGGCAAGTAGTCAGATTTTATTTCAAGACTATCGAATAGAAAAGTTGACATGCGATCAGCAAAGTGTATGGCTCCATAAATACCTGCAAAAAGTGCTAAAAGCGTAAATATTTCAATAATAAAACCTTTTCTAAAGCCTTTCCATGCGCCATACAAAATTGGAATTAATAATATAAAATCTAAATAATTCATTGAACGTTTAAAGATATATTCAATTTATACACATTACCTTTGCCTTAGCTAAAATTACTCACAATCGTATTTTAATAATGGATCATAAATTAGAACAAGAATTTCAGGAAGTCACAAAAAAAATCAATCGATTATTTGAAGCAGACATGGACTTGAACGGCATCATTACCATGATTGGTGTTCAAGAACTTGGACATGGATTCCGAAAATTTTCGAAAGATGAAAAATTGAATTTAATGCATATCGCTACTTGTACTATCTTGGAACCATATGGGTATTATAAATACACGCATGATGATGATGATGGTTGGCCTCACTTTGAAAACGTCCAAAAACTGCCATTTTTAAGCGACAAACAGCAGGAACACCTCCTTAAAGAAGCAATTATTCAATACTTTAAAGTCAATGAATATTTAGAAGAAGAATAAAAATTTAGCTATTGTTAATACATTATTTTTTTCTTTTTGACTTATAAGGAATCGCCTCATCAAGCAATATTGCTTCATGTAAAGTTTCCTTAACAGAATGTAATTCAATACTATTTAGATTAGAAAACTCAATACTCCTGAGTTGTTTTCTGCCGCTGTCTTTCAAAAGTCCATTTTCATTTGATAATTCATTCCCCCTCATAAATGCCAATTCAGTCATGCCATTCTTTAGTGGCTTTAAGTAACAAATCCAACTGATATTATAGTAACACGGGTTATTGAATGTCAACCTATCCGTCAATCCAAAATCCTTAGTCAGTAAATTATGAAAAAAATACATAATTTCCTTTTGAGGTGTCTCAAATTGGTTAATCCTGTTCTCTACTTCAACCATCTTATATCAATCACATTATAGATTAATTAAGATATTTATGTTTGAATCGCTCCTACATTGTATCGCTCCGTAATTGGCGCATGATTGGCCATTTCAATCCCCATTGAAATAACTGTTCTTGTATCAACTGGATTTATAATGGCATCATACCACAAACGAGAAGCTGCATAATAAGGAGAAATTTGTTTATCGTACCTCGATTTTATGCGATTATAAATCTCTTTTTCCGATTGTTTAGTAATTTTTTCACCTTTCTTTTTTAGTGAAGCCACTTCAATTGACAATAAGGTTTTAGCGGCCGAAGCACCACTCATCACTGCTAGTTCAGCAGTTGGCCACGCTACAATTAATCGTGGATCGTAGGCCTTACCGCACATGGCATAATTGCCAGCACCGTAAGAATTTCCTATCACTACAGTAAATTTAGGAACTACTGAGTTCGACATAGCGCTAACCAACTTAGCCCCATCTTTTATAATCCCTGAATGCTCAGATTTTGAACCGACCATAAAACCAGTGACATCTTGTAAAAATACCAATGGAATATTTTTCTGATTGCATACCATTATAAAACGCGCTGCTTTGTCAGCAGAATCATTATATATTACACCTCCAAATTGCATTTCTCCTTTAGCATTTTTAACGAGCTTTCTTTGATTAGCTACAATGCCTACACTCCATCCTTCAATTCTTGCGTATCCACAAACAATGGTTTTACCATAATCAGATTTATATTCTGTAAAATCAGAATCATCAACTAAATGAGCAATAATATCTTTGGTATCGTAAGGTTTCGCTCTATCTCTTGGAAAAGCACTATAAATATCTTTCAACGGCATTTTAGGAGAAATAACTTCTTTCCTATCAAAGCCAGCTTTATCCTTCTCACCTATTTTATCCATTAAACCTTTAATGGTTTTTAAGCAGTCTTCATCATCTTTAGATTTATAATCACAAACCCCACTAATATTGGTTTGAGTAGTTGCACCTCCGAGGGTTTCATTATCAATTGTTTCACCTATTGCAGCTTTAACCAGATATGAACCGGCTAAAAAGATGGTGCCTGTTTTATCTACAATTAATGATTCATCTGACATAATCGGTAAATAGGCTCCACCCGCCACACAACTTCCCATAACTGCAGATATTTGCGTAATTCCCATTGCAGACATCCTAGCGTTATTTCTAAAAATTCGTCCAAAATGTTCTTTATCCGGAAATATTTCATCTTGTAAAGGTAAATATACACCTGCGCTATCTACCAAATAGATAATAGGCAAGTGATTTTCCATGGCAATTTCTTGTGCCCTTAAATTCTTTTTAGCTGTAATAGGGAACCAAGCACCAGCTTTAACGGTGGCATCATTAGCAACAATTATACATTGTTTTCCACTTACATACCCAATTTTGATGACAACTCCACCACTTGGACAACCTCCATGCTCAGGATACATTTCATCTCCAACAAAAGCACCAATTTCTATCGTGTTTGAATTATCGTCAACTAAAAAATCAATTCGTTCACGAGCAGTCATTTTCCCTTTTCCCTTATGTTTTTCAATTCTGGACTTTCCTCCACCCAAGTAGATACTATCTAGCTTCTGCTCCATTTCTGAAATTAAGAGTCTCATGCTATCATCATTCTTATTTGCTTCCAAGGTTTTTTTTTCTACTGCCATTATTG
Organism: Putridiphycobacter sp.; assembly: GCA_965230485.1. Classification (GTDB taxonomy): domain Bacteria; phylum Bacteroidota; class Bacteroidia; order Flavobacteriales_D; family Crocinitomicaceae; genus Putridiphycobacter. Next base: position 474,012 of record CBDDLA010000001.1, read on the forward strand.
ATTCTTTATCTGTAAGTTTGTGTTGTTTATATTGTTTCAAATATAAGTAATCTTTATATTAAAACAAGCTTGCACTAAGTAGTAAAGATGACCGAAATAACAAATTTTAATATCCGGGTTTATGGTATCATTATCAATACCAAAAATGAGATTTTAATTTCTACAGAAAACTATGGTGACCGTACTTTAAGAAAATTTATTGGAGGTGGCCTTGAGAAAGGAGAAGGGATTAAAAATGCGCTTGAACGAGAATTTATGGAAGAGCTTAGTTCTGAGATATTAGTTAAGGAGCTATTCTATATTAATGATTTTTTCCAAGCCTCTTTTTTTAAAAAGGAAGATCAAATTATTAGCATTTACTATCTCGTTTCGCCAAAAGATTGGGCTAAATTCATGAAAAAAATCGACTTGAACCATTTGAATCAAAAGTTGAGTTGGCATGAATTAAAAAGCTTTAATTCAAATAATTTATCACTACCCATTGACAAAGTAGTATTAGAAAAATTAAAGCACAAAAAAACCCAGATATAAAACCTGGGTTTTCAATTTATAATTTCAGCTATTACTTTAAACTTTCAAGTGCTTCGTTAGCTTCATCCATTACCTCAGAAGCATTTTCCTGAACTTCTTCGATCAATTCAGCCCCATTTTCCTCAAGTCCTTCTAAAAGATCTCCCATTCCTTCTTCCATATCTTCTAGACCTTCCATTCCTTCTTCCATATCAAAGTTTTGATACGCATTTTGCATTTGATCCATGATTAAAGTTTCTAATTCTTTCATTGCTGGACAATCTGCAACAAATTCTTCTCTTTTTGCTTCCTGTTCTTCAGCAGATAAATCTTGCATCTCCTTGTTTAACTTGTCACCTAAAGCTTCACATTTTTCTAATTCAGCTTTATTGGCTTCCTCGAAAGCCTTCATTTTCTCCTCATCCATTCCTACTTCTTTAAATCCTTCTAGACTTAATTCTGTACAACTGCATAATGTTGGTTCAGATTCCCCACAAGACACTAAAGCAACTACTGATAATGCTGCTACAACTACATTTTTAATTTTCATAATTTGGTTATTGATTCTTTAAAACATTTCAAAATTAGCCTAATATTTTACAATAGGCACTTTTTATGCATTTTTTTTGATTTATAGAGATTTCCTATTGTATTTAAGCGTACCCCTATCGCCTAATTGTACTTAATAGAATAAAAAAACGTATATTAGTATCATATTATTATTCAAGTGACTATGAAACAACTTTTATTAGTGTTTTGCATTGTTTCTTTTTTAAATGAGGCTTTTAGCCAAAATCAAGGAGAGGTGTGCTCGAACCCCATATTAATTAATTGCAACAATACAATAACAAGCACCCCATCCCATGCTACTAATTTAACAGCCTTTACTGGAAACGATTACAGTTGTTTATCAAGTGGGCCAAATGACACAACAAGCCTTCAAAATGCTCAATGGTTGTATCTTAAAACATCTGATGATGGTTTTATAGCAGGTCTTGGTTTCGATATGCAAACAAGCGGAAACTATTATTCTTATGTCATTTATGGTCCTTTTAATAGCTATTCTGACATGATTGGTAATTGCAACGCGCTTGGTAGTGCAAGTGCACCAATTATTGCTTGCCATGACTCTATACAAAGCCCTACGGGTTGGTCATTATATTCACCAGCAAATAATCAAGAACAGTTTTTCTTAATGCTTTTTACTTCCGATACAAGCGGTTTTAAAGTTAATCTTGGTCAGATTTCTACTTCCAGTTCTCTCACAATACCAAATCTTCCGATCATAGATCAATCAGTTTGCCCGGGATCACATAATTTTAATATCAAAACTTTTATTGATCAAAATCAAAACGGAATTTTCGATAATAATGAAAGCATATTTTATACCAGTTCAACAATACCATCGATAACTCCCGCTCCTCAATATTGGTATAATTTGGGTAGTTTCCTATTTACAGTGAATTACGATTTTGTGATCATTAATCCTGGAGCACCGACAACCCATACCATTACAAGTCCTGCTTTTAATAATTTCATTTATACAACCCCTAATAGTTATTCTATAACGGTTGACAGTGTGAATTTAACCTATGATACACTTTTTTTTGGTTTATATCCTAGCTCAACAGTTTCAGATATTACTCACGGTTTTCCACTTCAAAATGCAATTACACATTGTGTATTAGGCGGCTCTGCATTTTCTGCTGTGTCTAATTCAGGTACTCAACCTTTTGTTAGTGTTGATCTTGAAATCATTATAGATCCAGCACTATCGCTTCAGTCTGCGTCAACACAGAATATGGCTTCAATTACACCTACTTCTGTAGTTAACAACAGTCACTTCTTCTCACTTGACACACTTGATGTTTTCTCATCCGAATTTTTGAATTTAAACTTACTTCCCGATTCTGCTGTGTTGTCTACTGATACGATTATACCAATATACTCTATTATGACCGCTGTTGATAACCTGGGAAATACATTTACTGATACTGACACACTTCAATTATTAACCGTATGCTCCTATGACCCAAATACAAAGTTAGTGTTCCCAAATGGAAAAAATAGTGAGGAGTATATCAAATTATCAGACAATTTAGAATATATAATTCGCTTTCAGAATACTGGGTCTAGTCTTGCTGTGGACGTAAAGTTGATCGATACAATTTCGGATCATCTAGATTTAAATACGTTTCAATTTATTAACTCTGATCATAATGCTGATGTTACTATTGATGCCAATAACAGGATAATTACTTTTATGCATCAAAATATTTACCTTCCAGACAGTGCAACAGATCCTTTAGGGAGTCACGGCTATGTCAGATATCGTATCAAACCTAAACAAACCCTTTTACCTAAAACTGAAATCCGCAATTTTGCAGATATTTACTTCGACTTTAATGCGCCTGTCAGAACTGATACAGCATTAAGTATTGTAGAATGCTATATTGACCCTAATATTTCCATTAGTCAGTCTGATGATAATTGGGATATACTCTTAGTTAATAATGTCAATTTAGAATCTTATAGGTGGTATTTTAATGGAGATTTAATATCCAATCAAAATAGTTATTTTACTCAAATTTCAGAAAATGGTATGTATACTGTCATTGTCACTGATGAATATGGATGCGAGTTTTCAGCCGATTTTTTAGTAGATTATGCTAGTGTTGAGCATAATAGTTTAGGTGAGCTAAAAATATATCCTATCCCATCCAACGGCCTTATCAATATTGAATTGGATCATTCTGAAATTCAAAACATATTCATTCTAGATGCTTTAGGTAAGCAAATCAATAATTATCAAGGTCTTAACACCTCTAAAGTGTTGCTCAATGAACACAATTTATCAAAAGGGATCTACTTCATTCAAATAATGGATGAATTTGACAACACAATAACCAAAAGACTGATTATAGAATAATAACTTAGCTTCGGATTTAGCAAATTGAATCAATATTTGATTAATAAGCTGAATTTATAATTATAGTATCTAAAACATCTGTTAATTCTTGTTACTTTCTGAGCCTTTTGGATTATAATTATTAGATTTATGTTACTAACAATATAAAGTCGATTAAAAGTCGTATTCAATACTTCAATTAAACCAAACATAGATTATTTTTATCTTATGAAATTAATTATTGCCTCTCTTATAGTATTTGCTTCAAACTTTTGCCATGGTTATGCGCCTGATATTGTAAAATTCATTGAAGTACAAAAAGACTCAAATGCTTATAAATTTGTTGATACACCGGATTTATATAAAGAAAAATGGCATCAATTAGCGCAACCAAATTTTTGGAAAACGATTATGCAATTGTCTCCTGATTCTTGTTTAATTAATGTTGCTTCAACAAGACAAGTGTTACACAAAGAATCATTAGCTAAATGGAATATGATGAATGATCAGCAGAAAGATTTTGCACGTCAGAAATTCAGGGATTTATATGGTTTAGATTCAACTGAAAGAATCTATATGACTACGGGTAAAAGTGATTTTTTCAAATTCAATAATGTCTATCCTTCTATCTCTAAAGCCGTAGATGTTTTTACAAAGAACGAGACTGACCCTTGGTATGCTCAAGCTATTTTAATGATTGAAAGTCCTGGTAAAATAGCTTATTCTAATGTTGGTGCTTATGGTCCATTTCAACTAATGAAAGGCGTAGCCAGGAATCATGGTTTAAGGGTAGATAAGTATGTTGATGAAAGAAAAGACTTTGATAAGTCTGCTTATGCATCCGCCCATCTTTTGAGGACCTCATGCATTCCTGAAGCCAAAAGAATCTTAAATAAATTCAATATTAACGTGACTAAATCAATGGAATATAGCTTGTGGTTTAGATTATTAGTATTACACAATTATCATGCTGGCGCTGGTAATGTCGATAAACTCTTAACGCATGTTGTAAAACCAAATTGTGGATGTAAAAATCTGATTACCTCTATTTGGCAATCACAATATGGGCGATTTAAGAACTCTTCTCAGAATTATTCTCAACTAGCACTTGCTTCGTTACTAGTTTTAGATGATTTTATTGAGACTGAGTGCGAATTGATAGATGAAGGTTGACTCGGATTCAATTGAAATTTTACTGACCTAACCCACCCCTTGCCTTATTTTTTATCGTGATACATATTAGAAGAACTAATTGTACTTCTAAAATGCGTTAATAATTGTTCTTTGCAGCGCACATGACTGAATAAATGGCTATTCTTTATTTAAAGAGTAGCCATTTTATTTATTTGGAGTAAGTTTTATTTCTAAGATTATTCATTCGAGAATTGTAAATCTAAAAACAATGAACTATCATACTTTTTACATATTTTTGATTAAACTATATAATTATGATTTAAAATATAGACATGAAAACACTTGTAATTTCTTTCCTTTATTGTATTTCATCTTTTTCATTGGCTTTTACTCAGGCACATTTGGTGCAGGATATCAATCCATCTTCAGGATTTGGAGGAGAAGGTAGTAATGGGTTTGAAGGTGTTTTATATAACGGTTGGTATTACTTTGGAGGAAATGATGCAATTCATGGATTTGAACTTTGGAAAACTAATGGAGATACTGCAATTTTAGCGTTTGATCTAACTCCAGGTAATACGCTCAGTGGGATGCCTAAAGATTCTCATCCAGCCAGGTTCATTGAGTACAATAGCAAATTATACTTTATAAGTATTAAAAATGGAATCGATACACAGCTAAGATTATGGGAGTATGATGGTATTAGCCAGCCACATGAAGTTAATTGGTTTACTTTTCCTGCAAGTAATTCTATACCCTGGTCTTATCTAAACAACTTAGAGGTTTTTAATGGAAAATTAATTGTTGGGTACAGTGATAGTACGAACAACCTCCTTGTTGAATTTGATGGAATAAATGTATCTTACATTAACAGTTCTGCGACATCATTTAAGCACTTAAAATCAATCAATAATAAACTTTATGCAATAGCAAGCTGCGATACTTGCAGTACATTAAAGTTATGGGAATATGATGGCATCAGCATGGCAATGGTTCCAAATGTAAACATGTCCAAAAATCTAAACTATGGACCTATAGATATAGCCATAGAAGGAAAGCATTTTGCTCTATTTCAAAATAAACTTTTTTTTACAGCATTTGATTCGATTCACGGTTTTGAAACATGGCAATATGATGGAGTTACTGCATCACTAGCTTTTGAAACTAATATTGGAACTGGAAATGGCAGTAGAGGGAACTATATAGTGTATAATAATAAGTTGGTTTACTCAGGTTTTAATAATATTTTTGGTCATGAAATCTGGGAGTATGACGGCCTGTCTACAAGCTTAATACAAAATCTTAACCCTGTTACCTTTGCCCTTTCAGGCGGATTAGAATGGTTCGAAATATTTGATAATGAACTTTATTTTGATCACAGTGATAATGGAGTGAATAATTTTGATTTGTGGAAGTACAATGGAAGTAATATTAGTCTTGTTGCTGAATTACACCCTCCAAATGGAACAAACAGTTTTCCAGTATTGAGTGGTTTGAAAACAGCTGGACCATATATGTACTTCACTGCAAGTGATTCGATCTATGGGACTGAACTTAGGCGAGTAGAATCTTGTAATATTCAAAACGCATCTGTCCAAACCATTGAAGCTTGTCAATCCTACACTAGTCCTAGCGGATTAGTTTATGATCAAAGTGCTTATTTTAAAGATACAATTCCTAATAGCTGTGGAGGTGATAGTATTTTAACAATTAATCTGACGGTGATCCCTCTTGATAATTCAATTACTCAAGTTAATAATATATTAACTGCTAATCAAAATCAAATTCTTTACCAGTGGATGGAATGCACTAATAATAATTATATTTTAATCCAAGGAGCCGTTAATCAACAATTTGCAGTTCCAAGTAATGGCAATTATGCGGTAATACTTCATGATCCTCAATCTGGTTGTTTGGATACATCTGACTGTATTTCAATAGCTGACTTAAACATTAAAAACGAAAATGGACTAGAGCTTAGGCTATATCCCAATCCAAGTCAGGGTAGTTTTTACATAGAAACAGATGGTTTAAATAATATAGATGTGTTGGCGTATAATTTATTAGGTCAAGTCATTCAACTCAATGAACAAATCGATAATGATAGACTACGAATATCGTTTCCAGTAAATTTTAAAGGTGTTGCGTTTCTTAAAATTCAAACTAGCGGAGGTATTGAAACGAAAAAAATTGAAATCAGGTAATATCTATTCTTAACCAATCAATTCATAAAATAACTAATGCTAATTTATCATGTAAATTATTATTTTTAGTTTTTTTATAATTGAAATGATTAATTGGTCCGACTTCAAGAAAATAGACATACGTGTTGGCACTGTTTTGTCAGCTAAGGTTTTTACCGAAGCCAATAACCCTTCTTATAAATTAAATATTGATTTCGGAGAATTGGGAATAAAAAAATCATCTGCTCAAATCACTAAACGCTATTTGCCAAAAGAATTAATAGGCATGCAGATTGTTGCAGTTGTGAATTTTCCGCCAAAACAAATTGCCACTATGATGAGTGAATGCTTAGTTTTAGGTGCAATTGGTGATGACGAAGTAGTTACCCTTTTAGGTTTAGGGAAAAAAGTTAAAAATGGTATTAAAATTGGGTAAAATGACTAAAATTGCTTTAGGCATTGACATAGGAGGAACTAATACAGTATTTGGTTTAATTGATATTAACGGCGAATGCATAGAGCAAGGTAATGTAAGCACTATTCAATTTAAAACACCAGAATTATTAGTGGAAGCCATAGCCAATGAAGTGACCCATCTCCTGACAAAAAACAACCATTTTAATCTTGTTGGTATTGGAATAGGTGCACCTAATGGAAATTTTTATAATGGAACAGTTGAATATGCTCCTAACCTTAATTGGAAAGGCGTAGTAAATTTAGTAGACCTTTTTAAGACATATTTTAAAGTTCCTGCTTTTGTAACCAATGATGCTAATGCTGCTGCAATTGGCGAAATGACCTATGGCTCTGCTAAAGGACTAGATGATTTTTTACTAGTAACGCTTGGTACAGGACTCGGTAGTGGTTTCATTGCAAATGGTAATCTAATATACGGACACGATAGCTTTGCTGGAGAATTAGGGCATGTAATTATTGAATCGAATGGCAGGTTATGCGGTTGCGGACGAAGAGGCTGCCTAGAAACCTATGCTTCAGCTACTGGGATTGTTAAAACTGCTAAAGAATATTTACATACTCATGGCTCTAATTCAAAATTAAAACAACTCGGAGAGAGCCTGTCGTCAATAGATATTGCAAATGCTGCAGAAAAGGGAGATGCACTGGCTTTGAAAGTTTTTGATTACACTGCTCAAAAACTGGCTTTTGGATTAGCTAATGCCGTACCCATTACTAGTCCAAAAGCCATTATCCTATTTGGAGGTTTAGCGAATTCAGGAGAACTGCTTTTGACACCACTCAAAGCGTACTTTGAGAAATTTCTATTAAAAATTTACCAAGGTAAAGTCGATATCATCTTATCAGGTTTAAACAATAATTTAGCAGCCATTTTGGGAGCAAGTGCACTGGTATGGAACGAAATTAAAGAACAATGATCAAAAAAAAGCAAATCTACCTTTTAATAGTATTACTTTTAGCCGGACTCAGTGCCTGTCAAGATAATTATAGGTACTCTGAAAAATCTGCTTATGAACTGGTGAATCCATTTATTGGAACCGGAGGACATGGGCATACTTATCCTGGAGCAACAGTTCCATTTGGTATGGTTCAATTGAGTCCAGATACACGTTTGGACGGCTGGGATGGATGTAGTGGTTATCATTACAGTGACTCCATGATTTATGGTTTTTCTCATACACATTTAAGTGGCACTGGTGTGTCTGATTATGGTGATATTTTATTGATGCCTTTTCAGTCGGATAAAACACCTACCTATCAACAATTGCAAAACCATGAAGTAACACCCTCATTATTTTCGAAAACATCAGAAAATGCAAACCCAGGGTTTTATGAGGTTAATTTGGAAAGTACAAAAGTGAAACTAACAGCTACTAATCGCGTGGGAATTCATCAGTACCAGTTTAAAAACAAGACAAATAACCAAGTATTGTTAGACTTAAACCATAGGGATATGGTAATTGATTATAGTATTTCTGTTGATGGAAAAAGCATATCAGGTTATAGAGTATCTAACGCTTGGGCGAACGAGCAACATATTTACTTTTATATGGAGTTTTCAGAGCCGTTTAATTCAGAATTGCCAAAAAATAGCGATTCCTTAACTAGTTATTATCGCATTTTGAAATTTCAAGATATAAATACACTTATGATTAAAGTGGGAATTTCAGCTACAAGTATTGAAGGTGCTAAAATCAATTTAAAAACAGAGGCCAACCATTGGATTTTCGAAAAGTATCAGAAAAATGCCAAAGAAAAATGGGAAAATGCCTTATCTAAGATTGAAGTAAAGGATGAAAATGAAGATAATTTAAGTATTTTTTATTCAGCCCTTTACCATACCATGATTGTACCTAATGTATTCTCAGATGTTGATGGTAAATATAGAGGAATGGATCAAAATATACATGAAACAAATAAAAGCCAGTATACCGTTTTTTCATTGTGGGATACTTTTAGGGGTGCTCACCCCCTATACACAATAATTGAGCAAAGCAAAACCAAAGCATTTATTCAGTCGTTTATTAATATCTATCTGCAAGGAGGCAGACTCCCAGTCTGGGAGTTGGCAGGAAATGAAACTGATTGTATGATTGGTTACCATGCTGTTCCGGTTATTGTAGATGCATATTTTAAGGGCTTTCGAGACTTTGATACAGAATTGGCACTAAAAGCCATGCTTTATAGTGCTAATTTAAATCATTTAGGGCTAAAAACTTATAAAGAAAAAGGTTTTATAGCGGCTGGTGATGAAGCAGAATCTGTTTCAAAAACACTAGAATATGCCTATGATGATTGGTGTATTGCACGGTTCGCAAAAGCCTTGGGTAAAGATTCTATATATAACACCTTTATTAAAAGGGCTCAAAATTACAAAAACCTACATAATCCCCAAACAGGGTTCATGCAGGCTAAAATGAATGGTGGATTTATAACAAATTTTGACCCTGCAGAAGTGAACTTTAATTTTACAGAGGCTAATGCCTGGCAATATAGCTTATTTGTGCCTCATGATATTTCTGGTTTAATTGATTTGCATGGCGGTAATGTTGAGTTTGAAGCACACCTGGATGAGCTATTTAGTGCCGAAATGACCCTTAGTGGTCGGCACCAAGTAGATATAACAGGGTTAATTGGGCAGTATGCTCATGGGAACGAACCAAGCCATCATATGGCTTATCTATATAATTACATTGGTAAGCCATATAAAACACAAGCTAAAGTACATCAAATTCTTTCTGAGCAATATCAAAATACACCTGATGGATTATCAGGGAATGAAGATTGTGGACAAATGTCGGCATGGTATGTATTGAGTGCTATGGGGTTTTATTCTGTGACTCCTGGACTTGACTATTATGCCATTGGAACACCTCACTTATTTGAATCTAGAATAAACTTGGAAAATGGGAAGACTTTTTCAATTCGTGCGAATAATTTAACAGAACAAAACCACTATATTCAGTCTGCTAAATTGAATGGAAAAACGTACAATCAATCATATATTACACATTCTGCTATTACAAACGGAGGGGAATTGGTTTTCGAAATGGGCTCAGAACCAAATCCTAATTGGGGAACCAAAGTACCAATAGCAAGTATAGATGAAGCTAATCACTTTTGTCCTAACCCATATTTTATTGCTGATTCACAGACCTTTTCAGATTCAATTAAGGTAAGTATTGGGAATAGTTGTAAAGAATGCAAAACCTACATTTCCTTTGATGGATTCGAGTTAGAAGAATATAACACCCCAATATGGATCAAAGAAGATACAGAAATTTATGCCTGGTCTTATTACGGAAAAAAGCAGAGTAAAACAATTAAAAGTACGTACAAGAAAATAGAAGGTGGCAGAAGTATAAAAATCGAATCAGAATTCAGTAACCAATATTCAGCCGGAGGACAAAATGCATTAATTGATTATTTAAGAGGGTCTCCCAATTTCCGGACGGGCTATTGGCAAGGTTACCAAGGACAAGATGTTATTGTGATTGTAGATCTGGGAGTCGTTCGTCACATTGAATCTGTTTCTGTTGGCAGTTTGCAGGATATAAAATCATGGATTTGGTATCCAAAAGAAGTAGAAATAACACGCTCGAGAGATGGAAGGAATTTTGGAGATTATGGAACTATAAAAAATGATTTTCCTAAGAATGAATTTGGTGCTTTTACAAAAGATTTTACGGTTAATAGAAAAACAGTTGCTCGGTATATTAAAGTTAGACTTACTTACCCAGGCGATTGCCCTGAATGGCATTTGGGTAATGGCGGGAAAGCATGGATATTTGTAGATGAGATTACAATTAAATAAAGCCTAATAATTATATAGTAATTTCTATATTAAACCTATGCTAATATAGTTGTCTAATAATCGTTAGAATTTGACTAATTACTAAATAATTATTAGGATTCTCTTTATCTCCCTTAAAGGTAATTAAATGTTAGACGTCATTTTCAACTTTTCGACCAATAATTAAGAGCGGTTTTTTCAAAATTATATAAACACCTACAAAACAGTTTGTTAACCTATTTTATTCAAACTCTTTTTTTTGTGAAAAAATCACAATTCTTCGACGAATGGAATTATGGATTGAAAAACTGGTGCTCTTTTACAATATTTTTTTCGTTAAAGAGACTTTTTACTGTTGAGTAGACTTCTTTTTCAGTGCCATCATATTCAATAACACTCCAACTAGGTCCGGGCCAACAATCATTTAATTGCCAGAAAAGTGTGCCCATGCAATGTGGCCGATTATCTAAATGTGCTTTGATGGCTTTCTGGTAAGCTAGCGCTTGTGTTTTTTGGCTCAGCTTGACGAAGTCAATAAAGTTTGCAGGTGAGTTAAAATATTTTTCAATTTGCTGTAATATCATACCATTACCAATATAACTTTTTTGCCTATTTTGCATCACTTCAGATTCAAGATATAAGCTTGAGTCATTTGCTATACTTTTTAAACTGCTCATTGAAGGAAAAGACTGAAAACCATATTCTACCATAAATCGCCCAATGTTATGATTGAATGCATCAAAATCTTCTTTACCATGCCACACTCCCCAATAATGCATAGAGTTATGATTAAAATTCTCTGTTGTTCCCCAATTACTTAATGGAGAGGTAGATGTATAGTTACCTTGTGGATGAATTGACCCTATTGCGTCAGGAATTATTTGATGAAAAATCCGCTTATAATTGTTCCAAATGTTTGCTGAATCTTGTCTTGAATAATTAAATTGTTTTTGCCAACCCCAATTATGCCAAGCCACCTCTATCTCATTATTTCCGCACCAGAGGGCTATGCATGGATGATGTCTTAAACGCAATATGTTTTCTTCTACTTCTGATTTAACATTTTGACGAAAAAACTCATTATTTGGGTACAAACTGCCGGCAAACATGAAATCTTGCCATACCAAAATGCCATTTTGATCACATAAATCATAAAAAATATCATTTTCGTAAATACCACCACCCCAAACACGGAGCATATTCATATTCGCATCTCTGACTTGTTGAATCAATTTTAGATAGCGTTCATTTGTAACAGTTGGTAAAAAAAGGTCTTGCGGAATATAGTTTGCACCTTTCATAAAAACAGGCCGTCCGTTTAACTTGAAGTAAAAAGATGTACCTATACTATCTTTTTCTGTAATTAACTGAATGGTTCTGATACCATATTTAATTTTAGAAGAATCAATTAAGTGATTCCTGACACTCAAATTTACTGAAAAGTCATAAAGATGTGCTTCTCCTAATCCATTCGTCCACCATAACTTAGGTTGCTGTACAAACAAAGTATCAACAATGGTATTAATACCTTCGTTTAAGTTTATCGTCAAGCTTTTGTCATTTAATTCTAATACACATTTATTGATCAATTCGGTTGCTTCTATTGACACTTCTTGTATAACCACCGCTAAAGAATCTGTAATGCTTAGCGTTTGACAATTGAGGTCTGTAATTCTTGCTGAATTCCAGAAATTCAATTGAACTGCACGCCAAATACCAGCCGTGACGAATCTTGGTCCCCAGTCCCATCCAAAATGGTATGCTGCTTTTCTTGTGTACGATCCCACTTGTAGGTCGCCTGTTTCACAACCTGAAGGCAGTTGATAAGGGCTATTTTTAACCGCATTCCTATTTTGTTTCAGCGGTGATTTAAAAATCACTTCTAGCGAATTTTGACCGACTGAAAGTAATGATTTAACATCTGCTCGCCAAGATCTAAACATATTGTTAGCTTCAATAATCAGCTCTTTATTAAGGTAAACATTAGCGTAAGTATCAAGACCTTTAAAATCAATTTCTATATTTTGATTCGACAGTTGGTCGGCAGTAATATTAAATTTTGTGCGGTAGTGCCAGTCTTCATTTTCAATCCATTGTTGCTTTGTTTCATTGTTTTCCCAATAAGGATCCTCAATTAAATTATTCGCGATCAGATTAGTATGTACTACTCCCGGAATCTTAGCTGGATACCATGTTTGAGAACCAACTTTCTTAAATTCCCAATTATCAAATAGTCTTTGAATCGAATTTCGATAAGTCTTGTTTTGGCAACCAGAAATCGAAAGTCCAATAACGATTAAAACAACTAACCTACTCATTTTAATGAATTAATTATAGACTGAATTTTCACTTCATCAGGAATACTTTTGCTTCCCATACCAAACTCATTGTAGTTTTCATTCCTCAGGTAAGCAGTAAAATGCAAAGCGTCAATCCCAGTATTCGCTAAGATGCTTGCATTATTAAAGTTGATACCACTACCAGCCATAATTTGGATGCATTCATTACTATGCTCAACAAGCTTTGAGATTAAATTTATTCCTTCAATAGCCTTAGGTTGCTGACCAGAGGTAAGCAATCTATCTACTCCCAAATCAATTAGTTCATCTAGGCTAACCATAGGATCGGGCACAAAATCGAAGGCCCTATGAAAAGTAACTTCTAATTGTTCTGATTTAGCAAAATCAATTACCACCTTCAATTTATCTACATCAATTGTACTCTCTTTAGTTAAACACCCGAACACAATGCCTTTAGCACCGGCTTTTTTTGCCATTTCAACATCCGACAATGCTATTTTCAAGTTGTCATTAGATAATATGAAATTGCCTCCCTGATGACGAATCATTACATGAACTTCTAAATCAGTTTGAGTGACGCATTCTGAAATTAATCCAAAACTAGGGGTTAAACCTCCTACTGAAAGCGCGCTACACAACTCAACTCTATCGCACCCGAGCCTATTGGCTACTTTAGCTGTTTCTAAATTTTCAATACAAACCTCTAACTTCATCTTACCACTATTTCATCAATGAATAACCAGGAATCCGATCCGGCAGCTTCATGCCAGTCTGGCACTTTTCCAATATTTTTTGCAGATAATTTAATATACTTTAAATTCAAACTATTTACATTAAGGCTAACCTTTTCAATGTTTTTACCTCTTTTTTCTTGGCTCGTTTTCGGTTTCACTTTACCAAGTAAAACATAATTTTTTCCATCTATAGAACCTTCAAATATGACTTCTTTAGGTATAAAAATCCACGAATTAATATATTGATAAAAATGAGTTTCTAGATAGCTAATAACTTGTTGAGAATCTAATCTAATTTCAACTATAATATCATTTCCCCAAAAGCCCTGCCAATTGTTGTCTCTAAAATCAATTGATCCCAATTGGCCATCAACTAATGCCAATATTTCATTTGATTTATACCAATTGTTATACAACGTTTTATAATCAACTACCTTATTCAATCCTTTATGCATCTTTATTTCCTTTTTCACAGGTTTTCCATATGCTTTATTCTCTTTAAAGGCTTGAAATTCTATGACACCAGATCGTATAATGTCTATTGGTTTCTGATACATTAAAAAACCTTTGCAAGTATCACAATTCCACCTGTATTTTAGCGCCCAGGACTCATGGCCTGGAGTAGCAATAATGCTTATTCTTTCATCTTTAAAAACTGTGTTGGTAGTAACCGGCACAGTTTCATCACCATAATTTACACCTAAACTCTCCAATATGGGATAATGGAATTGTACCCGATTATAGAAATCATCATAATCCTTATGCTTAGGGTAAGACCAAAGCACCTCGCTCATAGCTAATAATCGAGGAAAAACCTTGGAATCAAGGATGCTATCGTTAGATACGTGTTCAGTCCACATATTGCATTCGCCTCCAATAATAAAAGCAGCTTCTATTTCACTTAATTCTGATGGAATCGGATCAAATTCATATACCTTCTCCATATCAATTGACTTTAAATCGTAATCAAAATAAGCATGACTGGTCGGTGACATAACGGCATTATGACCAGATTTTGCTGCTAGAATACCACCTTCCATACCTCTCCAACTTTGAACTGTTGCATTTTCTGATAAACCGCCTTCCAATATTTCATCCCAACCAATCAACTTTCTCCCCTTATTATTTAAATATTTTTCAACTCTTCTAATAAAATAACTTTGTAATTCATGTTCGTCGTTTAAACCATTATTTTTCATTCTTCTTTGACATTTAGGGCAATGCTTCCAGCGAAATTTTGGAGCTTCATCACCTCCAATGTGAATATATTGGCTAGGAAACAACTCTAGCACTTCGTCTAAAACTGTTTCAATGAATTGGAAAACAGAATCATTTCCTGCGCAATAGATTTCTTTAAATACTCCCCAGTCATTAGCTACCTGAACCTGCTGCCCAGTGCACGACAAATTTGGATAAGCCGCAATGGCAGCTTGCGAATGTCCAGGTAATTCAATTTCGGGAATAATTGTTATGCCTCTTTCATTGGCATAGGTCACAATTTCTTTAATCTCTACTTTGGTGTAGAACCCGCCATAGTTTGAACTGTCTAGCTCTGTTCGCCATGCTCCTATTTCAGTTAATTTCGGAAAAGCATCAATTTCAATTCGCCAACCCTGGTCCTCCGTCAAATGCCAATGTAAAACATTCATTTTATATAATGCTAATACATCAATATATTTCTTAATTACTTCTTTTTTAAAGAAGTGACGAGAACAATCCAACAATAACCCTCTGTGCTGAAATTTTGGATAATCATCTATTTTGACACATGGAAGATACCAGTTATTTCTTTTTTTCCCTAAATGAAACTCATCTACAAACAATTGACGAAGTGTTTGAACGGCATATCTTGCACCTATATTGCTCATTGCAGAAATAGTAATGCAACTAGAATCAATGTTTAAACCATACGTCCCAATACCAATCATTTTGCTATTGTTTGACACTAAAATATAGTTTGTATAATTCTCAAATTCTTCGTCTTTAATTCTTATGATGGGTATCTCAGTATGAAGAGAACTATCGATTAAGCTTTTCAAGTAATTTGCTGGTTGAGTCGAATCGTTCCAAACCAAAATTACAGTTTCAGAGTTGACCTCAAAATAGCCCTCGCTTAACAATAAAGATTTAACTTTAGGAACAATGCTTACTTCTTTTTTGGTCTTATAAATGATCTCATTATTGATTATATCCTCATTGACATCATTACATGATATAGTTAAGTTAATAACTAACAAAAAGAGGATGGTTGGATTTAATCTTAACACCTTTGTTTATTGGGTTGGATTTTAATTGCAATATAAGTGATATTTATGAGAACTAAACTGCAATTAAATATGTACATTGACCAAAATAAATTTGAGACACTATACTATGGAAATAGCAATAAATATATTTATCGGATTTATCGCCTTATTACACGTATATATTATGTGGTTTGAAATGTTTGCCTGGGAAACCAGAGGCAGAGCCGTATTTAGAAATTTCCCAAAAGATTTATTTACGCCCACAAAGGCTATAGCGGCAAACCAAGGGTTATATAATGGCTTTTTAGCGGCAGGACTAATTTGGACTTTTTTCATTTCCGAAATGCAGTGGAGAGCTAATATTTCACTATTTTTTCTCACTTGTATAGCTATTGCAGGTATTTACGGGGCTTTAACGGCTTCAAAAAAAATTATTTTTGTGCAAACCATACCAGCAGTCATAGTCATACTATTAATCTTAATTCAATGAGTGAATCAAGTTACCACTCCTTTTTATATGCTGCATCTATCAATTGATGGTTATCTTCGTCAGTTTTTGCATAATTGAAACCTGCATAAACACTATGAGCCCCTACTTCACCTTTTGTGTTAATGGCTAAAAAACCGACCTGCAAACCAGTTAAATCTTTATGCTTTTTTATAATTCGATTTACAGCCTCTTCGCAGGCTTTCTGAGGTGATTTACCATGACGCATTAATTCAACAACAGTAGCACTTCCTGCTATGCGAATAACAGCCTCACCAAGTCCAGTAGCACAAGCTCCTCCAACTTCATTATCGATAAATAAACCTGCACCAATTAATGGCGAATCGCCAACTCGACCATGCAATTTATAGGCCCATCCGCTTGTAGTGCACGATCCAGCAATATTACCCTTAGCATCAAGCGCAAGCATGCCAATGGTATCGTGATTTTCAGAATTAATATCTGGTTTTTTTAAATTTTCAGAGGCCTTCCATTTTTCCCAATCTGCCTTCGCTTCAGGAGTTAATAAGTTAATCTTTTTAAATCCTTTTTCAATGGCAAAATTAAATGCTCCTTTACCTACCAGCATGACATGAGGTGTTTCTTCCATTACCTTTCTTGCCACTGATATAGGATGTTCAATATCTGTTAAACAAGCTACCGATCCACATTCATTTTCGTGGTTCATAATACAAGCATCTAGTGTAACAATACCATCCTTATCTGGAAGGCCACCTAATCCAACACTTCTATTATCCGCATCTGATTCTGTCACCCTTACACCTGCTTCTACTGCATCTAAAGCAGACTTCCCCTCTTTCAATAATTGCCAAGCCTGTTTATTGGCAGCTAAACCATGATTCCAGGTTGAAATCACAATTGGTTTTCTGCTTGACTTTTTAGTCTCTTTTACTGCGATTACAGAAGTCTTATCGGAATCAATAGCGTTTGTGCATTTAGACAATAAAACGCCTCCAATTGCTAATGTTCCTGTTTTTAAAAATTTTCTTCTACTCATATCTAAATTCACCATTATAAAGTACAGACTAAATTTAACTTTTATTCTAATATTAAGAATCAAATTTCTTTAAAATACATAACTAAAGTAAAAGAATTTAGATAACCTTTCATTCAACTAAGAACTGAGCAATTTAGAAGTGTAAAACATCATTTCGGCAAGTCAGTTTTATAAAACCCCAATCAATAGATTGAGGTTTTAAGATAGTTCGCTTAGTAAATTTCTAAGGAGTACGCCGACATCCAATTAATACTGGGCTGACCTGGCCCTTGTGTATCAGTCAGTGTTACACATGAAGTGAATGGGTTTCCTTTAAGGGTTGGAATTGCAGGCATAGTTGGCCAAAGGAAAGTGGTTACACCAAGCCAATATGGTGGAATACTTCCTGTTGTTGTAATGTTGAAATTCACGGTTATAACATCTCCTGGATAAAGTGTATACCAGGTAGTTGTAATATTTGTTGTAGCAGCACAATCATTATTTTCGAATACAATAGCAATTATTAATTCATTGGTATTGTTATCAATTGTTAACGGTTGCGGAGGACCAGGAGGAGGCGGTGGTGGTCCTTGACTAAATAATGCATTTGTTGTAACGCACAAACATAACAGCAATAGTGATTTTCTTAGTAAATTTATCATAACATTTTGATTTTTAATACATCACAATGTTATATATCACTTAAGCTCGTTCAATCAATTTTTCGACGAACTCTTTTTTTAGGTCAAACTAAAACCTGTTGATAAGCCACTTAAACACTTTGTTTTAAGAAACGTATATGTTAAAAACTAAATATCAGATACTTGTAAAAATATCGACGAGTAAACAAATTGCCATAAGATTGCGCATAAGAACTTAAAAGCCCAAATTAGGCACTTCATCAATACATCTCAGCTTTACATCTATGAAAATGGGATATTCATCTAAAAAACACCTGCCTATTAATTACCGAATAATAGAAAATAGAAAAGCATATTCCATTACTTGTAAAAAGTATTGGTTATACAATTTAGTTAAATACGATATTATAAACCCTACTTCACAATTGGGATAAAATGTCTTAAACTAGGCATTCTCAGCCATAGAATAAACCAAATCAATACACCAAAGATGACTGGGAAGATAGTATTTGTAAGCGGATCAGAATGAATGATATGAGTGGCAACAGCGCCCCCTAGCCAGCCTGTTAATAAAATAGCTCCTAAGATATTGGTTTTTGGGATGGCATAAAAAATGACCGCAACTAACAATATAACACCTAAGTATACAACCGAATCCGGCTCATAGCCCATTTCTACAGCCATTTTTGTTGGCTCTTCCGCCTTCATTATATTATTAATCGCACCGAATGCAAACATAAGAACTACTAACCCATGCAATACGTATGAAGTCCACAGCGCAGCCTTTGAAACACTTTTTTGATCAGACATAACTAAAATTTTAAATGATTATGACTACAATGTATTCATTTATTTTGTTAAAGCAAAAGGCATAAGTTAAGCCAAACTAAATAATGGATCTTTTATTCAATGTCTAAAATGAAATAAGGTAATGTTTATCAAATATTTATATATTATTATCTCATATAAAAGAAGCACCTTAGCAATTCAATTTTAGGAATAAAAAAGTTCCTGTTCTTTTACCGAAAGATGAAAAACACATTAAAGAACAAGATAATAGAGAGGTTATAGCATTTAAGAAATTTACTATAAATGTTGTTAAAAGCATTAAATAAACACCTATTTAATCACTTCAATATCAATATTCTCAATACGGCTCAACTCACTTAACAAGTCTTTTTCATATAACGTTGGAATCTCATTCAGCGCTGTTCCGATAGGCACTTCATAATTCACATAATCTTGAAACAATATTCCACCAACCATTCTTTTATTGTAAGCTGAGCGAAATCTTACCCCTCCTCCATTTGTTGCATATTGATAGGCTAAATAATCAATCTGGTGCGTTTCCGCATTGAGCCAATAATAAAACACATCTTCATGATCTTTTCCACCACCTTCCGCCCTAAAAGAAATCTCAACAGCATTATATGTCTTCTTTTTAATAGCAGTTTGCCCCTTATATGTTTTAATCACCGCTTTGTCGCTCAGTTTATGAGGTAATGTAGCAAAGTAAATGACCGAATTAATTGATTCAGAGTATTTAGAAGATTCTATTTCATTAACTTTTATTGGTGAGCCATTGATGAGTCTTTCAAAATTATAGTTCGATAAAAGATCTAAAATTGTGTCTGAACCAACAACTTGCTGTCTTGAATATAGGTATTGATTACCAAAATTAGTAAACTGGTAGGTTTTATCTCTAAACTTGAATTGAAAGTTGGCCTCATCATAAGCTTCTCCGCCATGTACTAGAATAGCCAATTGAACAACGCTATCTCCAAGATAGTTGTTAGGTGTGATATCATCATCAACATGACCTATATTTTTAGTTTCTGTCTGGCAAGCGACTATTAAAAACAAGATAGCTAAAGCCATTACTTGAATCTTCTTCATATTTATTGGTCGATTTTAAGTTAATGACATTACATAAAAAAGCAGGTTAGTACTTACCAACCTGCTTTCAGTATAAAAATAATACTTTTTAAATATGAATTGGACGGTTGTCAGTGGCTGCCAACGCCGCTTCTTTTGTTGCTTCTGTATAAGTAGGGTGTGGATGCGAAATACGTGCTATATCTTCGGCAGAAGCTCTAAATTCCATAGCGGTAACTGCTTCCATAATCATGTCAGCCGCTCTAGCACCAATAATATGCACACCTAGTACTTCATCTGTTTCTTCGTCAGCCAGTACTTTTACAAAGCCCATAATGTCCATACTGGCTCTTGCTCTACCAAGTGCTCTCATTGGAAAACTACCTGATTTGTATTTAACACCTGCCTCTTTCAATTGTTCTTCTGTTTGACCAACAGCTGCTACTTCGGGCCAGGTATAAACCACTCCAGGAATTAAATTATAATTAATATGTGGTTTTTCACCATTCATGTATTCTGCTACATATATACCTTCTTCTTCTGCTTTATGCGCCAACATAGCGCCTTTGACAACATCACCAATGGCAAAAATATTCGGAACATTAGTCTGCAAATGCTCATTGGTTTCTATCATACCACGATCAGTAACCTTTACACCTGCATTTTCAAGGTTAACGCCTTCTGTGTATGGTTTACGACCAACAGATACTAAGCAGTAATCCCCTTCAAACACAACCTCTTCGTCTTTTTTATTCAAAGCTGTAATTTTTACCCCTTTACCTGTATTTTCAACCTTTTGTACTTTAGTCTGAAGGTTGAATTTAAAGCCTTCTTTCTTTAACACTTTCGTCAATTCTTTACCTAAAGCACGATCCATAGTTGGGATGATAGAGTCAGCGAATTCAAGTACCTCTACTTCTGTTCCTAATCTTGCATAAACACTTCCTAATTCAAGACCAATCACACCACCACCAATTACGATCATTCGTTTTGGTATTTCTTTTAACACTAAGGCTTCAGTAGATGTAATGATTCTATCCTTGTCTGGTTCCATCCCAGGAAAATAGTTTGGTTTAGAACCTGTTGCAATAATGGTTTTTACTGCTTCCAAAACCGTTTCTTTACCATCCTTATCAGTAACTTTAATATGTGTCGCATCTACAAAAGAACCTAGACCATGATGAACATCAATCTTGTTTTTGTCCATTAAATAAACGATACCAGAAGTGGTTTGATTTACTACCTCTTCCTTGCGTTGAATCATTTGCGCTAAATTGGCCTTTAAATTATCTAGTTCTACCCCATGTTTCGAAAAATTATGAGCTGCATTAAAGTAGTGTTCCGAAGAATCCAATAAGGCTTTAGAAGGGATACAACCAACATTTAAGCAAGTACCACCAAGTGTATCGTATTTTTCAATTAAAGCTGTTTTCATGCCTAATTGGGCACAACGAATAGCTGCTACATATCCACCAGGACCAGATCCAATTACCACCACATCATATTTCATAATATCTTAATTTTAATCAATTTAATTCGCCAATTCAGCAATTTTAGTTTCTAATATTTTTATCTTTTCAGAGGCATCCCGCTCTTTGTTTTTTTCGTTGGCTACCACTTGCTCTGGTGCACCAGAGACAAATCGTTCATTACTCAATTTTTTTTGAACAGAGTTGAGAAAGCCTTTGGTATAATCTAATTCAGATTTTAGTTTTTCCAGCTCTGCTTCCACATCTATTTCATCTCCGAATGGTACAAAAAATTCATTATTTTTAGAAATAAATGAAAACGAATTAGGTACTTTTTCTTCAACGTATTCAAAATTAGAGAGGTTACCAATTTTTGAGATCACTGCATCAAATGATTTATCAAGGTCAACATTGGCTTTTACCATTAAATCTAAGCTGATTTTGTTCGCAATATTGTTCTCTTTACGAATATTTCGGATATGAGACACAATTTCGCAAGCCGTGTCAAAACCTTTAAGTAAATCCTTATCATACCTTTCAGCTTTAGGCCAACTGGCAATCACAATATCGTCCCCATCTACCCTTTCCGCCAATAAATGCCAGATTTCTTCAGCAATGAAAGGTGTAAAAGGATGCATTATTTTTAAAATTTTTTCAAAAAAGCCAATCGTTGATGCTAGCGTTTTTTGGTCAATTGGCTGCTGATAGCCAGGTTTAACGATTTCTAAATACCATGAACAGAAATCATCCCAAACAAGCTTGTAGGTTGCCATTAATGCATCAGAAATTCTAAACTTGCTAAAATGATTATTAATGATTTCTAAAGTAGCATTAAAGCGATTTTCAAACCATTCAATGCCTCTTGAACTAGATTCTGGTTGCTCTATATCTTGAACAGTCCAGCTTTTGACTAGTCTAAAGGCATTCCAAACTTTATTCGAAAAGTTACGCCCCTGCTCACATTGCGAGGTATCAAATGGTAAATCGTTACCAGCAGGTGAAGAAATCAAAATGCCTAACCTAACACCATCTGCACCATATTCATCAATTAATGCCAGAGGATCAGGTGAATTACCTAATTGTTTTGACATTTTACGACCTAATTTATCACGAACAATACCAGTATAATACACGTTTTTAAACGGCGCTTTACCCATGTATTCATAACCAGCCATTATCATTCTGGCTACCCAGAAAAACATAATTTCTGGTGCCGTAACCAAGTCGTTAGTCGGGTAATAATAGTCGATTTCCTGATTGTTAGGATTAATTAAACCTTTAAATGAAGATATTGGCCATAACCAAGATGAGAACCAAGTATCTAAAACATCATCATCTTGTTTTAAATCTGATGGAGAAATGGTCTTACCTATTTTATCTTTCACTTTTTGAATGGCCTCTTCAACCGTTTTAGCAATCACAAAATCATCATCTCCTTTCCCATAGAACCATGCAGGAATTCTATGCCCCCACCATAACTGACGAGAAATACACCAGTCGTTGATATTCTCCATCCAATGTCGGTAAGTATTTTTTAAATTATCTGGATGAAATTGAATGGTGCCGTTCATGACATTTTCTAACGCAGGAGTCGCTAATTTTTTCATGTCTACAAACCATTGTAAACTTAACTTAGGCTCAATAGGCACATCAGTTCTTTCAGAATACCCTACTTTATTGATATGGTCTTCAACCTTAACTAAATATCCTGATGTCTCCAGTTCTTTAGCAATTGCTTTTCGGACTTCAAATCGATCTTGTCCTTCATAATGCAAGCCATTTTTATTTAATAAACCTGAATCGGTCAAAATATCGATAGTCTCGAGGTTATGGCGCTTACCTAACTCATAATCATTTTCATCATGCGCTGGCGTAACCTTTAAACAACCCGTACCGAATTCCATCTCTACATAATCGTCAAAAATAATGGGGACTGCGCGCTCAGCAATTGGTACTATGGCTTTTCGACCTTTTAAATTGGCATATCGCGCATCATTGGGATTAACACAAATGGCCGAATCACCTAAAATGGTTTCAGGTCTTGTTGTTGCAATGGTTAACCATTCATCAGAAGTGCCTTCAATTTTATACCTGACATGATACAATTTAGAATTCACTTCCTTATGAATCACCTCTTCGTTACTTAAAGCGGTTTGAGCTGAAGGATCCCAATTGATCATTCTAACTCCTCTGTAAATCTTCCCTTTTTCAAATAAATCAATAAAGGTATCAATTACACTTTCAGAATACTCAGGGTTCATGGTAAACTCGGTTCTATCCCAATCACATGACGCCCCCAACTTTTTCAATTGCTCAAGAATAATCCCGCCATATTTATCTTTCCAATCCATGGCATGACTCAAAAATTCATCACGTGATAAATCAGATTTTTTAATGCCTTCTTTTCTTAATTTCTGAACCACTTTAGCCTCAGTTGCAATAGAGGCATGATCGGTACCAGGCACCCAACAAGCATTTTTACCTTCCATTCTAGCTTTCCGAACCAAAACATCTTGAATGGTATTATTAAGCATGTGTCCCATATGCAATACACCTGTTACATTTGGTGGTGGAATCATCACAGTATAAGGCTCTCTCTCATCTGGTTCAGAATGAAAATAACGCTTATCGAGCCAATGTGCGTACCACTTAGCTTCAGCTTCTTGCGAATTATATGCTTTAGGAATCTCCATGAATTAAATTTCAGTCTTAAAAATTGACCACAAATTTAGCGATTTTTTGGAGACTTATAGTAATAAGTGTATGAGTTTTAAAAGCAAAAAAATAAGACTAAAAAAACAAGAGACAAGAATTAGGTAATTGAATCATTTTTTAAATAAATAAGTAAAATTATAGGGTTTTAATCTATATTTATCCCGTGAAAATCATATCCTTATACACCCTGTTTTGTAGCAGTCTAATTATTGGCCAAGATAGGATACAAGGAGCTTACGATTCTTTATCTAATTTTTTCGTACAAGACTCAGTAAAATTTTGGATTGGAGAATTTGAAGGAGGCTTTGCTAAATTTTCAAAAGAGGGATATTCTGGAATCATCAATAAAGGAGGTAAGATTATATTGCCACGCATATATGACGAAGTATTAATAACCGACTCTTTATTTTATGCCAATAGTAAAAACTCTCATTATGTTTTTTCTCAAAATGGAGACATAATTGACGAATCCGTTTATGATTTTATCATAAAAAAACACGGTGTTATTTTCTTAAAACCGCTTCAATCTTACTTTCATCCATATGCAAATATTAGTTCTAGAATATATAATTACGGTACTGATTTTTATGATTTTGATGGGAATTTTCTCGGACAAAGTTCACTTTACTCTCATCTTTATTTTTCAAGCAATGTTGTTCAAAATGACACTATATATGACCAAGGTTATCGTTTTGTTAAGCGAAGTAGCAAAGTAGTGTATGAGAATAAAACGGGGGAAATATTGTTTGATTTCAAATATGAAAACAATATCGAATCAGCTAAATTCAAAGAAGGGCTAGTAAAAGTATCATTAAATGGAAAAGAAGGGCTAATTGATAGAATGGGAAATGAAATTTTTCCACCTATATATGATCATGTTGACATTGAAAAGGGTTACGTATTGATTCATGAAGATAGCACCATTTGGTTAATGAGTAAACAGCATAAAAGACTCATTCAGATTACCAATCAACCAATAATTTTTCCAAACCCTATTGACAATCACCCTATTCAAAACTACTTCAATGCTTTTGGTTTAATGAAAGTAAATGAAAACAATAATTTTGGACTTATAGACGCTAACGCTGAACTCATTCTCCCAAAAAAATACACAGACATTAAAGTCCATGAATATTTTATAGAGGCAAGAAATGAAAGGGGTTTAGGCATATATACTTTGAAAGGAGAATTAGTTATTCCTCATCAAAAGAGTGACGTCGTTTATGTTGTTAAAAATGGATTTGTTTTGGGATGTGTTTCGAAAACTTACTCTGAACCAAACAGCATCTCAGAAAACCTAATTCTGTACGATAGAAATTTTAACCAGATGGCGACTGTTGACTCTTGTGAAGCTTCTTACTTTGATGGCCCCTATTACGGGCTATATCCATATCGAAATCTTTTTACCAAAAAGTGTGGTTATTTAGATTTAGCTAATTTGAGAAACAGTTCAGCTAAGTATATTGAAATCGATTGCATTCAAAAAGCAAACGCTATCATATGCACAGATAAAAAAGGAAAGACGTGTCTGATAAAAGCTTATCCAGATGTTAACAAACAAATAAATTACGAAATTTATGAGGAAATAAACTCAGAATTATTGATCGTAAGAAAAATGAAATTCTTACCAAGAATTATTAATAAGGACAGATTTTATGAAAATCCTGAAAATTGGCAATATGGCTTAATTAATGAGATTGGTGAAGTTATTCAACCTATCAAATACGAAAGTATTAAAAGAAGAAGAGGTCCTGAAGGTGCAGTATTGTGTGCCAAAGACGGAAAAAAATATAAATTCTTTAGCAATGATGGTATCTTAATAAAATAAGCAAAGAATTATTCTTTCTGGTTATCTTTTAATTTGGCAAAAAGGCGCTCACAAGCATTATCGTTGCATCTTGATATTTGAAGCTTGCCACCAGTAATTGCTTCTCGAATCTTATGCATAGTTAATGCTTCATCATCAACAATTAAGGCTACACGTTCCATAACATGATTAGCAGTAAAAACTTTTAGTTTTTCGGAGGCTAAATCAGTTAATTGTAAGAGTAATTTCTTTTTTGTTTCGGTTTGAGGGACAGCTTGTGGTTCATGCTTTAGCATTAATGGCACATACTGAGTTGTATCAATTACTAGTCTAAGATATTCCTCCGAATTATAGTCATCAAAAAGTTGGCTAAAGAATATTTCTTTTTCATTTGATTTTAACTCAGTAAGCTCGTGAGCACTTGTATCTACAGCTGTTATAAGGTAAAGTCCATTCGGAATCTTATCATTAGTTTGTTTTTGACTACAGCCATATCCAAAAGAAAGGGCAATGAATAGAAGTAAAACATGATGTGACATAGCTGTTGAAGTTACAATAAATCAGAATTATCAGTTGTTAATATTTTATAATTCATCAACCGTCCATGCCTCAGCTTTTTTAGCAAACCACTTTTTAACAGTAGGCCAAATCTGACCAAATGTTTCAGTATTTCTATAATTGTTCAAGTCATCTTCAGAATCCCACTGGCTATAGGTAAAAAATACCCCGGTCTCCCCTTTTTCTTTCAGCAACTTAACACCATAGCAACCAGGTTGACCCGCTACTACATCTTTTATCGTGAGAAAGTAATTTTTAAAATCTACTGAATGTTCTGGTTTGAAAGTCATTTTAACAATACGGGTAATGGACATAGCACTAGTTTTTGGTAAAGATAATGGTTTTGGAAAAGTACAAAAGTATTGAGTATAAAGCATAAAGACTTTTATGTCTTGTTGCTTTATACTTTCGACTTACTACTCATAATTTTCTTAATTTAGCCGCATGGACAAAACCAAATGGTTAGTTGATCAATTTTACAAGCATATTACTGAGGCTAAAAAGAAACGTTTTGCGGAGCTGATTGAAAACAGGACCCGTCACGTCACTGTTGTGCTAGAAAATTTATTTCAACCTCATAACGCCAGTGCTGTGCTGCGATCATGCGACTGTTTTGGTATTCAAGACGCACACATTATAGAAAACTACAACAAGTACGAAGTAAATCGTGAAATTGACATGGGATCTTCCAAATGGTTAAACACCTTTAAGTATAAAAAATCAGCGCACAATACTTTGGAAGCCATTACTCATTTAAAATCTAAAGGCTATAAAATTATTGCCACCACCCCTCATACCAACGACCGTATGATAGATGAATTGGCTATTGATGAACCTATCGCATTAATGTTTGGAACAGAACTAGGCGGATTAACTGATGTCGCTCTAGAACATGCTGATGCTTTTGTCAAACTCCCCATGTATGGTTTTACGGAAAGTTATAATATCTCAGTATGTGTGGCCTTGGCCTTGTATGATGTAACCGAGCGAATGAGAAAAGATCCAAAAATCAATTGGCAGTTGTCTGATCAGGAAAAGAATGAAATTTTATTGGCTTGGGCTAAAAATGTTGTCAAACACCCTCAAAAAGTTGAAGCCATTTATAATGAACGCTTTGAGGAGGAATGAAAATCAGATCTTTCATTTAATCTTTAGATATTGCATATAATACCTCTTGCCTAACTCTCTCAACCCTTTTGCATCATAATGAATTTGATTAACCTCATTTGAATCCTTTTCTATAATAAACGGAACATTTGGATCGGCATAAGCCACATTTTCTAATCTATTGGGGGTAGATTTAATAATTTGTTGCGTTTTTTTATTTATTGAATCTTTTTCGACCCAGTAAGGCACCATTCCTCCTAGAATAAAGGGGAGGCTATCATTATTTAGATCTTCCCTTATATTAGTAATAAAGGTGTCAAGATCTTTTTGGTAATTAGAATTAGTAACGTCAGACTCGCCTTGGTGCCATAAAAATACTTTTAACTCACTTCTTGGCAGGCTATTTAATATAAATTTCACTCTTCTAACTAAATCATCATACAAATCCTCTTCCTTACTCCAGTGTTTTTTCTTAAAAGACGTACCTGCCTTTCCAGCAGGCACAATAAGAATTTTTTCTTCAGAATTAAGAAATTGCTTCTTATATAGCTTGGCAAATGTAAGAGAGAAGTCAATTGAACTATCCTTCTTAGTATGATGATCCAATGGTTGAGTAGCTAAAATTACTTTGAAATTGTTTTCATTTTTTCGACCAAATTGCATAATGTCAGAATCTGGCGAGTCAAGGATAGAATTGTACCCAGACCCATAGTGTGTGTTCGATTGTCCAGCGATTATGATAACATGATAAGTATTATAGTCTATGATTGAACTATCCTTTCTACATGAAATACAGAATAGAACTGTAAACGCATAAGGAATTAATATTGTTTTAACTGAAACCATTTGAAAATTAGGAATATAATAAGCTTAAAAAAAGTCAAAGATAAAAAAATTAACAGATGAATTTTTTTCTACCTATTTTTATATCATGCAAAGTCAAGCTGATAATAGGAAAGAACTTATAGAAGCCATTAATTATAAAATGCCATTTGGCAAATATGCAGGACAATCGCTGCTTACAATTCCTGAACCTTATTATGTTTGGTTTTCTAAAAAAGGCTTTCCTGATAATAAACTAGGCAAATACATGCGTTTAATGCATGAGATAAAAATAAATGGTCTGGAACGTGAGCTGCGTGTCTTACTTAAAAAGTAATTCCAATTGCTTAATTGACTTAACATAATTTAACTTAAGTCCATTGTATGTATATGAATAAAAAAACGTCCAATTATAAAGAAGCAGTATAATCACTTAAATATTTAGCTATGAAAAGTACCTTAAAAATACAAAGCCTACCGCTCTTTTTACTATCATTTTTAACTTTAAGTTTTACTGCATGTGGACAAGTAAAAACAAATGATAACAAGGAAGATATACGCAAAAATGAAAAGCCTACAGTTTTAATTGAGCAAATGAAAAGCAATCATCAAAGCACTTGGAATAAATTGACGAAAGAGGAAGAGTTTGTTATTGTCAATAAAGGTACTGAATATCCTAATACAGGTAAATACGTCAAAAATAAGGCAAAGGGGACATACATCTGTAAGCGTTGTAATCATCCTTTATTCACTTCTGAATCAAAATTTGAATCAGGAACGGGCTGGCCTTCATTTGATGACATGATTGACAATAATGTCAAAGAGGTTCAAGATGCTGATGGTTACAGAACAGAGATAGTTTGCGGCAATTGTGAAGGCCATTTGGGTCATGTATTCAGGGGAGAAAGGTTTACAGAAAAGAGCACCCGCCATTGTGTCAACTCTATTTCTTTAAATTTTATTGAGCAGCCTAACCTAAATGAGTTAAAAACACTTGTAGATACAGATACTGCTATTTTTGCCTCAGGGTGTTTTTGGGGTACGGAATACTTTTTTGAAAAGGCAGAAGGTGTTATTTCAACCCAAGTAGGTTACATTGGAGGTACTAAAGAGAACCCAACATATGCTGAAGTTTGCACTGGTAAAACAGGACATGCTGAAGCTGTTCGTGTCGTTTATGATCCTACAAAAACGGATTATGAAACCATGGCTAAGTTATTTTTCGAAACGCACGATCCTAGTCAAATCAACAGACAAGGTCCTGATGTTGGCACTCAATATAGAACAGGTTTATTTTATTTAGATGATGAACAAAAAGATATTGCTGAAAAATTGAAAAAGCAATTAGAAGCTAAAGGTACAAAGGTGGCCACTGAAATAACCAAAGCAACCACGTTTTGGGAAGGCGAAGACTATCATGAGCATTATTATGCTAAGAAAAATGGCACACCATATTGTCATAGTTACACTAAGCGGTTTTAAGTTTTAAATTGTTGGTAAATAAACCAGAAAAATGAATGAAGTACTATTTATCATCTATGTAAAGAATCAAGCAATCAGCACTGAATTTTATCAGCAGCTTTTTCAATTGAAACCAACCTTATTTGAACCTGGCATGACAGAGTTTAAATTGTCAGAAAATATTACGTTGGGGATTATGCCTGAAAACGGAATGGCTAAAATTATCTCACATACCCTTCCGCATCCCAGCAAAGGTAATGGCATTCCAAGGTGTGAGATTTATTTAAGAGTAAATGAACCGGAAGATTATATGAATAGAGGCATTCGTTTAGGAGGAAAAGAAATCAGCAAAGTACAACATAGAAATTGGGGTGAAGAGGTAGGCTATATCTCTGATCAAGACGGTCATATTGTTGCATTTGCAAGAAAGTAGTCACAGCCGAATTAAGTATTGTCTGTAATTTTATTAAATGTTTACCGACTAAAATTAAGCGATCACTTAACAAATTAAATAGTATGGAACAAAAATTCCCCCTCCCTCCTTTTAGTAAGCAGGACGCCATTGAAAAAATACAAAAAGCAGAAGATGGTTGGAATAGCAAAAACCCGGAAAATGTATCAAAAGCCTACACAATTGATAGTGAATGGCGAAATCGAAATCAATTTATTAATGGGCGCGAGGAAATTATTCAATTTTTAACCAACAAATGGGAAGAAGAGTTGAATTATAAGCTCAAAAAGGAATATTGGGCTCATACGGACAATAGAATAGCCGTTAGATTTGAATATGAGTACCAAAATAAAAAAGGCGATTGGTTCAGAGCGTATGGAAATGAAAATTGGGAATTTGACGAAAATGGTCTGATGAAGAAACGGTTCGCGAGCATTAATGACCTAGCGATTGCTGAAAATGAGCGAAAATTCAAGTGACTTATGGTAAAAACCCTAGATTGACCTTTATTTTGAATTGTTCGATAAACTTGATTTTCTGACTTAGGCGGAAAGATTACCCCACAGCGTATTTTAATAACAACTTAGGTAGAATTTGATATTCTATTCTTGTTCCTCCAAGAAAAAATTTGAGTCACATTACCTCAACTCAGCTTTCAATTCAGTTTCTAATTTTTGACGGATCATATCCATAATTTTATCAACCACTTTATCTTTAAGCGTCACTTCAGGATCCTGGAAAATAAAATTGACCGCGTACGACTTCTTATCTTTATCCAGATTTTTTCCCTCATACACATCAAATAACCCTACTTCCTTTAAAATTTTCCGATCTACTTTTTTAGAAATGGCTTCAATGTCCGAAAATTTTACAGATTTATCAAGCAATAAAGAAAAATCACGTCTTACAAATTGCGTTTTTGGCAAGGGCTTGTACTTTGAAGCATTCATAAATTGGTGTGCTATTATTTCTCCCCAATTCAAGTCAGCATAAAACACCTTTTGTTTAATTCCGAATTGTTTTAAAATTGTCGGCTTAACCCACCCTATTTCACCTATGCTTTTCTTCCCTATATGCAAGCTTACACCATCATCAAACAAGTCCGTTTTTATTGTACCTGATTTTAAATTTGCAGCTAAACCAAAACGACTCAGCAAAGATTCTATCATACCTTTTAGTGAGAAATAAGTGTGACTTTCATTGTTATTGCTCCAATTCTCCAATGACTTTCTGCCGGTTAACCAAACACCCAACTTTTCACTTTCTTCATATTGGTCATTGTGCTTCTGATACACTTTTCCGAACTCAAATAATCTTAAATTAGGGCTTTGACGATTTTGATTATGAGCAATGGATTCCAACCCACCAAATAGCATAGTTTGACGCATCACATCCAATTCTTGACTTAAGGGATTAAGCAAAGAAACATTAAAATCGGGCTTCAATTGCTCGCTATTGGCTTTTTCAATCTGCTTTGAGGCGGATAAGGAGTTAGACATGATTTCAAAGCATCCGTTTGACACTAATAAATCAGCGGCAATATTGTATAATTTATCTTTATTTGGTTTTGTTTCGTATGAGATTGACGTGTTCAATTTTTTGGGAATTGGCACATTATTGAAACCATATATTCTCAAAACTTCTTCTACAACATCAGCTTCCCTAGTCACATCTACTCTATAAGTAGGTATTTCTACTTCAACTTTGTGACCAGATTTTGATTTAATCCTAATGTCTAATTCGTTTAAAATATGCTCTATTTTAGTATCATCAATATCTACACCCATTAATTGACGACACCTATCGAAATCAACATTTATTGACCAAGGCAAGATTGGCGATTCATATTGGTCATTCGATTCAACAATTACTGCTTCTGCATATTCCATTAATAAAAAGGTAGCCCGTTCTAACGCCTCCTTAATTAAATTGGGGTCTACACCGCGCTCAAACCTAAAGGACGAATCAGTGTTTAAAGCATGCCGTTTAGCAGCTTTACGGACAGTTACAGGGTTAAAATAAGCTGACTCAAGGAAAATACTAGTCGTTTGATCAGTAACTCCAGAATCTTCGCCACCAAAAATACCAGCTAAACACATAGGGTTCTTACCGTTTGCAATAACCATATCATCAGCATTAAGGTCTCTTTTAATACCATCAAGTGTAATCAATGATTCATTTGGTTTTGCTAACCGGATATTGACCTCACTTTCTACTTTAGCAAGATCGAAAGCATGTAAAGGCTGTCCCTGTTCATGCATCACAAAATTGGTGATATCAACTACATTGTTAATTGGTTTTACACCAATGGTTCTCAATTTATTCTGCAACCAATCTGGTGATGGACCAACTTTTATATTTTCTAGAACACAATAAGCATATCTTGGGCAATGCGTTTGGTTTTCAATATTCACCTTAAAGCTACCTGAATACTCTAGTTTAGCAGTATCGGGCTGGCTAATTTCAATGTTTTGTTTTTTATGGAAATTCAAAAATGCCTTGAGATCTCGAGCAACACCAATGTGCCCCATGGCGTCAGCTCTATTGGGCGTTAAGCCAATCTCTATTAGGTAATCAGCCTCTATATTAAAAAAGGTTTTTGCTGTTTCTCCCACTTCTGCATCTGATGGTAACACCATAATACCATCATGACTTTCTCCAAGTCCAATTTCATCTTCAGCACAAATCATTCCTATACTTTCAATGCCTCTAATTTTAGACTTTTTTATTTTGAAAGATTCTTCAGGGTTTGGATACAATGTAGTACCAACAGTCGCAACAACTACTTTCTGACCAGTTTCAACATTAGGCGCGCCACAAACT
Source organism: Putridiphycobacter sp. (assembly GCA_965230485.1). Taxonomy (GTDB): domain Bacteria; phylum Bacteroidota; class Bacteroidia; order Flavobacteriales_D; family Crocinitomicaceae; genus Putridiphycobacter. Next base: position 507,510 of record CBDDLA010000001.1, read on the forward strand.
ATTTGAAGCGGCTCTGCACCTCCAATATTTACGGTTGTAACATTGAGTCTATCAGCATCAGGATGCTTAACTTTAGTTAGCACTTCCCCTATCACTAATCCTTCTAAACCACCTTTAATAGATTCCACTTTTTCAAGCCCTTCTACTTCAAGCCCGGTATCCGTTAAAATTTCACAAGTTTCTTCAGGACTTAAATCCAAGTCAATATAGTGTTTTAGCCAATTGAATGATATTTTCATTTACAAAATAAAATTAGGGGCTAAAGTTAAGAAATTCTAGTACAAATTATACAGTAATTTTCACAAAGGATATAATAATAGTTGGTTTATTAGCACTAGAGGTTTTTAAGTTACTAATGCGTTTAATTTCTTGGGTAAGGAGAGAGAATTAAAATGTTATAATGATGATTTATTATCATTATATACCTTTATTATTTCTGTCAGATTATCGTAAGTTAGTCTTTCTCGCCTGATTTTATCAACTAAAGTTCTGTTATCAGAAATATAATTCAGCATAGTGTCTTTAAAACCAATTCTTTTAATCAATATAAATTGGCCATCAACTTCAATATAATAATCTCTTCTGCTAACACTTATTTCTGTACTTCTCAGCAAATAGTTATACTCAAACAATTTTATGTAACCATTATTAACCAGCTTCATGAAGCCTGGAGTATCAGTAAGACGAAAAGGTCTTTCGTATATTTTTTTAACAAATAATTCCTCTCCTCTTTTATATCCAGTCAAATGAAACGTAGTATACGTTTTTTTGTCACCATCCTCAGTCATAAACTTCACCTTGGAAGCACTTTTAATTGGTGTAATATCCTTAATTTTTCCAAATACAGTATCTCCTTGAATTTTAACAACGTAACCACTAAGGTATTTATTAGTTTGACCAAACACAGTAACAGTAAGAAAAAGTACTACAGAAAGGGATATAAATTTCATAAAAAAGTGATATTCTGTAAACTTAAATAAAATTTACAATGTAATTTAAAATTAAAGTCAAAACATAGCGCGATTCTCCAAACTGAAATTTATCTGACTTACCGTCTTCATGTTTAAAACCTTTAGGCATTTGAGTGTGAGAAGGTCTGCAAGTAATTTCAACAGAAGGCTCAATAAAAAAAACAATCCTTAAACAGCTTACTTATGGTAGCAAAACTTTCTGTTGATCAATCGATATTTTTCAAGAAGTGAACCAGACGATCTTCCTCCCAAAATCCGATTTTTTGATGGAAGTTTTGAGCGTCCTTATTCCACAACCAAGTGTCCGAGCCAATTTGGTTACAATCATTCATTTTTAACCAATCTTCGCCAAGCCTAATAAGTTGTTTTGCAATACCCATCTTCCGATAGGGCTCCTCTATAAATACCCCTTCTAAATATCCTGTTGGTGATTTTTCAGCTCCTTCCACATAATCAAAACGTACAGAAACTTGAACAAAACCAATGGCTTCATTATTCTGATTTTTAGCTAAAATAACCTTTTGATTAGCGGAGTTAACAACTGTTTTTTTTAACAATGATTCCAACTCATCTGCTTTAAAATCAATCCACAACTTTTTAGTCATTGAGAAAAATGCATCAAAATCTTCCTTTCTTAAATCTTCATATTTAATTGGGCTATTCATGTGTTTAGTTAATATTTAATCACTTTTCCTTTTTTTAATAACTGAAAAGCTTCTTTCCAACCAGGTAATTCGTCTGTCTCTATCGTAATAGATCTAATTTCTCTTGCGATTTCTTTACTGGTTTTCATGGCTTCAAGGTGCGCTCCATTTGACATGAAATCCCTGATTTCATCTTCACTATTCCATAACGTCATGGTGTAATGTTTTGTCCACCGCCCCCTTTTTTTTAAAGCTTTTACAATTTGTTGCTTTTAGCTGCTTAATTATCTGCATTGCTTTTAGGGATAAGGGAAAGAATTTAAATGGACTTTTTAATTCAATAGACGTAATGGTTGCTTTCATTTCTAATTGATAGGTTATTCTGTAATTTTAATTATTCTCTGCGAGGTAATTACTTTGCTTCCATCTAAAATCTGTACTAAGTATATTCCATCAGGAAAAGCTTTAAAATTGATTAACTCATTACTAGAAATAGTTAATGGATAATCAGTCATCCGTCTTCCGTAGACATCAAAAACAGTAATTTCAAAGTCTGCTATTGAATTTAATTCTGACTCAATAAAGACCTTTCCAAAAGTTGGATTTGGAAATAAGGTTATTTTTCCAAACTTTTCCTTATCATTAATTGAAGCAACATTACAGGGGATGCCTATCATGTATTTCCAAGTACACCCAAAAACTGGAGCTCCTAAGTTATCAGTTGGAGTTTCGGCATCTCTAATCATGATATCGTGCGTTAAATACAATGGGTTTGGCGACGAAACCATTCGTTGAGTATACAATTGGCGTGTATTGCTGTGCGGAGCTAAGGTCGCGTCTACATCTATAGTATCTCCAAAACTATTTAAACCAAGTGCTTCCCACTGTTCGTATTGCTTCCAAAAATCAACAATTTCATCAAACAAGGCGTTAAATCCGAAATAATTTGAATCGGCCACTATATGAGGTTGTGAGGTCCAAGGCGCAGGTATATTTAAGGTGTCAATATAATCGTTTGGCGACCCAAACATTAGTACCCTCTGAATTGGTTTAGTCATTCCGATCACTGCCGCATGTCCGCCTCCCTGGGAATGTCCTGAAACTATAATTTTATTCCACAGTATTGTATTACCGGAATAAAATTGAGACCAGTTTTGAGCAGGGAAATTAGTATCTAGATAGATTAGTAATTTAATTAGACGGTTATTAATAGAGTTTGATGCATTTACATTGATTTCGGAACTATAATCAAAGCCTTCAATAATTTCTCTTCTAAAGTCTAAATAACAATTTAGATCAGTATTCGCAGCACAGGCCGATTGAGCAGAGGTCCAGTTACGGTACATTAAATTGATGCAGTGAAAACCATTATGTGCCGCTTCAGTAGGATATAAAATTGTACTATTGGGATTATCTAAAGTACCCACTAAATGCAAAAGAAGTGTATTTTTTGATTCACTGGTAGGATTAAGTAATACTTGATTCTTTTTTTGCCCATCTAAAAAAATTAAGGGATCTGTATCATTTCCCTTAACTTCAAAATGAATGATTGAATCCGGACTATATTGACTAAATAAATGAATAGCTACTTGAAAAACAAATATCGTTAGTATATATTTTAATATGGATATCCTATTTATAGTCATTTAAAAACTGTGACTTAAGCTTGCTGTAATTTAAAGCTAAAAAGTAATTATCTAAGGTAAAAATAATTTTATGGTTTGAAATACGTCTGAAGCCATAAAGAAGTGAATTGCGTCATTCGTCTTCTATTTTTCCCAAAGTCTCCATAACCTATTCTTGAAGCTGACCTAAAGTGGACTGCTTGATTTAATGTATCTATCAAAAACTCAACATCATCAATAAAACCACCAATATTAGTTTTAAATTCATAATGAAGATAATTTTGCCTCTCCTCCACTAATTTTGCATTCTCATTAGCTTTCAATAAGTTAATAAGTCTTAACTTTGTAGATAACATTGTACCTGAACATGGAAGCGGGCTCATTTTTTTTCGTTTTCTCACTTCCTGAGTACTAATACAATTTGGAGAATTAGGGCATGGTTCCAAATGTTGATCATTTGCGTAAAAAAATATGCCAAATAAAAGGTAAAGCGGAACAATCAAGAATTTCATTGTACCAAAAATAAGTAATAATAATGGCTAGATTACCCTATAATCGTGCTATTTATTAGCTTTTTGACTTTCTTAAAATATAATGATATTCGTCTTGATTTTCTCCGTGTAATGCATATGCGTTCACAAACTCATAGCCACTTGCACTAAAAAAATTAAGGGCATCAATCATGGAATTAAAAACAACTAACTTGCCCGATTTATCTCTTATTTGAGTATCTCGGATACTAAAAACTTTATTTTCCTGACCAAAATCAATATCGATAGATACCTTATTACTCAGAAATCTGGCTGTGCCTACAATCTGAATATACTCAACATTAATGTCTTTGATTAAAACACCGTTAACTGTCTGTGAAAATAAGTTTGATGTTCCGAAAATGGCTAATAAGCATGTAATTGTGATAATCTTCTTCATAATTAGTTTTTTGTTTCTTTAAATCAAACAAAAATTGGACCACTTATTATCCGATTTAACAATTTTGAAAGAGACTTATAAAATAAAAATGACGTCTTTTATTGTTAACTCAAAATCTAAGACTTTAATTGCACGAAATACATTTCAATTAAGCCTTTACCTTTGGCTTCTATTTTTCCACGACTTTCGAACGAAAACTCAGCCTCATTTTTTACAATTTCGTATGTCGACTGGCTGATATTTACTTTAGAAACAGCACCAGAAGATTCCATCCTACTTGCAGTATTAACAGTATCTCCCCATATGTCGTATTGGAATTTTTTGACACCAACAATTCCTGCCACTACCGATCCAGTATGAATTCCGGCACGCATTTCAAACGCAGGTAAGCCTTTTCTATCCATTTCAATTTTACGATTGTTAATGAAATTTTGCATCTCCAATGCAGTGAGAATAGTATTTTTTACAGAATTAGTATTGGCATTGGTCAGACCTCCTGCAGCCATGTATGCATCCCCAATGGTTTTAATTTTTTCAATATTATACTTATCCATTAAACCATCAAAAAATTCAAAGCACATGTTAATTTCATGTACCAAATCTTGTGCGCTTAGCTCCTCAGAAACAGCAGTAAACCCTTTAAAATCAGTAAATATAATTGATACGTTATCAAAGTGTCTTGCGTCTGCCTTACCTTTTTCTTTGAGTTCTTTCGCAATATCTTTTGGTAAGATATTTAACAGTAAACCTTCTGAGCGGTCCTTTTCTTGTTGTAATATTATTTTAGATTTTCTAACGTATCTCAAACGGCTGTATATACCTATAGATAATAACAACATTATAAACCCCACCAAGGCAAACATATTACGTGTCTGATTCTTTTTGTGTACTTCTTCCTTATGCGCCATTATTAGCATACGGTCTTTTTCAGCTTGTTTTATGCTGTCTGAAAAAACTTGTTTGGAAAATTCCATTTCTTGAAGTTTTTTTGAGATTTCTTCTTCATTTAGGCTATCATTGATCACATTCGCTTTTTCAAGATAAACCAGGGCTTCACTAGTATTACCGATATCCTTATACGTATTATATAAACACAGGCAAGCTCCTCTTTGATCAGGATAAAATCCTAACGAATCTGCAAGACCTAAACCTTGCTTACAGTATTCAAGTGCTTTAGGGTAATTGCCCTGGGTTCTATAAACTTTTCCAATACTTGTTAAACTTGCAATAATTCCTGGCCTATTGTTAAGTTCCTTTCTAATTTTGAGTGACAGATCATAATACTCAAGTGCCCTTTCAGTATTACCCTGTAAAGCGTAATTATCACCAATATTATTAAGGCAACTTCCAATACCTTGTTTATCACCTATTTCTTCCCTGATATTCAGTGATTGCTGATAATACTCTAGTGCCTTAACATAATTGCCTATACTATTATTAGTGCTTCCTAAATTATTTAATGCGGTTGAAACACCTCGCTTTGATTTAGCTTCTTTATTAAACCTTAGTGCGCGTTGAAAACATTCAAGTGATTTAGATATATTGCCTTGATATTTGTAAATAAGGCCAATATTATTCCAACCTGCCGCTATCCCCTTTTTATTATTAATTTCTTCGTTAATTTTTAATGATTTTTCATAATACGTAAGTGCTTTCGAATAACTCCCCTGACTTTCGTAAATAGTGCCAATATTATTCAAAGTGCTGGAAGCACCTTTTTTATCTCCAAGTTTCTTCTGAAGCTTTAAACTTCTTTGAAAAAACAACATAGCCTTTGAGAAGTTGCCCTGAGAATTGTAAATATTCCCAATGTTAAGTGAAGTACGGGCAATGCCAGCTTTATCTTCCATTTCTTCACTAATTATAAGTGATTGGTTATAATAGATTAAAGCTTGTGCATTGTCACCAGTCACTGCCTTAGATATACCTTGAAGGTTTAATCCTGTGGCCTCTACTTTATGATTGTCTTTTTTTTTCCCAAAATTGGTTAATTCTTTAGCTAATATAAAGGCAGTATCAGGTTTAGAAAAAAGAAATCCATTCCAGATAAAGTTTGAAAATGCAATCACTCTTAAAGAATCGAGCCTAGACTCATCTTGCCAAACTGCATAAAGTGAGTCTAAATTAGATTGAGCTTTTACTAAAAAACTAGAAAATAATATAGCTAAAATTAAAGACTTCTTTATCATCAATAGTTTCAAAATTTAAACTTAATAAAAGTAAATATTTAAGCTGAAACTACCTTTGAATGAAGTCAACTTAACGTCTTATTTAAACATTTTTATAAAACAGAATATGCAACAATGACTTCTACCAAATTTTAGTCCGAAAAATTGTTGTTTTAAACAGTTTCACATCAGCAATTTGCTACTGTTTTAATTAAGAACATAACTTCCAACTTTAAAGATCGGCAGCATTAGCGATCATTTCAGCGATATCCATTACTTCTATTTCTTCTTCTTTATTGAAATTTTTAATACCATCTGTCATCATGGTATTGCAAAACGGACAACCCGTCGCAATAAAATTGGGCTTAGTTCCCAACGCATCCTCTGTGCGCTCAACGTTAATCTCCTTATTTCCCTTTTCAGCTTCCTTAAACATCTGTGCACCTCCAGCGCCGCAGCAAAGTCCTTTAGATTTACAGCGTTTCATTTCAACCAACTCTGCGTCTAACTTCTCTAAAACCATTCTAGGTGCTTCGTATTCATCATTTGCGCGCCCTAAGTAGCATGGGTCATGAAAGGTGATTTTTTTCCCTTTAAAGCTCCCTCCTTCTACCTTAAGTTTACCTTCATTAAACAATTGTTCTAATAGTTGAGTGTGGTGCATAACTTCATAGTTTCCACCTAATTCAGGGTATTCGTTTTTTAATGTATTAAAACAATGAGGGCAAGCAGTGACAATTCGTTTTACTTCATAACCATCTAACACCTGAATATTCATCATGGCCTGCATTTGAAACAAGAACTCATTTCCAGCTCTTTTAGCTGGATCGCCTGTACAAGATTCTTCCGTTCCTAAAACTGCAAACTTAACATTACAGTGGTTTAACAATTTAACAAATGCTTTTGTAATTTTTTTGGCTCTATCATCAAAACTTCCAGCACATCCTACCCAAAATAAAACGTCTGGAGATTCTCCTGCGGCCATCATCTCGGCCATTGTTGGTACTCTTAAAGTGCTCATTTTTTATTTTTTAAAGGCTTGTATCTTAGCTTCCACATCAATCAAATCTGTAAATTTACCTTCATATCTTGTGGCACGAACGATATGATTATCTACCCAATGATAATTTCCACCTCGCGGTTTCCCCATGACCATTCCATGATATTTAAAACCATGCTTATTTAACCATTGCTCAGTGACTGTTCTGTGCTCTTCTAATCTTGATGTAAAAAAAGTAATAATGTGACCTTGATCATACCATTTATTCAAAATTTCAAGGGCATCTGGGTATAACTTAGCAGTTGCCATTCTTTCAGGCTCTTCATTTGGAATATCATCACAAATGGTACCGTCTATGTCAATTAAGTAATTCTTGACATCTTCGGGTAAAACAGGCGAAATGGTTTGACCATCTACGACCTTATTTTTTAGCTTTTTATTACTCATCTTTCCATTTTAATCTATCACTTGGAGAAAATTGCCATGGGGCTTGATTATTCTCAATATTGGTATTCATTGTGGCCAATTCTGAAGGTATTTTCGATTCTTCCATGACTAGATAGCGTCTCAAGTCCATAATGATTTCTAAAGGGTCAATTAAAACTGGACATTCTTGCACACAAGCATTGCAACTGGTGCATGCCCATAACTCTTCTTCAGTAATATAATCTCCTAATAATGATTTGCCATCATTAAAGTCTTTGCCTTCTTTTCTAATTCCAGCACCTAATTCTTCTGCTCTATCTCTCACATCCATCATTATTTTTCGCGGAGATAATAATTTCCCAGTTGTATTAGCAGGGCAAGCCTCCGAACATCTTCCACATTCTGTGCATGTATAAGCATTCATGATATTGACCCACGATAAATCATTAACATCTTTTGCACCAAAACGCTGTGGCACCTCACCCTCGGCAGTTGCTGGTGCTGCAAATGGATCTGCATTAGGGTCTAGCATAAGTTTTACTTCACTAGTTACAGCCTCCATATTAGTCATCTGACCCTTTGGAGACAATTTGGCAAAAAAGGTATTAGGAAATGCCCATAAAACATGCAGATGTTTAGAAAATGGCAGGTAATTCAAGAAGGTAAATACCATGATAATATGTCCCCACCATCCTGCTCTTTCTAATAGATGCAAAGTATGACTTTCCATTCCTCCAAAAAGCATTGGCCCGAACCAACTAGAGATAGAAAAACCAAAATCACCCTGTAAAACAGCATGGCTCTCACCTCTCATAGCCAAAACCTGATCAGTACCATTCATTGTAAGGATACAACAAACTAATATAATTTCCATGTAAAGAATCAGATTTCCATCTAATTTAGGCCAGCCAGTCATTTCAGACATGTGAAAGCGTGGGATTTTCAATAAGTTCCTTCTTGATAAGAAAATAAAGGTGGCTAAAAGCGCCAAAACTGACAATACCTCTATCAAGCTAATCATAAATGTATAAAAGCCACCCAAGTGAGGCTGAAAGACTCTATGATTGCCTGTGAGACCATCAATTATAATTTCTAATAATTCTATTTGGGTAATAACAAAAGCGACATAGATAATAATATGAAAAAGCCCTGAAATTGGTTTACGAACCATTTTAGACTGACCGAGAGCCACTTTAGCCATGATTTTAAAACGCTCGACTTTATTATCTAATCTATTGACTGAACGACCTAATCTAATATTTTGTAATATCTTACGAAGGTTATACGCAAAAAAAGCACTTCCTGTTATTAGTAGAATTAAGAATACAATTATTCCCATAAATTATGTTTTGGTCAGTATTATTTTTTTTCCTTCACCTTTCTACCAAATAGTGAAAAATGAACGTATTTATTAGGGTTAGCCTCCATATCATCTAATAAATTCTGAACAGACTGATTGGTTTCTAATAATTCTCTATGCAGACTATCTGTTTTAAGAAGAGCGCCAATGCTCCCCTCTCCTGCATTTACCTTTTCAAGTACACCATTTAATTCTTCAAGTGTGTTTCTTGTATTTTCGACAACAGATTTAATATCAGTGTCAGCCAAAGTATTGGATATGGTCTCTACATTATCAATCGTATTGCCAATAGAGGCAGACTTAGAAGCTAAATTACCAGAAATACTATCTACATTCATCAATACCCTATCAACTACAGCAATTTCGGCATTTATCATAATGGTTAAACTATTGGCCAGATCACCGAATTTTGATATGCCCTCACGAAATTCATATAAACTTTCATCAATTGTATAGGCTGCAGAAGTATCCCAGAAGGCATTAATTGACACGATAATACCTTCAACTGAACCAATTAATTCTTCTGTTTTCTTTTTTAACGGTAAAATTTGTTCATTGATTTGAGCGGCAATATCTTTTTCAACATTCGATCTAATGGTATCTCCACCTTCATAATACTTTGGATCAATAGATGGTTCTAGATTTAACTTCATAGATAAGGATTTGGTACCTAATAAATCACTTATCATCCAGACTTCAGACCCTTCGGGGATCATAATATCGTCATTTATAATTGAAAAGGTAACAAGAATTTTTTGAGGTGTATCAGGATGCAATTCTACTTTTTTTACTAGACCTACTTTTAGCCCATTCAGCTGTACCTCATTTGAGACCTCAATACCATTAGAGTTATCAAAAGTAGCATAGTAGATTCTATCGTCTTCGAAAATTGAATTGCCTTTAAGGAAATTAACTCCGGAGTACAATAATAATATGCCTAAAAGCACCAATACCCCAACCTTAAATTCCCTTGATATTTTCATACTCAATCGTTTTTAGCAAATTTAATAGCTTTTTCTAAATTAATCCTCTCATTCTTCTTAAAAGCAACAATAAATGCATTTTCATAGCCACGCTTTCTCATCAACTTTTTAAGTTCGTTAGCCTTTTCAAAGGTTTTAAAGGCACCAACCGTATATTTATAGAAATTTTTGTCATAATATTCCCAAACTGGCATTTTATTAAAGGCGATATTATCTAATTTCATTTTTTCTACATTCGTTGCTATTTGCACCCTAAAAATAATATCCTTAGCGTCTATTTCAGATTGTTTCAACCCAAACATTTCCTCAGTTAAAACATCTTCTTTAGGCTTTATTGGAATTTCTTTGACTGGTTCCAACTCCTCATAGCCACTTTCATAATACACTTTATAACTTTCAAATGCTTTAAAAAAAGCACCAGCTATTAATGATTGATTTGTTGTATCCATTAAAAAAGCTTCCTCTTCCTTATTGGTTAGAAAACCAGTTTCAATCAATACACTTGGCATTGTTGTTTTGTATAAGACTAAAAAGCCAGCTTGCTTTACGCCTCTGTTAATCCTTCCTATCGATTCCATTTCCGCTTGAACCCTGGCTGCAAACTCAATACTGTGATCTAAGAAGACTGATAATTGTAATTTTCTGGCAATTATGGCATCAACTGACAAATCAAACGCTTTGTATTTTTCTCCTCCATCCTTTTCAAGATGGATAGCAGAATTTTCCCTTACAGCCACATTTTCTTGCGATTCCGTTCTATGGAGCCCTAATACAAAAGTTTCTGCGCCACTTGCGTTAGAAGCTGCAGAATTAGCATGTATGCAAATAAATAAATCTGCATTATTTCTATTGGCAATTTGAGCCCGTTCGTCTAGCTCAACAAATACGTCCGTCTTCCGAGTATAAATCAAGTTGATATCAGGATATGTTTTTTCAATGTATTTTCCAAGCTTAAGAGAGATTGCGAGCGCAATATCTTTTTCTTTGGCTGAACTTCCGTGACATCCATGATCATGTCCTCCGTGTCCTGGATCAATTACAACCGTCTTAATGCCAGAATAAAAGCTATCTTGCCCAAACGACTGTTTCATAAAAAATGTGAATGCAAACAATAAAATCAAATCTATTTTGTTACTGCTTATAATGCCCATCTTAATAAAATTTTAATTTTGCATTTAATTATTACAAAATTAAGACCATAATTTGACCAAATCATTTTCAATACAGAGATTTATTCCCTTTTCATTGTTGATAATCGTATGTGTATTGAACTTTTCTGCTCATTCTCAAAAAGTAATTGAAGGTGATTTTGGATTAGATGCACCAGTTAAGTACTCCGCTGACGATTCCATTGTTGTAGATGTACCTAATCAGATTATCCGTTTGTATGGCAATGCCGACCTTAAGTACGAAAGTATTCACCTTACCGCTGATATTGTAGAAATTGACATTGAAAAAAGTGAGGTTCAAGCCACTTACTCATTAGATTCTTTAGGTAACCCTGTAGGTAAACCAGCATTTACAGATGGTACTGAAAATGTAGTATGTGATGCCATGAAATATAATTTTAAGACTGAGAAAGCACTGATAACGGAAGTAAGAACTCAGCAGGGAGAAGGCTATATACATATGCAAACTTCAAAAAGACAGCCTAATGAAGAGTTACATTTCAAAAATGGAAAATATACTACCTGTGACAAGGAAAAACCTCATTTTCATTTTCAATTAACTAAAGCTATTGTGGTTCCAGAAAAACGCATTGTTACTGGACCTATTTATATGAAAATTTTAAACGTACCCCTTCCCATTGCCGCACCTTTTGCTTTTTTGCCTAATTCTGACACAAAAAAGAATGGAGTCATATTACCCCGCTTTTCCCTTAACGGTCAATACGGACCTGGAATAGAAAATTTAGGCTACTATTTACCACTTAGTCCGCAATGGGAAACCTATATTTATGGTACTATTTTTACTACAGGACGTTGGGCATTAAACAATCAACTAAACTATAATGTTAAATATAAGCATTCTGGAACCATTAGGCTAGGTTTCGAGCGTCTGAAGGGTTATTTCTTTGAAGAAAATATTACGAATAATTACAGTGTATACTGGAACCATAATCAAAGCCCTAAAGCACATCCAAGCCTAAGATTTGGAGCAAACATAGATTTTAGATCTAACAATAACCCTAAACAAAGTATTGAAATTATTGCTCAAGATCAGTTCAATACTTCTTTTAATTCAGCTATTAATTTAAACAAAAGTTGGAAAATTAAAGAATTAAGTGGCTCATGGACTTCTAAGGTTTCCTTGCAGCAAAATGCACAATCTAACAACTTTATTTTTGAATTACCAAGTTTTAATTTCTCTGTCAATCGATTTGACCTAGGCGTACTTAGAAAATCGAAAATAGGAAAAAAGTGGTATGAAAATGTAGCTATCACTTACACAGCTAATAGCCTAAATAGTATTACTGTTGCTGATTCTGTCGCGAGGACGTCTTTTTCTGCCGGAGATTTAAGTTTTTTAGGAAGCAATAATTCAAGTGGTATTACGCAAAATGCAATTATCCAGACTAACTTAAAACCAAAATCAGGATGGTTTACTTTTAACTTGAGGACTAACTATACTGAGAATTGGAATTTCCAAACTTTTACAAAAGCATGGAATCCACTTAATGAAACAATAGACACGACATTGAATAATGGTTTTGCTGCGAATAGAAATGTTAATTTTTCTGGTGGGTTCAATACTAATTTTTACGGTTATTATAGAAGTAGTTTCAAAAATGGACTTAAGCTTCGTCATGTGATGTCACCCAATTTATCGTTTACGTATAGACCAGACTTAGGACAACATCAGGAATTAATCATTGATACTTTGGGTAACACTAGTTTTTATTCACCTTTTGATATTAGTTTATACAGAGAAGCAGCCAGAGGAGAATCTGGTTTCTTATCTTTTGGCTTAGCCAACACCCTTGAAATGAAAAAAATATCAAAAAAAGATACTGTTAATCAGTCTTTTTCCAGCTTTAAGTTAATTGATCAGTTTAATATTAATGGATCTTATGATTTTCTAAAAGACTCTCTTAATCTTTCTGACCTTACGTTTAGCTTCAGAACTACACCTATTAAAATGATTAATATTCAATCTGATTGGACTTTATCACCGTATGAATGGGATAAAAGTACTGGAGTTTCTGGTAACACATATGCGTGGAATGCTGGGCAGGGCATTGGAACAATTTCCAGAGTTAACTTTGCAGTTATTTCCTCTTATAGCATCAATGGAGAAAAGACGGATACCTTGAGAAATTTTAAGAACTCAAAATGGAATTTTGATGTAACATACAATTGGAATAAAACCCGTTTGACAAATATAGCTGACACTGTAACTGAAAAGTTCAGAACTGTTCATAGTATTAATTTATCTGGAACTATATCGTTATGGGATCTTTGGTCAATTAATTATACCGTTCCGACAGATTTGACCGTTTTTAGCGATTTTAGCAGTTTTTTAGATGGTAGTAGCTCTATCAACCCGACTTTTGTGTTGGGTATTACCAGGCAATTACATTGCTGGCAAGCACGGTTAGATTTTACGAAAAACGGAAATTTTATTCAGTCAATCGCTAACAATGAGATTCCTAATTATGTCATTCGGTTTAAAATAAACATCAAATCTTCTATGTTTGATGCTTTCTTACCAGAAGTTACTCCTAGGATTCCAACGGGATGGATTACGGGTGGTTGATGACTCTGGTTTTTTTAACAAAATAGCTAGAGAAAATTGATAAAATGACAAAAGCCAGAAAGAAATAAAGCCCCAATAAGGTTTTAGCACTTGTTTCTACCCCTACATTCATATTAGAAAAAGAGAAATAGGCTAAAAATATCCCGGCTACAAATACATCAGCCATGCTCCATTTACCAATTCTAATAATTATCAATTCAAAAACTTTCGAATATCTATGCATAGGAAATAGTAGCACAAATAGTGAAGACAATAATTTAAATAGTGGAAAAACAACACTAAAAAGAATTAGCGCAAGCCCAACCGCAATGTTCCCACCTGTAAATAGTAGATGTATTAGTTGAAAAACTGATTTGTTTTGGTAAAAATATGATATTTTTCCTTCAAACGTTTTTTCAAAAGTTCTTTCCCAAAAGCCCAAATCAATAGGAACTTTAAATGCCAAATCAATGTTATAAGCCTCAATTTCCAAAAATGGTGCTTGCAGACCTAAATAAATTAAACACAGACTAGAAATAATTAATGAGATGCCAAACATTTTATAGAAAACGATTGATCGCCAATAATAAAATCCAATGGCAAAATTATAAATCAAAATAAACCCAAGTAGCAATAGCCCAAAATAAATAGCTGATTCATAGTGCAGGTCTGCAGTTTTTTGTAAGTTTTTGTAGGCATATATTTTGGATTCTGTCACATCATTAAATGGAATCCATTCAGCAGTGCTCATTACTCTTTCTTTAAAATTTAACTCTTCAGCAATAGCTTCTTTCTTGATGCGGTATTTGGCCAATGATGAGACTGTATAAGCTGTTAGTAAAACAGCTGAAAAAATAATTAAAGTGCTAAGAGCGAAGATGACCCAACTTTTCTTCATCTACCTATTATTGAGTACTTTTATTGTTTTGGAAAAATGAGCATAAATGTCTGATTGCTCTATATGCTGTCCTGCTCTAACAACCATTTGCCCGTTTGCAATGGTTCCATATTGCATTGATGAATCTGAAGCATATAAGGCGGTATTTAAAATATTATTATGGCTCGTAACCGCAATTAAGGGGTGGTTGGCATCTATTAGAACAGCATTTAATTTTTCTCCAACTTTAAAGTAGGTTTCATTATAATTACCCATTGCTTTTCTGCCAGAGTTGGTAACTTGATTAATAGCGTATGCCCCACTATTTCCTTCTGTATTTGAATTAAAAATATTTCGCTGGTGGGAGGTCAAACGTTGCCCATAATCAAGAATCCTTAGCTCCTCAAACGGATTCAAACCAATATGGCTGTCGGTACCTATACTCCATCTTCCCTGGTAATTTTGAAATTTCTTTAATGGAAAAATTCCATCTCCCAAATTTCCTTCTGTACTGGGACATAAAACCACGTGCGCTCCAGATTTTGCAATTCCTTTAACTTCCTCATCAACTAAATGTGTGGCATGAACCAGATGAAACCTACCTGATAAGTCAACCTCATTTAACATCCATTCTACTGGACGCTGTTTTAAATATTGAATGGCATCTTCAATTTCTTTTAACTGTTCTGCAATATGAATATGGAATGGAAGATCTTGTGGACCTTCGGCTGCTATTTCCTTAATAATTTCTGGCTCCACACCTCTCATTGAGTGAATCCCGATAGCCAACTTAGCATTTTCGTAGAATTCTGTGGATTTCCTTGATGCTTCCAATAATTTAAGATAATCATCTAAACCTGATGAGATAAAACGCTTCTGCCCTTCAGTAGCAGGTTGACCAAAACCTCCTTTTTGATAAAAAATTGGCACCAAAGTAATACCAATACCTACTCTTTTAGCTGCTTTCACGAGCCGTTCGCCCATTTCTGATAGATTATCGAATGATTGCCCACTCTTTTGGTGATGCACATAATGAAATTCTGCGACATTGGTATAACCATGACGAAGCATTTCCGAATATAACATGGTAGCAATGGCTTCTAAATCATCTGGAGAAATAGATAAGGCCAGTTTATACATGGCCTCTCTCCATGACCAAAAATCATCCTTTGTTCCGATAGAATGACTTTCTGTTAGACCTGCCATGGCATATTGAAAGGCGTGAGAGTGCGCATTTTGAAAGCCAGGAATAGCATAAACATTAAGTTTTACTGGCATGGCATCAATAGAAGCAATATCACTGACACTAATTATTTTTCCATCTTTGTCTACTTGTACAAAGGCAGGACAAAGCCATTGATCATTTTGTAATAATCCTTTAAACTGAAATGTTTTCATTTATTGAAAGGTTAAGATAACACTGTTATTTTGAATAACTAATTAATTTATATTCTATTTCAATGCCCTTTTTTATATCAAGCGTATCAAAATTATCAATTGTTAGTTCTTTAAGTTGACTGTAAACTTTACCTACTCCCTTTGCAAAAACATCATATTCTTGGTTATAATCAACAAAACTTGAAAAATTCTGATGAGAGACTACACAAGCCGAATCAAACGAAAAATCATTCATATTAAATGTAGCATTTACCCTTGTAAAACGACTAGTTTTTGCCTCTAAATTATTGAACGCATTAGCATCCCAAATCTGATTAAGTGATGGTGGAAAAACAAAGTCAATAAGCTTTCTGTTCTCCTCTACCAATAAGATCCGATTATCTGTATTTTCGATAGTCCATAAATCCTGAATAATCCAAGGTTGAGAATCATCCGTCCTAAAAAAACGACGAAACTCATACACTGTATCATTAGCATCATTGATTAAGAAATCTCCAATCACCGTTTTGATTTGATAATAATTGGTGTCATTCGCAGGAACTAAGGCTTCGTCATGAAAAATATCGCGAACTTGATACACATGTGTCATTCCGGTTTCAATCGGAACGTAATCATACCCAATATCAATCTCAATGTTATTTTTCTTACAACCTAATAAACCAACCAATGATATGATTAAGAAGAAACGCAATTTACGCCGTCATTCGTTTTAAGTTCACAGCATACATAATAATGAATGCAATTGAGATAACCATGTCAAGCATAGCACTTGAAAACCCTAAATAGTTAACAGTAACAAAAAGGATGACACCGACATAAACACAGTAAAGAAAGAAGCCTGTTTTTTTAAGCATAAACATCATATAAACAGCAAGCCCTCCAATTAGTAAACCTACAATATTCCCTAAGTAGATAGCATTAAAGTTTTCAATAGTTTTATCTAAAATCTCAAGACTCTGTTCAACTACTGATCTCATGAAAGGTGAATCATCTAATTCAGATAATGAATCTTCAGTTATACTTTTAGCCTCGACAACTTTTTCTGGACCACCTAGGTAGGAAAACAAATTTGTGATTAATTGAATACCGATCCATACCCATGATAAAATACAAAGTACTTTTAAAAAAGTGCCTCTTCTCTCATCTAAAGACATATTAGTTTCATCATTCCATGGTTCTTCTATTATTTGATTATTATCGCTCATTTTAAAAATTTAAGTTCTCAATAAAGGTAATCGATTTTTTGATTTCTGGGTGCATGTATTTGTCATGATCTACTATAGGTACTTCTTTTCTATAACCTTCAACAAAATTTTGAATAGTTTTGCTAGACTTTAAAGGTGCTCTAAACGATAAAGCTTGAGAAGCATTAAACAATTCTATTCCAAGTATCATTTTCAAATTTTCAATAATTTTATAACACTTGGAAGCTGCATTAGCGCCCATACTCACATGATCTTCTTGCCCATTAGACGATTCAATAGAATCTACAGAAGCAGGTGTAGCTAGTTGCTTATTTTGGCTAACAATTGAAGCTGCAGTGTACTGCGGAATCATAAACCCTGAGTTAAGTCCTGGATTTTTAACTAAAAAAGCAGGCAAACCTCTATTCCCACCTATCAATTGATAGATTCTTCTCTCAGAAATGTTTCCCAGCTCAGCAACAGCAATAGCTAAAAAATCTAAAGTTATGGCCAGAGGTTGACCGTGAAAATTTCCTGCAGAAACGATTTCATTTTCATCAGGAAAAATTGTGGGATTATCGGTCACAGCATTTATTTCACGCTCAAATATAGTTTTAGCATGAGAAATGGCATCTTTTGTGGCACCATGTACTTGCGGAATACATCTAAAACTATAAGGATCTTGAACATGTGTTTTTTTCTGAGAAGCAATCGCACTTCCCTTTAGTAATTCACGAATCATTTGAGCTGTCACTACTTGTCCTACTTGATTTCTAATGGCATTTACATTTTCGTTAAACGGATTCATTCTAGCATCAAATCCATCAATGCTTACACAAGAAACCATATCAGCCACCATTGACATTTTTTCTGCTTGTATAATATTCCAAACACCGTAGGCACTCATAAATTGAGTACCATTTAATAAGGCCAAACCTTCTTTAGATTGTAAAGTAATGGGCTCCCATTTCATAGCTTTGAGCATAACAGAAGAATTTACTTTCTCGCCTTTGTAATACACTTCTCCTTCACCAAATAGCGGTAGCGATAAGTGCGCTAATGGTGCTAAATCACCTGATGCTCCTAGGGAACCAAGCTGGTATACAACTGGAATGATATCATTATTATAAAAATCAATTAAACGTTGAACTGTTATTAACTGTACACCTGAATGACCGTAAGATAAGCCTTGGGCTTTTAAAAGCATCATTAGCTTAACAATTTCCTTAGGTACTTCTTCTCCAAGACCGCAGGCGTGGGAAATAACTAAATTTCTTTGCAATTGGCTGAGTTCTGTTTGCGAGACGACCGTATCACACAATGATCCAAACCCAGTATTAATACCATAATGAATGGCATTAGTCTTTGAAATTTCATCCAGATAGGCACGGCACTTAAGGATATTTTTTTTTGAAACATCACTCAATTCTAAGCTCACCTTATTTTGAATTAGTTCTTTTACTTTGTCTATCGACAAAAATTCATTACTAATTATGTGCTTCATTATTTCGATTTTAAGTATTGAATAAATTCCTCTTTCCCAGTAGTAAATTGTTCCCCAGTAATCATATTCTTATAAGTGATGGTTTCATCTCTCATCTCATTTTCACCGATCATTACCACTATTGGAATCGACTTATCGTTTGCAAACTTCATTTGCTTTTTCATTTTGTCAGACGAAGGATATACTTCTGTTGAAATATTTGATTGTCTTAATTGTTTTGCCAAAATCATACTGTGAGCCTCTTCTTTTTCACCAAAATTTACAAAAAGTACTTGGGTTGATGTGTTCAAATCGGCTGGAAATAAATTTAGCTCATCCATGACGTCATATATTCTATCCGCTCCAAAAGAAATACCAACACCAGACATTCCTGAAACACCAAACAATTCCGTTAAATTATCGTATCGGCCACCTCCACATATACTTCCCATTTTAACCTCATTAGTAATGACTTCAAAAATAGCACCTGTATAATAACTTAATCCCCTTGCTAGTGTCACATCAAATTTCAATTGCGCTTTTTCAAGTCCTAAATTAGTTACTGAATTAATCACAAATTCAAGCTCTTCTATTCCTTTTAATCCAATTTCAGAACCAGATAAGAAGCTTTTCATTTTTTCAATTTTAGCGGTATGATCTCCAGTAAATTCGAATAAAGGTTTAATTTCTTCTATGGCATTTTGCCCAATGCCTCGCTCCGCCAGTTCTTTAATAACACCATCTGCCCCAATTTTGTCCAGTTTATCAAGAGCCACAGTTAAATCTACCAGCCGTTCACTTTCTCCGCATACTTCAGCGATTCCTGTTAAAATTTTACGGTTATTGAATTTAATGGAAAAATCATTCAATCCCAGTTTTGATAAAACACCATCAAATATTTGAATGAGCTCAACTTCATAAATTAATGAATCACTACCAACCACATCAACATCACATTGGTAAAACTCTCTATATCTACCCCTTTGAGGACGATCTGCTCGCCAAACGGGCTGAATTTGATACCGTTTAAATGGAAATGATAAATCATTTTGATGTTGAACAACGAATCTGGCAAAAGGAACGGTTAAATCATACCTTAAAGCCTTATCTGATATTGAATTTGCATATTTAGCCAATTCATTGTTAGATAAGGCTGAATGATTGGCATTCTTTAGCTTATCTCCAGAGTTAAGTACTCTAAAAATCAAACGGTCTCCTTCTTCACCATATTTACCCATTAGTGTTTCAGTTTTTTCAATGGTTGGTGTTTCAATGCCAACGAAACCATACGTTTTAAAAATCTTGATAATGGTATCAAAAATATATTGGCGTTTAGCCATGGTATTTGGTAAAAAATCTCTAGTTCCTTTTAAAATACTAGGTTTGGTGCTCATGCTTAGAATTTTGAAACAAAAATACTAATTTGTTTGGATTGAACGAATATAATCACGGCTCTTGGGCTATGCACTTTTTCGATAAAAAATATTAACTTCGAACTTGCAAATAGCTATTAAATAATGGAGCTCCCACAAGATCTGCCTAATTACGTTTCTCTTATTTTTATTATATCGGCTATATTTTGCCTTGGTACTCTATTTTGGGCAATTCAAGGAAGTCAAACTCCTAAATCCAGTTCAATTGCTGTAAAAGTGACTCTTTTCCTTTCCGTATGGCTTATCTTTCAAATGGCTTTAACCAAAATAGGTGTATATAATAGTGGTATGAACACAATGCCTCCTAAAATAGTGTTGTTTGGTGTAATTCCTACTGTTTTTTGTATGCTATATTTATTTAATAATGAAAAGG
This sequence comes from Putridiphycobacter sp., assembly GCA_965230485.1. Lineage (GTDB taxonomy): Bacteria > Bacteroidota > Bacteroidia > Flavobacteriales_D > Crocinitomicaceae > Putridiphycobacter. Next base: position 528,100 of record CBDDLA010000001.1, read on the forward strand.
GTAAAAATTTCATTGACAACCTCCCTTTAGAAAGGATAATAATCATACATATTGTTAGAATTCCAATTGAATTTGGGTTATATTATTTATTTATTGAAAATGCTATCCCTAAAGTAATGACATTTGCAGGTCAGAATTTTGATATTATTGCTGGCCTAACCGCGCCCTTCGTCCTTTTATTTGGCCATGTAAAAAGAAAACTAAGTAATCGTTTTATGCTTTTTTGGAACATTGTTTGCTTGGCTTTACTTGTGAATATAATTGTTTTGGCGTTTTTGTCCGCACCATCACCTTTTCAATATTTTGGTATTCAACAACCAAATATTGCCATTTTTAATTTTCCATTCAGCTGGCTACCAACAGTTATAGTTCCTATAGTTATATTTACTCATCTAGTGGCCATTAGACAATTAGCATATCAACATGAAAAATAATATTAACCTTCTCCTCATTATTACATTTATTTTTTCTCCAATTGTCCGAAGCCAAAATAGTAGCTATTTGGAATATATAGAACCATTAGCCATTGGTGATAAGATTAAAATCCATTCTGATGTATTAAACGAAGAACGAATCATAAACATTTATTTGCCGCATAGCTATTCTGAAGATTTAACAAGGGAGTACCCTGTAATCTATTTATTAGATGGATCAATTGATGAAGATTTTATTCATATTGCAGGTATAGTTCAATTTGGATCGTATTCCTGGATTAACTTTGTGCCAGAATCTATTGTAGTTGGTATTTCAAATATTGACCGAAAAAGAGATTTTACATTTCCGGATAAAAGACGAAAAAAGGTTGACAAAAATTACGATTCAAAACGACATTCTGGAGACTTTATCAATTTTATTGATAATGAATTAATCCCACTAATTACCAAACGATATCGGATGTCTTCGGAAAGCACTATAATCGGGCAGTCGCTTGGCGGTTTATTGGTTAGTGAGATTTTAATAAAGAAACCACATATATTTGACAATTATATCATCATTAGCCCAAGCTTATGGTGGGATAATGCCTCACTTTTAAAACTTGAGCCAACGAATTGCCTAAGCAAAAAAACGGTTTATATAGGGGTTGGTAAAGAAGGAAGGTTAATGGAGCAATCGGCAAAAGTGATGTACGAAAAATTTAGGGATCTCAACAGATCAAACTTTACAGTTTACTATGAGTACTTTGATGACTTAGATCATTCTAATATTTTACACTTGGGCATTTATAAAGCATTTAACGTCATTTTTAAATCATCTGAAAAGCAAAAAGTAGTGGATTGAATCTCTCTACCGGATCAAATTCACTGTTCCTCTTTCAGTAATACCTTCATCAGTAGAAATTAAATAATAATCGATTTGCCAGAGGTATGTACCCATTATTAAAGATTCACCATTATAAGTACCATCCCACCCTACTTGCGGGTCTTTTGATATAAATAAAATCTCTCCCCAACGGTTAAAAATAGTCAGTTGATAGGTGTAAATGTCAAAACCAGAAGTCATAATAGGTGTAAACGTTTCATTAAAACCACTTCCATCTGGAGTAAAACTATTCGGCACAAAGAATACTAATCCATCTAACACTTTTATGTATGTGGTTATCACATCTTCGCACAAACCATCATCACTTATGGCAGTTAAACTGATACTATACGAGGAAGCGACTTGTGGTAGGGTTAGAGTTGGGTTTACATCTGTACTTGAACCTAATTCATCTCCAAAGTCCCAAATGAAATCATTTGTCCCTCTTGAATCATTACTAAAGTTAATAATGTTGTCTTTTACTGTTAAGATTTGCGGTGAATAGCTAAAAGCAGCTGTTGGGGTTTGAGTAACTGTAATAAAATCAGATTTACTATCTGAACTCGTGCAATTATATTGGCTGTAAACCGTCAATGTTACCTCATAAACACCTGATTCAAAATCATGATCAATAAAATTACATGCCTCAATGATGGTGCCATCTCCTAAATCCCAAACACAGTTTGTGATATTGGGGTCTGGTTGATTAGAAAGGTTAACGCGCAAAGGACTACAACCGGTTATTTCATCTTCATTGATCACAGCCATTGGTGTTGGACGAACCGTTAAGTTTTGATTGAGAGTAGACACACAACCTTGATCGGATGTGAGGGTCAAAGTAGCCATATAGTCTCCTGCAATGGCATAAGAAAATGCTGGTGGATTATTGAGTGTTGAATTGATATTATTTTCGAACGCCCAATCATAAGACATAGTACCTGAACTAATACTAGAACTATTGCTGATTTGAATGGGTTCATTCTCACAATAGTCTTCTAAAGTAAAAGCAGCTTGCGGTGAAGGTGAAATGGTATACAAAGAATCGAGTGTATCTCTACATCCTTGATCTGTTTCTACAATAAGCTCTATTAAATAGGCATTTGGCGCATTGTAGTAATGGCTGGTATCTTGTATAGTTGAACTACTGCCATCTCCAAAATGCCATTGCCAGGTATCAATGGTTCCTGTTGGCACAGTGCTTTGGTCTGTAAAATCTATGGTATCTGCTTGGCAATAACCTGAGATTAAAAAGTCGGCAGTTGGTTTAGGATGGATAGTTACTGGCTGGGTAATGGAATCTTTACAACCTTCATCACTTTCTACAATTAATTGAACGTTATAATTACCTTGTGTGATATATTGATGTTGAGGGTCAATATTAATGCTTTGGTTGAAATCTCCAAAGTCCCAACTATGGTTTACAATACTACCAAGGGGAATACTACTGGTATTGGTAAAACTAATCAGTTCACCCTCGCAGTAATCGCTATTGAAGGTAAAATCAGCTTCAGGGCTTGTTTTTATTTCAATGGTAAAGATGATGGTATCATTACAGCCTTTGTCTGTTTGGATGACATGCTCAACCTCATAAAAACCAATGTTTAAATATTGATGACCTGGATTTTCCAAAGTGGATGTATTCATGTCACCAAAATCCCAACTGTAACTAGAAATGAGACTTGGGGCTGTAACGGTTGACAAATTATTAAAGTAGATAGAATCTGTACCACAGACTATAACAGTATCGCCTTGAGAGGGTTGATGAATAATGCCATTAGCGGTAAATTCTACCTGAGCAGCAGGTAAAGGAAAAACACTGATCGGAACTTCAATACTGTCTTTGCAACCAAGATCAGATTCTGCAAAAAACTTAATAACATAATTGCCAGCGATTTGGTATTCTTTGGCTATACTAAATGAGGAATCATTAGGTGATCCATCTTGAAAATCAAAGTACCAACTACTAAATGAAGCTGCAGTTAAGGACGAGTCACCTAGCAAAACAGCGCTTCCTCCTACACATAAGCTATCTACAATTGAAATCACATTTGCGGCAGGGTATACAGGAGCTTCAAATGAAGTTATCGTTTTACAAATTCCTCCATGATCAAAACTTATAGTATAGTTTCCTGGTGAATAATTAAATGCATTTATTGAACTAGATGTTTCTCCAATAAGTGCTACACTATCTCTATACCATTGAAAATTTGAAGCCCCTATTCCAGAATTTAAAGTAAGGGTTAAATTTCCATTACAATAACTCCCTTGAGTAATAATATTGATTTCGTTGAGAACTAATTCGTCGATATAGCAATAATCAGAATTTGTTAAAGAATTATTTCCACAATTAACACCAATTGAAATAGCATTTACATTAACATTAGGTGTAAATGTCATTGAAACTTGTTGCCATGCTCCATCATTTGAGTACGTTATACTCTGGGAAGCTAAAGCCTGCCAGCTTCCAGTGCCAAGTGGACAAGTCCAATTGCCCCAATATAAATCTGAACAGTTTGGTGTCCCAAAAACAGTCAAATCAAAAGTATTACTTCCAGACCCCTTTGCCGTATAAAATGAAATCGTATATGAATTACCTGCAAATAAAGTGCCTGTTAAACAAACCCCTATACATTCATTATAAAGGTTACCTGCTTGGGTTATTCCACCACCACCAATACCAACATATCCATTGCCACCTCCTGGAATTGGCACTTGTGCAGCTTGCATTTGAGGGTTATTAACCGAATAAGAACTACAAAGATTATAATAATCAGATGAACCATAATTCGCATGATTCCACACATCTAAACAGTTCAACTGTCCTGCACCTGAAGGACAGCAAGAATTCAATTCAAAAGAGTTGTTTGGAATTAGATTTGTAATTGAAGTATATTCTATGCACGTACAATCCAACGTATCATTCAAATCTATTAATCCATCTCCATCATCATCAATGGCATTATTGCATATCTCTTGAGAAAAAGAAATATTTAGAGATAAACTAAAAAATATAAAAAATATGAATCGCACAACTCTGTTCTATTTAGTAAAGATACTACTTTTAGAGTTAGCTATTAATTTCCTTACTACCGAATCAAATTCACTGTTCCTCTTTCAGTAATACCTTCATCAGTAGAAATTAAATAATAATCAATTTGCCAGAGGTATGTACCCATTATTAAAGATTCACCATTATAAGTACCATCCCACCCTACTTGCGGGTCTTTTGATATAAATAAAATCTCTCCCCAACGGTTAAAAATAGTCAGTTGATAGGTGTAAATGTCAAAACCAGAAGTCATAATGGGTGTAAACGTTTCATTAAAACCATTATCGTCTGGAGTAAAACTGTTGGGTACGTAGAATAATAATTCATCTAATACTTTTATGGTTCGTACCGTTTCATCTTCACATAAACCATCATCACTAATAGCACTTAAGCGAATGGCATAAGTAGTTGCTATTCTTGGCAGAATAAGAATCGGGTTTTCGTCTGTACTTGAGCCTAATTCATCTCCAAAGTCCCAAATAAAACTGGTCCCTCCTACTGAGTTATTGATCAGATCGAGTTCTGTATCTTTGACTGAAACAGATTGCGGTGAATAGCTAAAAGCAGCTGTTGGGGTTTGAGTAACTGTAATAAAATCAGGTTTACTATCTGAACTCGTGCAATTATATTGGCTGTAAACCGTTAATGTTACTTCATAAACACCTGATTCAAAATCGTGATCAATAAAATTGCATGCCTCAATGATAGTACCATCTCCTAAATCCCAAACACAGTTTGTGATATTGGGGTCTGGTTGATTAGAAAGGTTAACGCGCAAAGGACTACAACCGGTTATTTCATCTTCATTGATCACAGCCATTGGTGTTGGACGAACCGTTAAGTTTTGATTGAGAGTAGACACACAACCTTGATCGGATGTGAGGGTCAAAGTAGCCATATAGTCTCCTGCAATGGCATAAGAAAATGCTGGTGGATTATTGAGTGTTGAATTGATATTATTTTCGAACGCCCAATCATAAGACATAGTACCTGAACTAATACTAGAACTATTGCTGATTTGAATGGGTTCATTCTCACAATAGTCTTCTAAAGTAAAAGCAGCTTGCGGTGAAGGTGAAATGGTATACAAAGAATCGAGTGTATCTCTACATCCTTGATCTGTTTCTACAATAAGCTCTATTAAATAGGCATTTGGCGCATTGTAGTAATGGCTGGTATCTTGTATGGTTGAACTACTACCATCTCCAAAATGCCATTGCCAGGTATCAATGGTTCCTGTTGGCACAGTGCTTTGGTCTGTAAAATCTACGGTATCTGCTTGGCAATAACCTGAGATTAAAAAGTCGGCAGTTGGTTTAGGATGAATAGTTACTGGCTGGGTAATGGAATCTTTACAACCTTCATCACTTTCTACAACTAATTGAACGTTATAATTACCTTGTACGGTATATTGATGTTGGGGGTCAATATTAATGCTTTGGTTGAAATCTCCAAAGTCCCAACTATGGCTTACAATACTACCAAGGGGAATACTACTGGTATTGGTAAAACTAATCAGTTCACCCTCACAGTAATCGCTGTTGAAGGTAAAATCAGCTTCAGGGCTTGTTTTTATTTCAATGGTAAAGATGATGGTATCATTACAACCTTTATCTGTTTGGATGACATGCTCAACCTCATAAAAACCAATGTTTAAATATTGATGACCTGGATTTTCCAAAGTAGACGTATTCATGTCACCAAAATCCCAACTGTAACTAGAAATGAGACTTGGGGCTGTGACGGTTGACAAATTATTAAAATAAATAGAATCTGTACCACAGACTATAACAGTATCACCTTGAGAGGGTTGATAAACATTACCATTGGCCGTAAATTCTACCTGAGCTGCAGGTAAAGGAAAAACACTTATCGGAATTTCAATACTGTCTTTGCACCTTTCTGAAGTTTCTGCATAAAATTTAACCGTATAATTTCCTAGAGCTTGGTATTCTTTAAAAACACTAAATGAATTTGAATTTGGTGAGCCATCTTGAAAATCATAGTACCAATTGGCATAAGGGGCTGGAGTAGCGCTAGAATCTCCGAGTAGTATAGCACTTTCACCTACACATAAACTATCTACCAATACGTTAACGTTCGCAGTTGGGTAGGCAGGAACATCAATTGTATAATTAATGGACCTACAAATACCAGACTGATTAAAAGTAACTGTATAAAGTCCCGGAGGATAATTAAATGCATTAAACGTCAAGCTTGTTTCTCCTAAAAGAGCTACCCCGTCTTGATACCATTGAAAATTAGTCCCTCCTATAGAATTAGTAGTCAATACCAAATCACCTGTGCAATAGAAACCTTGTTCAGAAATGTAATTAAACTGATTCGTAGAAATAAGATTCAATTCATCCAAATAATAATAATTTGCTATTGATGTAATTGAGGCATTACAAGCGCCACCAATACTAATTGCACTAATATTAACATTAGGTGTAAACGTCATAATAACCTGATGCCAAGCCCCATCATTAGTATAATTTACAATCTGAGAGCTTAATGTCTGCCAGCTTCCAGAACCAACTGGGCAAGTTTGGGTGTTCCATGGTAAGTCTGTACAGTTTGGTGTGCCAAAAATAGCTAACTCCGAGCTCAAATCTCCTCCGGCAAAGGCTGTGTAAAATGAAATAGTATATGATGTACCTGCTTGCAAAACACCATTTAAACACGCTCCAACATATTCCTTCGACGTATTGAAAATATAAAACCCTACATAACCTTTTCCATTGTTAGGAATAGGAAATTGTGGTGGGCTGGTAAAAGGAGAATTAATAGAGGTAAAACCACATGTATTATAATAATCACTAGTACCAAGAGCAGCCTGAATCCAAGTCTCCGCACAGTTCAATTGAGTATGATTCGAAGGACAACATAATGTATCTTCGAAAGAGGGGTTTGGAATTAAAGAAACTGGAGGTAAGTATGGCACACAATTACATTCTAAAGAGTCTTTCAAATCTATCAAACCATCCCCATCATCATCTATTGCATTATTACAAATTTCCTGAGCAAAAGAGAAATTTACACATAAAAAACTAAGGAAAAAAATAGCCAACCTCATTCTACTATAATATACAATAAATATATTAAAATTTTACATTCCAGGGCGTCTTATACGATATGCTAGATCAAAATAAATTTAGCTTCCTAATATGATAACGTACTATAATTGGAAAAGCAGCTTTTATCTTATTAAATTAATGGTTCCCCTTTCAGTTGACCCTTCATCAGTAGCAATTGCATAATAATCTATCTGCCATAGGTAGGTACCTACCGAAACAGGTGTCCCATTATAGGTTCCATCCCACCCTATTTTTGGATCTTTTGAAATAAATAGAATCTCACCCCAACGGTTAAAAACAGTCAATTGATAAGAGTAAATATCAAAACCTGAAGTCATTACAGGAGTGAAGGTTTCATTAAAACCATTATTGTCAGGTGTAAAACTATTTGGGACATAAAAAATTAACTCATCAAATACCTTAATCACTCTATTAGTAACATCTTCACATAAGCCATCAGCACTAATGGCTGTTAAATTAATTGTATAACCAGTAGCTATTTTTGGTAAAATCAATTCAGGATTTTCTTCATTACTTGTTCCTAAATCACTGCCAAAATCCCAAATAAAGTCACTTGCCCCAATGGATTCATTGTTAAAGTAAATAATATTGTTTTTTACGGAAATCACATTTGGTGAATAATTAAAAGCAGCAACTGGAGTTTCTACCACTTTAATAAAATCATTTTTACTGATAGAGCTCTCACAATCAAATGAGCTGTAGACCGTTAACTTAACATCATAAGAACCTTTATTAAAAGTACTTCTTATTAACCCACAACCTTCAATAGTCACTCCATTTCCAAAATCCCAAACACAACTTGTAATATTCTGATCTTGAAAATTTGTAAGCTTAACTTCAAAAGGGTCACAACCTGTAATCGGGTTTTCATTAATGTAAGCAATTGGTAATGGATGAATTGTGATGAGTTTAGTTTGGGATGAAGTACAACCTTGATCGGATGTCAGCTCGAGTAAAGCCGAATATTGACCACTGTCAGGGTACGAAAATGCAGGTGGATTACTTAATGTTGAATTGATACTGTTTTGAAAAGTCCAACTGTATGACATAGTTCCTGAAGCAATAGTAGAGTTGTTAATAATAATAATATTTTCATCCTCACATTGATCATTAAATTGAAAGTCAGGAATTGGTGAAGGAAAAACCGTATATAATGAATCAAGAGTATCTCTGCATCCTTGATCTGTTTCAACAACAAGCTGAATTAAGTATGAATCTGATAATGAATAAAAATGGCTAGTATCCTTTACATTTGAGCTAGCTCCATCTCCAAAGTTCCACTGCCAAGTATCAACGGTCCCGGTTGACACCATGCTCTGATCTGCAAAGTCTATGGTATCTGCTTGGCAATAACCTGAGATTAAAAAGTTAGCAATAGGTTTAGGGTGAATGGTAACAGACTGAGTGATGGAATCTTTACAAGCCTGATCACTTTCTACAATCAATTGAATGTCATAAGTACCTGGTGTATTATATTGATGCTGAGGATTAAGACCACCGCTTTGGTTTTGATCATCAAAATCCCATTCATAGCTGTTAATGGAACCAATATTTATAGTACTTGTATTTGTAAAACTTATAATTTCTCCCTCGCAATTGTTATTTTGAAAAATAAAATCTGCTTGAGGATTAGGGAGCACATCAATGGTAAATGATAAACTATCTACACATCCCTTATCAGTTTCAATTTTCAGTTTAACAGTATAAAGTCCAGTATTTGTAAATTTGTGTGAAGGATTTTCGAGATTTGAAATATTGAAGTCACCAAAGTCCCATTCATAATTTGAAATGGTGTTTGGAGTCGTCACATTAGAAAGACTACTGAAATAAATAGAATCGCTATTGCAAGCAAAAATATTCTCTCCTTCTGCAGGTTGATATGCTGTACCATTAACCATTACTTCGGCTTGAGCATCAGGTAATGCAAATACAGTAACAGGTACTAAAATACTATCCTTACAACCCAAATTTGATTCTACAAAGAACTCAATATTGTAATTACCCGGTGACAAAAATTGTTCTGTGATATTGAATGTATTAATATATGCTGATCCATTTTGAAGGTCCCAACGCCAATTATAAAACGAAGTAATAGTTGAGGAAGAGTCTCCTTGTAAAACTGCATTTTCACCAACGCATAAACTGTCTATAACCGAATTAACGCTAGCATTAGGATAAACTGGAGGATCAATTGTATAATCCAAAGATTTGCAAACTGTTGATTGATCGAAAATAATTGTATAGTCCCCAGGTAAGTAGTTAGACACATTTAAAGTATCATTATTTTCACCTATCAGGGCTACCCCATTTCGATACCACTGAAAATTGGAGGACCCTGAGGCATTTAGAATCAGTACTAAATTGCTATCACAATATCTTCCTAAGTCACTGATATTATTGGACAGATTTGAGGCATTTAGCTGCAACTCATCAAAATAATAATAGTTCAAGATACCTAAGTTGCCATTACATACTCCTCCGAGACTAATGGCTGTTATGTCAACGGCAGGAATAAAAGTGACTGAAACCTGTTGCCATGCGCCGTCATTGGTATATGTTACTGCTTGAGAACTAAGAAGCTGCCAATTACCAAACCCGATTGGGCAGAATAATGAGTTCCAGGGTAAATCCGAACAATCTGTTGTTCCATAAATGGCTAAATCTGCATTTAGAGATCCGCCTCCACCTGCATAAGCAGTATAAAACGAAATAGTATATGAAGTACCTGCAAACAATGTATCATTTAAGCAGGCACCTATATACTCTTCAACACCACTTGACATAAATAGTCCTATATAACCATTACCATTTCCTGGAATAGGGAATTGCGGAGGGGATAAAAGAAGGGATGGGATATGGGTATAATTACATAAATTAAAGTAATCGCTTGTACCTGTTGCTGCTTGAATCCAAGTATCAGCGCATGTTAGTTGTCCTTGACTGCTAGGGCAGCATTGACTTGCCTCAAAAGAGGGATTAGGAATTAATGAAGGTGGCTGTTGAAGCAGAACACATGTACAATCTAAAGAATCATTCAAATCTATTAATCCATCTCCGTCATCATCAATGGCATTATTGCATATCTCTTGGGAAAAAGAAATATTTAGAGATAAACTAAAAAATATAAAAAATATGAATCGCACAACTCTGTTCTATTCAGTAAAGATACTACTTTTAGAGTTAGCTATTAATTTCCTTACTACCGAATCACATTAACCGTCCCTCTTTCGGTTACACCCTCATCAGTTGAGACTAAATAATAATCGATTTGCCATAAGTAGGTGCCTGTCATTAAAGATTCACCATTGTATGTGCCATCCCACCCTACTTGTGGGTCTTTTGATATAAATAAAATCTCTCCCCAACGGTTAAAAATAGTCAGTTGATAGGTGTAAATGTCAAAACCAGAAGTCATAATGGGTGTAAACGTTTCATTAAAACCATTATCGTCTGGAGTAAAACTGTTGGGTACGTAGAATAATAATTCATCTAATACCTTTATGGTTCGTACCGTTTCATCTTCACATAAACCATCATCACTAATAGCACTTAAGCGAATGGCATAAGTAGTTGCTATTCTTGGTAGAATAAGAATCGGGTTTTCGTCTGTACTTGAGCCTAATTCATCTCCAAAGTCCCAAATAAAACTGGTCCCTCCTACTGAGTTATTGATCAGATCGAGTTCTGTATCTTTGACTGAAACAGATTGCGGTGAATAGCTAAAAGCAGCTGTTGGGGTTTGAGTAACTGTAATAAAATCAGGTTTACTATCTGAACTCGTGCAATTATATTGGCTGTAAACCGTTAATGTTACTTCATAAACACCTGATTCAAAATCATGATCAATAAAATTACATGCCTCAATGATGGTGCCATCTCCTAAATCCCAAACACAGTTTGTGATATTGGGGTCTGGTTGATTAGAAAGGTTAACGCGCAAAGGACTACAACCGGTTATTTCATCTTCATTGATCACAGCCATTGGTGTTGGACGAACCGTTAAGTTTTGATTGAGAGTAGACACACAACCTTGATCGGATGTGAGGGTCAAAGTAGCCATATAGTCTCCTGCACTGGCGTAAGAAAATGCTGGTGGATTATTGAGTGTTGAATTGATGTTATTTTCGAACACCCAATCATAAGACATAGTACCTGAACTAATACTAGAACTATTGCTGATTTGAATGGATTCATTCTCACAATAGTCTTCTAAAGTAAAAGCAGCTTGCGGTGAAGGTGAAATGGTATACAAAGAATCGAGTGTATCTCTACATCCTTGATCTGTTTCTATAATAAGCTCTATTAAATAGGCATTTGGCGCATTGTAGTAATGGCTGGTATCTTGTATAGTTGAACTACTGCCATCTCCAAAATGCCATTGCCAGGTATCAATGGTTCCTGTTGGCACAGTGCTTTGGTCTGTAAAATCTATGGTATCTGCTTGGCAATAACCTGAGATTAAAAAGTCGGCAATTGGTTTAGGATGAATAGTTACTGGCTGGGTAATGGAATCTTTACAACCTTCATCACTTTCTACAACTAATTGAACGTTATAATTACCTTGTGTGATATATTGATGTTGAGGGTCAATATTAATGCTTTGGTTGAAATCTCCAAAGTCCCAACTATGGTTTACAATACTACCAAGGGGAATGCTACTGGTATTGGTAAAACTAATCAGTTCACCCTCACAGTAATCGCTGTTGAAGGTAAAATCAGCTTCAGGGCTTGTTTTTATTTCAATGGTAAAGATGATGGTATCATTACAACCTTTGTCTGTTTGGATGACATGCTCAACCTCATAAAAACCAATGTTTAAATATTGATGACCTGGATTTTCCAAAGTGGACGTATTCATGTCACCAAAATCCCAAATGTAAGTAGAAATGAGGCTTGGGGCTGTGACGGTTGACAAATTATTAAAGTAGATAGAATCTGTACCACAGACTATAACAGTATCACCTTGAGAGGGTTGATGAATAATGCCATTAGCGGTAAATTCTACCTGAGCAGCAGGTAAAGGAAAAACACTTATCGGAATTTCAATACTGTCTTTGCAACCTTTAGATTCAGTAACAAATTTAATGGCATAGTTACCTGGAAGTTGATACTCTTTAAAAATACCAAATGCTGTACTGTTTGGAGAACCATCTTGAAAATCGAAGTACCAGCTATCATATGGAACCGGAGTCGAGGAAGAATCGCCTAATAAAATAGCAGCTCCTCCTACACACATACTATCTGCTACAATTGTAACATTTGAAATGGGATAAACTGGGGGAGACAAAATATAGTCACCTTTATTACAAATTCCAGCATTATCGAAAGTAATACTATACTTTCCAGGAGGGTATGTAGTCATGCTTAAAGAATCACCAATTTCACCAATTAGAGCAACACCATTTTGATACCATTGATAGTTTGAAGCGCCAGCTGCATTAATGTTAAGCACCATATCTCCATTACAATATAAACCTTCGCTCGAAATTGAATTAAACAGTGAAGTAGCATTCACCGTCAACTCATCAGCATAATAATAACTAAAGCCTGTAACACTTCCACAAGTTCCACCAAGAGAAATAGCATTAATATTAACACTTGGTGTAAATGTCATGGTAATTTGCTGCCAGGCCCCATCACTAGTATAATTTACTATCTGAGAACTTAATGACTGCCAATTCCCTAAATTACTTGGGCAGTCAAATGAAGTCCACGGTAAATCTGCACAATCGGATGTTCCAAAAATACTTAAATCTGCACTTAAATTCCCTATAGCATAAGCAGTATAAAACGAAATAGTATAGGAAGTGCCAGCTAGTAAAGGTGAGTTTAAACAAGCTCCTACGTACTCTTTGTAATTATTAGAATTAATAAAAAAACCGACATAAGCATTTCCATTGCCAGGTAATGGTTGCTGCGGAACAACATGATTACCTCCTAATGATGAATAATCGCATAAATTGAAATAATCAGAAGTGGCGTTTGATGCTTGTATCCAGCTTACCGCGCAATGAAGTTGGCTAGAAATAAACGGACAACAAACTGTGTCTTCAAACGAAGGGTTGGGTATTAATGATGGAGGAAGTGGAGGATTGAAAAAAGTACAATTACAATCCAAACTATCATTTAAATCGATTAACCCATCTCCATCATCATCAATAGCATTGTCGCATATCTCCTGTGAAAAAGAAAAATTTATACTTAAACCAAGAAAGATAAAAAATATGAATCGCACAGTTCTATTCTATTTAAGTAAAGATACTAATTTTTAGGTTGGTCATTAACTTTTAATTAGCGGATTAAATTCACTGTTCCTCTTTCAGTGATACCTTCATCTGTAGAGATTAGATAATAATCGATTTGCCACAAGTAAGTGCCTGTCATAAGTGATTCGCCATTATAAGTACCATCCCACCCTACTTGCGGGTCTTTTGATATAAATAAAATCTCTCCCCAACGGTTAAAAATAGTCAGTTGATAGGTGTAAATGTCAAAACCAGAAGTCATAATAGGTGTAAACGTTTCATTAAAACCACTTCCATCTGGAGTAAAACTATTCGGCACAAAGAATACTAATCCATCTAACACTTTTATGTATGTGGTTATCACATCTTCGCACAAACCATCATCACTTATGGCAGTTAAACTGATACTATACGAGGAAGCGACTTGTGGTAGGGTTAGAGTTGGGTTTACATCTGTACTTGAACCTAATTCATCTCCAAAGTCCCAAATGAAATCATTTGTCCCTCTTGAATCATTACTAAAGTTAATAATGTTGTCTTTTACTGTTAAGATTTGCGGTGAATAGCTAAAAGCAGCTGTTGGGGTTTGAGTAACTGTAATAAAATCAGATTTACTATCTGAACTCGTGCAATTATATTGGCTGTAAACCGTCAATGTTACCTCATAAACACCTGATTCAAAATCATGATCAATAAAATTACATGCCTCAATGATGGTGCCATCTCCTAAATCCCAAACACAGTTTGTGATATTGGGGTCTGGTTGATTAGAAAGGTTAACGCGCAAAGGACTACAACCGGTTATTTCATCTTCATTGATCACAGCCATTGGTGTTGGACGAACCGTTAAGTTTTGATTGAGAGTAGACACACAACCTTGATCGGATGTGAGGGTCAAAGTAGCCATATAGTCTCCTGCAATGGCATAAGAAAATGCTGGTGGATTATTGAGTGTTGAATTGATATTATTTTCGAACGCCCAATCATAAGACATAGTACCTGAACTAATACTAGAACTATTGCTGATTTGAATGGGTTCATTCTCACAATAGTCTTCTAAAGTAAAAGCAGCTTGCGGTGAAGGTGAAATGGTATACAAAGAATCGAGTGTATCTCTACATCCTTGATCTGTTTCTACAATAAGCTCTATTAAATAGGCATTTGGCGCATTGTAGTAATGGCTGGTATCTTGTATGGTTGAACTACTACCATCTCCAAAATGCCATTGCCAGGTATCAATGGTTCCTGTTGGCACAGTGCTTTGGTCTGTAAAATCTACGGTATCTGCTTGGCAATAACCTGAGATTAAAAAGTCGGCAGTTGGTTTAGGATGAATAGTTACTGGCTGGGTAATGGAATCTTTACAACCTTCATCACTTTCTACAATTAATTGAACGTTATAATTACCTTGTACGGTATATTGATGTTGGGGGTCAATATTAATGCTTTGGTTGAAATCTCCAAAGTCCCAACTATGGCTTACAATACTACCAAGGGGAATACTACTGGTATTGGTAAAACTAATCAGTTCACCCTCACAGTAATCGCTGTTGAAGGTAAAATCAGCTTCAGGGCTTGTTTTTATTTCAATGGTAAAGATGATGGTATCATTACAACCTTTATCTGTTTGGATGACATGCTCAACCTCATAAAAACCAATGTTTAAATATTGATGACCTGGATTTTCCAAAGTAGACGTATTCATGTCACCAAAATCCCAACTGTAACTAGAAATGAGACTTGGGGCTGTGACGGTTGACAAATTATTAAAATAAATAGAATCTGTACCACAGACTATAACAGTATCACCTTGAGAGGGTTGATAAACATTACCATTGGCCGTAAATTCTACCTGAGCTGCAGGTAAAGGAAAGACATGAATAGGAACCTCAATACTATCCTTGCATCCAACATCAGATTCTGCAAAAAACTTAATCGTGTAGTTACCTGGTATATTGTACTCTCTGAAAATAGTAAATGATGAATCATTTGGGGAACCGTCTTGAAAATCATAATACCATTTATTAAAAGGAACGGTTGTTAATGAAGAGTCTCCTATTAATATTGCACTTTCGCCAATACATAAACTATCCGCAATTGGTATCACATCAACTTTTGGATAAACTGGTGTTTCTATTTTGTAATCCAAATACTTACAAACACCACCATGATCAAATGTTATGGTATAATTACCCGGAGAATATTTATTAGTGCTTAAAGAATCACTTATTTCTCCAACTAAAGCAATACTGTCTTGATACCATTGAAAATTTGAGACTCCTTGAACATTTAATTTAATTACTAGATTGCTATCACAATACCTTCCGTGTGTCAAAAGTGGATCAAAAGCAGTAGATTCATTTAAAACAAGCTCATCAATAAAATAATAACCAAAAGTAGTGGTACTCGTGCTAGAAGTCATACAGATACTTCCTATGGCAATTGCATTGATATTAACTGTTGGGGTGAAAGTCATAGTGACTAATTCCCAAGCACTGGACACCATTTGATGAATTGTCAGAGAATCTAATAACTGCCAGCTTCCAAAACCAATAGGGCAATCCATCCAACTACTCCAGGGCAAATCCGTGCAACTAGGCGTTCCAAATATTGCCAAACTAGCGTCCGCGCTTCCAGCTGTACGAGCCACATAAAAAGAAATTGAATATGATGTACCAGCCAACATAGTTCCATTTAAACAAGCACCTACATATTCATTTCCAAAAATTAAAGACCCATTCCCTCCTGAAAACCCCACAATAGCATTGCCATTTCCAGGAAAAGGCTGAGGGGCATTGCCTGCTTGAGTAGGACCACATAGATTATAATAATCGGTCGTGCCCCATGAAGCTTGAATCCACAAATCAGCACAGTTCATTTGGCTACCTCCTGTTGGACAACATAACGTATCTTCGAAAGAGTGATTTGGTATTAATGAAGTAGGAACTATAGTACTTGATGAACAATTACAATCCAAACTATCATTTAAATCGATTAACCCATCTCCATCATCATCAATAGCATTGTCGCATATCTCTTGAGAGAATGAAAAACCTGCTGTTAGAATGAGAAAAAAAAGAAGTGTTAATCGCACAGTCGTAATGTATTTTATAAAAATACGAATTTAAAAGTATAAAATAGAATTACCTTTATAATGTTTCTTTGGATAGGAATATTTTTATATTTAGCGCTGCTTGAAATGAAAAAAAGAATAGTAAAATATTTTTGGAATGTGCTTTTTGGTTTAATTGTTTTAATATTAATTATACCTTCTTGGAGAATCTCATTCCAAAGTCAAATCCAGAGATTATTTATGACGAGCATTAAGCTTGACGAAACTAGAAGTGATACAATTAGTATTCAGAGAGACCAATGGATAATCTACGATCAAAATAATCACCCAATTTCTTTCCATGAATTTGGTGATAAACCGGTCATACTTAATTTTTGGGCTACATGGTGTCCCCCATGCATTGCTGAGCTACCTGGGCTGTATGAGTTCTACCAAAACGTCAAGGATGATGCCTATGTGATTGCTATATCTAACGAAACAATAGAAACCTTAAAAGATTTTAAAGCTTTTCAAAAATACAATGGTATGATTTACAGATCAGAAAATCTCTTAAAAGCATTCGACTTTTCTGCTTACCCAACTACATTTATTTTAGCTCCTAATTTTAGAATTGTATCCAAAATTATTGGTGCCGAAAATTTTGCAACTGAATACAATGTTGATTTTATAAAAAAATTAAAATGATTAGCTTGTCCCCTTACTTTATTAAAATAAAACTATGTTTACAATATTGCTAACTTTGCATTGATTTTGGAATACGCAATTGTAGATATTGAAACGTCTGGAGGAACACCTAAAGAAAATAAGGTTATTGAAATAGCCATTATTATTCATGATGGAAATAAAGAAATAGATCGTTATGAAACCTTGGTTAACCCCGAAAAAGGTATTGATTGGTATGTCACAAAATTGACTGGAATTTCGAATAAAGACGTTGCTGACGCCCCCAAATTTTTTGAAGTTGCAAAAACTATTTATCAGTTACTTGAAAACAGGGTATTTGTGGCACATAATATTGGCTTTGATTATCCAATTATCCGAAGAGAATTTAAATCTTTAGGGTTAGATATTCGTTTACCTCATTTATGTACCATTCAATCATCAAGAATACTGATTCCAGGAATTGATTCATATAGCCTAAAAAACTTATCCACTCATTTAGGTATTGCTTTAGACAGTCACCACCGCGCTATGGCCGATACTCAGGCTACAGTTGAGATTTTTGAACATCTTTTAAAAATTGATAAAGGTAATTTGGAATCGTTTACCCGTCAGGATATTAATCCAAAAGTACTTCATCATAAGCTGGACTTAAATACATTTGATGACATTCCAAATAAAACAGGAGTTTATTTTTTCTATAACGAAAACAACGACTTAATATATATTGGTAAAAGTATCCATATTAAAAAAAGAATAGAGCAACATTTAAAAAATACTAAAACTGAGAAAGCGATCAAAATGAGATCTGAAATTACTAGAATTGATTATCAATTAACTGGTAGTGAATTAATCTCATTATTAAAAGAGTCTGAGTTGATCAAAAAGCATCAACCAACTTATAATCGCGCCCAGAGAAGTACTATATTTAATTATGGATTATACACCTATATTGACGGCAAAGGGTATATAAATCTTACCATTAAAAAAACGAATTCTACCGAACAACCGATTCATACTTTTACAACTCTAGCCTCAGCAAAATCAAAGTTAGAATATTTAATTTCTGAATATAAACTTTGTCAAAAGTTAGGTGGGTTATTTAGCTCTACTGGCGCGTGTTTCAATTATACTATCAAGGAATGTCATGGTGCCTGTATTGGTTCAGAATTTGTTGAAGACTATAATAAAAGGGTCAATGAGTTAATTAATAAATTAACATTTAATAAAAAAAGCTTTATTATTACCGATAAGGGAAAAAGCAAGACAGAAATCAGTTTTGTTTGTATTGAAAAAGGTCAGTACAAAGGCTATGGATTTGCGCCAGGGTTTATTTTGAAGAAAAATACTTTGCTCTTTAAAAAGTATTTAAAACCACAGGTTAGTAACCGAGATTTTAAATCAATCATTAATATGCAATTATCAAAAAATAATAAATTAGAGGTCATTGAATTTTAATGAGGCTAAAACAATCACATATTAAAACTGAAAAGCATCAACTTAAACCATGGCAAAAAAAAATCCATGAGGTCATTTTTGAGGCTGATACAACTTCAGGAAAGGTGTTTGACCTTGGGCTGTTGATTGCAATAATTATTAGTATCGTAGTCGTAATGTTAGAAAGTGTACCTAGATTAAATGCTAAGTACCATGACATTTTTTATGTTATCGAATGGATTTTTACTGTTTTTTTTACAATTGAATATGCTGCAAGAATAGTAAGCATAGGAAAACCATCAAGGTATATTTTTAGTTTTTATGGTATTATTGACCTGTTGTCTATTTTGCCTACATACCTTGGTTTATTTATTGTAGGATCAGAATCTTTAATGGTAATTAGAGCGGTTAGGTTGCTTAGGATTTTCAGAATTTTAAAACTGGCTCGTTTTGTTAAAGAATCAAAACAGCTTGGTGATGCTTTAAGGGCATCTCGTCACAGGATTCTGGTGT
The DNA here is from genome assembly GCA_965230485.1 of Putridiphycobacter sp. Classification (GTDB taxonomy): domain Bacteria; phylum Bacteroidota; class Bacteroidia; order Flavobacteriales_D; family Crocinitomicaceae; genus Putridiphycobacter. The sequence continues at coordinate 547,474 of CBDDLA010000001.1, forward strand.
TTTTATTGGCTGTGTTAACCTTAGCTACTATTCTTGGTACGGTAATGTATTTAGTCGAAAGTGCCGAAGATGGTTTTACAAGTATCCCAAGGAGTATTTATTGGGCAATAATTACCTTAACCACTGTTGGTTATGGAGATATTGCTCCTGTCACACCTCTCGGCCAATTTATCGCCTCATTAGTTATGATTTTAGGCTATGCTATTCTTGCGGTTCCCACTGGGATTGTAACCTCAGAATTAATTAAGCCACATACAAACCAAGAAGTGACTGCTCGTTCTTGCAATAATTGTTCTGCAGAAGGTCATGACTCTAATGCTATTTACTGTAAAATTTGCGGCGAAAAACTATAGGATTTCTGAAAAAGAAATCAACACTTATTGTTGATAGTTTTATCTAAAAAAACCGACTTTTTAACACTTTAGTAAATACTTTACCTTAATTTTGTTAGTCTAAACATAAGCTATTGCTTGAAACAAAAATTTATGAGTGTTTACGGAAAAAAAGCTGAAAATGCTTCCTTAAAACAAATTGGACTTGAAAATGTAGGTTCAACCTTTTGGAACTTAACCCCCGCTGAATTAGTTGAAGATATTGTAATTTTAGGGCAAGGTGTGCTAACAGATACTGGTGCAATTGCAATAGAGACAGGCGAATTTACTGGACGTTCACCGCAAGACAGATTCATTGTTGCAGATTCGAAAACAGAAGATGCTGTATGGTGGGGTAATATTAACAAGAGATTCGAATCAGAAAAATTTACAGCTTTATACAACCGCATGAAGGCATATTTAACTAACAAGGATTTGTATGTTAGAGATGCTTATGCCTGTGCAGATGAAGATTATAGATTAAATCTAAGGGTTGTAACAGAATTTCCATGGTCAAATATGTTTGCTAACAACATGTTTTTAAGACCAACAGATCAAGAAATAGAAAATTTTGAGCCTGAATGGCATGTTGTCTGTGCTCCTGAGTTTATGGCAGACCCAAAGGTTGACGGGACAAGACAGCATAATTTTGCGATTATTAATTTCACTGAAAAGATGATCATTATTGGTGGTACAGGATATACAGGTGAAATAAAAAAGGGGATCTTTTCTGTGTTAAATTTTGTTTTACCTCATGAAAAGAATGTGCTATCAATGCATTGTTCTGCTAATGTTGGTAAAAACAATGATACAGCAGTATTCTTTGGACTTTCTGGTACGGGCAAAACGACTTTATCATCAGACGAAAACCGTCGCCTAATTGGTGATGATGAGCACGGGTGGTCAGATAACGGTGTATTTAATTTTGAAGGCGGATGCTATGCAAAAACAATTGATTTGACAGAAGAGCATGAGCCACAAATATATAATGCTATAAAATTTGGTGCTATTCTAGAAAATATTGGCTTTAAAAACGATTCACGCACACCAGATTATACTGATATTGAAATAACTCAAAATACCAGAGTATCCTATCCTATCGATCATATCGATAATATCATGATTCCTTCTAAAGGTGGAAATCCAAAAAATATTTTCTTCCTTACTGCTGACGCTTTTGGCGTACTACCTCCAATTTCAAAATTAACTCCAGGGCAAGCTATGTACCACTTTATATCTGGTTATACGGCTAAAGTTGCGGGTACGGAAGCTGGGATCACGGAACCAACAACCGTTTTTTCTGCGGGATTTGGTGCCCCATTTTTACCTCTGCATCCAACAAAATATGCTGAAATGCTAGGGGAAAGAATGGAGAAACATAATGTAAGGGTTTGGTTGGTAAATACTGGATGGTCTGGTGGTGAATATGGTACTGGAGATCGTATTAAGCTAAAATATACCAGAGCAATGATTACTGCAGCCTTGGAAGGTAAATTAGATCATGTTGATTATACAAATCATGATGTATTTGGTTTAGCTATGCCAAACGAATGCGAAAATGTACCAACGGAAATGCTTCACCCTAAAAACACTTGGGCTGATCAATCTGCGTATGATACTAAAGCCAATCATTTAGCGAATGAATTCGTGAAGAACTTTAAACAATTTGAAGATAATGCGAATGCTGAAATTATGGCTGCCGCCCCTAAGGCTTCAGTTAGCGCATAGATAAACGACTAATATTTAAGAATGTAACTAAAAGCTCTGATGTAATACATCAGAGCTTTTTTTCTGAACAATTAATTTAAATTTAGGCAATCAGCCCTAGCCTGTCTCGTTTGTAAATGATATCTAGTACATTTCATCATTAGAAAACTTTGATGATATTAAGGGGTTGAAGTCTATTTCATTTTTTCGTACCTTGGTTTTTGTTAATAACCCATATTAAGTATACTATGTTATGAAGTATGTATTATCATTTTGTTTTTTTACATTTTTAAGTCTCTCCTGTCAAAAGGATCCAGCGAAAACAGCTTTTTTATATGGCCGCTTAATAGACGACTGCAACGGTAAACCTGTGACAAATCAAACTGTTCAATTTTATCGAAATTTCAAAGAAGGAGCTACATTTCTTGAGCTAGATACTGAAACCAAGTTACTAGAAGAGGTTGTTACTGATGAGGACGGTTTTTTCTACTTTACTGGTATGGATTATACGACAAAGTCTACATCTAGCTACAGCAATAGTTCTGTTAGAATAAACAAGGGTACTTACTTAGCATCAGGACATCTAGGAAAAGGGGAAGATGCTGAGAAAGGAGAAAGCATTTTCGTTCATGACATAGGTGATGTTTTGTTTAATGGAATGACACTAAATGTCGATCTAAGAATTGAGGCAAACTCATATGATTCTGTTAAAATATTTAGTGCTTTCTATAATGTAAATATAATCTTGTCTGATATTCAAGAAGGCTATTTTATGGGAAATATTCCTAAACAAAAAGCAGTGATTAAAAACTTTTGGGGAGATGAAAATGATTTAAAATATAATCTCTATTTAAGATATGAATTCTATAAAAATGATAAAATTATAAAAACGGATTTTCAAGATTCCTTTTTTGATCAATGTGCTACTTCAATAGAAATTTTATATGAACATTAGTTTTGTTCATCATAAAAATCAGATCATAACAGCAGAATAGTACAATTATATTTACCCTGTAACAGCGACCAAATATTTAGAAACTTTCCAAAATTTCTGGGCATCTAAAATATTTAAAACATGCTTACTACCCTCTGATTTGATATTATACGAGCTCGAAGGGTGATCAGAAATTAACTTAACCTTCTTACCCCCGTTTATTTCAATTTCCGAAATCTTGGTAATATCAATTTTTGTGAAGTAATCTTCATTAAAATTATCATTTAATTCTGTTTTCTTTCCAATACCAATAAAACCACCTTCTTTAACTAAAACTCCATTGGCCTCTAGTTCGTCAAATGAACCATAAGCATAATAGGCAGTATTTAATTCTATAATAGTTTCTGCAGCAAGCGTTGATTGTTCCTGATAGGCTTCTAATAATTCTACATATTCCCTATCCAAATCTGATAATTCGGTTCTAAGTAGCTCAATTTCTTGATCTTGGACTTCAATTTTTGACTGCAAATTTGTAATTAGCTTTTCTAATTCGCTAATTTTGCCATTACTGCTCTTCAACTTTTTGTTTAAAGCATTAATTTTCTTTTGATTGGCTTCACGCAAGTAATTAATATTTTGAATTTCTTGTAAAATCCACTGCTTACCATCCTCAGCTAATTCAACATCTTTTGACTTGAATCTAATTTCATCTTCTTTTAGATTAATTTTAGCCAGATTCTCTTCGATTTCATTGAAAAGCATGATTGATTCATTTAAGACGGAATCCTTTTCTTGTAATTGTGACTGCAATAGTCTATTATCAGACTTTAGTTTTGCTATTTCTTCCGCACTTATTTCAACATTAGATTCTGTAGTGTCGTTCTTACATGCTATTGTGGCTATACTTAAAATACCAATTAAAATAAACTTATTCATCATTTTTGATTTAATCTACGCGCAAATTTAATACTTTTACTTCTTAATTAAAACAGAATTAGGCCCCTTTGTTAATAATACTTTATTGTTAATAATATCAATGAAATCATTTTGAAAATTCTCCCAGTATATATTCTTAATTTTTTTAAAAAATTTGTGCTATTAGTTGCTGCGTTTTCATTGGCTAGGGTTTTATTTTATTATTTTAATAAAATTCAATTTCAACAAGCTAATTTCTATGACTTTTTAGTAGGATTTTGGTTTGATTGTATTACTGCTGCAATATTATTTATACCACTTTTAGCTATTGAAATATTTCCTCAATTCTGGAGGAAAGAAAGATGGCATAGACGTTTATTAAAAACTGTGTTTATGCTTATTTTTAGCCTCAGTTTACTTATTAATTTTGCTGATATTGAATATTTTAAATTTACGAGCACAAGAAGTAATTTCTCAACATTCAAAATGCTATCTTATGGGTCCGATTTTGCGAATCAAATCCCTTCGTTTATTAAAGATTATTGGTATTTACTGCTAATTATGTTGGGGTTAATTATGTTGGCAAATTGGACTTATAATAAGTGGATCAGGACGGTTAAGACAGAAACCAAATTAAAAAAACAGCTATTCTTTTTTTTTACGTTAATCATTATTTCGCTTAGTATCGGCAGAGGTTGGGGTTTAAGACCTATATCACCTATACATGCCGCTCAATATACTTTAGACCAAAACGTTCCTTTGGTGCTTAATTCGGCCTTTACAATTATTAAATCCTATGGTAAAAAACCACTTACGGAAAAAAAGTATTTCGAAAACCAGTCGATTAAAAATTGGTTTAATCCAATCAAACAATACGGAAATAAGCCAAAGCTAAACAATCCAAACGTGGTAATTATTCTGCTAGAAAGCTTCTCGGTAGAATATATTGGTGCTTTGAATAATGACTCTGTTACTTACACTCCTTTTCTGGACAGTCTTATTAGCAAAGGATTGGTATTTAAAAACTGCTTTGCTAATGGCAAAAAATCAATTGATGCTGTACCCTCGGTCATTTCAAGTCTTCCTAAATTAATGGAAGAAGAATTCATTACATCAATTTATGCTACCAATCAATTAGAATCACTTCCTGAATTATTGAAAAAAAGGGGATATACTTCAAGTTTTTATCATGGTGCTACAAATGGGTCCATGAATTTTGATGGATTTGCGTCAAAAGTAAAATTTGACAATTATTATGGCAGAAAAGAATATGGTAATGATAATGATTTTGATGGTACATGGGGGATTTATGATCATCTTTTTCTTCCGTGGACATCAATCAGTATATCCAAAATGAAAGAGCCCTTTTTAGGAACTATTTTTAGCCTTTCTTCTCATCCACCATATAATATTCCAGAAGAGTTGAGAAATAGGTTTAGCGGCAGTAAGACGTTAATGCATGATGCTGTTAGATACGCTGATTATTCATTAAGTCTGTTTTTTAAAAATGCAAAACAATATGACTGGTATGAAAATACGTTATTTGTTATTACTGCTGATCATACCTCCTCATCATCTAATCCAAAATATTTTAATGATAGAGGAGTAATGTCAATACCATTAGTGTTCTTTCATCCAAAAAATGACTTTTTCAGAGGAGTTTCTTCTAAAATTGTTGGTCAATTCGATATTATGCCTACAATTCTAGACCTAATTGGTTGTCATAATCCATTTTATAGTTTTGGGGAAAGCATTTTTTCTGATAAAGATGGTTTTTCGGTTACTCAACTCGGCAATAAGTACTTGGTTTTTGGAATGGATCATTTCCTTGTTTTCCAAAACGGTAAAATCAAAAAATTATATGAAATAAGCGATAAAATGCTTAAAACAAATTTGCTTCATAAAAAACCAGAGTTAGCAAAAGTTTTAAAAAACAAGCTCCTTGCATTCATTCAAACCTATCATAACGGAATGATTGAAAACAATTTAAAAGCAAAATAATTATGCCTATCAAAAGGAAAATATTATTTATTATTAATCCAATTTCTGGTATTGGTAAAAAAGATGTTCTTCCTAACTTAATTAAAAATGAAATTCTACATCAGAAATTTTCATATGTCATTAAATATACCAAATATAAAAATCATGGAGCCGAAATAGCCATTACTGAAAAGAATGATTTTGATGCTATTATAGCTATTGGCGGAGATGGAACTGTTAATGAAATAGGAACCGCTTTGCTAATGTCAAATTGTGCTTTAGGAATTATACCGACTGGCTCAGGAAATGGTATTGCAAGACACCTAAAAATATCTAGAAATTTAAAAAAAGCGCTTGGCATAATTAACCGTTTTAAGATAGAAACTATTGATACTGGTATTTGTAACGATAAAGCATTTATAGGGGTATGTGGTTTTGGATTTGATGCTCATATTGCTGAAGCATTTGAAAAGTACCATAAACGTGGACTTAGAAGCTATGCCCAATTGATAAGAAAAGAATATTTAAAGTATACTCCTTTAAACTTTAGCATAACCGGTGACACATTCTCGCTCAATAAACAAGCCCTATTGGTTTGTATATCTAACTCTTCTGAGTATGGCAATGGCTTTGCCATTTCTCCACAATCTGAAATGCAGGATGGCCAATTTGAATTGGTGATTATTGATAAATTTAAACTCTGGTCTACTCCTATTATGCTGAGCCGTTTTTTTACAAAAAAAATTGATAAGTCAAAACATCATACTGCTATTAATTTTCACAATTCTGTTCGGATTAAAGTAGATAAAAATGGACCTGTATCATTCCATATTGATGGAGAGCACTTCACGACTAAAAATGTTGAGTTTAAGATTGCAGTTAAACCAAAATCTTTGAAAATACTGGTTTAAATTAGTCTGTAACTTTTAAAGCCTAATGATTGTTTTACTAAAAGTAAGGTTATTCAAGCAATATAAATTATAGGTATATTATGAAATCATTAGCAACTCTCGTCTTTATCATTTTTTTCTTATCATTTAATATATTGGCTCAACGACTCAATAACAATCAAATAAATGCACTCCCCATTGAAACTAATCCTGCATTGACAGGAATTTTCAGCAGCGGAAACTTAAACCTGGGTTATCATAGTTTTTTTAATGAATCTAATTTTAACACATCTTTTGCCAACTACCAAACCCATCTCACTTCAATTAATAGTGGAATTGGAATTAATATTAATCATGATGATCAATGGTTCGATTCTAGAACTGCAATTGGTATAGCTTACGCTTATCACTTTAACCTTGCTCAATCCCTCGGGCTAAGTATTGGTTTGAATGCTACTTATAATCGATTTAATACTGTTTGGCATAGCTATCCAATTAACTTAGTATTTAATAAAAACAGAGTAGATCTAAATTCGGGAGTCGTTTTGCATCACGATCGTTTTTTTGTGTCATTCAGTGTCAATCAAATTAATACCCTAGACATACCATTTCAAATCAACGCCATTTATGGTCATAAATTCAGAATTAAGAACATTAAGGATTTAGAGCTAATTCCAAATATTCGTTATGCATCTGTAGGAAAATTTCAAACCGTTGAACCCGCACTTAACATCAATTATAGAGGATTAAAGGGAATATTCGGTCTTCAAATTAATGATTCTTATGTTATTGGGCTTGGTCACCATTGGAGTAGAATATCAATACAGTATATGCTAACTAAATTTACTAGTCTTCTTAACTCCCCAACTAATAATTACCATCAAGTTTCCTTACAGTTGATGCTGCCTAAGACGATTAATCGTCAAACAAAAGCACTAGATTTTAGATTATTCTAATTATCTATTTTAGTTTTTTAAGCGATTTAGCTCCTTTAAACACAAAGAAAAGACCTATTAATACGAGTGGAATACTAAGGTATTGCCCCATATTTAACCCTTCAAGGCTCTGATCTATTCCATCCTGATTTTCCTTAATGAATTCAATAAAAAATCGTGCACCAAAAACTAAAATAAAGAAAACGCCCAATAAAAAACCCTTAATTTGCCCAGCATTGGTTTTCCAATAAAGCCACATCAAAATCCCGAAAAAAACAAGATAACATAACGCTTCAATTAGCTGCGCAGGATACCTTGCCGGAATAGCTGCAAATACATCTGCATATTTTGAAGGATCAGAAGCTACTTCGTTATAGGCTGCATTTAGTTTATCGCTATAATTATCACTCGTAATTCCAGTCGTATTAGTAGCTTCAAGCACTAGATTACTTGATTCACCATCTCTTAAAAATTTAAATCCAAAAAATGCATCCGTTTTCTTCCCCAAAATTTCATGGTTAAACAAATTCCCTAAACGAATTAAAAATGCCGATAAAGCTGTTGGCACCACTAACCTATCTAAAATCCATAAAATACCTTTATTAATTATGTTTCTATTAAGTAAAATAGCGGCTATAATAATTCCAATTGCACCACCATGACTAGCCAAACCTCCTTCCCAAATGTACAATATTTCGATAGGATTGCTAAGGTATACATCAGGTTGATAAAAAAGACAATGCCCTAACCTGGCGCCTAAAACACCACCCACTAAAACATATATAAATGTTTTGTCCATCCATGCATCAGGGGACTTTTCATTTTTGTAAATACGATTTAAGATTAAAAAACCTAAATAAAAGCCTAATGCCCACATTAAGCCATACCAGCGTGGCGTATTCCAACTTGAAATAACCCTAGGATCAATGGTCCAATTGATGTATAAAAGATCGGTCATGCATTTAATTTTGACGAAATTAATCATTATCACTAAAAGAAAAAAATGTTGATAAACTATTCACTAAATAAGATCTTTTTATAACCTATCATCTGATAAAATTTGCCATATTTGCAAACCAATTTTAATACTTAATACAGTATGTCGAAACAACATAATTTTGGTGCAGGACCATGCATCTTACCTCAGGAAGTTTTTGAGGAAGCTTCAAAAGCTGTTGTCAATTTTAATGGATTATCAATCTTGGAGGTATCACACCGAAGTCCAGATTTTGTAGCTGTTATGGATGAGGCAATTACATTAGTAAAAAAGGCACTTAACGTACCTGAAGGATATGCAGTGATGTTTTTACAGGGCGGGGCAAGTTTAGGTTTTTTGATTTCTGCAATGAATATGGCCGGAAGGCATAAAAAAGCGGCATATATTGATACCGGTGCTTGGTCATCTAAAGCCATTAAAGAAGCTATTAACGGAGGTATTGAAGTGGATATAATTGCCAGCTCAAAAGACAATAATTACAAGAGCATTCCTTCGACCGGAACCATAGAAGGTGATTACGACTTTATTCACTACACTTCCAACAACACCATTTATGGCACACAATTTAAGAACAAGGTAGATGCCAAAATACCAGTTGTTTGCGACATGTCTTCTGATATATTTTCAAGAACGATTAATGTTTCGGATTATGATATTATTTATGCTGGTGCTCAAAAAAACCTTGGGCCTGCAGGAGCAACATTATATATTGTTAAGGAATCTATCTTAGGTCAATCTTCGCTTAAAATCCCTACGTACTTAAACTTAAAAACGCACTTTGATAAAGAAAGTATGTTTAATACACCTCCTGTATTTTCAGTGTATGTCTCAATGCTCAACTTGAGGCATTTAATTAAAAATGGTGGTGTAGAAGCTATGGAAAAAGTGAACCAAGCAAAAGCTGATTTACTTTATAACGAAATTGATATTAACCCTTTATTTATGGGTAACGTTAGCATTGAAGATCGTTCAAATATGAACGTGACTTTTGTGCTAACTGATGAAAATCTGACAGATGCATTTAACGAAGCCTGGAAAAAAGCCAATATCATTGGTCTAAAAGGTCACCGATCAGCAGGAGGCTACAGAGCTTCAATGTATAATGCTCTTCCGTTATCATCTGTTGAGCATCTTGTAAGTGTAATGAAAGAATTTACTGCCAAACACATCAGATAAAATAAATATGAAAATTTTAGCAAACGACGGCATTTCAGTAGAAGGAATTAATGCCTTAGAAAAAGGAGGTTTTACAGTTTTGACCGATAATATTGCTCAAGCAGATCTCATTTCAGAAATCAATAATCAAGATATTGTTGGTTTGTTAGTACGAAGCGCTACAACAGTGCGTCAGGATTTAATTGACGCTTGCCCAGGTCTTAAACTGATTGGCAGAGGTGGTGTTGGAATGGATAATATTGATGTAGACTATGCCCGTTCAAAGGGTCTTCACGTTATTAATACTCCAGGAGCTTCTTCACAATCTGTTGCTGAGCTTGTAATGGCTAATTTATTCTCACTTTCTAGGGGTATTTTCCATTCTAATAGAGTAATGCCTTCTAGTGGTAATACAGAATTTAAAACCTTGAAAAAAAAGTATGCTAAAGGGCAAGAATTAAGAGGAAAAACCATTGGTATTGTTGGGTTTGGAAGAATCGGACAAGCTTTGGCGAGTTACTGCCTGGGTTGTGGTATGAACGTCATTCCTATAGACAGGGAAGTGAATGAGTATTCGATTTCTTTAAATATAAACGGCCAGGGCATAAATACATCTTTGGTTTCGCAAAACGATTTTAATTCACTTTTACCTTCATTAGATTACATTTCTCTGCATGTTCCAAAACAGACCAATGGTGATGCAGTAATTAGTGAAATAGAAATCAATGACATGAAAGATGGGGTAATTATCGTCAATGCTGCCAGAGGAGGTGTGATTGACGAAGATGCCTTAATTTCTGGTATTAATTCAGGTAAAATTAGAGCTGCCGCCTTAGACGTATTTGAAAATGAACCAGCACCAAGAACTGACATACTATCCCATGAACAAATTGCTAGCACGCCGCATATTGGTGCAGCAACTGTTGAGGCACAGTCTAGAATTGGAGAAGAACTCGCTGAACAGATTATTACGTTACTAAAATAAATTTTATATGCCTATCATTTCACCATCAGTCTTAGCTTGCGACTTCGCAAACATTCAATCAGAAGTAGAAATGATTAATCAATCGAATGCCGATTGGTTTCATATTGATATCATGGATGGTGTTTTTGTGCCCAATATTTCATTTGGATTGCCAGTAATGGCAGCAATAGCAAAGCACGCTAATAAGCCATTAGATGTTCACCTGATGATTGTCAATCCTGACCAATATATTCATGATTTTAAAAAGGCGGGTGCTGATTGGTTGACAGTTCACTATGAGGCTTGTCCGCATCTTCATAGAACCATACAAGCCATTAAGGCAGAAGGAATGAAAGCTGGTGTAGCATTGAATCCCCATACACCTGTTAATGTGCTTGAAGAAGTTATTAATGACTTAGACTTAGTATTAATTATGTCGGTTAATCCAGGATTTGGTGGTCAGAAGTTTATACCGAAAACCGTAGAAAAAGTGGCTAAACTTAAGAAATTAATAAAAGAATCTGGTGCCCATACTCTAATTGAAGTTGATGGAGGTGTCAATAATGAAACTGGTGCAAAATTAATTGAGGCAGGCGCTGACGCATTAGTTGCTGGTAGTTATGTTTTTAAATCAGATGATCCAAAAGTGACAATTGATTTATTAAAAACTTTGTAGTAGCCCTTTGATTTTTTAGTCTTCACAAAAGGTAACGATAATCGTTACCTTTTTTTGTCCCTCCATTTTTTAACCTTATATTACTGTACTAAAAAAACTACTTGATATGAAATTCTTATTGTTTTTAATTATTCTACTTTCTGCAATCCGTTTGAATGCTGAAAATCTAATGCTAACAGGCCAAATAGGCACCTTAGATGTCGAATTATTCATCACCGATAATGAATGGATTACGGGAGAAATTAAAGGGAAGTACCGTTACCTTACGAAAAATAAATTTCTTAAACTCTCAGGCCAGATCCAGGGCAATTGTTTCTATATAATAGAATCTAACGAAGGGCAGACAACAGGAGAATTCTACCTGACAAAAAGTGGAGATTCCTTAACAGGTAAATGGCTATCTACTACAAACTACCTTGATGTCAGACTAGTCATTGTAAAAGGAGACAAAAGCTTACTAAAAATGAAAGAACTAAAAGATTTTAGGTCAGAAGTTAGTGATAAATGCAATGGGACATATCAAAACGAAACCTATTTCTTAAACGACATGTATTTAAGTGACGATAATCTTGAAATGGAAATCGCTTTTAACGGTGGGAAAGCAGTTATTGAACAAATTTCGAAAGACTCTATTCGCTTTTTTGTTCAGGTGGTTTGCGGACCAACTTATCACATTGGTGTGGCAACAGGAATTGCAGTTAAAAATCAGGATAATAGTCATTACAAGTGTATTATAAATGATTTTAACGACCAGACGCCCTGTATCATAATACTTTCGCTAGGAGACAAAGAAGTTCGACTTGACGCCAATGAGGGTTTTGCCTGCGGATTTGGTGTTAGGGCTTACCTAAGTCATACTTTTTTAAAAGTAACAGATGACTTAGAGTATGATGAAGAAGAAGGCTTCTAAAGTGAAGAGAATTAGAATAATTTTATTGTTTTTTTCATTACCAATTGCTTCTATTTGCCAGATGAAGAACGATAGTTTGTTCTATAAACCTAAGGATGATTTTAGTGTTTCTGCCTTTCCAATTCTTTTTTTCTTGCCTGAAACTGGATTTGCTTTTGGTGGGCTTGGCATAACCATTTTTAATACTGGAAAAACTAAAGCATGGAGAAAATCTCAAGTGCAACTTGGAATCGCATATACTTTGAAAAAACAATTTTTACTTTTTGCTCCTTATGAATTATACTTTAAACAGAAATGGAAGCTAATTGGTGAATTGGGCTATTATCGGTACTTCTACAACTTTTATGGCATTGGAATAAATAGTTTAGAAAACGATTTAGAATTGTATGATGCTAATTTTCCACGTCTAATTTCATCATTGCTCTACCGTTTTAAACCTGAACTACTGGCCGGTTTTCAGTATGGGTTTGACCTGTTTGACATTCCAAATACAGGAACTTTATTAACGAATCAAAACCCTATTGGAATTGATGGTGGTTTTATCAGCACATTAGGTGTTGTTGCCTCATTTGATAGCAGAGATGATATTTTCTATCCGAGAAAAGGAGCCCTGATTAACTTAAATACTGAACATGCTAGTCAGTACTTCGGTTCAGGTTACACCTACTCCACTGCCTTCTTGGATGCAACATATTATCAAACAATTTTTAGTACCCATGTGATAGCCGGAAACGCTTTTTTGGGAACAAGTCAAGGTGATTTTCCATTTTTTAATTACTACTACTTATCATCTGGAAAACGTGGTAGGGGATTTAACGACCGTCGATTTATTGATAGAAATATTGCCCTTCTACAATTGGAATACCGATTTCAGATTTATAAGCGTTTTAGAGCATCTGTCTTTGCATCTTCAGGCACTCTATCTCCTTCAATTAGTTCTTTACTTACCCAACAGCAAAAACTATCATATGGTGCCGGATTAAGGTTTCAATTGAGTAAAAAACAACTCAACCATTTAAGACTAGATATGGCACACAGCCAAGAAGGTTTTCAATTTTATTTGACTATAGGTGAAGCTTTTTAAACTTTCGTTACTAATAAAAAGTTTTTAATTAACTTTGTCATCAACGACTTACAAAAGATTAAAAACGATATCAAATGAAAAAATTAAGAATCTCATTAATAATATTGACAGCCATTAGTATTATTTCATGTCAAAAAGAACCTGTTGCTTCTTTTACGGTTTCATCAACCACCGTAAAAAAGGGAGAAACTATTTCCTTTACAAACACTACAGAAGATGGTGTTGATTATGAATGGGATTTCGGTGATGGTAATTCATCTACTATTCAGTCTCCTAGCCATGTTTACGATAATTTAGGTGATTATACAGTTACACTAACGGCCTATTCGAAAAACGGAAAAAAATCCAATTCTACTTCAGAAACTGTTCAAGTGGGTAATATTTATAAAGGTCCTAAAATGACATTTAGTAAGGCTGATGGAGCAGATTGGACTCTGGCGAGTAACCAAGATAGAATTACAGATAATGTATGGATTACTAGAGCAGATAATCAGGGGATTTTCAACATAGCCAAAGAACTGAGCTATTCGTCATTTTTGAGTCCTTCTGGAACTATGTGGGCTGTCGGCACCACATCAAATTTAAATTCCCTTGTGTTCACGAGTTGGGAGCAGATGCACAATTCGGAACCACCAACAAGTCTCAATGTTGATTTAGTGATGCATTTAGTTGAAGACGACATCTACATAGACATCAAATTTTTGTCTTGGGCTTCAGGTGGTAGCGGAGGACAAGGCGGTTTCAGCTATGAAAGGTCTACTAAATAAAACTTTACTTTAATCATTCCGCTTTTGGCTTCAGAGGTATGAAATTGACATATAATAAGTCAACGTAAGAGGTAGAAAGTAAATTTTATCAATAGTAGTAAGTAGTAAGTAATACTTGTTTCTAGTGCTTTGTGACTATGCTAATGAAGTGGTAAACCTTTTTGCTTCCTTAATAGTTAATAGGATAGCTTGAAATACCAAAAGCAATTGTTATCTTTTGACAATTTTTGTTGTCTTACATAATGCTGAATCAATATAAACGCTAACAAAATAAACTCCTGAAGGCAAGTCTCCAATATTTAAATAGGCGTTTTCGCTTGCAGAATTAGTAATATCTTTTTGAATCAGGAATTGACCATTTATATTAACCACCCTAATTGTCGTAATGTTACAATCAACACATGTCACGTTAATAAAATCATTTGCTGGATTCGGAAAAATTAAAGTCTCACAGTTATTAGTAATAGGCATATCAATTTCTTGAGGTTCGTATTGGACCCATGGACGAGCCTGCTTAATGATTAATTGATTATTACTATTAATTTTATATTCAATGTCCATTGCAAATGTAGAATTATCTTCGGCCTTATAAAGTGCTTTAAATTCATCATGTATAATCGTCAAATAAGTTCTTAGCCGATTAATGTGTTTTAGTTCTAAAAGCACCTCTCCGTCGTGAACTAAACTTGAATATTGAATAACAGAATATTCGTTATCAGGCACTTTAACCTTGCTTAATAACATTTCCTCCGGCCTTTCATCTCCTGGGTTTGTTATTAATACCTCTTCCAATTGAGAATTTAAATAATAATTATCAGTATTATAGATAGGGTCAGCACTAATACCAACTCCATTTACTTTTTCGTTGGAATAGTTTGGATGGCACAAAATACCCATTGAAGCCGCAAAATGATCAACTCTAAAGAATTCTCTCTCTTCAAAAGCTCTTAAATTCCAAAGGCTTGCATATACCTGTTTAACAGATTTTGCAATATGACCTTCATGAGGATGTTGGGTCTTAGAATCGTATAATCCTGCTCCACTAAAACCTGGTAAATCTTCATTATTAGTGCTTGAACGCGTTCTGATTGAAGTACCTGTAGGAAATGATGCCTGCATATCTGCAAGTGCATCCCACATCCATACAGGCATTTGAGCATTTCTTATTTTTTTTCTCAAATGATCAAGCATATCTTCCCTAACATCTCTGTTATTAATAAAATCCGGATTATTAATCATTGTTTTAATGTCACTAAAGAAATTATTATGCTTCATGAATTCCTGATAGAAATAAAAAGGAATACCAAAACCATCTGGAACGGTTCCTTCTGCAAAACCAAAACGACGCATTGTTGCTACATTAGTACATTTAGCACCAAAACCGTCAAACATATCAAATGTAATATCCTCTAATGGCTTAATTTCAGTATAGTCTAGATTTAGCGGTGGTGTTAGTTCAGTTTTTGGTCGGATTTTATCAAACCACTCATTTACTTCATCAACACTTGCTTTTCTAATAGTGTAATTGCTTTGCTCTACCTTGTAATAAATATATTCGTTCAATAGACCTGCAATTGTGTCATTATCTAACGGATTTCGGATAAAAGCATTTGGAATTTTATCTTGAATGGCTCTGAGATTAACATGTGAAAGAGGTGTTTGAATAACAGAGGTCATTATCCCTGCGACTCTAGGTAATGAATTTGGTAGGGATTCATAAAGCATAATGTCCTTGGCTCCTGGAATAATATCAGTACTCGCCTTTCTAAAAAAACCATATCCCTCTGTTTGGTTTAAACCCCAATAATCTAATCCAGCATAAACATCTGATTCAAATACAACAGGAATTCTTGAATTTTGCATTAATTCCAATTCGTCTTGATACTGTTGCTCATTGTTCTCTGTAATGTAATAAGACATATTATTTTCAATGAATGGCATGCTTGCAGCCAGCAATTCATGTGTTTGCTGAATGGTCCTAAAATCCTTACCCTCATTATTAGTATAATTAAATGCATACGCGCCCAAAGTACCATTATTTGATAGTATTGTAGGGTGATAGGTCACCTGGCCTTTAACAACATCAGGTGCAAGATGATCTACGCCTAAAAAAGTAGCAAAATCCAGATGAAGAGCATGGGTATTGGTGTTAATAAAATAGATTCTTCTATTATTATCAGGAAACTCTAAAATGATAAACTTAGCAAACTCTTTTCCATTTAGAAACGGCAGCTGTGACACCAATTTTTTTTTGAGTGCCAGAAAATTAAATGTAGAAGTGTCATCTACACCTACCTGACCGTTTTCAATAGTCACCGGTGCTGCAAAATTGAGCGGATTTTGATTGGGCATGTTTTGGAATTCAGTAACATCATCTATCCCATCTCCATCTGTATCGTTTGGGTTGCCAATATCATATTCAATTACCTCATAGTTTTCAAGTGGGTATGCGCTTAAAGGCTCAGTAATTACAGTTGTTACATCCTCTCCTAAAGTCATTGATGTTTCTAATGCAAAAGCGGAATCTACATGATGTTTAACTTTTAGGATATAATATTTTGTATCACTTGAATTGACTTCTAGCTGAACTTGCCCATTATTATTAATAGAATAACTATTAATCGGCACTACTTGTTGAGAATAGGCAGAAACACACAATAAGGCAAGAACATTTATGACCACTGACAGATTCAGCAAAGCGGCTTTCTTAAAAATCATCATTGATATACTCTCATTCAGCTTTAATAACGGAAACGTTATTGTTCCAGTTGGGTGCTAAAGTTACTAACTTTTCTGATAATTGATTTGTCTCCATTCCATTTATGACTAGGCTTACTTAGTCAAACATTACTGTGCATAAGTCAACAAAATTTGCTTACTTATTATTTATTAATTATTAACTACTTTACGATCTTTTTAACAATGGTTTCACCATTCGAAAAGCCAATACTTAAAACATAATTACCTTCTCTTAGATCAGATACATCAATCAGGTTTTCATCTTCTTTAAAGGAACCAAAAGATTTTATGCTTTGCCCAAGCAAATTGTAAATTTCAATTTTTGTAATGGTTTCAAGGTTATTATTTTCGATAGTGATAAAATCGTTGAAGGGATTAGGGTAAATATTAAGTTTAGTTTCAAAATCCTGATCTTTTAAAGATAAAATATCATCATATTCTATTAAATAATAAATTGTATTATCTGATGTTAAGTCATTCCATAAACTGTAATTAACCGCTGTAGGTTTTATAATAATGGTCAAATGATCCTGCCCTCCAACGGCGTTATCAGGTTCTGGTGGGTTAGTACCCCAATTTGTATACTGACCTCCAATGGGACTACCTGAGAAGTTTCCGCTCCAAAAAGGAATACCAATACCATCTGCGTTTCCATCCCACACCCAATTACCTTCAGTTCCGGCATCAGTTCCTCCTAACCATACTGATGCAGTTCCAAACTCATTTTGTGTATTGTCAGCTATAATGTTGGCATTACTTGTCAATTCGTTAAATATGGTATTTTGTTCAGCAACATCATTAATTTCAACTAAATACCCTCCTCTTTCCACCGCACAGTTTAAAGCGTCAATCCAAGTTCTATTTTCTCGAACAACTTCATATGAATGTCCATCATAATTAAAGACATAAATATTAGACTGACTTGCACATTGAGAAAGACTGCTATTATGACATCCAACGATAATTAATGCTATAAATACAATATTTTTAAGTTGTTTCATACTAAAAATGAGTTGGTAATTGATTTCTAAATGTAGAGAATAAATGTTAGAAAATCTTACTTTTCAAATCTTAAGATCGAGGATTCATGGATTGCTACATGGCCTGAATTAACCCTAGCTAAGATTTGGTCTTACAAAGTTTATTTTGATTGGTTTCATCAGTCTATACATGTTTCGATTTTTAGCGAACCTTCAATAAATTACTAAAATGTAATTGGATTTTTATTTTAGAAAATATGAGAAAACTAAATTAGTGCTATATTTGCTAAAAAACTACCTAGTACTATGAATACGAGGCTTTATGCAAAATTTTCTTTTCTAGAAGGAGGATTTAAAGCATTATTTATTCTCTCATCTTTATTATTCTATTCTTCTGAAACAAATGCACAACATTCTGTCGCAAGACAGTGGAAAGATTTGATGCTTGAAAGTATTCGAAATGATTTTGCCAGACCAACAGTCCACGCTAGAAATCTATTTCATATTTCTATCGGAATGTATGATGCCTGGGCTGCATATGACACTGATGATAAACCTTACATGTTAGGTGATTCCGTAGGCGGATTAATTTGCCCATTTACCGGAGTTCCTAATCCATCTGATATTGATTCAGCAAGAAACGAGGCCATAAGCTTTGCAACGTATAGGTTGCTTAAACACCGTTTTCAGAACTCACCTGGTGCACCTGCAGTAATGCCGTTATACGATACATTGATGGTTTCATTAGGGTATGATACCACTAATACAAGCACTAATTATGCAACTGGCGATCCTGCTGCCCTTGGAAACTATATTGCTCAGCACATTATTTCGTTTGGTTTACAAGATGGTTCAAACGAGCAAAACGATTATAGTAATCAATACTATAATTCTATAAATCCAGCGCTTGCAGCAACGCTTCCAGGAAATCCTGATATTGTAGATCCTAACCGGTGGCAACCATTAAGTTTAGATGTGTTTATTGATCAATCCGGAAATCTTATTCCGTTTAATACCCCCGATTTTTTAAGCCCTGAATGGGGAGCTGTTACTCCATTTTCTTTAAATGATTCAGTGCGGTCTGTATACACCAGAAATGGAGATAATTACGTAGTCTATCATGATCCCAATGACCCTCCTTACCTAGATACTATCAACGCTTCATCATTAATTGAAGAATACCAATGGGGATTTTCTTTAGTTTCAGTATGGTCTTCTCATCTAGATTCATCAAGTACAGTGCTGTGGGATATTTCGCCTGCCTCAATTGGAAATGTGCAGAGTTATCCGACTACTATCCCTGATTTAAGAAATTTTTATGACCTGACTAATGGTGGAGATCCAGGTACTGGACATTCAGTGAATCCTTCCACTGGGATGCCTTACACCCCTCAAATGGTTCCAAGAGCAGATTATGCAAGAGTGCTTGCTGAATTTTGGGCAGACGGACCAGATTCAGAAACACCTCCTGGTCATTGGTTTGAACTATTAAACTATGTGAGCGACCATCCTAGCTTTATTAAAAAATGGAAAGGGGAAGGCACTATTATTGATGATTTAGAATGGGACGTCAAAGCCTATTTTACAATGGGAGGAACTATGCACGACGCTGCCGTAACTGCCTGGGGAATAAAAGGCTGGTATGATTATGTCAGACCTGTTTCTGCCATTAGATACATGGCCGATCAAGGACAATCTTCTGATACAACATTAGCCAATTACTCGAAAGATGGTATTCCCCTTGTATCTAGTTATATTGAAATTGTGGTCGCTTCTGATACCTTACAAGGGTTTAACCCCAGCGATACTGGAAAAATTAAATTATTGGCCTGGAGAGGCCCCGATTATATTACTGACCCTGAAACTGATGTCGCTGGTGTTGGATGGATACTTGCGGAAAATTGGTGGCCTTATCAGCGTCCAACTTTCATTACACCTCCATTTGCAGGTTATGTCTCAGGGCATTCCACTTTTTCAAGGGCTGCTGCGGAGGTGATGACCGCTATGACAGGTGATGAATTTTTTCCAGGGGGAATGGGAGAATTCTTAGCAGTAAAAGATTCTTTTCTAGTGTTTGAAGATGGACCTAGCGTGGACATAACACTTCAGTGGGCAACTTATAGAGATGCATCTGACCAATGTAGTTTATCGAGAATCTGGGGAGGTATCCACCCCCCTGTTGATGACATTCCAGGTCGTTTAATTGGTGAGAAAATTGGTGTTAGGGCTTTTAATTTTGCCGATTCATATATGAACGCCAAACAACCTGTTGTTGTTTCACTTTCAGCAAGTGTAGATAGTATTAGCCTTAGTGATGTTGGTGTGTCTACCTTTACCCTAACCTCTGTGTATAACAAACCAATGGATACATTGATATCCCCTACACTAACGTTTCCAAATGAAGATCCTCTAAACACCATAACATTAAACGTGTCTACCAGTGGCTGGTTGACTAATACAATATACGAGTCAGTCTATAACGTAAGCAACGCTTCAGAATTATTAACAAATATAGATGTTGAAATTAATGGCGCTTTTGATAGTACGGGTAATCCTCAAATATTATTTCAAGAGGTTGATTTATTTAATATTGATACAAAATTTCCAAGTATCATAGAATTATCCGCTAATATGGATACTATTAGTTTGAGTGATGTTGGTATTTCTACGTTCAGTCTGACTGCAGTGTTTGATGAAATAATGGACATTTTTGAAGTACCCTCATTCACATTCCCTATTGAAAATCCCCTCAATACAATCATGTTAAACATGTCAGCAAGTGGTTGGATAAATGACTCTACTTTTGAAGCAAGTTATGATGTGAATAATTCATCTGAAGTACAAACAAACATAGATGTTTTGGTAAATGGTGCTTCTGATCGTATTGGTAACAACCAATCAGTATTTCAGGCTGTCGACCTTTTTAATATTGACATGGTACCTCCAAGTCTTGTTGAGCTATCAGCCAGTGGAGACACCATTAGTCAAAATGATATTGGTGCTTCTACTTTCGTTTTATCTGCCAAGTTTGATGAACGAATGAACACTAACACTATACCTGTTTTTTCGTTTCCCACTGAAGACCCTGACAATACAATTACTTTAAACGCATCTTCAAGCAACTGGATGAATGACTCTACGTTTCAATGTATTTTTGATGTCACTAATTCATCAGAAGTAATAAACCAGATTGATGTTGAGGTGAATGGTGCTTCTGACCTTGCTAATAATTCCCAAGTCATTTATCAAGAATTAAATCTATTTAGTATTGACACAAAATCGCCAAGTGTATTTCTATTATCTACTGATATTGATACAATTAGCATTAGTGATGTTGGAGTCTCTTCCTTTATTATTACAGCCCAATTTGATGAAAAAATGGACGTATCGAAAGCCCCGACATTTACGTTTCCGAACGAAAATCCTCTTAATACAATAGGACTAAATGTATCTGCTAGTAACTGGCTGAATGACTCTACTTTTCTAGCCATTTATGACGTAACTAATTCGTCTGAATTAATAGAAAATATTGACATTGAAGTGAGTGATGCTTTAGATCGAATAGGCAATACTCAGCTATTATTTCAAGGGACGGACCGCTTCACTATTGACACAAAATTGCCAACTGTATTTCAATTATCAGCCAGTATAGATACTATTAGTCTTATTAATATTGGCACCTCTTCTTTCAAATTAACTGCTGTATTTGATGAAGTCATGGATTTATCAATAATTCCTGTATTTACATTCCCTGCTGAAAATCCGCTTAATACAATTACTTTGAATGTGTCAGCTAGCAATTGGTCGAACGATTCTACCTTTACAGCTACTTATGATGTAAATAATGCATCAGAATTCATAAAAGATATTGATGTAGAGGTAGCAGGTGCCTCAGATCGCATTGGAAATGCTCAGGTACTATTCCTGAAATCAGATCTTTTTAATATTGACACTAAACAACCTAGCATATTTAATCTATCAGCCAATATAGATACTATCAGTTTTAATGATGTTGGCATTTCTAAATTTGTATTGACAGCTGTATTTGATGAAATGATGGACACACTAAAATCTCCAAAATTTATTTTTCCAAATGAAGATCCAATCAACACCATCACATTTAACTCATTTACTAGTAATTGGTTAAACGATTCTACCTTTCTTGCCACCTATAACGTGAACAATTCATCTGAATTAATAGAAAATATTGATGTAGATGTTAATGAAGCCTTTGATCGTATTGGTAATGCTCAACTGTTGTTTCAAACAACGGACCTTTTTAGTATTGATACAAAAGCACCTAATGTCATTCTGTCGTCCGTAAATTTGAATACTATCACCCTGAATGATACTGGTATAGCAAATTTGTCCATTACACTCAGCTATGACGAAACAATGAAGAATACCAGTACTCCAACTCTCACATTCCCTGTTGAAGACCCTCTGTTGAATACACTTGTGCCAAATTTAGATAGTAGTAAGTGGATAGATGAGCATACTTATTTGAGTTCGTTTGATGTTTCTAAAACACCGGAAACACTGACGAATATTGACGTTAAGATAGAAAATGCAGAAGACAATATTGGCAATATACAGAACATTATCACCCTTACCAACTTGTTCAATATTGATACAAAGCAACCAGAGCTATTAACCATTATACCAAGCGTTGATACTGTCAGCTATTTGGATACAGGGACCGCTAAATTTTTCATGGTATTCTATTTTGATGAAATAATGGATACTTCAAGTACTCCATTAATTACCTTCCCGAAAGAAAACCCGCTAACCAACACACTAGTTTTAAATACTCCATCAAGTCTTTGGACGAGTCAAACTTCTTATATCGCAGTATATGATGTGTCATCAGATTTAGATACACTGAATGAAATTGATGTTACCATAGCATCTGTTTCCGACACTGCTGGTAATAACATTTTAACTAACCAGCTTATTCGTGTATTTTATATTAATAAAGAGGAACTACCTATACCAATTCCAATTGGTAATTCCGAGTTTTTTGGAATCACAGTTTACCCAAATCCAATTTTAGCAAATGGCGATTTCTCTGTGGCATTCTCCGAAAATATTGAAACATTAACGGCTACTATTGCAGATTTTGCAGGAAAAGTAATTCAATCAAACACTTATGAAGATGTGCAAATGTTAGACTTAAGCTTACAAGCATCTGCGGGTGTCTATTTACTGATTCTTAAGTCAGAAGATAAAGAGGCAGTGATTAGGGTAGTAAAAAAATAAATTGGAGTATAATAATAAGGTAGGACTCCATTCATATGCAAACTATTTTTTGATTTTTAGGCAACCATTTGTGCAGTAAAGTAGTCTATTAATAAATGGTTTACGCGTCAAAATGAACATTAAGCTTATACCCATAGTATTCATTTCATTATTAGTGTCGACTGTTTCATTAGCTCAAAATTTTTCAGTGCCTCAGGCTGATACAGTATTCTATGGGCAAATTAATAATGGTGATTTTGCATCTAAATTTATTATTAACAATGATAGTACTGATTCATTTCCTATGTCATGGATAGTAGAATCTGACGATATTGCCGCTGGCTGGGAATATTCAATATGTGACCCAGCTACCTGCCATTCCATTGGGGTAAGTTCAGCTTCTTTTGATCTTCCAATATCACCTGTTAACCGAATGATGAATATTCATTATTTCCCCCACTCTAACTATGGACAAAGTACGGTAACCGTAAAATTGTGGCAAGATCAATACCCGAATGAATTTACCTTGCTCAAATGGACTGGCATTATAAGCACCTTGGGACTAGAGGAACAAAATAATTATAGTATATATGCTATCTCTACCCCTGGAACAAACTCGATAGAATTTGTTTACGAACTTCCAAATAATGAATCCCTATATCATCTGGACCTTCATGACATGAATGGAAAACTAATTGCTACTACACCTGTAAATAATGTAAGCAGTCAAACTAGCATTGGAGAAAATTTAAGCTCAGGTATTTATATATACAAGCTGAGGTCTAATAATAGTACTATATTGACAGACAAGGTATTATTACCATAATCAGCATCTAATTGGTTTTTTTGTAATTGATTGAATCGGAATTTACTGACTAAATAACGCTCTAAAACTGCATTTGGGCATATTAGATAATTAACAATACGCATTGCTTGTTTTTATCTTATTTATCTCAATAAAAATTGACCTGATGTTAACAAATATCAGTATCCGATTTAACAATTTTGAGCCCAATGTTATTTTTTACTAGAATCAAGTTCTTTACGAATTTTGTGTTTTAAATTCTGGAAATTGTGTTCAAATCAATGAGGCTATTTTCTGAAATTTGCTCTATTAACTATTCTATAAGTTATTCGAATGAGAAATCCTTCGAATGGTTTCCATCTTGTTGGCAACAATTTGAGATTAAAATTGCGTATCTTGATGGTTTAGTATATGATGGTATTCTGTTTTATAGAGAATGGAGCAAAAGCGATATGAAATAATGAACTGGTTTTAAAAGCAGTGTATGAAAGAAGATATTTTTAGGGTAAAATCAGTTAGCCAATTTTTTGAACTCTTAGGCCTAGAACGACCAAATCATCCATTAATTGGGATATTTGATGTCAAGCATCTTAATTCTGGTGAATTATATGAACAATATAAGGACTATACTATGACCTCAGATTTGTATTGTGTGATTTTAAAAGATGGCACTTGTGGAATAAAATATGGTCGCAACCGTTATGACTTTAATGAAGGTGTTTTACAATTTATGGCCCCTGATCAAATTGTAAGATCTGATAATACACACACGCCTAGTAATTATGGCTTTTTTCTAGTGTTTCATCCAGATTTGTTTAGGGCGTTTAACTTGAACAAAAAAATAAAAGACTATCAATTTTTTAGATATGGAGAGCAAGAAGCGCTGCATCTCTCTAAAAAGGAAGAAAGTCAGCTTCTTGAGATAGTAGGAAATTTGGAAGAAGAATTGGATACCAATATTGACAAACACAGTCAGGAAATCTTGGTGACCAATCTTGAACTCATTCTTAATTATTCTAAACGGTTTTATAATCGACAATTCATTACACGAACCGACCTTAATTCAGAAGTTGTAACGAAGGTTAAATCTGTTATTATGGATTACTATGATCAAAAAAAACAGACTGAAATCGGAACTCCTTCACCTGACCTAATCGCAGAATCTTTGAATTACTCTTCTACATATCTTAGTGATTTGATCAAAAAACAAACAGGAAAAAGCATTAAAGAGCATATTGATTGGCATATTATTGACCTGGCAAAACATGATTTGGTTAATACAGGCAAAACCATTAACGAAATAGCTTATGATCTTGGATTCAATTACCCTCATTATTTTAGTCGACTTTTTAGAAAAAAAACCGGGAAATCGCCGGTAGAATTTAGGTCGC
The DNA here is from genome assembly GCA_965230485.1 of Putridiphycobacter sp. Classification (GTDB taxonomy): domain Bacteria; phylum Bacteroidota; class Bacteroidia; order Flavobacteriales_D; family Crocinitomicaceae; genus Putridiphycobacter. The sequence continues at coordinate 572,912 of CBDDLA010000001.1, forward strand.
ATAAATTGAACTAGTTCATGAAATAGGGCTTTAATAGCTCAGCTCCTCAAAATTGACATCAAGAAATTAAAGCATTTGTCATAGAAATCGCTAGAATGGTATATTATTTTCAATAAACCAAAAATTGTGTTCAAATTCCCTGTTATTGTGTTCAAATGCTAAGCTTAATTTGTGTCTCTTTGATGTAAGAAATAAATTAATCAAAAACCAGATATTATGGCAAGACAAAAATTAGCAATAGATCAGGCAACAGCATCAAAAGATTTAAGTGGTAAAGTATATATCGTTACAGGTGCAAATTCAGGCGTAGGACTTGAAACTACCAGACAACTGGTAAAACAAGGTGGACATGTTGTGATGTCATGTCGTAGAGTAGATTCAGGAGAAGAGCAAGCGAAAAGCTTTAAAGGACTTAAAGGTAGTTATGAAGTCATAAAGTGTGATTTAGCAGACCTTGATTCGATTCGGGAATTTGTAAATATATTTCTATCTAGGCATAAGAGATTAGATGGTCTTGATTGTAATGCTGGGATGGTGAATATGAAAAATGAGCCTATTTATACAAAACATGGCTTTGAAATCACCATGGCAGCTAGTTATTTTGGCCATTTTCTTCTAACGGAGTTATTACTTGATATATTAAAGAATACACCAGAATCAAGATATATCATCTTATCTTCTGTGGTTCATGCAGGTAGTCCAAAAAAGCGTCATCAAATTCATTTTGAAGACCTGCACTGGAAAAAAAGAAAATGGAACGCAATTGATTCATACGGAGAAGCTAAATTAGCTGTGGTACTTTATGCAAAAGAGTTAGCTGAACGTCTTGAAGGAACAGGAGTTACAACAGCATCAGTTCACCCAGGATGGGCTCGTTCTAACTTTGGAAGTGGCGGTAATTTCTTGATGAGATCTTTAATGTTCATTGTGCGACCATTAACCCGAGGAGTGTCTGATAGTAATGAAGAATCTGCCCAAACCTCACTTCATTGTTTAATATCTGATAATGCGCGAAATCATTCTGGTGCCTATTTTAGCCAACATAGCGTTTTGTATAGAGATAAGGAATGTAAAGCTGGAGGATGGCCTATGAAATCGCCGAATCCACATGCACATGAAATGGATGTTGCCAAAAAACTGGTAGGGATAACTTATGAAATGGTGGGCTTAGAAAAATAAAGAGCTACGATAACCAAATCATAATATTACTGTTTAAGGGTATAATCAATATTGTCAAGTTTTTAACTATAAAGTCATAAACGGGAAACATACTTTAATAAAAAAACCACTAACAAATGTTAGTGGTTTTTTGTGGTGAGAGGGAAATCATTAACATTTATTCGATAATTTAACTTCTAATCTCTCTTCAAAATCTTGGATATTCTTGTATACAACCTTTCTTGTTTGTACCAACGATTCCCTCCACTCCTACTTACAAACAAGACCGCGGACGCATTCACACGTTCTTCATATCTTGCTATACTCTGGTAACCAGGAAGCAATCCTGTGTGCTCAAGTTCATATAATGAAGTATAGATTTTTTGTTCCGTATCATTGAGTAATGCCCCTTCATTCAACGCAGAAAGAAAAATAGCAACATCTTCAGCTGTGGCAATCATAGACCCTCCTGGGGCAAAATGACTTATCCCCTTCAAATCGACATCATAATCCTCATAGCAACCGCTCATCACATCATTGATATCGACTTCATCTAATAAACTATAGGTATGATGTAATCCATTTGGAAGTAAAATCTCTTCATAAATGTAGTCGCGGTGATTGTATCCCAACTCATTATCTAGTATCATCCCGATCAATAAATAGTTGGTGTTTGAATATTTGTATCGCTTATCTGGTTTGAATTCCGCCGATTCATCAACTGACATTTCTAACGTTTGATGGTAATCCTGATAAGGATTATCCCAAGGGTAATCAGGATCGTCAACAAAATCTGGTATCCCGCTTCGGTGTTGAATCAGCATTCTTAATGTAATCTGATCTGAATATTCAATTCTATCTGCTACATCTGGCAAATAAGCTGCTAATACTTTATCCTGATCCAATTTGCCATTGTGAATCAATTTTGCACATGCCACAGCGATATACAATTTGCTGATACTCGCAATTTTGAAAAGGTCATTTGAACTGGCTTTAATCAAATTGTTCTTGTCTTTATATCCCGCCGAATATGTTTCTATTTTATCTCCCCAATTTACACAAAGTATAGCGCCGTCAAAGTCTTTTTCCACAGCTTTATTTAGCTCATCCTGAATAGAAATTTCAGGTGCTACATTGTCTTTTTTGCAGCTCAATATCAAAAGAGATAATGTAAACATGATTAGCAGTTTTCCCATTTGTTTCATCATTTTAAAATTAAAGCAATTTACCAAATAACAGGCCAAAAATTCAATGGCCCTATTTGAGCTTCTATTCAAGTTTTTTTATTGTTTTTCATTCTTTTTAGGTTTAACGTGTAATTAAGCTATTTTGATAATCACATTCCCTCTCTTTCTTCCAGAGTCAACATAAGAATGTGCCTGCTGTATTTCTTCTAATGAATAAACCTTGTCGATTACTGTTTTCAGCTGATTTGTCGCCAAAAGTTCTCTAATTTTCTTAAGGTCCCGCATTTGTAAATCATACTTGCGCATTCCTGTTGCTGCAAATTTTAGTTTCTTTTTACTGAAAGGAGCAAGAAAAAGCATGGTCAGTAATGTTTTCATTGTCAGCACCGGAGTTAGAAAAACACCATTTGAGCTCATATGCTTTTTTGATTTAGCATAGGACAATTTACCTACGGTATCAAAAATCACATCAAATAACTCTGAACTGTTTTCTAGTTCATTTTTGGTGTAATCATAAACAGTTTCTGCCCCAAGCTCTTGAACTAACGATTTGTTCTTTCCACTGCATACTGCAGTTACTTCTGCCCCAAATTCTTTAGCAAGCTGAATCGCTGCGGTTCCTATACTCCCTGATGCCCCATTGATTAATATTTTGTCTCCAGACTTAATGTTGATTTGATCTGTAAAAAATGCCAAAGCTGTAGATCCGCCATCTATAATTCCTGTGGCTTCTTCAGGACTAATGTTTCCTGGTTGATGAACAATTAATCCATCATCTGGTAAACAAATGTATTCCGCGTAAGCTCCACATTTCAAACCTGTTTCAGCAATTACCCTGTCTCCTACTTTGAAGTTGGTGACGGTTTTACCGACTTCTTCAACGATTCCTGCAAGGTCAGTTCCTGGGGTTTTCACTTTTGGTTTTTTAATACCTAAAAACAGACGACCAAAATAAGGTGTCCCTGTACGCATCATCACACTTGCTCTGGTTACAGAAGTAGCCTGAATTTTAATTAGTACTTCATTTGATTTCGGAACAGGCTTCTCAATGTTGTTTAGTTTAAGCACCTCCGGTCCTCCGTAGGCATTTACGATAATTGATTTCATAATTATTAGTTTAATTGATTAATATTTATTTGATTAAGTAATTCTATGTGAATTCGAAAATTATTAAGTTGTTTCATTTGAGGCTTCAGTTTTACCCCCCTTAATAATCATCCATAAAGCGAAAGCCATTTCTCCGACAATCATAAAAATCATAAAAATTGATTCTATTGTAGCAAGAAAAGCGACTGGGCTTGGCACTAATAAAAGTGCTATGTTTTGGACCATGTAGCCTATGCCTGCCAATATCAATAAACACTTCATGAGAATAGTAAACCATTTTCGACCATCTTCTTTTTTATACGTTATACCAAGAACAATCAAGTGCAAGCCAAAAACAATTAATCCCCAGCTCCAAATGCTGCTAAATGCACTTAATAAATTATAGCTTTGTAAGGCTGATCCTGCAGATTTTGCCAAACCGAGTGCAACGATAGCACTGATTAAAAATAGTGTATAAATTAGTCGAAGTAATCCAGTAATCGCAGCAAGTCTTGACTGATCAAATTTAGACTCTTCTTTTTTGGTCGATTTGTGGCGGTCTTTTTTATAGTATTTATATATGCCCCATGATACAAGTAAATCAAGTATTGCTATACCAATCCAGCCAAATATTGAACCAACAAATTTACCCGAATTAGCGGTCAAATTTAAGCCTGTTGCAACTGCATTTCCTTGAACAAATATACTAGTGAATGTAGGAAATGAAAAGGCTGCAATTAAAGCCATAAGCAAAAGAGAAACGCCTATTAAAATGGCAAGTTGACGTTTTGTAAATTGAATACCTTTCTTTGTCTCCATATATTTTTTTTGCTTCACACGCTTGTTTTTATTAGTCGCAGGGTAATCATTTATTTCTAATTCAATGTCCGCTTTCTCACTGTCAACTCTAGAATCCGAATTAGATGATTCACGGTCTACTTTACTTGGCTCTTTTACTTCTAAGTAATCTTCAGGGACGCCATTTTGTCTACTTATTTTATTTGACTTCTCAAATACAGGATTCCAATTCTCTACTGAGTCTATTCTTTGAGACTCTTCTTTGAAATCAATAACATCATCTGCATTTTTGAAGCTTCGATTAGCCGCTTTTATACTGCCTATTTTTTTCGACGTTGAGATATGGAATCCAGGCATGTATCTTCTCTTTTGCAGAGAAATTGAACAAGAGGTAGACACAACAGCCAAAACAAGCAGCATAAAGGTCAATTTTGAATTTTCAATTCTTTTCATGCTTCTGATATTAGATTTAATCATTTCATTTTTAGGTTAAACTGTTATCGTTTCAATTGTTAAGTATAACAGCTCAATTACAATGCAAATGTATGGCCATGACATGGCCTAGAAGTTCTAGATTACAAACAGGCGTTCGGGATTATAAATCAGAACGAATTAGCTGATGACAACAATTATAAAATAAAAGGTAAAAAAGTTTGAATTAGCTATTATGGCTAGCTTTTCAAGAATTGCTTTGGTGTTAAGCCAGTTGCTTTTTTGAAATAGGTATTAAAGACTGTTTTTGAGTTAAAACCACTGTCATAAGCCATTCCAATTAACGTTAAATGAGAATTATTTGGGTCTTTGGCCAGCTCTTTAAACTTTTGAATACGATACGTATTGATAAACTCATTAAAGCTTTGACCTATCTGTTCATTCAATAGCCAAGACAATTGATTGGGATGCATATCAATTTGATCTGCTAATAAACGAAGCGATAAACTTGGATCTAAATAGGGTTCTGCTTCTTTTAAGTGATTCAACAACTTACTTTTGAATTCTTGGGTTGCAGTTTCATCTAACAACGCTTTCTTTTGCTTTTTGACTGGTGCACTATCTGCCACAGAAAAGAGAATATCATGAAATTGCTTATACCGTTTATCTGCTTTAAGCGAATCAACAATAGGGTCAGCATAACGGAGCATTAACAAAGTAGATTTCGTTTTTATTCCTTTTTCAACCCAATCAAATGCTGTTTCAATATTTCCCACAAAGGCATCCATCATAAATAGAAATGAATCTGCTGTAAAACCATCAGGAGATTGAGCCATGTCTTGCAACATTCCAATATATTTAGACGTGTTGCCCTGATCTTTTAGGCCAGCATACCCTAAAGCTATCACACCAATTTTCTCTCCTTCTGGCACTTCAACTTGATTATCATCAAAGTAGGTAATGACCTCATTATACCGTTTTAGTTTTAATAAGCTGAGGCATTTTACAGCATGAGCTGGAATATTTTTAGGGTTGACTTCCAAACAACTATTCACTTGTTTCAATGCGCTAGAATAACTACCTGTCATATAATCAAAATAGGCACTAAAGAACAATGTTTCTTGTGAGAGTGGGTCAATTCCTAAGGCGATATCAAGGTGTTCTTTTGCTTTTACTTGATCCCCAGACAACACATAAAGAAATGATAGGAATTGCTGAGACTCAACATAATTAGGCTTCAATTGAATTGATCTTTTAGCATGCTCCAAAGCGTTACTGTAATTAGACTCTGTAAAAAAAGCACTATTAGTTTTCTGATAATACGCTTCAGGATTGTTGGGGTCTAACTTTAAGGTCTGCTCCGTCAATTCATTCGATTTAGTCCATGCTTCCATAAAAGGCATTAAGCCAGTCATTGCCATAAAGCTATACACATCCGCCAATCCAATTAAAGAATCTACATGGTTAGAATCCACTTCCAACGCTTTTTGATAGTATTCTTCAGCAAGTTTAATGTCATCCGGATTCCACTTGTTTTTATGAAATCTTGCCATCAATGAGTATTCGTAGGCGTTAATGTTTTTCGTTCGTATAGGTACTAAATGCTCAGCCAGTTCAAAGTGACCAAAATTCTCTCTAATTTTATCTGCTATCAATACACTCACTTCATCTTGAATTTCGAAGATGTTTTCTAGTTTACGATCCCATGTTTCTGACCAAAAATGGAAATCATCTTCCGCTTGAATTAATTGGGCGGTGATACGAATGATGTCTCCAGAGAGTCTGGCACTTCCTTCTAAAATTATCGTCACGCCCAATGTCTCAGCAATATTAGAGATTGGCAATTCCTTGTTCTTAAAATAAAAAGAAGATGTTCTTGAAGTGACTTTCAGCGAACCTATTTTTGCTAAAGCGTTGATGATCTCTTCCGTAATGCCATCACAGAAATACTCATGTTCATCATTAGAACTCATGTTCTTAAAAGGTAAAACTGCAATCGATTTACTGAATGTAGATATAGGGTTGTAGTTACTCATTTTGTACTTACTTCATCAAGGCTTCTAAGAATCGATATTAAATGACTTTTTTTGGCTACAACTCAAATATATGAGCAGGTTCAGTATCAAATATAAAACTATAATCTTAAATTATAGAGTAAGCAATGAGGAAAGAGCTCTTTTCTAAACAAAAATAAATTGTCAACTTCAGGTTATTCACCCAGTACGCTATAATTCGTAACACTATTAAATACAGACTTTTTGACAAGTTTAATTGATGAAGAATTATAAGGTGTTCAAAATACAGTATTCTGCAAATCAGAAAGGCTAGCATAATATTTTCAAATAAATCATTTATTCACATTTACTAGCTTTATTCAGAGAAATTGGGCTTTGTTGTAAACATTTAAAACGATTAAAATCAGTGTTCAGTTTTTTTAAATGCTTTTGGTTTACACCGCTATTAACTCGTTTCCACCAGTGCTTAAAACCAGTTGTTTTAAGTTGGACTCTCATTAGTTTATCATTACTTCTTCAATCAAACTAAACTGAAAGCGTATTCCTTCAGAAAGTGTTCAGTTTTCCCAAGCCATTTCAATAAAACAATGAGTATTTCTGATGCCTACTAATCTTATAGCGCTTATTTATGACTTCAAATAGTTTTGTAATTCTGCTATTTTACTTGGCGTGTTAAATACACCACCATAGAAAGAAGTTACCGTTGCTGATGTTTCGTCTTTAATACCACGTGAGGAAACACACAAGTGTTTTGCGTCTATAATAACAGCAACATCTTCTGTGCCAAGTATGGTTGATAATTCGTTTGCAATTTGATTTGTTAACCTTTCTTGAACTTGCGGTCTTTTCGCAAAATACTGAACAATTCTATTGAGTTTGGACAAGCCAATTACTTTACCAGATGAAATGTAAGCCACATGAGCCTTTCCCATGATTGGAACAAAATGGTGCTCACAATTAGAGTAAAATGTAATATTTTTCTCTACTAACATTTGATTGTAGCGGTATTTATTATCAAAAAGTGCCACTTTTGGTTTGTTATCAGGGTTTAAGCCTGAAAATATCTCATCAATATACATTTTGGCCACTCTATCAGGCGTGCCCTTGAGGGAATCATCAGTAAGGTCTAACCCCATGACGTCCATAATTTTTGCAAACAAGCCTGCAATTTCAACTTTTTTGTCTTCGTCTGACAGGTCAAAGGCATCTGGTTTCATTGGTGTTTCCAAACCGGTGGAAATATGATTATCGCCAATTTCTTCAGCTGAAAATCCATTTAATTTGTTTGTACTAGTAAGGGTATTCAACATAGTTTCTTGATGTTTCATATAATTTAATTTTAATGTCTAAATCGGTTGCTATTTCGGGTCTTAATAGATCGTAAATGACAATCGCAATATTTTCTGCCGTTGGGTTTAACTCTTTAAATTCTTCAGTGTCTAAATTCAAATTTTTATGATCGAATCGATCCAATACTTTCACTTTAATTAAGTCCGACAAGATTTTAGTATCAATAACATAACCTGTCTCTTCACTGCAGAAACCAATTACTTTTACCTCTAGGTCATAATTATGTCCATGATAATTTGGATTATTGCACTTGCCAAAAATGGCTTTATTCTTCTCCTCGCTCCAGTTTGTATTGTGTAATCTATGGGCAGCATTAAAATGTTCGCACCTTACAATAGCGATTTTTTTCATTATTATTTTGTTTAACTTTTAACAAAGTTAGTTAAACAAAATGGATTTGTATCTATATTTCTTTTCTTTTCGGATATACACAGCGTTAAAAAGTAATGATAATGAAGTTAGAGCTGAATAAATCTATATTAGCTAGAATATTAATCTCTAATTTTTCAAATAGTTGTGAATAACCCCAATGGTTTAATACATCTAAGTCTATTCCACCACTACGTTACCCATCTGGGAATTTGAACTAAAGGCAAAACTGCCTAAACCAAGGACCAGCTCAATAACCCAATAAGTCTTGGAGATAGGCTTAAAAAGAAACGGAAAGACGAAAGGGTTATACAAGAAAAGGCTTTTACAGTATTAAAAATTGGGAGAGAAACACTTTTATTGATTGAGAAAAATCAGAAAGACGTTAATAATAATTTGAGAATTACTTCGCGCTCTAGTTTAAAATAAGGTTAAAAACTTTAGATTCATTTTTATTATAAATTCGTAACAAATACATTCCACGGGTCAAACTTTCTGTTTTAAGCTCTGCGTTTCCATTCAACATTTTGTAGCTAATTAGTAATTCGCCTAGTGGATTGAATAAATCTACTTGGTAATTTTCGATTAGTTTACTGGTAGTCTTAATAAATATATTTCCAGCTGAAGGATTAGGATAAATCTCAAATTTATCAATTTCTTTACTTTTTTCTAAACCTACAAAGTCAATATTAATCGGCTGAGAAAAATTGGAACATCCCAAAAAATCAGTCACCTCAACTTTGTACTGCCCGTTCTGAGTAAATACATAATTTTGATTTGTAGCATTTGGGATCATCACTCCATTTAAATACCATTGATAACTGGCAAAAGCAAAGGTTGACAACTCTTGATTTTGTTGAATGAAAACTATTGGTTCAGGCAATAAATTGACGAATACGGTTACTTGGTCAGAGCCACATGAATTATTTTCTGTCACTGTATAAATAGTAGTCGAATCTGGAGACACAGTTAAAATAGAATCTTGAACACCATTATCCCATATGTAATTATCTCCATTCATAGCCTGAATACTTATGGTATCACCAATGCAAATTTCCAGATCAGGTCCGGCACTTATATCTGACGAGTCAACATGTTCTATTACAGTAACATCATCAATGTAATAATATGAATAGTTTATGCCAAAAGTTGAAGATTGAGGAATTGGTATTTGTGGTGGATGCAATGAAGCACTATCATCATAGAAATTACCGATAACAAGATATTCTGCTGATGAAGAAGCCGTAAAACATCCGCTTACTTTTGACCAACCCAATGAATTAGTTACCACACTATCAAAATTGACTTGTGGCACAAAAGGAAGTTTTCCCAAAAAAATGGCGTTGTTTTGAACTGTAATACTAACCATAGTATCAGAGAAATAGGCACCAAAATTATTACTGGCGAAAATAACGCTATCTCCACGACTAATCCAATATTCAACATAATATTTTTTATTAATCTGTAAAGGCTTACTTAATTTAACAGATAAATATTCCCTATAACCGTCATAACAAGTAGGGTTTCCGCAGGGACTGCCTAAATATGTAATCATACCAGCCATGACATCTCCTGTTCTTGGTTGTTCGCTGCCTATTCCATAATAGTGGGTAGAAAAAGCATGAGCGTAACATGAAGGATTTACTAAAGTACTATGTATATCACTCGTTCCAGAAGTCGGCGCAAACCAGCTGTCAATATAATCATCAATATTAAGCCATAGGGGAGAACCAGGATTAATAGGATCACAAGGAAGTGAATCATGGATTTCAAAACTAGGATTTGGCACTAAATTCTGAGCGTGTAAGATATTTCCAATCAACAAAACAAAAAAGAACAAGTTTTTTATGTTTACCATAGGTCCTGCAAGATTAAGTCATTATTGAATCTCAAATTTACGAAATAAATATCTAACTCATTAAACAAATTTCACACCTTACTTAGTTTTGCAAATTGTAAGAACCCTGAACGAAGACTTTTTTATAAAAGCTTCTAATTCCAATGATTTGTCTCATTTAAGGTCATTTCACCATTGTATTGCCTAGGATAATACCTATTATATTAACTCTTACATACAGATCTTCAAATTAACTCAGCTTCGAACCTAAGTGTAACCAGTTGTTATTAAATGCTTTTGCCTAATTTTCGACCTCTGGACAATCTATGCTCCTTGAGGCCTAGGATTCACAAAACCAGTAAATAGTTAGATATCTAATTGAAATTAAAACAAATAACACCTATATTTGACTTAATGACATAATGTAGGTAAACGTACATGTACGTTTATCTACTTGTTGGCATTCATTGAGAAAACGAAATGGAATCAGAAAAGACATTTAATACAAAAACGGGATTTTGCCATATCCTTCCTGACAAAATTGTCTTGACAAGAGACGGGGTTGTTGGAAATGTGGCTAAAGTGACTGTTGGTAACAACATTGCAAGAATCCTTCTAATATACGGAGCAATAACAGTTGGACTATTCTATTTTGGTTATGAAGCATATAACAACGGACAAACGTTTCAGCCAATATTATTTGGACTAATCGGACTATATCTGATTTACGGAATTGTAAGTAGTCTAAATAATTCAGCGACACCAACTATCGACCGAGAAAAAATTAAAGATGTAAAATTGAAAAAAGCCATTAAAGGACTGACTCGTTCGAGATTTGAAGTGCTGTTCGAAGATGAAAATGGAAAAATCAAAAAACGACTGATTATGCTTCCAGGCTCATTGACTAACGGACAGAATGAAACAGAAAAGGCTCTTGAGATAATGAAAGAAGAGCGACTCTTAAAATAAAAAAACGAAATGCCAACAAGGTGTAAAATGCATAGCCTCCTGAAGTCAGCTACAACATCTTACAAAGAACCGTTACAAAAACACAACTTTATGGTGGCGATAGGGAGATTTACTCGCTTTACTCGTGAATCGTTGAAAGGAGAACTGTTCACCAAAAACCATCAAGCATTGACATGCTTGGTTTTTTTATGCACAACTCCTCCCCGAAGCGAGCTTCGGTTGAAAATCACAAGATTTACTCGTGTCACTCGTGAATCTTTTGAGGGAGAGCGGTTCATCAAAAACTGCAAGCACTGACGTGCTTGGTTTTTTTATGCACAACTCCTCCTCGAAGCGAGCTTCGGTCTGGTGCAAAGATTTACTCGTTTCACTCGTGAATCTTTTGAGGAAGAGCAGTTCATCAAAAACTGCAAGCACTGACGTGCTTGGTTTTTTTATGCACAACTCCTCCTCGAAGCGAGCTTCGGTCGGATTTGCGCGTAAAAAAACCGGAAAGTCAGACTTTCCGGTTTTTGGTGGCGAGAGGGAGATTTGAACTCCCGACCTCAGGGTTATGAATCCTGCGCTCTAACCAACTGAGCTACCTCGCCTTTGTTGATTGAGGGTGCAAATATATATTATTTTTAATTCTTTCAAATAGAATTATTGAAAAACTTATACGATTTATACGTTAATTAAATTATTCTATTTTTATCTAGCAATCGCACTACGACAACTGTCTTTTTCTTAAATAAGCAACAAGAGACAGCAAGAAGAATAAAGCAACGGTAATTGGTACCCAAGCTGGAATTGGGATAGGATCGCCTGTAGCATAGGAGTGTAAACCACTCAAATAAAAATTAACACCATAAAAGGTCATGATAATGGAAGAATAACCCCAAACAGACATTAGATTAAAGGTATAATCTGATTTCAATCCAGGAATAAACCTAAAGTGTAAAATCATGGTATAAACCAAAACTGAGGCTAATGCCCAGGTTTCTTTTGCATCCCACCCCCAATATCTTCCCCAAGACTCATTGGCCCAAACGCCTCCAAGGAACGTTCCTATGGTAAGCATGAATAGACCTATGGTCATCACCATTTCACTCACGTGTCTCAATTCCCTTGCTGTTAATCCTAGTCGCTTTGCACTTTCTTTCGTTTTAAAAATATCTATAAACAAATTAATAATTCCCAAAACCGCTGAAAGTCCCAAAAATCCATAACTACCGGTAATAATGGCCACATGAATCATTAACCAATAAGATTTTAAAACTGGTACTAAATTCGAAATCTGAGGATCCATATTATTTAAGTGTGCCACAAATAGCATCAGCCAGGCTAAAATTCCCGTAGCTCCTAAAACAATTTTGGAATTCCGAGAAAAGAGAATACCCGCCACAGCTGTTATAAAAGCAATGAACACGATAGCCTCATAGCCATTGCTCCACGGTGCATGACCAGATAAATACCATCTTAAACCTAATCCAAAAGCATGATATGCTGCGAGTCCTATAAAAACTACCATACCTACTCTATTGATCCATTTTACTTTAAATTTTGGGCGAAAGAGATGAATAAATTGGAAGATGAGCAACAACATTCCAACAGTTAAATACAAATAATTCAATGTCTTAAAAATATCGGCATTATTGTAATACACTTCCCATTTAATATCCGACTCACTTGGCATTGCTTCTGCATCTCCTGCTCCCCTTTGATACTTTTTAATAAGTGCCAATACTTTAGCGGTTTCAGTCCAATCTCCTGTTTCTTGTGCATGATTAGCCTCCAAAACATACATTCGCATAATCCCGCTTACAAATAAACTATCATCTCCTGTTAATTTTGATAAATTATCGGCTGGGGCATACCATGTTTTAGTTGAATCATCCTTCATAGGAAAGATCCTTAAGTAGTAGCCCATGACTACCCCCCTCATAATGTTGAACCGTTCATCTGTTTTTATAAAATCCTTATCAAATACGTTTCTTTTACTTGGTGACTTAGCCTGTGCTTTTTTAACAACCTCTGTTAGCTTATAACCCGTTTCTAAATTATAGAAATCGCTCATGGCTGCATATTTACCTTCAATGCCTAACATTTTTTTGGTAGAATCTCCAGAAATATAAATGAAATCCTCTTCGAACCAATTGGCAAAATTAGTATGCATTCCAATAAATACTTGATTCGCATTCTGCGCTTTATACTTAGTACCTCTATGCACCTTTCGCATCACCATATCAGCCATTGTATTGACAGGTACATATCGTCCGCCAAAATCTTGCATAATTAACTGTCCAAACTCGTCAGCATGCGCTTGCTCTATTGGCACATAAGGTGGCAAACTATCAGATGAATGCTGAGAAAAACCGAAACTTGCAAGCATTAAAAATGGTAGCAGAATCATTAATTTTTCTCGCTTTTCTCTCACTTCTCTTGCTTTTCGCATGAGCATTCTAAACCTGCTTCCCGGCATAAATACTGCTAACAACATTCCAATTCCCATAAGTAGGTATCCGATATAAGTAATGTTAGTCCCCCACCAATCATGATTAACCGATAAAATGGTTCCCTTTTCATCTTCATCAAAACTCGACTGGAAAAAGCGAAATCCACCATAGTCAAGTACATTATTCATGAAAATACGGTGGTCAAATTTTTCGTTTTTGATGGTATCAATTAAAGTCACTTCACTAGCATAAGAAGAAGGATTATCTGTCCCATGATATTTTTCTAATTGAAAATCTCTTAATTGGATAAAGAAAGGAATTTGAACTCGTTTAGACCCAAAGCATAGTCTGTAGGTTAAACCATTCATATCAAGAGTAGTGAAAAATGGGATAGTACCAGATTCTCCAGATAAATTCATAAGGGATTCATATGCTCCATCCTTAATGCTTACTTGAAGCGTATTTAGTCCTTCAGGATGATTAACCTCTCCTTTTTTCTCAATGGCATGGCTCAATAGTTTTTGCTTATAAACAAACTGGAAGCCATTAACGTTATACAATCGTATAGCCGGACTAAAAGGCATCATGCTGTCTCTAGGTATCGTACCATTGGTTTGCTGCCTCATATTCATAAAGCTGATATCATAGGGTGATAAGATATAATCAACCGAATCTGTTACAAATATTCTAATAGCAGCAGTATTAGTGGTATCAGTAGTCATAACAATGCCCTGTCCTTCTAAATAGCTGTTTGGGCCTAAATAATTATTTTTTCTTCCGCCCTCTCCAACGGTAACAATATGGAAAAAGTCTTGCCCCCCTTCTTTTGGCACTATAGTATCAATTTCATGATACTTTGGTAAAAAGTTCTCGTAAGCAATTTTGATAGGTCTGCCTTCATTTGGAAAATTAAACTGAGTCTCAAACGACACATGGTCATTAACCAAGGCACCTAAACCAATACTCGAAAACTTACCATGCATGTCTGCCTTGGCCTGGTTAAGTTTGTCGGAAAATAAGAGTGGAATGTCGTGATTGTACTGATTAACTTTATCGTCTACTTTAATTTGAACATAAGTGGTTGAGGTTAAAATAGTATTTGAAGCTGCACCCTCTCTAATTGTCATTACTCCTTCATAACTAACTGTACGGGTAATAAAAGCTCCTATAACAATGATTAAAAAAGAAATATGAAATATTAAGGATCCGATTTTCTCAACCTTAAACATTTTATATCTAAAAATATTATTAATTAAATTAATGAAGAGCAAGAAAATGACCCATTCGAACCATTTGGCGTTATAAATAAAATACTTTGCTGTTATTGTATCATAGTATGTTTCGACCCCTGTAGCAATTGCAATTGCAAGAAAAAAAACGAAGACAAGAATTGTCATAAATCGCATTGAAAGGAGGAATTTTATAAATGCTGCCATTGTTCTGAAATAATTGGATGCAAATTTAACCCATAAATCTTAATTCAAACAGGAGAATATTCATTATTTAATAAGATTCAACGAAATATATTTAGAAATCAATTTCACTTTGTATTGCTTATTTACATTTCATATTTTATATTTGCAGGCTTTGAAAAATACTTTCAGCATAATTAATTATTTAAAATGAGAAATAAAGGATTCTTTTGGACAATTACTATTGCACTTGTTGTAGCAACAATCTACCAATTGTCTTTCACTACTGCCGCCAATAAAGTAGAAAAAAATGCCATTTCTGAAGCACAACTTAAGCTTGATTCTATCATTGATAGTGGCGATTCATTATTCACAGGTGCGGGTGGTGTACTAAACATCAATAAGAAAAAAGATGCTGACGCAGCCTTTAACTACTTTAAAGAAGCTTACATAGGTACAGTTAACAATGAGCAAGCTCATTTTGCTGGTTATAGCTACAAGGAGTGTAAAGAGAAAGAATTAAACTTAGGCTTAGACTTAAGAGGAGGAATGAGCTTAACGCTTGAAATTTCAGTACCTGAATTAGTTCAAAACTTGGCAGGCGGAACACAAAAAGAAGAATTTACTACAGCTTATGCTAAAGCAAAAGAAGCTACTGATAATGGTAATGGAGATTTTATTTCAAACTTTCAGGAAGCCTATGAAGAAAACAATCCTGAAGGAAAATTAGCTAAATTATTTCACCGTTATAATACTGATGAGGTATCGAACACGGCTTCGAACGATCAGGTCATAGAATTTTTAAGAAACAAAGCTAATTCGGCTTTGGACGGTGTACAAGACATCATTATCAAGCGTGTTAACCAAATTGGAATTAGTCAACCAACTATTCAAAAGCAAACTGGTAAGAATAGAATTTTCGTTGAGTTACCAGGTGCAACCAACAGAGCGTACATTAGGGATAGACTGCAAGCTTCTGCGAACTTAGAGTTTTACGAAGTATACAATAATAATATTGACGGAATTGCCAATACAATTATTAACGCAGAAGCAAAATTAAGTAAGGCACTATTTGGTGATATACTGCCACCTCAAGATACGACTGAAACTACTGATACAACTGCTTTAGACAATTTATTAGATCTTGACACTGAAATTGAAGAGACCGTAGAAGAGGTAGCAGAAGAAGCGGAGGACGCTTTAGATTTAGATCTTTTAGGAGACAATGATACAATTGAGGATGTAACCTCTAATGATGCTGCAACAGATTCTTTATCGCAGGAAGAACGTGAAAAACTAGCGCCTATCACATCTAAATTAGGTATCCCTTTCACTTTTGGTGATGATGGACAGCCAACAGGTTATCAAGATGGTCCAATTGTAGGATATGCTTCGATAAGAGATACTGGATTACTCAATACAAGATTAAATCATCCATCATTTAGAAATGAATTTCCATCTGATCTAAAATTCATGTGGGGAGCGAAAGAAGAAGAAAATGCAGAAGGACAAGAAACAGGTATTATCTATTTGTATGCGATTAAAGCTGTTAGATCAGGTGCTCCTGTAGCTGGAGATGATATTGAAAGAGCTGGGATTGGCCAAAACTTCGGTAAAACTGAAGTAACCATGAATATGACCCCAAGCGGTACCCAAAAATGGGAAGACTTAACATCAAGTAATGTTGGTAAATCAATCGCCATTACTATGGATAACGTGGTGTATTCTGCGCCAGTAGTTCAAGAGGTGATGACAAATGGTAGAGCTTCTATCTCTGGTGGTTTTAGTGTTGCTGAGGCAAGAGATTTATCAGGACTTCTAAATGCAGGTTCATTACCAGCTCCTGCAAAAATTGTTAATGAAACATCAGTAGGGCCAACTTTGGGTGCTGAAAACATCAGCAAAGGTTTATATTCATTTTTAGTAGCTATTTTAATTGTATTGGCTTACATGATTTTTTACTACGGCAAAGCTGGTATTATTGCTGATATTGCTATGGTGTTCAACCTATTTTTATTATTAGGAATGTTAATTTCATTTAAAGCTATTTTAACGCTACCTGGTATTGCTGGTATTGTCCTTACCATTGGTATGTCGGTTGATGCTAACGTGCTGATATTTGAGCGTATTCGAGAGGAAATGAGATTTGGGAAAGGACTTAAAGTTGCAATAAGTGAAGGCTTTCAAAAAGCAATGGCTGCCATTCTAGATGCCAACATTACTACCTTATTAACTGCTATAGTTTTAGCTGTATTTGGATCTGGACCAATTAGAGGGTTTGCCACTACTTTGATTATGGGTATTTTCACCTCTTTCTTTGCAGCAGTTGTGATCTCAAGGTTGTTATTCACATTCGCCATGGCCAGAAATATCAAATTTGATTTTACGACTAACTTTACGAAAAACTGGTTCCAAAATACAGCATTTGCCTTTGTTAAGAATAGAAAGAAATTTTACATTATTTCTGGTATTGTTATTCTAATTGGTGTTGTTTCCTTACTGACTAAAGGTTTGGATCTTGGTGTAGATTTTACCGGGGGTAGAACCTATAAAGTTCAATTTGATGAAAATGCAGCTGACAATAATGCCATTAAAAGTAGTTTAGGTAAAGTTTTCGGATCGGAACCAACGGTTAAAAAAGTAGACAACGATTATACGGTTGCGATTACTACCAAGTACTTAATTACCGAAAACAGCCAAGAAGCTAGTGATAAAGTTGAAGAGGCGCTTGCGACTGGTTTAGCCAGTATGGGGCAATACGAAATTGAAGAGAGCAAAATGATCGCTCCTACCATTTCAAGTGATTTACGAACAAGCTCTCTTTATGCTATCGTATTCTCATTAGTGATCATTTTCTTATACATTGTCTTCCGTTTCCGTAAATGGCAATATGGTCTTGGGGCTTTAATAGCAATGGCGCACGACGTATTAGTGGTTTTAGGATTATTTTCAATCTTCTGGGGAATCTTAGGGTTCTCAATGGAAATTGATCAAGCCTTTATTGCTGCTATTTTAACGGTAGTTGGTTACTCTATTAACGATACGGTGGTTGTGTTTGATAGAATTAGAGAATTTTTAGCTAACTCTCGTAAAAAAGAAAAGAAAGAAATTATTAATAATGCTTTGAATTCAACTATGAGTAGAACCATTAATACTTCAGTTTCTACCTTTATTGTATTATTAGTGATCTTTTTGTTCGGTGGTGAATCAATTCAAGGGTTTACGTTTGCATTAATGATTGGTGTTGTGGTTGGAACATACTCGTCACTATTTATTGCAACACCAACAGTAATTGATTTAGATTCGAAAAGCAAAGAAAATAATTAAGAAATTAGTATTTAAAATGAAAAGCCTTCCTTAACTTTGGAGGGCTTTTTTGTTTGAATCAAATGACTGCAACACTCCTATTTTTAAACGACATTGGAACTAGCGAATTAATTTTTGTAATGTTGGCCGTATTAATGCTTTTTGGAGCTAAGAATATTCCATCCATTGCAAAAACTCTAGGACGTGGAATGAAAGAGGTGAAGCAAGCCTCAGATGAAATTAAACGAGATATTGCAAAATCAGCAACAGATATGCGAAGGGATATGAATATGAATGATTCATTAGAAGATATTAAAAAGCCCTTCAAAGACATTGAAAAAGCCATTATTGAGCCATCTCCATCAATTAAAAATAAAAAATCGATTGAGCATTCAGATCCCGATTTAGAAGAGAAAAAAGAGATTGAATGAATTATTTACTATTAATTCTTGGATTAGTCACACTAATCATTGGTGGTGAATTTTTAGTAAGAGGAGCTGTTGGCATTGCTAAAAAGGCGCATATTACTCCATTAGTCATTGGAATGACGGTCATTTCATTCGGTACTTCCGCACCTGAATTAGTTGTGAGCATTAAAGCTGCCCTATCTGGGAATCCAGAAATTGCCATTGGCAATGTCATTGGTTCCAATATTGCTAATATCGGTCTTGTTTTAGGCATCACAGTGCTTATTTTTCCAATCATTGTTGATCGAAACTCTAAAATTTTAGATTGGCCAATGATGATGCTCGCTTCTCTCCTATTCTTTTTATTTGCCTACGACAATTTAATTCGACATTGGGAGGGCATGGTTCTGTTTGGGATACTTGTTGCTTTTACCGCCTATTTAATTACAAATTCAAGAAAGAAAACCAAAAGAGAGTTAGCCGCACAAGAAGAATTGTTAGAGGAAACAGCCAAGTCTGTTCATCCACTGCTTTCTATTGGCTATGTACTTCTAGGCCTAATTGGTTTGTTTTTTGGCGCGGAATGGTTGTTAAACAGTGCTATTGCTATAGCCACAGATTTGGGAATGAGTAAATCTTTAATTGGTGTTACTATTGTGGCTTTTGCTACATCCGTTCCTGAATTGGTCACTTCAGCAGTCGCCGCATTTAAGCAAGAAACGGATATATCTATTGGCAATCTGATTGGTTCAAACTTGTTTAATATTATGGCCGTAATTGGTATTACTGCCATTATTAAACCTATTTCTGTAGAACAATCTGTTATTGATTACGACTTTATCTGGATGCTTGCTATTGCACTTGCTTTGCTTCCTATGATGTTAATTGGCAAACGACTAGGCCGCTTTAAAGGATTTTTATTGCTTAGTAGCTATGTAGCCTATATTACTATTGCCATTATGAGTTTGAAGTAATCTTTGTTTTATTCACACGGAAAGCTATACCGATCATAAATAACTTTGGTTAAAACTGTTTTTTTAATGGTATAAATTTCTGTAAAATCAATGCCTTTTTCGTCTATCTCTCTTCTGATGTATACGGTTGATCCATCATCCTTTTTAATAACTTTGGTTGTTTTATCTAACACTTTTATCTTTTCTCCATCTATTTCTAGCACTGGGAGTTGACCATTTATGGATGAACTCAAAATGTACCGTTCTTTCTGCTTTAGGAAGACATCTTCAAACGTATATGTATCAAATAATCCATCTGCATTTTTTTCGTACTTGTACTTTAACTTAATAAAGGTCTGGTTGGTATCAAAATTATTAATTACTGTAAGCTGTTGTCCATTTAAGAATAATGCCCCACATTGGTTATCTTTTTTCTCATAAAGCGGTTTCAACAAAATATCTGAAGGTTTCAGGTTACCTGTTTCAAGTGTGATTTGATAGTGAATAAGTTCCTTACTACAACTCATCATGCCAATTACCAAAAACAAGGAAAGAATTTTCATGATGTATTTTTTAATTAATAAAACCAATTGCTATGATTCAAAATAGTGTAATGCCAATTTATAACTTTCAAGTCCAAAACCAGTAATACAACCTTTACAAACAGGTGTAATGAGCGAAGAATGCCTGAACGTTTCACGAGACGACAAGTTTGAAATATGCACCTCTACAACAGGTATATCAGTAGCAGCAATAGCATCTCTAATTGCAACAGAAGTATGTGTATAACCACCAGCATTTAGTATAATACCCTGAAATTTTCTCTCTAAATTTTGTATCGCTGTCACTATATCTCCTTCCAAATTGCTTTGCAAATAGTTAAGCTTTAATTTCGGAAATTGCGTTTCCAATTGCACATAATAATCTTCAAAACTTTCTGACCCGTACAATTCTGGCTCTCGATTTCCGAGTAAATTTAAATTCGGACCATTTAATATTAAAATTTGCTTTGAATCCATACTGGGCTAAATATAAAAAGGATTATTCAAACTACTTAAAAATTGAGAAAAGTTTATCAGTCAATAGTGTTGAAGCCTATTTGAGGGATTTTGATAAGTTGGCCGGCTATTTTTCAGATGTTCAATCTATTCCACCGGAAGATATTACCCTTCAAAACTTACAGAGCATGGTTAAATGGGTAGCAGAAATGGGTATTTCAGCAAGGTCTCAAGCAAGGATTATATCTGGCGTGAGGAGTTTTTATACTTACTTAATAATTGAAGACATACTAAAGGATGATCCAACAGATTTGTTAGAATTACCCAAATTAGGAAGAAAATTACCAGAAGTATTGACCATTGAGGAAATTGATGCATTAAAGAATGCCATTGACCTGTCTAAACCTGAAGGACATAGAAATAAAGCCATTATTGAAACACTCTACAGCTGCGGGCTAAGGGTTAGTGAATTAGTTAATTTGCAACTCACCAATATCTATTTTGACGAAGGGTTTATGCGGGTAATAGGTAAAGGGAATAAAGAACGACTAGTACCTGTTAACAAAGAGGTTGAAAAGGAAATCAATTGGTATGTTGAACACACGAGGGTTCATATGGACATAAAACCAGGACATGAAGATTTTGTGTTTTTGAACAGAAGAGGAGCACGGTTGACAAGAGTTATGATTTTCACTATCATTAAAGACCTGGCTGTTGCTATTAATTTGAACAAATCGGTCAGCCCTCATACATTCAGACACTCGTTTGCAACCCATTTGGTAGAAGGAGGCGCCAATTTAAGGGCTGTTCAAGAAATGCTGGGTCATGAGTCCATTAGTACTACCGAGATATACACTCATTTAAATAACGATTATTTACGTGAAGCCATTATCTCTTTTCATCCGAGGAATAAATAAGTTACTTTAACTACGTGAAGATTTAACATATGGATTATCAAAATAAAAAAGAAGGTTATTACGAAAACATAAGAATGGAAATGGTGACGCTTTGTCCAGAAAATGCTAAAACCCTGTTGGACGTAGGTTGTAGCGAGGGTAATTTTGCAGCACATCTTAAGATGACTAAAAACGTTGAAGCTTGGGGCATAGAAATGATGGAATCTCATGCAAAAAAAGCGGTTTCAAAACTTGATAAAGTGTTAATTGGAACATGCGAAAGTCAAATACGAAAGCTACCAGATCAGTATTTTGATGTGATTTATTTTAATGATGTATTGGAACATTTAACTGATCCGAATGTAGTGTTACAATCAATTAAGGCTAAACTAAGCCCAAATGGTGTGCTTATTAGCTCTATACCAAACATCCGTTATCATAAAGTTTTAAAAGATCTGATTATAAAAAGGGACTTTAAATATGCTAATGATGGGGTAATGGACAATACACATCTTCGTTGGTTTACCAGTAAAAGTATTCAGCGAATGTATGCTGACTGTGGATTTGAGATCATAAGTCATCAAGGCATCAATAAAACTAAGTCTATTAAGCCATATCTATACAACATTCCGTTACTATTCAGCGCTATGGATATTTTTTATGTGCAGTTTGCAACAGTCGTTAAATTAACAGATAAAAATAATTAATCTATCTCTTCTAATGCTGCTAAAATAATTTCTCCCGCCTCTCTAATCTCACTTTCAGTGATAGATAGTGGAGGTGATAATCTAAATGCTGTTGGACAGGACAGGAACCAAAAACCAATTAACCCTTTGTCTAAACAACTGTCTACAACTGCCTTTACTTTGTCAAAATCACCTAATTCAATTGCAAAAAACAATCCTTTACGTCTCACCTCTTTTACACGTAAACTTTTCAACAATAAAGTCTCTAAAATCAACCCCTTAACTTCTACTTCAGCAATCCAGTTTTCCGATTTTAAAACGTTTATACACGCATTTGCCGCAGCGCAAACAACTGGATGTCCACCAAATGTGGTAATATGACCTAACATTGGTTTATAGGTGAATTGATTCATGTTTTCGTAAGAAGAAATCATAGCACCAATAGGCATTCCTCCTCCCAACGCTTTGCCTAATACCAAAATATCAGGCACCACCCCGTAAGCTTCAAATGCAAACATACTGCCTGTCCTTCCCATTCCTACCTGAACTTCATCAAAAATTAAAAGTGCGCCAGTTTGGTTACACTTATCTCGTAAAGCTTGCAAAAACTCAGGTTGTGGGGCACGCATGCCGGCATCTCCCTGAACTGGTTCTAATAAAACACCTGCCGTTTGGTGGGTAATCCATTTTAAAGAGTCTATGTTATTAAATGTAATAAAGTTTATAGCCGGTAGTAAAGGTCTAAAGGAAGCTTTCTTTACTTCATTGCCAGATACACTCATGGAACCATGTGTACTGCCATGATAGGATTTATCAGTAGAAATCAGTTGATGTCTTCCAGTAACTCGTTTAGCCAATTTAAGAGCAGCTTCAATTGCCTCAGTGCCCGAATTAACGATATAAGAACAACTTAATGACTCTGGTAAAATTGATTTTAAATTCTCCGCTAAAGCCAATTGACTATCTTGAACATACTCTCCATAGACCATCACATGCAAATGCTTGTTTATTTGATTTTGAATCGCTTTTAGTACTGCAGGATGTCTGTGACCAATATTATTAACTGCCACACCAGCAATCATGTCCATATAACGATTACCAGACTTATCCCAAATATAAATCCCTTCTGCCCTATCCACGTCAATTAAATAAGGATTAGGTGTTGTCTGGGCTTGATGTTTTAGGAAAAGTTCTTCTCGCGTCATTATTTTAAAGAATAAGTCAAATTTACAGATTTACGGTTAAAGAAAATAAAAACACCTTATCTTTAATTGAACAAGGTGTTTTGTATGACTAACACTAAAAAAAGTAATCAAATACATTAATATGTATTCTTAACATCATTCAATAATTATTTTTTTCGATATCAATCTATTAGAAACTTTATCCGAAACAGTTACCAAATAAAAACCAGCTGCTAAATTGTTAAAGTCTATATTAAAAAATGTATCTCCAGAGCTATTGATGTTGTTTAAAATAGATCTTCCCGTAATGTCTATCAATGAGATACTATAATCTGTTTCAACTCTTAACCCATTAACTCGAAATACCTTATTTGAGATATATTGAATTTCAATTTTTTCTTCCATGTAACTATCAGTAGCCAGGAAAATCTCATAATCAGAAATCACTTTTTCAATCCAATCTCTATGCTTTGGAATCAATGTAAATATTCCAGGGTAATCTTCTGTTGTGACACTCGACTCACCTCCAGATACAATACCAACTTGTTTGTGGTTTCCTAAAGAATCAATAAAAAATAATGGTCCTCCACTATCACCCGCAGCTGCACCGGCTTGACTCATACCAGAAAAAAATCCAGCACATATTTGACCTCCAGGATTACTGCCATATATCGGCGAAGAAGAATTACTATATAATATAGCGCAGGTATCATCTTCAATAAAAATGCAATCTGCTTCTCTCAAGCTATCTTCTAAAGAACCTCCTGCTGCGGTAATTCCCCATCCTAAAACTTTAGCAGGCATGTTTCCTGTGTAAAAAATTGAATCGCTATACTCTGCCAATTGAATTGGGCTGGTTATAGATGATGTACTTAAATGTAAAAGAGCTAAATCTGGCCCTCCAGAAAATAAACTAAAATTTTCATGAGGAATAATACTATCTACCAAAATGAGCTCAGCATACGGTTCCAGTCCGTTTATGTTTTTAATTAATGAGTTAATAATTACTTTATCAATTACAGCCCCATTAGGAAACGGAAGAGCGCAATGCGCTGCAGTAATTACCCAATTAGGCTTAATAAGACTGGCACCGCAAGTACCCGCTCCATTATCCATTACTATTGAAGTCATCCACGGATAAGCTTGTGGAAGAGCTACGTTACCTCCAACAATTCCTCCATATTTGTCGGAAGCATTAGCGTTTTTGTTTATTTGTTGAGATTGCACAGCCATTGAATTGAAAAGTAACACCAACAGTAAACATAGCCCCATATTTTTTTTTGTTTTCATGATTATCGTTAAATTGTTTTGTTCAAACATAAATCATATAAGTGCGATAATAAAATAAGAGAGACGTAGGCATAGATTCAAAAGACAATAGACCTATTTTTGACGATTTGGTCTGTTTTTATTAAAAAGTATGCCTTTAGCGTTTTCATAGCCAAATATAAAAGCCGTATAGCCATAAAACGTCATTTGGTCGAAAACTGCCTGCTATCGGAATTTACGACTAATAATAGTGTAATTTTACAAATCAATAGACGCATGAAGATAATCAAACATATTACCGCCTGGTTAATTCTCATTTTTTGTATTATTTATATCCAAAAGGATAATCACCCCAATATATCGTTTGGCATTTACAGCCTAGTTCAATTACTCTTGATGCTGATTACCATAATTATCTTTTATTTCAATTATCTAGTTTTTGTGCCGAAATTATTGATTGAAAGGAAAGTTCTTAAGTTTCTACTAGCCTTGCTTTTTCTAATTGCTTTAGGTAATGTACTATCTTTTTTTGTCAAAAATTTTTACGATTGGACCGTAGGAAAATCATTTTTTAGTACTGAAAATATTTCAATTAAAAATA
Source organism: Putridiphycobacter sp. (assembly GCA_965230485.1). Taxonomy (GTDB): domain Bacteria; phylum Bacteroidota; class Bacteroidia; order Flavobacteriales_D; family Crocinitomicaceae; genus Putridiphycobacter. Next base: position 598,260 of record CBDDLA010000001.1, read on the forward strand.
TTACAAAACATAGTATGACGTGTATTTTTGTAATCCTTGTATCTACCGGTATCCGATTAACAGGTCAATATAGTAAAGACAAAGCTAAGAAAGTAGAACTTAAAAACATAGCAGAAGGAGCAGAATTAGAAGCTTTAAAAGCAAAAATTAACCCTCATTTTTTATATAATTCTTTTAACAGTTTATATGCCTTAGCGAAAATAAAATCAGATAAAACGGCAGACGCAATTCTTCAATTATCGGATATTATGCGTTATGTCACTTATAAATCATCTTTGAAAAAAGTATCCATTTTTGAAGAATTAGAATTTATACACAGTTATATTGAATTTCAAAAACTTCGTGTTAACGATCCTGAAACTAAAATAGTGACAAATATCACACACCCTAAACTTGATTTTTTAATTAGTCCATTATTATTAATATCTTTCGTTGAAAATGCATTTAAGCACTCTAATTTACTAAAACCAGACGCAAAAATTGAAATCCATTTTGAGCCTCATGAAACTGGTTTTAGTTACCGAGTTAGCAATATGATTGACACCAATAAAAATACCAATTCGGGACTTGGGCTTAAAACCCTTAAAAAAATATTGGCGTTTACCTATCCTAATAAACACAAAATAAATCTTTATTCAGATAATGACATTCATTATGCAGAATTATACTTAAGTCTATAAGATGATTAGATGCGTAGCAATTGATGATGAACCTTTGGCCCTTGAAGTCATTAGACTTCATTGCGAAAAAACACCTCTGGTTGAGCTCGTCAAATCATTTTTATCAATTATAGAAGCCATTGATTTTTTAAACAAGCATGAAGTGGACGTCATTTTTTTAGACATTAATATGCCAGAAATAAATGGGTTAAACATCAAACCTTTAATTCCTGAGACGATTCAAATCGTATTTGCAACAGCATATGAAAACCATGCGTTAGAAAGCTATGATCTTGGTGCAACGGATTATTTATTAAAGCCAATTTCATTTGAAAGATTTTATAAGGCAGTATTAAGATGTGCAGAGGAGAGAGGGAATACTTTATTAAAACATGATACATTTTTTGATGAGGCTGAACAAACTATTTTAGTAAAGGTCGACAAAAAAATAGTTCAGATTTTAATTAAAGACATTGACTACATTGAAAGCTTGAAAGATTATGCCAAAATTTATTTTAAAGGTTCTGAAAAAATCATGATAAGGGAAAGTCTTAAAAAAATTATTGAGCGCCTTAAAAAGCATAATTTTATTAGGGTACACAGGTCTTTTATTGTTTCAATCGATAAAATTTCATCTATTTATGGAAACATTATTAAAGTTGGAAGCTACGAAGTACCCATGAATAAATCTCAACGAGATTTTATTTTAAAAAAATTTAGAGAAAAAGGTATTTTAGGTGATCGTTCTTCTTAAACAAAAAGTCCCACTAATAAGCAAAAAAGTTATAACAAGCTCTATTAACTATTGCTATGACTTTTAGATATAACAGACATAACTATAATGTATATTGATTAGACCGGTTTTTTGCTGAAGTTTTAGAATAACCATTCCAATACCAGACTAATTTTATAATAGAGTATATTTTGTGATTAAAAATAAAATATTTGATTCAACAGGATATTATTTATAAAACTTCAAACAATATTATATTTCTATTGTTTAATAAACTTAATATAAAAGAACTCATCATTAGAATACACTCTTGTAAAATAAGTACCTGGCGAAAGTTCACTGACATCAAGTTGGTTATTATGGTTTACTGCATTTATTACGATTTGGCCAGTGATGCTGAAAACTTCAATCTTTTGAATTGGATAAAGACTATTTGTTTTTAAAAAAATGAAATCTTCTGCAGGGTTTGGATAAAGTGTAATTACATTAGGTGCTGGTAACGATTGTAGTTTCTCTTCAAACGACTTGAACGGAGTAATAGTATCCACCGATAAGTTTGAGATAGCTATGTAACCTGGATTGTATTTTATTCCATTACCATGAGTAATAGAAAATGATGTAATGTTCTGATAATAAACTTTTATGACTCCATTAGCAGCTGGATAAACTCTGCCTTTGTCTATTATTACGTTATTGAATGGACTGGTTATAATTGGAGAATTTGAAAAATGAAGATAATCGTAATATTTAAAAAATACATTTGTTGTATCAAAATTAACATCTTCGACTCGAAATTCAATATTTACAAGTTTTGAAAATTTGAATTGGTATGTATGACTTACACCATTAGATTGTCCATCATTAATTCCAGTAGCCATATAAGTCCTTGGTCCTGCAGATGCATACCTATCTTCACACCACTGACGCTTCATTCCAGAGACTGTTAAATCGACACCGCTTCCATCAATATTCAAGTAGGTACCATTACCAAAATTAGATACTTGTTGGCCATTAGGTAGGCACCATTGAAATGTCTGGGAAAAGCTAAAAAAGCACATGGAAATGGCAAATACTATAAATAACAATTTCATATTTTAAAGTTTAAGGTCAATCAACATTCCTAATTATCTGCATTCTATTCTTTAACAATTTTAATTACCTTGCTTCCATATCTTACTTAGTAATATAAAAAAATATATCTTATTTTCAGCATCTACCTACAAACTAATTTGTTAAATTGATCTTAAGTTGTTATTTTCGTGGAAACTATAATACAATAAAATGAAAAAAATTAGCATCTTATTATTTTTAGGTCTTTTTGTATTTTCTGCTTGCAAGAAGGATGACATAGCAGAGGAAGAAGACAAAAAAGAGGAAACAAAAGACGATACTCCTGACAATAATCAACCCAGTAGTTACTATATAAGCTTCAAAATTGATGGTGTTGAATACACCATTGCTCATGGACAAGATAATGCACAAGTTGGCCCTGGTACAAGTGCTAGTATAGATTCTCAAAACGACAACTGTAGTATGGACACGCGTTCAAATGTGACTAAATATGATTCAAATTTCAATGCTGAAATGTATGGATTAATTGAATTTGGCACTTTTAATTTTGTTTACTCAACTTATTTAAGTGACAAGGAAGCTGCATTGGAATCCATGACCACAGTTGGAAGTAAGACATTTCGGCAGGAAGCACCAGGTCCACACCCTGATACTGATGTAACGCTTGATATCTATTTAAATGGAACCTTTTATTCCTCGAGGTATACTCCGCAAACTAGCACTGCAAGCCTAAAAATTACAGAATCTACTCTAAATAACAATAATCCTTTGGAGCATGAAAGAGATGTTAAAGGAACTTTTTCTGGAATAGCAGTATCTGAAGACAACGGAAGCAACATTAAACAAGTTACAGATGGCACTTTCCATTTGTTTTATCAGGCTTATTGAAATAATATAACCTAGAATATTTAGCTAAAAAAAAGAGACATATATGATGTCTCTTTTTTAGTTTACATTAACTCAGGTATTTCATAAAAAATGTACTTGAATTTACTCTGGCAATGCAAATTTGACAGGAAGAACATATTTAACGCTCACCATTTTACCATCTTTTTTCCCTGGTGTCCATTTTGGCATCATACTGATTATTCTAAGCACTTCTTCTTCCATGGCTTCATTAATGTGTTTTAGAATTTCCATATCAACAATTTCTCCTGTTTTAGTCACTACGAAACCACAATATACTGTCCCCTCTATCCCCTTCTCCTTTTCTTCCTTAGGATATTTAATGTTTTCAATGATGAACTGAATCATGGCCTTTTGCCCACCAGGAAACTCTGGATAGACATCAGCCCTCTCATAGATCGAATCATTAGTCACTATTTCTACTTTAGGGACTCCAGTTGATTTTGATGTAAAAGAAATAAAACTCAATCCGATTGCAAAAGCAGGAATAAGCATTAGTGATTTCCAATTGTTTTTAATTTTTCGTTTCATTTGTTTTGTGCGTTGTGTCAGACTTAATCCATTATAAAACTGACTGGTTAATAATAATTGTGATGAGTTAACTCCCATTGAGGAAGCAATAAGATGTTTTAAATACTGATTTTCATGTTTAAGATACATGTCCCGGTCAACTTGATATTCATGAACATAAACCAATTCCTTTTTAAAAAGTATCATCATTGGGTTAAACCAAAGTAAAGCGTGATAAATTTCCATTAAAATCAAGTCCCAGGTATGATGGAGCTTAACATGTAACAACTCATGCTCTAAAACAATTTCCCTTTCTTTACCCTTTAAGCTGTTTGATAAATGGATGCGATTAAAAAAAGTAAAGGATTGAGCACAGTCTGTACTAATCAGGTAAACGTTAAGCGTTTGAGTAAATTTAGCTTCTCTAAAAAATGAAAAAACTTTAAATACTTTAAAAACAGCAACTACAGAAAGCCCAATCACTCCTATACCATAAAGGAATAGCAATGAAAAGACAAATGAAGACTGAAGAATTGTATTCACGTTTTCGCTGATAAGAATTGCGTTAAGCTCGATAGTAGGAATAATGTAGTCCCCTTCAAATGTTTTATTTAATGATTTAAAAATAAAGATACTTAAAGCTAAAAGAGGCATTAATAAAAGCAAGTATCGTTTCCATATAGTAGAAATAAAATGTCTTAAAGTGAAGTACAGCCCCCCGAGTAAAAGCAGGTAAAGGTTAATTTCTATAAGTGCTTCAATCATTTTCTTCAGTTTTTGAATTCAGTTCTTTTATAATCTCGTTCAATTCTTCCAGATCTATCTCGTTTTCCTTTATAAAAAAGGACAGTAAGTCTTTTGTGGAATTATTGAAGTACTTGGCCTGAATAGTTGACAATTGAAATTTTGAATACTCTTTTTTTGAGGTCGTAGGATAATACTCGTTCGATTTACCATAAGTAGTAAACTTTACAAACCCTTTATCTACCAAAACCCTAACCACAGTTAACACTGTATTATAGGCTGGTTTAGGATCATTAAGCGCATTTAATATGTCTTTGGCAAAACCTTTTTTGATTTGCCATAAGGCTTGCATGATTTGCTCTTCAGCCTTGGTCAATTTCTTTTTCATGATACAAATGTATAACTATATTTATAATTACACAACTATTTTTATAAATATTTAATTATTTTTATAGTTACAAATATCTAAATCACTCATTAATAATTGATTTTCAATAAATAATTGTTTACAAAAAATGAGAGCACAACACAACGCTAATGTCAACTTATTCATATATTTATATTTATGAAGACTTTATTACTAATTTTTACTATTCTACTAGCAAGTGACCCATTAGCCTCACAAACAACTTCTATTCCAGATGCAAATTTTGAACAAGCACTTATTAACTTTGGCTTTGATTCTGGAGTCCCAGATGGATTCGTTCAAACTGCTAGTATAGATACCATCACACGTATTTATTTAAACAACAAGTCTATTAGTGATTTAACTGGAATAGAAGATTTTACTTCTTTAGTTGAGTTGAAATGTAGCTACAATCAGCTGACAAGTATAGATCTTTCAAAAAACACTGCACTTAAAGAGGTTTATTGTTCTTACAATCAATTATCCAGCGTAGATATTAGTCAGAATGTAGTTTTGACATATTTAAATTGCAATCATAATCAACTTACTAGTATTGATGTGACTCAAAATTTAACTTTAACCGAATTACATTGTGAACATAACAAGCTTACTAACTTAGATGTTACACAAAATACAGCATTACTGAACTTAGTTTGCAATCATAATCAACTAACTAGTATTGATGTAAGTCAAAATTTATCATTACGTGGTTTAGATTGCGCAAGCAATCAAATTACTAATTTAGATGTTACTCCTAATGCGGCTCTCATAGGCGTTTTATGCGGTGCAAACTTACTTACCAATTTAGATGTATCTCAGAATATTGCTTTGCAACAACTTCAATGCAACGATAATCAGCTAACCGCAATTGATGTGACCCAAAATCCTAATTTAGAGCAACTTTATTGTAATGACAATGAAATAACAAGTCTTGACATCTCACAAAATCCATTATTATTTATACTCGTATTTCACCGAAATAAAGTTACTATGTTAGATGCATCTGTCAACTCCAAACTGACTACTTTGACTTGTAGCGATAATTTGCTGACCTGCTTAAGGTTAAAAGACGCTTCAGCGCTTGGATCTTTTAAAGTACTTAATAACCCTGATCTTACATGCATATCTATTGATGATACTAGTATTGTACAAAACCAAAACAATTGGCATATTGATTCTAATATCACATTTAGTACTGATTGTATGGACTCTTGCACAATTTCTGCCTTAACCGTTAATGAAACAACTAACTCAAACAGTTATATTTCTATCTATCCAAATCCTACAAATGGTCAAATCACCATTGAATTGAATGAATTTTCAGCCTATTCAACAATGACATTGTTTAACAATGTTGGCCAAATTATTTACGCAAAAAATGTGGAAGACATGAAACAAATAGGTTTTGAAATTGATGCCCCATCAGGCCTATATTTCTTAAAATTAGATGCTGAATCTGGAAAAAATAAAATGATTAAAATTATTAAGGAATAAGTAGCTTTTCTTATGATTTCTAATAATTCTGTAATAACTATCATTTCGTTATTTGTTTATTTCAGACAAACTCCTGTTTTTTTGTGAGAAGTTGCATGTAATTGACAGGCCAGCAATAACAAGAATTACTTCCCACCACATACTCCATTTCAAATTTACAGCAAATAATCAGGGTTAAGCATTAGTATTTGAAAAATTAAAAACTTGATAATCAAATACTTGTTTTGAATTGTAAAAATTATCATAATTTTGATTAGGATAATTGAAAATAAATATAATAACTTTGTCACCGAATAATCGTTCTTTAAAAATCTTATCAAGAAAAGCTGAGGGAATATGGCCCTGTGAAGCTTTAGCAACCTACTACTGACATAGAAAGGTGCTAATTCCTACTCCACTTTGGAGATAGATAAGTTATGAATTGCCTGAGTATAGCTGTGCGCACAGCAACCAAAAATATTTCGAGGCTCTTCTGCTTGTCAGAGGAGCCTTTTTTTATGGCTTTTTCTGATGAAACTCTTGATGTGATTTTTAAGAATATAAACTTAAAAATTATAAAAATGAGCAAAATTACAGACATTATCCATTCAGTACCAGTCGATCCTCTAACAGGAGCAATTTCGGTACCAATTTACCAGACATCAACTTTTGTGCAAGAAGCACCAGGGGTTAATAAGGGATTTGATTACGCTAGAACGGGTAATCCAACACGAAAAGCGTTAGAAGACATAGTTGCAAAGCTTGAAGGAGGACATTCTTCTTTTGCATTTGCAACAGGATTGGCTGCCATTGATTCAGTATTAAAGTTATTGTCCGCAGGTGATGAAATTATTGCAGTTGATGACATTTATGGTGGTGCTTACAGACTTTTCACACATATTTATGCCAAGCTTGGAATTAAGATCCACTATGTGGATACGACTGATGCTAAAAATATTCTAGCGTATGTAAATAGTAAAACTAAATTTATTTGGATAGAATCACCAACAAATCCAACATTAAAAATTAGTGACATTGTGGCTATTTCTGACATTGCGAAATCCATCAATGCATTGCTGGTAGTCGACAACACTTTCGCTAGTCCAATAGCTCAATTGCCAATTAAATTGGGTGCTGACATTGTTATTCATAGCGGAACCAAATATTTGGGAGGCCATTCAGACTTGGTAGCGGGACTAGTAGTCACTAAAACTGCGGCTCTTTCTGAAAGAATTAAATTTATTCAAAATGCATCTGGCGGAATACTAGGACCCTGGGACTGTTTTTTAGTGATAAGAGGAATTGAGACATTGAGTATTCGTTTTAAAAAACAATGTGAAAATGCCATCAATGTTGCAGAGTATTTAAATAATCATCCACTAGTTGATAAAGTTCATTTTCCAGGTCTAAAAACCCATAAGAACCATGAAATTGCTAAACGCCAGCAAACTGGTTTATTTGGTGGTATTATTTCTTTCAGCTTAAAAACAGATACCCTAGAAGCAGCTAGTGAATTTGTAACCAAAACCCGCTATTTTCATCTAGCCGAAAGCCTAGGTGGCGTAAAAAGTTTACTGTGTCAACCTGCTAAAATGACACATGCAGCTGTACCAAGAGAGAAGCGATTACAGTCGGGGGTTCAAGACTCTTTGATAAGACTTTCTTGTGGAATTGAAGATTCTATTGATTTAATCCAAGACTTAGAACAAGCATTTAAATCACTTACTGTAATTAAAGAAATAGTTGCATGAAAGTAGTAAATATAGGATTGTTTGGTTTTGGCGTTGTAGGAGAAGGTATTTATAAAGTAATTAGTGAAAGACCTAAACTTGGAGTCAAAGTAAAAAAAATAGTGGTTAAACATGAAAATAAAAATAGAAATGGTCCTTCTAACTTGTTTTCAATTCAATCTAAAGACATATTGGGTGATGACAATATTGATTTAGTTATTGAATTAATTAATGATGACAAGGCAGCATTTTCAATTGTTAAAAGAGCCATTAAGCGCGGAAAATCAGTCATAAGTGCCAATAAAAAAATGATTGCAGAAAATCACATTGAATTGATTAATCTAAGCCGAAAACATGGTGTCTCTTTTTTATACGAAGCCGCTGTATGTGGAAGTGTGCCAATTATTAGAAATTTAGAGGAATATTTTGATAATGATTTATTGACTTCGGTAAAAGGAATTGTGAATGGTTCAACTAATTACATCCTAAGTAAAATGACCAACGATTCTTCTTCGTTTGGTGATGTATTAGTTGATGCACAAGAAAAAGGATTTGCTGAAAAAGACCCTACTCTTGACATTGAAGGATTTGATGCTGCAAACAAACTGAGTATAATTACCACACATGCATTTGGAAAACGAATCACTTCTGATAAAATATTACGAAAGGGTATCAATTCCATTCATTTAGAAGACATTCGGTATGCCAAAGAAAAAGGGTTAATTATAAAGCTCATTGCTAAAACAAATACCAATAAAAATGGAGAACTAAATGGATTATCAGTCTTTCCAACTTTTATTAATCCTATTGAAAGTCTTGGACAAACTTCTAATGAATTTAATGGTGTGCTTGTATCAAGTAGATTAGCAGATGAACAATTTTTTTATGGTAAAGGTGCTGGAAGGTATCCAACGTCTTCAGCAGTATTAAGTGATGTATCTGCTTACACCTATGGCTATAGGTATGGGTACAAAAAAGGAATTGAACAATTTACACCTGAAAATTGTGGGGAATGTAGGTTTTATATTAGTCATGATAAAAATACCGACTTAGATAGTAGTCTCTTTAATGAATTGGAAGAAAAACATGAAGGGAAGAATAGAAATTATTGGATTGGAATATTAGATTATCACAACTTAATAAATTCTGGAATTTTAGAAAATGAATCCTATTCTTTAATTTCATTTAACTAGCATTCAAAACTTCGGTAGTAGTCATATAAAAAAACCCAGACAATAAATTGTCTGGGTTTTTAATTATTCAATGAATAGTGCGTGATTACTTCCCGCCTTCCATTTCAGATTTTAAAGCAGCTAATGCATCTAAATCACCTAATGTTGATTTTTCGTTAGAGTCATTATTCGCTTTTACAGAACTTGATGCACCTCCAGAAGATTTTCTAGCACCACCTTTAGAGGTTGGCTTATCTTCTCCTTCTTCAAATGTTCTTAAATGAGAAACTACAATTTTCTTAGCATCTTTATTGAATTCTATCACTTTGAAATCAAGTGTTTCATCCATTCCAGCTGTAGAACCATCTTCCTTTCTTAAGTGTTTCTTAGGGCAAACACCTTCAACACCATATGGAAGAGATACAATTGTAATTTTATCTTTCTTAACGTCAACAATAGTTCCCTGGTGAGTCGTCCCTTCAGCGAAAGTTTCCTCAAACACATCCCATGGATTTTGCTCTAATTGTTTATGTCCTAAAGCAATTCTTCTATTATCTCTGTCTAATTCTAATACAGTCACGTCCATATTGTCTCCTACTTTACAGAATTCAGATGGATGTTTGATTTTTTTAGACCATGATAAATCAGAAATGTGGATTAAACCATCAACACCTTCTTCTAATTCTACGAATACACCAAAGTTGGTAAAGTTTCGTACAATTGCCGTATGCTTAGATTCAACTGGATATTTAGTTTCAATATCAGCCCATGGATCAGGCATTAATTGCTTAATACCTAACGACATCTTTCTTTCTTCTCTATCTAAAGTTAAAACTTGTGCTTCAACTTCGTCTCCTACTTTTAAGAAGTCTTGAGCCGAACGTAAATGTTGTGACCAAGACATTTCAGAAACATGGATTAAACCTTCAACACCTTCAGAAATTTCAACAAATGCACCGTAATCGGCTAAGATTACAACTTTACCTTTAACACTGTCGCCAACGTTTAAGCCTTCGTCTAATTTATCCCATGGATGCGGTTGCAATTGTTTCAATCCAAGTGCGATTCTCTTTTTATTATCGTCAAAGTCAAGAATTACAACATTAATCTTCTCATCTAATGTCACAATTTCTTCCGGGTGACCAACTCTACCCCAAGATAGATCAGTAATGTGAATTAAACCATCAACACCACCTAAATCAATAAATACACCATAAGATGTAATATTCTTAACAGTACCCTCTAATACTTGTCCTTTTTCAAGACCACCGATAATCACTTTTTTCTGCTCTTCTAATTCAGCTTCAATCAATGCCTTATGAGATACTACAACATTTTTAAATTCATGGTTAATTTTAACCACCTTGAATTCCATATTTTTACCAACATATACGTCGTAGTCTCTAATTGGCTTAACATCAATTTGAGAACCAGGTAAGAATGCTTCTAAACCAAATACATCAACAATTAAACCACCTTTAGTTCTACATTTTACAAAACCAGTAATGACTTCACCTGTTTTTAATACTTCGTTTACTTTTTCCCAGGCTCTGTGAACTCTGGCAGTTCTATGAGATAATACAAGCTGTCCGTACTTATCTTCCAAAGCTTCAACATAAACCTCAACAGAATCTCCAATTGCTAAATCAGGATTGTAACGGAATTCGTTGATTGCAATAACCCCTTCAGATTTGTACTGAACATTAATTACTGCTTCCTTATCGGTTAATTGAATAACAGTACCGTCAACGACAGATTTTTCAATAATTGAATTTAAAGAGCTATCATAAATGTCATTCATTTCAGCCACTTTTGCTTCTGAATAACCATCATTTTCGTAAGCATACCAATCAAATTCAACTTCTTCAGCTGGAGCAACTACTGCTTCCTCTTCTACAGACGTTTCTGCAACAACCTCTTCAGTTTCTTCAACCTCTTCTTTTGGAGTGTCTACTGTTTCTGCATTTACATCAGTAGTTTCTTCGACTTGAGGAGTTGTATTTTCAACATTTTCCTCTTCTTTTTTTGTTTCTTTAGCCATTTTGGCATTTAAATTTGTATCTCAAACCGATCGGTGTTTTGAGAGTGTTAAAATGACTGGCCGATCCCAGTTTTTACTAAATTGAGTGCAAAGATAAGGTTTTTATTTGGAAGGGCAAAACTGGCCTTCACTTTTTAAGTGTAGATTTAAATAATATCTATTGATCTCAAAACATCAATTTTGTTCAAATTAATTGCATTTACATAGCTGCCAAATTAAAGATAATACGTCTTAATAGTAAAATAGTGTATCTTTGATAGTGAAATGAAGTTTTTGTTTTTCGTTTTTCTTTTAATTACGGCTGTTGGCTTTTCTCAGGAAATTTGTGACAATGGCATTGATGATGATGGTGATGGCTTAATTGACCTTCAAGATTATGATTGTCATTGTGGTGCTGGTTTATTTGAAAGTGAACTGCTTAATGTTATTCCGAATCAAAATTTTGACAATACCTCATGCTGTCCTACAACACAACCTATCTCAATTTCTTGCCTCGACAATTGGCATAATAGCAATCCATTATGGAATATTTACGCTGAATTTGTTAATTCTTGCAGCACTTGTGACAACGGATCCGCTAATTGGGATCCAATTGCTGATATACCTCCAGAATGCTACATCCCTAATAGTAATGGCATGCTATCAGTAGCTTATTATGGCAATACTAACTTATATACCTATAACGATTTTGCCAGCGTGTGCCTTAATTCACCGCTGACGTCAAATTACAAATATAGGGTGCAGTTTAAATCTTTTAGACCATATATTTATCCTAAGCCTGGGCAAGATAATATTAATTTAGGAACTGTTGAAACCGGCATATTTGGTACTGATGATTGCACCTATGTCCCCATGTTAAACTCAGGGTGCGTGTCAAACCCTTATTGGACAAATTTGGATAATATATATGATAGCATTCCATTAGACAGCGAATGGCACACTTATTCATATAATTTTCAACCTAATGGTACTATTACTGGTCTAGGGTTTGGTCCTTCTTGTGGTGCTGGATCGTATGTTTCAGGTGAAAATAAAAGAACGGTTCAATATTTCATGGACAGCCTAAGGTTGTTTTATTCTCCTATTAGTGTAGTGACGATTAGAGATACGGGTAGTTTTTGCAACCAAAATCTGTTTCTTCATGCTAGCCTCGATACCAATGTCGTTGGAAATTGGCAATGGTACAAGGACTCAATTGCAATTGTTGGAGAAACAAATGACAGCATAGACATATCAGCACTTGGTATTGGCCATTACACAGCTGTATTTTCTATTAATGGTAATTGCGCAGGAGGCACAGTTTATATTCCGCCCTCCCAATTTCCGGATGTACTGATTGTTGCGCCGAATGAACAATGCCAGAACGAAGATTTTAATTTTGTAAGTTCCGCTAATGTCGACCCGATTTACGGCAATACTGTCACTAACTATAAATGGGATTTTGGAAATGGTCAATTAAGTTTTCAAAAAGACACAGTTTATGCTTATCCTAATTCTGGTACATATGATGCCATGGTTATTGCATTTACTGATGATGGTTGTCCAGACACTGCCTTTCAAACCATTGAAATTAAAGATATACCCAATACAAATTTTGAATTTGGCAATAACTGTTTAAATGATTCAAGTAGGTATGTTAATCTTTCTACCATTCCTACAGGAACCATTACCAATATTTTGTGGGAATTTGATAATAACGTTATGCGGACAGATTCAATTGAACATATAAAATATAATATGGCAGGAAGTTATCCTGTTAAATTAAAAACCTTCTCTGACTTTGGGTGTGTAGATTCAATGATCATTAATCAAGTGATACACCCATTACCAGTTGCCAATTTTAGGGGAAATGATACATGTTCTGGAGATCTCACTTTGTTTACAGATCTATCCAGCATAAGTTCGGGAGCCATTGACATCTATAATTGGTATTCTGAAAATATATTGTTCTCGAATAATACTTCGCCTTCGATTTTGTATGATAATGAAGGAAATTATGACGTTAAACTGATTGTAATTTCTGACTCTGGATGTGTCGATTCTATTTCAAAATCAATCGCTTCTCATGCTATTCCTCAAGTTAATTTTAGTACCATCACTAATTGTTTACAAACTAATTTCAGTGACCTCTCTGTAATCTCGAACGGACTAATCTCTGACTATTTGTGGGACTTTGGAGATGGCGGAACTTCAATATTGGCCTCTCCTATTCACACCTTTCAAACTGCTGGAGACTTCAATACTAATCTGACATTAACGTCCGATTTTGGTTGCAAAAATGACACTTCTATCTTAGTTCAAACCACTAGTTCAATCGATTTAGAAATAAATGCATCATCATTACTAATTTGTGCTGGAGACTGCATCAACTTTGAGTCATCCGCAAGCCTTGATGGTAAAAACTTAATTTATGACTGGACATTTACTGATGGTCAGCAGTCTGATCTGCCTGACCCTACAATGTGCTTTACAAAAAATACTGACAATTCTTTAACTGTAGAAGTAAAGCTAGAAGCAAGCACCCTTACTGGATGCATTGATTCTACTAAGCTGAGTGATTTCATAAGCGTTTTGACTACACCGGAAGCTGACTTCTCCTTCTTTCCAAACAAAATTTACAGATCCGAACCCGAAGTTCAATTTGAGAACAGGTCAACATTAGGAACACATTATGAATGGAATTTTGGAGATGGACAGTATTCAATGGATCTTTCTCCAGTACACCTATATCCTGAAAATGCTAAAAAATATACCGTTTCGCTCAAAGTTTTAGATGAAACAAAAACCTGTTCCAATTCCAAAACAGCCATTATTGATATTATTGATGAAATAATTATTTATGCGCCAAATGCCTTTACACCAGATGGCAGTGGCATAAACGATTCTTTTAAACCAATTATATCAGCTGGAATAGATATTTATAGCTATAAGCTAGAAATTTTTAACCGTTGGGGGAAATTACTATTTGTCAGCTACGACCCAAGCGTGGGGTGGGATGGTTATTATGGTGGAGATATAATAGCTAACGATAGCTATATTTGGAGAATGGAATTTAATGAAACCAATACCGATAAGGCGCATACCAAATTTGGTCATTTTACAGTGATTAAATAAGACCAAACTGTATTTCTTAAATCAAAATCCATTCAATTCATTACCTATTATTCTTTATCTCTGGTAAAGCTTTTTCATAAAGGAAGATTACCTATCTTTCGCTTTCAAATCAAATTATGAGTATTATTCAGGCTATCCTCCTTGCTTCAATTATTAGTTTTATCATCATTAATTTGGCATTAGGAAACGGTCATAAACTTTTAAATATTCTACGACTAAGGTTTGAACGAAAACGCTTCTATAAATCTCCAAGTCAGTATTTCAACGAAAATGATATCATCTTAACTCATCACAACCCTTTGCACAATATTTATCATAACGCACTACCAACAAATTACAAGAAGTTACATAGGATTCAATCTGATGTGTATTATCCCGAAGGTAAAGTTATCATGTTCATGCTGGACGGCAGAAAATGGGGAGTGCTTAAAATTCTTGATGACAATCAGTTTAAATTGCTTATTGAGGCGAAATATACCAGTATCGGCTATTCTAAATCTCTTAAATTAATAACTGCTGTTCATTATTCAACATCTAAAACTACTAGTAAATTCAAACTATACCACTTCTATGATTTAAATGGTATTTGCGTTGGGTCAATAAAAGGTAAATTAACTGTTAATATTGATGATTTTGGAAATATTTTAATTCAAAAATCTAGACTATATGGCCTTTTAAATCAAAAATTTGAATATGCGATAAATTGTCAATACGACCGCTTACACCCACTCGATAAGGGCATTTTTGTAGCACAAAGACATGCTATACCAGGTGATATTGCTACAAAAATTAACTTCAAAGCTATTGTCAATGCAAAAAATGAGATTATCACTGATTTTGGCGTAAAAGCCGAAATTTTCTCTTACAGCTTAAATCAAAAGGTTATTTTTTACCATGAGGAATCTAAACCTAACTATTCCGTATTTGACTTTAGACGAAATAAGCGTTCTGATTTGAATTTTGATAAAATAATCTATGGAGGAGATGAAAGGTATATGGCAAAAGAACACTTTTACAGAACAGTATCTAATTACCAAGAAATAGTATTTGATAAAATTGATGATGATGTGTTGCCTACACTAATTCATACAAGGGGTAACTGGGGAATTATTCTACCAGACGGTCAGGAGATTATTCCTCCTAATTACGATTATATAGACGTGTTGCCGCATGGTTATTTTAGAGTTGGTGTGGGTAAAATATCTGTTGAGTATAACAAGGACAAAGATGATGATATTATTAATGCTAATGGTATGAAGTGGGGTGTTATCGACCAGAATAATAATATTATCGTTCCTATAGAATATGATTGGATAATGCCTCTGTTTAACGATAGCTGGATAGTAAAGGTAAATGCTGAAATAACATTCAATATATCTGAACCAAAATACGGTTGGAATTGTAACAAGGGTCAATCAGGCGTGTATCATTCAAAATATAAATTAACAGTTCCTCCTATTTATGGGCATTCTTACATCTTTAGTCAAGAGGAAAGGTTAGTGAGATTCCAAAAGAAAGGCCATCAATTCAACCGTAACAAGCCATATTTTACTTTTAATGAAAAAGGTAAAAAGGTATTCATCCCAATAAAACCAAGACAATAAGTAATTGGCATTAAAATGAATGCCTCCTATTTAAACTCTTTTCTTAAGTACTTAACCGTATCGCTCTTTGTTTTTTGATCAGCACAAATTTTTTCTGGTGTACCCTGAATGATGATTTCACCTCCATGTTTACCGCCCTCTGGGCCAATATCAATAATATAATCTGCTACTTTTACAATATCCATATTGTGCTCAATAACCAAAACGGTATTCCCTTCATCTGCCAATCTTTGTAAAACACTTAATAACATCTTAATATCTTCGAAATGTAAACCAGTAGAGGGCTCATCTAAAATATAAATGGTATTCCCAGTCGATTTTTTAGATAATTCTGTGGCTAATTTAATCCGTTGAGCTTCACCTCCACTAATGGTGGTAGAGGGTTGACCGATTTTAATATAGCCCAGTCCTACCGAAAGCAAAGTCTCTAATTTCTTTCTGATTTTAGGAATACCTTCAAAAAATTGAGTGGCATCCTCAATGGTCATTTCTAAAATATCATTGATATTTTTTCCCTTATACCTGACCTCTAAAGTTTCCCTATTGTAGCGTTTCCCCTGACATTCCTCACATTCGACATACACATCAGGTAAAAAATTCATTTCAATTAATCTCAGTCCAGCACCTTTGCATGCTTCACACCGTCCTCCTTTGACGTTAAAACTAAAACGGCCCGCTTTATATCCTCTAATTTTAGATTCTCCTATTTCTGCAAACAAATTTCTGATATCACCAAATATTCCTGTATAAGTCGCAGGATTTGATCTTGGTGTTCTGCCTATAGGTGCTTGATCAATATCAATAACCTTATCCAAATGTTCCAGCCCTTTTATTTTTTTATAAGGCAAAGGTTTTTTTACCCCATTATAAATATGAGCGTTTAGAATTGGATATAGCGTATGGTTAATTAAAGACGACTTTCCACTACCTGAAACTCCAGTGACACAGGTAAAGGTACCTAATGGTATTTTAAGGTCTACATTTTTAAGATTATGCCCCGTTGCTCCTAATAACTCCAACTTCTTACCATTTCCTTTACGCCGTTTTTTGGGCATTTTTATCTCAACGTCTCCATTTAAATAGGCTGCAGTCATACTGCCACTAGATCTTAAGTCAGATATATTGGAGGCCTGCGTAATCTGCCCACCATGGACGCCCGCTTTTGGTCCAATATCTACGATAAAATCAGACTCTTCCATCATTTCTTTGTCGTGTTCCACAACAATAATTGAATTGCCCACATCTCTTAATCTTTTTAATGAATTAATAAGTCTTGAATTATCCCTTTGGTGTAAGCCTATACTTGGTTCATCTAAAATATAAAGCACATTCATTAATTCAGATCCTATTTGAGTGGCTAAGCGAATCCGTTGTGCCTCTCCTCCACTTAACGTTTTTGACGATCTATTAAGATTTAAATAATATAAGCCAACATCAATCAAAAATTGAAGTCTACTATTAATTTCTTTCAGAATTTCTTTCCCTATTTTCAATTGTTTTTCGTTTAACCTGTCCGCCAGATTACTAAACCATTCATGAAGCTCAACGATATCCCAACTAGCTAATTCTCCTATGCTCTTCCCGTCCACTTTAAAATAGGCTGACTCTTTATTCAGACGCGTACCATTGCAAGTTCCACAAACTATTTGATTGGTAAAACTATCTGCCCAACGTTTTACGCCTGCCGAAGGATTTTCCTGGGCATGACGTAGCACAAAATTGGCAATACCCTCAAAAGATACCGTCTTATTTTCCTCGCCAATCGTTAAAACTTCTTCAAAACCTGATAATAACTTATTAATCAAAGACTCATCAATATCGGCAATTTTATCAGTAACCTTATAATTATGCGCCTCCAATATCATTTCAACCTGATTAGATATCCAATCATTTCTAAGTTTTCCCAATGGACCAATGCCACCCTGTTTTATTGATTTGTTAGTATCTGGAATAACTTTTTTAATATCAATTTCTGACGTTACACCTAAGCCATTACAAGTTTTGCAAGCGCCATAAGGTGAGTTAAAAGAAAATAAATTTGGCTCAGGTTCGGCATAGGAAATGCCGGTGGTCGGACACATTAAAAAACGGCTAAACTGTGCTAATTCTCCAGTTTCAAAATCGATCAATTGCATCACATCCTGACCATATTTTAAAGCCAATAAAACTGCATCCGTAATCCTCTGTTGGTTGTCTTTATTGACCTTAATTCTATCAATAACTATTTCAATATCATGAATCTTATAACGATCCAATCTCATATCAGGCGTAATATCAATAATTTCACCATCAACACGTACCTTAGAATAACCAATTTTGCGTATTTGCTCAAATAATTCTCTGTAATGCCCCTTTCGCCCTTTAACCTTTGATGCTAAAATGACAATTTTTCGCTCATCAAATCTCTCTAATATCAACTCTACTATTTGATGATCAGTATATTTGACCATTTTTTCACCAGTATTATACGAATAGGCCTCACCAACTCTCGCATATAAAAGCCTCAAAAAATCATATATTTCTGTAACTGTACCAACTGTAGACCTTGGGCTTCTGTTGACTGTTTTTTGTTCAATTGAAATTACTGGGCTTAACCCTAAAATCTCATCTACATCTGGTCGTTCTAAACCACCTAAAAATTGTCGTGCATAAGCAGAAAAAGTCTCTAAATAACGCCGCTGACCTTCTGCAAAAATGGTATCGAATGCCAATGATGATTTCCCGCTTCCACTTAGGCCAGTAAATACAACTAATTTATTGCGAGGAATTTTTAGTGAAATGTTCTTTAAGCTATGAACCCTAGCACCATAGATTTCTATGTGTTCCTCTTGTGAAATTGTTTGACTTGACATGAATAAAATGAGATTTTACAAGGTACAAATATAATGGATTCTAAAGCTTTTCACCGAATGGTTTTGTCAATTCTTATAAATTGTAATTCTTTTCGACTGAGTTCATTAGCTTTAAAATCTAAAATCCTCATTTCATGCAAATACCCTTCTCTCAATAAGTTGGATTCTACACTGAGTTTAGTTGGTAATAAAAGACCATCATAATTTTTATAATCTTTGAAATAGGTAGCCCCTGCAACAAATCTGTTCACATCTCTGATGGTATACTCTAATTTGACAATTTGGTAAGTTTTTGAATCCAACCAAATTACATATTGATCCAGGTCCTTTTGCGGATCGATTGTATTCCAGGAAGCAATTACGCCTTTGCAGTGAACCCCGTTAACAATGTCTTCACCTGCATAGTTAAAAACAGTCGCTGTTTGAATTCGCAGAGGAAATTCGATAAAATACTGATAAGTGGGCACCCAAAATTTAGCATCATTGTTTTTCTTAAATACTGGTTCTTTATTGTCATTCAAAGAGTATGTATCCCAATTATAAATACCCCATATTTCTCCCTTAGCATCTCCATTTTCAAACTTTAAAATACCGTCAGAAGTATTAGGAACATAACTTAAAGTAAAACTGCTGGAAATGGTATCGTAAGGTGAACTAAACTTGCCTAAAAAACCATAGAATTCATCTTCAAACAAGACGCTATAAGTTTCCAAGTCTGACCAGTTTTTGATGCCATGTGCCCTCCCCATATTGGCAATCATTTCCTTGGCTAAGGCTTCATTTTTTTGCTCAATTGAAGTACTGGTTCTCAAATCGGACAACTTAAAAATATTAATACAACTAACTGAAGTCGTTATTAGAAACATCAATAAAGTATAGAGGGTTATTTTTTTCATACTATTGATGAGACGGAGTTGGTCTATTATTCATTACAAATTTAAAGAAAGTCTTCTGACCAACCGAATATTTATGACCATTCCTTAACGGTTACATCATTTTATTTATTTTTGGGTTATGCAAATAAAAGACATTACGAATTACCTGGCCTCCCTGGCACCTTTATCCAGTCAGGAGTCATATGATAACTCAGGTTTTATAACCGGTGACAAAACGGCGGCACTTAAAGGCACCCTCCTTACATTGGATTGCATAGAAGAAACTATTGATGAAGCCATAGAAAAGAATTGCAATTTAGTTATTGCTCATCATCCAATTGTTTTTAGAGGATTGAAACAACTCACTGGTAAAAATTACATTGAAAGAACCATCATTAAAGCAATTAAAAACGATATTGCTATTTACGCTTGTCATACGAATTTGGATAATTATAAAAATGGTGTCAACAAAAAAATTGGTGATGTATTGGGAATTTCAGAACCTAAGATACTAGCCCCTACTCAGGGTCATTTGGCTAAACTCGCTGTTTTCGTTCCCAAAACTCACGAAAAAGATGTGTTGAATGCCTTATTTGAAAGTGGGGCCGGCGCCATAGGAAATTATACCGATTGCAGTTTTACTAGCCAAGGCATAGGTAGCTATACGCCAAATGAGATGGCCAATCCATTTTTAGGACAAAATAATGAACGCCACTTTGAACCTGAAGTTAAAATTGAAGTCATCATCAATTTACATCATCAATCAAACATTCTCAAACAAATGTTGTTAGCACACCCCTATGAAACGGTTGCTTACGATATTATACCTCTACTTAACAAAAATACTGATGAAGGAGCTGGTATGTATGGTGCGTTAGATGAGGAGATGACTGTTGAGAACTTTTTAAGCCTTGTCAAAAAAGAGTTTAATTGTGGTACAATTAAGTACACTAAACCTCATAAATCCACCATTAAAACGATTGCCTGGTGCGGGGGATCCGGAAGCTTTTTACTGAATGCCGCCAAAGCCGTAAAAGCAGATATTTTTATTACTGGAGATTTTAAATATCATGAGTTTTTTGATGCGGAAAATCAAATTATTATCGCCGATATTGGTCACTACGAAAGTGAACAATTCACAATTGATTTAATTGGTGACTTATTATCGAAAAAATTTACTAAATTTGCACCCTATTTAACAGACCGATACACAAATCCGGTAAACTATTTTTAATTTACAAGATGGCGAAAAAAAATACAGAAAGCGTGGTAACAGAAAAGTTAAACGCACTCTACAATCTACAAGTTATTGATTCTTCGATTGATAAAATCAGAACAGTGAGAGGAGAATTACCTCTTGAAGTAGAAGAATTAGAAAGCGAAGTGGAGGGATTAGCAACAAGAGCTGAAAACCTTCAAAACGAATTAAGTGATTTAGAGACTGAAATTTCTGACAAAAAAAATGCAATTACCGATTCACAAGCTGCCATTAAAAAATACAGTGAGCAACAAAAAAATGTGCGAAATAACCGTGAGTATGATTCTTTGTCAAAGGAGATTGAGTTTCAAGGACTTGAAATTGAATTAGCTGAAAAGAAAATTAAAGAAGCTAAATTTAAGATCGATTCTAAAAAAGAAGCCATTGAAGAAGCAAATGCTAAATTAACTGAAAGACAAAGTGATTTAGAAATTAAACAAAAGGAGCTTCAAACCATCATAGATGAGACTGAAGCAGACGAAAGCAAACTTGTTAAGAAATCAGAAAAAGCAAAGAAAGACATTGAGCCACGTTTAGTTGCAGCTTATGAAAGACTCAGAAATAATGCCGTTAATGGATTAGCGGTTGTTTCTGTTGAAAGAAATTCATGTGGCGGTTGTTTTAATGAAATTCCACCACAACGTCAATTAGATATTAAAGCTAGAAAAGAAATTATAGTCTGTGAACATTGTGGACGTATCTTAATTGAACCACCTTCAGAGAACTAGAAAACAATTCTATTTCAAGGAACTATTGTTTTAAGCCCAGATGTAGAAGTCTGGGCTTTTTTGATTGAAAATATTTCTATATTTGACCAAACAAAATTATACTATGGGTTTACTAGATGGCAAAGTTGCTATTATCACCGGTGCATCAAGGGGCATTGGAAAAGAAATTGCGAAAGAATTTATCAAACAGGGCGCTAAGGTAGCTTTTACCTATTTATCGTCAGAGGAAAAAGCCAAGGCTTTGGAAAATGAATTATCTGCTGATGGTGGAACAATTAAAGGATTCAAATCAAATGCCTCTGAGTTTGATTCAGCGCAAAAATTAGCAGATGAAGTGATGGCTGAATTTGGACAAATAGATGTTTTAGTGAATAATGCCGGTATTACCCGGGATAACTTGCTGATGAGAATGACAGAAGAACATTGGGATGAAGTGATGAATACCAATTTGAAATCTGCTTTTAATTTAACCAAGGCTGTTTTACGACCTATGCTAAAAGCCCGTCAAGGTTCAATTATTAATATGAGTTCGGTTGTTGGTGTATCTGGTAATGCAGGTCAATCTAATTATGCCGCTTCAAAAGCAGGAATGATTGGGTTTACGAAATCAATCGCGCAAGAATTAGGATCAAGAAACATCAGATGCAATGCCATTGCTCCTGGTTTTATTGAAACAGAAATGACTGATGCACTTGACGAAAAAGTAGTTCAAGGTTGGAGAGATGCAATTCCATTAAAACGTGGCGGAACACCTTTAGACGTAGCTAATACCACTGTATTTTTAGCCTCAGACATGTCAGCTTATGTTTCAGGGCAAACCATTAATGTTTGTGGAGGAATGTTGATGTAAACACAATTGAATTAACGAATCTTAAACCAGACGAAACCGTCTGGTTTTTTGTTTACAAGACTCGAATTCCTTTTCCAGAACATGGGTATTTCATTAGACACTGGAATATTTTATCCTTTCTTATAAGGTATATTATTCAAGATATAATCAAGTGCTTCAATTCTAGCATGCGTTTTTTTATTGGCTTCAATTTTAACCCAAGGTGCTGCATCTGAATTAGTATGTTTAAACATAGCGTCTTTATACTTTGTATATTCATCCCATAATTCAAGTGCCCGCTCATCAACAGGAGATATTTTCCATCTTTTCAATGCACTCTTTTTGATATCTTCAAATCGCTTGGCTTGTTCTTCTTTTGTAATTGAAAAATAAATCTTAACCAGATGAGTATCGGAATCAATCACCATTTTTTCAAATGCATTGATTTGAGACATAAAAATATCATACTCTTCCTGAGTACAAAAATTATTGACAGGTTCTACAATGGCTCTATTGTACCAACTTCTGTCAAAAAAAACAATTTCACCCGGCTTAGGAAGCTGATTAACGTACCTTTGAAAGTACCATTGTCCTTTTTCATCTTCAGTGGGTTTATTTAAGGCGACGATTCTAAAATGTCTTGGATTAATATGGGCAGTGATTCTTCTAATGGCACCACCTTTTCCAGCAGCATCACGGCCTTCAAAAATAACTACAACTTTCTTTCTTTTATCAATAACCCAACTTTGAAGTTTAACCATTTCAACTTGCCGTTCAATTAAATCATACTCATACTTTGTGTATCTCAATGCTTTTTGAACATCAACCTTCTTAGAGGAAAACAAATTCCTAAGCCCTAATTTTGAATTAATTAATTCCAGCTCTTTATCCGTTAATTGCATTTCTGTTTTAAGCTCCATAACCATCTTTAAATATCAATTTGTTTTGCATTCCTGTAGTATTTTATAATAACGTTCGGATCCGCTATCACCGAACCTATGTCTGATTTAAATTTATCTCTATAATTAAATCTTGATAAGACATACCTCATACTTTCTAACCTTGCCGTTTTTTTATCATTTGTTTTTACGATAATCCAAGGGCTGAAATTAGTATGCGTTTTTCCAAACATTTCTTCCTTGTAAAATGTGTATTTGTCCCATAGCTTTTGTCCTTCCATATCAACCGGGCTAAACTTCCATTTTTTGAGCGGATTTCCGAGTCTATCATCAAACCTTTTCTTTTGTTCCGCCTTAGAAATAGAAAACCAAAACTTAATGACTACCACACCATCTTCATGCAGCATGTGCTCAAATTCAGGTACCTGTACCATGAACTCTTCGTATTGGGCATCCGTACAAAATCCCATTACTGGCTCTACAACAGCTCTATTATACCAACTTCTATCAAAGAATACAATTTCGCCTGGATTTGGTAACTCCTTTATATATCTTCTAAAATACCATTGCCCCTGTTCAACTTCAGTAGGTTTAGTTAAGGCTACTACTCTTGAGGTACGAGGGTTTAAATGCTCTTTAAACCGTTTAATAGCGCCACCTTTACCTGCGGCATCACGGCCTTCAAAAATAATCGCCACCCTCAATTTATGATCGGTAATCCACTTTTGAAGTGCAACCATCTCTGCCTGCAGTTCTTCAAGCTCTAATTGATACTTTAAATTTTTTTTGACTTTACTGATATTAATCTCTTTTTCACCAGCAATTCTTATCAAGTCTCTTCTTGTAGTCGCCTGCTCTAGATCTTCTCTTGTATATCCCATTAAAACAATATTTATAAAGACCTAAATTTAATATAAAATAGAGATAATAACATTGATAGATATCACAGAAATAATTGAGAAAAACAAGTGTTTTTAAAAATCGAAACATCTTATGCATTATTTAATTATCTTCAAAAAAATAATTAAAAGATGTCTTCACTCTCTGAAAAGATAAATCAAACCTTTAAGGCCATATTACCGAGCCCATTGACTATTGCTCTCTTGCTGACTATTTTAACTTTTATTCTGGCATTATTCATTGGTGTAAACGAAAATCAGCCTCTTATTGAACGGGTCATAGATTTAGCTACTTTTTGGGAAAAAGGGCTTTGGGGAATGGATTTTATAAATCATAAATGGATAAGAAGCTGGCAACTCCCCTTTTTGGTTCAAATGATGTTAATGCTTGCATTGGGCTATATATTGGCCATGAGTAAGCCGTTTCATTACCTTATTAATAACCTTTCTAAGTACTGCACAACTAGTGCAAAGGCTGCTCTTATCATTTCTTTCTTTACCATTAGTCTGAGTTTTATTAATTGGGGGCTTGGTTTAATCTTTGGGGCTATTTTCGCACGAAAAGTTGCTGAGTATGCAACATCTCATCAATTAAAAATGAATTATGGCTTAATTGGGGCTGCTGGGTATTCTGGAATGATGGTTTGGCATGGTGGCCTCTCTGGTTCAGCCCCCATTAAAGCTGCAGAACCAAATGCATTATCAAAACTATTACCTGAAAATGATCTCCTCGTTTCTGAAATTGCATTGGACCAAACAGTGTTTTCATCAATGAATATTTTGGTCTCATTAACTTTACTTATTTCTATTCCACTTCTCCTATTTCTTTTAGGAAAAAAATTTAAAGGTCAATTGCTTGACATCCAATCCAGCACATCATTTAGAGTAAATACCCACCAACCAATTGGTGCTGAAAAAATTGATCAATCATTAATTTTCACAAAAGTATTAGGAGGTCTAATACTAATCTATGCCATTTATATCGGTTTTGTCAAGCCAGAATCTTTCTCACTCGCTTTTCTAACACCAGACTATATCAATCTACTTTTGCTATCATGTGCATTTATCTTTCATAAAAATATCCTGGCTTTTTTGAATAGTCTTGAACAAGCCATTGGCAGTACATCTGGTATTTTGATACAATTCCCATTTTATTTTGGCATTTTAGGGATTATGAAATATAGCGGACTAATGACCGAAATGTCTGATTTTTTTGTAAATATCTCCAACCAGACCACGTTTAGCTTAAACACCCTCTTTTCAGCAGGTATTGTTAATATATTCGTCCCTAGTGGTGGCGGTCAGTGGGCTGTACAGGGACCAATCATATTGCAGGCTGCGCAAGAAATGAACCTGCCTTTATCAAAAAGCATTATGGCCATTGCTTATGGTGACCAACTCACTAATATGCTTCAACCGTTTTGGGCCTTACCATTACTTGGTATTACAGGGCTTAAACCTAAAACTTTACTTCCGTTTACACTGATGCTAATGTTGTTAGGCTTAATTATTTTTATTTTAGGACTTTTATTGTTTTAGTAGTAATATGAATATTCTTTTTAAAGATTTACATCTGCTCATTGCAGGAGTATTTTTAATTTTCGGATGTAACAAAGGAAACCCAAGTCCTGACCAAAAAGAGAAATTCTTAAATTACTCCTCATCTATATATACTTTATACAACTATAATCCATATTTAAAATTAGTTCACCTGTTGGATATAAAATCGATTATACAACTTGATAAGGATAAAAAATATGGATTAACAAAAGAAATTAAAAACTTAAGTAAAGGAAATTTTGTGTCGGCGTCCGTCCAATTTAAGACCTTAGAAGGAAAAGGACAATTTGTAGGTGTAGTAAAAAAAGATTCTTCGGTAAAAGTAATAAGACAACTTCCTATAAAGGAAAAAATCGATTGGCAAAATTTAAATATTGAGCTATATATTGATCAAGATTCTACAACTGTTCAATTCTATTCATTTACTGGAGAGGACGCAGTTCTATGCAAAAACCTTAAAATAAAGTGTTTCGAATCTATCCCCAAACCGATAAAAAAACATAAACAATATTTAATATCTGACTTAAAATTATTCATACCAAATAAATCTGCGAATAAACTAGAAGCATATAAAAACGACGCTCTAGCCAAAGGTGTAATAAGTAAATCGAACAAAAAATACGAAACAGCGTTTTTAATTACTGAAGCTGATTCATTACCGATAAAAATTAGACTCAAAGGAGACTGGACAGATCATTTGTCATCTGGTAAAGAGTCATACAGAATTAAAATTAGCACTGAATCAGCCTTCTTAGGAAAACGTTCTTTTTCAATACAAAATCCTAAAACTAGAAATTATATGCATGAATGGTTTATGCATAAGTTGTGCCTAAGGGAGAACTTGTTATCCACACACTACGAATTTATCAATGTATATGTAAATGGCATATACAAAGGAGTTTATGCAATTGAAGAACACTTTGAAAAACAACTATTAGAATCTAAGAATAGTCGAGAAGCACCAATCTTAAAATTTGATGAGAGTGGTTTATGGTCATTAACAAAGTTAAATAAAAAGCTCAGTAGTAGCAGAAAGCTGCCTGTTTTCGAGTCTAGTAATATTTTACCATTTAAAAAGGGAAAAGTAAAAAAGGACGAAAATTTAAAAAATCTATTTATAGAAGGAGCTAAATTAGTAGAGTTGTACAAAAATTTATATTCAAATGTTAAAAGCATATTTGACATAAAAAAAATGGCAAAATATTATGCACTATTAGAACTTGGTAATGTTGTACATGGGCATCAATGGCATAATAAACGGTTTTATTTCAATCCAATAACTCAGAAAATGGAAAATATTGGCTTTGATATGAACCCTGGTAAAAATGTTAATGATGATTTATATATTCTTAAAAAGTTAAAATCAAAAGAAGGGCTTAAAGAATGGAGTTTGATTTTACCATATTTAAGAAATAAGGATTTTAAAAAATATTATATTAAATATCTTAAAAAATACTCTGATGTAAACTATTTAAATAAAATTTTCAAAATTTTTTCGGAAGAAATTAGAGCTTATGAAAATTTACTTGCTAATGAGATAAATGAATTTAGTTTTGATACGTCATTTTACTATAGAAGAGCTAGTTTAATAAGGTCAAAAATTGAACATTTAAATTCTTACTGGGAAGGTAAGTTTTTAAAAGAAAGGAAAAACCTATTGTTTTCAAATTCTTACTACACTAATTCTTCCACTGAAAATCCAATCATTAAAGATGTTTCATTAAATGGGTACTTAAAGGAATTAGATTCTAATCTTTTTGAAATTGAGATTAATAACTATGCACTAATACCAATATTAATAAAGGGTTACGAAGGAATAGAAAAAGAAATACTACTTTTTGAGAAGCCCATAGTTATCAATTCATTCAGTTTCAATACAAGTTCTAGAAAAATACTTGTTCAATCTAATCCTAAAAAAATCTTATTTACAACTTCAAAAAATGATACAGTTCTATTTAAAAAGAAAATTTTACCATGGCCAAAACCTTCAGGACAGACAGCTAGAATGGAACTAGAAGAAAAGTTTAATATAAAATCGCCATATTATACAGTCAAGGATTCTAATATTACGTTTAAAAGGAAACATTTAATAATTAATGATATTGTTTATATACCTGAAGGATATCATGTCGTTATAAAACAAGGAACGACGATTGATTTTCAGACTATAGGAGGAATAATTTCTGCTAGTTCGATCTTAATTCACGGAAATGCCAACAGTATGGTAAAAATTACTTCATCAAGTTCCACCAGCAATGGTATTACAATTTTAAATGGTAAAAGTACGATTTTTGAGAATGTAATATTTGAAAATCTAAGATCCTTGAACTATAAAAATTGGAATCTATCTGGAGGAATTTCAATTTATGAATCTGATGTAAAAATAGACAATTGTATAATTAAGAATGGCTTATCTGAAGATGCCATTAATATCATTAACTCCTCTTTTAATATAAATAACTTAACAATAGACAGCACAAATTCCGACGGGTTAGATAGTGATTTTTGTAATGGTGAAATAACAAATAGTTATTTTAATAATACTGGAAATGATGGATTAGATTTTTCCGGATCAGATGTCGAAATATCTGACGTTACTATATGTAATGCAGGCGATAAAGGCATTTCTTGTGGTGAAAAGTCTCTAATCAAAGTTAGAAGCACGAAAGTAAAATCTTCAAAAATTGGTATTGCAGTAAAAGATGAGAGTAAAACATACATTGAAAATGTTAAGCTTATTGATATGGGTATTGCAATTGCTGTATTTAAGAAAAAAACAGAATATAAGAGTCCAGAAGCTTTCGTTGACAATGTATTTTTATTCAACACTAAAATGCCTTTATATTTAGATAATTGGTGCTTTGCTAATTATAAAGGTACTCGATTCACTAGTTTAAAATAAGATGATTGATATTAATGAAGGTTTTACAAACAACTATTTGGTTCATGGTGTTTTCACATTGATTGGAGGAGCACCTTTAATGTATTTTCATGTATTATTATGGCTACCATTCGTTATAGTGGCCATTGCATTATTTACAAGTTCAAATGGTTTATTGATTGACGCAGAAACGCATCAATACAAAGCATATGGAAATGTGTTAGGCTATAAGCTGGGTACTTGGAAACCTATTAAACATCCGTTTCATGCTACTTTAATCCTTTCGATTGAACGCGCCAAAACAAATCAAGCGTACATTATGGGAGAAAGAGGAATATCCAGATCAAAAACTTATGATATACAATTAACGAGTGAGTTTGGCGAGACAGCGTTAATGTACGAGTTTCTTAAATACAAAGATGCCATTAAGGCATTGTCAGTCATTGAAAAAGAATTTCAGATCAGAACCACTGACAAGGTCAAGGACCAGCTCATTAAAAACAAAATGAATCCAAGACGTTAAATGCCTGTTTGTTTAAAATTATCATAATTAGACAACCATAAAAAAACCCAAACACTATGTGTTTGGGTTTTGATTAGATTCATTTGATGATGAGTTATTCACCAACAACTTCAAATTTAAAATCTTGTTTAACCTCTTTGTGTAGGTTAGCTGTTGCATCATAAGTCCCCACTTCTTTAATCGGTTCATTTACAATCTTAATTGATTTTCTATCAATTTCAACACCTTGTTCTTTAAGAGCGTCTGCAATTAAAATAGAATTAACAGATCCGAATATCTTACCATTCTCACCAACTTTTGCAATAATCTTTACAGTTAATCCGTCAAGCTTAGTTGCTAATGCTTCTGCGTCTTCTTTAATTTTAGAATCTTTATGCGATTTTTGCTTCATTATTTCAGCGTGCGCTTTTTTCTCTGAAGCAGTGGCTAATATTGCATAGCCTTGAGGGATTAAGAAATTTCGTCCATATCCAGGTTTAACTGTTACAACTTCATCCTTATATCCTAATTTATCTACGTTTTTCTTTAATATAACTTCCATGATCAATTTTTTATGAGTTTAACAAATTCAGAAAATGAATTACTTCATCATATCTGCTACATAAGGCAAAATAGCTAAATGTCTTGCTCTTTTGATTGCCTTGTTTACCTTCTTTTGGTATTTCTGTGATGTACCTGTTAAACGTCGTG
Source organism: Putridiphycobacter sp. (assembly GCA_965230485.1). GTDB lineage: Bacteria > Bacteroidota > Bacteroidia > Flavobacteriales_D > Crocinitomicaceae > Putridiphycobacter. The sequence continues at coordinate 628,417 of CBDDLA010000001.1, forward strand.
GTAAGATTTTACCTTGCTCATTAATAAACTTTAATAAGTAATCAGGATCTTTATAATCCACATACTTAATACCACTTTTTTTGAATCTACAGTATTTCTCTTTCTTGATTTCTATACTGATTGGATTTAAATATCTAATATCTGATGCCATAATTCTTTTACTTTATATAATTAATAATTTAAGCTGTTGCTTTTTTGTTGAATTTTTCAGCAAATGCAACATGGTGCTTCTCCATTTTAATCGTTAAAAATCTCATAATACGCTCATCACGCTTATACTCAACTTCTAACTTACGGATTAAATCTCCTTCAGCTTCAAATTGAATTAAATTGTAAAATCCAGTAGACTTCTTCTGGATTGAGTATGCCATTTTTTTCATACCCCAGAATTCTTTGTGAGTTAATTTACCACCATTTTTGGTAATATAATCTTCAAAGACTTTTACTGCTTCCTTTGCCTGGTCTTCAGACAAAACGGGAGTTAAAATGAAAACAGTTTCGTACTTATTCATATGATTTAGTTTTTAAATTGGGTGCAAAGATAGGATTTTATTCTGAAATACCTATAGTTATTAACAATAAGTATTATTTCAGTGCAAAGTAAAAAATTTATACTAAGAAAAATTATATTTGTACCTTCCAATTATGAGTAATTTTGTTGTTTCAGCACGTAAGTATCGCCCCCAGACTTTCAACACTGTTGTGGGGCAGTCGGCTATTACAACCACTCTAAAAAATGCCATTACCAAGCAACATTTAGCACAGGCTTTTCTATTTTGTGGATCTCGTGGTGTTGGTAAAACAACTACTGCAAGGATTTTAGCCAAAACAATTAACTGCTTTAACCTTGACGAAAAAGCAGAGCCTTGCAATAACTGTGAGTCGTGTACATCTTTTAACGAAGGACATTCATTTAATATACTAGAATTAGATGCTGCTTCAAATAATTCAGTAGAAGATATCAGAAACCTGATTGATCAGGTACGAATTGCCCCACAAGTAGGAAAATTCAAAATATTCATTATTGATGAGGTTCACATGCTTTCGCAAGCGGCGTTTAACGCATTTTTGAAAACACTAGAAGAACCTCCAGAACATGCTATTTTTATTCTGGCCACTACCGAAAAGCATAAAATATTACCCACTATTCTTTCAAGATGTCAAATTTTCGATTTTCACAGAATAAATGTTGAAGATATAGTGGGCCATCTTCAAAAAATAAGTGAAAAAGAAAACGTAAAAGCAGACGAAAAAGCATTACATATTATCGGACAAAAAGCGGATGGCGCTTTACGTGATGCCCTTTCTATTTTTGATCAAATTGTTTCCTTTAGTGGGGGAAATATCACTTATAAGTCTGTTATTGAGAACTTAAATGTTCTTGATTACGATTACTATTTTAAAATTATTGACTTTGCGTTGGCTTCCAACATCAATGAAAACCTGATTATCTATAATGATGTATTAGAAAAAGGTTTTGATGGATCTCAATTCATTGTTGGCCTGGCAGAGCACCTAAGAAACCTATTAGTTTGTAAAAATGAGGCGTCATTAAAGCTATTAGAAGTTCCGAATGATATTAAAGAAGCTTATAAGCGCCAAGCAGCAGCCTGCCCCACTCCCTTTATTCTATTGGGATTAGATTTGTTAAAAGACACTGAATTTAATTTTAAAGGGGCGAAAAATAAACGACTTCATGTTGAAGTAGCCCTTATGAAATTGTCATCAATTCAGGACAATTTAGAAAAAAAAAAAGTCTAGTTGACTTCAGAGATATTCAAATTATTCCTTTCGAAGGTCAGTCCGACAAACCAATCGTCAGTGAAAGGGTATCTAATAGCCGAAAGACAGACAATTCTGAGACAGCTCGATTCAATAAAACTACTCCAGAAAGAAAAATAATATCTACCCCTTTAGGTAAGTTACAATCCTCAAATATAGGCATTAAAAGTATTTTAAATCCGCCAAAAAAGAAAGAAGTCGAGCATAAAGAAACGGCGAACAATCTGGAAATGAATCAGTCTGTTGACGCCAAAGCACTAGACCATGTCTGGAAAGCTTATACATTAAAACTTCAGCGTGAAAAGAAAAGCAGTTTGTTTTCGACATTGAATAGCGCCAATCACCGTTTAAGTTCAGATTTAGTGATCACTATAGACATCAATAATAGTAATCAGGAAGAGCAGATAAACGCCATTAAGTCTGATTTTTTAAGCTACCTAAGGGAAACTCTAAAAAACAGCAACTTAAGTCTAGAATACAACAGGCTAGATGCTCCAAAAGCGACTTTCACCGATAACAAAACAGTTTTTAAAGAACTCACAAAAGAGAATCAAAGTCTTGAGAAATTTAGAAAGATGTTTGGACTTGATATTGATTTCTAGTGTTCTAATATTTATTCTAATAAGGGGCTAAAATCTTTTTTGAAATCATGAGTAATTGATAAAACAATAAATACTTTTGCATCCTCAATAGACACTGATCCTGATTAATCAAAATGTTAGCCTTAAATAATAAAACAATACTCAAAATTGCTGCTCCTATAATGGTTGGGACGTTTGTTCAAAACATTGTAATGATAACAGATGCCATTTTAGTGAATGAATTGGGAACAACTGCCTTTAATGCTGCCAATAACGCTGGACTTTTATATGTTGTATTTTTTATGCTTTGCAAGGGACTTGCTGATGGTACGCAAATTCAAATTGCCAAAGAGTATGGTTTAAACCAGCCTGCGGCCATTAATAATACCATAAATCACTCATTCGTTTCACAAGCCTTTCTAAGTTTTGTACTCACTTCTATTTTAATGGTAAGCATGCCTATATTTACCGAGCACTTTGTAAATGATGCAGAAACAGGAGAGACAATGGCATCTTTTTTATCGTACAGAATGTGGGGACTTGTTTTTGCAAGTATACAAGTATCCGTAATGGCTTTCTTTATTGGCATAGGAAAAACCAGAATTATAATTATTTCAACTCTGTTATTATCTGTCCTCAATATTTTTTTAGATTTTGGTCTCATTTATGGTCATTTTGGTTTTCCTGAAATGGGGGTTGATGGAGCTGGATTAGCATCAACAATCTCTGAAGCCCTAACCGCAGCCTTTCTGGTTGTTGTATTAATAAGAAGTAAGCACATTAAGGGGTTCGAGTATGTATTCTTAAAAAAAATCAATCTTTCTAAAATTAAACAGTTATTAAAATTAAGCTACCCACTCATGGCCGCCGGCTTTTTATCTATTTCTACTTGGTATGTTTTTTTTTCACTCTTAGAACAAAGAAGTGCTTTTGATCTTGAGGTGTCGCATGTAGTAAGAAATTTGTTCTTTATCTCATTTATACCCATTTTTGGTTTTGCTGCAACTACACGGACCTATGTTTCCTATTACCATGCAAAGGGAGAAAATGAGACCACTAAATCTGCAATAAAAAAATTGCTAGGGCTAGGTATCATTAGTTATTTAGTTTTTTTCCATGGTGCTATTTTATACCCCAAGACATTGCTTGGCATTATCACAGATTCAAAGCCCGTGATTGATAAAGGAGTGAGTGTATTACGCTTAGTGTTTGGATCTATGTTGTTATTTTCAATTATCTCTATTTTCTACCAAACTGTTTCAGCAATAGGAAAAACAGTACAATCACTTTTAATTGAGGTTATCTCAATTATTTTTTATTTAATTTTTGCTTATTTGTTTATCGTATATTGGCAAGCAAATTTGCTTACAATTTGGACAATCGAATACCTATACTTTGGTGTAACTGGGTTATTATCAGTGCTATATTTGTTATACTATCAAAAAACAACGCATAAAAAAATATGAATAGAAGAATAGTTTTCATGGGAACACCCGACTTTGCTGTCGCTTCATTATCAAAGCTCGTAGATGCAAAATTAGATATTGCCGCAGTTGTTACAGCACCTGATAGACCCGCAGGAAGAGGACAGAAACTAAAACAATCTGCTGTTAAAGAGTTTGCACTGTCAAAGAATATAAGGGTTCTGCAGCCTGAGAAACTTAAAGCTGAATCTTTCATCTCTGAGCTAAAAAGCATTAAAGCCGATTTGTTTGTGGTTGTAGCATTTAGAATGTTGCCGGAAGTGGTTTGGCAAATGCCAAACCTAGGCACTATTAATTTGCATGGCTCACTGTTACCTAAATATAGAGGGGCAGCCCCTATTAATTGGGCAGTGATTAACGGAGAGCAAGAAACAGGTGTTACCACCTTCTTTATAGAAAAAGATATTGATACTGGTCAAATAATAGACAGTGCAAAAATTAAAATCGATAAAGCTGATACCGCAGGTACTATCCATGATAGATTAATGAAAGTTGGTGCTGAATTACTAACCGGTACAGTCAATAGTATTTTTAAAGGAACCGTAACTAGCAAGTCGCAGCCAGATGAAGATATTAGTCATGCACCAAAAATATTTAAATCTGATTGTAAAATTGATTGGAACCAATCTTCTTATGCTATTTACAATAAAATAAGAGGGCTTTCTCCTTATCCTACTGCCTTTACCACCATTCGAAAAAAAGATGAGACAAAAAACATAAAACTTTTTTTAGCTGACTACGTCGTTGATGGAAAAAATAATGTCGCAATTCTAAAAAATAAACAAGAAGAATTATGGATAGGTTGTGAAGATGGATGGATAAAAATAACCGAACTGCAAATGGAGGGAAAGAAAAGAATGACCAGCGAAGCATTTTTAAAGGGTTTTGACATCAAAGGGTGGCAGCCTGTATAGCCTATCAATAAAGAAACACAGGAAAAAAGTCTATTTTTAACGTGTTTATTAACAATCCCCCTGTTTTATTAACAAAATATGCCGTTTTACCCTTGAATCTATTGACAACTAAGGATTTTAATATATATTCGTTTCAAATAAATTGTTTAACTAAATTAAAAAACAAAAAAATGAACAAATCAGAATTAGTAGACGCAATCGCTGACAACTCAGGATTATCAAAAGCAGACTCAAAAAAAGCCTTAGAAGGATTTATCTCAGCAACAGAAGGTGCACTTAAAAAAGGAGATAAAATTTCTTTAGTTGGTTTTGGTTCTTTCTCTGTTGCTAACAGAGCTGCAAGAACAGGTAGAAACCCTCAAACAGGTAAAGAAATTAAAATTGCAGCAAAAAATGTTGTAAAGTTTAAAGCTGGAGCTGACTTATCTACTAAAGTAAACTAATCAATATTTAGATTATTAAGAGCCCTGACTGTTCGTCAGGGCTTTTTTTTGTCATAACTTTAGCAGACTTATTATTATTTATAATGCATAAAGAATATCAACCCGATATTTTATTTGAGGACAACCACTTAATTATCATCAATAAAAAAAGTGGAGAAATTGTTCAAGGAGATAAAACTGGAGACACTCCCTTAAACGATTTGTTAAAAGATTTTTTGAAAAGAAAATATAACAAACCAGGAAATGTATATTTAGGAACAGTTCATAGGCTAGATCGTCCAACATCTGGCTTAGTTATTTTTGCAAAAACAAGTAAAGCTTTAGCAAGAATGAACAAACTTTTTCAATCCAAAAGTATTCAAAAAACATATTGGGCAGTGACTGAAAAAGCGCCAAAAGTTAAATCTGGAGAACTTATTGACTATTTAAAAAAGAATGAAAAGCAGAATAAAAGTTATGCTTTTCAAAAAGAAATCAATGGAAGCAAAAAAGCAGTTCTAAGTTACAAATTGATTGATCTGGGAGACAGATATTATTACATTGAAATAAAACCAGTTACAGGAAGGCATCATCAGATTAGGGTACAGCTTTCAAATATAAACTGTATCATTAAGGGAGACTTAAAGTATGGTGCCAAACGACCAAATAAAAATGGATCAATTCACCTCCATGCCCGAACAATTGAGTTCATTCACCCTGTGAGTCAAGAAAACTTAAAAGTTGTCGCACCTACTCCTCAAGATGTTATTTGGCAAGATTTTGAAAAAAAGCATCAAAAATGAGTTAATTGATATGGCGCTTATAGAACTTGCTCCATCTTTTAAAATTTCCAGTCCATTTAAAACCCAGTAAAGTAATAAGGTTAATCAGATTAATTTTAAATGCAGAGTTTTTTTGGTACTTACGGGCCGAAACTATAGCAGGATCATTAATGATTTCGAATTTAAATTTTTCCTTTTTCAAACGCCAAAATAAGTCGTAATCTTCCATTATTGATAAAGATTGGTTAAAGCCATTAACATTTTGGAAATCGATTTTTCTAATAAATAATCCCTGATCACCTCCTCCTGTATAAAAACCTTTCCATTGTGTCATCCATCCATTAAACCTAAGGTTCCACCTTTTCACATCAAATCTGTAACTAAACATCCCAAAATTATAATGACCTAGTGAGTTAAAAATATGATGGATATAGTTTTTAGGAGGAAAGGTATCGGCGTGAAGAAAATACAAAAAGTCACCATTCGAAACATTTGCCCCAAGTTGAAGTTGCTTAGACCTGCAAGCTTCATTTGAGTTAATAATCTTAACTACATCTGGCAAATTTAATGCCTCAATATTATCATTAGAGTTTTTGGCATTTACAATTAGAATTTCTATTAGTTTTTCATTGCCGTTATATATCAAAAAATCAACTAGTTTCTGAATGTTAGGCCTCTCATTAAAAGTTGGAATGATGATGCTAAGTCCTTTTTGTTTCATTTTATCGGTTGTAATGATTAATTTAACATCACGACTTATAAATTAGACTCTAAATTTTTCACAAATATGAAAAAAATTATTTGCTTCCTTTCTGTTTTTGTCACTTTTCATGGCGAGTTACTAGCAAATGAAAAATTATTGAATCTATCTTATGATTTTTTGAATAAGCTGCAATCCAATGCCAATACGGATAAGATTCTAGAAACATATAAAAACCTTGATCTTGACACACTTGCTTTTTATATCGATTCGGAAGACGAAAAAAAGGCATTTTGGATTAATACCTATAATGCTTTTGTTCAAGATATTTTGAAAAAAGATAAGAGCCTATTTGACGATAGAGGTGCCTTTTTTAGTGCCAAACAAATTGATATTGCAGGTATAAAAATGAGTTTTGATGACATAGAACATGGCATTATTCGATCTTCACGCTGGAAGCTATCGCTAGGTTATATCCGTGATCCATTTGTTCCCAACTTCATCAAAATGTTAAGAACAAAAAGACCAGATGGGCGGGTACATTTCGCCTTAAATTGTGGTGCTGCAAGCTGTCCTCCGATAGCAGTTTTTTATGCTAATAAAATTCATGCTGAACTTGACAAAATAAGCCAACAATATCTAAAATCTACGACCAAAATAGATGGAAATAAAATTATAATTAGTCCACTGATGAGTTGGTTCAGAGCAGATTTTGGTGGTAAAAAAGGTGTGAAAAACAACTTCTTAGAAAAGTACGGCATAGTTGACAATACTAAAAAGAAAGAACTAGTATTCGGAGATTATGACTGGACGCTATCCCTCGGTAATTACACAAAATTATAAGATTTTACTTTTGGCTTAAAAGTTGATGCTTTAATAGGCAATCATTCATCCTTAAAAAAGTCATTATATGAGATTAAATGTATTATTATCAAGTGTTTTTATTTTTAGCATTGCATTATTAGGAATTAGTCAAAGTAACTACCGTGAGATTGGCTTAAAAAGCTCAAACCTTACTAATAATTACAACTTCCTTTTTAAAAAAGAAAAGAAGGAAGGGCAATTCAGGCGTTATTCTGCTGATTTAACCTCAAATACTTTTTTTGGCGGTATATCTGGGCATCAGACTTCTATTCGTGCCTCAATCGGTTTCGAAAAGCGTAAAGAAATTACAGACAAGTTCGATTTTATCCGCGGATTTAATCCTGGTGTTCAATTAATTTTGCAGAACCCAACATATCCTGATTTTAGTCTCATTACAGGATTATCGCTTGGCTATATTCTTGGCTTCCAATACCACATCAATAAAGAATTTGCGATTGGAGCTGAAATGATACCAGGTATTTCTCTGAATAGTGATATTGCTGATGAAAACCTATCAATCAATGCCCAGCTAAGGTTGAATCAATCAGCAGGTATTTTCTTTATTTACAAGTTTAACAAAACTTAGAAGACTGATTTGAATAAAACTAATAAAGTGTAATATAACTTGACAAATTACTTGTATAAACTTCTGGTATAATTCAGTGTTTTGATCTTGAAATACTTTTGAAAGATGCTCAGTAAGCATCTTTCTTTTTTTGCTATATTTGAGTTCAAAACCAAGTTATTCATGATTTTATTAGACGGCAAAAAAACTTCTCAAGACATTAAAGAAGAAATTAAAGAAAAAGTAAATGTGCGCTCAGCTAAAGGTCTAAAAAAACCACATTTGGCGGCAGTGCTTGTCGGAGAAAATGGCGCCAGTTTAACATATGTGAATGCCAAAGTAAAAGCCTGCGAATACGTGGGGTTTGATTCAACGTTAATCAAATTGCCTGCTGATATTAGTGAAGCAGACTTACTTTCAAAAATAGACGAATTAAATTCAAGTGAGAGTATTGATGGCTACATTGTTCAGTTACCTCTACCAAAACATATTGACGAATTAAAAGTGACCCAGGCCATCCACCCTTCTAAGGATGTGGATGGATTCCATCCAGAAAATATTGGAAAAATGGTACTGGATTTACCTGCCTTTTTACCAGCAACACCATATGGAATTATTCAACTACTTGACAGATATAATGTCGAAACTTCGGGGAAGCACTGTGTTGTAGTTGGTAGAAGTCATATTGTAGGCTCTCCTATGAGTATCTTAATGTCTCGAAACAATAAGGTTGGTAATAGCACGGTCACGCTTACTCATTCAAGAACTCAAAACTTAGAAGATATTACTCGGTCTGCTGATATTTTGATTGTAGCACTTGGAAAGACAGAATTTATTACTGGTGATATGGTTAAGGAAGGTGCGGTTGTAGTTGATGTTGGGATAACACGGGTAAATGACGACTCCAAAAAATCAGGTTTTAGACTGCTTGGTGATGTAAAATTTGATGAAGTATCAAAAAAAGCATCCTATATTACACCAGTACCGGGAGGTGTAGGTCCAATGACCATTGCATCATTGTTAATGAATACCTTACTTGCTGTTGAAAAATAGTCCACTGTATTTTATTATAACGGTAATCCTTTTTGGGTGTACAAAACCGCTCCATGAAACAACAATTGGTATTCAGTTACTAGGCCAATTTACAGATCAAGAATTAAATACAGTAAAGGACTCCATTATCACCACTTATCAATGTAAAATTGAATACTTGCCCAAAATAGAAGTACCTGAAGAACACGTGACGAGAATAAAATCGTATCGTTATAGGGCTGACTCTTTGCTTAACCTACTTGATAGAACCAGACCAAATGAGATTGACATTATGCTGGGATTGACAGATATAGATATTGCTATAACCAAATTAGACAAAAAAACAGGTAAAATTAAGTATCCAAAATCTACTTATGTCGATTGGGCAATTTTTGGCCTTGGACGGGTCAATGGTCATTCATGCGTTGTATCAAAATTTCGTCTCAAAAAGGGTGTTAATGAAAAAAAATACCTGAAACGACTGACCAGAATTTGTAACCATGAAGTAGGACATGTATTGGGTTTAAGACATTGCCCTACTGATGAGTGCTTAATGAACGACGCCAACGAGACCATTCGAACAATTGATAAAAGTACTGGTAAGTTATGCCAAAGTTGCCTAAAAAAGCTTGATTAAGACTCCATTTGAACACCCTTACGCTCTTGTTCTGCCAAAGTCCAAGAATCAGTGGTAATGGTTTGAAGCCATAAATTACCTGACCTTCGGTATACTTGTACATTAACCCCAAACAATTCATTGAAATTTTGTTCGAAAGTCGACGTTTTAAGATGACCATCAATACTCATTTCTCCTTCTGTGTGGTTCTTTCTGATGTCTGACAAAACTAAATTATCATCATAAATAGCCGTTCTTGGAGAAGCCTCATTTTCTAAATGCTTTGATGAGAAAAATTCAATTTTTAAATGTGGAAAATGATTTTTGAAGTCAGATTTAATCGACTCTAAAGTCTGAGAGTCTTTTATTATTATTGTTTTCATGCGCTTTATTTTTCAATAAAGGTATCATCTCTAAATCACAATAAATGTAATATCAATCAGGAAGATTGGTGATTCTAATCAATTATTACCGCCGTCCAATTCTGTTTTAATGCGCTTAAACGTACCTTCTATTGTTCTCCCTACTCCATCTGGCGAAGGACTCAAAGCTGGGGAGCTTGCAATAAAGCCACTTTGATCTATTAACGTGAAGTATGGAATTGAAGCAATTCGGTAATCCTTCAATAAAGGATGACTTTCTCCTAAAAAGATGATCGGCCAACGAAATGTAGCGTGTTCAGTCTTAAACTTATCAAAATCGGCCTTATTCTTATCCGCAGAAAATGAAATAAATTGAACAAAGTCTCCATACTTCGCTTCTAATTCTTCAATAATTAACATTTCCTTGACTGAGTTCGTATTCCATTGTGCGAAAAAGTTAATGTAGACAAACTTATCTTTGTATTTTTGCAAATTGACAGTTTCATCCTCTATCTCGAAGCTAAAGGTTGGCGCCGGATAACCAGGAGCAACTGTTGTGACTTGATTAAGAATGTTATTCGAAGCCAAAGCACTGCTCCTAAATTTTGCAAATTTTGCTACAGAATCAAGCATTACCTTAACGTTTTCCTGCTTATATTGCCCAGTATAATAGGCATTACCCAACATGTTTACCATCATCAATTCTCTAATTTCATCTTTTTCAAAAAAAGGATCTCTATGCATGGCTTGCATTAAACGACTCGGGCTAGAATGATAAATCGCTAAGACAATATCAGATTGAATATCATTTGAAAAACCATTAAAATCATTACCATAAAAGCCCTTAATGTATTCCATATATTGGTCGTTAAAAGCAAATACAGGAAATGGCTCAATATACTCGTAGTATAATGCTGCTCTCGGTTTTTTGTATTTAATCCCTATTTTTGCTTTTTCAAGTGCACCGATATAGTACCTTACATAATTAACAAAGTATAAATTCTTTTCATGAGCATAGGCTTCATAAGCATACTGCTTAAAGGTATCAATAGATTGGGCCATTTTACCCTGCAAAATATCACTTTGATTTAAAAATAAATACTCATCAAACCAATTCCCGAACTCAAGCACTTTATAATTAATATCAGTACTGTCTAAATTTTTAAAATAAGTTACCGCCTTTTGACTTGCAAATGATTGAATGTAATTATCAGGACGCTTATAATAGATCTCATAGCTTTGTTTAGGTTGTATATAAATTTCAGCATTGGTATTTCCTACCTCTAACAAAACTTTATATATCCTTTTGATATCATACTCTAAAACAAAGGAAGAATCTGAGGATTTTACAACAGCTTCAGCAAGCTTAATCTTGGTCATAGTCAAATAGTCTGAATAGGTATACATTACTATTTTTTCACCAATAAAATCAGGCGCAAACCCTTGAATGGTAGATGCTATACCACTTTGAGCGCAAAGCAACAAAAAAAAGATATTGATCAAATATTTACTCACTTAATTTATAACTAACTGACTGTAATTTGTTACAAAAGCCGAAATGTCCCCTTTGCTCTTGGCAATTTCGCGAATAATGGTTGAACTAAGATGAGACAATTCAGCATCCGTCATTAAAAATAATGTTTCAATACCTTCCAATTCCTTATTCATCAAGGCAATAGATTTTTCGTAATTAAAATCAGTTGTATTTCTTAATCCACGTAACAAATACTGCGCCTTTTTTTGCTTGCAGAAGTCGACCGTTAACCCATCATAACATTCTATTAAAATTTTAGGCTCATTCTTATAAATGGACTCGATATGATTAATCCTACTATCAAGCGTATACATGTATTTTTTTGAGGTATTCCCCCCTATGCCAATAATAATTTGATCGAATAGAGGTAAAAATCGATTGACAATATTTTCATGTCCTTTGGTAAAAGGATCAAAAGATCCAGGGAAAACTCCAATAATATCCATGTCCATTGTATTTAAATTTATACTAAGGTAAAAAAACTAAAGTTCACGCCACCATACTTTCGGATTTCTCTGAATTTAGCATGCTCAGAAAAATCAGTTTCTTGACCATGCTCAATGATTAAATCGCCGTCCTCCTTTAATAATTTACTTTCGAATATAAGGTTTGGTAGATTATCTACACCTTTTAAACCAAAAGGCGGATCAGCAAATATTAGAGAAAATGATTGATCCAATTTATGAATCTGCTTAAACACATCCTGCTTTAAAATATGCCATTCACGTTCTTCAAGCTCATGCTGAGTTGTTTTCATGTATTTATAAGCTACATAATTTTGATCAATGCTTAATACAGAGGCAGCACCACGCGACAAAAATTCTAAGCTAATATTTCCTGTGCCAGCAAATAAATCGAGCACATCAAGTCCTTCTATTTCTATTCTATTCTCTAGGATATTAAACAAGCTCTCTTTGGCATAATCAGTAGTAGGTCTTGAAGGAAAATTTTTTGGTGGAGAAAATCGTCTACTTCTATACTTTCCTCGAATTATACGCACAGCAATTGATTAGTTAACATGAATAAATTCTGTTGGCTTTCTTTTTTAGGGAGCTCTAGTGTTGACGTTAATAAGTCATTAAGCGATTTAAAATCCGCATCTCCTTTATCAAGACCAAAAACGTTGAGCGGTACGTTTTCTGGATCATATCCTTTTTGCTCTAAAGTAAAAAGGTAATAGTATACCAAATCAGCTATCTCACTTGATTCAAATAGATTAAAATAAACCAACTTATTTTTATCAGTAATGACTAGATAAAACAAATTAGCTTCTTTATAAACATACGCTTTTGGCTTATAATTACTGCTAGAGAAAACCCCTTTTAATAAAACCGTAGAATGGTGATTAATCTTGGATTTCAAAAAGCGTCTAACAAATACTGATTTAATCCAAAGGGGCAATTCATATACCGAAATCAACCCCAATTCAGGCAACCGTCTGTAGTCTAAATTATCTATAGGAGATTGATGGTTAAGTTCAAATATCTCTTTTGGTGTTGAGGCATTAAAAATAGCATTTGGGACTATGGTATGTCGGGGAGTTGATACTGAAACCAAAACAGATTGATAATCGAAATTAAAAAAGGGTTCTGAAAGTAAATCATTTAATTCGCTTTCATTGATCGTCTCAAATTCAATCGCATTATAGAATACTACTTCTTTAGAATTCGGTTCAATAAAAGCGTATCGGAAGCCATTTTGCTGTAATTCCATGCACAAAGCATATTTATACGCCTCTGACTCTTTTGGTATCATGCCTTTCTTATATCGAAACTATAACGACCAATTATCCTTTAAAGAATTATCTGTAGTATCTCCAATTTTTAATGTATCTAAACTATCAATATCATGCGGCATTCTAATCAATAGGGTTGGTACTCTAATTTCTCCTCTATCTACTGAGCTAGTATCCATAAGTACTGTTTTATTAGAAAATGGAATCAGCCTTAATGAATCGGGATGAAATGGATAATCTATTCCTTTCTTTTTTCTTTGTTCTAAATATGAGGCCTCTTGAAAAACAGATTCTAATACGGGAACATAAACAGTATCTCTAACAATTTTTGTTAAATCGGCAGGAACAGAATCCATTTTTAAAAGTGCTTTGGCTTCAACATCAGTAATGTTAAAGTCTAGCGCTTTTCTGGCTTTTTTACCATAAATAAAATCAGCTTCTTCTCTTGTTAATTTCCTTACTGGTAAGGTTCCTTTTCTTACAAATTTTATCGTATTCCCAGTTTTAACATAGTGAATCAAAGAATCAATATTATTTGTGTAAGTTCCATACTCATTTTTAAATTCAGTTTGTGCAATTTTAAGGTCATTTAAGCGGTTCTTAATTTCCTTATAAATCATATCTCTTTTATTGTTATAATCTACATCTTTTTTAATGATTTGGTAATCGCGATATAGCAGCCAACTTGCTAAAACCAGAGAAATGATACCTACTGCAATACCTAGGTACGATTTTAAAACGTTTAAGACATATAAAAGCCAAATAATTCCAACAATAATAAAAAACAACGCGGCTATTTTAAAGCCCGCCCCTTGCGTATATTCATGAATGATTGGATCCCCGTTAGGGTTAAATTGAGACACCTGAGTCGGCGCAACAGATTTAGTGAAAAAATAAATACCTAAAATAATGGATAATACAGGCATTAAAAAACGGCCTGCTTGATATTTTAATTTGTTTATTGTTTCCATACTATGCTTTATTAAATCTTAGTTTTGCAGTGTGACAACAAAACTACAATTTTTTTCATACGAATCTAATTCAGAGAATATTTTTTTTGCATATTTAACTCAATAAGTCAACACTTGAAAAATAACCTGCTCTATACTGATTTTAAAAGCGTTTTCGAAGGTACTTTTCAATTTCCCCCTACCCCTGATCAGTCAAATGCCATGTCACTTTTATCTCAATTTGTGACGAATAAAAATGAACTAGAAATTTTTATTTTAACTGGCTATGCTGGCACAGGAAAAACAACATTAATTTCTGCCTTTATTAATTCCCTTTCGCATTTTAGGGTAAAAACGGTCAATTTAGCGCCAACTGGAAGAGCTGCAAAAGTACTATCGAATTACAGCCGTGAGAAAGCAGCAACCATACATAGAAAAATATATTTTTCTAACACAAATGATACAGAATATACGGCTTTTAGGTTAGGACAAAATTTACACAGAAATACCATTTTTATTGTAGATGAAGCCTCAATGATTTCTTCTTCTCAATCTAGAGACTTTGGTTCAAGAGATTTACTGTACGATATTATTGAGTATGTTTATAGCGGCCAGAATTGTAAACTTGTTTTTGTAGGTGATTTAGGTCAATTACCTCCTGTTGGCTCAATTGAAAGTCCAGCCCTAAGTAAAAAAATTTTAAAAGACACTTTTTCATTTGACGTTATAGATGTCCATTTGAGTAAAATTTTGAGGCAAGAATCGCTATCTGGCATTTTAAAATTGGCTACTCAGTTGCGGCATTTTTCTGAAAACATTCCCTCGCTTTATTATGATCAAACAGAAGTCATTGCCTTAAATGGAACTGAATTAGAAGATGCGATCGATTCTGCTTTAAGATACTATGGTAATGATGAGGTCATGGTTATCACCCGATCCAATAAAAGGGCCAATTTATTCAATCAACAAATAAGACATAGAATTTTATGGCAGGAAGAAGATTTAAACGCAGGAGATGTAATGATGGTCACGAAAAACAACTACTTCTGGCTCGACCAAAAGTCGGAGGCCGCTTTTTTAGCCAATGGTGAAATGATTGAAGTGTTAAAAGTCATTAGACGTGAGGAAATATTTGGTTTTGAATTTGCCGACATTGAGGCACGGTTAATCGATTACCCCAACATGTTACCACAGGAGTTCAAGATTAATATCAACGCTATACGATCTGACGGACCATCATTAACCAGAGATGAACTGGGTGGCTTATTTTATAGAATAGCAGCTGAAGAATTTCCTTTGGAGCGTAACAAAAAAATAAGAAACCGACTAGTAATGCAGCATCCCTATTTCCAGGCATTGCAGGTTAAATTTGGCTATGCCATTACTGGTCACAAAGCACAAGGTGGACAATGGGACTGTATATTTGTAGACCTTGGCTATTTTATAGACGACATGTGGGATGAATCAATGATGCGCTGGTTATACACTGTGGTAACAAGGGCTAAAGAAAAAGTGTATTTGGTCAATTTCCCAAAGCCATTTGTAACGCTAGAAGACTAATCATTCTGATTAATTAAGCTTTAAATAAAAAATTGATAGTTTTCAGAAAATCAACTATTAATCAGTATTTTTGTATATAATCCGCAAAATTATTAACATGAAATACGCGTTTTTAATCTTACTCTTTTTTACGTCTCTATTGTTTGTGAACGCCCAAACTCCTTATTTAGTAAAAGACATTAATGTTGGTAGCGCTGATGCTTTTACGACCAGTACAAATTTTGTGTGTTTAGATGGTAAAATGATTTTTGCACCCATTTCCGATACTTATGGCAGGGAACTTTGGATTACAGATGGTACGGAAGCTGGAACTCACTTAATTAAAGATATTAATCCTGGAATTGGAGATGGTTTACGGATTGGGCATGAGCTTTTTGTGTATAATAATGGGGTTTTGTTTCCGGCAGAAGATGGTCAATCAGGGACAGAGCTATGGTTTACAGATGGTACAGAAGTAGGCACCTACATGGTCAAAGACATTAATGTAGGTTCTAGTCATAGTATGCTTAAACCGTCCTTCTTTTTGTATGATGGTAACGTTTATTTTGCTGCTTCAACTAATGGGGGCAGTACCCAGAAAAACTTATGGGTCACTGATGGAACAGATGCGGGCACAATATTGGTCAAAAATATAGATATTAATTCAAATGCTGGCCCTGGATATATTATCATGAATAATGAATTTTATTTTAATGCAAGAGCCAGTGATGGTTACGAATTATGGAAAAGTGATGGAACAGATGCAGGAACGATTCAAGTGAAGGATATGAATCCAGGATCCAGTAATGGTCTTTCAAATACTGGGTTTAAAACAAAAGTAATTTTTAATAATGAACTTTATTTTTGGGCCACTGATGGAGTGCACGGAAGAGAATTATGGAAAACAGATGGTACAGAGTTAGGTACAACAATGATAAAAGATATTAATCCAGCAGGTGACAATGGTTTTTTAAATTCTACAATATTGAAAATGAATAACAAACTTTATTTTTGGGCAAACGATAATATTAATGGAGTAGAGCTATGGGAAACTGATGGGTCTGAACTTGGAACCCAATTATTTAAAGACATGAATCCTAATGGAGATGGTACACCTATCGGTGGTTCACTTTATTTCTTTGATGGTCTCATTTATTTTGTTGGGTCTAGTAATAATGGAAGTAAGGGTGAATTATGGAAGACTGATGGATCACTGGCTGGCACCTTGTTAGTTAAAGATATTGCTATTGATCCAGGAGATAGAATCGGCCGAGTATTTGTTTTTTTAAACGAACTTTATTTTACTTTTCAGAATGCAAATGGTGTATCTGATTTATGGAAATCCGACGGCAGCACTTCTGGAACAAAGTTAGTGAAAGGCTTTACTTCAGGTAATGGAATTAATCTTCCAAATGAAATATACCAGGTCAATAATAAGATTTACTTTAATGCCAATGATGGCGTTCATGGGGTTGAATTATGGGAATCTGATGGTACCACAAATGGAACCATCTTAGCAATTGATGCTACACCTGGATCAAATGGAGGGGCTGCTCGAGATTTTATGGGATTTTGCAATCACTTATATTATAAATATACAAACCCTTCAACTGGCAGTGAACTATGGGCCATTAATGTTGGTAATATTTTAGAGATAGAGGAAATTAGTGAATTAATTGACATTCAATTTTACCCTAATCCAGTAGACCAAGTCCTTCATATCAAGGCAGACCAACCTATAAAAACTAAAATTATGAGCCTTGAGGGTAAACTGATTATGGAATCGTTTGAAAAGACTATTACAACTGAAGATCTTTCTCCAGGCATCTATATTATACAATTCTTTGATGAAAACCAAACGCAGTTAAAATCTAATAAACTGATCAAAATTTGATCAAAAACTACTGTAATTCTTTAGCATTATTGGTATTTCTTAATGATAGAACCTATATGTTCAGAGGTTTTATATCTCCATTAGGACTAATAAATAAATACTCCTTTGAAGGTACCGTTACTGGTGATATTGGTACTTCTTTCTTAACCTTTGTCACTCTTAATACAAGTTCATACATAACTTGTATCACTGGCTCAATTATGGTAGGGTTCACCACAAAATCAAACTCTTTATCTAGTATAGGTTGGTAAAACTGGGTGTTTGATTTGCGGGTTTGTTTTACATTTAGTTGCCTTTTTAAACGCAAAGATGAATTACTATAGGCCTGATAAGACTTGTACATTTCGGTTGGTAAAACCACTTTAAAACCATCTGACAACTGTTTTTCATAAGTTTCGAAATTGACAGAAAGGATGTTTTCATAACGCTTTATTTTTTCATTTAAAACTTCTTCAGCTCTTGCCATGAGTGCTTGCTTAACTGAATCTATTTTTTCAGAAAAATAGTCTACCCGAACCAAATCATAAATTTCAGCATTAGCCAGTGAAGCAATGATGTCATTCATCAAGTTGGCATCTTTAAATTTGATGTGAATATTCTTCTTAACCTCAAATCCAGATGGTATTTCATTATAGGTTTTTTTACTAAAAATTTTCTTTTCGATTTGAAATTCATAAATCGGAACAAAAGAAATCATATCCACATAAACCTCAACTGATTTTTTTTCTTCTAAAAATCTTACTGCATTATCAACCCTCTCATTAATAAGATCGTTGACTTCTTTCGCTGTTTTTCCGGTTTGTGTTAAATTAAAAATAGCGACATAGGCATCTGCCTTCACATTGGTCAAACCTTTTACTCTAACGTAAAGATCGTTGCCTGAAGGGGCATTAACTGAAAAATTATTGTCTACGTAACGTACCTGGTTTTTATAGTTAATATTTCCTGACATTTGGGCAAAAATTGTCAGGCTAATCAAAAGTGATAAAAGCGATAGTAAAAATGATTTCATAATAATTTATTTTAATGATAATACTGATTTGTCTTATTTTTAGGGCGTTCTTTTCCAATATCTCAGTCAATAACTGAAAAACAAACATTAAACCAACAAGTTAGAGGTTATATTAAGGCTAATTCAAAGCTATTTATGCTTATTCCGGCGGACTAGGTGGTTCTGGCGGTGGAGGCATTTTTTTTATTTTTTTAAATAAAATTCGCTTAAAATCATCTTCTGCCTTGAATACCGCCGCCGCTTTTTTCTTTCCAATTTTACCGCTAAACAGACTCAAATACTTCAACTTTATCTCTGCCCTATCTTTTTCAATTAATAAGTATTGTCTGGTCAGTTTATACTGTTCGTCAGCTGATAGGACTTCACTGTTTCTTAAGGCTCTTTTGATTTTTCTTTGTCTGGTTTGCAATGCCTTTGATTCTTTTTCATACTTCTCATAGATCTGCCAAAAGGATTCAGATTCTGAATCCGATAAATTTAATTCATTCACAATAAAGGCTTTCTTATCTTTTTCAATGTCTGCACGAATGTTACCTACATTGCTTTGTTGAGCCATTGCAATGGTGGTAACGAACAGCATTAATAATAAAATATATTTTTTCTTCATCATATATCGTTTATGTAATCATATATTTCGTCTTCAAGTGCTTCAAACAGTACTTCCTCTTCTAATCCTGTTTCTTGAATATGATCTAAGTTAAGGTCTACTAAATAATCCACCAAATCATCTTCATCCAAATAAGCTAAAATAACTTCTTCAGTAGATTGATTGGCAGCTAAATCATCATTACTGCCATTTAAACTTGGCCAAGTAAAGAACAGTATCAAACTAGCTGCCACCGCACCTAACCATAGAAAAATTTGCTTTGATTCTACCCTTTTAGAAGGTAAAGTAACAGTATTGCTCTCATTTGAACTAAAGTCCTTTATATCAAGATTCTTAATCGTTTTTAAATCGTTTTCAAATCGATTTAATGATAATCTACCCAACAAATCGTCTGTCTGATCTTCAAGTTCAATCAAATGCCAAAGTTCATCAAAAAAAGTATGAAAAAATGTTTCAGGAACTTCTTGCAATTTAGCTTTGCGTAATTTGTTTACTATGTATCTGTCTTCCTTCACTACTAGTATGACTTAAAATTTGATATAAGGTTTAAATATTATTAATAAATTCTTCTATTTTTTTGACTGCAATATGATAATTTGCTTTTAAACCTCCTACACTTGTTCCAAGCATTTCAGAAATATCACTATAATTTAGATCATCAAAGTACTTTAGTTGGAAAACCTGAGCTTGTTTTTCTGGCAATGTTTCAATGGCTTTCATTAAAATATCAGAAATTTCTGAACTTGAATATTCTTTCCCTTCAATTGATAAACCATTCTCAATAATTGGATCATCAAGGTCACCTGCAAAATGTTTCGATTCTTTTTTGAGAAAGGTCAGGGTCTCGTTATGAGCAATTCTATAAATCCATGAGTAAATAGCAGATTGTCCTTTAAAGTTAGGTAATCCTCGCCAGACTTTAACAAACACATTTTGTAAAATATCCTCAGAATCATTATGGTTTTTTGTCATTCTACGAATCTGCCAATAGATTCTTTCTTGAAAAGTATCCACAATTTTCTTAAACCCACCTTTAGCATCTGCCTGGTAAGTATTCCATAAAACCTGATCAAGTTTATTTAGCATGCCTTTTCATCATCTTAAGGCAATTTTTCTACTTTCTAGTCATTACCTTTTCAACTGCCACAATCACATTTGGGGTGTTGATGTTATATTTAGTCAATAACTCCTCTCCTTTTCCACTTTGTCCAAATACATCATTTACAGCAACCATCTCTAATGGAGTGGGTAATTCACGCGCCAGTAATTGAGCAATTGAATCTCCCAACCCTCCATTCATCATGTGTTCTTCAGCTGTAACAACACATTTCGTTTTGCGAACTGAGTTTAAGACTGCAGTTTTATCCAAAGGTTTAATGGTGTGAATATTTATTATTTCAGCACTTATTCCTTTTTCAGCTAATGCCTTTCCTGCCTCAATGGCTTTCCAGACTAAATGTCCTGTTGCAAATATTGATACATCAGTGCCTTCACTAATCATTTGGGCTTTGCCTATTTCAAATTTTTGGTCTGGTTGAGTAAAATTAGGCACTTTAGGTCTTCCAAATCTCAAATAAACAGGTCCTTTATGGTCGGCAATAGCAATGGTAGCAGCTTTCGTTTGATTGTAATCGCATGGTGAGATGACCACCATATTAGGCAACATTTTCATTAAACCGATATCTTCCAAAATTTGATGTGTAGCACCATCTTCACCTAGCGTGAGTCCAGCATGAGATGCACAAATTTTTACATTTTTATTGGAGTAAGCTACAGACTGTCTGATTTGATCATATACCCTTCCGGTAGAAAAATTAGCGAACGTTCCAGTAAACGGAATTTTTCCACCGATAGTCAATCCGGCTGCCATTCCAATCATATTAGCTTCTGCAATTCCAGTTTGAAAAAACCGTTCTGGATGTGCCGCTTTAAAGGCATCCATTTTTAATGACCCTATTAAATCTGCACATAAACCCACTACGTTTGGATTGGTCTCTCCCAATTCTGATAATCCGGCTCCAAATCCTGAACGGGTATCTTTCTGATCAATTATTTCTATATTTTTCATAATGGAATTAAGTTTCTACTTTATAATTTAACGGAGACTCGGTCTCCTGAAATGATTTGAAAGTCTTTAAATAACGTATAATCTGTTGAAGTAGCATTTTTGTTTCTATAAACCACTCTGTATTCTCCTGGTTGCAAATGAAGCTGAGATCGGCGATTTTCTGACGAAATATCTGAGACCCAAACCAACTCACCGGTATGATGTTTTAAGAATATTTGTCCAATAATAGGTTGGTAAGACTGGTAATTAAATAAACCTGACCCTGGAATAGAGATATAACTATATACACTTTGCTCTATTTTAACCCCATTATCGTAAATCCTCGGTAAGGTTAAAATTTCTACTTCATAATCACCTACCAAGTATTTTTGTAAATCTTCAGCACTTTGAACATTCAGGGTTTCGCATTGTCCTTTTTGTCGAACTAAAACCGAGACATTCTGACGGGTTGTTCTACCTTTTATTTTTATACCTAAGGAGCCTTGAGGTGTATTCAGATCAATGTGATTATGTCTTCCTCTGGTAATGCCTACTTCCTTAATTTCTACTCTAGGCAAGGTATTCGCCACTACATCATATTTTATTTTTGGATCAACAATTGAAATTGTATCTGGGTTACCTTCATAATTCATAGTGTGCATAAAGGTGTACTTTAAGTTTTTAGTGCCAGCTTCATAGAAAAAAACAGTAGTATTGGTTTCATTTTCAACACCATTTATATCATTCAAATCGATTTGAATGGTTGTGCTATTCAACGCATCACTAATCACTGATTTCATTACTTTTTCAAACGATTCAACAGTAGAGGCTTCGTAAAATCGTCCAATACAATTAAAATCATTTAAGTAGGCTAAATCAATCCCCAGTCCAACTACAAATGGGGTGACATTAACGCCTTTGCTTTTGAGTTTCTTAGCCACTTCACAGGGGAATCCCTCACACGCTTCCAAACCATCTGTAATTAACACAATTACGTTTCTGGTAGTTTTATCTGGAAAATCGTTTGCAGCCTCTTCCAAAGATCTCGCTATTGGCGTGGTTCCTTTAGGTTGAACATTATAAATAAAATTGATTATTTGATCGTGATTATCAGATTCAAATGGAATTTCAAGTTTAGTATCGTTGCAATCTTGAGAGGTGGGTGTAATTGGTGATTGGTGACCATAAACCCTTAAGCCCAGTTCCAGATCAGGGATACTTTTTAATTCAGTAATGGTCTCTCTTAGTATTTCTCTTGCCCTATCAATTTTAGTACTTCCTTCCCATTTTCCATTCATTGAATTTGACGCATCAAAAATAAAAAGCATCCTTGTGACTTGCTGGCCACTGACGGAAAGGCTTAAAAAAACAAATAATATAACAAATAAATTCTTCATAATGGTCCGTTTGATTTCTCTAATGAAAAGACCATACCATTTTTAATAATCACCTAAAGTTTCTTCTAATTGCGCCAATGCAGTTTGTTCTTGCTCAATTGAAGGCGGAGAACCGTGCCACTTATGCGTGCCTTCCATAAAATCTACTCCTTTGCCCATGGAAGTAGTCATTATAATAACAATGGGCTGTCCTTTTCCGGTCATTTCTTTCGCTTTCCCCAAGGTATCGAGAATCTCCTCGTGATGATGTCCATCCATCTCTAAAACCTGCCAGCCAAAAGCTTGCCATTTTAACTTCAAATCACCCAAAGGTAAAACATCATCAATATCGCCATCAATTTGCTTATGGTTGTAATCAATGGTAGCAATTAAATTATCCACTTTATTTCCAGCTGCGTACATAGCCGCTTCCCAAATTTGACCCTCTTGCAACTCTCCATCACCGTGAAGTGTATATACCATACTATTATCGCCATTCAATTTTTTAGCTAGTGCCGCACCAACCGCTACTGATAAACCTTGCCCCAATGAACCAGATGCCATTCTGATTCCAGGCAAACCTTTATCTACACTTGGATGTCCTTGAAGCCTGGTTCCAATTTTACGAAATGTACCTAATTCTGATTTTTCGAAATAACCACGGTGAGATAGCACAGAATATAAAACTGGTGAAATGTGACCATTTGATAAGAAAAATAAATCTTCATTAATCCCATCCATTGTAAAGTTAGCAGGATCAATACTCATCACTTCAAAATATAAACAGGTCAGGAAATCTGTACAACCAAGCGACCCTCCTGGATGACCTGATTGAACAGCTGTTACCATTCTAATAATGTCTCGTCGAACCTGACTACTAATCGATTTTAATTCTTGAATTTCCATGGTGTTTTGACCTTATTTTAACCACAAAAATAACGGAATTTAAACGCTGATTACTTTTATTTATAATTTATAGTCAACATTTTATTAACGATAAATCAGTTCAATAAAAATTAAACTTTAAAGTCTTTGGAAGACAACTGACTGAACGTTTTAACACCCTTTAAAAATTTTTGGGTAACGATACTTTTCTGATACAAACCAGCATCATTAAATTGCGTGGCAAGACCTTTAGTCACCTTTCTTTTTTTCATTAAAGCCCCCCAATTTCTATACACGCTTAAGTGCGCTCTAAACACTGCCCAAAAATGACGGAATTGACCTTTTAACAGGAATGAACCGGAAGCAATACCATCAATCATTAACCGAATAAACAATTTAAATAAAAGGCCTTTCTCATGATTTTTTGCAATCATGTATAAACTATTCCTAAAATTTAAATAGGTTTTTCTAGGATTCATATAATTTAACGTACCTCCGCCAACATGATAGACGGAAGATCCGGCAGCAAACATTATTTTATGATTCGCTCTTTTTAGTCGCCAACAGAGGTCAATCTCTTCCATATGAGCAAAAAAATCATCATCCAGTCCACCCATTTGATGATATAAATCAGCCCTAATGAACAAACAAGCTCCAGTCGCCCAAAATACCTCTTTATCAAAATCATACTGTCCTTTATCTTCTTCCACTAATTCAAATAAGCGTCCCTGACAAAATGGATAGTAATTTTTGTCTAAATAACCTCCTGCTGCACCAGCATGTTCAAAAACTTTTTTATTTTTATATGATAGGATTTTAGGTTGAACCGCTGCTATTTTATCATCTGATTCTAATAAATTAATACAAGGTGCTAACCAATTTTCGGTGACTTCGATATCAGAATTCAATAAAACATAATATTTAGCTTTTACCAGACTTAAAGCTTGGTTATAACCTGTTGCAAAGCCACCATTGGTTGGATTAATGATGATTCGAACATCAGGAAATTGAGCTTTGAGAAAATCAACAGAATCATCAGTCGATTGGTTATCTGCTACAATAATTTCAGCACCATTGGAATACTCAATGACTGTAGGTAAAAACTGTTCCAAGAATGATTTCCCGTTGTAATTGAGTATGACTACTGTAGTATTCAAAATTTCTTTTTTTATGAGTGCAAAAGTACTAATCTTCAAAGAATATACCGCTATTTCTATCTATCGATTCATCTAAACCATTCAAAGAATTGTTTCGCTTTAGAATCTCGTGTCGCCAGTTTTGATTTTGGACTTCTCCAGGCAAATCAGAATGAATTAAAGGGTAATCGTTTGTTACTAAATCAGGGTTATAAAAAACGAAACGGACGTTAGACCTCTGTCCAATTCTATAAAAATGCCATATTTGATATGGATAAGCACTTGTTCCTGTTGGTTGATCTGTTACATAATTTGGAGAACCGTATTTGAGATGGATTCTTCCCCTGTCAGACTCAAATCCTCTTTTTATCTGTGTGCCAAATAGTCGTTCAGCATAATACACCTGTTGTTTATAATCTAACCAAGCTCTTAGAGCTTCGTTTGGATTCGTTTCTTTCCAAAACGAGTAAATGTATTGACGCATGTAAGTTGTATCTTTTCTTTCAAGTGCTTTATAAATTTTTTCTACTTCATGTTGAGGTGCAATAGGCACCAAACTAGCTAAAAAATAGGGTATCGAATCTGTTTTTAATTCTTCGGAAAAGGACAAATCAATATCACTGACATCAACCTTTATTTCTTCAAAGAACTCATCATTTCTTCTCCTAAACGTTACCATTTTACTCAATAACGTGTCATTTGTTTTATTAATCACATCAATCACCAAATTATATTCACCACTAACCAGTTTTGTAATAGGTAAAATATTAATCACAGGATCAATAGCATTGGCTTTTAATTTTTTATACTGAAAAAAATCTTCCAGGTATTCTCCTGTCCTCTTTTTTTGGACTTGAAACGTGGCGGCTAAGTACTCATTGGAATCTATCACTGAATTGACATTGTAAAACTCTAAATAATAGACTAATTTATCATAGTTCGGTGGAAAATAATTACTGAAATAGGGAATCATTTGATAACCATTTTTCGTAAAATTATTGGTCTCTTTAGTTTTATTAAGATTTTGAATAAATTCTACATCAGATACCTCTACCCGTTTTGGTTTTTGAACGCCTATTGAAATATCATAATTACCCACTACTGTTTCATCAGCATATAAATCTTTAATTACTAACTCAAACTCATACTTCCCTGAGGCCAATTTAAATCTTCTCAAATCATAAAAATCATCTACTACCATGTTTTTCATTAATGGAGAGAGCAGATTATATTTATCCACGGCCACTATTTTATCACCCTGCTTAAAAATTTGAGTAATTTCAACTGAAGCCTGTAAGTCTCCAATCGAATCTTTTCTAAATTTTAATGACCCTGCATTAAATTGTAAAGATGTTTCAACATATGGCTCATGATTTTGATCAAAAAAGACATAATAATTGAAAAATACCTGAGGAGATGCTTTTACATCCACTAATGAGCTAAAAAGAAAGAAAAGTATGACCAGTTTTTTCATTACTTCATCAAATTTACGGAAAGTTTAATTGATAGACGTATTTTATTTGATGAGGGGTATCAAAAATGATGTCAAAGCAAAAAATGAATCGAAAATCAGGAAAAAAAATATTTTTTTTTCGATTTTTTTACCCGAATAAAAAAATAGTACTACTTTTGGCGCGGAGAATTGGCAGAGTGGTCGAATGCGGTAGTCTTGAAAACTATTGTACCGCAAGGTACCGGGGGTTCGAATCCCTCATTCTCCGCAAAAAGAAAACCAAGCATTTTATGCTTGGTTTTTTTGTGCAATAAACTGAAACCCGTTTTAAGCTTATCCAATAAAAAAAATGACATATTAAACTAAAAACGATTTTATAGTTTAATGATTTTAAAGTGATAGCATCTTTAACCTATTAAAAAGGTAACCTCAACATCCCGTAATTGCAATAGTTCACCATCTACTATATTTTCAAGTCTTCTTTATTTTTACTATCTTACACTTCAATTTTGATTACTCATGTTAGAGCAACCATTTTATAAGAAGCTTGTCCTGATTATTTTAATCATTAATGGACTGTGCTTAAATGGCTATGCTCAATGTCCTTACGTGTTGCTAAACGAAACCTTTGATACTGGACCTGTAACCGGCGTTGTGCCTGGAACTATTTTTGGCAATGGTAGTTTTGCCTCAGCAACTTATGACTTTAATGGTACTGCTCATGGCTGGTTCAATATAATAAACGGTTTAAATAATGTAGATGTATATGATAGGCATATTGATGCTTGCATTGGCGCCGAAATTGAGGTCTCTATTCTCATTCGAAGAGGTAACGGTGGACCAAATGTGAATGTTGACTTAATTGTTGAGGATGATCTTGGGGCACAATTGACAAGTGTCAACTTAAATCTGTCGAATACCATGTATGAACTGCATACATTAAACTTTACATTATTGACATCAAATGGATTTAATTTTATCATTCATTCAAATACTGCAGGATCTTCTGCAGGTGGAGACATTGTAACAGAAAACTTAGTCATTACCTCAGATGACAATGTATTACCAACAGCTTCTAATCCGGCACCGTTAAG
This sequence comes from Putridiphycobacter sp., assembly GCA_965230485.1. Classification (GTDB taxonomy): domain Bacteria; phylum Bacteroidota; class Bacteroidia; order Flavobacteriales_D; family Crocinitomicaceae; genus Putridiphycobacter. The sequence goes on from CBDDLA010000001.1 coordinate 655,783, forward strand.
TGTTGAATGCATTACAGATGCCCCCATAGATCCAACAGTGGTGATTGACGAAGCGGACAATTGTACTGTTTTCCCCGTTGTTGCATTTGTATCGGATGTTTCTGACGGCGGACTATGTCCTGAAATTGTAACCAGAACTTATTCAGTAACTGACACCTGTGGAAATGCCATAACTGTATCACATGACATTACAATTAATGATGTCACTCCACCTACCGCTTCCAATCCAATAACCACTTTAGTAGATTGTATCGCCAACTTGCCTCCACCTGATCCAACTGTGGTGATTGACGAAGCTGATAATTGTACTGTATTTCCTGTGGTAGCATTCGTTTCAGAAGCTTCTAATGGTGGTTTCTGTCCAGAAATCATCACTAGGATCTATTCAGTTACGGACACTTGTGGAAATACGATTAATGTAACACATACCATAAATGTATTTGATTTGATTAATCCAACGGCCTCAACCCCATTGCCTATTACTGTTGAATGTATTGAAGACGTTCCTCCTCCAGATATTCTAATAATAAACGACGAAGCTGATAATTGCACAGTACTTCCTGTGGTAGCATTTGTTTCAGATGTTTCTGACGGGGCAACCTGTCCTGAGACGATTACGAGAACGTACTCTGTAACTGATAGCTGTGGAAATGTGCTTAATGTCGCACAAACAATTACAGTAAACGATATTACACCCCCCACTGCATCAAACCCTCCGCCGGTAACAGCCGAATGTATTGCTGAAGTACCTGTTGATCCGTCAGTTGTAAATGATGAAGCGGATAATTGTACTTCAGTTCCGATTGTAGCTTTTGTCTCAGATGTTTCTGATGGAAATACTTGCCCTGAAACAATAACAAGAACTTATTCCGTCACTGATAGTTGTGGCAATTTTATTAATGTAACTCAAGTTATTACCTTGAATGACATTACCAATCCTACTGCATCAAACCCTCCAGATATTGTTGTAGACTGCACGTTAGATGTTCCTGCTCCAGACCCTACGGTAGTTGTAGATGCAGCAGACAACTGTTCTGTTCCAGTTGTCGCCTTTGTATCTGATGTTACTGATGGAAATACTTGTAGTTCTGAGACGTTGACAAGAACCTATTCTGTTACTGATGACTGTGGCAACAGTATTAATGTTACCCAATCCATTATTATTCAAGCCACTACTCCAAATATTGATGCAGGAATAGATCAAGATGGATGCGAAGGCACTGAAGTTGTATTAACAGCCATTAATCCAGATGGAGCAGTTATATCATGGGATCCAGCCATAACAGACGGTACCCCCTTTTTATTGCCAGTAGGTTCATCTAGTTATACAGTAACGGCTTCAATTTGTGCAGGTGAATGCACAGCTACTGACGACGTTACAATTAATATCAATCCAACACCTATTATTAGTTTTATTGCAGATGACGTATCAGGTTGTACTTCTGAAACAATAAATTTTACCAATAATTCTACCGAAACCTTTGAATGCAATTGGGAGTTTGGAGATGGTAATACCTCAAACGTATGTAATCCTGTTTCTCATGCATACAGGGATTCCGGAAGTTTTGATGTGACTTTAGAAGTCATATCAGAAGAAGGATGTTCAGCTGTTGAGACCTATACAGAATATATTATTATTAATTCTAGCCCTATTGCAGACTTCAGCTACGGACCTGATGATATAGATGCCTTTAATACGTTAGTTGAATTCACTAATGAATCATTATTTTCGACTGTTTACGAATGGGATTTTGGGGATGACTCTCCGCTCTCTGCTGCTGACGATCCAAATCATTTGTATCCTGAAGAGGTAGGTGGAGATTATTTGGTCACACTTACCGCTACAAATGATGCAAACTGTACCAATACCATTCAAAGGGTTGTTACCATTGATGAAGTATTAATTTATTATGTTCCGAATACATTTACACCTGGACAAGCTAATATCAATAATGATTTCAAACCCGTATTTTTCTCAGGTTTTGATGTCTACGATTACCATTTATTAATATTCAATAGATGGGGAGAAATAGTATTTGAATCCTTTGATGCTGAAGAAGGTTGGGACGGTACTTATAATAATCAGCCATGTCCAATAGCCGCATATGTTTGGCGAATAGATTTTGGTGTCACTCAATCGAGAGAGGTTTTTACAGAAAGTGGTCATGTGACCTTACTTAAATAATTTTTTTGTTAAGAATCAAGCGTTTACTCGATTTTTTTTATCGATTGTCAGTATTTTTTTTTTAGTAGATGGAGTTTTTAGCATATATTTGTATCGATTTTTAATTGGCCCAACTCAAAATCTTAATTCATACTCATGAAGTCAAAATTTTTTTTAGGATTCTTTGTACTTCTTTTTATTAATCTGTCGGGCAGATCGCAAACAACTATTTGGAGCGAAAATTTCTCTACTAATTCAAATAATGACTTTACAGGAAATGATAATAACCTTCCTTCAGGATCTGATTGGACCACATCATGCCCTACCTGCAATAGAACAAACGAATTTCGAGTTGAGGGTGGTGAATTTCGAGTAGAAAATACTGATGAAATAGCAACATGGACATCAGAATTAATATCTATTTCAGGATATGTTAATGTAGGTGCTACAATTGATGTTGATATGAATGACAATCAATTTGATGCTACAGATTGTATTACTATTTCATATATTTTAGATTCAGATCCAACTACACAATTCCCAACAAATGGTAACCTTTGTGATGATGGTTCTGATCCAACCGTAGCATCAGTATCTGGACTTACTGGTAATACAATTCGAATTATTATTGAGGCCATCACCAATGAAACTAATGAAGATCTCCATTTCGACAATATTGAAGTTTTTGGTGATGTAGCACCTGGAGTTACCGGACCCGGAGGTGTTCAAGCAATTGATGGCGCTTCTGAATTACAATTATGGTTGGTTGCCGACACTAATTGTTATACAGATGCTGGTATTACCCAAGCCACAAACAATGATGATATTCAACAATGGAATGATTTATCGGGCTTTAATAACCACGCCATTCAAACTATTGGGACTGTCAAACCATCACTTTCTACTAATCAATTAAATGGATTTTCATCATTAACATTTAATGATAATGACGAAAGAATGCTTGCAGCAGGACTTTCAACAAGCGACGAAGCAACACTTTTTGTAGTAGTTAGACATACAAGTTTATTGAACGTTAATGATGGCATCATTCATGCTGCTCCATCTGGTAGCGCATTTTCTACATCTGGTTCGTCAAAAACTATTGGGATGTGGACACAAGTCGCTGATAACCAAATTTGGGGTCGTGGTGTGCAATCAAATAATAGCATAAGAAGTTTGCCGTCTAATACTGCACTTTCGCTTAATCAGTTTTACGTCATATCTCAAAACTATGATGGGACCAATATTAGTCAATATGTTGATGGCACTTTAGCAGGTTCTACTACTTATGATGGCACACTAAATAGCTGGACGGATTTTGGCATTGGTAGACAAGGTAATGAGTCATTAAATGGAGATATCGCAGAAATCATTGTGCATACAAGTTCAGTTAATTCAGCTCAAAAGATAATTATAGAAAATTATTTAGCCGCAAAGTATGACCTTTCTCTAACGACTAGTGATTTATATGATGAGGATGATAATGGAAATTATGATTTTGAAGTCGCCGGCATTGGAAGAGTAGATGCGTCGAATATTCATAATGATGCTCAAGGAACAAGCATTGTTAGAATATTAAATCCAACCGATTTAGGAAACGACGAATTTTTAATTTGGGGACATGATAATGGTACCTTAAGTGCTACTAATTCAAGCGATATACCAGCCACAATAGTTGCTAGGTTTGATAGAGTATGGAGGGTAAGTGAAAGAAATGCTGCCAACTCAGCAAGCGTAGATGTTGGGAGTGTAGATTTAAGGTGGGACTTGTCTAGTTTTTCATCCATAAATGTTGCTGACTTAAGACTATTAATTGACGTGAATAATAATGGTAATTTCAATGATGAAGTACCAATATCAGGCGCAACGGATTTGGGTAGTGGCATATATGCTTTTACAGGCGTAAGCGCACTAGCTGATAATAGAAGATTTACTTTAGCAACAGCAAGTACTTCTACCCCTCTTCCTATTGAATTGACCAGTTTTAATGCTAGATTAAAATCGAAAAAAGTTATTCTGGATTGGGAAACGGCCTCTGAGTTAAACAACGACTTTTTTACATTGGAAAGATCCGCAAACGGAAAAGATTGGGAAGAAATAATCATTATAAATGGTGCCGGAAATTCAACAGTTGTGAATTCGTACTTTCATATCGATTTTTATCCGTTACCAAATATCTCGTATTATAGACTCAAGCAAACTGATTTTAATGGTGAATATTCATACTCTGATGTTAAATCGATTAATAATACCAATTATCAAGGAAATGTATCGGTTTACCCTAATCCTGTAGAAAGTACCATTTATATTGAAGGAAGTGATTTGGAGTTAAGTACCATTAGAATTTTTAATACGCTTGGTCAGAACATCACTCATCAGCTTGACATAGCATCCTCTGGTCAATTTAAGGCAATTAATTTATCAAACTTGAATTCTGGTATTTATTATGTTACAACACTATCAACGAGTCACAAATTAATCAAAGAATAAACAACCGTACCAAGTAGATCAATTACCAGAAATAAATCAAAGTTGGATGCTTTAAAAGATTATTGAATTACAAATTTCTTTATCACTTTTTCGTTGAAAGAGGTAGCGCTTAGATAATATAATCCGGACCTTAAACTTTCAGTGTTAATTTCCCACACTCCTCCTACTTTTTTCATTTCAAGTGGCATAACTCTTCCACCAGAATCGTAAACTAAGATTTGATAATTGTCAATTGATGGTACTTCAACAAATATTTCGTTTTTAGCTGGATTCGGATAGAGCCTTAAGCTAAATTTATTAATAAGAACAGTTTCAATTTCTGAATATTTAAATTGACCATCAAAATCGGTTTGCTTGAGTCTGTAATAGGAAAGCCCTGGAAAAGGGTTTTCATCCGTATATTCATAGTGAATATTTGCAGAGCTATTGCCGGCACCATCTACCCTGGCTAATTCAATAAAATCCAGTCCGTTTCGACTTTTTTCAATTGTAAAGAAGTCATTATTCATTTCAGAAGCAGTTTCCCAGTTTAACAACACTTTGTCTTGAATTGGCTTTGCAGTGAATTTTGTTAAATCAATTGGCAATGGAAATGTGCTAAATTTACTTCCAACTGTAAACCAAACGTCATTACTTAGGTTAACATCAGTAAAAGTGAGACTGCCAGATACAGGACTATAAGTTCTGCCAGTTTCTATTTGAGTAGCATTTGAAAAATCACCATCATCATTATCGATTAAAAGCACTAAATCATCTTCAACAAAAGACCCAAAATTAGTCAATACTGACAAGTCCCATATGAGTGTTACCGTGCCTACATCACCACCTAGTTCACTGGCTTTCCATACCCTATGAAGTCGATTATTAATATTTGGGATCAATTCAATATAGGGTAATAACCCCATTGTTAAAGAAGCACCATCATGTCCCCACATTAAATAATCTCCGACGTCTAAATCGTTCGGACTGTTAATTCTTAACATTCCGGTACCTTTTGAATCAGAATGGTTATCGTCTGAACTAAATTGACCAATACCAGCAATTTCATTTTCATGAGTGGTAGCAAATGTATTGCTATATTTCTGTCCCCCTGCAGCAAGCGGTCTGTCATACTTCACGGCCATGTGATTTTCAACAATTATTCTTCTAGTGGTATTATAAGGCGCATCACTGAAATGAACCAACTCCAAAATTGAACCTGTAAACGGATTAGACGCTGTTGTATTATCGTGATATTTTGTCGAACCTATCACATCTCCTAAACCGCCATTATCGCCGTGGGAATAGAGTCTTGGTTCTTGTGTCCCTGCGACAGTTGCCAATGCTTGCGTACCGACAGAAGCCCCATTGATAAACCCTTCTAGTGTTCCACCTGTTCCACCATCTGTTTCATAAGACAATGTTACAACATAAGTTTCATTGATAGCCACTGTACCCGTTACAAAGTAAGCACCAGTAGCAGAGCCGCCACCCCATCTTGAGTTTGTACCATTGTCGTCATTGTTACTCCAAATATGAAAATAAAGTAACCCTCCATCAATATACATACATATGCCACGTGTACTTCCCCCTTGCTCATAAATCATTTGCCGATTGGTCACATTACCACCAGTCGTAAAGGCCATAGTAATATGCTTTCGTGTATAAAACGAGTTTGTATTAATCAAGGCATCATCCTGAATATCTAATACCTGCCCTCCATTAAAAACGAGTTCTTTCTTATTATTAGGACCATTAAAGTTCATAGTTGGCCTGTTTCCTGCAGTTGCTTGAGTGATCACTTGATTATTAGGAGATTGATCGAGAAAATCTTGAACAGCAGCACCGTCTGCATCAGGCAATTGATTCGCATCTAACCAAAACACATTATCTACTGCCATGCCTACACCAGCTAACCCTAACCATTCAAATGTTGAATAATCTTTTATAGTGTAAGTATGCGTTAAACAAGCACCTGGTGTGCAATTAACCGCAGAAGTTCCATCCAAAGAAAAATTAATGGTTTCATCTGATTCAGGAGTAGGATCATTGATGATGAATAATGGTAGTATTTCTAAAGTATCTCCAGGCACGAACGTCAATGTACCCGAATTGGCTATTGTATAATCAGCAGGAAAACTAGCCGTACCCGTCAATAAATTTTGGTAATCAATTTCACAAATTTGAGTTGATGGTGCTGATAATCGGACCTCAATTGATGGGTTTCCTGATGATTCTGGACCTTGAGAAGTACTAATCACGAAACAAACTTCAGGAGGTGAATCATTATCAGCAATAGTGAGCTCATGTTCTTTTTGAGCTGCTAATACATCACAACCGATAGGGTTATATAATTCAAAAATAACGGTTTCTCCTGGTTCATCTAATAAATCCTCCAAAATGGTGACAGGCATATTAGCAGAGGTGGCACCTGAGGCAAAATTAGCTGTACCTGATACATAAGTATAGTCGGTTCCATCAGTAGCGGTTCCTGCCCCTCCTGAAACTCTTAATTGATAATCAACTGAAACTGCTGGACCTGTGTTTCCTGACCTTAATATTTGAATATTAATTCCTCCAGCAGATTCTGCTTGGGATGAAGAGGTAATTGCAAAGCCGACTTCAGGTGTATTGTCATCATCAAAAATAGTGTAGGTATTTTGATTATTAATGCCAAGGTCTAAACCAGCAGTTGTACCAGCGCCTAAAACTAAATTAAGCAGTAAATCCTCGGATCCTTCAGGGTCACTATCTCCCAATATATCAAATGTAATATTCGTCGTATAATTCCCAGTGGATACTGTAATTGGCCCTCCAAGTGGCACAAAATTGAAATAATCTACACCTGGAGGTGGTCCAGCACCAGCAACAGCAGTGACATTAGAAAAATTATAATCGACTGAAACGTCTGTGACCGGACGATAATTTAATTCCACTTCAACACTCACCGTATTATCGTTTCCAACTGGGGTATTTTCAAATCCAAAATCATTCGTATTAGTAAACTGGATAGCAGGATCAACAACCGCAAATGTAATATACGATCCATCTGGAATAGGTTCAGTTGTTTCATAAATACCCCCGCCTAAATCAGTCATCTCAATCAATTCAACGTTTGAGGAATTAAAATCAGATACTGCACCGCCACTTTTGTCGATTGCTAAACATAATTTGGTATAATTTGTTGGTAATGCGGGTAACTCGGCAGTAGCATCCACTGTAAATCTAATATCACCGCAATTTCCTGTATGGTCTGCTTTCCATTCACGCGCTATTCTCAAAGTTCTCACACCAAGATTAGGGGCATCTGTCACCGTCCAGCTTGCAACAGAACCACCGTCATGTCCAACTAAAAAGAACTCGTTATTCGCGTTTGCAAACTCTGCTGTGGGTCCATCAATCTGAAATACATTCCGCGCCTGACTGGTATTATGAATATTGGTTGGGCTATCAAATCGACCAATCCCAATCACTTCTAAACCATGCGTAGCCTGCCAATCGTAAAAATCATTCACTATTAAATTAGCAAAATACTTAGCGCCTAAATAGTTTTCAATGATGACCCGTTCAGCATCATTTAATATTTCTGAATACGCTATAAACTCTGCCATATCTCCCAAAAATGGTTGACCTCCTGTTTGACCATTAATAGGACCTAGTTCATTATAGGAATCACCATTAACAGCACCAAGCCCTGGAGCATCAGGGTGAGTCCACAACGAGCCGACGTTAGGTGCTGGATTACCCTCTCCTACCCCTGGATTCAATACTTGAAAATTCTGACCATTTAAAAAACCAGATATGGTGCCAGTAATTGCTCCTTGAGGACCATCAAACACATGTGTCACAACATATGGTGTACTTGGATCAATTTGGACTCGCGTATATGTGTAATCCCATAAAGGTGTTCCATCAGGGTCAGTAGCAATGACATCATACCCACCGAAATACAAACTATCATTTGAAATGAAAATATTTAATCCCCTCACACCACCGCCTTGCTCCCATAGCATCTGTCGGGTGGAAATATCTGTTCCTGTCCTAAAGGCTAAAAAAGTAGTTCTTTCTGTATAAGGACCAGCATTATTAATATCATTCGACGTTAATAGCTGTAAATATTGCGCAGGTAAAAAGCGAAGTACAGGGTTTCCATTAATGGTTTCTGCTGGAGAGGATCTATAAACTGGCTGACTTGCTACATTAGCCTGCGTAGGGGTATTGACATTAACTGAAAGTGAAATATCGGGCCATGATGATACACCATCTCCATCTGACAAAGACAACTCAGCAGCATCACACCACATTTTACAATTACTATTGCCAGGCACTTCCAGTGAAACCCCACCCGGACCTCGTTGCCCAAAAGAAATCAGGCATGAGAATGTGGTCATTAAAACCACTCCTATTTGTACAAACATGTTATTAATCGTTAATAAATTCTTTCGGGGTAAAGAATCTGTTACAAAATTAAATAAATTTGTTTGATGTTAAAAGCCTAGCAAGCGACTATATTTATAAAGAAAGCTATGTTTATTTCTCAGAAAATTGCTTTTTTTTGGCATTTTATCCAATCTGAGTTCAAATACAATTAGCTTTAAGTCAGACCACATTTAACTGAAAACCAATACGATTAAAGGTCTCAATTGAAACATCACGATCCTCTGCCAAATACTTTCTTAGTTTCGCAATATAAACATCCATGCTCCTTTTCGTAAAATACGAATTCTCTTTCCAAATTTCTTTTAAAGCTAATTCTCTTGACATGATCTGTCCCTGAAAACGACACAGTAACCCAAGCAGCATGCATTCTTTAGGTGACAATTTCCGTGCTGATTGGTTTAAAAAGGTGAGTGTTCTTTTCTGGGTGTCAAACACATACTTCCCTAATTGATAAGTCTGCTTTAAAGATACAATATATTGATCGTAAGAGTACCTATCAAGTATAACCTTGATCTTTTTTAGCAAAATATCTGTATCAAAAGGCTTTGTTAGGTAATCTTCCGCACCTATATTATATCCTTTTAAAATATCATCTTTGTGACATTTTGCTGTTAAGTATATAAATGGCGTTTTGCTTTTAATTTTTTCTCCTAAACTAAACCCGTCCATATTAGGCATCATCACATCAAGAATACATAAATCAAAATCAGTTTGATTAAGCACTGAATAAGCACTCGATCCATTTTTCACCCAGGTGACTTTATATGAGCACAACTCAAGATAGTTTTTTAAAAGCGACCCAAAGTTTTCTTCATCTTCAGCCAATAAAATATGCTTCATACTAAGTTTAATTTTATGATAACCTCTGTTCCTTTACCAACTTTACTTTTAAGCTCAATTTCGCCATTCATCTTTTCAATAATTAGTTTGCAATAGCTTAAGCCCAAGCCAAACCCCTTTGTTTGGTGAATATTACCAGATTGAACCCTATAAAAATCGTTGAATGCTTGTTTTACCTCTCCAGAAGTCATTCCAATACCGCAATCAATTATTTTTATTGATACTACGTTTGAATTTATCGCAGTTTCAATACGTATTTTCGGAACACCCTCACTATATTTAATCGCATTTTCAATGACATTAACCAGTACACTTTTAAGGTGAAATGGGTTCGCATTTAGCATTAATTCTTCTGAAACATTAACCGCTATCTCAGCTTTCGATTTTTGTATAATCAATTTCAAATACTGAATCGCCTGATGAATGGTATCATTTAGGCCTACTGGCTTAAGCTCAATTTCTAATGCATCCTTTTTTAATGAAGCTACCTCTAATATCCTTTCAACATGTCGGTCTAATTTCTTTCTTTCGACTTGAATCATTTCAACGTATTGTTTAAGGTTAGATTCTGTTTTTAAAGTGTTTGGATGAATCATACTATCGGCTGCTAAGGAAATAGAAGACAGTGGTGTTTTAAATTCGTGTGTCATATTATTAATAAAGTCTGATTTAATTTCTGAAATTCGTTTATGCTTTAATAATAATCGAATGCTGAAGGTAAAGGCGGCAGCTATAATTAATAAAAACAATAATGATAGTAAAATCATTAGTTTAATATCTTTCCAAATCAGCTGATTGGCATCAATACCAAGCTGTAATTGGTAGCGATTTGGTGAAATTAAGTCTGTTGAAAAAAGGTTTTTTTTATAATCTATCTGTCCAACATTAACCGGTTTGATGACATAATCTTGAGTATTATGATCAAAAAGGCCCCAGCTTGCTATTTTAACTTTGCCAAGGTTCTTGAGTTCAGTATTCAAAATTTTAGAAACATGAGTACTATCAATCCTTATGTCTGATGTATCAACCGACTTTTCTACTTTTACTTTTTTGATTAAGCGCATAATGGTTTGTACTTCATCCTTAATATTAATATCTGAAATTGAATCCTTTATTGTAATCACTTCATCAATGAAGTTTAATCCTGTCGATTGATCAAAATCATTAAAAACACCAATTTTCAACATAGAAATGGAATCACCTGTTGCGGTAATGGAATAAGAACTCGATTTAGAAACTGTTAAAGAATCCTTTCTGGAAACCCTTTCCACTCTGCTCTTAATCAATTCTATTCCTTTTAAATCAGATAATTGTTCCTCTACCTTTCCAAGTATAACTTGAACCTGATTATTAATCAAATTTTGCTTTTCATTTAACGCATTTTGAATCCATTTATATTGAATTACAATAATGCCAATTAAGGAAATAGACATGGCTATAATTAAAAAAGGCACAATTCGCTTTTGCATAGTATCAAATGTATGAGATATTAAAAACTATCTAAAAACTTTAACCGAATTTAACCTCCCTTTATCTTTTGATTAACGTTTCAGATTCCTAACTGAACCTAACTTTGGAAAAAAAATATTATGAAAACTTTACAAAACAAAACAATACTCCTAATATTAGGACTATGCAGCTTAGGATTAATTTATTCGTTCAGTCGAAAGAAAAAAGTTAAAACCAAAAAGTACGAAGTGATTAGAACCGTTAATGGAAAAGTTACCATCTTCGATACGATTATTAAGGCTAGTAGTGGTTTTACACCCGACAACTACCTTACATTACTTGGATTTCAGGATGATCAAAACATCAAAATTATTGACTTTGATGGAGAGTCTGCTGTTTATAATTTTACAGATGAGCAGGAAGGATCTGATGGCACTACATCCAATACAAAAGTTAAGATTGTCAAACTTAAAAATGAGGATGGAGAAGACATAGGCATAAATCAGGATGTTAGAATCATTAAACAATCAGAATCCTCTTCAGAGGATTTTAAGGACTTAAATATTGATAGTTTGGTTAACAGCATTACTTCCACTTATAGAGGCGATTCAGTGATTATCAAAAAGGTGATTGTTTCTGAAGATATGGTCATTGATGACAATTCAAAACAACACAAAATTGTTAAAATCATGAAATTTTCTGATACAGAAGGTCAAGATATCAATATTGATACGGACCAATCTGATCATTTAATGCCTAACCTCACGGTAGTCATTGTATCAAACGGTGAAGAATCAACAGAAGAGGTCAAGAAAAATTTATTGATTGATGGTAATAATTTAGACATTGGTATTTTCCCAAATCCTGCAACAGATCAAGTAAAAATTAATTTTGAATCTGATAAAAAAGTAGAAACCACAATTAGAATTATTGATTTAGAAGGAAAAGTGGTTTATGAAAACCATTTAGGAGAAGTTATTGGTTCTCATTCTGAGTTAGTGAATACTGAAAAATTTGCATCAGGAACTTATATCATCAACCTCCAAAGTGGAGATCAAAGGTCCAACCAAAAATTAGTGATAGAATAACAACTAATTGTATTCCTTGTCAATATTAAACGAAACGTCTCTATTTTATAGAGACGTTTTTTGCTAGAGGTTTAACTATTTATAGAGTTATTATTTCCAATTCAAAAATGGTCTTAAAATGCCACAGTCCAATTTTACATGTACTTCATTTTAACTTCAATACTCTTTGATTGGTTGATTATAAAATCGAAGTCGTTAAAAGATGGGGCAGATAAACCGGAATGAAAATAATTTGAAAAGCCAAATCCTTCGAGTGGATATCCGAAAAAATTATAATCCATATCTCCGCTATTATTTGTATCATCAAGTGCCGCTATACCATATGTTCCGGCAGGCAAATTGAGTTTAAATAACAGAGATCCATTCACCATTTTACTTTTCGAAATCTTATAAATTTTAAATGGTTTCTCATCTTTAAACGAAGCCTGATTTTTATATAGACCAAACGAAACAATACCTTTTTTCGATTGTATATTTTTAAACTTAACTGTTAAAATATGAGTTGAATTTGAACTTGTTGATACTGGGTTAATAAATTGTAAGTTCAGCCCTAAAAATAAGGCAAGTAGGTTGTAAATATTCATTTTTTGCCAGTGTGGAATTGAGCTTTAATGCTAAAGTTGTTGTCATTTTAACTAAGATACAGATAATTAGTGGTCAAAACAGATAACCATTCAGAAGTTGACGATTTTTAGCTTTTTTTATGATATATGAATTGGATATTTAAGGCAAGTCATTTTTTAATTCAAAAGCGTTAAAATTATCATTCACCAAACTCAATTTCAATGATGGTTCTCACATGTCTAGCTTTTATCTCCGTTTGTTTATAAAACTGTACCAAGGTCATACGATTAGCAAAAATTTTATGAAGTATTAGTCTGAGTTTATTCTCCTCTGCTTCAGTCAAGTCTAAAGGTTGTCTTAAACCTACGATTCGTCCAGAATTACCAAAAATGAAATGTGGTGTAAGGATATCATTCAAAGTAGGAAAATAATTTTTATGAAACTGCATTTCTTCATATTCTTCTTCAAACTTCTTCAACGAATTATAATAGTATTCGTATAATGCAATTATTTCTCTGCGCAATCTATCATAACTAATAAGTTCAAGACCATTGGCTTTAAGGGTAAAATAACCAGCTAGATTTTGAATGCTAATAAAATCTCTGGTTAAGTTATTGAAATGCTCATGCAATGAATCTCCATTGTACTGTCCTTTAATCAAAATCTGATTAAAAATTTTGCTCGCTCGAATTCCTGCCAGGTGACCATCTTTATTTACCTTCAAATCCAAAAGATCTTTGCTTAAACCACTTTTAATTTCCTTTAAAATCTTTGTCTGTGCGTTTGCATCTCGCCTATTTTCGTTCCAGTTATTTAATGCAAATGCAGAAATAACCGCAATAAAAATGAAGAGAAATTCGTAAAAGTATCGTTTTCTTCTAGCCGACTTAAATTTGGATGTATTTGATGATGTCATGAGTATAAAATAAGCAACCCCAAGATAGTAATTTCAATTATTTCCTCTTCTAGACTTTGAAATATAATTCAATTCATGAAATGAGGGATAACACGCTTAAAAGGAAGTAAACCAAACCAGATTTTATTTTTATGCTTGCTAATCAATATTAATTCTTTATTCTTAGTTTGGTAAGTTGATATAGGTAGTATTTTGGCATAATCATGGGCTGTTTGGATAGTTGTTTTGCCAATACTTTCTCCAGATCTGTTATAAGCTCTTAAATAACACCTATTTTTAAGTTTTGCTAAATTGGCATTTCCTTTGGTAAATTGAAACCCCTTAAAAAGCAAATCGTCATATTTTTCAGTGTTATTATACATCAAGAAAAACATATCATCAATCAAAAAAGGATAATAAGAAAATTCTAATCCCCTATCTTTCATAGTATACTGATTTTTGTTCACCATATCTGCCCAAACTAAGTCAAAAGACTGGTTAAACTTCATTGCTAGTATTTTGCCATACTTAACATAATTTGGTCCATTAGGTTTATCCCCAATATCGTCTGAAGCTAATGAATATAATGCCTCCTGGGAGGTGATAAAAAGATTACCATTGTCATCAAACAAAACCTTTATTTCATCAAAACTGTCAAGGTATGGTTTAGTAAATTTTTTCGGAGTAGAGTTATAATTCTTTTCATTTCTGGTTTTATCCGCTTCCTTCCACGTCTTATAAATTATTTCTTTTGGAATATCAACAGATGTATGAAATTGGCTTTCCAAATTACTCAACTCAAACTTTTCTGTAAAAACAGAATTAAATCCTTCTTTAGTTGAAGAAGAAAAACCGACTACTTGAATATTGTCTTCATTAACAAAAAGATCAAGATCGAACACGTGTGAGTCTTCTATTTGAATAATTTTTGATACCATTTTATCAGTTCTTAAATCCCATCTTGCTATTGTAAAATCGCCAGGAGGATACCGATCTCTTGACTCAAAACTTAATTTAAACGGAACCTTTCCTTCATAGGAAAAACCTAGGATGTATACAACACTATCAGAGCTAATTTTCACATTATCAATCACAAATTTCTCAGTTGGAAGCGAAATTTTTTTATGAAAAAGCAATTCACCAGATTTAGCGTACAAATAGCCATTAAACTTGGCAACGTCCTCAGTGTAATTTTTAAGTTTAATTATTCTATCCATTACAAAAATCAAATCTTCAGATTGATAATAAACGGGGAGGTAATAATTACTTAAATTAGGGTTAGCATTTGTTAAAACTATCTCTCGAGAAAGCAATTGTTTTTCTTCCTTTAAGCTAAAATCATTGACATTGTAATCATAAATGTTAAGAACAGCATCATACCAGGCTTTAAGTTTACAGTATCGAATAGTCGAATTAAAAAACTCAATGGATTCAACAGTATTTTTGCTATAATTTCCCATTAAAGGTAGTAACTTCGACTTAACTTTATTTAATGTGCTTAAATTGTATTCATGAAGCGTTACTTTTCCTTTCAACGTAGTACTGACAAAAAGTTTTCCAAATTGTTCTCCTAGAATTATTGGCGCGGGTGTAAATTTTTTCCTGAATTTAACAACCTCCGGCTGTCCCCATTGTACAGTTATTTCTGACTTCGAGAAAGATAAAAATGGAGTAAAATTGAGAAAAAGAACAATAAAACTGAGTCTGTTTTTCCGCAATTTATTTCTTAAACTTTTTAATAATGTCATTGATATGAAGTTAGTAAACAGCGTGTAAGATAGTATATTTTTTGAAAGTGACGAATCAGTAAATGGATTCATCATTTAGAACAAACACTTTCACAAGTTTTTACTGCAAATACTTCCAGATCATATCTTTTAGTGCTACTAAACCTTGCTGTGCTACTGACGAGATAAATAGGTAAGGTACATCTGGTAAATCCTTAATGATCTCGGCCTTTAACTCCTCGTCTAACATATCTGCCTTCGAAATGGCCAATAATTTAGGCTTATCCAACAAGTCGGGATTATATCTATCTAATTCGTTAACCAAAATCTCAAACTCTTTTTTAATGTCATCCGAATCCGCTGGAACCAAAAAAAGCAAAAGAGAGTTTCGTTCAATATGACGAAGAAAACGTAGACCAAGCCCTTTACCTTCATGAGCGCCTTCAATAATACCAGGAATATCAGCCATAATAAACGATTGGTAGTCTCGATAGGCTACTATTCCAAGGTTTGGGGTTAAAGTAGTAAACGGATAGTTTGCAATTTCTGGTTTGGCAGCACTTAAAACAGATAGTAAAGTAGACTTTCCGGCATTAGGGAAGCCCACTAATCCAACATCAGCCAATACTTTTAATTCAAGTATAATCCATCCTTCTTTTTCGGGAATACCCGGTTGGGCGTAACGAGGAGTTTGGTTCGTTGAAGACTTAAAATGAACATTACCTAATCCACCCTTTCCGCCTTCCATTAAGATCTGCTCTTCCCCATCTTCTGAAATTTCAAATAAAACTTCACCTGTCTCAGCATCTTTCGCTATGGTACCCAATGGCACTTCAACTATTTGGTCTTCTCCATCCTTGCCAGAGCTTTGATTTTTTCCTCCCGGATCGCCATGTGTCGCTTTAATATGCTTTCGATACTTTAGAGGTAAAAGCGTCCACAATTGTTGGTTACCTTTTAAAATAACATGTCCTCCACGGCCACCATCACCGCCAGCAGGACCACCTTTAGGAATGTATTTTTCACGACGCATATACATTGAACCAGCGCCTCCTCTGCCCGACTTGCAATGTATTTTGACGTAATCAATAAAATTCGACATCTTATACTTTAAAAAAACACCTTCTAACCGCAATAGTCAGAAGGTGAAAATCGGCTCTAGTCCGAAATGCTTTTAGTCATTTTAATTAGCGCTATTTATGGCCTCAAAAAGTCGTTCAGTAATCTCGTCAACTGAACCAACACCATTAATAGCAATATGCTTATTGTCTTTTGAGTAATAATCTGCCACAACAGCAGTTTGATCATTGTAAACTGAAATTCTGTTTCTGATTATACCCTCATCTGCATCATCTGCCCTGCCACTATCTTTCGCTCTATTTAATAATCGTTTCACCAGTTCATCTTCGTTCACTGCTAAAGCTAACATCAGTTGAATTGTAGTTCCTCTTTTTACCAGAAATGTTTCCAGAGCTTCTGCCTGAACTGTGGTTCTAGGAAAACCATCAAAAATAAACCCTTTAGCTTCAGGGTGCTTTTCAACTTCACTTTCTAACATTGAAATAGTCACCTCATCAGGCACCAACTGTCCTTTATCTATGTAGCTCTTTGCTAACTTCCCAAGTTCAGTTTCTCCCTTTATATTTGCCCTAAACACATCTCCAGTAGACAAATGATATAAATTATATTTTTCAACTAATCGTATAGCTTGAGTACCTTTTCCTGCCCCCGGAGGTCCAAATAAAACAATATTTAACATACCTTCTTCTTCTAATTTGTAAATGTCCGTCAAATGGCGACCCAACTGGTCGTAATCTAACCCAAAACCGACCACAAAGGTATTCGGAATTTCGAAACCGATATAATCTATAGGGATATTTTTTTGATAAACAGTTGGCTTAAAAAGCAACGTTGCCACCGAAAAGGATTTAACATTCAGATGGTTGAGTGATTTTATAAGCGCTTCAATTGTTTGACCTGTATCCACTATATCCTCAACTATAATCACATCTCTGCCACTCAAGCGGTCAGTTAGTTTACTTAATCCCTTTATTTTCCCTGTTGATGTGGTGCCTTCGTAAGAGGTCAATTGCACAAATTCAACCTCGCTAGGTAAATTAATTCGTTTGAGTAGTTCAGCTCCAAACATAAAGCCTCCCTTTAATACCACTAAAAATATAGGTTGGCGTCCTTGATAGTCTACCTCTATTTGTCTAGAAAGTGAATCAATAGATTGTAAAATGTTGGTATTTGAGATATACGAAACAAATGTTTTGTCGTGTAAAGTAATGGACATGCTTACAAACTTATTGAAATATATGAATAGCAACTCTTAAGCAGACAGTAATTTGACCAGAATCTCAAAAAATAATCCCAACCATCATTAAATGGAGAAGCCCGAACAGCAAAGTTTGCCGATATGAAAGCTATTGAGAACCGAAAAAAGACTTAGAAGCAATTGTATTAGAATGGGTAAAAATGCAAGATGAATGATCGAAATAAAAAAATAATTATCTTGTCAAAAAACAGTCCATGCATAAGAGCGATATTAACGATATTGATTTTTATAAGCGGGTTTTGAATGCCAAAACCTATATCGACAAACATTTCGACCAAAGAATTGATCTTGACGAAATAGCAAGGCAAGCTTGTTTTTCAAAATTTCATTTTCATAGAGCTTTTAAAGCAAGCTATGGCAAAACACCTCTGGAATACCTCACTTATCTCAGGTTAAGAGAAGCAAAAACCCTTTTATCATTGAATGTACCAACTCAAGAAGTTTGTGCTTTAGTTGGATTTGAAAGTGTAAGTTCATTCATTAAATTATTTAAAAGAAAGGAACTGCTTACGCCATCTGAGTTTGCTAAAATCACTGTTAAAAATAAAATGAAAATGAGTACACATCCCTTAAATTATATCCCATCAGCCTATGCAGAGTATTTAGGATGGAAAATAACTTGACATCAATTTAAAGCAAGATTCGACAATTATGATACCGAAGAGAGTTATTTTATTTGTACAAATTGATAATTTAAGATGATTAGTAAACTATCGCACAGTAGTATTTTTGTACGTGACCAAGAAAAAGCAAGAGACTTTTATGTCAATAAATTAGGTTTTAATGTTGTTATGGATGTTTCAGTAGGCGATAAAGGGAGCTGGTTAACCGTTCAACCCAAAGATCAAAAAGAGCTTGAAATCACCCTAATTCCCATAAACACTGGTTTAATGTTTGTTGGCGAAATTGCTGATCAACTCACCGAACTAGTTAAGAAAGGAGCATTTGGATCCGGAATTTTTGAATGCAAAGATATTTATGCCACTTATACAGAATTA
The DNA here is from genome assembly GCA_965230485.1 of Putridiphycobacter sp. Taxonomy (GTDB): domain Bacteria; phylum Bacteroidota; class Bacteroidia; order Flavobacteriales_D; family Crocinitomicaceae; genus Putridiphycobacter. The sequence goes on from CBDDLA010000001.1 coordinate 674,755, forward strand.
AAGGAAAAGGGCGTAGATTTTATCAAAGCGCCTCAAGAAGGTGTATCAGGAATAGAAGCCATGTTTAAAGATGATTCCGGAAATTGGTTTTCGTTAATTCAAAAAGTAATAAAATGATTTCTGCCATTCATTTATACGATCAACTGATAAACAGTCAACCAAATATCGAAAGGAAGGGTAAAACAATGCCTTACACTTCCGTAAATGGTCATATGTTCTCATTTTTATCAAAGGAAGGTGTGATGGGCTTAAGGTTAAATGAAACTGATAGAAAGCAGTTTATTAAAGAATTCAACGTTGAATTGATGCAACAGCATGGAAGAGTGATGAAGGAATACGTTTCCGTTCCGAACTCACTGTTAAAAGATACCGTTATGCTTTCCGGGTACCTGCTTAAAAGTTGGAACTATGTATCAAAATTAAAACCGAAACCGAGTAAAAAGAAAAATTAAACCCATGAAATATACTTGTACTATTGAAATTGATAAACCCATTGATGAAGTGGTAGCACTATGGGAGAATGAAGCCCATTTTAAAGAATGGCAAGATGGTTTTAAACGCATTGAACATCTGAGCGGAACACCAAATGAAATAGGCGCCAAATCAAAAATTATTTTAGAAGACAAGCGCAGAATCGAATTAACTGAAACGATTTTGGTAAGCAATTTACCGGCAGAAAAAACAGCGTTATACGAGCATGAACACATGACCAATACGCAAACATCTCGCTTTAAAAAACTGAGTAATCAAAAAACAGAGTATACATCTGAAGTTGAATACACCCAGTTCAATGGATGGATGATTAAATTAATGGCCCGGTTATTTCCTGGTCAGTTTAAAGCACAAAGTCAAAAATGGATGGAACAATTTAAAGCGTTTGCAGAAAGTGCTTAAAAATAGCTATTCCTTATGAACAAATTTTAAATAGAATTGTATATACTAACATGAAATTAATAGCTACCTGTTGTCTGTTATTTATTTGGACCGGTTTAATTGGACAATTCAACCCAACCGGTAAGCATTTTAAAGGTATTATTCATGAATCTTGCAAAGAACGAATAAATGGGGGCTGTTGGATCGTTGATTATTGCGTACTATCCTTTCAACAGGATAGCGTATTGGTCCACTATGATATTGTAGCGTATTGCACACCAGAAGATACCAGCTTGAATCGTTATGATATCAATCCTAAAAGATTCGAGTGGCGTCAGAGTAATGATACCATTCACATTCAAGGATTTGACACCTACGGTCTTTATTTAATAAGAGGCGCTGACTTAGTTGGATCCGTTTTAAAAAATAAGATGCCGCATCAGCTTCCGTTTAGTTTGGTCGAATCAGAAAAATAAATAAACTCCTCTCTTACTGGTGTTTACCCTTAACTTCTGTTCCTTCAAATTCAATTCTTGAATCCTGAATATCAATCAGTTCATTTAATTCATAAACATTCCGATAACCATATCCATAAAGGTTTATGAGTGTTGGAATATTTAATGCTAACATAATGGGCTTTTTTTGTGATGAGAATTGAGGTTTCGGATTCGTCTTTTTCGCTTTGTCTTTGGATGGAAGTACATCTACTTTTTTAGTCATGAATTCAATTTGATCTCCACTAAAATTATTATTGCAGTAAATCAATACCCTGGTTTGAAAATCTGGAATGACATTTCGCAAGTCTTCTTGAGTAAAATCAGAAAAATTCAAATGTACAGCTCCTTTTAAATGCTTTCGATTGTATCTGAATTTGGATCGTGTATCTAAAATAATCGTATTCTCCTCCTTGCTCATTTTCAAAAAAGTATTTAGATTAACCAGCCTTTGTGACCGAAATAATTCTACTTCTTCCACCAATTTTTTAAAATCAGCATAGCTTGCCATGGATTTTGGATAATCATTTTCTGATTTGACCTGACTAAAGATTTGATTCACAGATAGTATTAATAGCATTAGACATGTATACTTTTTCATATTTCAATGTTTTCACCAATAATATCATAACTTTTCGAAAGGTCCTAGTTCGAATTAGTCAACACACCATTTGAGTGCGACAAAGTACCGTCTAAATGAGTCTGATTACGTCTATACATGGAATATAGGACAGACTAACAATTCGCTTTTAACATTTATGATTTTATTTAACTTTAACAACATGAAGAACATTCTCCACCTTCATCAACATAACTTAAAAACCTATGATCCTACGGCAAGGAATATCATAGTTCATTCCGAATTAAAACACTTTGCTAGCTTCAATCAATCTGCCCGTGTATCTGTCAAATATGTTCATTCAGGCACGGAACATTATCAAATCAACCAAAAACGACATGACGTAACGGCCGGAGAATTTTTAATAGTGAAAGAACATAGTGAAATCGGTATTGAATTGGATGAAGAGCTTGCAGCAGAAGGCTTTTGCTTTTTTATGGAAGAAACCTATATTCACCAGGCACTAGCACTAGCGAGATCGAGTAATTCAATACTTTTTGATATCGGTATCCAAGATGACATTGACTACAACTTCTTAGAAACAAAATACCGTTCACAAGAGAGTGAGTTTGGACGCTATTTAGCTTCAATGGCTCAGTTGATAAAGACAGATACTGAGCATTATGCTTCGGAAGATTTTTTTCTTCATTTTACGACTAAGCTTCTGGCTCATCAATTCGGTGTTCACACTGATGTGGCAAGCATCCGTGCCGCCAAACAATCCACTAGAGAGGAGTTATATAAGCGTGTAAAGCTGGCTAAAACTTACTTGGAAGACCATGTCGATAAAAAGGTATCTATTAAAGCGCTTTCTCAAATAGCCGGACTCTCAGAGGTGCAACTGCACCGTTGTTTTAAACAGTTATACCAATTGACACCTTATCAGTATCAGACCAAGACTAAAATGGAATATGGATTGAGGCTCATCCAATCAAATCAACATTCACTAACAGAGGTCAGTATGTTATGTGGTTTTGCGGATTTGCCGACCTTTAGTAAGTGTTTTAAAAAATATTTTGGGCAGACACCATCCGCCTGCGTTCGTTTTTGACAGTTTTTGACAAATTAATCTTTTTTTAGATGAGTTATTTTTGGGTATGATACGATTCATTTATTTCTCCTTACTGTGTGTGATGATGACAACACAGGTTTATGCTCAAAAATTAAGACGACAAGGCGACTGGGGCATTTACGTTACACAGCTTGCTGATTCCGCGCAACAACAATTGACTCCTGAACAAAGAGGGCCACTGATTCAGTGGATTCATCCTGATCGTACGGAGGCTAAGATAGGACTTCAAGCTGGTGATATTTTGTTAAAAATTGGTGAGCACCGGATAAAAACGCCAGAAGACCTTTATTTCAGTGGTATTTTGAATACCTATCGTCAAAATGATTTTATTACTTATACCCTATTACGGGATGGAAAAGAAACCAAATTAAGAGGAAAAGTTAAACCAAAGCCGTATGAAATATATCCAGAGGCAGGTGTATTATACGAAAAAGTTTCCTTTATGGATGGCGATCTGCGTACAATTACCATTCACCCCGAATTTAATAAGGCTTATCCTTCTGAACCAAATCCTCGGTTACCAGCCATCTATTTCATTCCGGGCTATAATTGCGCCAGTTACGACAACATGAATAACATCCACCCCTATAAACGACTCATTGATTCACTCGTTGGATTAGGGTATGTCGTATTTCGTTGTGAAAAACCAGGTATGGGAGACTGTACCAATACCCCGAATTGTTTCGACATTGATTTCCATACCGAACAACAAGCCTTTGAAGCCGGGTACCAAAAACTAATGGCTTACGACTTTGTAGACACCAATCGCATTTACATTTTTGGCCATTCATTAGGTGGTATTAATGCCCCTTTACTGGCTGAAAAATACGATCCTAAAGGGGTTATTGTTTATGGCACCTCTCACCTGCCCTGGCTCGAATATTTGCAAAATATGATCCGATTTCAAAATCCACATTTGGGGGTAGATCCTAAAACCATGGCACATGACGAACCCTTGTATCAACAGTTATTTCATGACTTCTTTATAGACGGATTAAGTCCAAAGGAATTAGTGGCTAAAAATTCGGAATACCTTCCATTACTGCAGCGTGATTTTCAATATACCGGAAATAATATGCTCATTCAGCGTCACTATACCTTTTTGAAACAGCTCAATGAATTAAATTTAACGGAAGTTTGGACTAATGTAAAAAGCCACGTACTGAGTATTTACGGTGAAGCCGATTTTGAAGCCATCAATTCGGAATCTCATGAAGAAATTATTCGCATTGTCAATCATTACCATCCTGATTATGGTACCTTTCATTTGTTACCTGAAACCAATCATAGCATGCTCAAAGTAGGCTCTATGCAAGAAGGGATTGACATTTACATCAACGGAAAAACCAGAAAATATATGGAAACAAGCTTTAATTACCATCTTATTACAGTCGTTGATGATTGGATCAAAGCTGTAGAGGCAAAAAATAACTAAGTAGTACCATGAAAAAACAACTAATCCCACCTATAATTGTCATTCTACTAACTGCCATGAATTTATTGAGCATGGAAGCCACTTCAGACTTAAAACCCATTCTTTTTACAACCATTTTGGCCATGGGAATGGGGCTTGGTGTATTATTGAAAGTCTTGTTCGACTATGTAAAACGAAAAGGTAATTAATGGGAATTCGTTTGAAATGGATAATGCCCTTGTATTTATTTTCAACCATTCATGCCATAGGGCAGGACATTCCTGACTGGTGGGATATCCCCATTTTACAAATTGAAACGAAGGAATATCAACTCTTCATGACCAGTCATTATTTAGCAAGAGCCTATCAATCCAACACAGAGGTACAGGAAGATGAAATGAGGATATCACTGCACGTCACACCAACCCGTTACTTATTTCAACTGGTTAAAAAATCAAAAGGCGATACCATTTCAAGTTGGCCATTTATATCTACAGGGCCTCCAGGTAGACCTTTATGGATTTTTAAAAATGGAACCATTTGTTTTTCAAGCTATGGTCGGATTGGGTTTCGGACCGTAAGGGGGACATACCATTATATGTCAATGACTGAGTCGATTGCACAACCAAAAAACCTCAAAGCCATTGAAGCCAATGAAACAGGGTTATTTATGGTTAAAAAAGATGAGCCTCACCAGGTGTATCATCTCAAATGGAAAGCGGTTAAGCAAGGTAAATGGAAGATCAAAAAACTGGTTTCTTCTGCAGAGGGTATGAGCCGGGATTATCGGGGTTATCTGTTGCGAGAAGACTATTTTTTTACAGAGCGCTATGGTTATGTGACCTGGTATCACCTCGCCACCGGTCAAAAAAGAGCATTCGATTTTAAAGCTTATTTTGAAACAAAGGGATATAAAGATCTGACCTTGATGCATTTTCACCACCATGAACTGGTGTTCCAATACGATTATGGGGTGTTTGCCTTTGACATTAAAACCAAAAAACTCCGGCGGTTAAATACCCCTGGATCGCCGAAAGACAAAACCTTTTACCCGGATCAGCATAAAGACTACTTACAGCCCGATTCGTTACACGTGGTCTTTTATAAAAAACCGGGTGGAGTCCTCATGCAAAGCAAAGCCGGACGGGTATATCACTTCGATTGGCAAGATAAAACGCAGCAATCTGTTGATTTTTCAACCGCACGGCTGGTGTCCGACCACGACGGCATCAGTCGGGAAGCCATTGGCCGTTATTTACGAAACATTACCTGGCAAACCCATTTTATCTGTACGGCCGGTACCGAAAAACTCGTCGTATATAACCTAAAAACAAATCAATGCACCGCATACAACTTACCAGGCTTCAACAACAGCAAAGCATACCAGTCTACCACCACCTATAAAGGATTTGTTCATTTTAATTATTACCCGCTTCAGAAAGACTTACACGAAGTGGAAGAAATCACCCACCTTCATCATGGTCAGGTTCTACTCAAAACATCAAAAGGTATGACCGTATTTGATATGGAAAACCAAACATTTTATATACCAGGAATAATGAAGGTTTCTCAATAAACCTTTGTGGTAAACCAATTTTAAATCATAGGTCTTTACTTTTACTAATTCCCAGCGATTCAACTTCCTCTGCTGTTAATCCATAAAGTGGCGGTGTATCAATATTAAGCATATTTAAATACAAGTAAATTTGTCCCCTATGGTGAACCTCATGTTCCACCATGGCCCTTAACCATTTCCAAACCGTAATTTCAGTTCCCATGGGTGTTTTGCATTTACCATTCAATTGTTTTTCATCTAACCGCTTAAATATGTTAATTGACTCTTGATGCATTCTATTGAAAAAGTTAAATGTTCCACCATAAGGTTTCGCTAATGCTTTACCGCACCCGCGGTATCTGCTTGGTTTACCCAACACCGTTTCGGCATACATGTCTCGTTCAATCGCCGCAATATGCCTGACCAAATCACCAATGGTAAATTTACCCGGTTTATACGTCCAGTCTAGTTTTTCCGGAGGAATGCAGTCCATTACCTTAAGCGTCCTGCTTCTAATGCGCTCGTAATAGTGGATAAATGAGTCAATATCTATAATTTGCATAGGTCAATATTTGATTTATGGGTAGATGCAATTTACAAAATTGTACGCTGATTGAAAAATATCTTTTAAGAAAGTACTTTTGAGCAAAAAAAGATGTCTAAGGGAATGAACAAAACTCAGTAAAAAAGTTTTATGCATGTCAGTAAGGACCTAAACGTTCAATCAAATTTGTATAAAATTTAACATCTTGGTTATTCATGACTCGAAAAACAATACATTTACTCCCACTAAAAAGCAACCCAATACCCCACTCGACGCGTTAACGTCATCCAAACAAAATAAATATGAATTCAGAAAATAAAGAGGTGGATGAGCAAATACTCCCTAAACAGTCTATTTGGGAAGCCTTAAAAGATGCTATTCGTGGGACGGAAGCAGACTATACGAAGATCAGTCTAAAAAAGGCGATCTTTTTATTAGCTGTACCTATGATTCTGGAATTGGTGATGGAATCGGTATTTGCAGTAGTAGACATTTACTTTGTAGGGAAACTAGGCCATTCAGCAGTGGCAACTGTGGGGTTGACGGAGACCTACATGTTTTTGCTGTACTCTGTGGCCATGGGCATGTCTATGGCCGTTACGGCAATTATTGCAAGACGGATTGGTGAAAAGAAAAAGGAAGAAGCAGGGTTAACTGCTGTGCAAGCCATTATTTTAGCCATACTGGCCTCCCTCCCGTTTATGATTGGTGGAATTTTCTTTTCGCGCGAATTATTAGGCTTAATGGGTGCTGATACCTGGGCCTTAGAACATGGTTATCGTTATACACAATGGATGCTTGGTGGAAATGCTGTCATTGTTCTTATTTTTACCATTAACGCTATTTTCAGAGGTGCTGGTGATGCCGCCATTGCCATGCGGGTTTTAATTATTGCAAACCTTATCAATATTGCGCTCGACCCTGCTCTGATTTTTGGATGGGGACCACTTCCTGAGTTAGGTATTGAAGGAGCGGCCATTGCGACGAATATTGGAAGGGGCTTTGGGGTTTGTATTCAATTATGGGCTTTATTTAAAGGTGGTAAGCACATTCAGGTCGTTGGTTATCAGCTAGTATGGCACGCCAAAACCATACTTAATATTCTTAAAACATCATTAGGTGGAATTGGTCAAATGTTAGTGTCCATGACCTCATGGATTTTTTTGATGCGGATTTTATCAGATGTTGGCAGTGAAGCTGTTGCTGCTTCAACTATTGTGATTCGAATGATGATGTTTACCATGATGCCAGCTTGGGGCTTTTCGAATGCTGCAGCTACACTTGTTGGTCAGAATTTGGGGGCTAATCAGCCTGAGAGAGCAGAATCCTCTGTTTGGACGATTGGCGTAGTGAATATGATTTTCTTAATCGGGGTTTCTTTCGTCTATTTTTTCTTTAGTGAAGAACTTATGAAAATTTTTACAGACAATGAAACAGTGATTGCCATTGGTGCGGAATGGTTACAAATTTTATCCTACGCTTACTTTATTTATGGTTGGTGGATGGTCTCCGTGCAGGCATTTAACGGTGCGGGCGATACGAAAACACCAACCTGGATTAACATTATCTTCTTTTGGGTCATTCAAATTCCATTGTCTTACTGGTTAGCTATAGAATTAGAGTGGCAACACTCCGGCGTTTTTTGGGCGGTATTCTTTTCGGAAACTGCTGTTGGCATTTTCACCCTCTTTTTATTTTCTAGAGGCAAATGGAAAACAGCTAGTGTTTAGAATCGACATCCTGAACGGGCTTAATTTATTGGTCTGTTTTTTGTAATCATTGAAAGTAAATCATTACTGCAAGTATGAAACACTTTCTGTTCACTTTGATTATAACTAGTTTAATGCGGGCATATGGGCAAGACAGTCTGGATTTTAATAATTTTCGGGCAAAGTTTAACCCCGTTACATTGCCCTATTGTGTCCAATATTCTGAACAAGATATTGGCCTTATTCATATTGGTGATCTGGAATACAAAGACGACAAAGACAACAATTATAAACCTGATAGCCTAATTTTAACAAGCGAAGAAATACAGACTTTTTTATTATCCCATTCAGATACTGTACATATCCAGAACATTTGGAAACTAGATACTGTACAAACGGCCTTACTAGATGATTTCTTAAGAGAACATACATTCTACGCCAATCATATTTTTATGGATTCTAGTGGCTATATCGGTTTGTCATATGAAATCTTAAATCATTTTGAAGGTTCTGAGAAATACTTTTGTACTTTTAATCATGAAGGTGTTTTGATCAGTCAAATCCACGCTGGTTTTTATACGCATGCCGGAAGTTTTACAAATGAAGATGGCGGAAGGGATCCTTGGTATGCCTCACATGGTTCATGTATTGAATCAGGTGGAATCATTACAAAATACGATTATATAGGAACCGTAAATGGTCAATATGAGGCATTAATGCAATACGAGCTATTACCGGACGGCAAAATTCTTAAGGCTAAATAATATTTTATCGTTAACTTAGTTTCAAACATCAACCCAAAAAATATGAGTACGCCTATTTCAGATAAAGCTAAAGTTCTATTCGACCAGGTGAATACAGAAAATACCAAAATGGGAGATTTGAAGAAACTGGCTAAAACCATTAAAAAAGACCATGATTTGGCCTTAGAATTATGGTCCACAAAAGCTTTTTATCCCAGAATGCTAGCGGTTTTAATATTAGATAAAAAAGAATTGACGCAAGATGTCATTAATACCCTCGATCAGGACATGCAACAACATCCCACTGAAGAAAAACAATACCTGGCAGATTGGTTCATGGCTAACCAACTGATGAAAGATAAGAAAACCATTGCCCTTATGGAATCCTGGCAACACAGCTCCTCTCCTATTCAAAGGCGTATTTTCTGGTATTATCAGGCCCGATTAAGATGGACAGGACAAGTGCCTCCGCCCAATACAAACGAACTCTTTAACGCCCTTGAAAATGAACTGGCTTCTGAAATACCTGAAGTACAATGGGCCATGAATTTTACAGCTGCGCAAATCGGAATTTTTGATCCCGATTACAGGTCAAAATGCATTGCATTAGGCAAGAAAACCGGTCTTTACGCTGACGAAGTAGCGCCAAAAGGATGTACGCCTAATTACTTGCCTGAATTTATTAGAATAGAGGTTGGTAAACGAGAGCAGAAATAGTCAACAATAGACTTTCTTCCATCTAATCAATTTCTTAAAATTCATTAATAATGTTAAAATGAATTTTAAAATTCGCTACTTCCATTTATTGTGACCGTTTATTCCCCAAACTCAAATTAATGATGAAAGAACGCGTCTTTTTTTTAAATCTATTATTGCTTCCTATATCCTGTATGGGGCAAAAACCTGAAGCACAAATATCTTTTGCACAAGAATCTAAACCTCACAACTATTATGTTCAGCAAGCTGAACTATGGGCAAAGGAATTGGCAAAAGATAGTTTATCTGAAACTTCATGGTACAATTATTTTCGATCATGTCGAAACTCGCATGGCACAGCCGACTGGCGCTCAGATTTTGTGGATGAATCTCCTTACCTTTTGGAAGGAAGTAAAATTGTTAACCTCATAAACCAATACATTCCGAATACATTTACCGATTATTATGTATCCTATCTGACTAACGGAATTGGTACGAGTAATTATGAGAAACTACTAAAGGCCTATCAAATGAATCCTGATTTTCCAGGCATTCATTCAAGTGTTATTTCTTATGCAGAGAGTAGTTTAAACACGTCTTTAAGACAAACAACAAATAAAACCTGGTTTTCTAAAAACTACCTCTCAAGTCAATTATTAAACTATGGTTATAACCTACTAATGTCGTTGGATACCAACGCACTTTTATTTGTGCAACATGATAACGATACCTACCCTATCTGGATGCTTCAGGATGTTCTTAACATTCGAACAGATGTAAAGGTGATTAGTATCGACTTTCTATTGCTAAATCATTATAGAGATTCTATTTATCGTCAATTAAGCATACCAGAGATTGACTTGGGTGAAGTTGATATTGATGACTATCATCAAAACTGGGAAACGGTTGTTGCCAATATTATTAACTACTATGCTGGGCCAAGGCCTATTTACTGTAGCATGACTTTGTTCAACCATTTATACAAAAAATTTGATAACGAGCTATTTGTTTCAGGCTTAGCCTTCCGTTATTCAAAAACCGAGATAAAACTATCCGACTTTAACAAGCATCTATTTGAACAAGTTTTTCGCTTAGATTACCTGTCGTATAGTTTCCTTACAGATCGGAATCAAATGAATATTAATTATCAAAATGCTAACTATATGAGTTGTTTTAAGGTGGTATATGATGATTACATTGACAAGCATGAACTAGCCAAAGCTGAACAAATAAAAACGTTGGCCTTAAACGTTGCCAGGCGTGTAGACAATCCCAAATTTGTCAGTAGAATTGAAACTCTTTTTAAAGATTAATTCTACTGACAAATCCATAAATTTATTTCCATATACCTAAAATGAATCCCATCAAGGTAAAGGCAACAATCATATATCCGGCATTAATCAGCATATAACGCCAGGTTTTATGCTCAAACAAACCAATGATAAAAATAGACATAGCCACCCATCCTAAACCCGTCGCCAAACCAATTAGCGCGCCAATACCTCCGTCAATGCTCGGATCATTTAAGAAAAAAGCCAGGTTATAGGCCGTAATTAAGGAAAATAAAAAGGACAAGCCAAAAATTTTGCCCATATTTCCTTGTTTTAACTGTTCGTCAGACAAATGATTTTCACGTTGCCAGGCTTTCCCAAATAATACGGGTGAATACCAAAGTCCACCAATGAGAAAAGTAGAGAGTCCCGCGACAATTGTCGCTAAATGATTAACTGATGCTTCCATAGTCATGTTATTTTTTATTAATATTAAGGTCTGAAACGACCCATTTCTGGCATAAATCTAAGTTTTGAAGCATGGAAAGAGGTCTTTTTGACATGACTCATTTACCCAGACAGAAAAAAATCAGACTGAATCGGAAATACGAGCAGATGAAACCTACCAGCATACAACGCACCAGTGACTTATTAGACGATCGATTGGTTCGTTTCATAGGGATTCCGTTTTTTGGAACAGTAATTCCAAGCGCAACAGGACTCATTAATTTTGAGTTACTAACTGCAGTGCAAACTATTCCTCACTTCATGTATTTCATTTTGCTAGCCTTGGTTATTTGGCAAGGAAACCGTTGGTTATTAATAAAATATTACCCTGTCTTTTATAACAGTGATTCTACCCTTCAAAAATATGTACTCATGATTGGGCTCAACATCTTGTATACTGGGCCCATATCTGCCATCATGTTGTTTGGTTGGAAGTTCATAACAGGTAGCAACCATGTTTCTGACCAAATCCTTTTAATTACCATAATTGCTAATGTGATTTGCGTCATTTTTGTGACAAATATTTACGAAAAAGTACTCTTTATGGCGCAAAGGGATCATTCGAAGGTAGAAACCGCCAAATTGGAACAGGCTAAAACACAGGCTGAGCTGGACGCCCTCAAAAATCAGATTGACCCCCATTTTATGTTTAATAGCCTAAACGGCTTGTCTCATTTGGTCGAAAAAGATTCTGAAAAAGCACAGTTATTCATTGATCATTTATCAGGCATTTATCGGTATATTTTAAAAAGTAAAGACACCAATTTGGTGTTTGTGAGAGATGAGCTCAGTTTTATTAAAGCCTACGCCGATCTCATGCAGATTCGGTATAGCACAAATTTTAGCATTCATATCACAATTGACAAGGCGGTGATGGAGCACTGCCTCATCCCACCAGTGTCGCTCATGGTAGCACTTGAAAATGCCACCAAACATAATGAAATTTCAACCAAAAACCCTTTATTGGTAACGATTTCCAGTCGGGATGAATGCATTGAGATCAGTAACCCTATTGTACTCCGACAACAAGCGTTTGAATCCAATAAAGTTGGACTAAGTAACCTCAACGATCGATTCAAAAAAACCGTTAAAAAAGGCATAGACATTCATTCAGATGAAAACGTATTTACCGTCACCTTACCCATTATCAAAGTTACCAGCGGATGAAAATATTAATTATTGAAGACGAACCAATTGCGAAGCAAAAACTGGAAAGTTTGCTCAACGAATTAGTGCCAAACATGCAACTGGTTGGGCATTTAGAAAGTGTGACTGAAGCAGTAGAATGGATTCAGATCAATGAGTCACCAGACATTGCCTTTTTTGACATTCAACTGGCCGATTCAATCTGTTTTGACATTTTTAAACAGGTAGCCGTGACCTTCCCGGTCATTTTTCTCACTGCATTTGATGATTACGTCATGAAAGCCTTCGATTATAATGCGATTCATTATATTCTGAAACCAGCTACCCGGCTCAAATTAAAAGAAGCCCTCGAGAAAGTTCAGAATTTCAGACAGCATTTTCTACACCAAAGTATTCACCAATTAATGAATCAACCGACAAAAAACTACCGAAATCGACTAATCGTTAGAAAAGGCCTGGACGCCGTTCCTTTAAAAATTAGCGATATTGCCTATTTTTTCTCTGAACACAAAATCAGTTTTGTTAAAGCAACGGAAGGTACATCCTATATGGTGGATGAGCCATTATCTGAATTGAGTAACCAACTAGATCCACACTTATTTTTTAGAGCCAACCGACAATACCTCATTCACTTCAATGCGGTTAAAAACTACCGATCAACCACTTCGAGTAAGTTAAAACTGGAATTGAACCCACCCCCTGCAGAAGATGTTATCATCAGCAAAGAAAATGCACCTCATTTCAAAAAATGGATCAAGGGGGCATAAGTGACATCCTTTATCTGAGATAGCTGCATCACTACTGTAACTAATCATTATAATGTAAGTTTGAGCACTAAAACACGTTAATACTGTAAGGTTACTTCAATTAAAACGACCAATAGAATGAATACGGTAGCTAAAAACTAATAATTGTTTTCTAATTTCATTATGAGCCAAATCATTCGAAATGTACAATCTTCAGATATTCCTGATTTAAAACAGGTTTTAACCTCCAGTGAACTATTTCCGCCTGACTTGCTGGATGACATGATCCATGACTATTTGACCAATGAAAAGAGTACTGATATTTGGTTTACAACACTTGATCAAGGTTCCCCTGTTTCGATTGGGTATTGCGCTCCAGAACGTCTAACAGAAGGGACGTATAACCTTTATGCCATAGCGGTTCGGAAAGAAGATCAGGGTAAGGGCATTGGAAAGGCCATGATGGCCTATCTTGAAGATATACTTCGGCAAAACGGCAGTCGCATTTTGATTGTGGAGACCTCGGGTAAGCCTGAATTTGAACTAACCAGGGCCTTTTATCATCAATGTAGATATACGCAGCAAGCTATTATTCCTGAATTCTACGATAAAGGAGATGATAAAGTCGTGTTTTGGAAAAAATTAACCTAATTCATTTAAGCACGAAAAAGGTGCACTCCCCTATTTTTATTCCCTTAAAGTTTTGTAATTTTAGTTCCTAAACTAACAGTATGGGAGACTGGTATAAGCCCTGGATGTTGGTAGGTTATGAAGCTATTTAATACAGAACAAATCAAGCGTTGGGATGAGGCTACCATTCAAAACGAGCCCATTACCTCCCTGGCATTAATGGAGCGTGCCTCCTTGGTGTTTACCAAATGGTTTACTAATCAATTTCCAGATACCAGCATGCCGATTTACATTTTTTGTGGGAATGGTAATAATGGCGGTGATGGCTTAGCCATTAGTCGGCTGCTGTATGACCGTGCGTATACAGTACACGTTTTTGTGTTTTCACCGGATGACCGAAAATCAGAAGACTACCTGGCTAATTTAGAAGCCCTTAAAAGTAAAACCGACTAGCACTCGGACACCTTGCTATCGGCGGATGATTTCCCAATGATTGCAGACGGCAGCATAGTCATTGACGCCCTTTTTGGAACTGGACTCAAACGCCCTTTAGAAGGATTGCCCCATGAGTTAGTCAACTATTTGAATATGGTGATCGCAACTCGAATTGCAGTTGACATGCCCTCAGGTCTATTAGGAGAGGATCCTTCAAATGGAATCATTTTTAAAGCCCATTACACACTGTCGTTTGAACAGCCTAAACTAGCCTTTCTATTCCCTGAAAATCATATTCGCGTTGGTGAGTGGATTGCGAAATCAATCGGACTTTCTAAGTCGTATTATAAAACTGAAAAAACGACCAATTATTTTCTAACTCACCAAATGGTGAAATCTTATTTAAAAAAGCGGGGAAAATTTGAGCATAAAGGCCGTTTTGGACACGCCCTTATTTTAGCAGGAAGCAAAGGCATGATGGGAGCGGCCATTCTTTCTGCTTCCGCTTGTTTACGATCTGGGAGCGGTTTAACTACCGTGTATACCGCAAACTGTGGTTACAATATTTTACAAATGAGTATTCCAGAAGCTATGGTCATTACCGATCCACATGATTTGATGGTGAGTCGTACTCCAAAAAACCTTAACAAATTCAATGCTATTGGAATAGGTTGCGGTATTGGCACGGAAAAAGAAACGCAACAAGCACTTCAAGACCTGCTTAAAGATTCGTCACAACCCATGGTATTAGATGCAGACGCCTTAAACATAATCGCTTTAAATCCTGATATGATGAACGCCATACCTTCTCATTCTATTTTAACTCCCCATCCTAAAGAATTTGAACGACTATTTGGTCCTACGGCGAATCAATTTGAAAGAAACCAATTACAACGACAAAAGGCAATTGATCTAAAGTGTTACATTCTGCTAAAAGGGGCGCACAGCTGCATAGCTACGCCTGAGGGAAACTGTTTTTTCAATTCTACCGGTAATCCGGGCATGGCAACTGCAGGAAGCGGAGATGTCTTGACAGGTATGGTTACAGGGTTATTGGCTCAGGGTTATTCTTCTGAAACTGCCCTATGTATTGGTGTTTACCTCCATGGATTAGCCGGCGATATGGCCACTAATGCCTTGGGGCAAACGGCGGTGATAGCCAGAGATATTATTCAATACCTACCCGAAGCACAAATGAATTTAGCACAATCAAAACCAAATACTCACCAATTATGAATCGTTTAATGGCTACCATTTGCTCAGATAACCTAACCCAAAGCAAATACTTTTATACCACCTTATTTGACCTAACAGTCGCTTTTGATAGCGATTGGTTTATCCAGCTGGTTGGTACTAACCAAGCTTTGGAATTGGGCATAATAAATCGTACGAACGACCTGATTCCGGAAACGTTTCAACAAACTCCTCAAGGTGTTTACATCACCTTTGTAGTAGAGGATGTCAATCCAATTTTTGAACTAGTTCAGTCGGAAGGATTCGCTATAGTGCAAGAACCCCATGATACGTTTTATGGCCAACGAAGGCTTTTGCTGAAAGACCCTGACGGCACATTGGTAGATGTGTCTTCACCCATTCCCAATTTTAAGTTTTAATCAATGTCAATTATAGCCTATAAGAGGAAACGGGCCCTTGTACTCGTGACTAATCGCCCTAAGGGGATGTTGCTCCCAATGGTATAATGCATATGATCGACCACTGAAGCATCTTTATATTGATACCAGGTCATGTTAAAGAAAACGGCTCCAATTTCAAGACTAACTCCCCAGCCACTGAAAGTAGTGGAAGTAGGCAGTAAGTTGGGGTTATTGGAGGCATCTGCCACTTGATCTAATTTATTTTGTAAGTCAACAAGTCGCGCTTGAGCACCATCATATGTGTACCTTGGAGCAGACGTAAAATCAACCTGGCCAAACGTATAAAAGGCGTTTAAACGCATAAAAGGCACGGCTAACTCACTGATTCGCTTAGAACGGCTGGTTTGTTCAAAATTTACTTTTAATGCAAAGAGTTTACTGATATTAAGACCTACGCGCATGCCATATTTTTGAGCATCTAATTGAGACGAAAAATCGTAATTTCTTAATTGAGGATAGTTGATAAGAATCTGATCCTTCCCAATTTGATCTTCGGTACCAACCTCACCCTCTTCATAAAATCCGTCAACCATCAAATACCAAATCCTTAACCCACCATTTACACCAATTAAACCTGTAGCAGCCTGTCGGTCACGTCTTGATCGAAAGCCATAAGATGGACCTATACCCCAGAAAGGACTCATTAATGAAAGTGTTCTTTGCCCAGGCGTGAAAGTTGTATACGTAGTGGTAATGACTTCTGTATAAAACTCCTTCTTTTTAACATCATATTTTTGGTTACGTTTTTCATAGACTTCCTTGTATATATCAAGTCCCCTTAGGGTAAACTCCTCAGGCATGAGTAGGTCGAAACCCGTATTAATGCCAAAAGTTAGTGAATAGCCTCCCATGTAACCCCTAATCAGGTTATGCTGACGATTTCCGCCAGTCAGTGTGGTATTTAAATATAATCCAGCGTCATAATTAGCAGCCAAATAAAAATGTGAAAGGTTAAGTTTTAAACCAGGCGAAACAACCAATCCACTGGAACCAACACGTGTATTAACCACTTTATTAGGAATTTGAGCTAAAGACCCAGTAATTCGACAATACGGTTCAATACCAATGGAAAAAAAGGAATTATTTCCGAGCACAAGTGGGTATCCAAATTGGCCTCCGATTCGATAAAGACGTCCTGAAACATTAGCTACTGTACTATCAGCACCCATTTGTCGGAGTGAACCATCATAATATGCAAATGTAAATGCACCAGCATTTAAGTCTGCTCCCTGCCATGCTTCAAGCGCTTCGAAGTTTTTATGTGCTAATTGTGGGGTAAACATGCTGTAACCAAAATAACCATTGCTATGAATCGGTGTTTTGGTTCCATTCTGAGCCTGAGTAATTCCAATACATAATAGAAAACCTAGTATGGATAAACAGAATTTCATAAGTTCTAAATTAATAAAAAAAATAAATTCGTCATTTTTTTGTAATTTGACATCCGAAAAATGAATAGATGAAAAGAAATCTTTTAATCATTAGCTTCTGTCTTGTTTTGATCGGCTGTGGGAAAGGTAAGGATTATTGTGAGCTACCGCAACCCGTTAATGGATTTCGCCCACTGGCGAAGTCATACGATCCGAATAACCCCGTAGCAGTTGAATTGGATTTTATTTTTGACTTTGGGCAAGAAATTCATGAAACCACAACCCTTTTTAGTTTCACAGTCCCTGATATATTTATCAATCCAAAAGGAGATCGAGGTGTGGATGTTGTTGACGCTCCAGGTTATGTATACCAACTAAAGGATCCAACAAATGCCCCAGACGAAGTCACCATTGAAGGTTATGCGTTTAACGACTGTGGAAAAAGTGATATTGCATCCGCCACAATTCGATTTCAATAGCCCAAAGATGCTTTTTAAGGTGTTGATATTCAATTTTTTTTAGGAATGTTAGACCAATTGCGTTTAACATTTGCCAAAACAATCAACGCACCTAAAAAAGCTCGTTAAGTAGGTAAATCGAAATCAAATCGGATAATGGATCGTATTAAATTAATATCAGGAAAGATAATGGAGGATTTAATGCCTTCTTGAAGTATTTGAAAAGTTAAATCAGTCATAAAAAATGATAGAAGCATTGACACAATATTTTGAAAATCATATTTCGCTCGAACAAGACGAAAAGGATTATCTTAAAAAACACATCCAGATAAAGCATATCAAAAAAAATGCGATACTCCTTTCTGAAGGAGAGGTGTCAAAAGCATTTTATTTTGTCTTAAAAGGTGGCGTACGTTTGTTTTATTTGAACGAAACAGATGAAAAAACGGCCTTTTTTTATTTTGAGAATACATTTGTAAGTGCTTATGAAAGTTTTGTTCGGCAAGTACCTGCGGAACAAAATTTACAAACTATTGAAGATTCTATTTTAGCAGAAATCACATTTAACTTTGCCTATCAACTGATAGAACGCTTTCCAAAATTTGAGTTTCTGGCAAGAGTGATGATGGAAGAAGAGCTCATTATTTATCAAAAAATTATTTCGTCTTTTGTAAGACACAATGCTGAAGAACGATACCTCCAACTTCTTCACGACAGTAGCCCCATTCTCAATCGTATTCCTCAACATCAATTAGCTACTTACTTGGGTGTAACAGCTGAAACACTCAGTAGAATAAGGAAAAGAATTGTGTCGAAAGACATTTCTTGACGATCGTCAATGGTTTTTTTGAGTCGACTTTTGTTGTTTTGTGCCTAAACAATTATCATGAAAAACACTTATCTAATCTTAGCGATCATTGGTACTATTTTGCCTAATATCTTCGCCGTCAAAGAATCATTAACGTCAGGGAACTACTTTCTTTATAGAGACATACCAGCAACTATAAAAGGGATGTTCGCGAATAACATCTCCACTACTTTTATTATAGATCTACTATTTATTGTGATGCTATTTATGATTTGGTCATTCCGAGAATCCAAAAAACACAACATCAAAAACCTTGTTTGGATTTGGATTTATACATTTGTATTAGGCCTGGCGGGCGGATTGCCTTTGTTCTTATATTACAGAGAAAAAAAATTGGAAGGTCATAATTAAACCGTAACAGAATTAACTAAATGCGATACATTGTTCTCTTACTAATACCATTTGCTTCTTTTTACTCAAGCTGTCAGATCATTATTAGAGGCAATGTTTCTAATAACGAGAAAATTAAATTATTAACTCGTATTTATCAATCGGAAGAAAACGACAGCAATAACTTCTATGGTGATTTTGAGCTAACAATCGATAGCTTAGGAAGTATCTATTATTTTGACGCAACTGGTTACATTAAACAAGAAATTGTAATTAAAGACACCTCTTTCCTATCCGTTGTACTGCAAAAGCGTAATGATTATGAAAAGTTGATGGAGCGTTCCAAAAAACACCAAAGAAGGTCTATGAAACAAGCATACCGCCAAAATAAAAGGGGGAAAATGATTTATGGTGGATGCTGCTTTGTATCAGGCACTCATGTATTAATGGCTAACCAAAGTCAAAAAAGTATTGAAGCATTAGCATTAGGAGATTCGATTTTCAGCTATGATTTTGATAAAGAAAAAATGATTGTCTCAATTATTCTAGACATTGATACGATCGATCATGATAACATCATTGAAATAACACTTGAAGGAAATGTTAAGATAAAAAACACAACCGATCATCCATATTATATAGTCGGTAAGGGAATCTGTTCATTTAATCCGAAGCAAACCTTTAATTACTATGGCATTAAAGCGCAAAAAATGCAAATTGATGATGAGTGTTATTTCTACGACTCTGGTGAATTAAAACGCCTCAAAATTAAAAGTATTGAAAAGATACCAGGTATTTTTAAGACCTATAATCTATCAAGTTTAGACAATAACACTAATTATTTTGTGAATGGTGTACTCGTCAATAATGAAAAGAATCCGACAATACATCAAGATTTGACTGAAAAGTAAAAAATGAACTCATGGCATTTAAAAAATTAAAACTTTGGTTTGATAAAGATTTGGCAATTTTACTATCAGATAAAATTGAAGCTGTTTATCCTGGTTTCGACCGACTGCAATTTATTCAACAAGTTGACCAAAAAGTAGTGTCTTTAGAATTAAAAGACCGCGTAGAGGCCATAGCAGATGAACTATACGCAAGGCTTAATCAAAATTATGAGAAGGGGATTGCAATTTTATCTCAAATTTTCGGTCCTGAAAATGAGAAAGAAACTGGCATGTTTACCAATTTTTATTGGATTATGCCCATTGCCAAGTATGTTGAAAAATATGGCTTGGAATACTTTGAATTATCCATGACTGCTATTGAAGAAATTACGAAACGAAACACAGGTGAATATACTATTCGTCCTTTTTTTGAAGTGAATCATAAAAAAACACTAAAGCAAATGATGGTTTGGTCTACGCATACCAACAAGCATGTGAGGCGCCTATCCTGTGAAGGATTGCGACCCCGATTACCTTGGGCAAAAAAGCTAGATGAATTCATCAAGGATCCCGCCCCCATTCTTCCAATACTTCATAATTTGAAGGACGACCCTTCTAAATATGTTCAAAAGTCGGTTGCCAATTGTGTAAACGACATCTTAAAAGACAATTTGGAGGTTGGCAAGCAACTCATTGAAGACTGGCAACAAGCGGATATGAGTAAGGCTCGAAAATGGATCATTAAGCATGCCTTAAGAAACTTACTTAAAGCGGATGACCATTGGGCTAAAAGCATGCTTAATTAGTAAGCTCAATATATTGATTTATTGAATAATAAGCAATTTAGACTTATCTAATTCTGGCCAAAAATTCTCGTTTTCCCACGAAACCATTGCGGTTTAAATCCATTCTATAAAAGGGGTTTGAAAAGTCCCGCTTTCTCAAACGTTTTTCCCTTGGCGTTCTCGTCTTCACTCTGTAACGGTTATACTCTCGTAAACTGATTCGTTGATCACAATTTGTGTCAATACGGTTAAATAATGTAATATCATTTTTGAGTCTTGTTTGAGCCTCAACATGTCCGAAAGCAATTAAGCATAATGCGAGCATTGTTATTTTAAGTGTTTTATTTTTCATCATCATTATTTTGTTATGGTTTAATAGTATGACTTAGTTAATGTGCAAAGGTTTAATAGGCATTATAAATATTTATAATAAAGAATTGTTAAAACTATTATCTTTAGTCTACTAAATGATGAAACATGAGTGAAAGTCAAAAAAGTAAATTTAATTTTGGTGTAATTGTAGGGTTATTGGGTACAATAGCAGGTATTTACTTAATTATTCAAAAAGATTGGGTCATTGGTATTTCAGGCACAATTGCCAGTGCTGGATTGGCCTATATCAGCTATCGGGGAATACAATCTTCCTGAAAAGTTTAGATAAATTAGATCAAAAAAATGACCTTTCTTGAAATAATATATGTAATCATTGCTGCACTTATATGGGGCCTTGGTTTTTTACATACAGGTCGTTTTGTTAGGCCTAAGTGGAAAATTCCAGGAAAATTTATTTTTTATATCGGTATTTCTTGGCTTTTAGTTCATTGGTTGGGGCATTGGGGGCTAGTATTTATCATCTCGCACCCTCTTATTGGTTTCATTTTTCATCTCAGGATTTGTCGAAAGCATTCCATTCATTGGTTGACTTGCGAACCCCAATCGAAGTACTTAGCACTACAAGAAAAATGGGCAAGGGGTGAATTTCTTTAAAAACATTGTTATATTAATTCCACATGAACCAATCCGTAGAACAATATTTTATTGAAGGTTGTGGACGGTGTCCGCTAGGTGGAACGCCAGATTGTAAAGTCCATCAATGGGAAGATGAATTGCGGTTATTGAGAAACCTTGTTTTAGATTGTGGTTTAACTGAAGAATCTAAATGGGGTGTGCCATGTTACACTGATCAGAATAAAAATATTCTCATTGTCAGTGCCTTTAAAAATTATTGTAGTATCAGTTTTTTTAAAGGGGTTCTATTAAACAATAACAAAGGATTACTTGTAGAACCTGGTCCACATTCACAAGCTGCACGGCTCTTTAAGTTTACCAGTTTGAATGACATCCTAAAGATTGAAAGTGACATTAAAGCTGCTATTTTTGAAGCTTTGGAAATTGAAAAGGCTGGCTTGACTATTCCTTTTAAAAAGAATCATGAACCCTTACCGGAGGAACTCCATGAAGCATTTGATCGGGACCCTACCTTAAAAACAGCATTTGAATCGCTCACTCCAGGTCGACAAAGAGGATATATTCTTCACTTTTCTCAACCAAAACAAGCTAAAACAAGAATAGCTAGAATTGAAAAATGCACATCTATGATCCTATCTGGAATAGGACTTCATGATAAGTATCAGTCAAGAAAAAAGAACCAATTTTAGTGGTAATCAAGAAACGAGTGACAAAACAACGTTAACGGAATCTAAGAGTCTTTTTTTATCTGGACGAACCTTTGAAACGACTCTAATGCCGTTGTAAAAGGTAAAAAGCAGTGAGGCGATTGATTTTAAGTCTTGTTTCGTTTTTAATTGACCACTCTCTTTTCCTGTTTTTAGATAATTGTAGAAAAGTTGCTCAAAATCTTGTTTATGAAGATCTAACACTTCCAACAGTGTTTTATCATTGGGAATGCGTTCGGTAATAGTATTCACAACAAAGCAACCTTTTCTGTCTCGGTCAGTAATAGCTTCTTGAACGGCATTTTCAAAAAGTTCTGAAAATCCTTTTTTTACATTAGGCCTACTTTGAAAAAACTGAGTTATTCCCTCCTTATTTGATGTTCTATACAGCTCAAAAGACTTGTTAAATAATTGCTCTTTGTCACCAAATGTATCATATATGCTTGCCCTATTGATTCCAAGGTGATTCACTAAGTCCTGAATTGAAGTAGCTGAATAACCCTGTTTCCAGAACAAATTCATGGCCTTTATCAATACTTCGTTTTCGTTAAATAATTTTACTCTTGGCATATATTAAATTGTGGAAGCGATTCTCGCTTCCACAAAAATACTTTATTGGAACTTTCGTTCCAAATATATTCAAAAAAAATTAACTCAAAAGTGGATTAATATTAATTCCACCATCAATATTATACTCGCTTCCGGTAATAAAAGAAGCATCATCTGACGCCAAGAAAGAGACCAATTTAGCCACATCTTCAGGCTGACCAAATCGTTTTAAAGGCACACGATTTTGCATGGTTTGAGCAAAGCCATTGAGTTGTTCTGCTTCCATCCCCGTCTTTTCAAAAATTGGTGTGCTCACTGGTCCGGGATTCACCGAATTAATTCGAATTTTTCTTGGTGCTAATTCAGTGGCTGCAGTTCGAGTATACGAATTCAAAGCCGCTTTTGATGCTGCGTATACTGCTGTATTTGGCATACCAGTATAGGCGTTTACAGAAGACAAATTAATAATAGACGCACCATCATTCAGAATAGGCAGAAATTTTTCTGTTGTAAACACAGCACCTTTAAAATTAATCCCCATTTGATGATCAAATAGTTCCTCACTAATTTGTCCAACAGGAGCTGGCTGAAAAATACCTGCATTCACGAACAAAATATCTACATGACCGTAGTCTGATTTCACTTCTTCAACAAGCGAATCGATAGCCGAGAGGTTTTTCACATCAGCTACAATACCTTTAACACCTAACTCATTAGCTGCCTGATCAACTTTTTCTTTACTTCTACCTGTAATGATAACGGTAGCACCTTCTTTTTTTAATGTTTGCGCAGAAGCATAGCCAATACCACTATTTCCGCCTGTGACTACTGCCACTTTTCCATTTAATTTACTCATTTTCTTTATGTTTTAAAATAATTAATAATACTGGAACGTTCGTTCCGTTTACAAACATAATAATATTAGAACGAATGTTCCAAATAAAATTTAGATAAATTTTCAAAAAATAAGAGATGGTGAACTTAAAACACTAGTAAGCAATAAAATAAATTAAAATAAAATTCTTCTTCCTTATTTTTCTCTTGCCGGTCTTAAATTATAAAGTGTTTAAAACAAAACACTAAACGGTTTAAGTTACTCTGCAAAGAGACCATGATTGCACTAAAAAAGTCTATTTAGTTTATGAGTACTTAAAAAATAACGCAGCTTTTCAGGCACTTATCACGTTATGCTATTAGAAACAAATCTAAGTCCTGAATACCTATGGAAGCCTTCAATCAAATATTTAAAAGCCAGACAACACTTAAAATGGGAATTAAACTCAAAACCATTATTGAAGACACTTTTGAAGACATTGAAGAAAACATGATGGGAGGAGCCAAAGTTAAACTGACACTTTATACAAGAGGTGGAAAAAATAATGTGTTATGTGGCATACAGGAAGGTACAAATGAATCTTGTTTTCTTTATGTGCATCACATTGATAAGATTGACCATCCCAGACTAAAATTTAGCGGAAAAGGCAAACATGCCAAGCGTGTTAAATTTCAATCATTAGAAGAAATTATTGAAGGTGATATTCAATGGCTTTTGTCAAAGGTGAATGAGCGTGCACCATATTAAATGGTAGCAGTTACTTATAACACTTCTGTCAAAATAACAGTTCAATACCTCTGAAACCGCCAATATGACAGAGGTTTAAGCAAAACACTGCTACTTCTTCCGAATTTTGAACATAAAACTGGATTGGTCAATTTTTTGAGTCATAGTCATCAAAATAACACACCATGAACATTGAAAAATTTACATATAAAACCAGAGAGGTTCTGCAGGATGTTCAAAACAGAATGCCAGAACTGGAGCAGCAAACCATTGAGCCTGCTCACCTGCTAAAAGGCATTATAGTAGTAGATGACAATATTTTGACTTTTTTAGGATCAGAATTGAACATTAATTGGCAACAAATTGAGCAAATCGTAGATCATCAAATCACCTCCTACCCTAAAGTATCAGGTGGTCAGATGTATTTCTCTGCAAAGGCAAACGAGATTGTTCAAGCAGCCACAAAAAACCTAAAAGAGTTTGGAGATGAATTCATTTCCATTGAGCTACTCTTATATAGCTTTTTGGGAGTAAACGATCCAATTGTTAATGCATTAAAAGACCAAAACATAACCAAAACCAATTTAAAAGCAGCCATTATGAAATTACGAAACGGGCAAAACGTGAATTCCGCATCAGCAGAAAACGAATACCAAGCCTTGAATAAATATGCTCGAAACTTAAACGATCTCGCTCAAAGTGGAAAATTAGATCCTGTAATTGGTCGAGATGATGAGATCAGGCGTGTATTACAAATATTAACTAGACGTACCAAAAATAATCCCATTTTGATTGGTGAACCTGGTGTCGGTAAAACAGCCATTGCGGAGGGAATTGCACATAGAATTATTTCGGGAGATGTGCCTGAAAACCTAAAATCAAAACAAGTCTTTTCATTAGATATGGGGGCTTTGGTAGCTGGTGCGAAATATAAAGGAGAATTTGAGGAACGCTTAAAAGCTGTCGTTAAAGAAGTAGTTAATGCAGATGGCGAAATCATCCTTTTTATTGATGAGATTCACACACTTGTTGGTGCAGGCGGTGGCGAAGGAGCAATGGACGCAGCTAATATTTTAAAGCCAGCGCTGGCCCGAGGAGAATTGCGTGCCGTTGGGGCAACCACTTTAAATGAGTATCAAAAATACTTTGAAAAAGATAAAGCCTTAATTCGTCGATTCCAAACAGTATTGATTGACGAACCCAATCGAGAAGACGCCATCTCCATTTTACGAGGGATCAAAGAAAAATATGAAAATTACCACAAGGTGATGATCAAGGATGAAGCCATCATTTCGGCTGTTGAATTATCACAGCGCTATATCACTGAACGTCAATTACCAGACAAGGCCATTGACCTGATTGATGAAGCTTCAGCAAAAATGAGAATGGAAATTAATTCCAAACCTGAAGAATTGGATGAAATTGAACGAAAAATCATGCAATTAGAAATTGAGAGGCAAGCCATTAAGAGAGAAAAAGATAAAAAGAAATTAGATAAACTCGCTTCTGAATTAGCTGAATTAACCGAGCAAAAAAACCAATTGACCGCTAAATGGCAAAATGAAAAGAACCGTTTAGATGCTGTTCAAAAAGCTAAAGAAACCATTGAACAACTGAAACTAGAAGCGGATCAGGCAGAAAGAGATGGAGACTATGAAAAAGTAGCCCAAATTCGTTATGGTAAAATCCAGGAAACCGAAGCAGAGCTGGTTAACTTAAAAGCAGAATTGCAAAATATGCAAAACGAAACCAGCTTGATTAAAGAAGAAGTGGATGCTAAAGACATTGCAGATGTAGTATCGAAGTGGACTGGTATTCCAGTCAATAAAATGTTAGAGGGAGAACGGGAAAAACTACTGAGGTTAGAAGATGAAATTGGTAAGCGTGTGGTTGGACAAGAAGAAGCCATTGAGGCAGTGAGTGACGCAGTAAGAAGAAGCAGAGCCGGTTTGCAAGATGAGAAAAAACCAATTGGTTCTTTTATTTTTCTTGGAACTACTGGTGTTGGTAAAACAGAGTTGGCCAAAGCCCTTGCAGAGTTTTTATTCAATGACGAAAACGCTATGACAAGAATTGACATGAGCGAATATCAAGAACGCCATGCCGTTAGCCGATTGGTAGGTGCTCCTCCGGGATATGTGGGCTATGATGAAGGTGGCCAATTGACAGAAGCAGTGAGAAGACGCCCCTACTCGATTGTTTTGTTAGATGAGATTGAGAAAGCGCATCCTGATGTCTTTAACATCTTATTACAAGTATTAGATGATGGCCGTTTAACGGACAATAAAGGCAGAGTAGTGAATTTTAAAAACACCATCATCATCATGACCTCTAATATGGGTTCTGATATCATACAAGAAAAATTTGAAGGGTATGAAGAAGCTTCTAACAAGTTTGGTATTGTTCAAAATGCAAAAAAGGAAGTCTATGAGCGATTAAAGCAGACTATTCGTCCGGAATTTTTAAACCGAATTGATGAAACCATTATGTTTAAGCCATTAACCATGAAAGATGTGAAGCAAATTGTGAACATACAATTGGGTATGCTCAATAAGCGATTATCTGAAAATGAGATTACCTTAGAAGTATCTAACGCGGCTATTGAATGGATGACTAATAAAGGATTTGACCCTCAATTTGGTGCAAGACCTATTAAACGAATGATTCAAAAAGAAGTGTTAAATGCCTTATCTAAATCAATTTTAGCTGGAAACATTCAACTGGGGTCAATAGTAAATGTTGGCATTGCGGATGACGGATTAATCTTTTCTACAAAGAAATCTCAACCTAAAGAGATGTTAGAAAATTAAATTGATACACCAATAAAAAACGGAGCCAGGATGAATTTGGCTCCGTTTTTCAACCTATTTCAATAGATTGGTTATTTGTTAAAGCTGGGCATGTTAATGCCATTACCGCCCATCACTATAGGCGTTTTTCCATCTGTTATAATAATCTTCGAATTAGTCTTCATGGCTTCAGCGCTTAACTCAATGGCCTTTAATTTTAACAATTGATCAGTAATTGTAGAATTCTCAAGTTCTTGTCTTTTTTGCTCTGCCTCAGCAGCAACAATAATTCTCTTAGCCTCTAACATCTGTCTCTCCAAGGCAAATTCTAAATCGAGTCTGCTTTTACTGATTTCTAGCTCTTTTTCTCTGAGTCCCTTCTCTACTGCAAAATCAAGGCGTTCTCTTGCTGTTTTGTTTTCGACAGCTGTTCGCTTGGCAATCTCTTCTGCTTTTAGTCGCTCCTGAATGGTGGCCACAATACCTTTTGGTAAATGAAAATCTTTTAGAATAACACTTTCCATTTTAATTCCTCTTTCAATAAGAACGGTTGCCATAGCCTTCATTAATTCCATTTCAATTTCTGATCGTGAAGGAATTAAATACTGGGCTTCATATTTTAATCCAATTTTTCTCAAATTGGTTTCTATATAGTCATCAATCAGTAAACTTTCGTAATTAGGACCATATTTTTGATGAATTTCGAGGATAGAATTTTTTTGAACGTGATACAGTATTGTAACATCTGCGTCTACATAAATTCCTTCTTTGGAGTGAAAATGAAATACTTTATTGTGGTTAATTGTTCTGGTCTCGTACCGTACAACATATCTGAATATTTTAGGTGCAAAATGATGAGCACCAGGCTCTAAAAGTTGTTCTTTGGCTTTTCCCATTTTAATATCAATGCCTACTTCTCCAGGCCTGATAATGGTACAACTTTGGGCAATTAATAATGCGGTAGCTAAGCTACAAAAAGTTAAAAATTTCATGTGCGATCTTTTTTAATTAGTGATAATTTCCTGCCTCTTTGGTCAGGATTTATGAAATCAAGAAACAACAATCATGCCTTTTTTAACAAAAAATTAACATTTCAACTAATTTTAAACATCACTTGTTAAGTTAGATAACTTAATTCGAATGAATTATTGCCTGTAAAAGCATGAAATTACCCCTCTAATAATTTTCTCAACCTTTTCAATTCGTGCCTCCCCCTATTCAGCACCCCAGCCGATTCTGTTTCTTCTAAAACTAGTTCAATAGCACCAATTATCTCAGGGGCTAACTCCGGATGATTTTGGGCAATTCGACGACAGACGGTCATTGAAAATGCTTTTATGGCTATGGGCTCAGTTTTATCTTCTAAATAAGTAAAGGCAAAATCAAACAAATGACCTTCGTAATCTTCAGGAATATCTGCTGTTTGAAAAATCCGCATCACATTCCGCTTGTAAGCGTCTATTCGTTCATTTTCTAGTCCTTTAATCATTCTGATTAAGTAAGGCTTTAAAACGGTTTTGTTTTTATCGTGTACTTTGCTGATTGATTGTGTGGCACGCTGAACCAAACGGATATGATCACTTTCAAAAAAATCCATTAATAAATTAAGCTCTTCTTCAGATCTTAAAGCACGATCTGCCACTTGTTCCCAAATCGTTTTACCATTATCACTTAAAATCAACTCTTTTAGTGTCATTTTTGCTGAAAATCGATCTAAAATTAATGAAAAGGGCTTGTTTAACGCCGAATTGTTGATATTCTTTCAAAAAATGTCAAAAATCAAAGGGCATTATCCTATATATTTGTTAGCAACCAACAAACCTACTTTTTCATGGCTGAACAAGCATCCAATTACACCGAAGACAATATCCGATCACTTGACTGGAAAGAGCACATTAGGCTGCGTCCAGGGATGTATATTGGAAAATTAGGCGATGGCTCAGCACCTGATGATGGCATTTATGTTTTGGTTAAAGAAATCATGGATAATTCCATTGATGAATTTGTGATGGGGAATGGCCGACAAATCAAAGTAAAAATTAAGGATGGCTTGGCAAGCATAAGGGATTATGGACGTGGTATTCCGCTTGGCAAGGTAAATGATTGCGTTTCAAAAATTAATACAGGTGGTAAATACGATTCGAAAGCTTTTAAGAAATCGGTTGGTTTAAATGGTGTGGGTACAAAAGCTGTTAATGCCTTAAGTGAACATTTTTTGGTGAGGTCTGTTCGTGATGGAAAAATGAAAGAGTCCGTTTATAATCGCGGAGAATTAATTTTAGATGGTGATATTGTAGATACGGATGAAAAAAATGGGACTTATTTTGAGTTTACTGCTGACGATACTGTATTCAAAAATTATAAATACCGAAAACAATACCTTGAAAAACTGTTTTGGAACTATTGTTATTTGAATCGTGGATTAACCATTCATTTTAACGGTGAGAAATACCATTCTAAAAATGGCTTGTTAGATCTTTTGAGTGATAATATGGATGGAGATCCGCTCTACCCAATTATCCATTTAGAAGGAGAAGATATTGAAGTTGCCTTTACCCATGTTCGTTCATATGGCGAAGATTACTCCTCTTTTGTTAACGGACAGCACACTACACAAGGTGGAACTCATCAATCTGCCTTCAGAGAAGCTGTAGCTAAGGTGATTCGTGACTTTTATTCTAAAAAATACGAAGCCATTGACATAAGGCAATCCATTGTAGCAGCTGTGGCTGTAAAGGTGATAGAGCCTGTTTTTGAATCACAAACTAAAACAAAATTAGGATCGACAGAGGTTGAGCCAGGAGGGCAATCAATGCGTGCTTTTGTTAATGACTTCTTAAAAGAAAAACTGGACAATTTCCTGCATAGGAATTCAGAAATTGCCGATACGATTGAAAAGAAGATTAAACAATCAGAAAAAGAACGAAAAGAGCTATCAGGAATTAGAAAATTGGCCCGAGATAGAGCCAAAAAATCCAGTCTTCACAATAAAAAACTAAGAGATTGTAGGATTCATTTAGGAGATACTAAAAAAGAGCGGCATGATGAATCTACTCTATTTATAACCGAGGGTGATTCTGCGAGTGGTTCTATCACCAAATCGCGTGATGTGAATACGCAAGCTGTATTTAGTTTAAGAGGAAAACCTTTAAATTCATACGGTTTAACAAAAAAAGTGGTGTATGAAAACGAAGAGTTTAATTTAATTCAGGCAGCTTTAAATATTGAAGACGATATTGAAAATTTGAGGTACAATAAGGTAGTCATTGCCACTGATGCAGACGTGGATGGAATGCATATTCGTTTATTACTATTAACCTTCTTTTTGCAATTTTTCCCAGACTTGGTCAGAAAAGGTCATGTTTATATTTTGCAAACGCCTCTATTTAGGGTAAGAAATAAGAAGCAAACTTTTTATTGTTATTCTGATCAGGAAAGAATTGACGCCATTGAAGCTTGTGGTAAACAAGCAGAAATTACACGATTTAAAGGTTTAGGTGAAATCTCACCTGATGAGTTTAAACATTTTATTGGTGAAGATATTCGACTGGATCCTGTTTACATTGGTAAAAGTGCAAAAATTGAAGATATCTTGGAATTTTATATGGGCAAAAACACACCAAACAGGCAAGAATTTATTATTGACAATTTACGACTGGAAGAAGTGGTTGAAGCGAGTTAATCATTATGCAAACATAATTTTATCTTCATAATACTTTCATTTTCGCGAAAATATTGCTAACTTTAAGGGTTGAGTAGTAAATTTTTAAAATCCCCCTATGAAGTTATTTTCGCTTAAGTCTTTAGTTTGCTTTGCCTGTTTTATCACTATGACCAATTCTGGATTCGCTAGAGAAAGTGATGATATTATTTTAAGTAAAGCTAATTTTATTCTTGAAGTTGCTTACAATATTTATTACGAAGAAACATCTAATACAGACACTTATGAAATTGGTATTTATGGAAGGGACAGTGAATCTAAAGCAGTTTTTAACAAACTGAATCGCTTAGTTGAAAATTTAACCATTGACGACAAACCGATTAGTATTAAATTATTCAAGAATATTAGATCTGTATTGCCTGTTGACGTTATCTACATTTCTGGTAATACCAAAGTAAGATTAGGTGACCTTCACGATAAGCTATCCGTCAACCATTATAGCATGATTACTGAAAACTATCCGTTTGGAAGTTCTGCCATAAACTTTTCGCTAGATAAAAATGATGAAATTGTATACGAGATTCAAGAAGCAACACTGAGAAACAATGGGGCTGAACTGAGACGAAGAATATTAAAAAATCGACAGAGGATAGCTTCCGCATCTGAATGGAAAGCGGTAATGGAAGGTGGCAAAAAAAGCGAAAAGCGTTACAGTTCTAGTCAAATGAGCACTGATGAAAACGAAGAAATAACAGATAGCTTAGTGGAGATAGAAGAAAAAGAGCCATGTCCTGAAATAGTTAGCGCTAACAAAGCTTGCGACTGTCAATCAGAAGTTGATGCGGCTGTTAAGTCCGCCAATAAAAAGTTTAATTGGCTACTCATCTTCACCCTACTTGTAGTCGCTGGATCTACTTTCTATATTTTAAGGCTTAGAAGGCAATAGGTGTTTTGAGCTATAGCTATATTCCAATTTAAAGATAGCCATTGAACTAATGTCAAATAGCCTTTCTCACCTCTTTTAACAACTTACTCTATTTTGACCCCACAAACGTGCAGGACTCAGGGTCTGTGCAAGGATAATAGAATGTTTCGCAGACCTCATAATTTACATTTAGCTCTCCATTCGTCATGAAAGCGGTTCCTTCATAAGTAATGCCAACAGCATCTTCGTTAAAAGTAGCTTCATTATTTGCCACAATGGCTCTTATTTTTTGTCCTTCATTATAAAGGTTTTCCAAAACAATTTCGTTGGTGTTAGGTCCCTCAAGTATATCAACTTTATAAGTTGCATCATCTTCATATATACAAGACTCTTTAACATTATAGCTTCCAATAAATTGGTCTCTTTCAAAGACACAGCTTCCATCATCTTCTTTTGCTTTTTCAACAAAGTTAGTTGCATTTGAATCTGTACATCCTTTTTTCTTACAACTTACTGAACTTATAAGTAATGCAAATACCACAACTAATTTAACCCAATCATTTTTCATTTGAAATTATTTAACAATTTGTTGCGAATATAAAAAAACTATTGAAGTATCGCCTAATGGTTTAACGTACTAGATTTTAAGTTAGAAAAAAATTGCTTAAAGCAGCAAAGGCGAGACATATTGATTGGCTTAATGGCTAAAATTGTAATGATCTTGCATTCGTTTACCTGAAAAATATTCATTCCCTTCTTTATCAATATAGCCCTTAAAACTTTTTATATAAGCAAATCCGTTTTGAAAATAGGGCACCACAATATACGGCATTGGATATGCGCCTGCCAATGATAATTCATATTTTGGTTGAATGACCCACTGTCCTGTTTTATCAATAAAGCCAAGTTTTTTATTGGCTGTCAATACTGGTGCAAGTCCATCTGAGAAGTTTCCAGCATCTAAAATTGAATCGGAAAGAACAAGAACAATCTCCCCATTAGTATTGTAATATCTATACTTTTCACTTTCATGCCACCTTTTTACAAAAGTTTCTTCATTAATTTTAGATAGCGAATCCGACCAATCATCATGTTTTAAGACAACTGCAAGCCCATCATAAAAACCATAGTCTTGAGACAACGCATAATCTTTGTAATTATCTAATACAGTTGGAATAAAATAATCATCAAATTCTAATTCAGTACCGTTTGAATCTATAAATATTGGCCTCCAAAGTGTATCTATACAATATCTATATCCATTAATTAAAGGTCCGATATAACCATATTTAAAACTTGTTATTGGCTTACCACTTCTATCTATAACTCCTCCAGCTAGCCTATTATGCCTTACAACAAATTGTTCTTGCTTAAAGAAGCCTTCATCAGACGAAAGCATTCCTATCATATTAGAGGTATTTGAATATCCTTTGCTCTGCCCTAAAGAATCACAAAAATAGTAATCAGCATCTCCTGATAGAATACCAAAAAGATTCTTATCTAGTTGGTAGGTTTTTCTATGCGTATTTAGCGACAAAGAGAAATCTACCGATCCATCAATATTATATGCCACAATACAACTGTCAAACTCATTAAATATCAATTTATTATCAGCAACACCATTAAAATGTTTATTGCGATTCACTTTAAACTCCTTCACCAATTCACCTTTTTTATTGTAGATATAATAGATTTTACCGAATCGAAACCAAGCATAGTCTTCATAAAAAAAGCTTTCGAAATCATGAGCAGATTCATAAAAAAGAAGCTTTCCTTTTTCATTGAAATAATAGTGAGCATAGTGGCCGGTATGATCTCCCAGTCTATGTAATGAAGTATCTGAAGATACAGAGATAATGCCATGATAAACACCATTTTCCTTAAACAAATTTGGAAAAACTGGGGGAATCAAATATTTACCTTTTTTATCAACTAACCCATACCGATAATGCCTTGAAGTATCTTTTACAATTGCACCTTCATTGTACACCGCAAAAACCTGCTCAAATCTAGGTTGAATTAACCATTTCTCCTTTTTTCCGTTTTTTACAAATCCGTACAAGGGTCCGTCTCTAAACGGAATCATTTTAACTACTGTAGGATCCAATTGAATATGTTCTCTTTCTATTTTACTGACCAAAACATCATAGTCTTTATCATAATAAACGCTCAGGTCTATTGGATGAATTCCAACCATTTCTTTATGAACACACTCAGAAGTATCAACATTATCACAGTAAATGGAGGTTACCTCAACACAATACGATCCAGTTTCTCTAAATTGAAAAACGGAATCGTTTTCGCCTTTAATTGGTCTATAATTATCATTACAATCTAACCACTGATAGGTCACATTACGAGCATTAGCATAAATCTTTTTCTCGTCGTGTCGCAGACTTAAATCTGATTTTTCAATAGTTAAGTTTAATTCTAAAATTGAATCAGTTCCATTTTTGGATTGATACTTCGCCATATAGCTTCCTGATTCAGTATAAGTCTCTTTTGTTTCAGGCCAGTAATAACTATTGCAAGACCTTATACTTTTTAATTTAGAACTGTTTAATCGCCTACTCCAATGCTTTACATTGAGCTCTGATGCTAATCTTTGGCCCTTATCATTTTTTATTGATCTTGTGCCATAAATAATCATGTGTTCATTATTCAAACATAACACTTTTGTTGATATGTAATCATCTTTTGGCAATAGGGTTAAACTTAGAAAATTTCCTTCTTCATTAAGCGTTTGTATAGCTGTTTGATAATTTCCTCCATAATCCGATCCTGTACTTCGAAAAGCACGAATTAAATGAGATGGATCATAATCGTGTTCTGCAGGAAAAGAACCCAACCATAAAACCTTATTGTCTTTTCCAAAATAAACCTGACCACCACCAACCGACTTATCTAAACTAACATGATTAACCCATATTTCATTAAATGTTTCATCCATTTTCATGATGAATTTTGTTGTCAATCGCCAATAAAATTCGTTTTTAACTACTTCATTAAAATAAACATATTGCCCTTTAATTGTTCCTAAAAGGTATACATTTCCTGATTTATCTAACTTAAGATCACTGACATTCCCGTCATATTTACCTTTAAAGGTTTTTTCAACGAGTGAGTCACCTTCAGCATTTAGTTTTCCGAAAAAAATATGCTGTTCTCTATTGGAGATTCGCTCTATCCCCTCACCCTTAACCGTTAGTTTTTCAAACGAACCTGCAAAAAAGACATTACCTAAATCATCAACTTCTATTTTACTGATCCCTTTTTTTTCGTTATGATTAAAATGCTTTATCCATTCAAAATTTTGATTACGGTTTAACTTGATGATAAAACTGTAAGCATCATCATTTTTAAAATTAATGGTTGTGTCCGCATGTCCTATTATATTAATATTACCTCTGCATCCCCCATTAAGTAAAGTGCTCCCATCAGGATTCTGAATAATTTGCCTGATGATACACTGATTACGATACTTAACATTTTCTATTAAACGATTTTCCCCAAGAAAAATACCATCTGTATTATACCGTTCTATGATATAGTCTTTCAGTTCACGATTATCTGAATTTACCTCCCATCTCCCTATCACCACTTCACCATTTTCATTCACATTAAACAAGGGGGAAACCAAATCTTTACCTCTATTAATATCAATATCCCAGAGTTCCTTGCCATTATGATCTAACTTCTTTACGAAGTATGTATTCATGAAATCAGTCTGGGCATATTTTTTCGCTGAATCAATTTTATTCTTCCCAGTTCTATAAAGGTTGTAGATCATATAGGAATTATCATACTGATCATTTAGTAGTTTAAAAATAAAGCCTTCTCTATATTCCTCTTTATAATGCCAATTCACTTCCAATTCTTGAGTAAATAAAACACCGTGATACAGCATCAGAAAAGTAAAGGTTAGGTAAGACCTAAATAATTTCATGATTTATGGTAGTTAATTAAAAATGGATGCTAAATATAATACAAAAAAAGCCATTGAACTATGATCCAATGGCTTCCATATAAATATGCTAATAAATTAAATATGAATCACTTCATCATATGCGGCAGCAGCTGCTTCCATCACTGCCTCACTCAAAGTAGGATGTGGATGGACAGTTTTGATTAATTCATGTCCTGTCGTTTCTAATTTTCTAACAGCAACAATTTCAGCAATCATTTCTGTTACGTTACCACCAATCATATGACCGCCCAATAGCTCTCCATATTTGGCATCAAAAATTAATTTCACAAAGCCATCATTTGCTCCTGCTGCACTGGCTTTACCAGACGCAGAAAAAGGAAATTTACCAACTTTAATATCATATCCAGCCTCTTTTGCTGCCTTTTCCGTCATACCAACCGAAGCCACTTCAGGAGAACAGTAGGTGCAACCAGGAATATTACCATAATCAATGGCATCCACATGCATGCCTGCAATTTTTTCAACACAAGTAATTCCTTCGGCAGATGCCACATGAGCCAATGCTGGTCCAGCCACTATATCACCAATTGCATAGTAGCCCGGAATGTTAGTTTGATAAAAATCGTTTACCAAAACCTTTCCTTTATCGGTAGCAATGCCAACATCTTCAAGACCAATACCTTCGAGATTAGTTTCAATACCAACTGCTGAAAGCACGATATCACACTCAATTTTTTCCTCACCTTTCTTTGTTTTTACAGTCACAACACAGCCTTTTCCAGAAGTATCAACATTTTCTACAGAAGAGTTGGTCATAATTTTCATGCCTTGCTTTTTGAAAGACCGCTCCAATTGCTTTGATACGTCTACATCTTCTACAGGCACAATATTTGGCATGTATTCAACCACTGTCACTTCTGTTCCGAGTGTATTATAAAAATAAGCAAATTCAACGCCAATAGCTCCAGAACCAACTACAACCAACTTTTTAGGTTGAGACGGCAATGTCATGGCTTCTCTGTAGCCAATTACTTTTTTACCATCTTGAGGAATATTAGGTAATTGCCTTGATCTGGCACCAGTTGCAATAATTACACCTTTGGATGCCGTATAATCTGTTGTTTTGCCAGCTTCATCAGTAACCGACACCTGTTTCCCAGCTTTTACTTTTCCAAAACCTTTAATAACGTCAATTTTATTCTTTTTCATTAAAAACTGAACTCCTGCACTCATTTTATCGGCTACGCCCCTACTCCTTTTCACCATGCCTTTAAAATCAGCTTTTGGATCCTTGACAGAAATTCCATAATCTTCGGCATGAGAAATGTATTCAAAAACATTGGCACTTTTTAACAGAGCTTTTGTTGGTATACATCCCCAATTCAAGCAAATCCCCCCTAACTCAGCTTTTTCAACTACTGCTGCTTTAAACCCTAATTGTGATGCCCGAATAGCGGTAACATATCCACCTGGTCCACTTCCTAATACTATAATATCGTAATTCATTTATTGTGTTTTTAAAAATAATTTTGTCAGTTTATTATTTGAATCATCAACAATTAATAATCAATGACCATTAATTGCAAATTCATATCATTTTGCCTTGCGAATTTAGGAATTTCTAATTGTTATTAATCATAATTTCCAGACAAAAAAAAGAGCTAATCAAAAATTAGCTCTTCTATCTTTTAGTACTCATCTTCGTTAAAGAAGAAATCATCTTTAGTTGGATAATCAGGCCAAATATCTTCTATACTTTCATATAACTCACCTTCATCCTCTATTTCTTGTAAATTTTCTACCACTTCTAGAGGCGCACCCGTACGCATGGCGTAATCAATTAATTCATCTTTTGTAGCTGGCCATGGTGCATCTTCAACATAAGATGCTAATTCTAGCGTCCAATACATAGTTTGTTGTTTTAAACTTTTTTGCAAAAGTAGTTGTTAATTCTTCAAAAGCAAATTCTCTGCCACTTTTCTCAAAAAAAGTTTTGAACACTTATACTCTGGGAATCCACGGTGTTTCTGTCGCATCTAGCCGTTTAGTGATGAATCTGCTGTAGACAAATAAGAAATCACTTAACCGATTCAAGTACATCAAACCAATATCGTAATTAGATGCTGTCTCAGTGTTCAACGCTGAAATTAGTCTTTCTGCTCTTCTGCAAACACATCTGGCAATGTGAATAAAAGATACTGTTTCATGCCCCCCTGGAAGCACAAATGACTTCATTGGTTCTAATTCAGCGTCCATTTCATCAATTTTATGCTCAATATCTTTAATATCATCAACTGACAGCTCAGGAAGTTTCATCTTAGATTTTTCAGGGTCAGCTGCCAGCAATGACCCTAAGGTAAATAATCGGTCCTGAATATTAATTAAAAAGGATTGATATCCTTCTTCAAGGGCCTTATCTCTTAATAAACCAATATGTGCATTCAGTTCATCAACTGTGCCATATGTTTCTATCCTGATATGATGTTTGGCAATTCTTGTTCCACCAATTAAACCAGTTAATCCTTTGTCGCCTGTTTTTGTATAAACCTTCATTTTATTGTTTGTATTTTTTACAAAACGAAAGTAATTATTAATTCAGCTACACCCTGAATATTTTATGAAATATTTATACTTTTGCTACGCTACAATTTTAAACAAATCAAATGAAAAATACGACTCTCAATGATAAGCACGAGGCATTAGGTGCTAAAATGGTTCCTTTTGCAGGATTTAATATGCCGGTTCAGTACGAAGGTGTTAACATAGAGCACGAAACGGTTAGAAATGCAGTCGGTGTGTTTGATGTATCTCATATGGGAGAGTTTCTAATTGAAGGCCCAAATGCCTTAGATTTAATTCAAAAAGTGTCGGCAAATGATGCTAGCACCTTAACAATCGGAAGGGCTCAATATAGCTACTTGCCAAATGATAAAGGTGGAATTGTAGATGATTTGATTATATACAGAGTTAAGGAAGACGTCTACTTGTTAGTGGTCAATGCTTCTAATATTGGCAAAGATTGGGATTGGATTTCAAGCCAAAATAGTATGAAGGCTAACATGAGAAATTTATCTGACGATTACTCTTTATTGGCGATTCAAGGACCTAAGGCAGTAGAAGCCATGCAAAGCCTTACCTCAATTGATTTATCAGCTATTAAATTTTATCATTTTGAGGTAGCTGATTTTGCTGGCATTGATCATGTTATTATATCGGCTACAGGATATACTGGTTCTGGTGGATTTGAAATCTATTGTAAAAATAATGAGGTAGATCAAATTTGGGACAAAGTATTGGATGCTGGTGCTGACTTTGGCATTAAACCAATAGGCTTGGCTGCCAGAGATACTTTAAGACTAGAGATGGGATATTGCTTATATGGCAATGATATTAACGACACCACCTCTCCGCTTGCTGCAGGCTTAGGATGGGTAACGAAATTTACAAAAGACTTTATTAATGCTGATGAGTTGAAAGCGGAAAAAGAAGCCGGTGTAAAAAACAAGTTAGTGGCTTTTGAACTCGTTGATAAAGGTATTCCAAGGCACGACTACCCCATTGTTGATAGTGAAGGTAATGAAATTGGGGTGGTGACTTCAGGTACCATGTCACCTAGCACTAAAAAAGCAATTGGTTTAGGTTATGTCCCTGTTGATTTGAGTAAAGTAGATAGTGAAATATACGTACAGGTGAGGAACAAACAACTAAAAGCTAAAGTGGTCAAATTACCATTTTATAAGGCCTAAGTTCTAGAGCAAGATGAAAATAATAATTACGGGAGGAGGAGAAGTTGGCTATCATTTAGCGAAAATGTTAGCTGGAGAGAATCAAGATATCTATTTAGTTGATGAAAATCAAAAAAGGCTGTCTTATATCGAATCTCATATTGATGTTTTTACAATTTTTGGTGATGCTACTTCAATAGAAGTCTTAAAACAAGCCAAAATTGAACAGAGTGATTTGGTGATAGCCGTTACATCTTCTGAAGAAACCAATCTCCTGGTTTCAATTCTTGCTAAAAAATTTGGAGCAAAACGCTCAATTGCAAGAATCAATAACCAGGAATTATTATTACCAGAAAATTTAGCCATCTATCACGGTTTAGGGGTTGATGATTTAATTTCACCTGTTCAATTGGCCGCTCAAGAAATTAAAAGTTTAGTTCTTAAGTCTGCATTTACAGATAATTTAGAGTTTGAAGGTGGAAAACTCTCTGTAATTGGTATTTCTATTGGTGATGCATCACCTTTAAAGAACATGACCATTACGGAAAGTGCTCATCTTAACCCCAACCTGACCTTTAAACCTATTGCGCTTCATAGAAAAGAGCAAACCATCATTGTAAAGGCGGATACTAAAATATTAGAAAACGACATTCTGTATTTTGTGACTAATCCGGAATCCATAGATTTAATTATGGACATATGCGATCAGCGTTGTTTTGATATTAAAGACATTATGATTCTTGGAGGATCGAGCATTGGACTGGCTGCTGCACAATTGTTAGAAAAGGATTACAGGGTAATTTTAGTTGAAAAAGATGCAGAACGTTGTTCGGTTCTTGCAGGAAAGTTAAAGAATACGCTGGTTGTTAATATTGATGGGCGTGATGTAAAAGCGCTGGAAGAAGAGGGTCTTGGAGATATGGATGCTTTTGTTGCCGTAACTGCAGATTCTGAATCCAACATCATGTCTTCTTTAGTGGCCAAAAACCATGACGTTAAAAAAACCATTGCACGTGTTGAAAACATTGACTACATTCATCTTTCTCAAAATATTGGAATAGATACACTAATCAATAAAAAAATCATTGCGGCTTCTAATATGTTTAAACATGTTAGAAAGGGTGAAATCAGTGCTGTAGGGTCTTTACATGGTGTTGATGCGGAAATTATTGAATTTAATGTGAAGGCGGGCTCAAAAGTGACTAAGAAAACGATTAATAAATTAGGATTTCCTAAAACAGCTAATATTGTTGGGGTGATTAGAAACGATTTTGGATTTATTCCGTTTGGGAATTTTCAATTGGAAGAGGGAGACCAGGCAGTTGTATTTTCGTTGACAGAATCAATTAACAAAATAGAGAATTTCTTTTCCTAAAATAAATGGCTAAAAAGCTCATCAATACAAGTGTAACGTTCAATGTAATAGGCGGGCTGCTTTCTATAATGGGTACATTAATGCTCACTACTATTGGTTTCGCACTTTATTATGGAGAAGATTTTTTACCACTTTTGTTTGCCAGCTTAATCACCTTATCTTTTGGTGCATTTCTTAAATTTACGACTAAAAGCAGCCGTGATGCGGAAATAAAAAAACGAGATGGATACTTAATTGTAACCATGGGATGGCTGTCAATGGCCGTATTTGGTACACTCCCCTATTTGGTAACGGGGTCTATCCCGAGTTTAACCAATGCCTTTTTTGAAACCATGTCAGGTCTCTCAACAACAGGTGCTTCAATTCTCGACAATATTGAAGACATGCCAAGGGCAGTACTTTTTTGGAGAAGTTTAACCCAATGGATTGGTGGAATGGGAATTATTGTATTAACTATTGCTATTTTACCTATGTTAGGTATTGGTGGAATGGAATTATTCGTCGCAGAAGCTCCTGGACCAACGAAAGATAAAATTCATCCGCGAATCAAAGAAACGGCCAAACGACTTTGGGTCATTTATGTTGCGCTTACTACCTTACAGACTATTCTATTTCTGTTTGCGGGAATGTCTTTTTTTGATGCGATTAATCATGCGCTTACTACAAATTCGACTGGTGGGTTTTCAACCTATCAAAACAGTATTGCTTATTTTAACTCACCACTCATTGAATACATAACTGTAATATTTATGTTTTTAGCGGGTACAAATTTCACATTACTTTACTTTGGTTTGAAAGGAAAATTCAAAAACGTTTTTAAAAATGATGAATTCCGTTGGTACTTAATGGCCATAATTGGTCTTGTTTTGGTATTAACACCTATCGTGTATTACAGTGGTGTCTATCAAGATTTTTCAAATTCGTTTAGAGCTACTCTTTTTCAAGTGGTTAGTATCATTACTACCACAGGGTACGCCAGTGGAGATTTCACAACATGGGGATCGTTGGCCACTTTTATTTTCTTTTTATTACTCTTTTCAGGTGCTTCTGCAGGTTCCACGAGTGGTGGAATTAAAATTGTAAGAATTATTGTGTTAATGAAAAACGGTTTCTTAGAATTTAAAAGAAGACTTCATCCAAATGCTGTTATTCAAGTAAGTTTAAACCAACACCCCGTTTCAAATACTATTATTTATAATTTATTGGCATTCATTTTTTTATATCTCTTCATTTTCACGATTGGTTCTGGAATTATGACGGCAATTGGCGTCCCTTTTGACGAAGCCATCTCTTCAGTAGCCACTTCTCTTGGTAATGTCGGTCCTGGGATTGGTGATTTAGGACCTAGCCATAGTTTTTCTCAAGTA
The DNA here is from genome assembly GCA_965230485.1 of Putridiphycobacter sp. Lineage (GTDB taxonomy): Bacteria > Bacteroidota > Bacteroidia > Flavobacteriales_D > Crocinitomicaceae > Putridiphycobacter. Next base: position 717,121 of record CBDDLA010000001.1, read on the forward strand.
CCAGATGGCGGTAAATGGGTATTGGCTTTTCTTATGCTCTTTGGACGACTTGAACTATTTACGGTCGCACTCCTCCTTACCCCTTATTATTGGAAAAGGAATTAAATAGTTAGTGTAAAAAAAGCTGATTTATCCTGCTGTTTCTAACTGATTTTCAGATAAAAAAAACAGCTTCTATTTGATGACATTCTGTTAAGCATACTCATGTTTTTTTCATACCTTTGAGGCTATGGGCGTCGATTTACAACATGCACTTAAACAGAATTTTGGATATGCCAGTTTTCGCCCTCAACAAGAAGAAATTATCCAATCAGTCTTGCACCAAAAAGATTGTTTAGTTTTAATGCCAACGGGAGGTGGAAAATCAATTTGCTTTCAACTACCGGCCATTCTGCTCGAGCACATTACCATTGTGATTTCCCCGCTTATTTCCTTAATGAAGGATCAGGTGGAGTCTTTGCGAGAAAACGGAATACCTTCTGCATTTTACAATAGCTCAATTGACGATTTTGAAAAACAACACCTTATCTCAGAATGTTTATCTGGCCGTATCAAACTATTGTACATGGCGCCAGAAACATTATTCCAGGTTAAGGACAGTTGGTTAAAAGAATTAAAAATTAGTCTGTTCGCTGTTGATGAAGCCCATTGCGTTTCTATGTGGGGTCATGATTTTAGACCAGAATATCAGAAAATTGGTAGTTTAAGGACAGAATTTCCAAATATTCCAATGATTGCCTTAACGGCTACTGCTGATAAAATCACCAGAAAGGACATCATTAAACAATTGCATTTAAAAGAACAAGACTTTTTTTTGAGTTCCTTTAACCGTCCTAATTTATCACTCAATGTCAGGTCGCAAATTCCTAAAAAAAAGAAAGAAAAGGAAATATTAGATTTTATCAATAGCCGACCAGGACAATCCGGTATTATTTATTGTTTATCAAGAAAAGAGACAGAAACTTGGGCAACAGTTTTAAATGCGAATGACATTCCTGCTTATCATTATCACGCTGGTTTGAACAGCGAGCAAAGAAACAAAGTACAGGAAGCCTTTATTCACGATAAGGTACCGGTTATCTGCGCTACCATTGCTTTTGGTATGGGAATTGACAAATCCAACGTACGCTGGATCATACACAATAACCTTCCCAAAAATTTAGAAGGCTATTATCAGGAAATTGGTCGTGCAGGACGTGATGGTTTAGATAGCGATACCGTTTTGTATTATAATTATAGAGATGTCATTCTACTCAATGATTTTATTCAGGAAAGTGAATTCAAGCCCATTTACCAGGAAAAAATAAACCGCATTTTGCAATATGCCGAAGCAACTACCTGTCGAAGACGCATTCTACTCTCCTATTTCAGTGAACACTTAGAAGAAGACTGTGGTAATTGTGACGTATGCCAAAATCCGCCTGAAGTTATCAACGGACAAATTATTGCTCAAAAGGCATTATCAGCCTTGCACCGAACAAACTTTCAAATCGGGATTAATACCTGCATTAATATTTTGAGAGGATCAAAAGCCATAGACATTTATGAAAACAATTACCATCAGTTAAAAACATATGGTGTAGGATCGGACTATAGCTTTAATGATTGGCAGCATTACATCACCCAGCTCATCAACATGGGTGTGATTGAAATTGCTTATGATGATCATTTTCATTTAAAAAGTACAGATTTTGGTCAAGACATATTAAGCGGAAAAAAAACGATTGATTTGACGAAACCACAACTCAGAGAAGTCAAAGCTAAACGTCAAAAAAAGAAGCCTGCTTCTGCTATCGATTCTGGTCAGGCAAACAATCTATTTGAACACCTTAAAACAGTCCGAAAACGTATTGCCGCCGAAAAAGGTGTACCAGCTTACATTATTTTCCATGACTCTGCGTTGAAAGACATGGTCCTAAAAAAACCAACTAACGAACTTGACATGTTAGAAGTTCAAGGCATGGGTGAAGCCAAATTTAGGACTTATGGTCAATTGTTCCTCGACGCCATCAATGAGTTTACCTCCCGACCAAAAAAAGAAAAATCACCTACCCAAAAAAAAGTAAGCACCTATGATGAAACGTTTGATTTACATACCAATGGACTATCAGTTTCTGAAATAGCCATGCATAAAAATGTATCAGAGGCCACCATTGTGAATCACTTGATTAAACTCAAAACAGATGGTAAGTTGGTGGACCTATCCGCCTTAATTACGCCCCAAGAAATTGAATTGGTTAAAAATATTGCAGCCAAGTTAAAAAAGCCCGCTGGCTTAAAGCCCATTTACGAAGCGTTAAATGGTGAATTGAGCTATGATAAAATAAAAATTGGGCTAAGCTTTTCAGTAGAACAAAACTAGCACTGATACCCTACTATCGGTCTAATCAACTTCACTAAACCAATTTAAACCTAAAAAGTCCAATCGATTCATTAATTTTGGATTAAACGTAAAAGAAGTATATAACATGTGTTATATATTCTTACCTTATACTCGATTAAATACATGATTCTCGATTGCTATAAAATACTGAAACTGATTGAGTATAGACCAGCAATGTTTGTTGGAGAAAATACGCTGAAGGCAATTCACTTGTATATATCTGGATACTATCATGCTCTTTTAGATGAGGGAGTTGTAACTGCTGCTCATACAGACGAACCTTTCTTTAACTGGGTAGCTAACAAATTAGGATATTATGAGTCCACAGCTGGATGGGTTAATATGATAGTTGCAGAATCAATGGGGTTTCATTCAAAAGACATAAGTTGGGAGGAAGTATTTGAAGCTCCGACTACAGATGAGCAACACTCAATTTCAATCAATCGATTTTATGAGCTACTTGAAGAATTTAAAAAAGATATGGAAAAACAGAGTATAACAAAACCTAAAACCAATTAAAACTGGCTTTAACCAAACCGCTGGCTACAAGTAAAAAGTGACTATGCGAATAGCTTTAATCATACTGATTGGAATCCATGGAATTATCCATTTATTTGGATTTTTCAAAGCATTTGACATATCCGAGTTTAATTCCATTTCACAACCAATTTCAAAAACGTTCGGAATAATTTGGTTGTTGACATTTATGCTTTTCACCGTTACAGTCAGTTTAATGCTCGTTCATTCTAATTATTGGTGGTTTAGTAGTTTTTTGGCCGTTATTATTTCACAGGTGCTGGTACTAAACTATTGGTCTGACGCAAAATTTGGCACCATAGCAAACATTATTATTCTTTTCGTAGCAATTCTTGGATATTCAAGTTTTAATTTTATGCAGAAAATAAAAACGGAAAGAGTAAATCTATTCGATAATTCACAGGTCAAAAAGCAACACATTATAACGCAAGAAGAATTAGTTGGCTTACCACCAATCGTTCAAAAATGGTTGATTAATAGTGGCATAATTGGTGAAAAATGTATATCCAATGTGCATTTGGTTCAAGAGCTACAACTGAAATTGAAACCTGAACAAACAAATTGGAATAATGGAACAGCTGAACAATATTTTACTGTTCAACCACCAGCGTTCAATTGGAATATCAATACTGAAATGAGCTCAATATTGAGTGTAGTGGGCAGAGACAAATTTGTGGATGGTAAAGGCGAAATGATAATTAAACTTCTTTCTCTCATTCCAGTTGCCCATGCAAAAAATGACGAAAAAGTAAATCAAGCAAGTTTGCAAAGGTATTTAGCAGAAATCGTCTGGTTTCCATCAGCATCTTTAAATCAATACATAAAATGGGAAACTATAGACGACTATTCTGCCAGAGCAACAATGGAATATAAAGGAACTAAAGGTTCAGGCAAATTTTATTTTGACAGCAACGGAACTTTTGAAAAATTCGTAGCAATGCGTTACTTAGATTCCAATGATGATGAACCTACCGAATGGACTGTTACTGCTACCAAAACAGAAGAAAGAAATGGAATAAAAATACCAGTGGAGTGCAAAGCAAGTTGGAGTTTGGAAAGTGGTAAATGGACTTGGTTAAAATTGAAGATTAAACAAATTGAATACAACGTCGAAAAAATACCAGTAGCTAACAATATATTTGATTAATAGAATTTTAGGTGATAAAATGAAAGGTTAAATATAAAAACAAAGGTCAGTACTAGACTGAAAAGTCAGTGAGTAGAAATCTACCACTACTCTCAAACGAGACTGCAGGTGGAATTTTGAAGAATTTAAAATGCTTAAGGAAAAAGAAAACATAATTGAACGAATTTTTAAAAGTCAAGATGAAAATGGATTATGGAAAGTAATTCCAAAATCTCACAAACATTTTCCTGTAATGAAAAGTATGGGATTTACTCGCTCAAAGAAGACCATTTTCCGATACCATGCCTAAATGGAAATATGTTGTATTTGGACGGCTACTTTAATAATAAACCGGACGAAAAGAGTATTCGATTTTTGGAATTCTTTTGTAATAATCAACGATTTGATGACGGAAAATATGAAGCACCCAAAAATCAATTCTGCAAAAATACAAGCTGCTATGGTAAACACACTTGTTATTGGGGAGTTATCAAACTATTGAAAGGCATTTCCTTTATTCCTAAACCTAGTTGAAATGACGAAGTTGAAATACTGAAAGAAAAATGTATCGATTTCATATTGAGACATAAGGTTTGTTACAACTCTCGAAATCCTAATAAAATAATGATTAATAAATTGGATTTACTAACATTTCCAAACTTCTATAAAGGTGACTTTTTAGAAATACTATGGATCCTGAAACGGGAACGCGTTAAATCAGAAAAACTATTCCCGGCAATTGAATTACTAAAATCAAAAAAATCCATTGATGGAAAATGGATGTTAGAAAGAACAATGAACAATATGGTGACTTCAATTGGAAAAATCAATCAACCTAGCCCCTTTGTGACGCAAAGGGCAAGCGAGGTATTGGACTATTACAAAAAAATAGCACCTAACAAAACTTATACATCAGGTGGACTGTAAGGTTAACTTTGAGTATCTTAGCTCACATTAAGACAAAACCCGATCCCTTAACCTTAAGATTAATGAAACATTACTTGGTCCTTATCGCCTTGATCTTATCATGTCAATTGAATGCGCAGCTTGTGTTAAAAGGGGCTGTTACAGATATTCAAGGAAATCCTCTTCCTGGCGTTAAAGTCTACATTGATAGCTCAACTTATGGTGTCATTACTGATTATAATGGGCTTTACTTTTTAGAATTAAAAAAAGCCAGTACCTACTCTATTCATTTTAAAATGTTAGGGATGAAAGACACCATTGCAGATGTTTCACTTAGCCAAAAAATAAATATCCTTAACCTTTCATTAGTTGAGGAATCAATTCAATTACAATCCGTAGAAGTGGTGACCAAAAAAGTAAAGGTTGGCAATTCCATTATTAAAAAAGTACAGGCTAATCGGAAAGATATGGCCTTGCAAGTCAACAATTATGTTTGTGATACCTATTTGAAGACAGGACTTGAACGTGAACCAAGAAAACCTGATTCTACGTCTGATGCACCCTCTAAAATGAGTCTGATTGAGTCTATTTCTAAAACCACTTTTATTGCTAAAAATACCTATCACGAAAAAATATTAGCCCTTCATGATTATTCCGACCGTGAGCCTGCTCAAGCAGAATCGTTTATAGATTATTACCAGGAAGATATTATTACCCCAATACAAGCAGTTGAAGTCGATCCTTATATTTTTTATGAAAAAGTAGAGGACGGAGACATTAACCTTTACCAAAACATGATTAATTTACCCAAAATAACTGAACATCCTATCACTTCCCCTATTGGTGTTCAGGCTTTCACAAACTATAAATTTCAATTATCCAATGTCTTTTATGAAAATGACCTGAAAATATATGAAATTCAAGTCACTCCTCGATTTAAAAGCGCCGCTCTATTCGAAGGTCAATTATATATTATCAGCGACTTATGGGTTATAAAGTCCCTTAACCTCTCTATTAATCCTGGTTCAATGCCTTTTTTTCAGGATTTTAATGTTATCCAAGACTATGAAAAGATAGAGGAAAATTGGGTAGTAGGAAGACGAGAATTTACGTATACCATTAAAGAAGAAGAGGATTATATTAGGGCCAATACCAGAGTCAAGCATTTCAATTATCAATTCAATACTGATGTTGAAATAAAAGATTTTAAAAATGAAATTTCAAGTTATGCTGATGATGCTTTTTCGAAAGACTCGATATTCTGGAATAGAAACAGACCATTAAAATTAAAGGTAAGCGAATTAGATTTTATAGCTGAACAGGAAGCCATTGATTCCATTAAGCAGAGCGAATTCTATTTAGATAGTGTGGATGCCGCCTTCAATAAAATTACAATCGGAGATGTATTGTTAAGCGGAATTGGACTTAGAAATCGATTTAAAGAACAGGAAATATTTATTTCTCCTATGTTAAGCAGTATTGATGTTTTAGGTGTTGGTGGGTTTCGTTACGATTTTTCAGGTCATTATTCCAAGAAGTTTCAAAATAATCATAAAATAAAGGTGACTCCATCCTTAAACTATGGTTTTTTGAATAGAGACCTGCGACCAAAGTTAGGACTGGAATATACTTTCTTGCCACTCAAATTTGGTAGCATAGAATTAGAAGGAGGTGATGTGTATGAACGGATTACAAATCAGACCACTGCTATCAACTATTTATTGGGAGCCGGAAGTTATATACGTAACCAATTTTTTAGCATGGCTCATAGACGAGAAATTGTGAACGGACTTTACGGACGTGTTAAATTCAGTTTTGCCGACCGCCAACCTCTCGGGGACATAGAATTTGGTCCAATTTTCAACTTTTTAGAACAATCAGACACATTAGATCTCATGTTATTTCCTGATCCTCCGGATTTTGAACGTTATAAAGTTGCTTTTATTGAATTTAAATTCCAATATCGTTTCAACCAAAAGTACATCATTAAAAATAATGAAAAATTAATCATAGGATCAGAGTTCCCGGAACTTGAACTGACCTTTAAGCAAGGAATTCCAGGTTTATTTGGAAGTGAAGTAAGATTTAATCAATTGGAATTTAAAGTATCTGACGAAATAAATCTGGGTAATTATGGTGACTCGAAATGGAGAGTAATTGGCGGATCATTTCTCAATAAACAAAACTTAAGGGTAATTGAACACAGATTTATTAAGCAATCAGATCCTGGCTTTTTGTCCAATCCGCTAGAAACACATCAAGGCTTAGATACCAACTACAATACAAGCGGACCGTATCTGCAAGCATTTTATGTACATCACTTTAATGGCTTTTTCCTTAATAAAGTGCCATTAATTCGTCACTTAAAATTTGAATCGGTGGTCGGAACGAATGCCCTCTTACTTCAAGAGTTCAATTATACACACTCTGAATTTTTTATTGGCGTCGAGAGAAAATTCAGAGCATTTAAAGAGTATTTTAAATATGGATTTTATTATACCGCCCAGTTTAATGACATCACACAACCCTACTTCAGATTTAAATTAGGGTTCGATTATTTCAATACTTTTACCAATAAATGGTCGTGGTAATAGAAAACTTAAAATGCTTACTTTAGCTTAAGATTTTTTAGAATGCAAAAAATGAAAGCGGCCATACGTAGAAAATATGGTTCTCCCAGCGCCATACAAATAGAACACATTGAACGACCTGTTCCTAAAGAAAATGAAATATTAATTAAAATTCATTACGCTACAGTTAATAGAACAGATTGTGCCAATTTGACAGCTAAACCTTTTATTATGAGATTTGTACTGGGTTCATTTAAACCAAGGAAAGTAATATTAGGTACTGATTTTGCAGGAGAAGTGGTATCTATTGGCAAGCAAGTCTCGTTGTTTAGCGTAGGCGATAAAGTTTTTGGATTTAATGATACTGGCGCAGAAACGCATGCAGAATATGTCTCAGTAGCACAACAAAATGCATACCCAATTCCTGATAAAATTGATTTTAATACCGCTGCCGCAAGTTTAGAAGGTGCGCATTACGCCTATACATTTATTCATAAAACTAATATTAAACCTGATCAAAGCATTTTAGTAAATGGAGCTACTGGAGCCATTGGTTCTGCCCTTTTACAATTCCTGGGTGAGTATGACGTGCGACTAACCGCAACATGCAACACAAAAAATATTGAGCGCATAAACTCATTAGGAGCACATAAAACATACGACTATACTACAGAAGATTTTACAAATGATAAAGACAAATATGACTTTATATTTGATGCAGTAGGCAAAAGTACATTTGGAAAATGTAAACCTTTATTGAAAGAAAAAGGAATTTACAGTTCATCTGAACTCGGTCCTTATGCTCAAAACATATTTTACTCAATCTTTAGTAAAAAAGTCATCTTTCCAATTCCATTTCATACAGACAAAACAATACCTTACATTAGTCATCTTTTAGAAAAAGGTGCTTTTAAACCGGTATTAGATAGAGAATATCCATTAGACGACATTGCAAAGGCCTATGAATATGTAAGCTCTGGTCAAAAAACAGGAAATGTTTTGATAAAGATGATATAACCTCCGATTTTACTGGAGCAAATATGAGATAACCGACGATTATGCGGAACAATAAACCAAAAGGTGATGCTAAAATTCTGACTGACCATTACTTCAGAACTGAATATGGACGGATGACTTCGGTTATTTCAAAATATGTCGGAATTGATGCTGCAGAAGATATTGTGCAAGAAACATTATTAGTTGCTACTGAAAACTGGCAACACAAAGGCATTCCAGCCAACCCTCAAGCATGGCTTTACAAAACCGCAAAAAATATAGCACTTAATGTCATTAAACGTAAAAGATATCAAACGCAATATGAAGCTCACTTAAAAAACATAGAAGAGCTAAAGCATGCCAATTTTACTGAAGAAATTATCTCTGATGAACAGCTAAAAATGATGTTTGTATGCTGTCATCCCAGCATTTCAGAAAATACTCAAATAGCTTTGATATTAAAAATACTCTGCGGTTTTAGTATTACGGAAATAGCTAATTCTTGCTTTTCAACTCGTGAAACAATTAATAAACGATTAGTGAGAGGCCGTCAGCAATTAAAGAAAAATAAGATAAGCACTGAGATTTCAGATGATATCAATGAAAGACTTGGAATTATTCTCAAAACCATTTATTTGCTATTTAATGAAGGGTATTTTCCGTCAAAAAAGCATGAAATAATTCGATATGATTTATGCATTGAAGCCATTCGATTGGTTAAAGTACTTATTAGCAATCATACCATTAAACAAAAAGCAGATTGCCATGCCCTACTAGCCTTAATGTATCTCAATGCATCTCGGTTTGAAGCCAGAATAAGCAACAATGATTCAATAATTGAGATGGAAAAGCAGAATCGAAAAAAATGGAATCAAGAATTAATACAAAGCGGCATACATCACTTGGATATTGCTACTAAAGAAGAAAAAAATTCAATTTACCTCATTTTAGCTGCTATTTCCGCCAATCATTGCGTTGCTGTGAATTTTAAAGAAACGAATTGGGGTGAAATACTATTACTTTATGACAAATTATTAAAAATTGAAAACTCTCCGATCATAAAATTAAACAGGAGTATTGCATTGGCAAATGCAAAAGGAAATATGGTGGCTATTGCGGAATTAAAAAAACTTGAATCTGACTCAGATATTGGCGGCCACTATCTTTTCCATTCAACATTAGGTGAATTATATAAAAAAGAAAATCAAAGAGAAAAGGCCGTTTTTCAGTTTGAAAAAGCGATAACTTTAGCTAAAAATGAAAGGGATATAAACTTACTAAAGAAAAAAATATCAGACTTTGTCCCTTATTAGTCATTTCAATTGTGTTTAGGGTATAAACAATAATTTAAAAAACAATGATGAAAGAATTTATGCTATTAATTAGAAGTGAAGAAAAACCTAAAGCGAACTTATCTCCGGAACAGCTACAACAGCACATTGAAAAGATTGGTGGTTTTATAAAGCAATTGACTGATGAAGGAAAAATGAAATCTGCCCAACCCTTAGAAATGGAAGGTAGAATGCTTTCATACAAAAATGGAAAAATTGTTGACGGACCATATAATGAGACCAAAGAAATTATCTCTGGCTATTACCATCTTTTAGCAAAAGATTTGGACGAAGCCATTAAAATAGCTAAAAAGGATCCTCGGTTTGAAGAAGGTATATGGCGAATAGAAGTCCGACCAATAAAAAAAGTTGAGGGCATCAATTAAATGGCTTTAAGTCCTAAAATTGATCGACTTAGTTCCAATTAGATTTTATATACTTGATTGAGGTTTCCGGCTAGTTTTTTGAAAACCCAACTGAAAACCTTACCTTTCAGTAATTCAAAATCTAACATCATGGAAAAGTTTTCTCTTAGTCTATTTTTTTTTCTGGCATCTTTCCTAAATAGTTTTAGTCAAAACGCTCTGCATTTTGATGGTGTTGACGACCAAATAAATTGTGGGAATAGTTCCTCGGTTCAGATTACAGGTACTGCTATAACACTAGAGGCATGGATTTATCCAAGCAGTTGGACAAATGAAGTATGGCGAGGAAACATTATTGTTAAGGAAGCTGCCGCTTGGGAAGGATATATGTTTAGAGCAGGAGACAATGGAAGATTAAATTTTGCCTTTGGAAATGGATCTAATTGGACCGAGCTGACTTCAGACCCAAACGAACTTACTTTAAATACCTGGCAGCATGTGGCGGGCTCATATGATGGCACAATGATGCGAATTTATGTCAATGGAATTCCAGTAGATTCGCTTTCTACTAGCTTATCAATTTCAAATGCATCTACAACTGATTTAAATATAGGTGCCAATGTTCCCTTAGGGCGATTTTTCCCAGGAAGAATAGATGAAGCAAGAATTTGGAATATCCATAGAACGGGAGCTGAAATAGCCCAAACCATGAATACAGAACTTTGTTCTCAAACCGGACTTGTTGCATACTACCAATTCAACTCTGGTAATGCCAATGGATCGAATACAGGATTGACTACGCTAACTGATTTAAGTGGAAATGGTAATACAGGTACATTGTCTAATTTTGCACTTTCAGGAACATCATCTAATTGGGTTAATGGTGTAACACTTGCTACAGCAGCAAATAATACTGGGGTTGATGTTCAAAACCCAAGCTGTAACCAATTTACATGGATTGATGGTATCACCTATACGTCTAACAACAATACTGCAACTTATACAATACCAAATATAGCAGGCTGTGATTCTGTGATTACACTAAATCTAACACTTGGCAATAATCAATCCACCTCTAGTACTGATGTTCATGTTGTGTGTGATATTTTACAGTGGATTGATGGTAATTTATATACGAGTGATAATAATACCGCAACTCACACTATTCCTAATGCTGCGGGGTGTGATTCTGTTATTACCCTTGATTTGACCGTTTTAGGAACTACTTTTGGTACAGATGTTCAGACCTCATGCACCGCCTTTACTTGGATTAATGGTGTAACCTACACCTCGAGTAATAATACCAATACCTTCATACTCACTAATTCAAATGGATGTGATTCTATAGTAACACTTAACCTAACCATTACTACAATTACGGCAACTGATGTGCAAACTGCCTGCAAACCATTTACATGGATAGATGGAAACACATATACCACAGATAATAATTCAGCTACTTTTATGCTTCAAACTCCTGACGGTTGCGACTCACTGGTTACTTTAGACTTAACATTTCAGCCAAACGATATCAGTACTTCTCTGAGTCAAGTTTCTCTGATAACAGCTAATGAAAATGGCGCGTCTTACCAATGGCTTGATTGCGATAACGAAATGATGGCTATTCCCGGAGCTATTGATCAGTCATATTCGGCTCCAGCACTAGGTAACTATGCTGTTGAAATAACAAAAAATGGTTGTACTGACACATCTGAATGTGTTGAGATTTCGATTTTAGGCATTGAATCAAACTCAAATATTGAATCAGATGTTTCTATTTTTCCGAATCCAAGCACAGGAATAGTCCATATTGCTTTAACTGATGCCTACGCTAAAGGAATAATAAGAATAGTAGATATAGACGGAAGTATGATACTGAATCAATCCTATTCAAGTGTTAACAATACGACCATGCTAAATCTTGATCATATCAAAGCTGGTATCTATTTTATTGAATTACAAACAGAAAATAAATTAGCCAGAAGTAAAATTATCCTTCAGTAGCTTATTATTTTTTCTCGAATCGTTCATAGAGTTTATCGACATCAATTCTGACCATCCCTTTTTGAGCGGTTCCATTAATTATAATTTCTGAACCCTTATCGATTAACTTGCGCATTTGAACATTTTTAAATTCTAATTCATCTAATTCAATTTTTGCAGGTGCATATTCACCCTTTTTTTGGAAAGCAGCCACGCCATATTCAGCATTAAATATTGTTATCGAATCACCAGTTATCAGAGATTTATCCTTTGAAGCGACTCCTGTTATTGCACCATCTACATTGATGTTCTCCAAGGTCAATGTACTTTTTTCACCTCCAGAAATTCCTTTATCTCCTGAATTGATAATTTTGATGTCGGATATTCTGACGTCAGAACCAGAAAAATCTATACAATCATTCCCTGTATTGGCAAACTCACTTTTACTAATAATTCCAGTACAAAAATCGGCATCAAAGCCATCTGATAATGTATTTTTAATGCTTAAATGGTCAATTTCAAATGAGCTTCTAATAATATTTAAAGCGTCCTCTGAATGATTATTTTCAATGGTTAAGTGATTGATAAATGTAGCAGTTTCATAGATATTTATTGCACCCGTTAATTGCCAATTTTTGTAATTTAAATTAGACAAACCTGAACATTTAACATAAACCAGTGAAGCTTCTTTCTTATTTCCTTCATTTATGATAGTTACCCCATGCGACAAACTGTCTTCACAGATAAAAGAAATAGGTCTTTCAGCAGTTCCAATTGCATAAAATGAATTATTTACAACTAAACCTCCCCCTTGCTTAAAGGTGATTTTAGAACCTGGTAAAATCCTTACTTGGTATTTAGAAGGAATGTATATCAATTCGTTTATTTCAATTTTACCAGAAAACGTTATTTCATTGTTTGATGCAAAATATTTAGGGTGTCTTTTAGTAAATGACTGCTCCAAATCAACCCTTGTAATACCATTGCTAGGTTTAGGCCAAGGAATAATGGCTTTATTAACTATGGTATCTCCCAAATTATCAACCTTTAAAAGAAGTTTTTTTGGCTTATAGTTTAGTATTATAACAGATACATCTTCATTGCCTTTAAACGCATCTAAATGAGTTGGTTTCTCAAAATATATAATATCGTTAATAGCCTGTTTACTAGTATAACCTAAAACGGAGACACCATTGATATGGTAATTTTCCATTCTTAACTCATATTTTAAAGAATCCAGCTTTGTAAGATAGGCGTTAACGCTAATTTCTGGAACAAAAAATCTGTCAACAGCAGACTCATAACTTGCGATTTTTGTATATTCCTCGACTGTTTTTGGATGATCGATTCTATACTGCCAAACGGAATCTAACTGATTAAGGCGAGATCTGTTATATGCTGCGTTTTTATAATATTCATTTTTATCAAAAATATATTCTTCCTCCTCTGTTTGAACAGCCGAAATATATTCTGTTAATTGCTCGTCAATGATGGTAAACATAGAATCTAAATAAGTCTTGCTTGTCATTTTATTTAAATAAAACAAATACTTATCCTTAAATTCAGAATCCATTAATAGAGGATAATCAAAAACATTTTCGATATGATCGGCTTTACCAACAAGCTTATCTAGAATGTTATTAGCCACATAATTTTTTCTTAAATAAGGTTGAACATCATACAAAATATGTTCAAGCTTATGTGTAATTGGGTTAAAATAAAACCGTCGATTGTGCCACGCTAATGCATGATTGTTTCCACTCAATTCAACTAATACATAGAATTTAGCCAGTGATTCAATATTAAAAATTTGACTCGCTTTTAAAGTTCCATTTTTAAACCTATATAATAAGTTTTGTCCTTCAAGAAAGTTAGCATACAATGTACTGCTTCCTATGGTTCTATTTTGTTTGAACACACTTATAACTGTGGATTCAAAATAAGGTAGGAAAAGTTTTGAACCTATTTCATACTTTAAATAGTTATATGCCCAAGCGCCAGATTCATCAAATTTTAAAATGGGTCCCTCTCTCCTATTTCTACTTTCTATCAATTGTTTATCAAAATGCTCCTCAACGGCATAAATCCCATAATCTATGTTATTAACTGATACATTCAAAAAGTCGTAATCTGTGGTTAAAACATCTTCCATGTCTGAAAATTGATGAATCACCCACTCATGAACATAGTTTCTTGTTTTAGGATGCTGAATAGAAAAAGATTTCAGACCATCAAAACTATAGTTCCCTTTAAACTTAATTCTGTAAGAAGTCTTACCTGATTTAATGTGGTCATTCCAATCACCTTTTAGTTTCATTTTAATTTTTAACGAATCCTGATTATCAACAACAATTGCAGATACATATTTTTTGGTTGAACTAGGAATAATTTGTCTAAGTAAGGCAACACTGGTAAGGCTATCTAATTTATACTTTGAATTTTCCGGAATGTATAAGCTCAAATGCTTTTTTAAATCATTTTTAGGAACGCTGTTAAAAATTTCAATTTTCACATCATCAAAATAGGCCTCTTTTTTACCAGAAAAAACAAAGAAAGAGATGGCGTCAACTTTATCAGGTACAACAAAATTTACACTGTGCTTTACCCAATCTGATTTCTGTCCCTTAGGGTAAAACGAACGGTACTTAAATAGCGAACCTTTTCGTTTAACTGTAGCTACCAAGGTGCCATCACTTACTCCTCTTTTTTGCCAAATTGTTGCTTTAATAAATTGACCTGATTTAAGTTTTGGTAAGTCAATGTTTAATCCATAAACATGATTAGAATCTAATTTTATGCTTTGCTTACCACTTTTAGCAAAATCTGAAGATAAAAAATCACCATTCAGAAAATACAATTGGTCAATGTTTGATTCAAAAACCTTTCCTTTATCTGTTTCTAAGATTGTTTCCAAGTCAGATGCAATAATATATTGATCTCCCAAATCACTAAAATCATTGTCGCTGCAACTTACAACGAGTAATAAACCAAAGAAAAGAGCAATATTTTTTACCAAATGCATAAATCGAATAATAGCAACAAGGGGGCAAATTTAGTAATTCTAGTTTTGGTTAATAAATTTATAGCCATCATAAATCAATCTTTATTGAATATATTTAACTTTAACGCAAATTTTAACTACAATTTGCTTAAACTTTAAAAGTGCAAAATAAAAAAACCAAAAGGATTATTGTTCTTATAACATGGCTTGTTGCTTTTACACCATTATTCGTGGTGATATTCATGTTAGAAAACTCTAAATCAAATATTCCATCCTACGAGGAGCTATCTTCCCCGCCAGATAAACAAGCATCCTTAATCCTAACCGAAGACATGGTTGAAATGGGACGTTTTTGGAGCGTGAACCGAAAGAGTATTTCATTCAATGCGATTTCTCCTAATGTTGTTTCAGCGCTTATTGCAACAGAAGATAAGCGTTACTATGAGCATGCCGGTGTAGACGGAGAAGGATTAGGAAGAGCAATTACAGGTGAAATACTTGGCATGAATAAAGGAGGAGCGTCTACCATTTCGCAACAATTAGCAAAATTATTGTATACTATGAATGATACAGTAAACGGTGGAGTTGCTAAATCAAAATTTGGAAGATTAAAACAAAAATTTGGAGAAAATGTACTGGCGGTAAGGTTAGAAAAAGCATATACCAAAGAGGAGATTATTACCATGTATCTAAATAATTTTGATTTTTTGAATAATGCTGTAGGCATTCAAACTGCAGCTCAGGTATATTTTAACAAAAAACCCATTGATTTAAAAATGGAAGAAGCCGCCATGTTAGTAGGAATGTGCAAAAACCCTTCTATTTTTAACCCACTTCGACATCCAGATACTACCCGACACCGAAGAAATGTTGTTTTAAACCAATGGAAGAAAGATATTGACAATGAATTCTTACCTGTGACAATTACACAAGAAAATTATGATTCACTTAAAGAATTACCACTTGCGATTGATTACCAAAAAGTGGATCATAAAGAGGGGCTGGCACCTTACTTTAAGGAAGTTATTAGAGGGGAATTACAAGCAAAATTCAAACAAAAAAATGCTGATGGTAGTTTTGTTTACGCCAAACCAAATGGAGAGCCCTACAATATTTACAGAGATGGATTAAGAATTTATACTACCATTAATTCAAAAATGCAAAAGTATGCTGAAAAAGCTGTTCAAAAGCATTTGAGTACAACACTTCAAGCGGAATTTGATAAAAATAATCGAAAAAATAAAAAACCTCCTTTTGCGAATGACCGTGAGAATACACCAGAAGCTATTGAAAAAATAATGAACCGTGCTATGAAAAGGTCTGATAGATATAGACAAATGAAAGCTGCCGGAGCTTCAGAATCAGCTATCAAAAAAGCGTTTAATACCCCTTCAAAAATGATCGTTTTTTCTTATGGCGGAGATATTGATACGATAATGACACCTATGGACTCATTAAGATATTATAAAGGCTTTTTGCAAGCTGGCTTAATGTCAATGGATCCAGAAACAGGGTTTGTAAAAGCATGGGTAGGAGGTCCAAATTTTAAGCATTTTGCACTTGACCATGTTAAGAAAACACAACGACAAGTTGGCTCAACAATTAAACCTTTTGTTTATGCAGCCGCAATGGGCATTGGTGTAATCGACCCTTGTAAAACATATTCCGATATTTCTTATTGTATTGATGTTCCGGTTTCACCAACCAGAAATAAAGCATGGTGTCCTGCAACAGGAACCAAAAACACGGGTGATTTAATCCCAACTAAATGTGGTTTAGCTGGATCTCTAAATAACATTACAGTTGCTATTATGAGAGACATGGGGTCGTCTGCTGGTCCTCAAGCCATGGATAAATTATTAAGGCAAGTTGGTATCAACCTTAGAAAAGAAGATGTTGTACCTGCTATGTGTTTAGGACCTATGAGCCTTTCATTATACGATATGGTTGGTGCACAAAGTACCTTTGCCAATAAGGGCATTTACATTAAACCAATATACATCATGCGGGTTGAAGATAAAAATGGTAATATTATCATTGATCTTGAGTATGAAATGCATGAAGCAATGCCTGAAGAATTGGCCTACTCTATGATTGGAATGATGAAAGGAGCCATTTATGGCGCATCAAATCCTTATCAAGAAGGCAGAGGATACGCTACTAGCTCAAGTTTAAGAAGCAGTAGACCTTGGGGTGGGCTCAAATATCCTACAGCAGGTAAAACGGGCACAACCAATTCTGCCGCTGATGGTTGGTTTATGGGGCTTACTCCTGATTTAGTGACAGGAGTTTGGGTAGGCGCAGATGATAAACAAGTTCACTTTAGAAGCTATCCATGGGGACAAGGTGCAAGAATGGCCTTGCCAATTTACGGGTATTATATGCAAGAGGTGTATAAAGATGGAACAATAAAAATATCAAAAGGTGACTTTAAAAAGCCCGCTAATTATAATGATGAGATATTTAGATGTAAAAACGAAGCGTCAAATGTTGACGGATTATTTGATTAAATTATGAATAAAGTTGTAAACTCTGTTGAAGAGGCTCTAGTTGGTCTGCAAGATAATATGACCCTTATGCTTGGCGGATTCGGTTTGTGTGGAATCCCTGAAAATTGCATTGCTGAAATTGCAAAACTTGGCGTTAAAGGCCTTACGTGTATTTCAAATAACGCTGGTGTAGATGATTTTGGGTTGGGTCTTCTTTTACAGTCCAAACAAATCAAAAAAATGATTTCTTCATATGTAGGAGAAAATGATGAATTTGAAAGACAGATGCTTTCAGGTGAACTAGAGGTTGACTTGATACCTCAAGGAAGTTTGGCAGAAAGATGCAGGGCTGGTGGGGCTGGAATCCCTGCTTTTTACACGCCGGCAGGTTATGGTACTGAAGTGGCTGAAGGAAAAGATGTCAAAGTATTTAATGGTAAACCACATATTTTAGAATCTGCCTTATTAGCTGACTTTGCTTTTGTTAAAGCCTGGAAAGGTGATACAGAAGGAAATCTAATATTTAAAGCGACAGCAAGAAATTTTAACCCCATGATGGCAATGGCTGGAAAAATTACTGTTGCTGAAGTTGAAGAGCTGGTTCCAGCTGGAGAATTAGATCCAAACTTCATTCATACGCCTGGCATTTTTGTTCAGAGAATTTTTAAGGGCGAAAGATTTGAAAAAAGAATAGAACAACGAACCGTAAGACAAAAATAAGATGGCTTTAGATAAAATTGGAATTGCAAAAAGAATTGCACAAGAGCTTAGAAATGGATGGTATGTTAATTTGGGCATTGGGATACCAACATTAGTTGCTAATTACGTACCAAATGGTATTGAAGTAGAATTTCAATCGGAAAATGGTATTTTAGGAATGGGTCCTTTCCCTTTTGATGGTGAGGAAGATGCTGATTTAATAAACGCAGGCAAACAAACAGTTACGCTTAACAAAGGAGCAGTAATATTTGATTCAGCAACATCATTTGCTATGATTCGTGGTCAACATGTTCAATTAACTGTCTTGGGCGCTATGGAAGTTGCTCAAAATGGCGATATAGCAAATTGGAAAATCCCAGGTAGAATGGTAAAAGGAATGGGAGGTGCTATGGATCTTGTCGCCTCAGCACAAAATATTATTGTTGCCATGATGCATACTAATAAGAAAGGAGAGTCAAAAATTTTAAAGACTTGTTCTTTGCCGCTTACGGGTGTAGGTTGTGTAACAAAAGTTGTCACAAATCTAGCAGTTCTTGAAATTAAAGAAAATGCTTTTCATCTGGTTGAACGAGCACCTGGTGTTACTGTTGAGGAAATTCAAAATGCCACCGAAGGGGCGTTGGTTGTTCCCGACAATGTTCCAGAGATGAATATTTAAAAAATAATACCTTATTTTAAAAATAAATATTATATCTTTGCACTCTCATTTTTAATAATTGAATATGAAAAATGATTTTCTGATTAACTTCACTGGTTTAAAAGAAGGTCAACACATATTTAACTTTAAAATTGAAGATTCGTTCTTTGAGCAATTAGAATACGCAGTCATTGAGGCTGGAGATTTAGAAGTAGAGTTAACACTTGAAAAAAAATCAACCCTAATGAATGCCGTTTTTAATATTAAAGGAAGTGTAATTGTTATGTGCGACAGATGTACGGATGACTTTAGACAAGAAATTGATACACACAATGAATTAATTTATAAGTTTGGTAACAAACCAATGGATGATGAATCCGTGACAGTAGTTTTACCAAATGAGTTTCAAATTGATGTTCAACATCCTATATACGAATTCACGTTAACAAGTATGCCACTGAAAAAATTGCACCCAAAAGGGGAATGTAATGAAGAAATGCTCAAAATAATGGATCAATATCTGCTAGTAGCAGAAGAGGAATAAAAGTGAATTAATAGAATTAAAATAAAGAAAAATGGCGCATCCTAAAAGAAAGATTTCTAAAACAAGAAGAGACAAGAGAAGAACTCATGTGAAAGCTGTTGCTGCAAATATTTCAACTTGCCCTACAACTGGTCAACCTCATTTATTTCACCGTGCATTTTGGCATGAAGGAAAATTGTACTACAAAGGAAAAGTTTTAGCTGAAAAAGAAGTAGCTATATAAATTTCATTTTCTTAAAAATATGATAAGCTTGTTGATTAGTCAGCAAGCTTTTTTAGTTTAATCATTTTTTCGTTTTTATTCTAATCTTTACTTTTTTGATAAAAAAATGCAATTATTCTTTTATTTTGAAACAAGTTTAGGTTTTTTTAATAATTTTACCACCTTGGTAATTGCAAACCCTAGTTTAAAAAATAACTAACCAAATGAGTAAAATCACTGCAGCAATAACATCAGTTCACGGCTATGTTCCTGAAAAAGTATTAAGTAATTTTGATCTAGAAAAACTGGTCGACACCAATAATGAATGGATTGTTTCAAGAACAGGAATAAAAGAAAGAAGAGTTGCTGCCGAAGGAGAAGCATTGTCGGATTTCGGAGTAAAAATTGTTGAAGGAATTTGTAAAAAAAGGGGGTTAGATCCTCAGGAAATTGACATGATTATTGTAGGCACCATTACTGGTGATTATCGATTCCCCAGTACATCTAATGTCATATGTGATAAAGTTGGTGCAACCAACGCATGGGGCTTCGACCTTAGTGCAGCGTGCTCGGGCTTCCTCTATACTTTAGATGTTGGTCGACAATATATAGAAAACGGCACCTATAAAAAGATTATAGTTATTGGTGGCGACGTAATGTCTAGTATTATTAATTATAAAGATAGGGCAACTTGTATCATTTTTGGAGATGGTGCAGGAGGTGTGCTTTTAGAACCAGACACAGATGGCTATGGTGTTCAGGATGCTATTCTTAAAGCTGATGGATCTGGACGTCAATTCTTATTACAGGCCATAGGTGGATCAAAAGAGCCGATAACAAAAGAAAACGTTGGTAGTGATGGCATGTACGTATTTCAGGAAGGACAAACTGTATTTAAAAATGCGGTGAAAAGTATGGCAGATGTTTCAGCTGAGATAATGGAAAAAAATAAATTGGGTAGTGATGATGTTGACTATCTAGTTCCTCATCAAGCTAACCTAAGAATTATTGATGCAACTGCCAGAAGAATGGGGCTTAACAGTGACAAAGTGACAATCAATATTGATAAATTCGGAAATACTACTTCAGGTACTATTCCACTTTGTTTGTGGGAATGGGAAAAGAAATTTAAGAAAGGCGACAATATTATACTTGCTGCCTTTGGAGGAGGCTTCACTTGGGGAGCAACCTACATTAAATGGGCATATGATGCTAAATAATACAATAAAATAGACTAAATATCTAAAATTATGGACATTAAAGAAATTCAAAATTTAATCAAATTCGTGTCAAAATCAGGCGTGAATGAAGTGAGTCTTGAGCAAGGTGATTTTAAAATCACAATTAAAACTGAAATGCCTGGTTCTGAGCCAGTTTATATTCAACAATCAGTACCGGCCGCTATTCCTCAAGTGGCAACAGCACCTGCACCAGCGCCTGTTAGCGCACCTGCAGCTGAAAGTTCAGCAGAACCTGCTAATACTTCAACAGCCGAGGCTGATGAAAGCAAATATATTACAGTAAAATCTCCAATGATTGGTACATTTTACAGAAGACCTTCCCCAGATAAAGACTTATTTGTTAATGTTGGAGACACCATATCGACTGGTGATGTGGTTTGCATTATTGAAGCCATGAAACTCTTTAACGAAATTGAATCTGAAATTTCCGGAAAAGTTGTTAAAATTTTAGTTGATGATATGTCTCCAGTGGAATATGACCAACCATTATTCTTAATCGATCCATCATAATTACTACAAATAGCCAGAATTATGTTTAAAAAAATATTAATTGCCAATAGAGGCGAAATTGCTTTACGTATTTTAAGAACATGTAAAGAGATGGGGATTAAGACTGTTGCAGTTTATTCTACAGCTGATAAAGAATCATTGCACGTCAGGTTTGCCGACGAGGCAGTTTGTATTGGAGGAGCTGCTAGTTCAGAATCATATTTGGTAATGGACAGAATTATTGCAGCGGCTGAAATCACTAATGCAGATGCTATTCACCCAGGATACGGTTTTTTGTCTGAGAATGCTAAATTTTCAAAAATATGCCAGGAACATGGCATTAAGTTTATTGGTGCTTCTCCCGAAATGATTGATGCTATGGGAGATAAAGCTTCGGCAAAAAAAACTATGATTGATGCTGGTGTGCCTTGCATACCTGGATCAGAAGGTTTGTTAAAAGATTTAAAAGACGCCATTGAACAAGGGAAAAAAGTAGGATATCCTGTTATGATAAAAGCCACTGCTGGAGGTGGTGGTAAAGGAATGCGAATTGTGTGGAGCGAAGACGAAATGGAAGAACATTGGAATTCTGCGCGACAAGAATCGAAAGCTGCTTTTGGGAATGACGGCATGTATATGGAAAAATTCATTGAAGAACCTCGCCATATTGAAATACAGATTGCTGGAGATAGATATGGTAATGCTTGTCATTTATCAGAAAGAGATTGTTCTATTCAAAGAAGACATCAAAAATTAGTTGAAGAGACCCCTTCACCTTTTGTTGATCAAGAATTGAGAGAGAAAATGGGCAATGCATCTGTCAAAGCGGTTAAGGCTGTAAAATATGAAGGTGTTGGTACCATTGAATATTTAGTAGATAAACATAAGAATTTTTACTTCATGGAAATGAATACGCGTATTCAGGTTGAGCATACCATTACCGAAGAAGTAATTAATTATGACTTAATTAAGGAACAAATAAAATTAGCGTTTGGAGAAAAAATTAAGAACTCTGCATACTTTCCACAACTGCATGCCATTCAGTGTAGAATAAACGCAGAAGATCCAAATGCTGGGTTTAGACCAAGTCCAGGTAAAATTACAGATTATCATGAGCCAGGTGGACACGGCATTAGAGTAGATACTCATGTCTACGCTGGTTATTCTATTCCACCTTTCTACGATTCAATGATATCGAAATTGATTACAGTAGCGCAAACAAGAGAGGAAGCGATTACAAAAATGGAACGTGCCCTAGATGAATATATTATAGATGGCATCAAAACCACTATTCCATTTCATATTCAATTAATGAAAGATGAGAAATTTAGGACAGGTGATTTTACCACAGCCTTTATGGATACTTTTGAAATGAAATAATTGATCAAGAAGCACCTTTTTAGGTGCTTTTTTTTCTTAGTAAGTCATAATAGTTATATTTAGTACGGAAATTAAAACGCATTGATTAAATGAAGTCTTACTTTTTTGTTGGTTTAATTGTTAGTCTAGTGCTTTTTTGCAGTTGTGAGTCTGCCGATTCGGTCAATGATTTAAAAATGCTTCCTTCAAATTTAATTGAAGCTGAAGGCAGTAAATTCTATGGTGACACCCTTAAGGTAAACTCAAATGAGGCGTTCACTTCTCTTTTTCCAGCTAATATATCAGATATTTATTCTCAACACATATCAAGTCAAATCTATGAAGGACTCCTAAAGTTTAATGCGAATGACTTAAGCATAGAACCATGCATTGCTGACTCTTTCCATATAGACTCGCTGAATAGCGTTTATACTTTCAACCTTAGAAATGATGTTTATTTTCATAACAATGAGTGTTTCAAAAATGGTAAAGGAAGATTGTTGAAAGCTGATGATGTCCGTTTCGTCTTTGAATTCTTATGCTCTGATCACGAATTAAATACCTCCCCTATTTTATGGAGAAATTATATTAAAGGAGCTAACGATTTTTATTTAAGAAAGGCAGACCGTGTTTCTGGAATCAATGTGGTTGACGATTTTACAATTAAAATTAAACTAAACGAACCATTCTCAGGTTTTTTGAATATGCTTGCTCTTATTCAAACCGCTATTTTCCCCAAAGAAGCGCTCGATTACTATGAAAATAAATTAATTAATGAAGTAGCCGTTGGAACAGGTCCTTTTGTTTTAACATCAGTTGATAGTAGCATTTTACTCGCAAAAAATAATAAGTATTATCAAAAAGATGAATTCGGAAATCAACTCCCATTATTATCGTATGTTGAAATTCAATTTAATAATGACAAATCCAAAGAACTAGTTGATTTTAAATCAGGAAAGATTGATTTTATTTGGGGATTACCAGTGGAAGAAATTCAGAATGTAATTGGATCATTAAAAGAAGCGAAAGAAGGCAAAAACAAAGAGTTTAACCTGCAATCAATCAATAATCTTCAGGTAGAGTATTATGCATTTTCGTTTAAAGATTCTTCCTTGTGGAAAAATGACCATTTAAGAAAAGCCATTAATTATGCAATCGATAAAAATTATATCACAAGTTACGTACTTGAAGGCGCGGCTTTGCCGGCTAAAAGTGGTTTAATTCCAGAAATTCATAATTACGATAAGTCACAGGTAAAAGGATATGAATTTAATTTAGAAAGAGCAAAAAAAGAACTTGCGCTTTCAGGCTTTAAAAACAACAAAATAACCTTATTTTATAATAATTCAGGTCAAATAAATCAACCGGTTGCTCTTGAAATCAAACGTCAATTAAAAAATAATTTAAACATTGACTTAGAACTAAAAGAATTTGAGCGGAAAGCATTTTTTGAAATATTGGATAAAGGTAATTTGCCTTTTTGGAGATATGGCTGGATTGCCGATTATCCTGATCCTGCAAATTTCATGGCTTCTTTTCACAGTAAAAATATTGGAGGGACTTCAAATAACTCTAACAAAGCTCAATTTTCTAATGCTGAATTCGATCAATATTTCGACTTGGCCATGGCAGAAACAAACAGAGAGAAAAGGATGGAACTTTTGGCAAAAGCCGAGCAAATACTCTTAGATGAGGCAGTGGTTCTGCCTTTGTTTCATTTCAATTCAATCCGACTCGTCAATCCTCAGTTAAAAGATTTTCCGATTAATGAGCTTGAATTTAGAGATTATTCTAAAGTTTATTTTTCTAACCAAAAGAAGAAAAATATTAGGGTTTACGAAAACATAGAAGTTAATTAATTCTCCTGCCTGTTGCACCCTTCTTTTTTTATTTAGCATTTTTGAAAAATTGGCATAAGACTTGCAGCTAAAGTACTGAAGGCGAATCTCTCTTTTATGTGATTTTTTAACAAAAATGTAATCATAAAAAAATAGATTTTAACAAAAGTATACTATATCTTTGCGCCTGTTTAAAAGTGTCGAGAATGATAAAACCATTGCAAATTTCAGCAACAAATGAAACGCCAAAAGTAGATTTTAACCCCAATACTGGTATTCTTTTGCTCCGTGGCACATCAATCTCTCATCAATCAGATTTATTTTTTCAAGATGTTAATGATTGGATATTATTGTATCTTAAAAATCCAAAACCTGTCTCACAGTTTATCATTGATTTAGATTTCTTTAATATTAGCTCATCAAAGCATTTATTAGATATCTTATATCAACTTAAATCTATCCAAACGAATGAAAACATGGTGACTGTAGAATGGCACTATAATAAAAAGGATGATGACATGCTTGAACTAGGACAAGACTATGAAATGATGGTCAGACTTCCTTTTAAGTACGTAGGACATGAATTGATTAAATCGTCTGTGTGTTAATAATTCACAAAAAACGTAAAATCCTCACTTTTTAAAAAAGCGAATTTCCATTTTTGTTGTTACTTTTGCAGAATATTTAATTTTAAAATAGTACCATCTCAAAATGGAAAATAAAAACACATTAGCGAAAATCGCCCTGGCGATAAATGTTATTCTAATTATTTTAGTTATCATTTTATTCACTAAAACTGGAAAAGGAGAGGACACAGAAACTGCACAAAATCATACTCAATTATTAACTAATGATTCTGTCGTTTCATCCGTCAATCACAGTAGCTCAGGTACAATTGCTTTTTTTAATATGGATTCTTTAAATTCAAAATTAATGCTCTATGCTGAAATTGAAAAGGAAATTCAAGATGCCGCTAAAGCCGCAGAGCAAAAAATGAGAAATAAGCAACGTGATATTGATAATTGGAAAGCAAAATGGGAAAAAAGAGGGCAATTATTATCGAAAGAGCAAGAAAAATATTACAAGGAAGCTGAAAAGATTCAAAATGAAGCCATGCAGTTTGAACAAAATGTTCAAATCAAACTCCAACAAGAGCAAGAAGGGTTGATGACAACTTATGCGTTAAGAATCTCAAATTTTACAAAAGACTATGCTCAAGCCAATGGTTATGATGCCATTTTTGCATACCAATTCGGGCAATCTCCATGGTATTATAATAGTGCCTTAGATATTACAACTGAGTTATCAGAAGTCATGAATGCGGATTTTTCAAGTTCTACGGCAGATTCTGAGGAAGAAGAGTAAGAAAGAAACAGGCGCTTCAAAAAATCCTGTCATTAGGCAATGATTTTAAATAGTGAGTTATCTCTCACAATCTAAAGTAGATAATACGCAGATGAAAATTGCTAAGCAGACTAAAGAAAACAATATCGCGGAACATGTTATATATATGTTTCAGATTGAAGACTTAATCAGAGCGAATCAATTTGATATTGATACCATATTAAATAATATTCTTAAGCCCCAAATTGAAGACGAAAAGACATTAAATGATTATAAGGACTGGTATGTTGGGTTGATTAAGCAAATGAAGTCTGATGGAATAACTAAGCAGGGGCATTTATCAGAATTAAATGAGATTTTGATGGAGTTGCTGTTATTGCATAATACCTTATTAAATGTAATTAAAGCGCCCAAATACCTTAAAGCATTTGAAAACGCCTTACCAAGCCTTAAAGATTTTCAGCAGAAAAGTAATTCTGGTGACATTAATCTAATAGAGGTAGGCTTTAATGCATTGTATAGCAAAATAATTTTACGCCTAAAAAAAGTGCCTATATCTGAAGCAACAGAAGCCGCGTTTACAAGCATATCTCAAATGTTCGCCTACCTAGCTGCTTACTATCAGAAAATGAAAAAGGGAGATTTAAACTTTGCTAATAATTAATCAATTTTTAGCCTATTGCTTTCAAAATAATTAGCTTTGTTCGGTGTTTAGCTGGCTACTATATCATTGCATTTTAATTCCATTGTCTTGGCTCCCAATTGGGCTACTTTACTTTATCTCCAATTTTATTTACAGTATTTTATATTACATTGTTAACTATCGAAAAGCAGTTGTTCTTCAAAATCTACAAAATGCTTTCCCCGATAAGTCGAAAAAAGAATTAAAAACCATTGCCAAACAGTTTTTTAAACATTTATCAAATCTTTTGGCGGAATCTATTAAAAACCTGACCATTTCAAAGCGACAGTTGGTGCGTAGGATGAAAGTGGTTAATCCTGAACTGATGGATGAATTATATGATAGTAACCAATCCGTTATACTTTTAGGGAGCCATATGTACAATTGGGAATTCCTAATTACAGCTCAAAATTTACTTTTTAAACATCAAGCCATTGGCATTGGAACCCCTTTAAGCAATGGTATATTAAACGAAAAAATCAATAGCCGACGCGGTCGCTTTGGCATGAAAGTAACTTATGCAGCTGATTATAAAAATGTACTCGAAGAACATAGTCTGATACCAACAGCCACACTTGTTTTAGGAGACCAATCTCCTTCAAATTCAAACAATGCGTATTGGTCAGATTTTTTAAATCAGCAAACCGCGTTCTTTTTTGGTGCAGAAATTATGGCTAATCAAACCGGTGCAGCAGTGGTTTATTGCAAAATTGATCTAGCTAAAAAAGGGTATTATCAAATAACACTTAAAAAGATAACTTCTGAACCTCATCATACCAAATATGGAAGTATTACAAGTCAATATATTCAATTATTAGAAGAGGATATTCACACTTCTCCGCCCTACTGGCTTTGGTCTCACAAACGTTGGAAAATTCAAGTACCATCAAATATTAATGAGCTCAAAAAGAACCATATGATCAGATTTAACGACCGATTCAGAAATCAGTAAAACGCTTAAAAATTAGCTTTAAGCGACATTATGAAATTTCTACCAGGTCCGGCAATACCAGAGCTATAAGACCGATAACGTTGATCAGTGATATTCTCCAGACCTGCATTAACCGTGAATTGATCATTAATCGTATACATGGCTTTAAAGTTAATTGTATACCATGCCGGAGCGTATGGGTTGCCGTTTTCATCTGCAGCATATAAATATGGTTTGTCAATTTCACTGATTGGCATCTCCTCAAAGCTTCTTTCTCCAACATAAATGGCATTTAAATCGAGTAATAATTTCCCTGATTTGTAAATCAACTTCGTGGATCCAAATGCCGGTGCGGCATGTCTGGCTGGTGAAAGTACTCCTTCATTTGTTTCTTCCTCTCCTTTTTGATAATTAATTTTAGAAACTATGGAAAATCCTGCACCTAATCTTAAATCAAAACCAGCTTGAACACCATAAATATTTGAAGCAGCCGCATTTTGAATGGCTTGCACCTGACTTAATTCTCCTGCATAAACAATGCTATCCAAACCATTTAGGGTAAAATCTCTTCTCACCATAGCGTTATTCAATAACGTATAATATGAAGTGAAATCGACTTTTAATCGGCTTCCAAATACCTTTGCAATACTTAAATCTGCATTATAAGCATACTCCGCTTCTAAATCGTCATTTGGCACAACGACCAATCCTGGAGCCGAATCAAATATTTTACCCATATCATCCACGTTAGGGCTTCTAAAACCCGTTGCCAGATTAGCACTCATGGTCCATTTAGGAGTTGGATGATATACCGTTCCTAAACTACCGGTTAAAGCGCCATTGCTGGTATTCGTTTCCGTGAACGGCAATGGATAAAATTCTGTATTAAATTCAGCATTTAAAGCATATTGATTATAGCGGATTCCACCCTGAAAAAGTAATTTTTCGTTGGCTTTGTATTGGTTGGTAATATAAGCGGCATAAGACGACCAATTGGCCAAGGGGTATCTTGGAGAAGCTGCACTATTTAAACTGGTTAAAATATCTGTATCAAAAGCAGTTGAATTCACGGCGTTAAATACCACTTCAATACCATAAAATAGTTCATTGCGGATCCCAGCTGATTTTTCAAAATCAAAATTGGCAGAATAAGCATTGACCCGTTCAATTCTACTTTCACGGTTACTCGCATTGAAATCTCTAGAAACCCTACTTTCCTTAAAAAATTGATGCGCTAATTTAATACTTAGGTCATCATATAATTTTCCATGTCCCTGATTCGAAACACTTAAAAGGTTCATCATCCATTTTTGGGGACCATAATACCATTCTCCATATCTTGGAAGACCATCTTTAGACCGAATATGCCTATCATATCTTGCGTAATCAGAAGTTTCAGAATAATGAAAGGCGTATTCAAAATTCCAATTGGCTTTAGGTTTAAATCTAACTTTTTGCATCATATTGGTTTGACTGTATCCGGTGGGGCTTTGAATTTCAGGGTTCGGATTAGCAATAACCACATCATTTTCATCAATTCTTTCAACATAAAATGGCCTTAAATAATCATCAGGACCATTGGATCCCATCCTTAAGTCGCCATATTTTGTGGACGAGAAACTTGTGACTGAGGCCCATTTCTCCCAACCTATATTAACATCAAAGTGGGCACTTAATTCATTATTTGCAGTTGATAGTCTGGTCAATGCCGATCCAGAGATCTCTGCTTCTCCTGTCAACGATAATTCTGGGCTAAGGGTGCGAAAGCTCATCACTCCACCAATAGCGTCACTACCATAAATAACGGAACCCGGACCAAATAAAACCTCAGAAGTTGAGATGGCAAATGGATCTAATGAAATTACGTTTTGTAAGTTTCCGCTCCTAAATATGGCTGTATTCATTCTTACGCCATCTACTGAATACAATAACCGATTAGTTGAAAATCCTCTTATCATTGGGCTCCCCCCTCCCATTTGACTTTTTTGAACAAATACGTCTCCCGAACTATTTAATAGATCAGCTGCTGTTTGGGGATTACTCAATTGTGCATCTCTAGCTGAAATTGTAGTGATTTTAAATGGAATATCTTTCGCATTTTGAGCAAATCTAGAAGATGAAACCACTACCTCATCAGAGGAAAATGCCAAAGGGCTTAGTTTGAGATCAAATTGTATTGAAACCAAACTGTCATAGCTGGTAATTAATTTTTTATACCCCATGACGATAACTTCTATCCTATCAGCCTGTTTAAAGGCCGATAGGTCAGTTTGACCGTTTTTATTCGTAACCGAGAACGCCTTAGGTTTATATTTTATAAATGCAACATCTTGAAGCGGTGCTTCAGTTCTTGCATCTTTAACTGTTACAACTTGTGCCTTCAAAAAATGACTAAATAACAAGATATAACATATAAGTACTATGTATTTCATGAATTTTTAAAGTATTAATAACTATTGAGTTGATTTTGAATTCAAATCAAGATTAAAGAATAGCTTATACTTTAGGCGGCGGTGCATTGGGTCCACCAATTAAATGAGAATATAGGTTTGAATAAATGGATATAGACTCTTTCATTGCACCTGATATCAATTCGGAATCTATTTGATAACCTGTTTCACAAAAATAGGTTTTAAACCCTATCTGATTGGTATTTTGATCTCCGTTTTTATGATGATCAGGTAACATTAACTTACCTAAAAATTTATAAAACCGGCGTTTGTACTTTGTCTCTTTAACATCATGAAAACAGGTATAATACAGTATGCCATTTTCCTCTTTTGTTTCAACTATGTCATACATCTGGCCATCCAATTCAAATTCATGATTTTTTCGCCAATTCAATGCTTCTGATTCTGCCTTTGAAAATGTAAAAACAATCAGCTGTTCTGGTAAAACGTCCATCTGCAAGGCAGTTAAAACTGAATTACGAATATTAGATTTGTCTAGTGAAAACTTAACGCACACCAGTAGCACTAAACCTAAGAGTAGATAGATGCCAAGCTGTAAGGTTGTTTTATAATGTTGTCTGATGAATCTCAAATCAATATAGTATGAATCAAATATACAACATTTTAATATTGAACTAATATTCTTATGGTCAAAAGAGTGGATAGATTACTCAAAAATAGCAGCAGTTGACTGTTTTTTGATGATTAGGTAAGTGAATCATTTTTTGTCAACTTTTAGCACAAAAGTGGCCCATTCGATCAATAAAATTCACTAGAACTAGTGACGTTTAATGTTATTGCAATACTTAGATTATCAGTCCAACTAAAATCAATTTATTATGAAACTCAAAATTTACCTAATGTGCTAATTTGCTTTAGCCTAATTTTCTCAAAGGCGGTTGCCCAAATGGAAGATTATGATTCATTAATCTCACAGTATTTAACACAGCCACCAGAAAGTGGTTTTATGATATTCCAAAAGCCTAATTACTTTCCACCAGGTGGATTGTTTCAAATCTATAAAGATTCAACTGGAGATACAGATAATAAACTAGAATTTGTTAGTAACAATACTGATAGTATAATCAAATACCATCACTATAAGTATAAGCAAACGTATAAAGGATTGGACGTTGAAGGTGCTGGTTGTATTGAACATTTTAACACAGACTGGTCATTAGATTATACACAATCAAAACTTGCAACGAATTTAGATATAAGTGTTGACCCTACTATCAGACAAGATTTAATACTTAACTATTTATTAGATTCCCTATCTTCAGAAACTGAATATGCATGGAACGATACAACTTGGGAAGCAGAACTACAAGATATGGCTAACGACCCAAATGCAACACATTTTCCGACTCCAGAATTATTATTAATGATTGATAGTTATAAAGATGTGCTATATGAAATTCCAGCAAGCAGATATACGCTAGCATATAAAATTCATATTGTTACCTTAAACCCATACCAAGCGAGAGATTTTTATTTAGATGCGCATACGGGTAGTGTTATTAAAACAAGAAATGTTGGCGACCATTCTGCTTATGGGTTGTGTGGAGCATATAATTATGGCACAGCTAATTCAATAGATACCAAAAAACAAGGTGTGTTAAATAAATGGTACTTAATTGCTACATCTAATCAGCATAATTTTGAATCAAGATATTTACAGGATGCAACTGCCGACCCAAAATGGACTGATTGTGGAAGTAGAAAAAGTAGTTCTAACGTTTGGGGAAATACCTATTTAACTTCAACAAGTGCGCATTATTTTGTTCAAAAAACTTGGGATTTTTTTGATGATTTACCATACAATCGTAAAGGAATGGATAATGCAGGTGGAGAAATACATATCAGAGTTGGATATGCGGTAAATGATTCTAAAATGAAATACCATCCAATAAGCTGGAAAATTCCTAGACTTACCTTTGGCACACAAAATAGTTTTGACCACTCATGGGACCCAAGTATAGTTGCGCATGAATACGTTCACGGGATTCGAGATTTCACTTCAAATTTAGAATATGAATTCGAATCTGGTGCACTGGATGAATCATTTTCAGATATATTTGGAATAATTGTCCAAGCGAAAGCACTTGATATTAATTCTACTGATTATAATTTTTGGCAATAGTATAACAGTTCCAAATCTTGATAAACGTTCATTGGCTACTCCAAAAAGCTATGGTAAACATTTTGTTGCTTATTCGGGTAGTAGTTATACAGTAGGTTTGGGGCAACCAGATACTTATTTAGGCACAAATTGGTATAACGGTACTGATATATCAGTCGACCGAGGTGGTGTACATTTTAACTCTGGAGTGCAAAACAAGATGTTCCACGTTTTATCTCATGGAGCAGCTAACACTAACGATAACAATGATTATTATTATGTAGTTGGCATTGGACTTGATGATGCTGCGAAGATAGCCTATCTAGCAATGACAACATTAATGAGCACCTCACAATACACAGATTCTCGAATGGCCTGGATTCAAGCCTCGATTAATATATTTGGGTATTGTTCCCAGCAACATAAAAGCACAGTTGATGCCTGGTATGCTGTCGGAATTGGAGCACACAGCACATGTCCAAATCTTTCAATAGAAGAATCAAATCCATCAATTAATATTTACCCAAATCCAGCAAATTCAGTATTTTCAATATCAACATTGGGTATGAATTTAACAAAGAATGTTGAAATCTATTCAATTAGTGGTAACTTAGTGAAAACAATTCTTCCAAATGACATTATCAAAGTTGACATTTCAGATTTATCGGCTGGCGCATATATTGTTAAAGCAAACATTAATGATAAAATAATTTCAAAGAAGATTATTATTCAATC
Source organism: Putridiphycobacter sp. (assembly GCA_965230485.1). Taxonomy (GTDB): domain Bacteria; phylum Bacteroidota; class Bacteroidia; order Flavobacteriales_D; family Crocinitomicaceae; genus Putridiphycobacter. The sequence continues at coordinate 750,102 of CBDDLA010000001.1, forward strand.
TAGTGAGTAGTTTAAAACAAATAGTTTTCGTTTTATTGGTAGCATTTTCGCTTGTTACCAATAAAACCTTTTCTCAAAAGAAAAATAGTCTTGTATACCAGAATGGCATAGTTAATTACTTCTATGATAATCGTCCTGTAATTTTGAATGTAGTTAATTTACAATATATTAATAATCCACTTCGTATTCCAAATGGTTTTTTTATAAAATCAAGAGGCATTAATTATACAAGATATTTAAATGAGAAATCTAATGTCACTTTATTTGGAGCTTTTTTTGATGGGGCTTTTGTTAGAAATGGACTAGAAAGAGATAACTCACTTTTACCACTTATCACAGCAAGACGTTGGTACTTAAATGGTTTAGAATATAACAGGAAATTAATTGAGAAATCGAAATTGAAGTTGTTTTATGGGGCTGGATTGAATTATAGAAAAGGTATTGAGATTTATAAAGTACTTCAAATTGGTTCTACTACTGGCTTTGGTGAAAGCATAAGTGAAGTTATTAGGGTTCAACATATCGGTGCTTCACTCAATTTAAATATGCGTTATAACTTTTGGAAGCGATTCTTTTTTTATTCAAAAATAGATTTTAAAGCCTATTTCTATCAAATGGATGCGGTTACTTATAATGTGAATGAACTCAATGATAAATGGGAAACAAGAGAGTTTGAGTCACCAAAGAAATTCATTCATACTCTCACGATAGGAATAGGTGTTGATTTTTAAGACATGGAAAATAACTAAATGATAATGAGAGTGCTAACAACAATAACTAATTTTAATATTAATCTAAAGTTAGGTTATACGTTTTAACCCTTGATACGAACGACTATAATTACAATTTTAGACTATTTTTTAATCATATTTGATTATTTTTTAATCAATTTTATTACATTTGCTTATATTAACAAAGTGTGATATCGCTTTTGGCATGATGTAATTATACTATTTTCAAAGTATTGTAACCTAGGTAAAATGGAATAATTCTAAAATAAGTAGTTTATCACACTTCCAAAATGAATTGCTTATGTTAGTCAAAACCTATGGTTGTGCGGTGTATGGTATTGAAGCCATTCCCATAACAGTTGAAACCAATATTGGAAGAGGGATTAATTTTTATTTAGTTGGGCTCCCCGATAATGCAGTGAAAGAAAGTCATCAACGGATTAAAGCTGCTTTTTCGAATAATCATTTTAAGTTTCCAGGTAAAGAAATCACCATCAATATGGCACCTGCTGATATCAAAAAAGAGGGTTCGGCTTATGATCTGACCATTGCTATTGGGATTTTAGCGGCCAGTGGCCAAATATCAGATCCAAATGTGGGAAACTATATCATAATGGGTGAATTATCATTAGATGGCGGTTTACAAGGTATAAAGGGTGCTTTGCCAATAGCAGTGCGTGCAAGAGATAGTGGTTTTAAGGGTGTAATTATCCCCAAACAAAATGCGCAAGAAGCCGCTATTGTAGATGGCATTGAAGTGATTGGTGTTGAAAACTTGGCAGATTTAGTCAATCATTTTAATGGTGAGCGCTGTATTGAGTCAGAAGTACTGCAACTCACCGAAGATTCTTTAGAAAAACAATGGGATTATTTAGTAGACTTTGAAGATGTGAAGGGGCAAGAAAATGTAAAAAGAGCTATGGAGATTGCTGCAAGTGGCGGACATAACATCATAATGGTAGGGCCTCCCGGTTCTGGCAAAACTATGCTAGCCAAACGCATGTCCACTATTCTTCCTCCTCTGTCTTTACATGAGGCCATTGAAACTACCAAAATTCATTCAGTGGCAGGGTTAATGAGTGCCAATTCAGGCATTGTAACCACACGTCCATTTCGGAGTCCTCATCATACAGTAAGTGAACTTAAACTATTTTAATAGGAGGTAAAAATATTCTGAAGTAAATCATACTAAATTAAAGTAATATAAAACTAAAATCACTAGTTCTAGTGATTCGTAATTATTCCAAATAGAGTAGATTGTCGTTTAATATAAAATCTAATTTATCATGAAATTAAAAATTTACCTATCAATTATGTGTTTTAGCCTAATTTTCACAAAAGCAATAGCTCAAGAAATTCCTTTAGATATTGTTGAACGAGTTAATGCAGTAGATTACATCTTTGAAGGTGAGGTTATTAGTTCTGAACCCTATTATACTAATAATAATCAGTATATACATACATCTAATACAGTTAATATTACAAAAAGATTGAAAGGAGCCATTCAATGTGGAACTATCGAAGTTATAACAGTTGGAGGAACTGTTAATTCAACTACTTTAGAAGTATCTCATTCTTTAGAACTAGAAGTTGGGAGTAAAGGAATTTTTCTAATGGATGATAGTAACAGAGAGGTTTCAACCATTGATTTCTATCCTGAAACTAATCCGCAAGTATTAGAAGGAACGTATGAAAATCAATCTTTTATTCGTTATTGGTGGAATGGTCAAGGTATAAATGCATCCGACTTATGGAATAACTATGATAGCTTAGAGCAAGTCTATAATTCAACAGAAGCAATTACAGGGTTAAACTTTATTGATTGCAGTGCTTCCGCAATCGGAACAGATTTTGAAGACCCTAGACTGAATGAAGTCATTGACGAAGAAGTTATTTTTCCAACCTATTCGCAAGAAAGATTTGATTCGCTAATTGATTATATCAATTTAAAGAAAAGATTTTTCACAAGAAATGATAGAGCCAATGACAAAATATTTTATAATATCGAAAATACAATAGTTACTGGAACAACTACAAAATATTTAGAATTTGATGTGACCGTAAAAGATGATTATGGTTTAGGTTATTTAGATTTATCAGCAGTAAGAATTGAGTATGATGACCAAGTTTTTGGGAATGACGTTGTGGCAAACAGTAACATTATTGTTACAAGAGGAACTCTAAATTCTGACCCTAACTGTTATTCTGACCCCGCTCCATCCGATGAATTAAATGGACATACTGTATTGATTACTGCTCTTGAAACAGTATATTCACAATGTAAAGCACCAATAACAACCGCACCGCAATCAATAATGCATGTAAAAATGGGTTTTTTAGACTGTAATATTCCTTCAGATATTGCTTTGGTTGACACATCAACCTTTTTTTCAGCTAGCTTAATTCAAGCTTATTCAGCCTATTCAGATTTTCCAGCTGATACATTTTCAACAGAATATGATTTTGTTGAGCATATACAAGTAGAAAGTGTTCCAGCTTGTAAAGCAACAATTAGTGATTTTTATCCAAAAGAAATTGCAGGTGGAATTGGAGATATACTAACAATTGAAGGATTTCAATTCGGAGCAACGAGAGGTGATGGAAACGTTTTTTTTAAAAATGCTGATGATGGTGGCAACTCGGAAGTATATTTAGACGATTTAGATTTCGTTTTATGGTCAGATACATTAATAAAAATTAAAATGCCATCTTATGATTCATCTTCAGCAATAGGTGTTTCTCAAGTAAATAATCCCGCTGGAACAGGCTTTTTTAGAATTCTAGCTGATGACGGAACTTTTGACATTAGCGACACATCCCTAAAAGTTATTTTCTCGGTCTATAACCATTCAACAAAAAATCCTATTACTATTGCCCCGTGGTCAGAAATGAATCAAGAACTTGTATGGCATTGTGATTCGCTAGTTGCCAATTATGACAACGGCAAAATGAAAGCTGTGATTGGAAAAGCAATTAGCGATTGGAGATGTGTTACTGGAATAAATTGGAGGTTAGGAAATGACTTAAACACTATAGTTTCTGGAACAGCAGCTGATACTAGTTGTATAATCAGCTTTAGTTCCCTTGGTGGAAGTGCTCTCATTCAAACAGATACTTGGTCATTTCCATGTGGTTCAAATTATGTTGCTGTTGAATCAGATATTCGAATTGATTCAAACTATACTTGGTTTAGTGATACTACCAATTTGGCAGTACCAGTAAATGAAATAGCATTATATACTCGTATTCTTCACGAACTTGGTCATGCCCATCTTTTAAACCATGTAATTGATGATAATGGATTGATGCATTTTTCTACTCCATCTGCAAGCATAGGTGTTACTAATCTGCCAACAGATGCAACAGCAAATTTAGGTGGCAATTGGATTATGACTAACACACAAAATACAAGTAATGCATCATGCAGTTCGACAGATAATATATTAAGATTAGGAAATCCCTGTCAGCAATTAAATATAGTTGAACTTAATGAGAACAATAGCTTTTCAATATATCCAAATCCATTTTCAAAACATCTTGTAACAGCTATTTCTGTCAATGCTCCTTTAGATGTGTCAATTAAATTATATGATATCACAGGCAAAGAAATGGTATCTTATATTCGGCATTTAGAAAATGGCAAGAATATAATTTCTAGTGAAGTTGAACTGCTTCCTGAAGGTATTTACATAATAAAAATTCAATCAACTGATAACAGTATAGATTATGCAAAAAAAATTGTGAAATATGATTAAAAATATATTGATTTACATAACTGCATTTTTTTTGTCCTCTTGCACAATACTTAATCGTCAAAAGAAAACAATGAGGTTGAATGGAGCGGTAACTGTTACGGATTATAACATAGGCGTTCCTTGTCATTTATATTTTTACACAGGAAAAGATGAAGTAGCCAATGCAAAAACAGAAAGTAGTGGTAAATTTAGTCTTGAAATAGACAAAAAAAATTGGGGAAAGGAACTAAAAATAATAACTGTTCCATTAAAAAGTGTTGTTTTCATAGATACTATTCAGGATGGTAACGTTCCACTTAGAGTATTAGCAAAGGAAATTAAAAATGATACTTTATTGGTTACACCAAAAAACACAAAAATTGATATAAAACTCAATAATTTTGAATTACTGGAAATTAGCGCTATTCAATCACATTAAATACAAACAACAATAAAATAGTGTAGCGCTGCCTATCGAATTGGTAGGTGGCGTTTTTATTTTGGTGTAATTGGAAAAAAACATGCCAAACACATTTCATTAAGTACCGAAAAAATCGAAGTAAATAAGGTAATCTCTTTGGTTTTTTAATTCGAGTATCGTCGATTACCTCGTTCATTTTCGCTAGTAAAAAGTTATTTTTCAATCCAATGTAATAATTAATACATTTGTTTCAATGTTTAGTGTAGAAGAAATAGAAAACGGCAATTTATTTGTTGATGAACTCAATATAATATTGGACTACCTATATGAACATAGGATTGACCGTAAATCAGTAGTAAAATCATTTATGGTTATTTGTTCCGAATTAAATTTCACAAAAGAGAGTTTCAGAAAACTAATCTTAATAATGATTGAGAATGGTTTTGTAAGTAGAAATGAAGAGAATAGTAATTTACTGGAAGCACTTAATCTAATTGAATTGGAAATATTTAATTTAACTCAAGCTGGTATTGAAAAAAAAGAAAGTGGTGGATATATTGACAAATTAACACTTAGATTAAAAGAAAAAGAAGCCAAAGAGAAAGCCGAAAGAAAAAGGAAATTTGAAAAAGAAGAAAAAAGAAAGAAACGATTTGAAAAAATTGATGAATTAAAAAAGATTCACTGGTTCTTTGCAGTATTTATCGTTGGAATAATTACTGTGTTTTATTTCATAATTGCATTATTATTTGATTTCATTTGGGATATTGATATTAATGAAGAAATCAAAACCTTATACAACGATATCAAAACTAAATTTAGCAAATAACATTATTAATCTTTGTACTTTCTGAATGCTGTAATAGTTTGAAATATTAAAAAAGCACTTATAATACGGAATACCCAATTAATGAAATTGGCTTTATTAGTCAACTCTTCTAAATTGTTTACAACTGTACTCACCCTATGTGTAGGATTTATAGATAAAAATGTTTTAGCCCAATTGTCACGCATGTATTCTATTGAAGCGAGGAAACCTTCCGTACTGTTTAAACTCCAAACAAACAAGAAATAAAAAATTGGTGCTAATACCATAATCAAACTTAGTGGTAGTAGCCACCATTGACCGTGATTATTTGATATTGTGTTTAGAATTAAGATTAATTTTTCACCAAATTTTCGACTGAAAAATTTAGTTTGTTTTCTTTTCGCATTGTATTCTTTTGCTTTAAAATAGATTTCATCTGGTCTATTTTTCAAGCTTTGCATTATAGTTTTGTACTCCCTGTAACCCTCTTTAAATTCGGTACTCCGTTCGTAATTACCAAAATTATCTACGCTTCGTTTATCCTTATCGCTGGTCAAATAAATAGTTTTAAACCAATTAATGCTAAAGAACTTTGCATTTTTAAATGAACTATTATCAATTAAATGGGTTGCCTTAAAAAAACTACAATTGATAAATTCAACATAACTTAAATCAGAATCACTAAATCTTAATAGCTTATCAACATTCGAGTTACTGATTAAAACATGTGAATTTTCTGTAATCTTAAAATCTGTAAATATTAAAGAATTAAATTCTGAATCTAATATTTTCACTTTACATTTTTCTTGTCTAGTATTAAACACTAGACCATCAAATCGACAACCATAAATATTGAATTTTAAACCCTTACGTGATATATTATTCTGTAAAGTTATTTTCATATTTTCGTTTGCACTAGCATTAATACTAATTGTTTTAGCTGAACTATTTTTTAAAAGCTTGCAACCATGAAGATTTGTAAACATTACTTCACCATCTGTTATATTAAGAAGTTCGATTTGACAATTTGAAAAATTCAATTTACAATTACCAGAAATTGTCAAAGATGTAAAGTGGCAATGTGTAAACTCCATGACAGTATAATTATTGAATTCAAACTTTTTTTCAGTAGAACATTGCACATCATGAATACGACCAACATCACGACTATCAAACTCACCACCGATACTAACGGTTGAAGTAGATTCCAACTGCCTAATAAAAATATCTTTCTTCATATCTACAAGATACTATAAAAGATGATTTATCTTATTTAAATAGAACATTTAAAAACGAATTTTCATTCGCCATAACTGTGTGCTTCACTCCATTATCATAATGTAATACATCGCCTTTTTTATATATTTTACCATCTTCCAAATCGATTAATTCTCCCATTAATACTTCACAGGATTCAATCATGTCACCATGAAAATGGGTACCAAATTCTCCACCTTCTTTCATTTCAGTATCAAAATTCAGATAATTTTTAAATCGATTTTGGCGCTTTCTTACCCTTACTTTATCATTAATCTCCTGCCATTCCATTAATGGGAATTGTTCTAAATCATTCCTGTTTATAGGCTTCACATCTCCATCATTAAACGAAGAAATTATCTTTTTCAACTCCATATAATCATGAAGTACATCCATTTGTTCTTTCGTAAATTCTTCACCAAAAAGTTTATTAAAAATGTTCATTTTATCGTTTTAAGATATTTTTTAATTCCCCTGATAATTCCCAATACTTTTGAAGTAAATTACGTTTAAATTCATCCATCTTTCCTATCTTTTTCCAAAGCACAATTATCACCACCCATGACACTACCAACATCACTGCCATCATACCGAAAATGGTTACATTTTCAAGTCCAGCAAGTTCAACGCCCTTATCAATCATTTCTTCTATTTTTAATAACATTTACCTCTTTTTTAAATAAACACCGTTGAAAAAAGATTTACCACTCGCCTTAACATTTTCATCTGAATCAGGATTTTTAAACAATGGGTACAAATGCGAATTATTACATAGGTGATTGATTAAGATAGAAGTATAGTATTCAGCTATATTCCTTATATCTGCCCTTGTATATTTTAAATCTTCCAAATCAGCTGATTGCGAAAATTCTTTATTTTCAATCTGAGTTCCTGCATTCGTAATTTTTGTTCTGATGGATGGTAAAGCTTCATAATATGTCCAAAATGCCAATGGATAAATCACAAAATTTTGAAGCAATTCTTTTTCAATATCCGTTAACGTTTCGTTTGCTCCAGCGGTTTTTAAATGATTCATAAATGATTCACCTAGCACTTGCATAAAGTGTACATCTTGTGAGATATAAATGAATGGTACTATCAATTCTTCATCAACATTTGCCTGTATTGGTGTTACCTCTTTGATAAAAGAAACGTCAATAAATTTAGTTTTTGGTATTATCATCTTAATCTGTCGTTAAATTGGTATTATCAATTATCCCTAAAAGCATTTTGGCTTCTTCTAAGGGATAATTATAGATTAGTTGTAGTATTGCTATTGCGGATTCATTGGAGATGCTTCCAGACCTTAATGAGCTAGTTATTTCTATTAGCGTTTTAGCATCAAATATCGGTGCTTCTCGCTTTTGCTCCTTCTCATTAGCGTGGTCTGCATACGTGCATAATTCAATCCCTTCATCAAAACCTGCATATATTAGAACCTGGTTTATAACTTCTTCAATTTGTCGTTGTCTATCTGCAACATATAATTCTTGAAATTCTTCTTTTAGTTCTTCTCGTTCTGAATCGCTTGCCAGCTTACCAGCAACGCTTAAAAGTAATTGAGGTGGTATTGAATGCCCAATAATGATTTCCTCTTTGGTTTGCTCTTTTAGCAGATTAAAACGTTTATCAGAATCGTTTAAATCCACCTTAATTAGTTCTGGTTTTTGGTCACTACCTTCAGCATACGTAATAAAAATTGAACCACTATTTTCTTCACCCTTAAAGTTTTTATCAAACTGTCTGGAAAACTCATCCATCTCCTCTTGTGTCGGATAACCATTATTCATTGCTAATATGAACGATGGATAATAGCCATTCTTTGCAGAATTTAAGTGAAAACTTCTGATAGAATGGTCTAACATAAGCCACTCTATTGAGTTAGAATATGGAACAATTGGATAAAGGTTTGATTCTGGGTTATAGTTGGTATGATATACTATTTGTTTACCTTGTTTTTTGTTTGAGTTGAATGCGGGAATAGCGACAGGTGTATAATCCTCTTTTCTATATTTCGACCAATCGTTTGAAAACCAAAAATGGCTAAAATTTATTTCATCAGATTCAATGCCAAATCTTAATTTATCTATTGGAATATGATTTATTTCAACAATTTTATTACCTCCTTTATTCCAAATTATTTCAATTGAAAAGCCGTCAAATAACTCAAAATTTGTAGCTAGTTTTCTAACTAGTTTATTTAATTGATGTTCTTCAACAAAAGCATTTAATGCCTCATTTTCTGATTCTTTAATCCCATAACCAGCAATCATTTTTACTTTACGGTCAATAATTGCTTTATGGGTATTAGACCCCTTGCTATTATAGAGTTCCAGTATTTCAGCTGGGTAAAGATTATTTTTTCCCCATTCCACTAGCCCCCTACCCTTATTAATTTTGTATGAAGGTGCTTCAACTGTATTATTAAAGTTGAAAATTTGAAATTTGTTTTTATTATTTTGTTTGTTATTCTTAATCATTTTAGGGGTTAATATTTAACAGTATATTCCGTTGGGTTTTCAGAATAAGTATATGCAGTTGAACCAGTTCCAATAACTAGAAAAAGTCCACTTTCAACAATTGATATTGCTGAATCAGTATCTAAATCATTTAAGGTTGATTGCCAAATGTAATAAGTGTATTCACCTGCACTCAAAGTATTTGAATCAGCTAACGAAAACTCAAATTGATTATACCTATCAATATTTGAAGATGTATCACCTGTAAGGCGAAACAGTGCGTGATTATCATCCTGTTTGCTTTTTAATTCCAATAAGTATTTTGGGTTTAAAATCGTTGTTTTTTCCTGTAGAGTGAAAACGCAATTATTTGCTTGATTCTTCTTTATTCTTATTGTCATTAGCGTTCTTTTTTACTGTTTTCTTAACTTCTGGTATGCTTTCAATAAAATCTGATGAAATCATATTTTTTATAAATAGAAGTTGCTTTTGGGTAAGATTCTCATCTAATTTGAAAGTGTGACTTCCCTTATGTACATATTTATTTATGTGCTGCTTCCTTATTCTTAATTGCATCTTTTTTTATTATAAATAGTGGTCAAAAACCAATGTGTACCTAACAATAAAAAAGCTTTCAGCAGGACGCTAAAAGCTTTATGAATATTGGTCAAGATAGATATTGACCAATTTTATAAATTCATTTTTTAATTTGATACTGCAATATCGGTTCCTAGCAATGTTCCATCTATTTCCCTTAACCCAGCATTCAAATCTGATACTGTTATTTCAAGCTCAGCACCTCTTAAATCAGTTAATGCAGTTCCAGAACCACCAGTACTTGAAGTAACTCTTGCTGGCCTCGCACCAGAAGCTAAGGCATAATATTTACCATCATTAGTTTGCACATATGCAGTCAACGCTGAGCGTTCCAGAACTGCAAGTGTTGCAAGTAGTTCTTTATCCATTCCAATCAATTTTAAGGATAAAACATAATTTTTTGATATTGCACCATTTTCAGCACTAATATCAGACGTAAAATTTAATCCGCTATGAGCGGTATCGGTAGCAAAAAAATAAGCTGTTTCTGCGCTGGTTGCGCCAGAGATATAATAGCCTGTTGAATCAGTAGTGAATGTTGCATCAGTTGAATGATTTGCTATCCATACTTTATTTATACCAGCCTCATTATAGCAGTTTAATGCCCTACCGTTTGTTAATGGTGTACACATAATTTTTTTAGTTTTATGAAAAAAGGCGGTGATTAGTCACCACCTTCAATTATTTATTTTTAGTTATTTCAACCCTAGTCGATTAGGCCTTTTTCAAGTAGAATACTTGTGATGGGTAATCATAAGTGAACCCAACAGCAAACGATAATCTATGATAAAGGCTATCATCTTTCTTTTCATACCACATATCAACATCTTCCATATCATTTTCTAGGTCAGTTGCATACCTGATATTATCATGAACTGTCATGAATAATGAACCATTACCACCAGGAGTTCCAACAATTTCAATGTCTGTTCCAATCCAATTGAAGTTACCTGTATTTTCGCCTGTGTTTGTAAAAATTCCTGTTCCAGCAATTCCATAAACATCAATTAAAGCATTCGCCAATTTTTCTTTATCGGTATTACTCATCCATATTTTTACATTTTCAGCCTCTCTGATGGCTTCACTTCTTTCCGCTACAAAGTTTCTTACGATTGTAACGATTTCAGCAGAAGTACCAGTTAAACCACCAAATGTTGAATAATATCCTAAATCAGATGTTTCACCATCAGCAATTTTATATATACCATCAGTTAACGACATGTTTCCAACGCCACTAGCAGAATCACCCTGCCATAAAAGCTTTTCTAATTCAGATGAGTTTTTATTTAATTTAGTTTGAATGAATAATTGACTAAATGGTAAATCTTCATTAGAATTTGCACCTGCTCTCATAATCATTGGAAGAACAGAATCTAACTCCTTTACACAGATGTCGCCAAAATCAGTAATTCTTGCAACTGATACAGTTCTTGGTGAAAGTGTAGTATCACCGCTAACTGTAGATACACAGTTACCAGCTTGCCATACTAGCCCCGTATCTAATTGGTTTAACGTTGCAGTTGTTCCAGCCTTATGACCTGTTGAAGGTACAATACCAGCAATAGTTGGTGACCCTGCAAAGATATCTGCAACAATTTCACCTTTATTTTCGATATATGCTGTGTAATCAGATACATCTAAACCGAAATTTTCATTTCTTAATTCTTGTTTTGTAAATTTCATTTTTAAAATTTTTTATTTCTTTTTATTGGCCAACATTGCATGCAATGGGCTTTTGTATTTATTGTTTGTTGAAAGTTTAACTTCTGTTTGAGTTGGTATTGCAGATGGCTCATCTGACAATTTTTGAAGCTTGATTTTCATCTCTTCATTATCTTTTTTGATAGCTTTAAATTCGCTTAAAAGTGTTTTGATTTTCTCAATCAATTCTGATGTTTCACCATCCTCATTTTCGTTTGATTCTTCAATAACTTCCGTTTCGGATTCCATTTCTTCAGTTGGTTCTTGCTCAACTTCCACCATAATATCTTTGATAATCCCAGCTTCAATGACCAATTTTCGTCCATCTTCGAGTGTAATTGTTGAATCCTCAATATCAATCAAACCATCTTCTGTCACTTCCTGAGCTACTGAATTAACTTCTATTGAATCAACTCTTATTATTCTTCCATCTTCAGCTTTCACATCTTCAAATACTTCTTTAACAGTATCTTCTATTCCAGTTTCACTTGCAAATGCAAATGCTTCAATTAATTTTTTGAGAATTTTTTTGTTATCCATTATTGGTGTTTAGAATAAATAGTGATTGTTTTTTTTTGTGTAATCAACAATTAAATCACATTCATTTTTTCAAGATATTTTTGCACTGCTTTTGCCCTTTGGTTATTGTCTGTAATCGAATCAAAAATCACATCAATGGCATTGAAAATTTCACTTAGTTGCGGATTATGCTTGATAAATGCCTCTTCCAACATTGCATTGATTTCAACGGAAAACCCATTAAAATTTTCATCATTTAATAATTGATTGTATTGTTCTGAATCCTTCACCCAATAGGTTTGAATATATGAACCGTCTGGTACATCTTTAAATATTGGGCATTCTACCCTTCCCTTTTCTACAAAGAATGATTCAACTAGATATATTCCCTCTATTTTTTCATCAGGATTATGATTGTAGTTGACCTTGTGAGCATGACCATCCATTACCATCTTATTCACAATCATTTTAATGTCAGGTGCTTCAAAAATTACATAATACTTTTCACCGCTTTCAGTTAATCTTGGTATTGGAGTATTAGCTAAAATACTGACAGACATAAATTTCTGTTCTGAAATTGATTTAAATTGTAGTTGCTTGTTTTGCTTTGAAAATGCGATTGCATTTACTTCAACCGCTGGTTCATCTACAAAAGAATTGGTGTACATGCCAGATTCATTATCATAATCAATAACCACTTTATAAATTGGTGCATCCATATCAATTTTATCAATAAATAGCTTGGTTGCACCAATTGTGTAATTCGATTAAAAAACACTTCCATCCTCAATTCGTTTAACCCTTCTTTGTGATTCGCTTATTTCTGATTCAACCACATAAGCTTTCAATACCTGTTGCTGATTATTGGATTGAAATACTTGATTATTACCATTATTTGCTAGTGCTAATGATGATACATTTGGAGCAAATGAACGACCACCGCCCAATTCATTAATCAATGATAATAAGGGTGCAAACATGGCGGTGCTTGTGCTGTTGATGACAGATTCACCCCTAGATAGATGGGCTGGAATGGTGTCAACATTTGATGCAGCTCCAGGAATGATACCACCCCTGTTTAATTTGAGCCTTTGAGATGCAATTACCCCCAATTGTGTTGCTGTTAACACCCCTGCTATGGTTGCCCCGATTGGTCCAGTTCTTGCGAAAGCAGATATAACAGCTTGCGCCCCTGCAATCGTTGCATTAACAAGGGCTGTTGCTTTACTTTGCCTAAAGTTTTTTATCTCGGCTTCCTTCTCTCTAGCTTCTCTATCTTTTTCAAGTAAGATTAACTTAGCATCATATTGACGTTGGCTAATTTCTCTGTTGGCTAGTGATACTTTTAAATCCTCACTTTGTGCATCATATATTTGTTCGCTTGCTTGTAAGCTATTTTGAATTTGACGTTGATTAATAGCATCTAATACTTGTGTTGTTGTTTGTAGCCCAACCGCAATTGTGTCACCAATATTTAATGAACCACTTTCAAGCTTTGCAAAAAATCCATTTTCTTCATCAAACAGGTAAAATGATAATTGGTTAAATGCTTCATTTATATCTGAAAAATTCCCTAATAGAGATGCTGAAATAGCATTTCCAAAAGCAATTGATGCGTTTTCAAATGATTGAGCTAATGCTTCATTGTTTTCAATTTGCATTGCTTGTTTTTCCAGAATCAAATCCATTTCATCATTGTACACATCTGTATACTTTTTCATTGATTCAATTAGCTTTTCATCTTCTTCTAGCTTTTGATTAGCAACACTAGTTCTAGCATCCCTAATAGCTTCTAAATTGATTTCTTCTATCTCTCTTTCTTCATCGCTATTGCTTGTTCTAGTTGTGTTTTCGGCAATGGTTACTTTGATGTCCTGTTCTACATTTCCAATTTCATTTATGATATCTTTTAATTGATTTAAACTATCTCTAAATGTGGTTTGTGTGGCTTTGATTTGCTCGAATGTCAATATGGTAATGGCAGTTCTAGCTTTAAATTCTGCTTGAATTAATTCAATCTTTTGAGCAACTATTTTACGTTCTGTTTTAAGTGATTCTAGTAATTGTTTTTGCTTATCTAATTCGAGTTCAGATGTATCTTTTCCCTTTGCTTTCCTAAGTTCAATTTCACGTTCTAACAGTAATTGTGTTTTTGCACTCGTTTTTTGTTGAACTTTCAGCGTATCATCCAATTCACTTTGCTTCCTTTTGTTTGCTTTTATTTCAGATTCTATGGCTTTTCTTCTGGCTTCGGCATTACCTTCAGCACTCTTGGTCATTTCTTCCTCACCGTCAGTAAACAACCCAAAAAAGAACGTTAATGGTGCTACCAAAGCTTTGAATACTTCGACAATCGCTTTACCAAAAGATGTAACAGCCGTTTTAACCGCATCAAAATTGGAAACCAATAACCCAATCCCAACCACCAATGCACCAATTCCAGTTGATGCTAAAGCAATTCTAAAAAGTTTTAAAGCACCTGTACTTGCACCTACAATAGTTGAATACAAAGCTTGTGAAGCTGATAAAGCATTTGAGGCAATAGTTTGTAACAAGGTTGAATTACGAGCGAATTTTAATCCTTCTGTATATGCTTCGAGTGAACCAGTAACCAATCTTTGAACTCCCTCTATTTGTGCTATTTTATTGACTAACTGGTCAATGTTTTCACCTTCTAAACCTAACAATGCAATACCAGAGCCTAAATCAGCTACACCACCAATTGCCCCTTTAAGTGTACTTGTTAATTGCTCCGTATCCAAAGCTTCTAAGGCTAATTCTTGATTCTTGATTTCTTTGTTGACCTTTACGAGTTCGCTTCTTAGTTTTTTATATTCTTTCGTGCCAACGTTTACTTTTTTTAATTCAGTATTAATAGCTTCACTCGCTTGTTCCATTTGGTCAAGGGTTTTGAGCGTTGTTTTAGCCTCTTTGTTGATGTCACCAATACTTTTGACACCATCCTTTGAATCAATTTTAAGATTTAATACTACATTTTTTGCCATTGCTATTTATTATAAATAGCTGAAATAGTGAATGTGTATTTGTGTTTATATACTCGTGTAAGTGACTGTGATGAATCCTCTATTTTCAGATGCATCATCCCAATGTGTGCCAACAAATAGACCCCCTGACCTCCTCCAAAGAGAAATATTAGTACTATCTATGTAATCAACTGCACCATTTGCATTAGAACTAACAGCTGTATTTAATGGATATTTTGCCGTATGAGCGTCATTATGAACAATTACATCTATCCCTGTGATATTTTCCCAATTGCTACCTAAACCATGGGCAACAGTTAAAAACTCAGTTGAATTCATATTCCACGCACCAATTTCAATTACTTCATGTTTGATGGTTGGCGGTGTTGTAAATCCTGTAATAGTTATTGTTCCTAAATTGGAGTCATTTAATTCCAATATGCCGATTTCTTTATTGTAAGTTGCTCCAGTAATGTATGTATCTGTACCCCCACTTATTGATAACCCAGTAACTCCTGATTGAGATATGATAATATCGCCTAAATACAGTGAATTGCTTTCAGTGGCTTGTATACCGCTACCGACGACAATTGAATTGATAACATTTTTATCAATTGAATTATTATCGCCCAATATAAAATTTAATCCTGCATTTTCAGGTATATAATTATTTGTTCCATATACCTTAATGTTGGGTGTGTTAATTGAATTCCCATCAAAGAATAATTCACTTAATTCATTATCTATTGTTGGTATACCATTACTACTTCCAAAATCAACATTTAACCCCTCATTATCTCGATTGTAATCTACGAAAGTACCAGCATTCACGTAACATACATTCTCACTCCAGAAGCCACCAATTCTATTACAACAATCTTGAGTAAATTCTTGCCCACTTGGACTACCATAATAAGGGCGTTGCACATCAATATAGGCTACTGCATCACTCGGACATGGAAGAGAAGATATTGGAGAAACACCTCCAGAACTATCAAGGTATCGTATTTCAGTTGAAGCCAAATTAGAAACATTTATTTCATGCAATTTGTATAAAGTTACTTTTGTCAAAATTTCACCATCTATTGGGCTATAATCCTTTATACTATTTACACGCCAATATGAACTATCCAAGAAAATAGAATCTCTAAAATCAAACTCTTTAATATCCTTTGGTGTTAAATGAAAATATGCCTCCATTAATCGGCCATTCTTATCAGTAATGTTTAAAAATTTGGATTTATGAAACATTTGAAATAAGCTATTTATTGGAACCGTTGAAGTATTCCAATAAATAATGTCCGTTCGACCAAAACCTAAATCAAAATTGGCGTTTTGAGGTGAATCAAACATTCCACAATAAGGGTATGAGGTTAATAATGTCCCGCTATCATTTATATTATCCTTTATATACCAATCCTCACATTCAACAAGTCCGCCATAAAATATGATTCTGTTATTTACGTTCTTAGCTTTGAAAAAATTAACTTCGTCCGATTCTACAAAAAATGGCGCTACTCTATCCCTTATAAACCTACCAGCTACTGGAGTAGGTGAAATGGATAATTGATTTGTGTTTATTTTATTACTGAAATCGTTTTGAACAGTTAAACTTAAATCTCCATAGTTTTTAGTTGTTTCCTCTGCATAAAGCGAATTGAAAAAATCATCATCATTTGAATACTTAAAGTCAAATTGTCGGGAATCCAATTCTGACATTGGTGTGTATTTTATTTGCGAATCATTGTCTAATTTATTGTTCCAATCAAGCACTTTATTTTTGCTATTAAAAAACTGTTCATCTGGTTCAACAATTAAATCATTTTCCTTGTTAGGATTGGCCATAATTACCAAATCAAACATCTTCACTAAATCACTAAAAAAATCTTTTAGCTTCCATTTATCAGATAATACACTTTTGAAATCAATTACATCATTTCCTTGCGTTAAATTACTTGATGGGTCTACCTCATATTTCGTGTAGTTACCATCAAAAGATTGTTTTAACTTTAATTGCATTTCATGCTGATTATCACTCAATCCAACCCAATTAACGTCATTGGAATATTCGAACACGTAATTCAATACAATCTTATCACCAGTTTGCATAAAAACATTATTGGCACTTGGATTAAGAGGAATTAATGAATCAAGATAATATCCAACCTGTCCGCCAGAACAGTCATGAACCGTATCACTAAGTGTAAAACTTCTATAAGAGTTACCGTTAGCATCAACAGAACTATCTAGTAAATTACTTGAACCATTTGAATTTTGTTTTAATAGAAACCATTTATATCTAAAGTTTCCACTACTATATTGTACATCATTTTTACCTCCAGTATGTGTTACCGCTGGCACTAATTGACCACTAATGTTTATATTGTAATATCCATTATCTCCAGCTGTAAAAATGTCGCTTGAAAATTGATTATTGGTATCAGAAAAAGTATAATTGCTTCCTCCGTCTGTCACTGTTCCACTTTCTCTCGTTAATCCACCTAGTGAATAACTTGCTGTTAGGTTATTATACTCTGCGCTTCCTCTTGAAGTGACTGGCGTGAGGTCAATGTATTCATTATTTACTCCTATTTTAACACTTCTAGCATCAAATTCTTCAGCACTTAATTCTATGCCATGCTTAGTATATGGAATAATCAATTTTCTGAAGTATTCACTATCAAAAAAATCACTCGTAACGGTATAACCAGCATACTGAAATAGTTTATTTACAATTGTTCTAACATATGGTGCAGGATATAAGTTATAGACATATACATTATTCCAGATTCCACTAATCCCATCACCCTGGACAATGTATGGATACACATAACCTTCTCCTCCCGTTCCCACACTAACGGTTGAATTATTAACTTCAATTTGATATTCCCAGCTATTTTGAATGTTGGCTTTATTCCTGATATGATTGTATTCTGACATATCCAAATCACTTAAAACAGCATTTCCTAAATTGGTGTAAAAATCCTTAAAATTCCCTGCAACTACTACTTCATAACTAATTGATTGATTATTATTCAATACAGAAATTAATTGTAAATGACCGTTAAATATCTCATTGATTCCAACACTAATTGTGGCTGGTATTTTTATTGTTGGATTAAACGTTAGACTATCAATATTGACGTCATAGTAATGACTAAAAAAACGGTTATTCACATCATCACCAACCAGCGTTATTGTTTTGCTAAAATCAGTATTTCTTTTGCTTATATCAAGAATATCATTGATAGAATAATTAAGCGAAATCACATTGTCATTCGTACTTAATTCAACCCCATTAGCTTTCAGTATATATCCATTCATTTAATATCTATTTTCGTTTCTTGCTAAAGCAATTGTTAGAGTGTAATTGGTCAAGTAGTCTTGATTATCCTTGTGTTTCTTGAAATTTGTATCAAGAATTTGACATCCTATTAATTTGTCATCTGGCAATTGAACATAAACGCTTGTTGAAGTCATTAAATCCTTTATTAAATCATTCTCGTATTCCTCAATCCAACCAGTATTAAGAGTGTATTTATCACGACTTCTTGTGAAATAAGTTTTTTCACCTCTACCAAATGAATCATAGTCAAATGTGCTGTTATTCCACTTGCCTTCAGATTGATAAAAGTTCTTTCTTTCTATCTCTGTATTTTCATTGCTTACGTATTTAAAAGGGTAACTAATCCAACTCCCCCTGGCATCCTTCCACGTTAAATGGAACAACTCATATCTGGAACAATCGGTGTTGATTTCAAATTTGATAGAATGGCTTAATGGTGTACCTTCTGCATCAGTTAATTCAATTTCATAATTAGTAGTTGAATCAACGATTGATTGGTTAATGGAGCCACCAAATGTATTTGATGAATTCAATAATTGATTTAATCCAACTGGAAAATAGAAATCTTTTAACGCACCATTTGCAGATGTTAAGAATACAGTTGACAATAGGTCATCATTAGCATCTTTTAGCGAGTATTTTCCAAGTACTAAATTATTAGGTTGTGAATGTGCTAATAACCAGCTTTTGGTTGATTTTTCAATTCTATACAAGTTATTCCCATCTGCCAAAATGGTTGAAATGTTTTTCAATCCTGCTGAAGCGTCTAGCACATAATCATCAAAACCATCGATTGAATAATCCGACTTATTTTGCTTTGCATTATATGCTGTATTACCAGTTATTGTATACTGATTGTGGAATTCTGAAACCCTCCCATCTGCAAACGTTATTCTACCTGTTAGTGTCTGTGAATCACCTGCCCATGGAATATTGCTTTTAATCACAACGCCCAATCCAACTTGATAATAGATATCCTCGATTCTAGCAACAGAATTATATTCTGGACGTGGGACACCAAAAGCAACTCCACCTCCTGTTGTCCCGCTTATATATGGTTTATATAAAGTAATGGATTGCGAGGGATTGGATGAACCTATTTCCTTAATAGTAGCCACTCCATTAAATGACTGCTCTTGTTGACCTGTAATAGTTACTTGTTGACCAACTCGGAAAGAATGTGCATCTGCTGAAAAGAATGATAAAAAGCCTCCATTGTTATAAGGGTTATCAAATTCCCATTCAAAAAGGTTTTGTTCAATCAATATTTCATCTCCTACTTGAAATGGAATATTATCTATGTCTGGTTCACTCATTGTAGCATTTCTGAATCCAGCTAACCCAGTAAATACAGTATTTGTAAAGTTGAATACATATTTGGATTCATAACCACAATCAAGGTCATATTCAAATTTTGTACTTGATGCTTCAAAGATGTCATTAACATCTTGTAAATCCTCTGTCAGAAAATCTTTAATCGGATTGGATATATCTAATTTGGCTCTTCCGTCTAAATCTTTATTCACTTTATAACCTAGCACATGACTAACTATTGTATTACCTGTTATTTCAGCGCTTTGTTCAAGATTAATAATCAAGCTACTAGTGCTCGGAATTGATTTAATGATATAATTACCAGAATAGGTATTATTGCTTGTATCGTTGAAAAACACAACATCTCCAACCGAAAAATTATGCATGTCACTGCAATCAAGCTTTGTCGTAATTCGACCATTTACAGAAACGGAGCTACTGCCAGTTACCGTAAACTTATCATATAGTATATTGACAGTGTATTTAAATGATTGAGCGTTTGATGATTCATCAGAATATAATTGCAATGGCATAGCAGAATAGCCAGCAGAATAAGTATTTGGTTGTGTGTAGACTGTATACATTATAAGTTCTTTTTTTCTTTAAATATTTCTGATATTATTTGTTCAATATTGTTACTCATGGCATTTTCAATCTCGTTGGTGTACTTATTATTATTTAGTAGCTCTATTTCTGCTTTAGTATGAATATTGGTTGGTTCAATTCCAAATTTGAATATGTTTCTAGCTATAGGAAATATTGCATTTTGAGAGATACCATTTATTGATACCCATTTACCTAACTCTGATATGTTAGGGTAAGTTCCTGGCTTTCTTCCTTCATCAACATATTGGAAATAGTCGTTGGCCTCTAATTGATAGTTAATCGCTTCTGCTGTTTCCTGAAGTCGGTAATCCAATGACTGGATTAATTTACCACTGCTTTTTTTGCCAGCTTTTTGCAATAGCTTAGCTAATAGTTTTACATAACTTTTGCCAAATGTTCTAATGTTTTTTTCGTCCAGAAACTTCATAATTTATAAAATTTTAAAAGTGATTTCTACAGGCTATTCCTGATATGTTAACATTTGCTCCTGTACTAAAGTTATTAAGTGGGTTAATGTAACTGTTGGTGCTTCTCCAGATGGTAGCTTGCGTAGCACTATTAGTATCCATAACCCAATAAATACTATTCGCATAACTACCTTTATCGATTATGTGGTCAGTTGTGCCATCAGTTTTTAATATTTGAAGAATATCAACTCTAGTCGGCATTCTCCAATCACTAAATGTGCAAGCAGTTAATGCTCTAATATTACTTGCAGTATTTTGCCATGTTGTATTATCAGGTGATGCTTCTAAAAGGTACCAACCTAAACCTGTATAATGGTCAATTGCATAATTTGCTATCGTACCTCCTGTACCAGAATAATCAGTTCCTCCAGAATTATTAGTTATTCTATTGTAATTACCAAAAGCGTTTAGGGTTAAAAGTAAATCTTCATTGTCGTTATCAAGAACTGGCTTAATTCCAATCTCTGTATATTCAAATTCATTTGTATTGGCTAAATACCACCCAATATCATAATCGATATAAGATATCGGTCTATACCGCCAATTGTCACGTACATAACTGATTGGGTAAGTTGTTCCTGAAGGGATTGCTACCATCACTTTCCCATCAATTATTTCACCTATTGATGTTGTACCATCAGCTTTGTCTACAATATTTATATTAAGCGAATCGGTTGCGGAAAGTGATGTAAAACCACTTGAATTAATTGTTATAATTGAATCATCTATTGAAGTTGTTCCAGTAGCTGTTGCAGTCTGTAAAATGGTTGTTATCGTGCCACCACTTGAATTATTAATAGTCAATTTACTATCCGCTACTAAATAACTGTTACTACTTTCAGGTGCTAACGTTAAACCACTTATAACTGTATCAAATGAATCTACAATGTCTATGGTTGATGCGCTAAAATATTCAATCCATCCATCCTCTGCCTTGACATCAAATGTGCGCATGAAGTTGTTCGTATTTGCCTCACGAATTGTGATATTACAATCAGCTATTTGATAAAAACCATTTGTGCCAGCAATGACATCTTCAGACGTCAAGAATGCCCCATCACTTTGTAAAAACGAAAATGTTGAATTTGGAATGACAGTTGCACCACTACTTTGTGCTAATAATGATAATGTATCTAAAGTGCCACCAGTTGTGTTATTTATGGTCAATAAACTATTACTAATAACAGTTGTTGCACTTGTTCCAGCACTATATGTTAGATTGTATAATTCATTATCATCAGTATCACTAATTATAAGATTTGAAGTAGCACATTCAGTATTAATTGCCGTCGGTACAATCCATTCATTTGTTGAGGTATTGCCACTTCCAACTAATTCACCCTCAAAATTTTTAACTGATAAAGTAAAATCATTAACACTTGGTATATTCTTAAATAACTCACCATTTATTCTAATTGCTATATCATCCAATGTAAGCGCATCACCACTTGAAACGGTGGTTGTAAATGAATCATCACTATTCTTTACTGTAACATCAGGGCAATTAGAAGTGTCACCTGTTGGAATGACCTTTGAAGTTGGGTATATGCAATTGGAATGCCTAACCCTTAATGGTATATCAAATAGCACTCCTGTTACCTTATCGGAGGTTTCATCAAATACCATTTCCAAAGTGATATTTGAATCGGCAAATGAAATATTCTGGTCATTTAATTCTGTACCAATCCAGCCAATAAAATCATCTGCTATTTGCTTACAATCACTAATTATTTCTTGTTGATTATCACTATCTAGTCCGTTGATGCTGTTATAATTATCTTGTATATTGATTCTATCAACTATAAGGAAACTAAAATTATAGGTTGGTATTTGTGTTCGATTCTGAACCGTGATGCTACTAGACTGCCTGTGTGTTACCCACAAGTATGGGTATTTCATTTGTCTATTCTTACCTATTTGAGATGTACTACCGTAACCAAAATCATTCAATTGTGGATGGCTATTAGCATATAAATTGAAATAGTTTATGATTTGATTTATTGAGGTTATATTTATCATTTTAATTCTTGCTATTTACTTTTTCCACTCGCTGTTTCTCCTTGTAGAATGACAACCAATTTAGGGTGTCTATGTAGTTATTTTTATAGACCTTTTTAGGTGTCAAATTTAGTTCCTTACACATCACATGAACGATTGAATGCCATTTGAATACTGGATTCATTTCTTTATTTTGAATCGCTGAAAACCTATCTTTATTTTTTGTTTCACTATTCCCAAATAATTGAGGATAATTAATACTTATTCCTCTTTGCCAATCGAAAAAAAAAGAAACAATTGATTCACATCACCGATACTTATATTATTGCCAAATAATTCTGCTCTATTCATCATATTTGGTTTGAATGCTTCTAGTTTTCCATTATCTTTTTTCTTTCTCAATAGCAGGCAAAGCATCTGTGGCATTGCCTTTAAAAAATCATTGCCATTATCTTTTAATATTTGTTCAATTGACATTGTTTCAGCTACATTAAGTTGATTAAAATCATTCTTTAAATAGTATGTATCACCATTTATTTCAATAGATTCTTTTGTTACTTCTGGTACTGGTTGAGATAGAAATGAAAGGTGGTGTGATAAGCTAGTGAACTGCTCTGTACTCATCATATATAGTGTATCTTCATCAATTCCAGTTAATATCGAACAGATGTTAACAGTACGCTCTATATCATTATCATTTTCTTCTAGCTTAAGTATTTTACTGTATTGTTTTACAGTTATTTCACTCCAACTTTCAGGTAATTGAAATTCTTTTAACTCATCATCAGCATCCAACTTGATATCTATCATTTTTTATAATAAATAGCTTCAAAAAATGAATGTTTTGAATTTGCTCAAACGCTCTGTTACCTCATCAATCATGTTTGGTGTCTCGAACCTCATCACCAATTAAAACTGCCATGTACAAGCTATAAATGATTACCTCATCATTATTTAGTGTTGCTTCGCAATGACACCTCAACGAATGTTAAAAACTTGTTTATAAATTACTTACTTCAACATTTGGTATACTACCTCATCCATATTAACCCATTTAACCCCCCACTATTCGGTGTGTGGCTACGCCCCATGTAAATTGATAAATCAATTGGGAATCAGCTTCGCTAATTCATTTGCGCCCATTGTGCCACCCCTTCGGGATGGGAGGAAAAAAGAGGAAAAAAATTTGGGGTAAGGGGATTTCTAATCCCCAAAAGTGAGAAGTGGTTACAGTCGTTCTAACGGGGTCTAGGGCTGTTAAGCCCAGATGGGGTAAGGGCGATAGCCCAAAAGAGCAGAGTGGGTTGCTTTGGTTGAGGTGTTGACATGGTGCGTGGGATGAGGTGATATAATGATGTTGAGGTGTCATTGCGAAGCAACACTAAATAGTGATGAGGTAGATATTATAAGTCAGTCTGAAAGACTGACACATAGGGATGAGGTGACAGAGCGTGTGTAAGAAAGTATTATCTTTAAAGAGTTATGAAAACATTACCAGAGTTCCAAAATAGGTTTACAACAACTGTTGATACGATATTTGACACAATATACTTTCACATTCAAGGATTGTCAAATCAGATATTGATTTTACATAATGGATTAATCGTTAAAGATTTAAAGTGTGATGAATTTAAATTGATAGATAATATTGATGCTTGTAAGCTCAACGTTGGAGTTAATTTATTTACTATTATATGCACCACTTATCAAGAAGAATATCGTTCCATAGGAGCGGTATACCTGAAGGATAAAGCATTTAGTAGTGATATTGGGAATGGAGAATTTGTCAGAAGAGAAATATTCAATTGGAACCAGGCAAATCATGGGAAGTACAATTTAAAAGGAGGTGTTTATTTTACGAAGAATATTGTAGTCAATTATTTTTCCGACATTGCTCATTTAGACTATAAAAGCAATCCCCATAAACAAATTGAAATCCCTGAAAAGGTAGTTAAATAAACTTGTATTTTCTTCTGGCTGAAACAGTTGTTTTTAGCTTCATTATTGCCAAATATCTTAGTGCATCAATAGCATGATTAAATGCATCAATTGGAATATTTAATGTGCTACCTTCTTTATCTTTTTTCCAGCTATAGTGCTTTAATTCCTTTATTAAATTCAATGATTTTTTGGTAACATGTAAATTATAATCCTGAAGAATATTTATACCAAAGTTTATTGAATCTTTTCCTTTAATTGTTGGGAGAATTTTATGCCCAAACAATTTTAACTCTTGAATTGATTTAGGCTCTGCAGAATCAGCATAAATAATGCCGTTCACACCATTAGATTTAATCAGTTTGCTGATTTCTCGATTTGTTAATCCCTTCTGATATATCAATTCATCAACATATATATTATTATCATAGCGATAAACAGCAATTAATGCTGTTGGGTCATTAGTAAAACCAAAATCAAGGCCGTAACCAACTAATTCAGCTTGCTTTGGGATTCTATCAACAGTTGAATAATTATTGAAAATAACACCTTCTAAACTCCCTATTTTGCCTAGCGCATACACATTCCACCAGTTCTTCCAATAATCACTTGTAAGTGCCTTTAAACGATTTTGTTCAAACATCTGTAAGGTGTTTGAATCAATAGCCTCATTATCGAGATATGTAAGTATAAGTAGTTCAGAATCATCTTCTTTTAACACCTCATCATGCGCCCAAAATTTGTTAGTTGGGTTAAAATCAATATAGATGTCACCATGAGTACGCTGGTATAACTCGTTATAACTGTTGAAGCTGATATTATTTGCCTCATTAATGTATAGTATATCACGCCTTGCACCTCTTAATTTGGAATCATCATCAGCTGAAAAGAATTCAATGTAAGCACCGTTGGTGAAGGTGTATTTGAGATGTGTTTTGTTGAAGTTCCCATCTATAAAGCGATTGGTAAGCTTCATTATTTTTAAAAAATCCTTTAAAGCCCCTCTACGGAGATGAGGAATAGATTCTGATACAACGCTTATTTCAAGATTGGATGATTTAGTAGCAATATCAATTAGAATGGGGATTATTGCCCATGTTTTGCCAGCTGATGTACCACCCTGGATTATCTTCTTACGCTTTGTTAATAAGCGTATTTTATCGATTGCGGTGGTGTATATGAATTTTGTGTTGATACCTACTTACTTTCAAATAAATAGGTTCAAAAAGAAACTGTTAATTCTTCTCTTTAGTAGCTTGAATTGGAGAAAACAAAGGTTGCTCTTTGATGTTTATTTCACGTTTCTCCGCTTCATTATAGCCTAACATTTTTGATATTACCTCAAAAGCCCTGATTTGGTCAGATGGTCTAGTTTTTTCTTGCTGAGCAATAGCGATTAGATTTTCAATGATTTCTGTTTTAGTGATTAGGTTCTGTTGGGCTAATTCTTTTTTCTTTTTTTCGATTGCCTCTGCTATGTGTGGTTTCGTGAGGTTTTCCGTTGCTATTTCTTTTGCACTGTTTTCACTATAGCCAGAACGAATTGCAGCTTGCGCACCATTGAAATCTATTGTATACTCATCAATGAACCTTTTTTGTTTATTAGTTAATTTTGATTCCATTTTTGGTTTTATTTTGATTTTACTTTTTTCATGTGATGATTTCGGCAATCAATAGAACAAAATTTCTTATTGTTATTTGTGATTTCTTCATCACATACTTTGCATTTTCTGATAGTATTTTCAATCTCATCTTTATTGGCTTTAGACCACATTTGGAGGCGTTTAAATGCAAATTGCACTTGACTGGTGCAACTATAACATATCTGACATGTAGGGTCAATGTATTCCCTAATAAATGCTTCTATTTCCGCTATTTGTGGCGAAGAAACCTTTTTATAACTTAATATCTTTTTTAGCTGTTTATTATCAGCTATTGTCATTTTAGCTATTTGCTTCATCTTATAATTTTATTGGTGCATTGATGATGTGTTTATCCAGAATAAATGCAATAAAAGAAGCTGTTATTGCTGTTAAAGGATTAGTACTTATTATCAAAGTCAACCAGAAAGTCATGCATTTCAAACAACTAAGAGCTGTTTTTATAAAACCTATTTTTTGTGGTAGAAATGAAAGTAAATTTTGAATTGGTGAAAATTGGACAAAGAACCATGAAATCAAAAATCCTTTTGCGATAATTTCTAAATTTAAAAAATCCATCTTTTTTAATAAATAGGTGGATTTTTCAAATGTTCATGTTTTTTAATTCGGCATCAAATACAACCTTCCATTTTTTCCATATTTTGTGCGCCCAGTTATATTTAATTGCGCCATCAAAATACTGTTCAATTGCACGAAATGATAATCCTTTCTTCAAATGCAATTGAGCAATTTGATTTTCAATCCATGTTGTTTTTTGCTCAGTTTTTTTGTAGGCTTTTTCAAATAATCTCCTTCTTTCTTCAATTGTTTTTTCGAATTCATGATGCTCATCAACATCCATACCTGAATTAATTTCATCATCATAACCTTTGCTATCTACCCTTTTGGAAATAATACAATTGAGTGTCTGTCTATTGTTTTTATGGAAATCTGAAGAATTACTTTTTATTTGTGTTGTAATTACCGCAATCAAATAAAATTTGAGTTGTTTTTTTTGATAGAGATTTTCAATCAAATCCTTTTTTGAATAAAGTTGTACATAAAGTTCACTAATCAACTCATTTTTTTGGTGGTTATTCGATTGCAAAATATTGTCAATTATTGTGTCGAATTGACTTCCCTGTGTTGCAATTTCCATAAATATTTCTTCGTATGTTTTTTTTCTTTTTTTCATTTATCTATCTATTTATGTGTTTATTATAAATAGTTTCAAAAAAGAAAAGCCGTACTATTTTTTTACCTGATTATCAATTATTTTCACTTTATCTGAAACAATCATAACTGTTTGTTTTTCAGAATTATTAATTACTATTTTCATTTGCTTATTTATTTTCAATTTTCCAACCTCTTTTATTTATTTTGCCACTTTTAATGGAGTTTCTGATTAGTGACCTGCAACTATCATATGTATAACCGTATCGCTCAACCAACCATTTGTAAACTTCTTTTTTAGTTTCAAAATGAAATTCGCCATCCTTATTTGTTATTTTCATTCGGTGAATTTTCGTTTTATGTTCACTTTTTTTTCTAACTCTTTTTGCCCGTTTTTTATAAACCATCTCTGTTTTTGGAGTTTTAACTTTTGTCACCAATCTATCAAGTGTGTTTAGAACTGATTTTCCTTCGTTTTCTGCAATGATTAGTTCATCTATGACAAGTTGTGCTTGGCTAGCATTTATCTTCTTTCTATTCCATCTGAAATAGGTTTGTATGTCCTCAATGAATGTGTTGTTATCTCTGTTTTTAGTTATCATAAGTTTTTTAGTTATAATTACTTCGTTCGAGTGATTTCAATTGTTTGTATTCATCTTCACTCATTTTACGGAACAACTTCATTTCTGAAAGCGGGAAGTAAACAATATTACCTTCATAAGTAGGAGTTAACCGCTGAAGAAAATTGCCATATATTTTTTTCTTAGTAATGTCAACAAATAAGATATACACAGGGAATTTTTTGTTTTTCTCAATGTATGATTCGTAATCAGCCAAATCAAAACCAGTGTCAGGATAAAACTTTCTTGATGACTTGCATTTGATATCAAGCAATATAATTGATGCGCCTGACATTAAAATTGAATCAATTGAGTGACTTCTGTGTGATGGTGCATTATAATAACCGTAATTAATTGAATCAGCGAACTCCTCGATATATAGCTGTTCTGCTAATGTTCCTAATTGGGTTGTTGTCAACCCAGTAAAATGTATTTTTTTATCCCTCATTTTTCCCTTTATTAATAAATAGATTAGAAAAACAAAAAATCAGTATTAGATGAAAAAAAATAAATAAATGGATGATTGAATCAGTTCGTCATGACTTTTCATTTATTTCATTTTGCTCCGCTGGCTCTACGAGGTAGTTGAAAGGGGAAAGATATACTTTATTAGAAAGAAAGCCCGCAGGGTATTAATAATGGTTGGGGACTTCAACAGCCGTCCGCAGGACAAAAAAGAAAAAATATCATGACAAGTTAAAGAATATATTTAAAGAGAAAAGGCGAAGCTGACTTGGGTTATTTCACCTAATTGATAAACGAAGTGAAGAAACAATTACTTTATATTATTAATGGAGTACCACTCGTACTTCTAATTAGGAGTACCACTCGTACTTCTAAAAGGCATAATAGAAGTACCACTCGTACTTCTAAATTTCCAGAATAAATCATTCTAACTTATAGATAAAATCTATTTGAAAAAAAATATTCACTATTTTCTCTATATGATTTGAGTTTTTCTTTTTTATTTTCTATTTAATAATAGAGTGAGAAAGAAACACTTTAAAACTTCTGGTTTGCTGGCGGAGTAATTACCGCCAGCGCCCTTAACCAGATGAAAAAAAGGGGAAATAGATAAAAAGGGATAAAAAAATGGAAATAAGAAAAAAACAATCTAACAACAAATTAATTTTTGCAAAAAGAAAAAACGAAGCAAGGAGGCATTTCACAAGCATAAATGAGCCTAACGCATATGCGCTATATGAGGAACTATTATCACACAAACACGGATTCAGGTGTCAAAAAACATTCATAATGTCATTAATGGGGTGGAAACACACAAAGGTTTATAGTCGTGCATTGAAGGTTATTTTGGATGAAGGTTATGCGCAAAAAACAGGTTCAAATCGAAATATGGTGATTACGCTATTTGATGAACCACAAACGCTTTTAAAAGAATTGAGGACAACGAAAAAAGCACCCACACCAAAAGGAATAAAAATTGAAGTTCCAAAAATGAATTTGAAGGTAAATTTTTGAAAATAATTATTGTTTCTCAATCAACCGAAACCAGGTACAAATAGTAATACCCATCATAAGAATACATTTCTTTACCAGGGGCATTAATTCTTTTATTTTGATTAAGTTCAGGATGTGACTTCATAAATTTAGCAATGTAATGTTCTTCAAGTAACGAAACATTTTTCTTGCTCGTTGACTTGTAGAGAAGGTACATATGATGGTAATCCGTTCTGTAATCCTTATGGTCGCTTCTAATATATGCATCACCAGTTTTTCCAATCTTGAAGGGTTTACAGTGATGAGCCAAAATTACATTTATATTTTTTGTAATCCTGTTTTTCAGACTTTGATTAACATTCCCAGTCTGACAAAACTTTTTTTCAATAGTTGGTTTAGTACCTGTCCAAAAATTCTTCCAGAATCTACTCCATCCAGTTTCGTATTCAGTTAAATGAGGTCTATTAGATTTATTGGCCATAACTTTAATCTCTTAGCTTCAGTTCCTCTGGCTTAACAAATTCGAAAGCTTCGGCTGGGCTTGCCTTCAGCATTCCACTAGAATCATTTTCTTGTTGAAAAGTACGGTAATCAATTCTAATTTTTCCTTCTTCATTAGGTTTTTCACTTCCTACTGTAGCAATTATAGGTCTATCTAAACCTTTTTTGTGCCAAAAAACTTTATCTCCTTTATTATACATGTCTATTTTTTAGACAAATATAACGATTTATTATGCAATTTATTCTATAGAATTACATGGATTATTCGTAACTTTACAAATAAAAGTTATGACGCATGGCGAGTCACATTTGTATATATACAGGCAAAGAATTTCTGGCGGTTCAGATGGTTTAGTACACAGTTTAAACCTTGAACAATTCGTTTGGACTGAAATCAATAAAGAATTAAGAACAGAAAGAAAGGATGTAGACATTATTATTGAAGGGCACACGGCAACTATCCTGACAGAAGGAACTATCAGCACATTAGTTGTAACGATAGTAGCCAAAGTTAAATTTCACCCAGATACGTCACATATGATAAACTGATGTTTTAATGAAACTTATTTGAGATGAGCGAAATTGATAAAAAGGAGAAACTGAAGGATAGTATTGAAAGTGAGGAGTTATTTTATCTTCGCCATCTTGAAAAGCATCTTGAAAACTCTGTTTCTAAAAAAGAACATTCTGTAACAAGATTTGATATTTTAATGGTATCACTTTCAATACTTGGTTTAGGTTTTGTTACAAATTATGCCAAGGAATTAAAGGATGTTGATTTACTTCTCATTAATGCCTCTCAGATTTCATTTGTTGTATGTCTAATCATTAACGTACTAAGCCAAATTTTTGGGATTTGGTCCAATACAATAGCCGAAAAGTTATCTAGGAATGAACTCTACTTTATAAGAGATGTATATCTTGGAAAAGAACAAGACGAAGAAAAAAACGAGCAATACTATAGGGAAGAAGGGAAACAAGATTTCCTTCGGAAAGTGTATGACCAAGTGATAAGAGTGTTAAACGTTTTATCATTCATCACACTTATATCAGGACTAATTACTTTTTTAATGTTTGATATTACTCCTTAGAACTCGGCTTTGGTCTAGGTGGACGAAAATCAGATGTATGACCCTTGTTTATATCTAATTGTCCATCATTACCTGCATCAGGAATTGGTCGCTCCTGAGGAATATTGATATTAATTCTAGTTCTATTTGGTTGCTCTTTTGGTTGTTCTTTATTTTCGTCAGACATAACTATTACTTTTATTTATATAAAGTTACGAAATCATTTGCATAAAAAACCTAAATAGTTTTGAACAATTTAGATACAAAAAACTACCTTTTCAACAATTCAGTCAC
This sequence comes from Putridiphycobacter sp., assembly GCA_965230485.1. Classification (GTDB taxonomy): domain Bacteria; phylum Bacteroidota; class Bacteroidia; order Flavobacteriales_D; family Crocinitomicaceae; genus Putridiphycobacter. The sequence continues at coordinate 781,738 of CBDDLA010000001.1, forward strand.
GTTAGCTATAAATCTACAATGGGAACCCCAGGACTAGAATAAGAAGTTGATTCTACAAATCTGGAGAATTTACCGAGCGAGTCAGGAAAAATTCTAGTTCCGTTCCTTGATGTTTGTGTGACAATCAAATCATTAGACTTCATTATAATTATGAGGAATTTCAATTCTTCTTCTGTCAAATCAAAACCATTTTCTCTAAAAAATAAAACTGGATACAATGCGCCCTTTCCATTATTTTCTTTGACAATATCATATAATGCCTTTAGGATTAAGTCTATCTTTGCTTCTCTTGTCATTATTACATTTTAAAACAAGTGTATTAATTTTTAAGTAATTAGCAAACAATTTGTTAAACTAATCCTGAGAAATTTTCCTTTACAGGCACTAAAGATTCTTTACCATCACTTTTATACAACAATCCATTTTCATTTGAATATCTGAACGCATCATCCTGTAATTCAAACCCTTTTCTATACCTATATTGCTTTGCTGATAAGAAGAACATAGTTGGTTTACTACCAATCAAATGTAGTTCTATTTTATGTTCATTTTTTTTTGGAATATATGTTACTACAATTGATTCGACTATTTGTTTAATAAGCATTATTTTATCATCAATATTATCAACGTGAATCGCACCATTTTTTACAAACTTTTTGTCTAATAATGACAAAGGGTTGACATCCTTCGACGCCAACTTTGATTTGCTTTTTTCAAGGTCAGAAACCACAACTTTAATTTCTTTTTCCTTCTCCTTAATTAATTTATTAACAGTAGTCATAGCAATTTCAGGTGCATCAGAAGGCAATGAAACCATTTTTGTAATTAAACGCTCATATTCCTTTTCCAGTCGTTTGTTGTTTAACTCTAAAGATTCAATTTCAGCTAGTATTTCAGTTTCATTATATTTCCCTTTATACTCTTTGTGAAGCGTAGAATAAAAATGTGGCGTATGCCTGATAGCGCAAAAGATTGCATTATCGATTCTATCAAGATTAATATTCTTGTTGTCACAACTTTTGTATCCAGTTCTTTTTGACAAACACACATATAAACGTTCTCCCCTGCTCTCTTTTATTTTCCCGAAATAATTCTGCCCACAATCTTTGCATCCACATTTAATTAATCCTTTAAGCAAGTATTTATGAACTGTGTTATTTCGTTTTGAATGAATTCGATTTTTCGCAAATTGCTTTTGAACTAAATCAAATGTTTCTTTATCTATTATTGGTGGTGAATCTATTTCAATATTTTTATATGTTCTTTTTCCTTTGTATACAGTGTTTTGCAGCATTGAACGAATGGTTCCAGCATTCCATTTAATTGGCTTACCCTTTTTCATTGAGCGAGTTGAAATTCCTTTTGCATTTAAACGTTGCGCTATTTTATAGGTGCCATCACCAGAAAGAAATTGTTTAACAATTGACAAAAAGATTTCTTTTTCTTCTTCATTATATATCAAGTGAGAGTTTTCATCTTTATTATAACCATAAGGATGATTTGAACCAACATACTTTCCTTTTCGAGAGGCTTGTTTTAAACCCATTTCAAATCGCATCATTCTAACTGCGCCTTCATATTGCGCAAAATTATCAAGAATCCCTGCTTGAAGTTTATCTTGCGGATTTTGAAGATTTAAGGCTGACCCATTTTTATAGTATAATATAACTCCGTATGCTTTTATACGGCCAAAAATTACAGCGCTTGCAACATCCTCACGGGAAAGCCTAGTAGAATCTTCTGTATAAAGATGTTTAACTTTTCTCTCTGCTATATCCTCCAAAAGGCGTTGCATTTCTGGTCTATTATTAATATTGTCTGTCTTGCTCGCACTAATTCCCTCGTCAACATAAATTTCTAATTCCATTCCTAAACTCTTTGCTTTATTTTCAGCATCTAATTTTTGCTCTGGAATAGATGTTGCAACTTGTCCATCTGTTGAAACCCTAATGTAAGCATGTAATATTTCTTTATTCATACTACAAATATATGTAAAAAACATATACCACCTATTATAATAGTTCTATAGATGTTGCTCTAGTTGGAGGCGGCTCAAATCCCAAACCAGGTGAAATATCCCTGGCGCACAACGGTATTTTATTTTTAGATGAATTACCAGAATATAAGCGACAGGTTCTGGAAGTTATGCGACAACCTCTAGAAGATCGCGTTGTCAGTATTGCCAGAGCCAAAATGAGCGTTGAATATCCTGCAGGTTTTATGCTAGTCGCTTCTATGAACCCTTCACCCAGTGGTCATTTTTACGATCCTGATGATCCCAACTCTGATCCTGAATATGTTGTTAAACGGTATCTAAATAGAATTTCAGGACCATTAATGGACCGCATTGATTTGCACATAGAAGTCCCAGCTGTTAAGTTCAATGAACTGAACACAAAAGAAAAAGGTGAAAAAAGTGCAATAATTAGGCAAAGGGTGATTGAAGCCAGGCGCATTCAATCAGAACGATTCAAGAACTATAAAGACATTTATTACAACGCACAGTTGAATGCCAAATTGATCGAGAAATATTGCCAAATTGATGAAAATGGTAGTCAACTATTAAAGTTGGCTATGGACAAAATGGGATTATCTGCCAGGAGTTATGCTAGAATTTTAAAAGTGGCTCGTACTATTGCAGATCTTGATCAGTCTAATCAAATTCAAAGTAACCACATTGCCGAAGCCATTCAGTACCGCAGTTTGGATAAGGGTGGGATGATGAGTTAGATCATTTAATAATAGCACAGCTCTAATGTCAAGTATTTTTGTGCTCGTATAGTCTGTACTAACTATTCCATAATAATTAATAAAACCAATAATTATTATATTGTGAATAGATACTTTTAATTCAAGCATACCTTTTTATTACGGTCTATCAAAAAGACTTTAAAAATAAACAACTGAAATTAGCGTTAATTAAAGCAGAACTTCAAACTTAAAAATGTCAAAACAACTGGTTTGTATATCTTTCCTCCTGTTAATAATGGTTTCATCTTGCGAAAAAGACAAATTTGACGACCGTGAAGTAGAAATACCTGAATTTAACTTTCAGAAAACGGTTGTTTTCAAGGATAGTCTTTCTTTATATGAAATTTTTCATGGAACGCCTTCTGACTTAATACCTTCAGCCCATTTTGAATTATTGGAATTAAGTGCTGCATTATTCACAGACTATTCCCATAAACAAAGACTTGTTAAAATTCCTGATGGAACGCAAATGACTAGTTTAAAAGACAATACGATCAATTTCCCAAATGGAACAATCTTGACGAAGACCTTTTTTTATTATAATGATGAAAGAGATACTAGTTTAGGCAAAACAATTATTGAAACTCGACTATTGATAAAAGAAAATGATCAATGGAATGCAGCCACCTATCGTTGGAATGCGTCTCAGACTGATGCTATTTTACAGTTGAATGGTTCTAGCAAAAAAGTTACCTGGATAAATTCAACAGGTACCGAGCGTTCGACACTTTATAAAATTCCTTCTGAAAATGAATGTATGAGCTGTCATCAATTAAATGCTTCAATGACTCCTCTGGGTCCTACCTTATTGAATTTGAACAGAGAGATTACAAGAGGTGGTTTCAAACACAATCAAATTAGTTATCTGCAATCGATAAAGTTATTGAACAATTTTTCATTAGACCAAATCCCTCAAATGGCAGACTATTCTGACGTGAGCATTCCTTTAGCTGATAGGGGAAGATCTTACTTAGCAATAAATTGTGCCCATTGTCATAATCCAAATGCATGGGAGACACCAGCGGAAAAAGATTTTGATTTCAGGCATGAAACTCCTCTTGAGCAAACAGGTATTATTTTTGCAAAAGATAAAATAATCAGAAATGTAATCAATAGGGAAATGCCATTTATTGGAACCACAATAATGGATCAAGAGGGAATTTCCCTTTTAATTGAGTACATTGAAAGTCTTTAAAAAGATAAACCTCGACATCTCTGAAATAATACAACACAAAAAAGACGCCTACTCGATTTTAAGGTTAGGATAAAGGAACAATGATGAGTTAATTTTTGTTATAAAATAAACAGTGAAACCGCATAAAGTTTAATTTATAATACTTATTAACGTTGAAACGTTCGTTTTTTTTTCTCCCTGTTTTAACAAAGTCACTATAAAATACTATATTTATGGAGTTGTTAAAATAACCTTTATGAGCACAAGAAATATTTTAGTTCCTCACGATTTTACGAAAGCAGCTGATGTTGCGCTTACGTACGCTTTAGCGCTTGCTGAAAAGCTACAAAGTGAAGTCAATGTGATTCATATTGTTAAAGATGGAAAAAAGCTTAGCAACGCAGATAAGAAATTGGAAGATCATGTTTCTAAAGTAAAAGGCAGTTCAAGTATCAAAGTAAACCATATGGTTAGAATTGGAGATATTTTTACTGATATTTCTGCGGCAGGAAAAGAATTACATTCTTCTATTATCATCATGGGAACGCATGGTGCAAAAGGTATGCAAAAGGTGTTTGGTAGTTTTGCCATTAAAATTATTACTTCTACTCACATTCCGTTTATCATTATCCAAGAAGATTACAAACCAACACCATTAGAAAAGATTATCGTTCCAATTGATGTGTCGAAAGAAAGTTTACAAGTTGAACAGGTTGTTTCTGCAATTGCTAAACAAGCGAATGCTTCAGTTGAGGTGATTGCTGAAAATCACACAGATACTGCTCTAAAAATAAAGGTAGCTGTACATTTTAAGGTAATTGCTGAGCAATTCGATACGGTTGGAGTAAATTACACTACTGAATCGATCAAGAAATTAGCTGCTAAAGAAATTATGGATTATACTGAAAATAATAATGGTGACTTGGTTGGTATTGCTTATCATACAGACAGTATATTACCTCAATTCGATAGAATTTTTCAGGATTTGATTATGAATAGTCAAAAAATACCAGTACTGATTATAAACGCTAAAGAAGTGGGGAACTATTTCTTCTAACAATAATTTTCATCCCTTATATTTCAATACCTATGAAAAAGGAAAAAGGCATCTTGGTTAAACTGAGATGCCTTTTTTTAATACTTAACTTAATAATGGTATGTTAGCCATTAAAAATATCTTTCATTTTATCAAAAAACCCTTTTTCTTTAGTTGATGGACTTGGTTTAAAATTGTCAGATGCTCTGAGTCCTTCTAAAACCTTCTTCTCATCTTTACTGAGTTTTTGTGGTGTCCAGACGTTAATATGTACAAACATGTCTCCTTTCCCATAACTGTTAACACTTGGTAGTCCCTTACCTTTTAGGCGTAACATTTTTCCACTTTGTGTACCAGGTTCTATTTTGATCTTTGCCTTACCTTCTACCAGAGGAACATATAAATCCGTTCCCAGAGCAGCATCAATGAAATTCACATAAGCTTCGTGATGTAAATTTTCAGAATCTCTTTTTAAATCAGTATTGGTTTCCTCCTCTATTACCACCAATAAATCACCAGGAACACCGTTAAACGGACCAGCATTACCTTTGCCTCCAACCTTAAGCTGCATTCCTTCTTCTACGCCCGGTGGAATTTTAATTTCAACGATTTCCTCCTGTCGTTTTAGACCTTGCGAATCTGCACCGCTTGGTTTTTTATCAATAAATCTTCCTGTTCCGTTACAAGTAGGACATGTAGACTGTGTCTGCATAGCACCTAGCATGGTTTCCATTACTCGCGTTACTCTACCCTGCCCGTTACAAGTACTGCATTCCGTAAAAGTAACGCCTTCAGCATTAACCAACTTATTGACCTTAATTTTTTTGGTAACACCTAATGCAACTTCTTTAAGATTAAGTTTAATTTTAACCCTAAGGTCAGACCCCTTCACAACCCTCGATCCCCCTCTTGATCGACCGCCACCGCCACCAAAAGCGCCACCAAATATATCACCAAACTGGCTAAATATGTCATCCATATTCATACCGCCAAATCCACCACTACCTCCAGCAGCTCCACCTACACCCTGGTGACCAAAACGATCGTATCGCTCACGCTTATCAGCATTACTTAGTACTTCGTATGCTTCTGCAGCCTCTTTAAAAGCTTCTTCTGCAGCCTTATCATCCGGATTTTTATCAGGATGGTATTTTAAAGCCAACTTTCTGTATGCTTTCTTAATCTCTTGTTCATTAGCAGACTTACTAACACCAAGTACTTCGTAATAATCTCTTTTGCTCATACAATATTCTATTATTGACCAACAACTACTTTAGCAAAACGTAAAGGTTTTCCTTTTAGGTTATAGCCCTTTTCAATGACATCAACAACCTTTCCTTTCAAATCATCAGAAGGTGCGGGGATATTAGTTACGGCGTCATGCAATTCTGCATCAAACACTTCACCTTTTACTTCAACCGGCTCAAGCCCTTTAGATTTTAAGCTATTTAATGTCTTATTATAAATCAGTGTGAAACCTTCTTTTAAGCCATCCAAATCTTCAGAATTTTCATTGTTAATGATGGCACGTTCAAAATCGTCCAAAATAGGTAATAATGTCTTCATTAAATCAGAAGATGCAGCACTAATAATATCAGCCTTTTCTTTAATCGACCGTTTTCTAAAATTATCAAAGTCAGAATATAAACGCAAATACTTGTCGTTTAACTCCATGAACTTTTCTTCAGCCGTAGGCTCTTTTGATGCTTGATCAGCCCCGTTCTTTGAATCATCTGACTGCTCAGTATTATCAACCACTTGTGTTTCGTCCAATTCTTCTTGCTTTGATTGCTTATCCTTTTTCTTATTGCCCATTGTTAATACATTTATGCCTGCGTATTGTCAAAAATTCTGCCAAGTATACTATTTTGACATTCTGTCATATCAACTTTGAATTATTTAAAAAACTGTCAGCAAATTTAGTCTTTATGACAGTAGATTTGTTGATTTTGTAAAATATGATCACTAAAAAACAGGTATATTTGCAAAAAGTGTTTTAGAAAATGAAATACAACCTAAGCGAGATAACAGATATTATCAAGAATAGAAGGACAATATATCCAGAGTTCTATTCGGACCGAAAAATACATCAGGAACAAATCGAAGTCATTTTAAACAATGCCATTTGGGCGCCTACCCATGGCAATACGCAACCCTGGCAGTTCCATGTTTTTTTAGGCGAAGGACGTAAAAAATTATCCGATTTCTTGTCTCAAACTTATTCAGATACAGCAGAGAAGTTTTCAGACTTAAAATATCAAAAGTTAAAAAACAGACCCTTAAAAGCGGGTGCAATTATTGCGGTTTCGCTCAGGCGTGACCAATCGTCAAAAATATTGGAGTTAGAAGAAATTGAAGCCGTGGCATGTGCCATACAAAATATGCATTTAACATGCACTGCATGGGGACTGGGTGCATTTTGGTCGACACCAAAATTAATCTATACCCAAAGCATGTCGCAATTCTTGAATTTAGGTGAGGACGATAAGTGCTTAGGCTTATTTTACATTGGCTATGTAAAAGATGATTATGAATGGCCCAAAGGCCAAAGAAAACCAATTGAGTATTTAACAAAATGGGTAAACGAATAGGATATTTTAATTTGGTGAATTATAAGGACCATCCAACCAACGGTCTTTATAAGGTACTTAACTTCAATAGCGAGCCAGAAGCTGAGCTGTTTGAAAAAAAATTAATTGAACACCAGCATTTTTACGAAAAAGATGTAGACACCCACAACGGAAAATCAATTTATTTATTTGCAGTTAAAAACAGAGAGTTTGATGCTATTCAAAAGTATAATTTTGAAGTAAGCGCAGCTTTTAGAAAACCTATGATAAAAAATAAATATGCCAGATACGCTTTGGTCTCTTTTTTCTTATTGATTATGTCGCTTGCAATAGCTGGCTATTTTATCAATGAGTTTGACTGATTAAAGCAGCTAAGTTATTAATTTAACAACAACACGTTTTAACCAATTACTTTTATCTTTATACTAAACTTAATTAATTGACCTAGGATGTACTTTTGCAGACTATTTTTACTCATCATTTCCCTTTTCCTAATCGTAATTACAAATGGTTCTTTTGCACAAACCTTGGAGACTAAAACTTTATTTGGAGTACAAGTCAAACCGATTATTCCCAATAGATTAATTGGTCAATATATCCAAACTTATGACAGACCTGGAGATTTCATTTTTACTGGAGACTTTAGACAAAGACTTGGCTATTCAGCTGGCATTGCCATTCGACATAAATACTCCAAAATTTTCAGTTTAGAAACAGCAGTTAACTTTGTCAGAAGGAACTACGATTTTAGTTATGCCGTTCCTGATTCGAACCTAAGTGCCACAAGTAGTGTTGGTTTTATTGGTTACGATATTCCCATAAATGGGTTGGTTTATGTAAGGGTTGGTGAATCAGTTTATATGAATGCGTCTGCTGGAATAAATTTTGGATTCTACCCTACCAGTGTTGAGTCCTTTAGTGAAAATGCAACGATACTCAATAAATTTACCCAAATAATGTCTCCTAGAAGGCGCACGCAAATAGGACTTAATATTAACTACGGTTTTGAATACAGAATTAAAGATGTAGGGACTTTTTATTTAGGCGCCAGTTATTTACTTCCTTTTAACGATATTGCTACCACTCAAATTTCATGGGTTAGAAATGGCACAGAATTTTTTGTCAGAGAACAGGTTAACGGCAGTTTTTTAACCATAGATTTCAAATATTTCTTTCCCAAGTAAAATCTATTAACAAATTTTTTGAGTTTTTATCCAACAATATTCCATTTAAAATATTTACTTTGTATTTCAAAGCACTTTTATGAATGATACAACTAAGCAACCGGCAGAAGATTTGAAACACATTCGGCAAATGATGGAACAATCGAATAAATTTCTTTCATTAAGTGGTTTATCGGGAATAGTTGCAGGAATAATAGCCCTTGCAGGGGCGTTTGTTGCACACAAAATGCTCCATCACTTTAAGCTTCATTTTTATGCCAATGCTACTAAAGGGATAATTTCTGAAAAAATAGATCAATTGGAAAACCAATTATTGTTGCTCAGCTTTTTGGTTTTAATACTAGCACTAGGCTTAGGTTATTTGTTTACATTTCTAAAAGCCAAAAAAAATAAAACCAAATTAAATAGTAAAACATCAGTAAAAGTTGCACTCGCACTTTTTATACCACTTAGTTTCGGTGGATTATTTGTCGCTATTTTAGCCAATCAACACTTATACCAGTTAGCAGCAGCTGCAACACTTATCTTTTATGGAATGAGCTTATTAAATGCCTCAAAATATTTAAATATTGAAATAAAATACTTGGCCTTTAGCGAGATGATATTAGGCATTTTAGCAAGTTTATTTTTAAATAAAGTTTTACTTTTTTGGGCGTTCGGTTTTGGTGTTCTTCATATCTTATACGGATCAATTATGTATTTTAGATACGATAGGAAATAATAAATGGGAAAAATCGATCAATTAAATAAAGCTTTTGAAAGTCGAGTAAGACTTGGAATCATGTCAATGTTAATGGTCAACGATTGGGTAGATTACAAAGAGATAAAGGAACAATTAGATTTAACAGATGGTAACTTAGCCTCGCATGCTGCAGGGTTAGAAAAATTAAATTATGTTGAAATTAAAAAAGGGTTTATTGGCAAAAAAACCAATACTAGTTATAAGATTACTGAACTTGGTCGGCAGGCTTTTAATGCGCATATAAATGCATTAGAAAAATTGCTTGGACAGCTGTAATTTTTTTTGTTTAATCGCTTTGAATTTCAAAGCACTTTTAATTAATTATGAAAAGTAGAAAATTCATTTATTACTTAGCCATTTTCTTTGTGACATTGCTAACTTACGAACAGCATCTTGGATTAAATGCATTCCTAATTCCTGCATTTATAGTGGGCATTACCTATTTCACTAATAAATCAGTTTTATCCAAAAGATGGGCTTTTGCCAGTGGACTATGGTTATTAAGTGGAGCTGGTATTTGCCTCTGGCATTTAGACATTGGCCTTCTACTATTTTTTGTTTCAGGTCTCCACTTCTTCTCAGTCAACTATCATTCCAGAATTAGTTTGCCTATTTCAATTCTTCAATCGAGCATTTCTTTTTTTACTGGAATCATACGTTTTTTTAATTTCAAGATACGTACAGAAGAATTTAAGTCCGTAGGAGAATCGAGTCAAAAAATCATCAGAAAACTCCTTTTAATCTCTATTCCATTTGTTCTATTTACTATTTTTCTTAAACTTTATCAAATAGCTAATCCTAAGTTCGAAGAACTAACTTCGTTTATTAATTTAAACTTTATTGAGATTCCGTTTTTTATCCACCTCGGAACCCTAGCCGTTCTTTGTTTTGGATTATTTTTCTTTAAGCCATACGAGAAGGTTTTAGAAATTGATTTAGCAAAAGTCGACCATATCGATAGAAAAAAGTCAGACTTAACTGCGCATTCTGATTCATTGCAACTTGAGTGGCAATTAGGAAAGGTAATAGTCACCTCCTTAAGCCTTCTTCTTTTTGCTTTCATTTTAGTGGATTTTCAAACCATTTTTAGCGATCGACCTTCAGAGCTGAGTCACTCTCAAAATGTGCATCAAGGCATTAATGTTTTAATTGGATCCATCATACTTGTCATTATTATTATTCTATATTTTTTTAGAGGTCGCTTGAATTTTATGCCATCTAATTTCTTAAGAATTAGCACCTATTTCTGGCTTATTTTAAACGGCTTGGTAGTTTTTTTAATAGTCATTAAAAACAATCAATATATAATCAACTGGGGGCTAACACATAAACGAATTGGGGTTTATATTTACTTATCGCTTTGTATCATTGGCTTACTTTTTACGGTCTTAAAAATTAGATATAAATGGTTTACCATTATCTTAATTGAACGTGTTTCAAATAGCTTCTTAACCATTTTAGTTGTATTCGGCTTGTTTAATTGGAATGGCATAATTGTCCGCTACAATCTCAATGAAAACCATTTGCCTGCAGATAAAGTTGATATTTATTATTTGGCAAAACTCGGCCCGGAAGCGTATGTCCCAATCATTAACTATATCAACTCACATCCTGAGCAAGGGTATTCTGTAGAAAGTATTTTGAACTATCGTATACATAACCTAAACATGGCTTATTCAAAAGATTGGTCTCATTTTTTATCGTATACGTACGGAGGATATAAAGCTTATCAAATCACTAAGGATTATGACTACCACCTCAGTTATTCAAACCCAAAATTCTAAAATATGAGATGGAAATTCGTCACATGGCTTACCATTCAAGCTACAGAATTATCGGGATTAGTTTTAAGAGAAAGAGATTGGCCTTATGATTTAAGTGACTACGGTAAAATGAAAAAGGGATCTTTGGGTTTTAAATATTATCAATGTATTAACTCAAAAAAAATTGAATATAAAGCCAAGCTTATAAAGCATGATATGAAGCACCTTATTCTAGGGTATGATATGACCATTAAAGATGAGCTCAATATTGTTGCATTTCTACTAGGGAATAAAAGTGCAAATAAAGTGTCCATATTTTACCTGTTGATTTGCTTGTTGATTGTGCCAGAGTACATCCCTAAATTAACAAAACATTACAAAAGAGGAAAGGCCGCGCAGAGATTGAAAAATTATAATTTATCTGTATTTGTAGAACAAGACTTAATAATAATTAGAGACAAATTGAACATTTAATCATTCCATTCACCTTTTCAAATTAAGCCATCATTTTACTATGGATTAAAATTCATCATTTCGTTCAATACAATATTTATAATGTCTTTTATCTTTATCGTAAATCCACGTGCCTCTGTTCCTGATTTTATAGCAATACTAATGGTTTTTTTATGCAGGATCAACACGTTTTAATATTGGTTTTTTTATGAAAAAGTTTATAAAAAAAGAGGTGTTCAGCTTTAAATATGCAATTAATGGCATAAAAGGACTGTTTTTAGAGAGGCATTTCAAAGTTCAAGTTATCATAGGCTTATTTGTAGTTGCCCTCGGATTCATACAACAAGTGAATAAAATAGAATGGTTAGCCATTATACTATGCATAGCATTAGTGTTGGTTGCTGAAGCCATTAATACAGCTATTGAAAAAACAGTTGATTATATTAGCTTGGAAAGAAATATTAACGCAAAATATATCAAAGACATTTCAGCAGGAATGGTGTTAATTGCCTCAATATTGAGTGCAACCGTATGGTGCATCATTTTCCTTCTTTAGAAAAAATAACTCATACCAACGCTCAAATTGAAACGACGATATCCATAGTAAGTAAGCTTGTAATTTTCTAGCTCTTCTTCCTCAAAACTATTATTAAGCAAATTATAACTTTCTGACTGAAAAGATGATAAACCGTTAAAAAATGAATCAATAATCCCAACAGAGGAAGAACCACCACCTAAAAACTGACTAAATAAGTTAAAGCTAGCATCTAATTTAAGCAATAAGCTCCTGGTTAAAATGATGTTTTTACCCAACTTCCATCTGATGGCGAACACATTTATTTTTTGACTATTCAATTCATTATAATTTTTAATTTTGATATTAGTCTCAGAAGTTGATACGCCTATTGAAGTTGTATAAGTTTCTGTTTCATATACGAGTATTTGAGAATAGTCACTTAACATTAAGCCATAATCTAAAGAAACTCCCCACCTAAAACCAACTGGATTAATAGCTCCGTATCCGAAAAAATCAATACCAACTGAAATACCAGAATAAGAAACAGTAGGCTCAATCACTCTCTCTGTTATTGTGGTACTGATGCCAAATGGCTGATCCATTTCTGCATATTGAAAACTAGATTTATAACTATGCATTGAAGCCAAATCAAAACTTAAATTTAAGGCAATTCTATTGGTCATTACTCTATTGTACTTTAAGGAGTAAGAGCTATTAAAAACCCTTCGTCTTGGAAGTACTTGAGCGGCGGTTCCACTACCGTTCAAAGCATTTTTAAACTTTAATGTAGGCGCTGCATTAAAATGAAATTCTATAGCGTTTTTTTTCCCGAAAAACCCCGTTTGGCCATGTAACGAATACAAATTAAAAAGTAGGAAAGGAAAAACAAATAAATATTTTTTTAACATATCCCTTATTTTTCTTTTGAGTTGATATTATTGAGCACATGGAATACCAAAAAATCAATATTACGCTTATTTCCTTGCTGATTGATGGTAATATTATCTCCATAGATTAACTCATCTGAATCAGTATCGATTAATAACACCTTGTAATCAATAGAAGGTCTGGCCCTTAAATCATATAAAACAAGGGGGATTGTAGCCACTAATAACACCCCGTAAACGTGGGCAATATTTAAATCCTTTCTCTCTTTGCTAACATCAATTTTACTAAATAGAAATGAGCTGGTTCCGTATTCGCTAGCTATTCTTTTTATTTCTTCATGACTTGATGAAATAAAATTCAACTCATCATGATCCAACATCTCACTTAAATATAAATATATATCGCCAAGTTGATTGTATTTATCTACCTCGGATTTAACCATTGATTTTGTACTGATTATATCACGGTGTAAATCAAGTCTTGAATAATCATCCATATATATGTTTGCCAGGTAATCCTGAAATTTTTCAGATTTTTCAAAATCTTCATCACCAGATACTTTATAAGCCGAAAAATATGGATCGACAATGACAACTGAATCTAAACCAATATTTATGCTTTCGTTTTTATTCAATGAAACTAAATTCGTTTCTAGATTAGTTTCATCCTCTTCTTTTTTTATCGACTTTAAATCTTCAATAAAATCTTTATTTAGTACTAAATCTCCTAATGCATAATAATGAAAATTAGCGTCAGAGGGATTTTCAGAACCATCTGACAATTTGCCAATGGAATTAAGTGCTTTTTTTCTTTTAATTTTTTGATATTTAGATAAATCTGAAGCCTCTATTTTCTTTATGGAATCTTCAATATCAAATTGTTCAACCAAAACTTCAACTGAATCTTTAAAGTCTGAAAACGTACCTGACGAAAATTTTTTAATATCAATTTTATCATTTAAAGCCAGTTCTTTTTTTAATTGAGATTCATATTTTTCATACAACTTATTGTTAGGATACTTTTTTTGTAAATCGTATGCATACCTGTAAGATAATACACTTAGTTGAGCGCTTGAGAGCTTTTGAATCATGGCATGCAGGCGATAACTCTCTCCTTCTACTTTTGATAATCTAGTCCGCACTTCTGAAAACCTACCCGCAAACTTATACTTACTCAAACCGTAAAGTGCTTTAACAAGTGATTCATCTAAAAATTGATTGTTGCTAAAATCTTTTCTCAGCAGGAAAATATCATAGATAGCATCTACATATAACCTTTGCGTCAACTTAAGTCTAACGCCTTCAAATCTTGCCAAATTCCTCACCATGGTGAAATCAGCCTCAGATATTTTAAATTGCAAAGTACCTTTACTTTCTCTATCATCAATTATATCGAACGAATTATCGATTCTAGTTTTAATATTAGGATGGGTGCTTCTTGAATCATCATAATCTTCTTCTTTAGTTATTGGATTAATGGTATCAGGAAAAAAGAATCCAGGTACCTTGAGGTATTCAGTATCAAAAAATAGAGAGTCAAAACTTAAATCTTCAAATGGCAAGTATGAATATAGAAGTACACCAAATGAAGATACTATTTCATCTACAGCATATTCCGTTTCCAAGTACATATCAATTCCTTCACTATCTGCCTCTAGCTCATTATTTTTACTATAAATACTCATTTCATTGACACGATCATCATAACCGAGTCTACTATACCTATTCTTTCCTCTTAGCATTTCTTTGCGTTCCACGTATGAATTTTGAACATGCTTTTTAGTATAATGTGAGACTTCATGAAGTAAAATATAAGCCAGTTGTGCCTCATTTTCTAATTGGGCCATTAAACCTGTTGTAAAGAAAATAATACCTTGATCTGTTGAAAAAGCATTAACTTCTGTACTTTTCAGCACATAGAACTTTAATTCATTTAATAATTCTGAATGATTAGACAGTGCATAATCAGCTACTTTATTGAGGTAAACGGACAAAGGTTCGTTAAATAATATTTTCCCACTCTTTAATAACTCATCAATCACGAATCGAGTCGACCTGAAAAAATCTTTATCTAAAGCCTCATTTTCATTAGTGGTATAATCAGTTTTGTATTTTTCTGTAGAGGTCTTTAAAAAATCAGCTGGAATTTGTCCTCCAGACTTTAAACCAGAAAATTGATCAAAGACCTGATCTTGACCAATAGTGAAAGCTGCGAGTAAAAAAACAAAAAGGACAGAAATTAATACGCGCATATTTAAGATTAAATTCTAAACAGAAAACTTATTGAACAGCATTTCACCTTAAATAAACTTATCTGATGTATTAGATTGCAAATATATACTTTATAATAGGTTTAACAAGCACTTTTTACTCAGCTACAAACGAAAAAAAGCCATCAATAAAATTATTGATGGCTTTTAATAAAACTCGAATATGAATTACTTAGTAAATAGCATTTCTCTGAACTTTGGCAATGGCCAAATTTCATCATCAACCGTTATTTCTAATTTATCAACATGATACCTGATCTCATCAAACATACCCTTAATATTGTCGCAATATGCATAGGCTTTCTTGCTAGCTGATTCCAATTTATTTGCTTTTTTTCTTTGCTCAATCATTTCATCCACCATATCGTTAATTGTATTGATATGGTTCGAGATTGATCGAATGGTTTCAATTTGCGTTTTAGCCAGTTTTTTTCCTTCCTTCTCTCCCATTACTTCAATTAATCCGGTCACATTCTCTATTAAGCTATTTTGATATGCTATAGCTGCTGGAATGATGTGATTTTTTGCTAAATCTCCCATTGCTCTGGATTCTATTTGAATTTTTAGAATGTAGTTTTCAAGTTCAATCTCATGTTTAGCTTCTATTTCCACTGGTGTTAAAATACCTAAATCGTCAAATAATTTAATTGATTCTTTCTTAGCCCATACCTCCAATGCCCTTGGTGTATCTTTATGATTCGACAAACCTCTTTTTGCTGCTTCTTTTGCCCATTCATCCCCATATCCATTGCCTTCAAAACGAATTTTTTTAGAAGATTTTATAAGCACTTGTAGTTCTTTTAAAATGGCCTCATCTTTTTTGTCACCATTAGTAATTCTGTTGTCTACTGATTTTTTAAAGTCAATTAGCTGTCTGGCGACTATGGTATTCAGTACCATCATTGAATGAGCACAATTAGCAGTTGATCCAACTGCTCTAAATTCGAACTTATTACCTGTAAAGGCAAAAGGAGACGTTCTGTTTCGATCAGTATTGTCCAACAAAATTTCAGGAATTTTACCAATGTTTAGTTTTAATTCAGTTTTTGCCTCTGGTGTCATTTTACCAGCACTGATACTTTTTTCTAAATCATCTAACATTTTAGATAACTGAGAGCCAATAAATACCGAAACAATGGCTGGAGGAGCCTCATTAGCACCAAGTCGGTGATCGTTTGTAGCAGAAGCGATAGATGCTCTTAACAAATCAGCATTGTCATGAATTGCCATTATTGTATTAACAAAAAAGGTCAAAAATTGTAAGTTTGACTTGGGGTTCTTTCCTGGTTGAAGTAAATTAACACCTGTATTTGTTCCTAATGACCAGTTATTGTGTTTTCCGGATCCATTTAAACCTGCAAAAGGCTTCTCGTGCAACAATACTCTAAAATCATGCTTACGAGCCACTTTTTCCATTACATCCATTAATAATTGGTTATGGTCGTTCGCAATATTAACATCTTCAAACATAGGAGCACATTCGAATTGATTTGGCGCAACTTCGTTATGACGGGTAGTAACAGGAATACCTAATAAGTGTGATTCGTACTCGAATTCACGCATAAATGCAGTAGCTCTCTCAGGAATTGAACCGAAATAATGGTCATCTAATTGTTGCCCTTTAGCTGGGGAATGGCCAAATAAAGCCCTCCCTGTTAGCATTAAGTCAGGTCTTGCATTAAATAATGCAGAATCAACTAAAAAATATTCCTGCTCCCAACCAAGGGTTGCATTTACTTTAGTAATGTTTTTATCAAAATACTGACAGATATCGACAGCTGCCTTTTCTATTGTTGAAAGTGCCCTCATTAATGGCATCTTATAATCAAGCGCCTCACCTGTATATGCTAAAAAAATGGTAGGTACACAAAGTGTTTTTCCAATAACAAATGCAGGAGAACTGGGATCCCATGCCGTATAACCTCTTGCTTCAAACGTATTCCTAATACCTCCATTTGGAAATGATGAAGCGTCAGGTTCTTGTTGAACTAATAAATCTCCTTCAAACCTTTCAATAGCTTCCCCAGGTCCGATCGGCTTAAAAAATCCATCATGCTTTTCTGCCGTTGCACCAGTTAATGGTTGAAACCAATGGGTATAATGTGTTGCCCCTTTAGTAATGGCCCAATCTTTCATAGCAGATGCTACCTGATCGGCAATTTCTCTTGTTACTTTGGTACCATTTTCGATAGCAGATTTCACCATTTTGTAGGCAACTTCCGGCAAATACTCACGCATGACATTAATATGGAAAGTATTTTCACCAAAATACTCAGACACCCTTCTAGTTGGATGATCCATATGCTTTGGCGTTCTATTTAAAACATCATTTAGGGCATTAAATCGTTGAGAAGACATATTTTTTATTTAAATTTTCGGTAAAATTAATTGAATACTTATAAAAACAACTAAAAAAGTATCAATTTTTATCAACACCCCCTCTATTTTGATACCGTTTACTCAAAAAAAAGCACCTTTTAACATTTTACCCCCAAAAAAAACATGGATAACCAATATGTTTAACTATTTTAAAGTCTTTCAATTTTTAATTATTTTTGTGTTTATGCAATTAAGCCGTCTTGCCTTATTCATTTTTGTCATTTTTGCGTTTCAGAGTTGCAAAAAAAAAACCTTGACATATGTTATAAAGGGTACAGTGAGTGATCAATTTACTGAAGGAACCATTTCGAACATTAAAATTGACTTATTTCAAAAAATATATATTAATAATACGCTCAGCGACAATTATAAATTTATTGGCTCAACAGTAACAGATTCTGAAGGAAGGTATAGTTTTGAAATTGCAAGAGATCGGATTTATGAAATAAAATTGGAATTATTCAATGACAACTATTACGAAAAAAAGTCTGTTTATTCTTCCAGCAAACTAACCACGGCAAACGAGAATATTTTTGACGAAAAGTTAGAATCTAAATCATGGATTAAGTTTTTTATAAAAAATAATTCTAATGATCCTGAATGGCAATTAAATATTCACAAAACCAATTTCAAAGAGGGGTGCATTGATTGCTGCGGAAATGGAGGACAATCGTTTAAAGGACTTGTAGATACCGTTTTTAAATGTCCTACGGTTGGTGGTCAGGAAGTTATTATTGATTATGGTAAAGTCGGAAGTCAGAATCAATATACGATTAGGGTTACTTGTGAGCCGTTTGATACAACTAATGTTTTTATCGACTAATTGACGTAGGATATTACAGAATTCTTATCAATCAAAATTGGGTAATTCACTTGGTCTGGCAAATGGAAAAGTACCTATTTTACTCAATTTATAGTATGTATTCAAACCAACGACTCCCGTTGATTTATAATTTGAAATATCAACATATCCTTCTGAAGTAAGTGCATGATTTGGGAGGACTAAATGTTCAATTTGCCCAATTACGAGTTGTGTTCCATTTATTGGAATTGGGATGGTTTCTAGATACTTCATCCCAATTTTAATGTCACTTTCTTTCACAAATGGTGCTTTAAAATCAAATAAGTATTCTTCCGTAAATCCGCACTCATCAAATTCTGACATATTTTCTTGAAACTTAGCCGAAGTATAATGTGCATTTTTAATAAAATCCTCATGAACGTGATTAATAGTAAACATTCCAGTTTCAAGTATATTTGAGTATGTATTTCTTGGTACTTTATTGGCTGGGCGTAATATAAACCCGAGCAAAGCAGGACTACTACCAAGGTGAATTATTGAACTAAAGATTGCTAAATTACTTCCTTTTATATCTGACTTTGTCCCTATTAAATTAGCAGACTTAATTCCAGATATTGAGTTAATCAAGTTAAGCCTCTTAATCCTATTTTCTTTTTCTATATCTGATTTTGAAAAATGTATCATCATTTAGTCGAATGGAATCTCCTTTTTACATTTTTTCCAAAATGCAAAAAAGGACGGAAAATAACCTTTTACCGAGAACATCCAATCTCGCTCATCTTTTATTCCAATATAATGTTTCGTTGTAGGATGTTCTTTATAAAAAACTTTACCAGGTATATGTTTTAGAAGAGACTTAAATTCCCCAACAAAAATCTGTATATCAGGAATATTATTTGATAAATCAGAAATAAATTGCATCACTTTTTCTGATACAGGGTATTGATTGAAATGGGATGGCTCTAGCAAAAGTATTCGATTGGCAGATGCTTCTGCTCTCCATGTAGGATCTAAATTATATGAATTGTAAATTAACGTTGGTAGAGCAGGATTGATATGTAATTGCATATTGCTCGGTAAGTTAATCTGCCAATCGAAAGTTGTAGTTACTTTTAGTGTTTTTGGTATTTCGGTTAAGGGAAGTTGTTCATAGTCAACATCCAAAAAAGTATTCTTTTGCAGTGTTTTAGTGTATTTATTTATATTATCCTGATTTGCCACGTATTGTTTATTACTGTTTGCCCCAGCAACCCATTGCCAACTAAGTGCATTACTGGCCCAATCTCCATCTAGAAGGTGGTAATACATCCATTTGGCAGGCTCTAACCAGTGACATTGGGCCTGATTACAGGCTAGACTGGCCACGTACATTCTTAAATGATTATGCATATAACCATACTCATACATGTATTCTATGGCGGTGTCAATTGCAGATATTCCTGTAGTTGCACTTACAATTGATTGAGGTATCGTGTGGCAGGTAACTCTTGGTTGCTGATGTTTCAAGTCTGTATTTATCAGGTCACCCTTTTCAACCCAAACTTGTTGCCAGTAATCTCTCCAAGCTAATTCCTGAATAAATTTTTCTACTTTTCTTAATTTGTAACCTTCTTTGATCAAAAATTGATAAACCATTCTTGTGGAGATGACTCCCCTTGAAATATAAGGTGATAGATAAGTAACATCTCCATCAATATAATTTCGTGAAGCTGCATAACGCCTTGGGTCGATATAGGCTAATTGCTCTAATATGTCAACATATTTCACTTTATGCACTCACTATCTTTTAGAAATTTTGTTATTACTAATCGCCTTTTGCCTCGAACACTTAAATCTTTGAATATCTCTTTGTCTTTTATGCAAATGCTTTTGACTAATGCCACTATTTACCCTTTTTCTCCATAATTTAAAACTAGAATTTTTGAGGTGCCTCCTCATTAATTTTATCACATCCTTTTCCTGAATTTTAAACTGGAGCGCTATGGCTTCGAATGGAGTTCTGTCTTCCCAAGCCATTTCAATAATTCTGTCTATATCACGTTCAGAGTAATTAGCTATCATCATATTCACCAAATCTTTTTTCCACCGCTTTGGCTCTATACGCAAAGATTTCTGTTAATTTTTTCTTGATTAATATTGAATTTGCAATTGCACCTAGAAAGCCAAAAGGAGGCTGGTAAGTCACTATATCTGTCATTAAAACACCTCCACCAGGTATTGGTTCTATAAAATGTTGATGATGCCACATTGCATATGGACCAATTCTTTGCTCATCTACAAAGAACTTTTTGTTTTCAACTTGAGTTATTTCCGTTACCCAGGTGGTTTTTATATTAGCTACTGGACTGACTTTATAACCTATAATCATTCCCGGATACATTTTTTCAGGAAGCCCTTTAGTTACAATGTCAAACCCCATGTAGTCAGGTGTAATTTCCTTTAAATTAGATGGTGAGGAAATAAAATCCCACACTTCATCTATCGTAGCATTTACTTTTTGAGTCTGTATTTTTTGGTAATAAGCCATAGTTATGAGGCTTTTGAGGCATTCATATCATCAATTACTTTTGCGATCTCTTCGGCTTCAGCTACTTTTTTATCACTTTCTGCTCTATTAGAAGTCGACAACGCATGCGCTTCTTTGAGTAACCTGGCATATTTGTCCTGTAATACTTCAATTTGTGACTTTTTCTTAAAAAATTCGAACATAATTATCATTTTAAATTCTAAGGGAGGACATTCCTCCATCTATTTTCATTATTTGACCTGTAACCCAATTTGATTTATCCGACAAAAGAAAATAGGCCATCTCTGCAATATCTTCAGGATTTCCTATTTTTTTTAAAGGGTGCCTTTCAGCATTTGCTTGTAATTTTTCTTCCGAACTCAGTAACTTGGCTGCAAGAGGCGTATTTGTTAATGAAGGAGCAATGGCGTTTACCCTTATTTTTGGAGAAAACTCTGCCGCTAAAGACTTTGTAAGTCCCTCAATTGCACCTTTTGAAACAGATACCTGACTATGAAAGTTAAAACCAGTTTGGACTGCAACAGTCGAAAATAAAACAATACTTGGAGTTTCAGACTTTTTCAATTTTGGCAGCAATAACTGAATAGTTTTGATTGCTCCAATGACTTGCAAATTAAAATCCGAAATAAATGCTTCTGGCTTGATTCTTCTGAAAGGCATTAAATTAATACTGCCCGGACAATAAACTAAACCATCAATACAATCAGGTAAAATATTAAGGTCTAAATCGTCCGTCAGAACATTGTGTTTAAACGTAACAATATTATTATCGTTGGATATTTCATTTTCATTATACGAAACATATACGCTGTGCCCATCATTAGCTAGGGCTTTTGTAAGTGCTTCGCCAATTCCAGAAGAACCACCAATAATAAGATAATTTTTAGTTAACATCTCACGCTTTTTTCATTACAAAATTACGCATAAATCAAGCTCAAAACTGATTTTTGTTTAATTTTTTTAAATAAAAGTTAAACAAAACAGGTTAAAGTATTAAAATTCAACATTTAAAGCGCAAAACATTGAGTTGTTAAAAAAAATTAATAGACGTTCAAGCAACCATTAATATGTTTCAGTTGTATATATTAAAAGAAGAGTGAAAACTGATGTTTCTTTGAATTTTTTATTGTAAATTAGCACCAAATATTTTGAGAATGAAAAAAAGTACTTTAATATTATTAGTAGCAATTATTGGACTATCTTTTGCAAGTTGCAAGAAGTATGGTTGTACAGATCCAGATGCCTTAAATTTTGATGACAAAGTAAGAAGTAATAATCTTGTTTGTGAATATGAAGGCAGTATTTTATTTTGGTATGACAAAATAACTCAAGATTCTCTTGAACAAATATATGGTAAAATAAGAGCCCTGGAATATTACGTTGATCTTGAAAGAATAGATTCTATTGAGTTCACTAACCCTCAGGATAAATTACCGAGATGTGGTTCTAAAGAAGTTGCCAATTTTGAAGATAGTTTAGGAACTGGATATACACGGTGGGTTGAATACTATGTACAGTTAGTTGACCCTTCAGGTATGCGTGGGCCTATATTATACGATTCAATAGTTTCAATTACAGCTAATGAGTGTTTAAAAATTCAACTTTACTAAAGAAAATAATATTTTAAAAAAAGGGAGGTAATCTTATTACTTCCCTTTTTTTATGTTTTATATTTGCAAACTTATTGCCCTGGTGGTGGAATTGGTAGACATGCCATCTTGAGGGGGTGGTGACCTATGGTCGTGCAGGTTCAAATCCTGTCCAGGGCACAACTAAACCCCGTAAATAATTGATTTACGGGGTTTATTTTTTCAATAAAACATCATGCAAAGCTTATCAATTATAATAAGTACCAGGCTTTATTAAAATAATATATTCAAAATGGAGGCTAGCTATACTTAGTCTATTTTTGAATTAGACTACAAATACTGATAAAAGAAAACTGGCTTATCTATTTAAAGCAAAATTTCAACCTAATAAATGATAGAGAAATTAGAAAGAATTAACTGCTACAAAACGATTAATTTTTGAGTTCTAAAGATATTGTTTTCACCCGCCTTAACATAATAAATTCCTTCTGGTAAATAGGAAATGTTAATTGGCACTCCAGTCTCATAATTAGAGAACCTAACAACTTCTTCACCAATTTGATTATAGATAATTACCTCAAGTCCAGAAACATCATCTAATTCAATTCTGAATTGGTCCGTAGCAGGGTTTGGATACACCTTCATTTTATCTAATTGCGAAAAGTCTTCGATTCCATTTACCATACCATCACCCAATGAACAGAGGTAGTAATTTCCCTGCATTACTTTAGTAGTTCCATTGCCAAGAGGATCTAAAAATGCTTTTAAAGACTCTACATTACTTGCACCAGACCAGTTATAAGACATTTTCCCGTATAAATCTGGACGGTTTTGTCCTCCTGGAGATACATCATTACACTCTGACTGACCTCCAGAGAGCTGGCCAAGTATAAGACCACTACTATTAAATATTGGCGAGCCTGACGAGCCTCCTTCATTAATGCCATGTCCATTAGGTGTCCCTATCCATCTGACTTCCCAATGAGTACCAGCAGGTGTACCAGCCCAATTGTCACTTTTTAAACTTGTGTTGTAAGTAGAAATTTTCTTTTCATCACCTGCCGGATGGTGCACTGCAACTCCACTTGAACTGCCTGATCCTGTTGCATCCCAACCATTAAAATATGGTGTTTCTGATTCATCAATAAAATCATTTAATTCCAATAAAATATAATCAGATGCCTCTATCCCATCATTATTCGTACTCCTTGCTTTTTTTGAGCAACCTACCATTGAAAAGCCTCCAGGTGCGAAATTCGCTCCACAGTTTTTATTTTGGTAACCAAATCTAAAAAACCACTGATTCATATCAGCTGCTGAACTATTCATATCATTGTCATCAATGGCACAATGATGGGCAGATAAAATATAAGGAGTACAATCTTCAGCTGTATTATTGACTAAACTGCCTGAGCAAAACCCTGTATTTCCATTATTTAATAAAGTTAATCTGACAACACCGTCAATTTGTGGTCTCCAATTATCACCTTCAGGACAGACAACATCAACTTGACATGTTCCTGCTCTATCTGCATAAGTATTTGATTGGCTGCTTAATGGTCTTATCATATTATAGAAACCATTTAAGCCATGAATTGATATTTTACCAACCCCTAGCATTTTTCTAGGTTCCAGGTATTCCAGTACAAGTGATTCACCGTGGATATAATCGGTAGCATAGAATCCCGATTGAGGATTATCTTCACTAGTAATTGTCGCCAATATT
Organism: Putridiphycobacter sp.; assembly: GCA_965230485.1. GTDB lineage: Bacteria > Bacteroidota > Bacteroidia > Flavobacteriales_D > Crocinitomicaceae > Putridiphycobacter. The sequence continues at coordinate 806,108 of CBDDLA010000001.1, forward strand.
TCTCTATAATCTGGAGAATAAACAAAAAATTTCCCCCCTTGGGGAATTAAGAATTGATCAAAATAGGCACTTACAGCAAGAGCGTTTGGCACTTTTAGTATTAACCGCCATAACTTATCTCCGTTGTCTAAGTCAAACCAGGTTCCAGAATTATTAAGATTCAACTCAACTGATTCAACCACACCGGCTCTAGGAAAATCACTTTCTGAATTGGCATCCTCATTTAAAAGGAAATTTACATCTAAGCTATCTCCTTCAAAAACATCCGTATATTCAATATTAAAAACTTTATTATCTCCTGAGTAAGGTACTTCACTTCGATCATTTTGACCAAATAAAGTAACTGTTAAAAAAAGACTAAGTACTTTAAAAAATTGTTTCATGAGGTTGTTTTTTCGAACTTCAAAATTATCAAAATAAAACTTAAATTTCATTAATTTTAAATGATTAATATTGAAAACCTAAAATAGTTTCCATAATTTCGAGGCACTATATTTGTACCTTACAGTTGATAATTAAAAAAAGTAAGATGAAAATTACATTCTTTATTGCATTAAGCATATCATTAATACATGGCTATTCTCAAACGAATGATCAATTAGAAACAACCATAAAGTTTCAGGAAGTTTTTGGTTACTTGAACGGTAACTATGTTGAAGACTTTGATGGCGCTAAAATAGCCGACGCGGCAATTGTCGCTATGTTAAAAGAACTTGACCCTCACACATACCTTATTCCAAAAGAGCAGGTTAAAGCATCTAACAGTCAGATAAATGGGTCTTTCGTAGGTGTAGGAATAAGGTTTCAAATAAAAAATGATACCCTGATGGTTGTGAACACTATTGAAGGAGGACCTTGTGAAAAAGTTGGGGTAAAAGCTGGAGATAAAATTGTCATAGTAGATGATACTTTAATAGCCGGAGTCGGTCTTAAAAATAGTCAGGTCAGAGAATATTTAATGGGTGAGCTAGGAACTGAAGTTGTAATTGGCATTAAACGTAGAGGGGAAAAAGAATTGCTTACCTTTAACGTTACACGAGATAAAATACCTTTAAATTCAGTGGCTAGCTATTTTATGGCTACCGAAAAGACTGGTTATTTAAAAATCACTTCATTTTCTAGAACAACACCTGAAGAAATGATGAGTGCTATACAGGAACTGAAAGCAAAAGGTATGGAAAATTTAATTTTAGATTTGAAAGGAAATGGAGGAGGATTGTTATCTGTTGCTAAGTTCATGGCAGACCAATTTTTAGATGATGACAAACTAATTGTGTACTCAAAAGGTCGTTCTTATCCAGAAGAAAGGTATGTCGCCAATAATAAAAATTACAGAGGTGATTATTATGGTGGAAAAAAGAACGGTATTTTCGAAAAAGGAAAACTAGTGGTGTTGACAGATGAAAGTTCAGCATCAGCTTCAGAAATTGTTTCCGGTGCTTTGCAAGATTGGGACAGAGCACTTGTAGTCGGAAGAAGAACCTTTGGTAAAGGTCTCGTTCAACGACCATATAACTTGTCAGATGGTTCAGTTATTCGTGTTACTGTTGCTAGGTACTATACACCATCAGGAAGATTCATTCAAAAGCCATATGACTCTGGGGCCGACGAATATTATGCTGATCGTTCGAATAGGTTTAAAAATGGTGAATTTATGCATGCAGATAGCATTAAACTTCCTGATTCGTTGAAAGTAAAAACCTTGCAGCTAGAAAGAACTGTTTACGGTGGAGGCGGAATTATGCCAGATGTATTTGTACCTCTTGACACGTCAAAAAATAGTTCCACATACAGGAAAATTAATAGAAAAGGTATCATCAATACGTTCGCGCTGGACTATGTTGACCAAAAAAGAGACGAACTCAAAATGTTATATCCAGATTTTGCGGATTTTAAAAATGCTGAAATTACTGACGAAAAAATGATGGCAGATTTTTACAAGGCTTGTGAAAAAGAAGAAATAGAAATTAACGAAGATGACCTGAAGATTTCGGAAAATTTAATTAAAACGGTGCTCAAAGCAAGAATAGCTACCAACCTTTGGGATTTCTCTAAATTTTATGAAATTTACAATGACAAAGAAGATGAAATTTTTATTGAAGCCCTCAGTCTAATTGAGGGAAAATATTTAAATAAATTAAAACTAGATTTTTAAATTTGCACTATAAATAAACTCAAATAATATGAAAAAAAACAGTATCTATCTTTTTAGTGGAATACTATTCCTAGCATCATGTGGTAATGATGTTGAAACAGATTCAAGTCTTATTCAATTTACCGAAGCAGACAAATCTGAGTTACCAGAAGGTAGTAAACCGTCAAAGGGCCCATTGAGCAAAACAACTACCATTAAATATGATGTTGTTGAGCATGATTTTGGTGATGTTTTTTATCCAAGTGATAATAAATATACTTTCAAGTTTACCAATACGGGAAGTGAACCATTGGTAATTAGTGATGCAAAGGCATCTTGTGGGTGTACCGTGCCTAGGAAACCGGAAAAACCAGTTTTACCGGGAGAAGTTGGTGAATTAGATGTCGTTTTCAAACCTAAGGAGGGACAGGTTGGTCAAGATGTGACCAAAAGGATAACAATTACTGCTAATACAGAACCGAACACGACCTACCTTGACATTAAGGCTAAAGTCAGATCAGGTATGTAAAAAAAAACTCACTTCGGTGAGTTTTTTTTTGTCTTAAATTATTACAGTCTATTAAAAGTTATTAGTTTTGCGCTGGGCAAGTCCTTTACGACCAGCTCCTGCTGAATCCCCCAGGATGGGAACATAGCAAGGGTAGGTGGTTGAGCGGTGCGATAGAGGTAGCTTGCCCACTTTTTCTTCCCTAATTCCCATCTTTTTATTAACTTATCGACCAATTATTCGATATGGCTTTAAAAAAAATAGTTTTTTCAATTTGTCTTGCAATACTAGTTTCAGGTTGTGGAATCATGTATAAAAACAAAGTACCACAAAAAATTCGAATTGAAATTGATTCAAACTCTGTAGTTAATTATGGGGTTAGAATTCCTTTTAAGGTTCAAGGATATTATGCTGACGGAAAGGTAAAGACAATAAATAACCACTCTAGTTTAAAAGCAGAGGCAACGACGGCTGAAATATCCTCTAAATCAATCACCCCTGAACGTTTTCCTTTAGATTTTAACGATAGTATAATTCATTTAAAAGCTAGTTTTATAAATGATAAGGTAAATCTTTCTGATAGCATAAGCCTGCCCTTCAACTACAAAAGTAATATTAACCTAAATTTTTCAGGAGAAAATGGAAAGAATGGTGGAAACGGTTCTAGGGGTAATTTAAATTTTTTAACAAGAGATGGAACTGATGGTAAACCAGGAGAAGATGGTGGAAATGGTGAAAATGGTGATGACCTAAATATATTCGTTTGGTACAACAATGATATTTACTTTATAAGGATTGACAATGTGACTACTCAGAATAGTTATTTTTATAAAGCAAATTACGGCAGTTATACATTACAATTAGATGTTTCTGGCGGTGATGGCGGTGATGGTGGTAATGGTGGAAAGGGCGCAAATGGTAAAGATGCTGAAAGAAAAGATGGAAAGACGAAAAACTCTGGGCAAGGAGGTCATGGTGGCAATGGAGGCAACGGTGGTATGGGTGGTTCTCCTGGCAATGTATACGTATACATACATCCAACAGCTATTGGGTTTGAAAAAAGAATACGAATATCACAAAAAGTAGGGCAAGGTGGAAAAATAGGGGAAGGAAATTCTGGCGGTACTGGCGGAAAAGAAATTGACTCGGACCTAAGAAATATCAAAGGGCAAGACGGTTATAATGGTATTGAAGGGCAAGCTGGCCAAAATAACAACGTAATCAATATGGAAGTTCTTGATTTCGATATTTTAAATTATAAACCTAACTAAAATAATGATTTACACCTTATCTTATGATCAACCCCATCATCAAAACATTAAAATAACTGCTGAATTTGACACCGATAATTCGGATCGTCTAGTACTTAACTTTCCTAAATGGCGTCCAGGACGCTATGAATTAGGAAACTTTGCTAAAAATATCACACAATTTAAAGTGCATGATGAAGAAGGAAATTCTCAAGACTATCGAAAGATAAACACACATAGTTGGCAAATAGAATCAAAAGATTGTCAGAAAATTATTGTTTCATACTACTATTACGCTGCCGAACTAAATGCTGGTTCAAGTTTTATAGATGAAAATCAATTGTATGTAAACCCCGTAAACTGTTTGATTTATAATGAAAAAGAAATAAATCAGCCTTGCGAGCTCACTGTTAATGTACCACATGACTTTGAATTTGCATGTGGTTTGCCATTCATCAATAAAAAGTTAATCACTAAAAGTTACCATGAACTTGTAGATACACCTTTTATTGCCTCTCCTACACTACAACATTATAATTATGAATTGGGACCTTTAAAGGTTCACCTCTGGTTTCAAGGCAACTGTAAAATAGATTGGCCAAGAGTAAAAAATGATTTTATCAAATTTACGAGAGCACAGATTAAGGCTTTCAAAAAAATTCCAGTTGACGATTATCATTTTTTGTATCAAATCACACCAGGCAAAACTTATCATGGCGTTGAGCACGCCCATTCGACTGTTATAGCATTAGGTCCTACTTATGAATTAATGAATAAACTTTATGACGACTTTTTAGGTGTAAGTTCTCATGAATTTTATCATACCTGGAATGTCAAAAGTATTCGACCTCAAGAAATGGCTCCTTACGACTATAGTCAAGAAAACTACTCTAGGCTTGGATTCGTAGCGGAAGGCGTTACTACTTACATGGGAGATTTATTCCTTTCCTACTCAAAAGTAAAATCATGGAACTGGTATAAATCTGAATTAGAAAAGCTAATCACCAGACATTTTGAAAATTATGGTCGGTTTAACTATAGTGTTGGAGAGTCCAGTTCAGATACCTGGTTAGATGGTTACGTAAAAGGAATTCCCAACAGAAAAGTCTCGATTTATAATGAAGGTGCGTTACTTGCTTTTGTGGTTGACATGAAAATTAGAGTGGCGTCAGATAATCAACTATCAATGAATGATGCCATGCACGAACTTTTTATAAAATTTGGAGATCAGCCTTTTGGCTATTCTGAACAAGACTATATTAATGCGATAAATCAATTCAGTAACAAACCCCAAGACAATTTTTTCAAACAATATGTATTCACAGCTAGCTCTTATGAGTCGATCATTATAGAAGCTTTGGATGCTTGCGGATTGGAGCTAAACACAACTCTGAATGCTTCTTTTGATCAAAGAATTTTGGGAATAAAAACAATTAGTAGTGAACATTCTGCAGTTATCACTGACATAATTATTGGAAGTACTGCTGACCTTGCGACTCTAATGATCGGGGATAAAATTATTGCTATCAATAATTTTGCAATAAAAAACAATCTTTCGCAATGGATTCAATACTTCGAAAACGATCAAATAACTTTAACAATTGTTAGAAATGGAAAGGTTTTAAATATGATTTGTCCTCATACCAATAGGACCTATTACCCAACTTATTTTTTAACCAAAGTAAAAATACCATCAAGTCTTCAAAAAAGAATTTTTAAAAAATGGTGTGGATACAAATTTGAAGGTTAAATTTGATTTATGGCTTTAACTAGAATAGATGAAAAAACATTAGTTCAAAAAATCAAGTTTTTTATTATTGGTGTTGAGAAGCCAAATTGGATAACAAGGTTATCTGTTACTATAGGCTTTGCTTTTTGGTTATATTTTGTTCTTTACTTAAGTGTTATATTTCTATCTATTCTATTTGTTGATACGCTTGAAAACCCGGAACTTATTAAATCTACCTTTGGAAAAATTGGCGGCAGGTACAATTTCAATATTGAATACGCCTCGCACAACTGGCATGCAATTGATGTTATTTTTTATCACTCATTTATTTCCATTTGTGTACTCAGTATATCGTTAATCGGTCTAATTTTTATTTATAGAAGAAAAAAAACAGGGTATGTCCTTTACTTAATTGGAAATATGACCGTCATTATTTTTACTTTAGTTTTTATGGGACTTAATTATGTTGAAGAACAAGTCAGTATAATAGATAAATTACTTTTTGTCAGCATCACCATTTATTTCTTAGCTACAATGCTTTTCCAAAAACCAAATAAAAAAGAATCAACTAGTGAGCCTGAACAGCAATCATAGAAATTTCGACACTCACGTCGCGAGGTAACTTTGAAACTTGAATTGTCTCACGTGCCGGAAAAAAATCTTTAAAGAAAGAAGCATATATTTTGTTCACACGATCAAAATCAGACATGTCTTTTAAAAAAATACTTGTTTTAACAACGTCAGAAAATCTTAACCCCGCTTCACTCAATACTGCTTCTAAATTTAACATAACTTGTGTTGTCTCAGATTCAATAGTAGAGTTATTCATTTCTTCATTGAGCGGATTAATTGCTATTTGGCCACTTGTATACAGCACGCCATTTACCATAACACCTTGGCTATAGGGTCCAATTGCAGAGGGAGCCATACTGGTTTGAATGTTTTTTCTCATTTCTGATAATTATTAACAATTACATTTACTTTTGTCAAAAATAGACATTAATTGAAAATACTACTTGTAGATAATTATGATTCTTTCACCTACAATTTGGTGCATTATCTTGAAGCGCTTGATGTAGATGTGACTGTAACATATAATGATAAAATCGACTTTAAATCAATAGGTCAGTATGATAAATTAGTGCTCTCTCCTGGCCCCGGGCTTCCTCATGAAGCGGGTCATTTAAATCAAGTAATTTCTGAGTATGCTTTGTCGAAACCTATTTTAGGAGTTTGCTTAGGCTTTCAGGCTCTCATATTACATTTTGGTGGTCAGCTTTATAATCAGGATGAAGTCAGACATGGTGTAAGTGTTAAATGCCATGCAGACCCTCAATCAACTCTATTTAAAAATATAACACCTTCATTTAACGTAGGTCTCTACCATTCTTGGGCCGCAAATATTAATAAACTGCCAAATGAATTGAAAATTACTGCTCAATCTGAAGAGGATGTAATTATGGCTTTTGAACATCAGACATTGCCATTATTTGGTGTACAATTTCATCCAGAATCTATATTAACAGATTATGGGAAAGAAATACTTAAAAACTTTATTGATGTATAACGCTATATATCAATTTATTATTTGTAAAGTACATTAAGTTTTTTCACAAAAAAACACATATTGGCTTCCTATCAAAAAATAATTCGTTTAATAATTAGATAAACCTAAGTTATGAGATTATTGAGACTTTTATGCCTTAGCTTCTTACTATTACCTTTTGTTGGCAACTTTGCATTTAGTTCCCACATTGCTGGAGGAAATATTTCAGTTGTTTACACCGGAACACCTAATACTTATCAGGTCACTTTGACTTTTTATAGGGACTGTTCTGGTATTTCAGCCCCAAGCAATCCTGTTATCACTTTAGACAATGATTGCGGAGTATCTGGTCAGGTTGAGGTGCTACCTTTGATTCTTCAACAAGAAATTTCTGCGCTGGATCCCAGTCAATGTCCTGACGTTTCTCAATGTCAAGGTGGTACTGTTCCTGGAATGCAAATGTATCAATATCAAGCTTTAGTAACATTAGACCCATGTGATTCTTGGACATTTTCTTATGCTTCTGGGGCAAGAAACCCATCTGTAAATGTTGCTTCTGGTGGTTTCTTAATTCAGACGGTGATGAATACAGCCACAAGTTCGACGAATTCTTCTCCAGTTGTATTATGGTCACCTTCTAATGGTTTCGACCCTATTCCATATGGTTGTGCAGGTATTGATAAGAACTATGCGCTTAATATTGCAGAACAAAATGGTGATTCATTGGCTTTTTCATTTACAGCGGCGCTTACTACTACCGGTAATCCTGTTAACTATTCAGGAGGAGCTTCATCTACCAATCCAATTCCAACTATATCTATGGATCCGCAAACTGGATTAATGAGCTTTAATGCAGCTGTACCAGGAAATTATGTGATTACTGTTTTAATTGAGGAATTTGATTCCAATGGCAATCTACTGAGCTCAGTCATGCATGACTTTTTATTCGTGGTGGAAGTCTGTGCGAATAACTCTCCTGTAGCACCAAATAGTATTGTCAATTATACAGCGGCTAATACCAATGCCGTATATGATCCAATGACCAATACCATTAGTATGTGTATTGGTGATGAATTTTGTTTTGATGCTATATTTACCGATCCTGACGGCGACTCACTCACCCTTAAATCAAATGCACCTGATATTTTGCCTGGTGCTATATTTACACAAACCCATATTACAAAGGATACTGTGATTGGAACTGTATGCTGGGAATACCAACCCGGATATAGTGGATCAATTGTTAATATAGTGGCTAAGGATGTGATTTGTGTCCCTGGTACATCTACGTATTCAATTAACCTTAGTATCCCCCCATATTTAAATGTCTCTTTTGACGATTCAATTTGTGGTATTCAAACTGCAGACTTAAGTGCAACTGGAACGGGACCCATCACCTGGTCTGTCATATCGGGTGAACCTATGGTCATTGGAACTAACTTCTCTTGTAACCAATGTAATACACCTGTAGCCACTCCATCTATTACAACTACCTATTTAGTAGAAGATAACTCAGTGTGTAATTTAACAGATACAATTACTGTGACTGTTGCTCAAAATTTTGGTGGACTTGATGTAAAAGTATTTACGCCAGACACTTTAATATGTCCTGGTGATTGTGTCGAAGTTGATGGATATACAGAAGAAGAAGAAAACATTCCAATTACTACTAGTCCATGGTTATTTGGCCAATTTACAGATGAAACAGTGCCTACGAACTCTGTTGTAGATATACCTAATGCGGTGGCAGTGGCACAAATGGCGCCTTTTACAACCATTCAACCCAATATGATTTGTGAAGTATGTGTTGATATTGAACACCCTAGAATTGGGGATCTAAGATTAGATCTTGTCGCCCCTGATGGTGCAGTACACACCCTTGCCAATCAAAATGGTGGAGCTGGTGCTAATTATTTGAATACTTGTTTTACTATGACACACCCTACTGGATTGGCACTACCTAGTATTACAACTGGTTTAGCACCATTTCCTGGACCTCATTTACCGCTTGGAAACTTAAATACTGCTTTACTTGGTTCTCCTATTGGAAATTCTTCTCAAGGTTTATGGCGTTTGCGTGTACACAACTTAGGTTCAACCGGACCAGCTCTAGTAGATACATGGAGTATTAAAATGTGTAAAGATAGTCTTCGTGCTTTCCCTTCTTCATTCTTTGCTTGGGATAATAATGATGGAATGCCATTAGTAGATACTGTAGACCCTGTCGTTTGTCCTCAATTTGGGGGACAATATGTACTCTCTGCTTTTAATGCTGATTACTGTTTTGTAACCGATACGATTAACATTAATTTTCACCCACTTCCTGATCCAGGAAATGACACAACGGTTCAAATATGTTTAGATGCTGGAACAGTTAACTTATTTGATTACCTCGGTGGAACACCTATTGCTGTTGGAACTTGGGAAGATGTAAATGGAAATCCAGTTAACCCAATCATAAATTCAGCAAATATACTTGATATGCAGCCGTATAAATATACTGCCGAATCAGTCAACGGATGTTTAGACTCTTCATTTTTAACAGTTGACTTAATTGATGTTGACCTGACTAATACAACAACATCAATGCCGCTATGTTTTGGTGATGCAAATGGTGAAATTACTGTAATAGCAACTACCACAGGAGCCAACCCTTTAACATACTCTATTTCTAGTACACCTGGACAACAAGCTTCAAATGTATTTACTGGTTTAGCAGATGGTACATATGATGTTAATGCCATTTATACCTTACCTAATGGTGACCAATGTGTGAAAACTGAAACAGGGGTCATATTAACTGAACCTGATTTACTTGAGATAAAAAGCTTCACAGTTAATGGCATATCTCCAGCTGTATCAGATCCGGATATAACAACGATTGTATCACCACTTGAATTAAAGGCATGTGATTATAAGTCAATTCCTATGAGTGTCATCTCTCAAGGAGGAAATCCAAATGAAGCACACCAATACGAGTGGTACATGGATAACATCTCGGTAGGACAAGGCGCAACTTTCGAAAGTATTAATAATGTACCTGGACCTGGATATGTTGTACTAAGTGATAATAACAATGTGTGTCCTAACGATACAGCTTACTACTTCTTAGAACACTACGATAATATATTCCCTAGCTTTACAAGTCTAAAAGCTGAAGGTTGTGTAGAATTAGAAGTTGTATTCCAAGATAATAGTAATGAAGTAGCTGGAGGAGATAATGGATACCAAGATATTAGATTATCCTTCTCTAATGGTGATGCCATTCCTCCAATCGCTAAAGGAGGACAAGGATCGTATATCTTCAGAGAAGCTGGGCAATATGATGTAACCATAGATATTACATCTATTAACGCCAATACCACTGGTAGTACAAGAGCATTGCATGAATGTAAATACGATACAACTTACCTGCAGTATGTTGAAGCATACCCTCTACCTGATGTAAGGTTTATTCCAAACCCTGCTCAAATAACAGTGTACGAACCTACCACAACTATGCAAAATTTATCTCCACAAAGTGGGTCATTTGATGCAACAGCTTTTGCCTGGGACTTTACTAAAAATGCAGAACCTGCAACATCTAACCAAAGAAATCCAGAGATAAATTACCCTGCTGGAATACCTGGAACATATCCTGTATCTTTAACTGGTTCGTATAATCCAATACCTTCTGATCCTAATGAAGTATGTTCATCTACTGTAAGAGGAGAAGTACAAATTATTAATGATGTGACTGTGTTTGCTCCAAATGTATTTACCCCTGATGGAAACTCATTTAATGAAACATGGGGCATTAGCATCAACGGAATTGATATTTACGAATTTGAATTAACTATTTACAATAGATATGGTGAAGTTGTATTCAAATCATTCAACCCTGAAGGAAGATGGGATGGAACTTTTGGAAACTCTGGTGAAATAGTTCAAGATGGAACATACCCTTGGATAATTACCGCCAAAGATGCCATTGACGATAATAAATATGAGTTCAAAGGAACCATCAATGTGCTAAAATAAAAAACTTAAAAAGTTTTAACTTTTTTGGCTATTTGATAATTTATTCTTAAATTTAAACATAAGTTAATTCATAAAACATGAACAGTAACTTTAGCTTTAATTAGCGCCCATGTAGTGATATTTTGGTTCTTAACGTTTTTTATTTTAGAGTCAACTCAACAAACCTGAAGACAGGCCATATTTGCGAAAGCAATCACTTTTTAGTGTTAACAATGGAAGTCTGACCTTTTTGGCAGCTCTACTCCTTGTTATTTTTGAAGGATCTCATAATAAAATACTACATGGGCTTTTTTCTTTTCCAAAATCTTTTTTTAAATAAAGAGTCAACTTATATGATTGATTTCTTATGAGTTATTCAAACCAAATCAACAATTGCTTGATCGATTGTAAAAAAATCGAAAAAATATTAATTATTTTAGCAACCCGTTTGTAATAGGACACGTTTAGAAAAAAAAAATAAACCATGAGACAAATAAAATTTTTATTATTTAGCTTCTTACTAATTTCCCTTGCTGGTAATTTTGCATTTAGTTCGCACGTTGCCGGAAGTAATATTTCAGTTGTTTATACTGGAACCCCCAATACCTATCAAGTCACATTATCTCTATTTCGTGATTGCTCAGGTGTTTCGGCCCCAACAAATCCTGCTATAAGTTTAGATAACGATTGCGGGGTATCTGGTCAAGTTGAAGTGCTGCCTTTGATTCTTCAGCAAGAAATCTCAGCATTAGATTTTAGCCAATGTCCTGATGTTTCAACATGTTCAGACGGAACATTACCGGGAATGCAATTATATCAATATCAAGCTATAATCACTCTTGACCCGTGTGATTCATGGACAATTGGATATTCTCTTTTTGCTAGAAACCAATCTGTAAACACTGGTGGTGGTGGTTCTTATGTTGAGACCATTATTAATACAGCAACAAATGCAACCAATACCACACCAATCGTTTTATGGTCTCCAACAAATGGTTTTGACCCTATTCCATATGGCTGTGTAAATACCGATAAAAATTATGCCTTAAATGTAGTTGACCCAGATGGTGACTCATTGGTGTTTTCACTCGTTGGTGCTTTGCAAGGTCCTGGACAGCCTGTTAACTATAACCCTCCTGCCACAGCAACTTCACCGATTTCGGGTATGACAATTGATCCACAAACTGGATTAATGAACTTTAATGCCTCTATGGCTGGAAATTATGTGATTACTGTTTTAATTGAAGAATTTGATTCCAATGGTAATTTACTGAGTTCCGTCATGCATGACTTTTTATTCGTGGTGGAAGTCTGTGCGAATAACTCTCCTGTAGCACCAAATAGTATTGTCAATTATACAGCGGTTAATACCAATGCCATATATGATCCAATGACCAACACCATTAGCATGTGTATTGGTGATGAATTTTGTTTTGACGTCACATTTACAGATCCTGATCAAGATTCAATTGCCTTAGAATCTAATGTAACTGATATTTTACCTGGCGCCACATTTACGCAAACCCATATTTCAAAAGATACTGTGATTGGAACTGTATGCTGGGAATACCAGGCTGGATATAGTGGATCGGTTATTAATATAGTGGCTAAGGATGTGATTTGTGTCCCTGGCTCGTCTACTTTCGCAATTAACTTAAATATCCCTCCATATTTAAATGTCTCTTTTGACGATTCAATTTGTGGTATTCAAACTGCAGACTTAAGTGCAACCGGAGCAGGACCTATTACCTGGTCTGTCATATCAGGTGAACCTATTGTTATTGGAACTAACTTCTCTTGTAACCAATGTAATACACCTGTAGCCACTCCATCTATTACAACTACCTATTTAGTAGAAGATAACTCAGTGTGTAATTTAACAGATACAATTACTGTGACTGTTGCTCAAAATTTTGGTGGACTTGATGTAAAAGTATTTACGCCAGACACTTTAATATGTCCTGGTGATTGTGTCGAAGTTGATGGATATACAGAAGAAGAAGAAAACATTCCAATTACTACTAGTCCATGGTTATTTGGCCAATTTACAGATGAAACAGTGCCTACGAACTCTGTTGTAGATATACCTAATGCGGTGGCAGTGGCACAAATGGCGCCTTTTACAACCATTCAACCCAATATGATTTGTGAAGTATGTGTTGATATTGAACACCCTAGAATTGGGGATCTAAGATTAGATCTTGTCGCCCCTGATGGTGCAGTACACACCCTTGCCAATCAAAATGGTGGAGCTGGTGCTAATTATTTGAATACTTGTTTTACTATGACACACCCTACTGGATTGGCACTACCTAGTATTACAACTGGTTTAGCACCATTTCCTGGACCTCATTTACCGCTTGGAAACTTAAATACTGCTTTACTTGGTTCTCCTATTGGAAATTCTTCTCAAGGTTTATGGCGTTTGCGTGTACACAACTTAGGTTCAACCGGACCAGCTCTAGTAGATACATGGAGTATTAAAATGTGTAAAGATAGTCTTCGTGCTTTCCCTTCTTCATTCTTTGCTTGGGATAATAATGATGGAATGCCATTAGTAGATACTGTAGACCCTGTCGTTTGTCCTCAATTTGGGGGACAATATGTACTCTCTGCTTTTAATGCTGATTACTGTTTTGTAACCGATACGATTAACATTAATTTTCACCCACTTCCTGATCCAGGAAATGACACAACGGTTCAAATATGTTTAGATGCTGGAACAGTTAACTTATTTGATTACCTCGGTGGAACACCTATTGCTGTTGGAACTTGGGAAGATGTAAATGGAAATCCAGTTAACCCAATCATAAATTCAGCAAATATACTTGATATGCAGCCGTATAAATATACTGCCGAATCAGTCAACGGATGTTTAGACTCTTCATTTTTAACAGTTGACTTAATTGATGTTGACCTGACTAATACAACAACATCAATGCCGCTATGTTTTGGTGATGCAAATGGTGAAATTACTGTAATAGCAACTACCACAGGAGCCAACCCTTTAACATACTCTATTTCTAGTACACCTGGACAACAAGCTTCAAATGTATTTACTGGTTTAGCAGATGGTACATATGATGTTAATGCCATTTATACCTTACCTAATGGTGACCAATGTGTGAAAACTGAAACAGGGGTCATATTAACTGAACCTGATTTACTTGAGATAAAAAGCTTCACAGTTAATGGCATATCTCCAGCTGTATCAGATCCGGATATAACAACGATTGTATCACCACTTGAATTAAAGGCATGTGATTATAAGTCAATTCCTATGAGTGTCATCTCTCAAGGAGGAAATCCAAATGAAGCACACCAATACGAGTGGTACATGGATAACATCTCGGTAGGACAAGGCGCAACTTTCGAAAGTATTAATAATGTACCTGGACCTGGATATGTTGTACTAAGTGATAATAACAATGTGTGTCCTAACGATACAGCTTACTACTTCTTAGAACACTACGATAATATATTCCCTAGCTTTACAAGTCTAAAAGCTGAAGGTTGTGTAGAATTAGAAGTTGTATTCCAAGATAATAGTAATGAAGTAGCTGGAGGAGATAATGGATACCAAGATATTAGATTATCCTTCTCTAATGGTGATGCCATTCCTCCAATCGCTAAAGGAGGACAAGGATCGTATATCTTCAGAGAAGCTGGGCAATATGATGTAACCATAGATATTACATCTATTAACGCCAATACCACTGGTAGTACAAGAGCATTGCATGAATGTAAATACGATACAACTTACCTGCAGTATGTTGAAGCATACCCTCTACCTGATGTAAGGTTTATTCCAAACCCTGCTCAAATAACAGTGTACGAGCCTACTACAACTATGCAAAATTTATCTCCACAAAGTGGGTCATTTGATGCAACAGCTTTTGCCTGGGACTTTACTAAAAATGCAGAACCTGCAACATCTAACCAAAGAAATCCAGAGGTAAATTACCCTGATGGAATACCTGGTAGATACCCAGTATCTTTAACTGGTTCGTATAATCCAATACCTTCTGATCCTAATGAAGTATGTTCATCTACTGTAAGAGGTGAAGTACAAATTATTAATGATGTGAATATATTTGCACCAAATATATTTACCCCTGATGGAAACTCATTTAATGAAACATGGGGCATTAGCATCAACGGAATCGATATTTACGAATTTGAATTAACTATTTACAATAGATATGGTGAAGTTGTATTCAAATCATTCAACCCTGAAGGAAGATGGGATGGAACTTTTGGAAACTCTGGTGAAATAGTTCAAGATGGAACATACCCTTGGATAATTACCGCCAAAGATGCCATTGATGATAATAAATATGAGTTCAAAGGAACCATCAATGTCGTAAAATAAAAACATAATAAATAACCCATAAAAAAAGCCTCTTCAGTTTGAAGAGGCTTTTTTATTGATTGATAGATTAATCTTAATTTTAGCTTTTGAATCTTAAATTTTCTGAACGCCCTTTTTTATAGATCTTATTACTCGCAAAGGCTCCTTTTCGTAAACGCTTTTGTTCTTCATAAGGTAATTCAATAACAGATTTACATTCATCAGAACAGCAATTATTCATTTCTTCTTTACATTTATCGCATTGAATAAATAATAAATGACAAGCCATATTTTCACAATTTGTATGACTATCGCAAGGTGATCCACATTGGTGACAATTGGAAACCACATCAGTACTTATACTCTCTGCTAATCTATGGTCAAATACAAAGTTTTTACCTAGGAATTGATTCTCAAGTCCTTCGGCTTTTACTTGACGTGTATATTCGATAATCCCACCTTCCAATTGAAAAACTTTTTTAAAGCCTTTGTGCCTGTAATAAGCACTTGCTTTTTCGCAACGAATACCACCAGTACAATACATGAGAAGATTTTTTTCTTCTTTATCATTTTTCAAATCGTCCTCAATAATATCTAAAGAATCTCTAAACGTATCAACATCAGGACGGACCGCCCCCTTAAAATAACCAATTTCACTTTCGTAGTGGTTTCTCATGTCTACGCATACAGTATTTGGATCTGCTAACATTTTATTAAATTCCTTGGCATTTAGATGTCTTCCAATATCAGTAACATCAAAGGTATCATCATTTAAACCATCAGCTAAAATTTTGTTTCTGACTTTTATTTTTAGCTTCAAAAAAGATTTATTATCCTGCTCTACTGCAATATTTAACCTTACACCATTTAAAAACGTAATACTATCTAAATGTGACTTAAAAAGATCAAAATTCTCAGCGGGCAAGGACAGTTGCGCATTTATTCCCTCGTGAGCAACATAAATTCGACCTAAAACATCTAATTCGTTCCAGGTCAAAAATAAATGATCTCTAAAAATTTGTGGATTTCCAATTTTCGCGTACCTATAGAAAGAGATAGTAACTCTATCCTTTCCTGCTTCTTCAATTAAAGCAGCTCTTTCCTTAGCACTTAATTTATTATACAGTTGCATGCTATATTAATATTTAAGATTTAAAGTGCGGCAAATATAATCAGTATTATTTTAAAAAGTCTCAATAAAGAATAACTGATCCATTAATCCGTTTTCTTTATCCGTTTCCAATCCGTATATTTTTTTTAATAAAGTGAGTTAAACATGATAAAAATCAGCAAAAAAACGACTTCAAATTCGTATAATTAAACCTGACAAAGAAAATTTGATAGAAATATTTTATCTTTGTACAACACCAAATATTACAAAGTTATGGACCAACACGAAGCAGCATTCAACAATTTAATTGAACAAGACCTAAAGATAGAACCAAGAGACTGGATGCCTGAGAAATACAGAAAAAATTTAATCCGTCAAGTATCACAGCATGCCCATTCAGAGGTAATAGGAATGCAACCTGAAGGAAATTGGCTCTTAAGAGCACCATCCTTAAGGGCAAAACAAGTTTTATTAGCCAAAATTCAAGACGAAGCTGGGCATGGTTTATACCTTTACAGCGTGGCGGAAACATTAGGTGTATCAAGACAAGAGTTAATTCAACAATTACATGATGGTAAGGCTAAATATTCAAGTATATTTAATTACCCTACCCTAACCTGGGCAGATATGGGAGCAGTTGGTTGGCTAGTTGATGGTGCAGCTATTGTAAATCAAGTTAGTCTGCAAAGAACATCTTATGGCCCTTATTCAAGAGGGATGGTAAGAATTTGCAAAGAAGAAAGTTTTCATCAACGACAAGGATATGAAATCATGATTCAAATGGCTAATGGCACACCTGAGCAAAAAGCAATGGCACAAGACGCATTGAATAGATTTTGGGAACCTTCATTAATGATGTTTGGCCCTCATGATGCTGATTCTGCAAATTCAAGCCAATCTATGAAGTGGAAAATAAAGCGTGAGTCGAATGATTATTTACGACAAAAATTTATTGATAAAACAGTTCCCCAAATAGAATTTTTGGGATTAGAAATTCCTGACCCTAACTGTAAATGGAATGAAGAAACTGGGCATTACGATCACAGTCCATTCAATTGGGATGAGTTTTGGAATGTGGTGGAAGGCAATGGACCTTGCAATGCTGAAAGGTTAGATCACCACAGAAAAGCACATCACGATAATGCTTGGGTTCGTGAGGCTGCCTATGCTTACGCGCAAAAAACTGAAGCTGTTGCTCAATAATAAAGCGTCAACAAAACAATAATATAGAATACAATATAATAATGGAAAAAGGAGATAAAGTTTGGGAAGTATTTATCCAAAAAAAGGCAGGTTTAGCATTTAAACATGTTGGTAATGTTCATGGTTATGATAAAAAAATGGCCATTCAAAATGCAAGAGATTTATATACACGTCGAGGAGAAGGAAGAGAAATTTGGGTAGTTGAGGCGGAAGCTATTGTATCGTCTCCACTTGAACAGGCTGATGCTTTCTTCAACCCATCAGAAGACAAAGTATACAGACATCCCACTTTTTACCATATTCCAGAAGAAGTAAAAAACATTTAAATATAATGGCAATTACTATTAACGATACATTGGCTAAATTTTTAATTAGACTGGCTGATACAGAAATTATTTTAGGTCAACGCTTAGCTGAAATGTGCAGCAATGGTCCAACTTTGGAAGAAGATATCGCGCTATCCAATTTAGGATTAGATTGCTTTGGAAGGGGTGAAGAACTCATGAAATTAGTAGCTGGTTTAGAAGGTAATGAGCTAACTCCAGATGATTATGTTTTTAGAAGAAATGAGCGTGAGTACTTTTGCATTAAACTAGTTGAACAACCTAATAATGATTTCGCCTGGGTAGTTGTACGCCAGTTTTTGCATGATGTATATGTAACAGAAATTTTCGCTCAATTGCTAAGTCATGATAATCAAGAATTAGCCGCCTTATCAAAAAAAGTACTTAAGGAAATTGAGTACAGCCAACTGCATGCCCATGATTGGATTGAGAGACTTGGAAATGGTACAGAAGAAAGTAATTCAAGGACTCAAAATGCTTTAAATGTGATGTGGAAACACATTGAAGAATTATTCAAATTTGACGATATTGATAATTCAGCGCTTCCGCATGCTGATCAAATTCAAACCATTTGGGATAAAACTGTTAACGACTTGTTGACCAAAGCAAACTTAAAACGACCAGAAGATAAAATAAGACATATTTTAGATTTTAGAGATGGTTTTCATACTGAACATCTAGGGTTAATTTTAGCTGATATGCAATACTTACCTAGAGCCTACCCAAATGCTAAATGGTAACAACAGCGAGTGAAGAAATAATATGGGAGTGGATGAGGGAAGTCCCTGATCCTGAAATACCCGTTATTAATTTAGTTGAACTAGGTGTTATTCGTGAGTTAAATATTGGACAAAAAGAGTTAGAGGTGGTGATCACTCCCACTTATACAGGTTGTCCAGCAAAACAATTATTCGAAGATTTAATCTCAGATAAGTTAAAGGAAAAAGGAGTTACAGAATTCAAAATAACTACTCGAATCCATCCCGGTTGGACCACAGATTGGTTATCTGACGAAACTAAATCTAAATTAATGAAAGATGGCATCTCCCCTCCCACTTTAGGTGATAAAGATATTCCATGTCCGCAGTGCAAATCCACCAATACAGTTTTAACTAGCCAGTTTGGTTCTACACCGTGTCAATCGTTATATAAATGTAATGATTGCCTTGAGAGCTTCAACTACTTCAAATGCTTTTAATATTTAGTAAGACTTAATCTTATGTTATGATTCAAGAGAATATCAATATTCAAGCATATAATACATTTGGAATTGATTGCACCGCTAAATACTTCGCTCATTTTAGAAGTATTAAGGATTTACAAGAATTATTAAGTGATCCCATTTGTAAAAACAATGAATTGTTGGTGCTTGGTGGTGGCAGCAATATGCTGTTTACTAAAAATTTTGAAGGCCTTGTTTTAAAAAATGAACTTACTGGTATCTATATTGTAAAAGAAGACGCAAATCACATATGGATCGAAGCCATGGCTGGAGAAAATTGGCATGATTTTGTACTTTTTGCCATCGATCATGACTATGGAGGAATAGAAAATCTCTCCCTTATTCCTGGGTCTGTGGGTGCAGCTCCTATGCAAAACATTGGTGCCTATGGCGTTGAAATAAAAGATGTTTTTCATGAGTTAGAAGCCATACATATCGACACTGGTGAAATGGTTCGATTTACACGAAAACGCTGTAAATTTGGTTATAGAGAAAGTGTATTTAAGAACATACTAAAGAATCAATATATCATTACTTCAGTGACCCTAAAACTGACTAAAAACCATGAAACAAATACCACTTATGGTGCTATAGAAGCCCAACTGAATGAAAGGCAAGTTACGCGACCAACCATTAAACACATCAGTGACGCTGTTATAGCCATTCGCCAATCAAAGCTTCCTGATCCAGAACTAATTGGAAATGCAGGTAGTTTTTTCAAAAACCCAGTTGTCACCTCAACTGAATTTGAAAAACTAAAAGCTAAATTTCCTGAAATATCTCATTATGTTTTAGACAGTGGAAATGTAAAACTAGCTGCAGGTTGGTTAATTGATAATGCTGGTTGGAAAGGTAAAACTTTCGAAAATTATGGCGTTCATAAAAATCAAGCGCTTGTATTAGTCAACTATGGAGGAGCTAAAGGTGAAGATATTTTTGATTTGTCATCTCAAATACAAGCAGATGTAAAAGAAAAGTATAATGTTATCTTAGAACGAGAAGTTAATATTTACTGATACTTTATAATATCCTTATATTTGCGCGTTACACCTGTTTTATATGATCAAAGACTTTCTGAAAAAATACTTCTTAATACTTAAGGTCAGGTCGCGCTTTAATCCGTCAGTACAGATAAAACAGCGTCAATTATTTTTAGAATACCAGCAAAATATAAAATCTAATTCATTACCAAAAATAAGTGATACGGGGTTTCGTGTTTTTTCTCAGTTTGAAGAAGATGGTAAATTATTGTTTATCTTTTCAGTAATTGGGATGACCAATAAGACCTTTATCGAAATTGGGGCAGATGATGGCATTAACTCTAATTCAGCCAACCTATATTTTAACTTTGGCTGGCATGGTTTATTTATTGATGGAAACAAGAGAAGTATTGAACGAGGCAAACGTTTTTATGCAAAGTACCCTCATCCTTATTTTTATAAACCCAAATTCATTTGTGATTTAGTCAAACGAGAAAACATCAACGAGATCATAAAAAAAGGCGGTTATGAAGGCGAAATAGGCTTATTAAGTATCGACATTGATGGGAATGATTATTGGGTATGGGATGCAATTAGTGCGGTAGAAGCTCAAGTAGTTATCATTGAAACCCACAATGAATTTGGGATGGAAAATATAGTAGTACCCTACGATCCCAATTACTTTTATCCTGGCAAACACCCAATATATCACGGAGCCTCACCTATTGCTATGACCAATCTTGCTAAGAAGAAAGGATATAGACTAGTAGGAGCAAACGACCTTGGGTTCAATTTCATTTTTGTAAAAAATGGCCTGGCAGATGATTTGATTCCAGAGGTTACCGTTGAATCTGTTTTACAACACCGATCAGTAAAAGAAGATCATGAAAAATTTCTACCAATTAAAGATTGGGAATACATTAAGGGGTAAAAGTTCTGAATTAATCTAAATACTTAGCTCTGTCGTTCCAATTGGCATTATCTTAAGGTCTGCCAATTAGATGTCCTAAAATTGTTTGCAGATAACTTGGTGTATTAAATTGAGCGGACAACGCAAAATTTTTCTTTAAAAACTGTTCAATTTCATTTTTTCATCTTACTATTGAACTATGAAAAAAATCACTTATTTCCTTTCGACAGTATTGATTTTGTTATGTTATTCATGTAACACCAAAAATAATGACAAAAAACCAACTAATGATACTGTAGAACTCAATCAAGACTCTATTCTAGATGAGTTAAAGAAAAAAGAACAATCATTAATGATTAAAGAATTAAGTGACTTAGTCAAAAACGCCAAACCTAATCAATATTATCACTGGAACTTAAAAAATGCTGACTATTTAAGGTCTCAAATTGAGCTAGCACCGCCCCAAAAGAGAGTTTCAGTATGGTTTAATTACGTTGAACAGCTATTGAATGGCGGAAATACAACCATGTGTATTGGGGAAATTGAAAATTTATTCAGTAAGGAAAACCGCCCTTATGATCAAATACTAGATGAAACAAACAAAAATATATTTGAATTGCTAGCCCTTGCCTATTTACGAAAAGGAGAGCAAGAAAATTGTCAAAATAACCATACACCGGAATCATGTATTATTCCTATGAAAGAGGGTGCTATTCATCAATTGACATCAGGATCAGTTAGAGCTATTGAACTTTATACCATGCTTTATGATAAATTTCCTAGTCCGAAATACAAATGGTTAATTAATGTAGCCTATATGACACTAGGAAAACATCCAAAGCAAGTACCACCTAAATATTTAATTAACATGCCTAATTGGAAACAAGAAAGAAAGCAATTCCCAAGATTTGAAGACATTGGAATGAGCGTTGGTTTGGCCGAAAACGGCTTATCAGGAGGAGTATCAATCGAAGATTTTAATAATGATGGACTGTTAGATATTTTTGTAACCTCCTATGGGATGGAAGATAATGTGAAGCTTTTTCTGAGAAGTAATGACGGAAGTTATATCGAAAAAACTAAAGAAGCTGGTTTAGACGGCATTGTTAGTGGTTTAAATTGCTTACATGCCGACTATAATAATGATGGAAATGTGGATATTTTAGTTTTAAGGGGCGGATGGTTAGGTAATCCTGGTAGCCACCCGAATTCTCTGCTTAAAAACATGGGAGATGGGTCCTTTAAGGATGTCACGAGAAGTTCTGGTCTGTATACCCTTCACCCAACACAAACAGCCGCTTGGGCTGATATTAATCAGGATGGTTTTTTAGATTTATTTATAGGAAATGAGAGTAAACCAGGTGAAAATCATCCCTGTGAGTTTTTTATGAATAATGGAGATGGTACTTTTTCTGAAATAAGTAAAGAAGTTGGGCTAAGTCAAATTAAAGGTTTTGTTAAGGGTACAGCTTTTGGTGACATTAATAATGATAATTGGCCAGACTTATTTATTTCTGTTTTGGGTGAAGAAAATATTTTATATAGAAACGTAAATGGCAAATTTGAAAATATTACAAAAACAGCTCAAATTGCACAACCTATTTTTAGTTTTCCTTGTTGGTTCTGGGACGCGAATAATGACGGATACCAAGATATTTTTGTCAGTAGTTACGATATAAGAGTTCAAAGGGACTTGGGTGGCGATCTAGCGAAAGAATTACAAGACCTTAAAGTTGAATCGGAAAAACCAAGGTTATACATTAATAATGGCAATGAAACATTTACCGAATCAACCGAGCTTTATCATGTATCAAAAACCATGTACAGTATGGGTAGTAATTTTGGGGATATTGACAATGATGGCTATTTGGATTTTTATGTTGGAACCGGTGCACCTGACTTCAGTACTATTGTTCCAAATAGAATGTTTAGAAACGTAGATGGGCAATCTTTCGAAGAAGTCACTAGTGCTGGCAATTTTGGACATATTCAAAAAGGTCACGGTATAGCATTTGCCGATTTAGATCAAGATGGAGATCAGGATATATATGCCGTTATGGGAGGCGCATTTGAAGGAGACAGATTTACTAACGTTTTATATGAAAATCCAATCTCCAAAAATAATTGGATTGTTATTGAGCTTGAAGGTACTCAAACGAATAAAAAGGCAATTGGTACAAGGCTAGAAATTGAATTCGAAAACGGTTCTAAAGTTCATAGAACTGTGGGGACAGGCGGTTCATTTGGTGCTTCTAGTTTACAACAAGAAATTGGTTTAGGAAAAAATAAGACCATTAAAATGTTGACCGTTCATTGGCAAAATAGCAAACCAGCTATATTTAACAATATCAAAGCAAAACAAAAAATTAAGATCATTGAAGGAAACAATAAAATTTCAAAATTGCCCTACGAAAAATTGCCTTTTCAAAAAACAAAAGAACACAAGCATAATCACTGAATCTATTCTATCCCATTCTTCCCTGAACCGTATATAGTTGATGGTATCTGCCTTCTTTGGTCATAAGTTCATCATGTTTACCCTGTTCGGCAATACGCCCGTCCTCTATCACCAAAATCTGATCTGCTTTTTGGATGGTACTCAAACGGTGGGCAATCACGAATGTGGTTCTGTTTTTCATCAATTCATTTAAACTTTTTTGAATAAATGCTTCACTTTCAGTATCTAAATTAGAAGTAGCTTCATCCAATATAATTACTTTTGGATTAGCTAACAGGGCTCGAGCAATGGAAATCCTTTGTTTCTGGCCGCCGGATAATTTAACTCCTCTCTCTCCTATAATTGTTTCTAAACCATCATCAAACCTATCCGTAAATTCATCCACATATGCTCCCTTCACCGCATTCATTAATTCAGCTTCGCTGGCCTCAGAATTTGCGAAAAGAATATTTTCTCTTATTGTCCCTTCATATAAAAAGTCATCTTGTAAAACGACGCCTAAATTTTGTCTGTAACTACTCAAATTTACTTTACTTAAATCTTGTCCATCAACTGTCACCTCTCCGCTATCAGGACTTAGAAAAGTTGCTGCAAGACTTGCAATAGTAGACTTTCCTGAACCAGAAGACCCTACTAAGGCAGTTACGCTACCAGCTGGTGCCGAAAAGGAAATATTATGTAATACTTCCTTATCCTCCTCATAACTAAACGATACATTATTGTACTCTATATCACCTTTAATGTCTTCAATAAAAACGGTTCTTATTTCTGGGTTGTCTTCTTCTACCATTTTCATTAATTCCTCAGTTCTATCTAAACCAGCCATAGCCTCAGTTAGTTGGCTTCCAATATTACTCATCTGTACAATTGGTGCAATCATAAACCCTAAAAATAAAGTAAATGATAAAAATTCACCAGTGGTCATACTTCCGTAAATCATATAATAACCGCCTATTCCCATAATTCCGGCCGAAGCTAGTCCCAATAAAAATGTTGAGGAGCTTGTCATTAACGCAGTGGCAGTAAGGCTCTTTTTCACATTTAAAAACAGCTTATTGGCACCAGCTTCAAAAATTTTATTTTCTTGCTCCTCTGCATTAAAACCTTTAATCACTCGAACACCATTTAAAGTTTCAGTCAAGCGGCCTGTTACCTCAGCATTTATTTTACCTCTTTCTCTAAAAATAGGGCGGATATAACCAAAAGCTTTTAAAGCAATGAAAGCGAACACGGCTACTGGAAGTAATACAAATAATGTCATCATGGCATTCATATTGATTAAAATAATCAAAGAAATAATGGCTGTAATTGTTCCGCCAATGAGTTGTACCAATCCTGTACCTACTAAATTTCTAACACCTTCAACATCACTCATAACTCTTGAAACAAGAGAACCAGACTTACTATTATCAAAAAAACTAATGGGTAATGTCAATAACTTACGCTGAACCTTTACTCTTAATTTTGCAATCAGATTTTGCGCTTCTACGCTCAATAACCTAGTCAGAGAAAATGAGGTAATCGCTTGTATAAGTATAGCAGAACAAACAATAATCAAAAGCACTGTTAGCGCCTCAAAATCTTTGCCTGGAATAATATCATCAAGTAGTGTTTTACTAGCATATGGTAATACCAAGCCCGATAAACTCCTTAAAACAATTAGTAATAATCCAACCGATAAAATGGCTTTTCTGGGCCAAATAAATTCTTTAAATGCCCAACTAAAAGACACATTGTTGTTTTTTTTCTTACTCATGCATCTTTTATGTCGAATATCAAGCCAAAAAAAAAGACGTGACAGACTGACAGGAAATCGAGTTGTTTACTTGAAATTTAATCCTTTTTCTTCCAATAAAAACATCTGCCAATCTTCAGCTAATTGACCTTTCATCACTCTTGGAAACTTATGCTGAGCCCCATATTTCCCAGTTAATTTCATAAAATCGTAAAAATAGGATGTTGGAATAATATGAACATGTATATCACTTAAAGCAAAGTGACGCTCTAACGCATAATCAGCATTAAACAATTTTAAGGCGGCGTCAAGTTTTAGTTTTATAACAGCAGGCTTAACAGATCGATCTCCCGAAATAAACCATCTATGTGCAAAACTTCCATTCTTTTCTTCACCTATTACAGCAAATTCTCTAATATCGGTATGCAATTGTATGCTGACTTTGGTTAATGCTTCGGTCATATTATCAATTGACAGATGCTCACCACATAGACTTAAAAAATGTTTTGTTCGCCCTGTAATTTTTAATTTAAAAGCATCAACATCTGTAAAACGAATCGTATCTCCGATCAGATAGCGCCATGCACCGGAATTAGTTGTTATTAGTAAAGCATAATCGATTCCAGGTTGAACATCTTTTAGTGATAGAATGCAATCTTGATTCATTAAATTACCATCTACGTCAAAATACTCACTATTAAACGGAATAAACTCATAATATACACCATTATTAGTCACTAATTCCAAAGAGTCGGAATGAATGGGTTGAAAAGCAAAAAAACCTTCAGACGTTAAATAAGAGTCTAAATAAATGACACGCTCATTCAATAGGTTATTATAAGTACTAATGTAAGGATCAAAGCTGACCCCTCCGTGTACATAGACCCGCAAATTAGGCCAAATATCAAATATGGATTCAAGACCATACGTATCCACAATGCGTTCAATCATCATTTGAACCCATGACGGAACGCCACAGATAATACCAATATTCCATTTGGGAGCTTCTTTCACAATGGCTTGTATTTTTTCCTCCCAATTTTTAATTGCCCTAACACGCCTATTCGGTTTAGAAAATGGAACTAACCATTGAGGAACCTTTCCAGTCATAATGCCACTTAAATCTCCTTCTAAATGTGCATTTATGCTAGTTAACTCGGTGCTACCACCCAAAAATAATATATCACATTCGTAAAAATCGTTTGGAACTGATATTTTAGAAAATGTTAAAAATTGCTTAATACCAGCTTTTTTGATGGAACTAATCATCTTATCAGAAACGGGAATCCGTTTGCTCGCTGAGCCAGTTGTACCAGAAGTCAGTGCAAAGTTTTTAATTTTTCCAGGCCATGCCACATCTTCTATGCCATTTAGCGTTTGGTGCCAATATTGTTTGAACATGGTGTTGTAATCAAAAACTGGAACATTCTCATGAAAAGTGTTTGCCATATTATCTGATTTTAAAATTTTATTAAAATTAAAGTCACGACCAAACTTCGTTTTTTTGGCTTTAGTCAATAATTTTTTTAGTTGTTTTTCTTGATAAACAACGCCCTTACGCGGAGTACTTTCAGTAACAATTGAAGCATACTTTGTAGTACTTTTAATTAAAGTTCCGATTACTGCCATAATAGTATAGTTTTATTCAAAATTAATTTGAAAGAGATTGATAGGCCTTTAGGAAACATCATTAAACTATTACGCCAACTTTACTATTCACAATTTGTGAACATGCTTTTATTATGTTTTAGTTACGTTAATATTAAGCGAGTTTCAATTTATGGCGCACAGAAAGTCATTTCTTCTAGAATCTGAACAAGAATTAATTATATTTGTCCGTGATGACAAGTCCGGATAGCTATCTAACATTGGCCAAACAATCAGAAGGCTTTTATAAAGAAAAAGGTTCAAAATTCACTGCATATGCAATGCCTTGCGACAATCAAGACCACGCCAAAAGCATAATTGCGGATTTGAGAAAAACCAATCCAACTGCTTGTCATGTTTGTTTTGCCTGGAGATTAGGCATGAATAGTTTGAATTACCATGACCGTTTTTCAGATGATGGCGAACCTTCAAATTCGGCTGGAAAGCCAATTCATGGCCAAATCATTTCTTTTAATTTGACAAATATTTTAATCGCTGTTGTCAGAATATATGGTGGCACTAACCTTGGCGTTGGGGGCTTAATGAATGCCTACAAAACAGCTAGTAAAGAAGCTTTAGAACGTGCAAAATTTGTAGAGAAATATATCTTGGACGAATTAGAAATTCTATTTCCGTATGCTGAAATGGGTAAGCTTATGAACCTTTTAAAAAGAAATGCCGTAAACGACATTCGAAATGATTTTGAAGGTTCTCTTGGCAAAGTAATCGTCAAAATCAGATCATCAAAAACCCAAAATTTGATTAATGAGTTAGAATCCATTCACACCTTAACGATTAAAAAAACTAACGATTAAATGATTTATTCCTTTTTAAAAGAATTAATTGAGGTAAGGGGGACTAGTGGAGATGAAGCAACTATTAAAAATTTTATCCGAAATTATGTTCAAGAAAACAAGAAAAACTGGGCGGTAGAACCTCAAATAATTGATGGTGATGGCTTTCAGGATACTTTACTTTTAGTATTTGGTGAGCAGCCTAAAACAGCTATTTTCGCTCATATAGATACTATAGGTTATCACGTTGGATACGATAATAATTTAATAAAAATAGGAGGACCGCGTGCCATTGATGGTATGGAATTGGTAGGATCTGATTCTAACGGAGAAATTGAGACTGAGCTGATGATTATAGAACAAGCCGAAGGACATGATGAATTCAAAGCCGTTTATGACAGGGCTATTGACCGTGGAACGCCTTTGTCTTTTAAACCTAACTTTAGAGAAGACGACAATTATATTATTTCTCCTTATTTAGATAACCGATTAGGCGTATGGGTGGCATTAGAAGTAGCTAAAACACTTAAAAATGGAGTTATTGCATTTTCGACTTACGAAGAAACTGGTGGAGGATCTGTTGGTTTTATAGGAAAATATTTATTCGAAAATTATGGCATTCGACAAGCTTTGATTTCCGATATCACCTGGATAACACATGGCATATCTCACGGTAATGGAGTAGCAATTTCAATGAGGGATAAAGGTATTCCACGAAAGGTATTTTTAGATCGGATTATTAAGATTGCTAAACATAGTCGAATTTCCTATCAATTAGAAGTTGAAAGTGCAGGAGGTAGTGACGGAACAGCCCTACAACATTCTGATCTTCCTTTTGATTGGTGTTTTATTGGCGCCGCTGAAGATCATGTACATTCGCCTAATGAAACCGTGCACAAATCTGATGTTAGGGCTATGATTGATTTGTATAAAGTATTGATGGAGGAATTATAGATAACGAGTAGTAAGTAAATAGATGTTAGATATTAGTATTTAGCATGTTAAATATAAATACATAGTTTACTAGCTGCTCACTACTTTCTACTCACTACTAGGCACTAAAATCTACATTTACGTATTTAACCACCTTTTAAATCTACCCCAAGCCGTAGTAGGTTCTGGTAGTTTTGGTGCTTTTTGTTTTTTGATCGCTTTTTCAATCTCTTTTTTCTTCTTTTTCTTTGATTGAGTAGCTACTTTTTGCTGTACATTTTCCGTATAATGCTTTTTTCGTTTTTCAGCCTGATATTTCTTTAATTCAGCACTTTTACGTTGACGTCTTTTTTCTTCAAATGCTTTTCTATCCGCATCAGTGATTACTTTTCTAGGCCGCTTTTTTGTTTGTTTAGCTTTTCTTTTCTTACGATTTTCGTAGGCTTTTTGCTTTCTAGCATCTTTATCAGCTTTTCTTTTTTCGTAAACGGTTTCAGTCACATCAGTAGTGGTATTACCGTTAGTGACTAAAAACTGTACACTTCTTTTAATACTAGGCAGTTCAATTTTTCCAACAACTGTCGGACCGTCTAATTCAGGTTTTGGCGCTTTAATTATACCATCTTCGATAATAAGATCTGGTAATTCTTCTCCGTCCTCTCCTATTCTTGATATTCTTTCAATCTCTTCTTCTACGGTTCCATTTTCACTTAAATCATCATGTTGAAACACATTTTCTGCGTTTTCATCTATTTCAGCAATGACAGATTTAGCCGCAATGTCTTCAATTTCCTCTACTGATAATTCAATTTCCTCTTCAGGTTCTTCAATAATTTCATTGATTGCCTTTGAGTCATTTTCCTCTATAGTTGCTTTCGGTAAATCCTCAGTTAATGATTCAACTGAAACTTCTTCTTTAAAGGCTTTCATCAACAAATCCAAAGCTTCAGCCCCCACTTTGGTATTCAAATCCATTTCCAATAAAATCTGGTGTTCTTTTTCAAGAAAATCTAATAGTTCTTGCGGTTTTTTATCAAGTTTTCTCGCTAATTGTCCTAATCGCATATTAAATCACTGGGGTTTCTGCAAATATAATAAGGGATTTGAAGTTTTCAATTAAATTAGTTGAAATTGCAAAAAAGGAATTCCAGTTCTGGTCAAATACATCAAGAAGTAGACTATTATTTAATAGATACCATATGCCTTAGAAAACCTCTATTTAGAAATTCTCGTGTTGCTAATAATGAAACTACAGAAAGGAGTGTTAAACTATGCTCATATGGTCTAAATGAAAACTGATTAACAGTTAAGACCGTAATGACAATGAATAAAAGGATGTAAAGCACATTTACAGTTTTGTTCGTTATTTTACCAACATCAAGTAAGCCTTCAAATAAAGGAATAGTAACAGCCAACAGGCCAATCATGGTGATCATTGAAAACTCATAGGCCTCAAATTGCTCCATAGTAATGGATGCTTCGTGCACATTCTTAAAAATAGCCGAAAATCCAAATGCAAGGGCGTTTATCAGAGGCATAGAGAAAAACAATATAAGTGATTTAATAATTGTATGCTCCATAACCAAAAGTTTGGTCCTTGCACTATTTAGACGGAATCAAGATAAAGAGGGTTGCCTTATTATGCACGCATTATTTTATTCCTGCTGCAACCAATTAAATCGCCCATTTTTCCAGTAGATAAATCCGCCACCACAGCTTTCCGCATAGTGCATGTATAATGAATTATAGGATAACCTCACTTTTCTATGCTCGGGAACATCCTCGTAGTTAATAAAGCAAGTGTCATAATTCGACCAGAGAGGTTCACCAGGCATAATTTTTAAAAAAACTTCGGCCCATTCATAATCGACAATTTTAAACGGGTCGTTTTCACCTCCCAAAAAAAGTACTTCATGCTTTTTGCCATAATTTAGAAAGGTAACTTTAGTGATGTTTTCTTTATCTTTGACTAAAACTACCAAGTCTTTGATTCCATCACCAAAGAAATCTCCCTCAAAATAAAACGGACTTCGATCTGAGTGAATACTATACCCTTCTAATTCAGAAAAATGGGCCATTTTTTTCATTATTTTAGTCTCAATGATAGCTCGTTTTTTCAGATATCCACTAAATACATATCCAGATTTTTGATTGGAAACAAAAATCGGAAAATTTTGATATTCCACTCTTACCCACTCTCCTTCAATTCGTTTCCCACCATCAGTTATGGTTTGCCTTTTCCCAGACCGCTCCTTAATTATGACATGAATCCCAAAGGACAATTTGCCAATTTCAGCAGCGTTCCTACGAGGTTCTTCTCTTAAAAATAAACCATTATTGGCTATCACTAAATAAGTTTCGTCATCATTAGCTCTTGCGAATGATGACGAAATCAAAACTATTAAAACATTAAAAAACAACTTCATTCCTTAAATGTAGTAGCTTGAAGTCATTAAGAGTAAATCTTAATGAAAGAACAGCACAATCATTTATTATTTGTTTGAACTTGCTTAGAATTCGTTTATTTGGACAGCTGGGTCAACTCTACTCTCTGATGTATTTCACCTTGCAAGGTTCAATACATGGAATGCAAATGATGAGCTCATTACAATTCAACTCAAAACCTAATGTGGTACAACTTGTTGTATGGATAACTGAATCGATTAAGGAATACGTACCAGAAACTTCAGTTTCATCTTCAGCATTCAGGCTGCAAACGGCGCCAACTGCTTCAATGGTACTATTCTCAAAAAACTCAATTGTTTTATTGCTATTAACAGGCTGAAACGTGCCACTTCCGTCTCCTGGATCACTTAAAACTTCGGATAATTTGTATTTTCCAACGAGCTCCGTTTCCTGTTCATTCTTTTTGCAAGCTAATAAACTACTGAGAAGTAGAATGCATAAAATGAGTCTTTTCATATCAACCAATACTTTATTAATTTTTATACTGATGTTATTTTCAAAAAAGGGGTTGCATTCATTACTTAAAAAATGACAACTTTAAAAAAATAAGAAGTAATGGAAATTGCTCATACAAAACAGCGCATAAATTATTTTATGTCATTAATTATTTGACTAATTGCTCTGCTAAACCACTTTTTCGTAACAAAGCTTTCGAGTCTGGTGCTTGTCCTCTGAAGGCTTTATAGAGTTCCATAGGATGAACACTCCCCCCTTTTTCAAGGATGTTTTCACGGTATTTTTTAGCTGTTTCGGGATCAAAAATGCCATTGGTTTTAAAGTATTCGAAGGCATCTGCTTCCAATACCTCAGCCCATTTATAGCTATAATAACCCGCTGAATAGCCACCACTAAAAATATGCGAGAAGGCTGTAGACGTTAAGGTTCGTTTTTCCTCCGGAAATAAAGCCGTTTTAGTACCTGCTTCGGTTTCAACTTCGTAAACAGACTGACCCGGTGCTTCTACCCTGTCATGCCAGGCCATATCTAACTGTCCTAAACCTACCTGACGAACCGTCTGGTAAGCACTTAAAAAGTTCATACTATCCTTAATTTTTTGAATTAAATCCAATGGAATGGTCTCCCCAGTTTCATAATGCTTTGCAAATAAGTCTAAGCAATCTTTTTCGTAGCACCAGTTTTCCATTAGCTGACTCGGTAGCTCTACAAAATCCCAGAACACGCTGGTACCACTCATGCTTTCATAATAGCCTTGGGCCATTAAACCATGTAAGGCATGACCAAATTCATGGAACAAGGTTGTAACTTCATTAAAGGTTAATAGAGATGGTTTATCTGCTGTAGGTTTGGTGAAATTACAGACAATGGCCACATGCGGGCGTTGTTCTTGGCCATCATATCGGTTTTGCCCTCTAAATGATGTCATCCAGGCCCCGCCTCTTTTGCCAGGACGCGGAAAAAAATCGGCATAGAAAACCGCTAAATGCTTTCCATTTGGATCCAGCACTTCAAAGGTCTGTACATCTTCGTGATAAGTTTGAATATCATCACGTTCCTGAAAGGTGATTCCAAATAGCTTTTCAGCGGTTTGGAAAGCCCCTTGAATCACATTTTCCAATTTGAAATAAGGTTTTAATACTTCATCATTGATGGCGAATTTTTCCAATTGCAATTTCTCAGAATAATAACTAAAATCCCACCGCTTTATAGGGTTTGGTCCCCCTTCTTTATCTGCCAGAGCTTGTACCTCCGCTAATTCTTCTTTCGCTTTTGGCAAGGCATGGGTAATCAACTCATCCCATAGCTCATAAACCTTTTCCGGTTTTTCGGCCATGCGTTCTTCCAAAATAAAATCCGCATGGGTCTTATAGCCTAATAATTGTGCTTTTTCGGCCCGTAAGGTGGCAATTTCTTTAACGATTGCCTCATTATTATTCTCATTGTCCTGAAACCCTTTCGAGCCAAAAGCCAGATACATTTTCTGTCTTAAGTCGCGGTTCTCCGCATACTTCATAAATGGAATATAACTTGGATAATCCACCGTAAACACATAACCACTTTCATGGCCTTTCTGTTCCGCTTCCAACCTAGCTGCTTGCACTACTCCTTCAGGTAAACCAGCCAGGTCAGCCTCATCAGTGATTAACATTTCAAAAGCATTCGTATCTTTTAGGACATTTTCCCCAAAGGTCAGGCTCAAAATAGACAGGCGATTATTGATTACTTTTAATTGTTCACGGTCCTCCCCTTCTAAGTTCGCACCATTGCGGACGAAGCTCTTATACGTCTTTTCAAGCAAGTAAATCTGCTCCTTGCTTAAGGTCGCTTTTTCATCTCCTTCAAACACCGCTTTCACCCGTTTAAACAGTCCTTCATTCAATAATAGTTCTGTAGAGAACGCTGTAATGAGTGGCGACACTTGCTGAGCAATGGCCTGCATTTCATCAGAGGTCTCAGCACTGTTTAAATTAAAGAAAATACTCGTAACTCGTCCCATCAATTTCCCACTACGTTCCAGGGCTTCAATGGTGTTTTGAAAGCTCGGAGTTACTGAATTCTGCACTATGTTATCAATCTCAGCTTTGGCCTCTGCTATAGACGTCTCAATGGCTGGTTGGTAATGAACTAGCTCAATGGCTTCAAAGGGCGCGGTTTCAAATGCGGTATTAAAATCAGATAATAATGGATTACTCATGGAGTCAAATTTAATGGCTAAAGATAAGGAGTATTTATGTGCTGAGTTATTAAATTTTGTTATAAGTGTCACAATAAATTGACCATGGGTTCATAATAAGCTTAAAGACTTGATTATTTGAATCATGTATAGAAAATTAAAATCAAATTATCCCTAATTGAGTAGTTTTCGAATGACCGAACTAAACACACTTTAATAAAATGCTGTACTTCATTAAAAGAAGTAAACAAATGGTATATTTGGGTAAATTAATAAGAGAAGATAAACGTATATATACGTTTATCTGGTTGTTGTACATAATTTAGAAAATATGAAACCAAATTACATTTATTTTTTAATTGTTTTTTCAATTGTCCTAAACTCTTGTAAAAAGGACGATACGGATATTGAGCCTAATGAAGCAGTAACTTTTGGAATAAGACACGACAAATCACTTTCGGACTATGAAGCAATTGCAGTCTCTTCTGATCCGAGTAGACCAGATTTTTCCTCAACTATTTCATTTTCATATAGTTTAAATGGAAGTTCAAACTATGATTATATAGCATCAGGAGTTCTTATTGATTCGTTATGGATTTTGACAGCTGGTCATAATTTTTATGATAGCCAGAACCAAACTAGCCCTGCACCGGTTTCAGGAATCGTAGTAAAGGTCGGAAGTGATCCGAATAATCCGGATGACACCTATAATGTGGCCGAGTTAATTATTCACCCCACTTGGTTAGATGATCAACAAGAATTTGCAAATGCTAATGATTTATGTCTAGTCAAATTGTCCTCAGCAATTACAGATATTAAACCTGCTCAGTTGTTCATAACAAGTAACGAGGCAATAGGAGAAGATATTTGGCATTGCGGCTATGGTGATTATTCGGAGCAGCCTGGACAAAACCCAAACTTAGACTCGAAAAAACATGCAATTCATAACATTCTAGACAGGTCCATTAGTGGATTCCAAACCACCGTTAGCGGAAACAGTTATACTGGTGGGCTTTTGGCATTTGATTTTGATAATCCAGCAGAAACAATCAACACGTTAGGTGATAATGTGGTTAATTCAGACGAGAATGTGCTGGGTTCTGGATCTAGCTCGGCAAATTGCCTAGACTATGAAGGTACAACAGTTACAGGAGATAGCGGAGGACCTCTTTTTCTCAAGGATGGTAGTGTTTGGAAAGTTGCTGGAATTCTGTCTGGTGGAGCTTCTAATCCCGTAGATAATCATCAAGATAGTAATTATGGAGACATTAGTATTTATATTAAGATTTCTTCAGCATACAACTGGATTGATTCTGTAATAAATTAACTATATACTACATTGTATAAAAATGTATTAAAACGCATTTTGCGCTAAATGTTGTGTGTAATATTAACCAATACTGAAATAAAAAACGAAAAGTTAAAAATGATAAGGCCTAATTCCATGGCAAGCAAAGGTATTAATTTGTCTATAAGACGAAACAATTTCATAAGAATTGATATTCGGTTTGATGACACATTTTCAGTTATGCCAATACTAAAATGGTTTATATAAACGTGATGGCAAAGTATGATTAAACGTATGTTTTAGCGTATCATCCACCGCTTTTACGGTTGCGTTTGTCTTTACCTAAAGACACCGAGTAGTCTTCGGCATCTCCAATAATTTTAACATTTACAAAGCGCTGTTTTCGATTGTTATTGGCATATTCAATCTCGTCGACTTGTTCTGGATCAACTGCTTCCCGATCCTTTCCGAAAAGCTTTTTAAATCCAGTTCCAGCAATAAGTTTTAATGGAATGCGAATGTAATACTCCATATTATATTCGACGTCCTGTGTACCGGAAATGACCATATAGCCCAAAGAGGAATTAATGGTCATATTTGGAATACTCATTATACCATCTTTAATATCGATATGGTTTTGGAGTGTATCGAAACGGACCTTGTTTACATTTTTGTCTACAAAATATTCCTTCATATCAACAATGGGTGCATAGTCCACTAGGACACCATCTATGATGGTCACATCCATGTGTATCTCTGAGTCATCCAAAATGGGAACCATATCGGCATGCATGTGTACTTTACCGGTAGTGGTACTGGTTATTTTTCCCTTTACATTTTCAGATACCAAATGATCTTGTCCGAAATTTTCAAACTTGAATAGTAGCTTTTCCAAATCAACGTCTTTTAATTTCAAAGTCGGACTAAAATAGATTTGATCTTTATTGGATCCATTAAAATAGCCCGCCAATTCGATTTTGCCTCCTGCAGCTTTTAAACGCATAGTGTCAATATATAAATAATGATCTGGCGTGGTTCTCAAGCGGGCATTCAAATCGTCTAGTAAATACCGGTGATAATTTAAGTGAGCAATGTCCAAATCAAAAGTCATGTTTGTAAAGGGCAACGTATAAATATTGAAACCAGCTTCGTGTTCCGAAGGATTCTCTGCTAATTGACCTGGTGGGTCGTTATAATTAAATAATTCATCCACATCTAAATGAGACGCTCTTAGACCAAAGTGATTATCTCTTTTTCGAATGGCTTCATCTGATCCAAAATAATAGTTCATATCCAGGCTAAATTTAGATTGACCAATTTGTCCATCTAACTTTTCTACCACTAAATGTTCATCTTCAATATGCACTCTTCCGTTAAAGTTCTTAAACTTCATGGGATGCACCTTCATTTTAGCATCCAACTGGGTTAGGCTCAAATCAGATGAACGGAAACCATCATTAAAGTGTAAGTCAACTGCCCCATGTAATTTTAATTCACTGAGTACTTCATGACGGTAATCTTCCGGCACGTAATTTTCTCCACCATACGAGAACAGATCCTCTAGCTGTAGCTTATTAGAAGTCAAATCAAATTCAATACGGGTATCTCCCTTAGGATGTGCTTCTAACCAACGTTCATAATCCTTTAGTTGGCCAGAAAAATGAAAATCTGACTCATCAATCATTCCCGAAAAATCAATAATTCTAAAATTGGAATCTTCCACAAATAGATCTCCATGAAAATCGTGTAAGGTATGCGGGTAGTGCTCTAGAGTAGCGTATAAATCTTCAATGAAAAATTCACCAACTGGTAGGTTAGGCGATTCGGTGAAATTGCGTGCAACCGTTACAAATTTTAACTTGGCGCGAAAATCATCAATTTTTTCATCAAACGCTAGTGAGTCTATCCCTCCTATTCGAGTAAGTGCTTTAATATCCAGCAACTTCGATTCTATCGTTAAATCTGCTGTAATCTCATCATTAGTATGATGCAAAATAGCAGGCAAATCAGTGATATGTCCGTTCATTTTAAGGTCAGAATCGCCAACTTTTGCTTTGAAGTAATCAATTTGTGCCTCATGGCCTTCTACAGTCATTTTCATATCTAAGTCATTCAGCGGCAAATGGTATGCAGAAGTCTTAAAACTAAGATTATCAATAAGGATTTCAGAATAATAGGCCTCATTTAACTTCTCAATGGTTTTTTCAGGATGGGAGAGGTCAATTATATCATGAAATTTCATGTGTAACTGAACATCTCCACTCATATCTTCAAAGCTGGTCATATTAATAAAAGACGCCAAAAATGCAAGATTAAAATCAGAATCAAGCGTCATATTGATGTCTGGTGAATCGAAATTTTTAACGTATAGACTGGAGGAAAATGTACCCGCTTCAGGCTTAGCTGAAAAGTCATTTAGGGTAAACTCCATATGTTCCAATCCACCCATCCCATTATTGGTAAAACTTCCTGAAAAATTCAGTGCATCTAGTCTTTTATGTGTTTGATTATTTTCAAAATGTGCATCTTTACAATAGAAGTTAGCATCCACGTAAGGGGTACTTCCATTTACAGCTTTTCCTTTAACCTTAACATCAAATACAATCTCCCCTGCGTTTTCATATTGATCTAGCACTGGGTAGATTTCCTCTGGCGCCAGTGCCATAAAAAGCTTAAAATTTTCTTTTTTGGCATAAAGTTCAACGTCCACATTAAAATCGTCTGCAAAATCAATCGATCCTTTACCAGAAAAAGTTGCATTTTCTAGCTCCAATTCAGATGGGTTAATCACTAATAATTCATTGTCTTTTAAATACTCCACCTCACTATTTATGTTGAGGTGCTTGTGCTTAAAAAATGTGGTATCACCATCTTTAATCACATTCAATTCCATTTGAGCACCAATGCTGGCTAACACATGTTCATCATTTGATTTAAATGATAATTCAGCCTTATCAACAAACGACTCAACAATTAACTGGTTGGATTCATTCAGTTTGTAGATGTCAACATCCGTTAATGCTATTGATTTTAATTGAATGTGAAAATCCTCTTCAACCTCTTCAACTGGTTTGGTGGATGACAAAGCATGTGTAATGTTTAATTCACCGTTGGTATGTTGAATTACATGAATGTAACCGTTCTTGAGTCCGAGCACTTTGATGTCGTAAGAACCTGAAAGAATGGTCCATAAATCGAATCCAGCGTACAAGTCTTCCAATTTGACGATTGGATCTTTATGATTTGCTTTGTCTTCATAAATATGCACGCGCTCTAAATCGATTGAGATATAGGGGAAGTTTTCAAATAGACTAATGTGCGAATCTTCCACTTCAATTTCTCCCACAAAGTCTGCATTTAAGTTAGATATGAGCTCTTGTACAATTTTATCCTGTTTCCAGTAAGCAATCATCACCACTGCTATGAACAAGACAACTGGCAATGCAACCATCCAAATAATCAATCGTTTCCAAAATTTGCGTTGTTTTAAAAAGTTGAATGCCATACTATCTTGTATTGTGTTAAAGCAAGGATTGAAACAAAAATACAACAACATTCAAAAATGAGAGCAAGGTCATTACTTTTTAATGGATGACAACATTACAGGTATAAGAATTAGGAGAAACTTAACTGAAACATAATTCGATATAAATGCTTATTTTTATTCAAATATTAGCAACAGCCAAAGTAAATGAAGGGGCTATTAAATACCATATTGTTTTTCGCTTGTCCCATCATTTTTGGACAGGGCAATGTTCAAAAAATATTAAATGAATATAAAGATTCGTTAAGCAACTATGGAATAGTAGTTTTGGTTGATAATGGACAAGACCTTGAAACTGGTTCAATTGGTTGGGCATATGAAAGCACACCAATGCAAACTAAGAATAGATTTTGCATTGGTAGTGTGACAAAGTTATACACCGCAACCATAATTCTTAAATTACAGGAAAGAAACCTGTTAAGTATTGATGACCAAATATTCAATTACGTAGCCAAACATGAGTTTATTGACAGTTCTATTACCATTAGGCAACTTCTTAGTCACACCAGCGGAATTCAAGATATAAGCGGCGCTGAATTGGCCAATGCAGCCCTACTTCATCCTTATGCTGATTATTCTGATTCATATATTTTTAGTTTAATAGATACTATAGCATTCGAAAAAGGAACAAGATACGCTTACTCTAATACGAATTACTTTCTACTGCGTAGAATAATTGAGCAGGTACTTGACAAACCTTATCAGTCTGTCATTAATGAGTTAATTATTGAACCTCTAAATTTATCCAACACATTCCCTTATCACTCAAATAAAATTGAGCTTCTTGCCCACCCTATAATAGGAAATCAAGACTTAAACTACCTTCCCAAAATCGCCACTAATCAGATATCTATTGGTATTGGGAATATTGTGAGTGATGTAAAAGATGTCAATCTTTTTCTTCGTGCTTTATTCGTTAATAAAGAAATACTTAATTCTAATTCTTTGAAATTAATGACGGACTTTCAAACCTATAAAGCAACTAAGATTGGATTAGGTGTTTTTGAAGAAAATTTTGGTGATAGAACACTTGTTGGTCATACAGGAAGAGCAATAAGCTATATTTCTTATGCATTTGTAGATAAAAATACGGGAACAAGTTTTGTTCTTTTATCCAATAATGCGAATGATTATTTTATTGATGAGCTAATAGTAAAAATTTGTAAAAAAGAAAAAAAATGAAGCTTAAGCGTAACACGAAATATTTATTCTATTTTATACTTTGCCTGATCTTATGTTCTTGTGCATCAGAGACTAAAACAAAAAAAGAAATCAAGACCGGAACTCAGGTGAAAAAACTAGACTCTGTTGAACAAACAAACGATAAATTGGAAAACACAGGTGAAAACATTTCCGATTTTAAGTCCACCCTAAGATCAGGCAAATCAGATTGGGACGAAGAAGAGACCTATACAGACACATTGGAATTAGTAGAATACAATGATGATTATGATTATGCGTATGCCTTGTTTAAAACAAAAGAAGGAAAAGAAATTCAAATATATACTGATGTTACGATTAGCAACTTTTATAAGGGGAGAAATCACCTGGTCAATTGGAAAGTTGGTCGATTTTATGAAGCTGGCGAAGGTGAAGCAATCTATTATCAGGAAAGCATTGTTGATGTGGAACTATTAAACAGTTCCTTTTCATTTGAGCAATTTCTGCTTGAATTTTCAAGTCAATACCAAAATGACAAACAAGCAGATCTTAAAGCACACAATCATTTCTTGGCGAATTTAGTCACTACCTATAAAAATGGTCTATACTGCGTTAAAGGGCAGCCTGACTCTCTAACTAAGGCTAACTATTTAACTGAAAATTTTACCATCTCTGCGGAATCACCTGAGGGCGATATTTGTGCTGGCTATAAAGATGCATTAGATGGATTATATTATGAGTTCTTTGATGAAAGAAGCAATCTATTCCCAGTATATAACGATATGGTTGAAGAGGGTGCTGAACGAACACTTTACCTTACTGAGGACATTATTTATACCTATTATGCTAAGGTGTTAGTCATTACTGAAGAACAATTCAACCGGGCCCTATACTTCTTCATGGAAAATAATGTGTGGTATTTTTGGGTCGAAGATTTTTGTGATTGCTCTGCTTAGTTTTACAACATTATCTTAAAATGATTTATCATTATTTTAATAAACTATAATCATAATTTAATGAGAGTAACCATAACAATAGTATTCATTACCATTACTTATCTTTCGTTTAGTCAAGATTATTTAGGTTACTATGAGTCAATAAATAAAGCAAAATTATTATCCATTGATTCCAATTATTTAGAATCATCATTACTTTATCAAAAGACATTTGAAATCTATGACTTTGAGTTTGCTAGGGATTGTATAAATGCAGCTGAAGTATCCATTGCCCTTCGTCATGATAATTTAACGTTTTATTTTATTAAGTGCGCCCTAAAGAGGGGCATACCGCTATCCTATTTCGACAAAAAGCCAAAATTTAATGGCTTTAAATCGACTCACTATTGGTCTTCAATTTTGGATAGTGCGGGACTATTCAAAAAAGAATTTGAATCAAGTATTAATAATGAAATAAGAAATGAAATCAATAAGATGTTTACCGAAGATCAGCAAATCAGAGAAAAATATTATAAGTGGTGGAATTTTCCGCTTAAACCGCTAATCAGCAAAAAATGGAAAGTCCTCAACGAAAAGCAAGTGGACAGAATAATAGACATAACAAGATTATATGGTTTTCCCGGAGAATCCCTTATTGGGATTGATTTACCTAAGTATCACGAAAAAATAAATAACGTACAGTTTTCTGCTGGAATGCCGATAATTATCTTCATTCATCACTATAGTCAACCCAATGAATCATATGATTCATTGTTGCTAGAACAGGTGCGTAAAGGAAGATTATATAACGAACACTTTGCAACCATATGCGACTTTGAAGCTGAATTTGGTAAAAATAAGTTTGACTGCATGGGGTATTATGGATTAAGACATCTGCCAAAATATCCCATTGAAGATACATTCAAAGAAAAAAGAAAAGAAATTGGTCTGTTATCGGATTCTGAGATTAAAAAAATCAGTAAAACTCAAGTAATGACTAAATTTTGGAATCAATTGAAATGACAACGTAGTGCAACTAACTAAGGAGTGAATTGGTGGTTTTTTTGGAGGTTTGGGACAAGCTTATTGAGTATAACCAATTAAAGCGGTTAATGGCTCAATTTGCATTCTTAGAATTTGGAGTAATCTATAATAACTCTATGAGGTATTACGATTAAAAATAAAGGAAATAACATCTATATTTGGGTACAGCTGATTTAGGTTATTTTCTTTTCATGGATTTAGGTGGTTATGTGAATTTTGTCCCAGGTACAGTTATGACCTTAGTTTCTGCGACTGCCATTGCTTTAAGTTTAATAGCCCATTTTAAAACAAATGAAAGTATGATAGTAGAACTAATTATTAACAGAGCCTAAGTAAATACTAGGTTTAAATGAATGATTAGCTCCGATTAATTTTAGCATTCATTAAAATGAAAAAAATTGAGTCAAAATATTTTGCAAGCAGAAAAGAATGGAGACAATGGCTGGAAGCTAATTTTAATACCAAAGATGATATCTGGTTGGAGTATCCTTTAAAAAAGACTGGAAAAGACAGAATTCTATACAATGATGCTGTAGAAGA
Organism: Putridiphycobacter sp.; assembly: GCA_965230485.1. GTDB lineage: Bacteria > Bacteroidota > Bacteroidia > Flavobacteriales_D > Crocinitomicaceae > Putridiphycobacter. The sequence goes on from CBDDLA010000001.1 coordinate 848,572, forward strand.
AGCTTTGTGTTTCGGTTGGATTGATAGTACTGTAAAATCATTAGACGAAGAGACTAGCATTCAACGATTTTGTAAACGAAGAAAAAAGTCGACATTCTCACAACCAAATAAAGAACGTTTGAAATGGCTTTATGAACATAATTTGATTCATCCCTCAATTAAACTTCAGGTTTTAGACGCTATAGAGCAAGAATTCGTATTTCCAAGTGACATTATTGAAAAATTAAAACAGGATAAAACAGTCTGGAATCATTATCAAACTTTTTCAGCGCCATATCAACGAATTAGGATAGCATATATTGATAGTGCCAGAAAAAGACCTGAGGAATTTAAAAAACGATTAGATAATTTTATTGGTAAAACAAGAGAAAACAAGCAGATTAAAGGGTTCGGTGGGGTTGATAAATACTACTGAACAATGGATGTAGTAAAATAGTAAAATTATCCGAAGTGTTAAGCTAGTATAACGACACGTCCAATAGTATTGAGTCGTCGTTTTAACAAATTATCATACAAAAATGAAAAAGCGATCGTTTACAATTAGAAAACAAGATTCAACAAACGTTCCATGTTCCCTGAATTGATTCCGTTATTTGTAATAGTTAATTAAGACCAATCGAAAAGTTGGTCAAACAATATGCATTGCGGAAAGCATTCAATTGCACAAAGACAATATCAAATTAAGAGATATCTAGTTAAGTCTTTCACCAAGCGTAGTTTTTTTCGACCTCATATGAGAGGAAATTGACCACTAAAATGATTTCATGATTCTTTTTAGAATTTATAGGTTTTTAATCTTGAAGATTTATTTAATTTAGAGATTTTAAGATATACCATCATGAGAAGAATTATAAGTTTAGCATTCATTTGTGTTTGCATCACTTTTACAGGTTTCACACAACAAAAAAAGAAAGAAAACAGTAATACAAAAGAAGATGTTAGCGCCTTGTATAAAGGTTTAAAATTTAGAAGCATTGGACCAGCTCTAATGTCAGGAAGAATTTCAGATATTGTCATCCATCCGGATAATGAAAACATATGGTATGTATCAGCAGGTTCTGGTGGTGTCTGGAAAACTGAAAATGCAGGAACAACATGGAATTCTTTATTTGATGGTCAAAAAAGTTATGCCATTGGTTGTATTGCACTCGACCCTCAAAATTCAGAAATTGTTTGGGTGGGAACCGGCGAAAATGTGGGTGGAAGACATATCAGTTATGGAGACGGAATTTATAAAAGTGAAGATGGTGGACGTTCCTGGAAGAATATGGGGCTTAAGGCGTCAGAACACTTGTCAAAAATAATTATTCACCCGAATAACTCTGATATTATTTGGGTGGCCTCTCAGGGACCACTATGGAGTAAAGGAGGTGAACGAGGGGTTTATAAATCAACTGACGGTGGAAAAAATTGGAAACGAACACTTGGAGATGATGCTTGGGTAGGTGCTACTGACTTGCTCATTGATCCAAGGAACCCTGATCTCCTGTATGCAGCCACCTGGCAGCGTCATAGAACCGTTGCAGGTTATATGGGCGGAGGTCCGGGAACAGCCATATACAAATCAAATGATGGTGGTGAGACATGGCGCAAGCTCACCAATGGTTTACCTTCAGGAAATTTGGGGAAAATTGGTCTTGCAATTTCTCCACAAAAACCAGATGTTATTTATGCTGCTATTGAGCTAAATAGACGAACTGGAGGAGTTTATAAGAGTGAAAACCAGGGAGCATCATGGAAAAAAATGAGTGATGCTGTGGCTGGAGCTACAGGACCGCATTATTATCAAGAACTATTTGCCTCACCTCACCGTTTTGATGAGCTTTACCTAGCCGATAACCGCATGCAAATATCCTTTGATGGTGGAAAAACATTCAAACGAATGAATGAAAGTGAAAAACATGTCGATAATCATGCTGTCGCCTTTAAAAAAAATGATCCTAATTATTTATTAGTAGGCTGCGATGGTGGATTGTACGAAAGTTTTGATCGTACTCAAAATTGGAAATTTATTGATAATTTACCCATTACTCAGTTTTACAAAATTGCAGTAGATGATGCCGAACCTTTCTATACTGTTTATGGTGGTACACAGGACAATAATACACAAGGCGCCCCATCCAGAACTGACAATATTCATGGTATTCAAAATTCAGATTGGTTTATTGTATTAGGCGGAGATGGTCACCAACCTGCCACAGAACCTGGAAACCCTAATATTGTCTATGCCCAATGGCAACAAGGCAACTTAAATCGTCATGATAGATTAAACGGAGAAAATATCAATATTAAACCTCAACCAGAATTAGGAGAAAAGACCGAACGTTTCAACTGGGATGCCCCTATTCTAGTAAGTCCCCATAATCCAAAACGCATTTACCATGCTTCTCAAAGGGTTTGGAAATCAGACGACAGAGGAGATTCATGGCAAGCCATTTCAGGCGACCTAACCAGAAACATAGAACGAATTCAAACCCCGTTTTATGGCCAAAAGCAAAAATGGGATAATGCCTGGGATATCTATGCTATGTCTAATTATAGTACCATTACATCTTTATCAGAATCACCAATACAAGAAGGGTTGATTTATGCAGGTACTGATGATGGTATTATTCAAGTAACTGAAGATGATGGCACCAATTGGCGAAAAGTAGATCTTACAAAAATTTCAGGACTTCCCAAAACAGCCTTTGTTAATGATATTAAAGCTGATTTGTATGATAAAAATGTAGTTTATGCCGTGTTTGACAATCATAAATATGGTGATTATAAACCCTATTTATTTAAAAGTTCAGATAAGGGTCAAACTTGGAACAGCATCTCGAATAATCTTCCCGACCGTACCTTGCTATGGCGCATTGTTCAAGATCATGAACAAAGTAACTTAATGTTTTTAGGCACAGAATTTGGCGTTTATTTCACCAATAATGGGGCGTCAACCTGGACCAAGCTTACCGGTGGTTTGCCTAACATTTCAGTACGTGACTTAGCCATTCAAAAAAGAGAAAATGACTTAGTAGCTGGAACTTTTGGAAGAGGTATTTATATTTTAGACGACTATTCTGCACTTAGACACTTTGACCAAGAAAAAGAAAATGTAGAAGCCCAATTATTCGTGCCTAGGGCTGGTAAATGGTATGTAGAAAAAAGAACTTTAGGAGGAGGTCGAAAGGCGGCACAAGGAGACAATTATTTTGTAGCAGACAACCCACCATACGGTGTAGAATTCACCTATTACCTAAAGAATAAATACAAAACAATGACAGCTAAAAGAAAAGCAAAAGAAAAGAAGAGCGAAGAGGCTGGAGAAACTGTTAGTGTTCCTGAATGGAAAGTACTGGAAAAAGAAAAAAAAGAAATTCCTCCAGGTGTATGGTTATTCATTTACGATACTCAAGGCAATATTATAAGGAAAATTGAAACCAAAAATAACAAGGGTTTTAATCGTGTAAGTTGGAATCTTTCCACAGAATCTATGGTTACAATTTCGGAAAAAAATAAGGACAGCAAAGCAGAAGGATACAAAATAGGTCCAGGAAAATATACTGCCCAATTAGTTAAGAAAATAAATGGAAATTATACTAGCATCAGCGAGAAGGTAACCTTTGACGTAAAACCTTTTGGTAAGAACTCATTGAACGGAAGTACACCTGAGCAAGTTGTTGAACATTGGAAAAACATATCATTGGCATGGATAAAAGTGCAAGACTTGGGGGTAGATCTCAAAGACACTAAAACTACAATTAACCTAATGTTAAAAGCTTATGAAAAAGCTGTTTCAACTGATCAAAGTCTTCATTTAGAATTGCTCAAATGGCGTCAGCAAATTCTGGATTTAGACCAACAATTAAAAGGAAGTAAAATTCGTTCAGAAGTTGGAGAAAAAAATGAGTACCCCAACGTCTACGATTATTTATGGAGTGCCAGCGGTACGAATTCGACTTATGGACCTACAGCTACACATATCAAATCGCTGGCTAATGCCAATTCAATTTTAAATCAGGTCACGGTACAACTGAAGACTATCAAAGATGCTATTCAACCTCTTGAAGGTCAACTTGAAGCCATTGGAGCTCCAAAGATTAGAAAGTAAGAGTAAAAAAGTGAATTATAGAGTTATTTGGCAGAATTTGGCAGAATTTAGCCTTAAGACATTATTTTTGTAGTGAGATGGAACTGCTATCATTTCTAAAAGATAAAAAACTATTTACTGACGAAGAAAGTATTATTATAGACAATGCCTTTAAAAGTGAAACGATATCTAAAGGTGAGATCATCCAAAAAGTAAATAAGTTTACCAAGAGGCTATTATTTATAGAATCTGGCTTACTAAGAGTGTTCTATCTTAAAGATGGAAAAGACATTACACACTTCTTTTTTGACGAAAACTACTTTATAGCACCCATCAATAGTATTTTTTATAATAAGGCCGAACGTTATGAATGGGAAGCCCTTGAGACCTGTCATGTAAAAGTAATTTTATACGACGATTTTCTTCTACTTGGAGAACAAATTCCAAAATTGACTCATCTTATCTTAGACTTTTCGATTGGAATGCTTGATTTATTTTCACAAAAGCTTAACCTACTCCAGTTTGAAAAAGCGTTAGACAGATACCAAACGTTTTTAGACATGTATCCTAATCTCAACAATAGAGTATCACTAGGTGATACTGCATCCTTTCTAGGTATTACTCAGCAAACCTTAAGTGTAATTAGAGGGCATAAAAACTAATTATTGGTATTTTTTAATATAGATGAAAAGTTTTCTGATTTCAATCTGAGATCTTTGGCGTCAACAAATAATTGATATAAGTAGTGGATAACAACCAGGACGTTAATCCTGATTGTTAAAACTTCCGATTGATCAGAAAACGAAAAAATTATGACTAAAGTTAACGATCCCAAAGAAATTTTAAAACTGATTAAAATGCTAACGCCTCAGTCTTTACCTAAGTTAGAGTATATCTCTCGTGAAGACCTGAGCTTAACAAATGTCCGTGAAGGAGGAATTCGCGAAGATGCTCCTATCACGGCGGATATACGTTACCCAAAGCCAAGTAAATTCCCGCTAGGAGCAGAAAATGCACATGGTGAGATAGAAATGATTGATAATGTTGAGGCGACGCATTGGTATGCAGAAGCAGATGGAATTACCTGGCACTTTGTAACCACTGGTAATCCCACCAACGAGCCGCTTGTATTTGTGCATGGTTTTCCAGAAAGTTGGTACACGTTCCATAATCAAATGCGCGACTTGTCAGATCAATTTTACTGTATAGCTGTTGATACACTTGGAAATGGTCAAAGTGATAAGCGACTCGATTTAGACTATCGCTATTCTGCAATCGCTTCATCATTAGTCAAGCTCTTAGATGTCATTGGTATTGGTCGCTTTAATCTTGCTGGACATGACCGCGGATCGGTCATATCTGACCATATTCTTAATATCGACGGCGCTGAGCAGCGTGTTATGAGATACGTTCGTATGCAGCAATCTGCTAACGAACCGCATGGAGACCCGAAGCCTCCCCACAAATTATTTGCAGCTTCGTGGTTTCCATACTTAATGAAATGGACTGGTTTTCCAAGGATTGCTTATGCTGCAAGTTCATACAAGGTAAAAGATATATCAAAAGAGGTATTGACTCGCCTGGGATACGAATGCAAGTACAATGGTATTGCTGAAGCCAGTCCCCGGCAATTTGACCATACGAGTATGGAACAAGAACTAGAAGATCGACACAATTTCTTGTTTGCCAAAATGACCATGCCTGTTTTGTTTTTACAGGGACGTTTTGATCCTGGCCAACACCCTGAAGAATATGAAAACACGCCTGATTTTGTGACAAATGGTAGGGTACAGTTTATTGACGGAAATCATTTTTTTCAACTTGGGGCCCCAAATGAAACCACCAGTGCAATGCGCAATTTTTTATCGGAATAGCTTATTCTACAAACGTTTTTAGATGACTTAAAGATGGAAACTTTTAAAATTATAATACTAGTACTATCAAGCCTTGCCCTATTTTACGCTAGCTCAAGTAGGCTCATATATCCATTAAAAGCTAACGCCTTGAAAACCTACTTAACACACCCTGAAAATGATCTTGAAAAGGATATCGATTTAGTCAATGAAATAAGAGGCTCAGGGGCGGTGATGCTAATAAGCGGAATTATGATCTTGATTGGTGTGTTTCTCCCGGGTTTTAGACAAATGGCTTTTGTTATAGCAGCTACTATTTTTACCGGAATAGTAGCAGGACGTTTAATTAGCTTTGGCCTAGATGGTAAGCCAAATGTAGACGTCATTAGAGCATCCGTAATAGAGTTTATGTTAAGTGCCCTTAGCGTTTTTTGCCTCATTAACATCCTGCTCAATTCAGGTAAATCGGATATTTGAACTAAGAAAAGGTAACCCTAAACCTATTAAAGTTGTATATTTTGTCTGACGGGAATTTTATTATCTTAGGAAAATGAAAAAAATAGGACTCATTAAACTCACAGGAATCTTATTTCTGGCCTTCGGGATCACCGATCTAAATTTTGATGATTTAGCTGTAGAGCAAAACTATAAAGCCTACGCAGCCATTCTAGTTGGTCTCATTATTTCAATTGTCTCATTTTTATTGCCTGATCGTCTGAAAGATTAATGGTTCTTTAACTAAACAAAAGCGATACGTCCGAATAATGTTCAGTGCTAAACCATATCTAGATATTCATAAACTCATTAAGTGGGATGACGATTTCGGTCTAGGGCTTAAAAATAAGGTGATCAAAAAAGGAGAGATTTTTCTAAAAGAAGGCCAAAAATGTGATTACTTATATTATATAAAAAAAGGTTTTACGCGTGTCTATTATTTAGATTTAGAAGGAAATGAAATCACTCACTGGTTTTGTGACCAAAACACAATCATCACCTCTCCTTTTAGTTATTTAAAAGGAGAACCTAATATTCTTTTTTTCGAAGCACTTGAAAACACGGAGTGCTTGTTGATTAGTGCTGCACAAATACAAAAACTGATTCATCACTTGCCAGTGTTGAACGAATCTTTTAGACATATGAATGCTGAGTTTGCTATGGTGCTAAGCAGAAGAATCATGAGCATTCATACAGAAACAGCAGAAGAACGCTACCTAAACTTAATGCGCGCACATCCACTTCTTTTCAAAAAGGCCAAATTGTCTCATATTGCTTCTTTTCTTGGCATCACGCAACAGAGTTTAAGCAGAATTAGAAAAAACATTTAAGAGACCATTTTTACCATAGGGTAAAAAAAAGGGGAAATATTGTTCTGAATTTTGTATCAAACAAAAATTAAAATGATATGAAAGTGCTTAAAACTATGCTCGCAAGTATTTTAATTATCTCGAGTAGCTTAGTCTTTTCAAAAAATTTAAATCCAAAAGTAATGCAACAGAAACACCTTAAATCCAAAACAGTAGTCTTTATTCACGGTTTATTCATGAACAACCATACCTGGGATAACTGGGTAAAACTTTTCGAAAATCAAGGTTATACTTGCTACGCACCAGCTAACCCAAAGCATGAAGGAAATCCAAGCGAATTAAGAACTAGCCCACCTGCAGGGCTTGAAAATGTTCAATTCCAAGATTGGATTTCAAATCTCGAAACATTAATTGACAGTCTTCCTGAAAAGCCCATACTAATTGGTCATTCCTTTGGTGGTCTCACGGCACAAAAGCTGGTAGAATCAGGAAGAGCCGAAGCTGCTATTTTAATCAGTAGCGCACCTCCTAAGGGAAATGTGACTTTCAAACCTAGTTTTTTCAAAGCCAACGGGAAAGTCATTGCGCGTTCCAAAGGAAATTCAGTATTTAACCCTTCAGAGATTGAATATAAAGACTGGTTCCATTACGCCATTACCAATACCTTCACAAAACAGGAATCTGACAAAATATTTGAAGAATTTGCTGTCCCAGAAAGTAGGCAAACACCAAGAGCTTCTCTAAAACAAATTGCTAAGATCGACACAAAAAAACCACATGTACCAATGCTATTCGTAGGCGGTTTGGAGGATGTGATTATTCCAAACATATTGCTCAGAAAAACGATCAAAAAATACAAAGATAAGAACAGTATTATTGAGTCTAAATTTTTTGAAGGAAAAGACCATTTTATCTGTGGTGCGCCTGGTTGGGAGGAAGTAGCTCAATACTGCCTCAATTGGCTTTCCAATTAACTAATTATACCCTCACCAATGCTATTTGGTGAGGGTATAAATCACTGATGAAGATCATAAGGTTAGTTCAGTACCCTGTCTAAATCATAGAAAAAGAAATTCTTGTCGTCGTTCATGGCTACAAACAACCCATTCGGGAATTTCTCACCTAAACTATTAGTTACCACTTCGCATCCATCTGTCTCTATTGTATTTAAAGCCACAGATTTGATGAACGTATTATCTTGACGGTCGAAAAGATTGAATTGTCCACGTTGCTGATCGGATACAATCAAACAACCAGTACCATCACCATTATTGGTTATGGCAATACCTTCAATATCCTCTCCAAAGAATTCGCCCCCGAAGCAAGCCAACTCAGTGTTAGCACTATCTGGTTCTGCATAATATTTTTTTATACATACCCCTTCATCAGAATAGTAAACAAAGCCCTTCTCATCATCAACCGCTATGGCTTCAATTTCCTTTACCTCACTAAATGTTCCGAAAGTTCTGGCTAAAGTACTCTTGATACCGATACCTTCAGGTATCAATTCATATTGGTGAAGATAATTTTCCTTAGGTCCCGATTTTCGACCTACAATCGCGTACATTTTTCCATTAAGAGGTGACTTATATAAAGCCAGTCCCATTGGTAAATTATGTTCTGCTATGGTATCTCCATCAAACACCTTAAAGCCGCCTTGATCAAGTGGTACCATATCAGGTACTGAAAACACTCGTATTTGCTGCTTTTCACGCTCTGTAAATACCATAATATCAACTTCTGTAGAATCGTTCAGCTTAAAACCATATTCAATATCCACATTGTTAGGTCGACGTATACCTCGGATGGTTTTCTCTTCAATTATCTTTCCATCCAAACCAAAAGCATAAATGGCACCATTCGTCTCTTTATCGGTTCCAAAAACAATACTTTGTTCTGGATCTTGATGGTTAATCCATATAGCGGGATCGTCTGTATCATTTAGGGTTCGTTCTGTCACAACATTAGGTATAATAACCTTAGCCACTAATTCGTCAGGAGTTGACTTAACCGCTTCTGATGTTGAATCAGAAACGGTTTCATTATTATTACAGGCAATCAATATCACTGCTGCGAATACATATACGAACGTGTTATATTTACTTAATACCATTCTTTTATCTCTTATTTTTACTAAAGTCATACTTTAATCCAACCTGAAATCTTCTTCCGTAGAATTCTACTTGCTGAGTTCGATCGCTTACGCCTTGGAAATAGCGCAATGGCTGATTAGTAATATTGGTCAAGTCAGCATATAATCTGAAATTTTTAGTAATTGCATATCCCATATTAAAATCGAGGAAAAATTGCTGATCGTAATATCTGTCTTCAAAGTCATTCCCTCCTATTTCATCAATGTAAGCATCAGAGAAGTTAGCAGAAATTCGAGCATTAAATTTTTTGCCTGTATAACCTAACGACCCGTTAAACATATTTGGGGCAGTATTTGGTAAACCCAAGTCATCTCGTACTTCACCATCTTCGTTTCTGATTCCATCAGCACTTGATGTTAAAAATGTGTAATTCAGATAAATGCTAAAGTTTTTAGCAAAACCAGGCAAGAAATCCAATTTACGCTCAAAGCCTACTTCCGCGCCTAAAATAGTAGCATCATCACCATTTAACGGTTGGAAAATATCATATCCGGTTGTACCAACACCATAAGTATCATCAGTTGTTTCAGTTTGATATGTATAAGTAAAGTTTTGAATTTGTTTGTAGAAAACACCACCAGATAAAATACCCACACTTTTGAAATAATGCTCTCCCAAAAGGTCAAAATTCATAGATGTCGCAGGGTTTAAATCTGGATTACCTAAATAAATTTCTTCATCTCCCGTCACCACATCAGTATAAGGTACCAGGTCAACATAGTTTGGTCTTGCTAATGTATTCGTCCAGGCTAACCTTAAAACGGTTCTTTCAGACAAGTCATACTTGAAGTGTAAAGCCGATAAAATGTTCGTATAAGAATTCGTTTCTGTGATATTACCTAAAAATGAATCTTCATCCAGAATATTATTTCCAGTAGATTCAATGCTTGTCATTTCTACCCTAACACCCGCTAAGATGCTTAATTTTTTAGATAATTTTTGAGTAGCCATAATGTAACCTGCATAGACATCTTCTACCACATTGAAGTTTGCTCTTAAAAATTCATCTGGTACAGAGACTCCGTCAATAAGGTTTAGGTCTCCCAACCATTCTTCACTTGCAAATACGCCAGCCTGATACTGACTTCCAGCTAAGTAGTTTGGATCTGTATAATCATTCGTAACTACATCTGAAAGTGTACCAAAGTCATCCTCCAAATCGTACTCAAAAAAGTTATTATCTCTTGTTTTGGTTTTGAATCGTGCTCTTCCACCAAATTTAATAGAACCTTCTCCTTTGTTAAAAAAATCTGCCGGCATTTGAAAGTTTATAAAACCATTTATATCTTCTTCATCAGTATACTGATTCTCATTAGTGATTTCACCGTATTCAAAATTACTTAGGTCGTTCGCAAATGCTGCATCTACTGGTGTAAATAATGGAAACCGGGTGTCGGAGATATTATTGTTAATGATATATTCTGATTCATATTCGGCATATCGTTCATCCAATCGTTCCTCTGAAGCCATAGCATACGAAGCCATCCAATCTACTTTTAATTTACCAAATAAATGATCACCTCCTAAGGTATAGTTCTGCATGCGTTGATCTTCTAATCTTCTGCTTTGGTTTCGACTATTGTTAACACCTCCTTTAGATTGACGCTTTACCTCTACTGGAAACATGGTTGGTGTGTTTCCTGTCAATTGAAAATCACCCACCTCAATATCTTCACCATCCAAAATTTCTTGTTCTAACCTGTATCTGTTTTCTCGATCATCACGCCAATTATACATGGTTTTTAAATAGATCTTGTTATTATTGTCAAGTTGATACTCTGCGTTTGCTGAAATACTTCTTCTGACTCGTTGCACCAAATATGTTCTTTGCTCAAATACGCTAGCATATGGATCTACATCCATTCCTACTACATCAGTTCCGTCGAAATATTCAAATTCATTAGACCATTCGGCTTCTACATTGTCCGACCCAAAATCATTATCATTGGCAGAAGCAGAAACCATCCATCCAAACTTTTTATTCTCAGTTCGGTCACCTATTAATAAAGAACCATTTAAAATTCTTTTGTTAGTAATGAAATTGACACCAGAACCTAAAGTAGCTGATAATCTGAAATCCTGGGGGGCTGTTCTTGTTAATAAACTAACCGAGCCACCTAAAGCATCTGCATCCATATCGGGTGTTACTGTCTTATTAACTTCTATGGTTTGAATCATGTCGGAAGGAATTAAATCCATTTGAACATTTCTATTGTCACCTTCAGCTGATGGTATTCTGCCTCCATTAATGGTTACTGAATTTAATTGTGGAGACAAACCTCTTACAATAATATTTCTAGCCTCACCTTGATCAACCTGCATGGTCACACCCGAAACACGTTTCATAGCATCTCCAATATTGGCATCAGGAAATTTTCCAATTTGATCGGTTGACACTACATTAGTGATGTTCATATTATTTTTCTGCTTATTTAGTGCTTTAGCCTGACCAATTAGATAACTTGAAACCTCAACTGTATTTAATTCTTCGTTTCCTTCTTCTAAAACGAATTCAAGTGCTGTAGTTTGACCAGCTTTGACGACTACTTCTTGCGTGAAGTCTTTGAAACCAATAAAGGATGTTTTTAAGGTAAACTTTCCTTCAGGTACACCTACCAGTGTGAAACGACCGTCAAAGTCTGTAACAGTTCCTTTTTTTAAAGCTTCGATTGAAATAAATGCACCCGGAACATAGATGCCATTTTGATCGGTAATTACACCTTGAATGGTTCCACTTTGAGCGACCAATTTTGAGACCGGAATCGCTAACAAAAGCGTTACAAAAATTAATTTTAAGAACTTTTTCATTTTTATCTTTTTTTTCAAATTAGTTGGGTACAAGGTACACCTACAAAGAGATTCAAGATTTTCAATAAGAGCAACAAAAAGGATACAACTTGATTTTTAATGGAAACAATAGGGCAACATTAATATTGACTTTACTTAAAAAATACAATCGCTACACATTAGCTATTTTGCCCTTATAATTCAAGTAAAAAATTGACTAATTCTGCCTTGGGATTAATAGGTAATTTTTTTCTTAATCGGTATCTGGCTACCCGAACACTATCAGGTGTCACTCTTAATATAGAGGCGATTTCCTTTGAAGACATGTTTAATCTTAAAAGTCTTCCCAACTTTAGCTCTGAAGGTGTCAGTTTATCTTTGGCTGCAGTAGATAATTTTTTTGTAAAATCAGGATGGATTTCACTGAAAATGTTATTGAATTCATCCCATTCACTTTCCTGGTTCAAATCAAAATCAATGCGTTTTACAATTGATTTAATTTTATAGGCATCCTCACTATTTTTTCTGCTAAATAGGTGTTTTAATTCCTTTGAGATATTTTCCAATAGCTCATTTTTCTGGGAAACATGCAAGCTGTATTTTGATAAAGCGGCATTTTTTAGTTGAATGGCTTCATGCAAATCTTTTTCTTCCAGTGCCTTTTTTTCAAGTTCAACTTTGAGCGCCCGTTTCTGGTAATCCTTTAATTTCAGTTTGGCTTTTCGCTTTTTGTAATAATAGGATCCTAAAATACTAAACAGTAGCATAGAGGCCAGCAACAAGTATATCAAAAAGCTTTCGTGAGTTTTGCTTAACTTGTTTTGTTCGATCAATAATTGAATTTGCGCTTCTTTTTTTTCGGCATCATATTCAGCTTGCAGAGCGCTAAGCAAACTTTGGTTTTGAGTTGTCAGTGCTTTTTTCTCATATGCTTCTGAGAGCAATCTGTTAGCATAAGCCTTTTCATATTCATGAATTAATGCATAGGCTTTGGACAAATCTTTATAGGCACTATGAATTAAGTCATTATTGTTCAGTTCTAAAGAAAGCTCAAGTGCAGACCTGGTAAATGGAATGGATAATTCATAAGTTCCTTTTTTTCTATAAACATCACCAAGGTTATTTAGAATATTGACTTCAAACCTACTCTTGGTTCCTTTAAAAACAGCATATGATGCCTGAAAGTAGGACTCAGCTTTTTCGAACTGCGACAAGTCTTCATATATACTGCCTATATTTTCGTAAACCATGGCAACCCTAAAATCATTTTGGAGTGCTTCAAAAATTTCAAGGCTTTCATTTTGGTATTTCAGGGCCTTCAAATATTGACCATGTTTTTCGTAGAAATGACCAAGAAGAGATTTTGACTCAGCTTCTCCCTTTAAATTACCGGTTTTTTCTGCTGCCATTAATGCCGCTTTGAAGTAAGCCTCTGAAACATCATTATCGTTTAGTGTCAAATAGACCTGTCCGAGCTGGTTATTCAGATTAATATACAAGGTATCTTTTTTTAAGCTGGTGGAGTCAACCAATGCATCATTATAATAAGCAACTGCCTGAGTCAACAGACCCAATTCAAAGAAGTAGTTACCAAGTTCATAATTTCTTAAAGCAATCAAATCATCAAAGTCGTTTAATTGTGCACGCTTTAGGTTGAACATGAGTTCACTGTAGATTGAATCCTTCTGTTCTGAACTAGCATGGCTGATTGCGGTAATAATAAAAGTAAAAGATAGAACTATGAAGTATGCACTTGTTTTCATAATCAATTATGCTGGATGAGTTCCAAAGTTGAACAGCATTAGGTTTAGATACAATATCAGAATATTATAAAATCATTAAGAATTCCTTAACAACCTGCTAATAAATTGTATTATAGCTGATCATAAAAACGCTTTTTAATAAATGTAAGGTATAAACGAGCTGAATGTCACTCATGGGTTATGCTGATCGATAACCTCTTGCAAAATACCAGGTAATGATCCCCGGTACAAATAGTGTTTGCCATATAAAAAATAACAGTTGTGAGCCAGCTTCTAAGGGAACCCCTTCACCGTCAGGGAGCCATAAAGAATCACCGAGTGGACCGGATGAAAAAAAGACAATACTCATTAAAATCCATCCAAAATGAAGTCCTAGAGGTACTAGAATAGATTGTGTTTTAGCAAAGGCATAAGCAAACATCCAACCAGCCGCCCCTGTTAATAGAAAAACGTATGCCATAGGTATGAAACCTCGACCAAACATCTCATAGCTAAACCAATGATAAATACCAAATGCAATAGCACTAAGCAAGCAACCCCAATTCATTCCTATTTTTTTGATCAAAATATATAAAATGGCTCCTCTAAATAACAATTCCTCCAATAAGGCTGCTTTGAAAGTCCACCAGGTCCCGTTTAAAGCCTCTGAAAAACCATAATTTGGGTTCCTGATATAATTAACTTCAGTAAAATAGGCTTGCCCTAATATATTAATAACGCAAAACACGGCCATGACGACTAACCCGATCGCAAATAGCTTTAAACGTTGAACGTTAGGGAAAATGCCTAAAGCAGTAATGTGGGATTTTAGAAATAACCAAAGCAATAACCAGGAAATGACAAAAACAACAATGAGACCCAACATAGGATTAGAAGATTAATACAAGCGAATATAGGGTTATTAATATAAATGAGATTTCACAGCCATCAATTGTCAATTCCTACAATGATATCCATCATTATAAAACTGACCGTGCTCACCTACTTTTAACGCTTGGAAAGCATGGATCAAAATGATTAACATCACAATTATTGGTTTAGGGTATGTGGGGTCTTCTTTAGCCTTGCTGCTTTTAAATAATCAGCACAATATAAGGCTCAATATTATGGAGCCCAACCCTGCTTGCGAAGGTGCTTATTTGGATTTGGCACATGGCATGCCATTGTACAATAACAAGACCATACATCTCAATGACGAAACCTTGTTTTTAAAAGCAGACTTTATTTTTTATGCTGCTGGTATACCCAATGTACATGGAGGGTCTCGTTTGTCTACCGCCAAACAAAACATAGCTTTATCCAAATCCATTTTCGAACATAGAACCTTTAAAAAAGCACCCTACCTCATTGTCATTACCAATCCAGTGGATTTGATTGCTCAAGCCGTTTACCAATATAGTGGCTTACCGGCCAACAAAGTAATAGGCACTGGTACATTTCTGGATAGCATTCGACTATCTTGGTATTTATCCTGGCATTCATCTTACCATCCTAAGGATTTTAGAACTATAGTACTCGGTGAGCATGGCGACTCTCAGGTGTCGATTTATTCCAACTCTACGTTACACGGACAGCCATTGGTAAATCACCCTGAATTTACAGGCGAAACCTTGACACAAATTGCAGCACAAACCAAAAATGCCGCTTTTCAGATCAGAGAAACGCAGGCTGGCACAACGTATGGCGTGGCTAAATGCGCCGAAATGCTTCTAAATTACTTATTATGGCCAGAAACGCAAACACTTACTCTGTCAATGTATACTAATTCGCACTACCGCAAATTATTAAATCTAAACCAAGACATTTACATTGGTTTACCAGTGATGATTGACAAGAGAAAAATAATCATTGACAATACAATTGGCTTAACTGATCAGGAATGGATTGATTTTAGAGCCTCTGCGGCAATATTAACTCAAATGAATGATCTGTATTTCCCACATAAATAATCCTTCATGATAGAATTCAGACCACTTAATCACTTATCACAATACTTAGAGCGTCTGGTTAAAGGACGCCTTTGGCTTAAAGTGATCATTGGTCTCATTCTGGGAGCTGGTTTAGGTATTTTGCTCAATCCCTCAACGGGATTGGTAACGGCTAACTTCAGTACAAATCTGGCTAGTTGGCTTGATTTACCAGGGCAAATTTTTATGAAGCTCGTACAAATGATTATGATTCCTTTAATCTTTACCTCTATCATTTTGGGAATTGTTAGCAACACTTCCGATAACTTAAAAACTTTTGGGGTTCGCCTCCTACTCTATTTTATTTTCACAACTGGTGTTGCCATTTTTATTGGTGTTGTAGTCACCCTAATTTTTAAACCTGGACAATATATTTTTGCCCATGGTGGTTTGCCAAATAGTAGCACAACATCTATTTCTGAGCAAGAATCAGCTAACATATTAGAGAACATCCCCAATGCAATCTCAAACCTTATTCCTGATAATCCTTTGGAAACTATTTTAACCGGCGAAATGCTAGGTGTTGTCATTTTTACAATTATTATTGGTGTTGCCATTACACAACTAGGGCAGGCCACTGCGCGACCTATTGTTCGGTTTTCTGAAGCCATTCAAAAAATTTGTATGATCGTTGTATCGTGGGCCATGCGATTGGTGCCTTATGCCGTATTTGGACTGATAGCCGCCCTCTTATCTCGAACCGGTTTTGAGGTTTTCATTGGACTGGGTTATTATATGTTAGTAGTTGTAATCGGTTTATTGGTACTGATGCTTTTTTACTTATTAATTGTTGGAGTTGTCATGAAAAAAAGCCCCTTTGATTTTTTAAAAGCCATTAAAGCTCCGCAATTGTTAGCTTTTTCAACGGCCAGTTCTGCCGCTGTCATGCCTCTATCAATGAAAACAGCAGACGAAAACTTAGGTGTGTCTTCTAAAATCAGTGATTTTGTCATTCCAATAGGTGCCACCATTAATATGGACGGCACTGCCCTATTTCAATGCGCGACAACAGTGTTTATGGCACAAGCTTACGGCATAGAATTATCCGTCGTTAGCCTCCTGTTAATTACGATTACGGTAGTAGCGGCCTCTATTGGAACACCTGCCATTCCGGGTGGCGGGGTAATCATATTGGCCTCTGTTCTCCAAAATGCAGGTATTCCGATCGACGGTTTAATTGTCATTATTGGGATCGACCGGATTTTAGGTATGTTTAGGACAGCCGTAAATGTGACTGGTGATTTAACAGCTTGTATGTTGTTCAATTTCTTCTACGGGAACCAAACTCATGATCTGAGAATGGAATAACTCGGTATATTTTACCTCACTCACAAAAAAACAAGACTTTATTCTAAGAATATTCTGTAATAGTAAATACTACTTATCTATTCAGATAAATGATTATATTTATCATTTATTTTAATTAACCAATACAATTAGAAAAATGACCAATTATTTAGTTTTAACGGACTTTACCAATTCTGCAAAAAATGCATTGATTAGTGCTTTAAACCTTGCAAAAAAGAATGATGGAAATGTAACAATTTTACATGCCTTAGATTCAAACTCAAAAGAAGACAAAGAATTGGCAGAAAAGGAAATGTCTGCTCTAAAAGCAAGCATTAATGATACCTTTGAAACGAAAGTAATCGTTGGTAAGCTAGTTGATACTATTTCCTCATCAATCGATTTATTGAATATTGATTATGTCATCATGGGAACACATGGCGTTACAGGTATTCAAAAACTCTTAGGCTCTAAGGCACTCAAATTAGTGGACTCAACAAAAAAACCATTTTTGATTACACAGGAAAATAAAACCTTGACGGAAATTAAAAATATTGTGATGCCTTTTTCATTTTCTTCAGAGAGCATTCAAATAGGAAAAGTAGCCGCTACCCTTGCGAAAAGTTATAATGCCAAAATATATCTGGCGGGTTATAGGGATAATGATGAATGGCTCAAAAATGATATGGTTAGAAATCAAGCGGTTATTAAACGAGCTTTTAATCAATTAGAGGCTGATTTTGAAATAGTAAAGTTAGAAGGAAAGTCCTCGTTTGAAGAACAACTTTTAGAATTTTCACAATCTATAAATGCTGATTTAATTGCTGCAGGTTATTTTAATGGGAGTCGTCTAATTTTAAGAAAGAACTTCGTACGGGATATGATCTGCAATCAATATAGTATCCCTGTGCTTACCTTAAATGCTGAATGCCTTAAAAATGTTGGCAATTTTGCTTCTATTTAATAGATTGGCGGTCGACAAAATACATATCTATTTCGCCCTTATTTTTAGCGTAGATTTTCCCTCTATGTTCAGAATGAAACTTATCCTTAACGATTTGATACGTTGATTCTGAAACATTCACTTTATTGATTTCACCAGATGATTCCATTCTAGAAGCAATGTTAACAGCATCTCCCCAAATATCGTAGGCAAACTTTTTAATACCTACTACTCCAGCAACAACGGGTCCTGAATTAACACCAATTCTTATATTCCATTTTGGTTCATTGGCACCTAGAGATTGATTAAATTTTTCAATAAAATTTCTCATTTCGATAGCAGTAAGCACAGCATTTTCAGCATGATTAGGATCAAAGTCAGGAATACCTGAAGCACACATATAGGCATCCCCAATCGTTTTAATTCTATTTAAATTATTTTTTTCCACGATTAAATCAAATTCAAGAAATATTTCATCCAATTTTTCAACTAATTGAACTGGATTTAATTTCTCAGAAATTTCTGTAAAACCAGCAAAATCTGTAAAAACAATACTAATCATATCTAAATGGCGTGGTGGTGATTTTCCTTTTTCTTTTAACTCTTCTGCTACTGCAACAGGTAGAATGTTTAGAAGCAGCGCATCTGCTTTCTCTTTTTCAGTTGCAATTAAGCCCCGTTGTAATTCTATTTCCTTCTTCTTTTTTCTAATATTTAAATAAAACGCTATAACTACAATTGCAAATAAGAGTAAGCCAATAGAAAAATAAATTAAACCATTCAAAAAGGCTTGTCGTTCTTTGAGTTCAAACCCAAGAATTTCATTATTCTTAGTCACTAATAATAAATCTTGCTCTTTTTCTAAGCGCTTTGCTTGTTCTAACTGCAAATCCAGTGCCTGTTGCTTCTTTTGTTCGTCCAACAATTGAATTTGATTGTTTTGTTTTTGAATGGACAATAAATTCTCTATTTCCTTAATTTTCAAACGTTGTGTGATGAGTTTTTGTTCACTAAATAAGGAGTCAGACTGAAATCGTTTTAACTGTTCAATGGCTGCTATTTGTTCAGCTTGTAACCTTTTTATTTCTAAATCTTTTACCTCTTCACCGATCACTTTTAATTGAATTTCATTTTCAGCCTGGTCAAGAAATAATTGTTGTAATTCAATAATTCCCTTTTCTTTATTCTGGATTGATTCAAGCGAATCCTTAATGTCTAAATGCTTATTCATACTCATCAAAGCGTCTTCATATTCAAAAAGTCCTTGATTAATAATTGACTGAGAATAATACGCATCTTGATAGATATCACCAAAACCATAGCTTTTAGATAGTTCAATGCATTGCGCGTTATATTTCTGCGCGTTATAAAAATCAGATTCCTGATAATAAATCAATGTCAGCATGTCCAAGACATATGCCTTACTTCTAAAGTCCTTAATCAAATCATAAATATCAATTGCTTTATTAAAGTATAGCTTTGAATCCTCGTAATCTTTGTCGTTATAACTTAAAATAGCTAAATTTTGATAGATGACTGCATCCAGCTTGCTTTCGTCATTCGACAAAATATCAAGCAAATATTTTTTAGCTGATTCATAATCATTTAAATATTTATAAGTATAAGCCAAATTATTAACTGCAATGGCTTTTTCACTTGGAAGATTTAAACTATCAGTAAGAGTAATCAGTGCCTTATTAATATCTAATTCCATTGGAAAATCATTTCTTGCGTGGGCTATTTTTGCTTTCAATTGTTTAGACCAAATCACCGAATTCCAATCATTATAATATCGTCCAATTTGAATTAAAGAATCTAAGTTATTGATGGCACTTTTGAATGCTTTAAGTTCATAATTTACTAAACTGAGTTGTTTATATAATCTGATCTTCAACTCTGGTTCAAAATCAAATTGTACTTTTTTCGTATTTTGATAATTGGTCTTTGCCTTTTCAAAGAGGTTAAACTGAAAATAAATATCACCTATTTGGAGGTAATTCAGTTTCTGAGAAGCAAGTAAATTATATTTTTCAAGGTAAGATGAATACAGAAGTAATAGTCTTAATTGGAGGGGATAGTTTTCTCTAGAAATATATAAGTTACTCAATAATTCATGCGCGCGTTCATTGCCGCTATGATAAGCAAGTTCTTCAGAGACATAGATAGCCTTTTTTAGGGCACTTTCTTGCTTTAATGAATCAATTGAATTGAAATTCACTAGAATACTATCAACAAATGTTTTGTTTATCTCGCTTGCCTTAATCAAACCCAACTCTTGACATACTAAAGGTGTTGGTATGCAGAGTATGAAATAGAACACACATATTAATTGTTTGACCATTAGTTTAAGCGATATTTAAGACCGAAGGAAAAAATACGCTCTATTTGAGGAGCATAGTCAAATGTATTAGTATTAAACAAGTTGTAGTAAATACCATGATTTCTTGTTTTAAAAAGATTCAATATTTTGAGTTTTAAATATAAATTCTTCCCAAACGCAATATTGTGAGACCAATCAAAGTTAAATGATCGTATCGTTTTAGGCAGGTATGGTTCCCCACTTACCCAGCTTACATGATCGGTAAACGCGCTTTCATACCTAAAACTGATTCCTGTCTGATTATTACTCCCCTTGTAATCAGAAGAAAGTGTATAATATAAAGAAAAACCTGGAACATTTCTATAGGATTCAATTCTCGCTATATTATCAATATCTTCACTACCAAATCTAAAGAAAATATCAAGAGTAGAATTTGTTCCTTCCCCCCTATTAAAGGCACTCAGTTGAAGTCCATTTAAAATCGATCGTCCTTTATTGTTGGTATAACCAATAAAAAAGCCATCATCAACAGGGCCAAATGGGTTGTTTGGTTCATCAATTAAGTTGGTTAAGCCATTAGTCAAAACTTGTTGAAAAACACGAGCAGTAAGTCGAGTTCTTTCTGATAAATAGTAATTTAATGTTAGTTCTATCCTATCAATTTGTTCAGGTTCTAAAGTGACAAATTCTTGCTCATAAATAACACTTGACGGTGAATTTGGTTCACTTGTACCAACATAATTATTAATTTGAAAATACGAATTAGGGTATTGAGACAATTGAGTATAGACTCCTCTTAAATTTAGTTTTTCAGAAAAATTATAGCTTAGCGCAAGATTGAAATTTAGTAAGCTAGGGAGGTCTCGTGTAGTTTCATATTGTAATCCCACCAACGCAGTTATTTTTTTTGTTTGATAGCGGGCTTTTGCGAATCTTGAAGTTCTGACGAATAATTGATCAATTTCGCTTGTAAATGCAGTAATTGAACTCAAACTATCTGTTGAATTTTGAATCAAAAAACTACCTGTCTCATCAATTTCATAGAAATTAGGATTGTAAGGCGCCTGCATAAAATTTTGATTCTTGACAAATGCAAGCAAGGATTGACTACCATATATTAAGCTTAAGTTATTTTTCTTGTACGTAATTGTAGGGGTAAAATTAAAATCTAGAGATCTGAAATGTAAATAATTAATGCCATTCGAAATCGGATGATCAACACCCAGATAAGAAGAATTTTCATCAGTTTCGTAAAACAAAAAAGATCCTTTTATATCTAGAGTCATGTGTTTAAAAAGATCTGTTTTATAGTCTATACCAAATATATTGTTTGATTCACTTATCAATGTACTCCTATTAGAATAACTTATCTTATTTGGTGAAGCACCTATTGCGGCATGTGCTTTTCTTGTCATTAGAGCTGCTGTAACCGTAAAACCTCTGTATCTAATATTAGCACCTATTAAAGTACCGCTTGAAGGAAGATCTGTGATTATGGGAATATTTCTATCTATTGGGTTACTTATAAAATTAGGATTATCGGCAATTTCGTCACTTACTCTAAATTGACTCGTATCCAAATCCTTTGGTACATAATCCCTATTGGTAAACGAACCATACAAACTGTAAGATAACAAATTCTTTCCTTTACCTGTTTTTCCACTCATTAAGGTATTAATACTTCTTAAGCCATTATCTCCTATACTTACACTGGCATTAACCTCAACAGGTCTTTCTACCTCTACTACTACAATATTAATAACACCTGCTCCACTTACTGTACCAAACATAATAGACGGTCCAATAATGATTTCGATTCTCTCTGCCTGTTTAATTGGTAATTGCGCGCCAACTGGAATACCAGGTAGACCGCTAGGATTGATCGGCAGACCATTAATCATAACCGTCATATTAACATTTCCTACAAGACCATTTACAGCGAACATTTCACCCAACTGAGCATTGCCTGGTTGTGAAACCCTAAACCCAGGTACAATTTTTAGAACATCAACTAGGGTAATGCAATCATATTGGAAAATATCGTATTTAGTGACAACATAGTAATTTTGAATAATGTCTTTATGGTCTGTATTAAGCGCATCTAACGAAAACTTGTATTTCCCTTTTTGCTTTTTAAATTTAGTCAAATCCTCCTTATCAAGGGTTTCAGGCACGAGACTTGTATCTTGATCTTGAGCACATAGTGAATTAGACTGTACAACAATGAATATTAAAGCAATAACTCGTAAAGTTAAATTCGCAGTATGCTTATATAAATACATAAATTTCAAGAACAAATTCAATTCAAATAATTTATACCAGAGCTTAATTCGGTTATTTAATCAAAACTACATAAGATATTGGAAATTACTTTTGATTTTTAAGAAAAACTATTGAATTATCTTGAGACAAAAAAGGTATATTATATGCTATAAATCAATGATGGTTAAAGTTAAATCCATTTAAGTTTTGAATATCACTATTTCTTTATATTATCTTTTATTAAGGCATATAGTGTAGTCAAAGTTTTTCTTCTATTGCCAATCAACTATTAAGGAATTTGATGCAGAAGTAAGGTCTTTCGAAAAAAAATCTCGTCAAAGCTATGCTAAGACGAGATTAATTAAAATTGAATAAAGTCCTCTAATTAAAACTTAATTGTATAAATAATATTTGGAATAATAGATAATTGTGTATCAGTTTCCACCTTTTTTGTTCTCCCGTTGTAGTATTCCGAAACAACAGCTTGATTATTGGTTAAGTTTTGGATATCGATTTTAAAAGAATGACTAGCGTGTTTCATGTCACATCTATAAGTTAATCCTAAATTGATAAAAAATACATTTTCCGCTTTCTGACCCCACGGATTATCCCAATCTCTTACTGTAAATCCTGCATCTTGAGAAGCTGGTAAATCGATCGGTGTAAAACGATTCCCACCAATCAAAGATACTTTCGTATTGATGCCAAAAGTTTTATTTCTATTCTTGTTTTTTCCAAATTTATATTCCTTACCTGCTAAAATATTTCCTGCAAAGTTGGCATCATATCTTGTATTTCTTAATACACCATCTGACCCCTTATATTCCGATCGGTAAATCGATCCTGTCGCAAGGTAATAGAAGTTGTTTTCGAAAAAACGCTCTAATGTAATTTCAGCACCATAGTTTCGACCTGTTCCTGCATTTTCTAGTTCAAACTCTGGTACACCTGATGACCAGTTAACAAAGCTGAAAAATCCAGCAGGACCTGCGGTATCCTTAGCTACAGGAATATTCGATAGTTCCTGATAATAGACCTCAGTTTTTAAATGTAAATTTTCAGAAATTCTATACCCATATCCTATTACATAGTGATTACTTTTGGTTAAATCTAGATTTTTATTCGGGAACTGATAAGTCCCATCCGCCTGTAGTTCATTGAATAAGTATACAGATGGTGATTCTAGACGAGAATGCATACCAAAACCTGCCGAAAAGCTATGTCTTGGATTCACTTGCCATTTCATCCCAATTCTTGGCTCTAACTTCTGATTATCATTTAGGTAATAATAAGTATGATGTAAACCTGTCACAAAAGTTAAGTCATTTGTCATTCTATATCGCCAACTCAAAAAAGATTGGGTCATATCGGCGTTACCTTTTGAATCAGTTAATCTTGTCAAATTACCATCTTCATCATCATAATCTTCTTCATAAAAGAAATTATAATTAAAATGTGTATACGTAGCGCCTAACTGAAAAATATTCTTTTTATTCAATTTATAGTTGATAATGCTCTGAGCTTTTAGTTGATTGTCAGTGTTACCTTCTCGTTCCCCTAGAAACAAAACACTGTCCTGATTCAATGTTTTCCCTTCTCCTCCGTTAAACTGAGTAGATGCCGATACAAAACTTTTAACGTATACTTTAGGGTTAATTATATAAGTATGCTTCAAACCAACAACTCCTAAATTTGCTCTAAAATCATATGTATTAAATATTTGACCAGTAGAGTCATCTTGGTCGGTTTGATCGATTAAACTCTTACCACCCATTCCGATTAGGGTAAAAGTACCAGCATTTTTTGTTGGAAAGTTAAATTTAAACGCTGCATCCTGATAAATTGGAATACCATCAAAATCTAAAATACCTGCTGCATCTAGTAAACCAACAGAAGAATATCTGTAATTAATCATATAAGAGCCCCGATATCCTCTTTTAAAAGGTCCCTCTAAAGTTGCATCTATACCTAATGCCCCAGCTGAAAAAGAATATTCTCGTTTTTCATTATTTCCAGTTCGCATATTCACGTCAAACACACCTGATAATGCATTACCATATTCTGGAGCAAATGCACCTGAAAAGAAATCAGAATTGGCCAATACAGAACCATTCAAGGCATTAATTGGTCCACCAGTTGCACCATTATTTGAAAAATGATTAGGATTTGGGATATCAATTCCTTCAAGACGCCATAGGATGCCACGAGGAGAATTCCCCCTCACCACAATATCATTGTCTCCTTGTGCATCTCCTGTGACTCCTGCAAAGCCAGACACCATACGAGCGGGATCGTTTAATGAACCGGCGTATCTATTGGTTTCTTCTACGGTAAAAGTCTTAGCAGAGGTAGTCGCCATTTTATTAATCGATTCTGACTTATCTTTTTGTGCCTTTACCTCCACCTCTTTTAACATTTGAATGTCTTCTACCATTTCTAAATTCAAGATTTTTTCTTTTCCTGATTCTATTAATACAGAAGGCATTGTAATTTCTTTATATCCAGAACTGCTAACTAATATGGGCACACGACCTACCTTTACGTTTTGAATCTTAAAATCGCCATTAATATCTGTAACAGCACCCTGCAATGGGTCTGTTCCTTTTACAATCACTCTGGCTCCTATCAAAGGCATCTTAGAGTCAAAATCAATTATGGTTCCTCTTAAAGTCTGAGTTAACTCTTGAGAGAATAGATTAGCACTAATAAAAATGAGTAAGAATGTAAATAGGGTTTTAGTAGTTTTCATAGTTAATAATTTATGTTTACATTTTAAAGACAAACCAGAATTAGATTACCCCTATTCAACCTTAAATATTATATGCCATATCACAAAAAACAATCGCACATACTAATAGAATTGGGTTCTTAAGAAACTACTTGATTATATTTTTTCTATTTTTAACTTAGTTAAAAACCATGATCCTATTTAATAGTATAATTTTGTTAGTAAAATGAAATTTGAAAATTTAACAGACAAATTATTATTAGAAACAGCCAAGAATAGTAAACGAACAAGACTCTATGATTCGGTCCTTTTGGGTATTCTTGTAGGGGTTTCAATTTACAGTGTGATTAAAAATGGCCTTGGGTTATTATCTTTTCTACCATTACTTTACCTTCCAGTGGCAAGAAAAAACAATGTTAAACGCAAGGCTATAGAACACGAATTAAAAGATAGAGGGTTAAAATAGTTAATCAATAGGTCGCACATAACCTTTAACCCTTAATACCTTTTTTTCTTCGCAGGCATTTGTCAATACAGTGATACTTTTATTAATCGGCCCAATGCGCTTACTGTCGTATTTAACTATAATTTCTTCACTTTCACCTGGCGGAATAGGTTGTTTTGGCCAAGATGCAACCAAGCAACCACAACTTGTTTTTGCATATGTTATCAATAAGGGAACATCTCCTGTATTCGTAAATGGAAAAGTGAAAATGCAAGCGTCTCCTTTATTAATATATTTCGTTCTAACTAATGAATCGAATTTTATACCAGCTTCGCCAACCGTATTTAGAAAACCGGTATAGGAAATATTAAATGTATTTCGATAATTATCTGTATCTTCATTAGAATAAAATGATATGTATTTTTTATAATCCCTACATAAATTATCAGTGTTTAGCAGAAAATGTAAATTGGTGCAATCTCTAGGGTTAATTATAATCGGAAACGAATCAAGATAAATTAACGGATTTTTTTGATTGTAATACCTTGGAGAAATCAGAATAGGATCTAAACCAGTATTTTTAAGTAAAAGTTGAAAATTGATCTGATCTCCTCTATCAACAGTATCTAAAACTAATGAGGTGGCTTCTATGTGACCTCTATTGTGATTCAATTCACAAAAAATATTTAAATATTGCCTCACCTCAGAGTTTTGGTAACTAACAGTAAAACTTTGGTCATATAAGCCTGCTTCCCTAAAATAGGGACTTCTATAGAATCTCAGTGTATCTCTTTGTCCTGGAAGGATGATTTTTTGAGATAATTTACCGTCCCAACTATAAGGTCTATCATTATTTGTACTAATAATATGATCAATTACTACAGTATCATGACTGCAATTGACAAACACAAAATCAGCTCTGTTTTTGTCGTTGATATAACTTTCTCCTATGTCAAAGTTAGTAGCTTCAAAACAGAGTAGCTCACCATGATCAGGATGAGAAAAGCTATTAGAAATCAGACTTGAAAAAGTGATTATTAGAAAAAGAAATTTCATTTTCTTTTAAAAATACGCTAAAAGTAAATGTGGTCTATTGACGTTAACAGGATTTTAACAAAGTAAACTTTTAATTGGTTTTACCTTTTAAAAAATGGCTACAAATAACATCACGGCCATGATTAAGCCTAAATTTTGATAATGGATTCAATCCTCATCCTCAAACAACTTTGGCTGGCTATCATCCTCAATGTCTTTAATCGGATTTGACTTTTTTTGATCTGTCATGTCCCATTCCATTTCTATCGGTCCTTCTTCAGTAGTAGCATCATTAGCCTCCTCCGATTCAGGTCCAGCATTTGACTCTTCTTGATTTTTCAAATCTTCTGGCCAAGGTTCACCACCATTAATATCATGAGTTAATTGAATCTCCTTAACCTTTAGTTTGGTTAATTGATTGCCCAAACTTTTCATTCCCTTTACATCAATAAATTCAGCTAAATTAATCTCCTTATCAGGTAAATCTTTGGTTTCTTTTAATCTTTTATTATAAATGATTTTGATGATTGGTTCGTAACTTGTAGACACTACATCAAGTTTCGAATTTTCGTGCTCCGAAATAAAAGATACTTTTTTATCGGATTTAGTTTCCACCACAAAACGTTTGACATAATGCAATTGTTTATCACCATCAAAATAAACCACACTTAAGGGATGATCTGGATGCCATTTCTCAACATGAATTAAATCATCATCAAAATGATTAGAAATATCAAAATTAGTTAAGCGATAGGCACCGGAAGCATATAAACTTAAAATTTTATCATCTCCTTTAAAAGCACCTAAAAAGTCACCTCTACTATCCACATTAAGTCTTGAAACTGTTGGATCAAACCATATTTTTCTGGCAGCTAAGGTAGAAGCCCCTACTTCTTTTTGAACAATTTTAGACACAATTTCTTTGGTCACTCGATTACCCGCAGACCCTCTTCCTTTAATTAATAAACTTCCAAAATCAATTTCGAATTTAATTCGCTTTAAGTGAGGACGTGGTCGTAGTTGAACCGTTACTATTTCCTGTTCACCATTAGGATGGAACGAAAAGTAGTACACCTTAGATCCTTTCGTTCCCTTAGTCAGATCGTATTCTTTATCCCTGGTCACTGATTTGACATTAAATCGCTTCATCATAGTTGGCCCATTTGTGCCATCACGATAAATCAAATGGTAAATGGTTCGAACATCCTTCTTTTTGAAAACAGCAACATGAATAATTCCTTTGCCTACAAATTTTTTGTCACTAATCTTGGTTACCATCATTCGCCCAGATGAGAAAAAGACAATGATATCGTCAATATCACTACAATCTTGAATGTACTCATCTTTTTTTAGATTATAGCCGATAAAACCCTCTGTTTTATTTACATATAACTTTTTGTTAGCTACAATCACTTTACGAGCTGCAATATTATCGAAGGTTCTGATTTCTGTCTTGCGTTCTTTACCTTCTCCAAATTGAGCTTTCACATCCTTAAAATAAGCAATAGCATAATCAATGAGGTTTGCCAAATTAGCTTCTACTTCTTTTAATTCGTCCTCTAAAGATTGAATATAGGTATCTGCTTTTTCAGAATCATGTTTGGTGATTCTTCGCATTCTCAACTCAAGGAGTTTCTTTACGTCATCATCCGTCACTTCACGAGCTAGGTGTTTGATGTGCGGTTTTAATAATTCATGAGTAATTTCAATGGCTTCATCATAAGTTCTACCATCAAATTCGATATATATTTTTTGCTCAATAAATATTTTCTCTAAACTAGCAAAATGCCAAAGTTCTAATAATTCTGCCTTTCGAATCTCTAATTCACGTTTCAATAAACCAACAGTATTATTAGTAGAAATTTTTAGGATTTCATTCACACTTAAAAAGTGTGGTTTACCATCCCAAATAACTGAGGTATTAGGTGAAATAGACATTTCACAGTTGGTAAAAGCGTATAAAGCATCAATGGTTTTATCAGGAGAAACACCAGTTGCTAAATGGATTAAAATCTCTACTTTACTAGCTGTATTATCCTCAATTTTCTTAATCTTAATTTTACCTTTATCATTGGCTTTGATAATGGAATCAATTAATGTACCCGTATTGGTCCCAAAGGGAATTTCATCAATAACAATGGTTTTAGAATCCTCTTTTCGAATTTTTGCTCTAACCCTAATTTTTCCACCTCTTTGACCTTCATTATAATTAGAAAAATCGGCCATTCCACCATTCTGAAAGTCTGGCAAAATATTGGTTTTCTTTCCCCTTAATACATCTATTGAGGCATCAATCAATTCAATAAAATTATGAGGCATTACTTTACAGGCCATACCCACAGCAATTCCTTCTGCCCCTTGAGCTAACAACAATGGAAATTTAACAGGTAATAAAACAGGTTCATTATTTCTGCCATCATATGAAGGAATCCATTCCGTTGTTTTTGGATTAAATACCACATGCTTGGCAAACTTTGAAATTCGCGCCTCAATATAACGCGGTGCTGCTGCAGAATCCCCTGTCAATGTATTACCCCAGTTACCCTGCATATCAATGAGCAACTCCTTTTGCCCTAATTGAACCATGGCATCACCAATTGAGGCATCACCATGTGGGTGATACTTCATTGTATTACCAATAATATTTGCCACTTTATTATAACGTCCATCATCCAACTCCTTCATGGAGTGCATAATTCGTCTTTGGACGGGCTTAAAGCCATCCAATAAAGCTGGCACAGCTCTTTCTAAGATAACATATGAGGCGTAGTCTAAAAACCACTCTTCATACATGCCTGATAAGGGAATCACGTTGGCATCATTACCAGAATCCGACCCCGAATCAGCATCATTTAGCGCATCATCATCATTTAAATCGCCTAATTCTTTGTCTGCCATAATTTTTCCGAATGCCAACAAAATTAACAAACGCAAAGCATTAATTTAGTGATTGAGTCAGTGAGTTATTAACATGTTATTTTTATTTTTTCATATTATCTTCGCCGAAATGAATCCATATTTATCAAAATTCGGCTTTCAGGCGCTATCTATTGATGACAAACCTAATAACAACCTAGGTTTAATAGTAGTAATTCCTTGCTTTAACGAACCCAATATTATCGATTCTATTGAGAGTTTAGCTATGGCAGATGAACCAAAAAAATCAGTAGAAGTTATAGTTGTCGTTAATCATGGTGAGCAACATTCTAATGAAATCAAGCAGCAAAACGCAGAATCTATTTATGATCTTGAAAATTGGGTATCCAATCAAAAATCTTTTTTAAAGCTTCATATTATCAAAGCCTTTAACCTGCCTAAAAAACACGCTGGCGTTGGACTGGCCAGAAAGATAGGTATGGATGAGGCAGTCGCTAGGTTTCACTCAATTGATAGAGACGGAATAATCATTTGCTTTGATGCCGACTCTACCTGTATTACAAATTACTTTACGGCAATTGAATCTCACTTTATAAAACATCCTATAACACCAGGTGCTGCCATTCGTTATGAGCATCCAATTGAAGGAAAAGTGTTTGATCAATCTATTTACGAAGGTATCATCAACTATGAATTGTTTTTGCGTTATTATAATCAGGGGTTGAAATATGCTAACCTTCCTTTTGCTTTCCATACTGTTGGTTCAAGTATGGCTGTAAGATCATCTGCTTATCAAAAGCAAGGTGGCATGAATAGACGAAAAGCGGGCGAAGACTTTTACTTTCTTCAAAAAATAATTGGATTAGGTGAATTTACTGAAATTAATAATACTAAAGTGATTCCCTCCCCAAGAATATCTAACCGAGTCCCATTTGGAACAGGAAAAGCTATTTCAGATTGGGTACAAAATGATACAACTAATTACCTGACTTATGACTTTAAAATTTGGGAACGTTTAAAGTCTTTTCAAAGTATTATCATTAATCTTCAAAATCAAAATTTAGATGATTTAAATTTCAATCAGCAATCAGAAAATAAAGCTTTTATTAATTTTTTAAGTAAAAACAATTTTCACCTTGATTTAAAAGAAATTAGACTAAACTCAACCAGCTTAAAAACATTTAAAAAACGTTTTTACACTTGGTTTAATGCGTTTAAGGTTTTAAAACTAGTTCACTATTTACGTGATGAACAGTACCCCAACAAACCTCTTTTTGAGGAAGCCAAAAAAATGGCTCAAAAGCGAGGTTTTTACAATAATGAAAATAATAATAAGGAATTACTAATTGCTTACCGGCAATTCGAATACATGGCTAAGTAGTTATTTATACAGCTCTACAAAATCAATAATTGACTGTGCGAACTTTTCAGGTTCATTACTCATAGGAGAATGTCCTGAGTTTTCAAAAATGATAATCTCTTTATTAGTTGAACTTACTCTGTTAAATGCATCTTCTCCTATTGCAGGAGGGACTACAAAATCATATTTACCCCATAAAAATTGTGAAGGAATTGTAATTTTTTCTAAATCAAATCGAGTCGAATTTATTTTTGAATCTGCATTCAAGATGCCGTTAATAAAATTATTACTAGCTTGAAGATTTAAAGCAATGTCAGGCGAATTTAAAATAGAGTAACCAGGAGGAGAATTGTCCTCAGCATTCGTGATCTCTTCAAGTTTACCTTCCGCTTCAAATCCCTGGCTATTTAAATAACCCTCATCATCATCTGTCACTGCATTAGTATCCATGGTGTTTACTCTGTTAACTACCTCTTGCCAAAAATCAACTTCATACCCTTTTGCTAATTGAGCATTGCCGACTTCTAAAAATAATTTAATCGCCTCTATATTATTATGGTCAAAATCATTTACACCATCCACTTCAATCCAGCCTTTTAATTGATCTTGAATATCAGTATTAATTAAGGCGTGTGAAGAGGTAATTCCTCCCCAACTATGTCCCATTAAAAACAAACTTATATCATCTCCATATTTTTCCTTTAGAAATAAGCTTAACGCATAAACATCTTTGGAATTTTGAGTTAAGGTTAAGTCATCTTCAGAATATATCCCTTGCGAAGCACCATTTCCTCTCTGATCCATGTATGCAATGGCGTACTTTTCCTCAAGCATTTCAGAATAAACACCACTATTATAAGCTCCCGATCCACCTCCGGGTCCACCATGCAATAAGAGAATAAAGGTTTTGCTCGCTATATTACCATTAACCTCTACCGCTAAATCAGCTCCATTATGTCTAAACATAAATCGCTCATAAACTTCAGTAGTTGGCTTAGTGCAAGAAAATAGCAGTAAACAAACCAACATATGTGTAATTATTTTTATTGAAGTATACATATTTCTATTAATTAAAGGTTGTAAATGAATTCTAATTCTAGAGCAGCATTTGGTGCTAAACCATGATTGTACTGCATGAGCTGAAGAACAGGTTTAACCTGAACTTTTAAAGGAATATTAGTTTTAATACTTAAATCACGTCCAAAATGAGGCGCAAAGCTAAGCAATATGCCTCCAGAACCTGCAAGGCTAATTTTCTCAAAACCATTTTCGGATAATTCAAACGTATCAAACTTATAATCCCTAAATAGATACCCAATATTTATACTATACCCAAATAAACGTCCTTGTCGAGTATTAATTCGTTCATATCCCCCTCCAATATTGGCAAACCAACCATTATGGTTATTTGCATGACTATATGCTCCTAAAGATAATTGTCCGAAATAAGTCTTCAACTTTACTTTATTTCCTTTTTTTTGCTGGCTTTTTTTGAATATCCTCTCCTTTGATTTTTCATAATTTAAAATATCATAATAGCCTGATAATTTAATGCCTGGATGGAAACCATTATCGCCATAATAACTAGCTGAAATAGCAAGTGGGTTTGAATCCTTTTTTTGCGAAAAGCCACCAAAAACAAGACTTATATTTAACACTAAGAATAAAATATATTTCATATGATGTGTTTTATCATTAGACAAATCTAAGTAACTTTTTAATCATTTTGATAAATGAAGAATTCAATTCAATTATCCCTTATTAACCTTATTAGGATACCGACATATTTAAGTCACTTTATCTCTAAAATAAAAAGCTATCTTCACACTATGAAACAACATTGGGATAAAAATGAAGAATCTTTTTTTGGAATTGGAGTTTATAAGCCAAAAACAAGCCATAACATTGGAACACTATGGAGAACGGCATTTATTTTAGGTGCAAGTTATATTTTTATTATTGATGGTAAATACAATCATCAAAGTTCTGACACTTCAAAAACATGGTCAAAAATTCCATTTTTTAAATATGATAATTTCAATCATTTTTACGAATCTATGCCACATTCAACTCAGTTGGTTGGACTAGAAATGAGTGAAGGAGTTATGCCCCTTTCAAAATTCGTTCATCCACCGAGGGCTTCGTATTTATTAGGTGCCGAAGACAATGGTTTACCTAAAACTATCACCAATCGCTGTCATCATTTGACTAAATTACCAGGTAAATCATCACTCAATGTTGCTGTTACAGGCAGCATTGTTATCTATGATAGAATAGCAAAAAGATCTAAGTAATACCTGAAACTATATTTGATGTTAGAATTGGCTTTGCAAGCTGTTTTTTTTATTAGTACTTTTGTGATCATATTTTGAGATTTGAATGAAAACTGAAGCAGAGCACGCATTTGAAAAACTAAACCGAAAAATAAAAAAGACGGTTTGGAATGTCATTAATGAATATGATATGATTCAAGATGGTGATAAACTAATGATATGCTTATCTGGAGGAAAGGATAGTTATACCATGCTTGATATAATGACACAAATAAAAAAAGCATCAGTTTTTAATTTTGAAATTGTAGCTGTCAATTTGGATCAAAAACAACCTGGTTTTCCAGAAGAAGTGCTTCCTAATTATTTAAGTCAGCTTGGTGTTGATTTTAAAATTATTGAAGAGGATACTTATTCTATTGTCAAAGAAAAAACACCTGAAGGTAAAACGACTTGCAGTTTGTGTTCCAGATTAAGACGAGGAAACTTATACACCGCAGCGCAAAACCTTGGCTGTAATAAGCTAATGTTGGGACATCACAGGGAAGATATTTTAGAAACTTTTTTTCTCAATTTATTTTTTGCAGGAAAGATTGAAACCATGCCTCCCAAATACAAAACGAATGACAACCGTTTTGAAGTTTTACGTCCTCTGGCATATGTAAAGGAAGCAGATATTGTTAATTATGCTCAAATGCGTAATTATCCAATTATTCCATGTAATCTATGCGGTTCTCAACCTAATATGCAACGGCAACTTGTAAAAGCCATGCTGTCAAAATGGGAAGAAACCTATCCTGGAAGAAAAGAGGTGATGTTTACAGCACTTAAAAACATTTCTCCAACGCATATGTTAGATCATGATTTGTTTGATTTTAAAAACCTAACTTCAAAAATGATGGGAGACATCAAGGTTGGTGCAGAATTTGAAATGCTATAGTAATTTACGTTAACTTTTATAAATTAAGACATTGCAAAGATAATTAGCATATATTTTTTTTCTTTTACTAATTCTCGTAAATTGTAAAAGATTTTTAAAATGAAAAAGCTACTGATCTTCCATCTTACTAGAAATAGTTTTTTTTTATTTTTCGTTGTAGTAATTGTCAATTTTTACCAATGTTCCTCTCCGGCAGGTTCTGGTTTTAAAACCAAAAAAAAGATTACTAAGATTAACTTAAGCCATAAGGGATTGACCGAAATTCCTAAGGAAATTTTTGAGATGGAAGATTTGGAAACTCTCATCCTGCATCATAATAAAATTAAAATAATACCTAAAGAAATAGGTCATTTAACGAAACTTAAAAAGTTAGTGTTAAGTCGGAATAAGATTAAAAAAGTACCGCAAGAAATTGGTTATTTATTAGATTTAGAGCTTTTGTCGTTAAAAGCTAATCAAATTGACTCCCTACCCAATAGTTTAGGAAATTTATCAAAACTCAAAACTTTGAATTTGAATTTTAACAATTTAGAATACCTTCCGAGTTCAATTTGCAGTCTTACTTCAATTTTTCAAATTATGTTAGGCTTTAACAATTTAAAAGAAATCCCTGATTCAATAGGCAACTTAGCTACACTGCGTGAACTCTACTTAAACAATAATGAAATATTAATGATACCAGAAAGTTTCTACAAATTAGGTTTATATCAGTTAGACTTATTTTTATTCAGTAGTGACGTTACCTTAAGCGATAAGATTTGTGATATGAGAACTTTGGAAAAGGTATACTTAGATGCCGGAAGCTATGCTTTTTTGCCAAGATGTCTCACTATTAGAGCAAACATTAACCCTAGATTTTCAATTTTAATAAGATAATTGGAAGTACTTTTGGGATCTATAATTTAACAAATACCCCGCCAAAAAATGCTAGCATTACTAACATTTTTTGTCATACCCAAATAATATGATGACAAGATTGGGTTGCGGGGATCTGTTAAATAATAAAAGTAATTTTAATATCCACTTACACAAATATAAGTCATTTAAAATACTTTAGTCACGTAATTTAACGATAATAGTTTAAATAATGTTACACTTAATGTAGAAAAACATAATAAGTAGTTGATAAACAAAGCTTTTAAATATTATATTTTTGTTAACTAATTATCATTCTAAATTACTTCCCAAACAATTACAGATCTATCGTCTCCTGTTGACACTAAATAATTATCAAACCAAATGATATCATTTACGGAGGCAATATGTCCCTTATTCAATTTGAAATTAATTTTCTGAATGACTTTCTTGAACTGAGAATTCCAAATTTTTATACTCTTATCTCTACTGGCAGTAGCAAGAAATTTTCCGTTTGGTGATTTTATTATACGGTATATAGCATAATTATGGGCGGGTATCTTATCAACTACAGAATATTCCAATTCTTCTAATTTAACTATGTTTAAATGTCCATCTCTTGATCCACTGTATATTAATTGATTATCAAGCAATAATGTGTTTACAGAGAAATTGCTCATGTGTTCGTTTACCTTTAATAACTCTTTTAATTCGAGTGTTGCTATAATAACACTTCCATCACCACAACCAATATATACCAATTCTTTATTAATTTTGATATCTCTTACTTTTCCAGAATCAAAGAATTTAAGTGATAGCATTTCCATAGATTCGAGATTCCATATTGAAATTTTACCATCAGCTGCTCCTATATATAGATTATTATTATTTTCATCATAGCATAAAGCGAAAACCATATCTTGATGAGCTTGCAACAAATGAATTTCCTTTTTTACTGACAAATCAATTATATGCACACCTCCCGTTGATTGTCCTGCAATTAACCAGTTTTTTTCTTTTATAAATAATAAGGAAATTGCTTTAGAATTAAGCTTAGCAACTGCTTTGGCTTCGTTTATATTATTGATGTCCCATTCAACAATAACATTATCGAACCCAGCCGAAAAGAAACGCTTATTTTGATAATGTGCCAAGCAATAAATAGCGCCATTATGTCCTGTTAAATGCGCTATTTTACGAACGTCAATCATGCTTTTATAAATAGTGCTACAGCTTCTATGTGTGAAGTATGAGGGAATTGGTCAACAAGGGAAAACTTTTTAAATTCATAGCCTGCATCACTTAAAATTCTTGCATCTCTTGCCTGAGTTGCTGGGTTACAACTTATATAAACAATTTGCTCTGCTTCTAAGTCAATTACTTTTTGTAGTGTTTTTGGTGCAATTCCAGCTCTTGGAGGGTCTAACATTATGGTATGAATACTTCCAATATACTCAGGGTAATGACGTAAAAATTTACCAACATCTTCCGCAAAAAACTCAATGTTTTTTATATTATTACGTTGTGCATTTCGCTTGGCATCTTTAATAGCCTCATTTACAATGTCAACACCTATAACTTTTACCTTATCAATTTCATGAGCAATAATCTGGCCAATGGTTCCTGTGCCACAAAACAAGTCCATTATGACTTTATTTTCTAAATCGAAATTCTCTTGAGCATAACTTATAGCTTTTGAATATAGCTTTTCTGCTCCTTTGGGATTAGTTTGAAAAAAGCTTTCCATGCTAATTTCAAAATTTAACCCTTTAAGCTTCTCTAAAATAAATGAGGCACCAAAAAGCAATTCATTATTTCCATTCTCTATTTTTGCTCTATCTGCTATATCATCATTTATTGTGTGCTGTAGTCCAGCAAGTTTGGCACCTAATAAATCAACCATGAAATCAGTAAACCGATCTCTTTCAAATCGATTTAAGCTTTGAGATGATGTCACCAAATTAATCAGTAATTGATCCTGATTAAAGGATTTTCTGACGACTAAATGTCGAAAAAATCCGTTTTTTTTTGGCGGATGCCAAGCAGGTAACCCAGTAGATTCTAGGTAAGAACGAATCAATTTTAATTTAGCTTCAAAATCAGCATCGAACAAACCATCAGGAGAATCTAAATTTTCTACCTTCCACCATGTGCCTCTTGTTTTAAATCCAAGTGCAAATTGATCATCCAGTTCTTGATTAGTCTCTAAGTCTTGTCTAATAGTTGAAAAGGAATATTCCATTTTATTTCGATAATTAAAATTAACCGGCGAAGCTAAAAAAACATCAAATAGTTCCGCAGAATTATAGAACTGTCCGAGTTTTTTATAAATATCAATAGTGGAATTTTGTTTATATTGGTGCTGCTTTTCTATTGGCAAGTTAATATAGGGTGCACCTGAAATGGATTGATAATCAGAAGATAATTCTTCAGAAGAGTGCCTAACCACCTTAAGCAGCTTACATTCAGCATGTTTCTTACGCTTTTTTGCTACTCTGGCTTTAACCAACTGACCA
The DNA here is from genome assembly GCA_965230485.1 of Putridiphycobacter sp. Taxonomy (GTDB): domain Bacteria; phylum Bacteroidota; class Bacteroidia; order Flavobacteriales_D; family Crocinitomicaceae; genus Putridiphycobacter. Next base: position 886,309 of record CBDDLA010000001.1, read on the forward strand.
GGAATGGTATTGTCGACAAAGACTATATATTTGTCCTCGCTTTCTGGGTGTTCAATTCTGGCAAGCCCCTTACCGCCAAATGCATAATCTGTGATTTCTATTTCAATGACATCCCCTCTTTTCACTTTATGAGAATTTTTACTGCAAAATTACACATAAGTTTCATGATTTATATTTTTTATTAAACATTAATTATGAGTATCTGGTGTTAAATCTAACCTAGAGCTAATTAGTAATCATATAACACATTAACCGTTTAATTAGCCAAGTCACAATCGCTTGAAATTATAGAACCTGTTAGTGGTTCTATATCTTCAAACTCTTCATCTTTACAAATTTGATTGGCCTCTTCAAACGTTACATTCTCTATAAATTTAGTTGACTCACCAAATTTATCATAACCACCGCTACCTAATATTCCCCCCAGTAATATGCAATTACATGTATAGTCCTTCTTACAAGAAACAGAGCCTATTAAAGCAATTAGAATTAGAAAGTGATATTGTTTCATTTTAAACTCATTTTCTAACAAGTTACAAAAGAAGTCTATTATTCTCCATAAACTAAAAAACCCCGACAGATTGCTCTGTTGGGGTTTTAAAAGGGGCATTTACATACTCTCCCACCCTTAAGAGGGCAGTACCATCTGCGCAAGTAGGCTTAACTTCTCTGTTCGAAATGGGAAGAGGTGGACCCTACCGCAATAAACACCGAAAACCTTTAAATTGTGCACTGTTTTTATCAGTACACGCTTAATGCTTTAAGTTGATTTATTGAAATATGATTGATTGTTTGATAGTTCTACTAAGCCAGCTACTGAGCGGACTCTGCTGAGCCTGCCGAAGCACAGTCGAAGTAGAATATCAATAGAGTAGAGAGTAATATTTATAAATAAGTCTACGGGTAATTAGTACTACTTGGCTTTGATGTTACCATCTTTACACCTGTAGCCTATCAACGTTGTCGTCTTCAACGACCCTTAAAAGATATCTCATCTTGAGGCGAGTTTCGTGCTTAGATGCTTTCAGCACTTATCTCATCCGAACGTAGCTACCCTGCAATGCAGCTGGCGCCACAACAGGTACACTAGAGGTTCGTCCACCCCGGTCCTCTCGTACTAGAGGTAGGTCCTCTCAAATATCTAACGCCCACAACAGATAGGGACCGAACTGTCTCACGACGTTCTGAACCC
>CBDDLA010000001.1:892500-1417500 GCA_965230485.1 Putridiphycobacter sp.
ATTGGATCGTAAAGCGAAAATTGACCTAAATATTTATTATTTAAATTATTAATGTTAAAGCCTAGGAATAGTATTACTTTTTTATGATGAGAGTGCTTAAGATAAGACGACACTTATAACTATCTCTTTTAAATTGTTACTATAATCTCTTCAAAGGGTTTAACTTCTATTTTACCTTTGGTAGGGATCGTATTCCGCCATACCCAATTATAATGTTCAATTACTTTTTCTGCTGGTAAATGGGGACGGTTACCAGAGGTATGCCCATCCTCTAATACAGTAACATTGTAATCCTTTGTTAAAGCAGACTGAATAGTTGACTCCACACAGAAATCAGTCGCGCAGCCGGTAATCAACAAATGTTTAACATTTAGCTCCTCTAATTTCGATTGCAACTCAGATTGATAGAACACATCATTAGCATACTTATCAATTCGTATATCCATTGGTTTGACATCTAATTTGTCCAAGTTCTACCATTCTGTTGTGTTCTTTTCGAAAAACCCACTGCCAGTTCCGTCATGCTGAATATAAATAACAGGTAAATTTTGAGCTCTAAACATGGCAGCCAATTGATTAATTCTACTCACCACTCCCTCTGTATCAAAACGAGGAGTTTCTGGTGTAAAAGAGCCTTTTTGCATGTCGATAACTAAAAGTGCTGTTCTTTTTTTCATTCGGATTGGATTTATTTATAAATGTATTGAATTTGATTGAACAAAAAATGCCTTTAGCAGAACCAAAGGCTTTTTTCTTTCCAAGTGACCTCGGCAGAATTACTTTCAGAGATCCTTTGTGTTCCGAATTCCGAAAGTAAAAATCAAAATCATAGATTTTGGTTTTATTTGTCCAATCTCTCACTGAAATACATTTCGTTCGATTTTAACCAAATAAAAACTCCAACAGCAGATGCTGTTGGAGTTTTACTCTCTTAGTGACCTCGGCAGGATTCAAACCTGCAACCGCCACAGCCGTAATGTGGAATTCTATTCAGTTGAACTACGAGGCCATTCAATAAATGGAGTGCAAAAGTAGAAATCTTTTGTAAATAAACCTAACATTAATTAATTTTTGCATCAATCCCTCTTTCACACAAAGCTTGTCTCATTGGTTTCAAACTATCAAAAGAACCATTTTTAACAGCACATTTTCCATTATAATGGATAATCCAAGTACATTGCTCTGCTTGCACAGTTTCATGCTTGCAAATCTTAATTAATGAATCAATTACAAAATCAAAAGTATTGACTTCATCATTATAAATAACTAATGATCTAGAATCATCAATCTTTTTTTTACTTAATACTTCTTCCTTTATTAACGTATTTGACATTTTTATTTTCCTTTAATTTCTAACGCTTTCTCAACGCTTATTTGCACATATTTGTGATAAGCAGCAATAATACCATTGTTTACTCCTGTTTGTTTAATCAAAGATAATACTCTTTCTGCTTCAGCAAAACTATTTTTATTTTCAGAATGAATAATTATTTTACCGTCCTCAGTAACTTCACGTTCAAAAGCTTCATCTACAATAGTATTTAGTTTCTCTATAATCGAAGTCACTTCGGCTTCATTATTTGCATTCACATTAGCTCTGTAATAAATTGCATCCGCTTGGTAATAGATATCGTCAACGCCAATACCTTTAGGGTAATCATATTCATCTAAGGACTGAACTTCTTCACTATTAACTATTTTCTGTGCTTGATCGAATGGTATCGTCAATAAATTATAATATGAAAGGATTTCCATATCTTCAAACCCAAGTTCATTAATTTCAACTAATCTTTTCTTAACTTCAGATAAATCTTTAAATTTTTGAGTATATAAATAGATAGAGTTATCAGCATCAATTTCTGTCTCAAAGAAAATATTATCATCATTAAATAAATAATTTGCTACATCACTAGGAACAGCGTTTTCGTACTTCCCAAGCAAAATTCTATAGTAAACATTCTCCTTTTTATACCTTAAGTTAGGAATATCCCCTTCTACTTCACTAGTTGTTTTTCGCTGTGTTAAAACATCTGCTCCGTTTTCAGCTAATATATTTTTAGACTCAACTATAGAAATTCTATTCCCATTAAAATATGCTGTTACAAAAGCATCAACAATACCAATTTCAATCATTTCATTTTTCCTACTTACAGCGTCATCTAACATGGTATAAATCCCAGTAGAATATCTTATTTTTCCACTTTTCGTCAATTGACTATTTAATGGAGAAACGTCAAATAATTCAGAAGAAGGCACAGGTTGACTATACACACCAATTTGAACTGTGTAAAATAAACCATCTATTATTTCCACCTGGCTGGCTGGCGCCGCATCAGGTACTGATAGGTAGTAATCTGCTTTTGCTCTGTCCTGGTCCGAAACGGGTTTTACAATTGCATTATCCTCAGTTAATATTGGATCACTTGTGGTATTAGTTTGATTCTGATTAGTTACAGGCGGGTCTTGAGTTGCTAAAATGTCATTTGCAGTACTATTATCATCAACTGGTTCAACCACCACATTTGAGTTGTCTACAATAGAATTATTATCAGGAACACTTACAGGGATAACTCCATTTTCTTCTAGCTCTCTCGCTCTTGAAATGGTTATTCTTTCTCCATTAAAATATGCCACCACAAAGGCATCATTATATCCTCCAATGCCTCTAATTTCAGTCTTAGCATTATTGGCGGGTTCAAAATTTGTAAAGTAACCAACCATGTATCTAGTTACACCTGAACTTAGTTCTTGTCCCGAAATAGGTGCAAATTTATCAAATGACTGTGGAGGAAGAGGATTACGGAAAGCCCCAACTTGCACCTTGTAAACCAGTCCTTCTGGTTGTTTAGCATTTACAGGGATAGGATTATCCGTAGAGTAAACAGCTTTATCAGTAATTCTAAATAATTGGCCATTTAGTTTACTTGGAGGAACAAAATCTGTAGATGCTTGAGGTAAAATATCTATCAATTCAGAAGATTGGTTGTCCAAATTTTGATTATCATTGGTTGTTTGGCCACCAGTATTATCAATTGGATTACTTGCTTGTATGTCTATAATAGCAGCTGTTGCAGTATTTTCAATATCTGATTGAGAAAGTTCGATTTGTGTGTTAGGTTCTACTCCTCGTTGAGCAAGAATTACCATATTTTCTTTGATATTATCGGAATCCGAAGATTTATTTAAAATATCCTTTCCTGCATTAAAATGTGCAATAGCCTCCTGTCTATAAGTATTGCGTTTTTCAACTAATGCATCAATTTCCTCTAGTATAGCCATTACTTCAGGATCAGAAGCATAGTCACTTGATTTTGAATCTGGATTGAGAACAATGGCTTTTCTAATAATTTTAGCAGCTTTTTCTTTTAATTCTTCAATCTCTAAATTGACTGCTTTGGCATTTGCCATGTTTTCATTTGCTACTGATATTTCATCATAATAGTCTGAGTAAGAGTTGGAATTAAGTGCTACAATTTGATCAGTTTTAGGAACGTCTTTTGACGCCTTTTCAGGCTTTGCGGATAATAGTTCAATTTCTTTTTCCTCTATATCTTCAGCCTCAATTCTTAAATCATCTGCTTTTGACCTTAAAATTGCGGCTTGCTCTTGTAATTGTTCCATTTCAAGAACGATAGCCTGACGATACTTCTTTTTAACGGTTAGTACTGAATCAGCTAAAAATGAAGCTCTGTTATCAGCAATATTTGCGTCACGATCAAAATCAGCTGCTAATTCATATAAAGCAGTTGAAACTCTATCATCTTCAAGCTGAGAGACTTCAATTATGGCTTGTTCATCCGCTAGCTCTGATACTATGGAAGCAGTTCTAAGCGTGAGATTAGATTTTTCTAATAATTGTTGTGCTTCATATTCCAATTGAGCTGCTTTTAATAAAATTTTGTTGGCAACAACTTGATTTTTAATTCCAAGTGCCTCTTTTCTATATTCTTTAGCTTTCTCTATTTTAGCTTCAGCAATCAAAATACCTTCTTCCGCATTTCTGATTTCATCACTTTTCATCCCAGCTCCTTTAATTTGAACTGAATTTTCTTTAGCATCTGACAATTCAGCCTGTAATTTTTCGTCAATTACAATTTCTAAATCTGAAATTAGTCTATTATGAAGTGTACTTTGCTTATCAATAAGTTTATTAATTTGTTTATCAATTTTATCGGCCTCATTACCTGTTAATCTGGCTTTTTTTCTATTCAATCTAATAATATCATTTTCAAATTTTTTAATTAGTTTGACGTCTTTTTTGATAAGGTTAAGCTGGTTAACTTCTAAATCGTCCTCAAAATTATCAGGGTTCAAAGGTTCAAACTTATTCTCATTGATCACCACCAGATCAACGTCTGCCTCTGAGGCTTCTAAAACATTTCCTGCACTTGCTATTTCTTGACTGACAACATCAGCAAGTTCATTCAATTTTTTAATATTTTCAGTCCTTGTTTCACTCTTCGAATCATTTTGAAGCGACTCTAGTTCTTCAACTTTAGTCTCAATTTCAAATAAAAGTACTTTGTTTAGCTCATTCAGTTTAGCCAGTTTTTCAACTGTTGTCGTACTCTCATATTCAATTTTTTCTCTTCGTGTATCATAATCAGGCATAATATCTGCTAAATTTGAATAGCTTTTTGGCGTTCTGATATTCGAAATTTTATCACGGCTAATCTTTACCTCATTTTCTAAAACATTGATTATTTCTTCTAAGTTTTTTAATTTTTCCTCGGCATATTCTTTATTAGGTGAATCAATTCTATTGTACGTCTCAAGCTCTTTTGACTGAAGTTTTAGTTGATCTATGGAGTTATTATAAAGGTCAATTTTTGCAGCTTCCTTTTGCTCTGTAGAGGCGACCATATTGTTAATACTGTCTAAGTCTGACTCATAATTAGGCAATGCTTCAGTAATAGCAACTGATTTATATATTACTGGAAATTTTTCAGAATTTTCTGATGCTCCATTTATCACCTCAACAGTATTCACTGATCCTTTTGCTGGCAAATCTGGGTTTGCTTCAATTTCAGCAACTAATGAATTATACTTCTGAATCATTTGGACTTTCTTTCTGTCAAAGCCATTTTTTTCCAGATCCTCATCAAGTAATGTTATTTTTTCTTCGATTAAGCCAACAGTTTCTTTATTTAATTCTCTAACTGCTTTCGCTTTTTCAGTTTTATCATCATACGTTTTTATTTCAGCAACAACAGCTGTATAATCTGGATTTACATCTTCCACATCAACTACAACATCAAATGTTAATGGGTCTTCACCCAAAATGGCCTTGCTTTCAAAAATTCTTTCTTCTAAAACTTTGGCTATCTCCTCTAAACTAGCCGCTCTTTTGGTCAACTGTTTTTTATTTCCTGGAGTCGTATTTATACCATTTTTTAAGCGTCTAACTTCTTGTTCAACCTTAGCTAACGTAGTCTCATTAAGAACTAGTTTCTTTCGTTCTAAGTCCTTCTTAGAAATAGCATCCTGTTCAATCGCTTCCTTTCTTAGTTGGTAATCAGGAACAATATCATAGATTCCAGCAGCTCCTCGAACCTCTGATAATTGTTCATCAGAATCCAAAATTACCACTCCGTAATAGTCTCTTTCATTATTGTATTGAATTTCCTTTTTTAAGTTTTCTAATTCGGCTAATTCATACCTCAGTTCTTCACGCGGATTCGCGGCATTTGCAATTTTAGTTTTTGTAATCTCTTTTTCTATTTCTTGTATGGCAGTTTCATTGAGTGCTTTTATCGCTTCTATTTTTTCTGCATCAGTGTTTAATTCATTTATTTGATAAGATTGGGAAGTATAATTGGCAACAATAGATTCAACACTATTTTCTAAATCCGGAGATTCTTCAATTTTTTTCTCAATTATAGCTTCACTTGATACAATTTCATCTTTTATTTCATCCTGTAATTTCTGGAGTTCCTCTAGCTCTTTCTTCTTCGATTTTTCTAGTTCAGGGTCTGAACTAATAATCTGTATTTCATTGTTAACTTTTGTGAGTAATTCCTTATTTATATTAAGTTTTGCTTTTTCCTTATCTAACTCATTAATGCCGGAGTTTTCTACATTTTTAATTTTTTCTGAATAATTTGGCAGTAAATTGTCGTTCTTTATGGGTTTATTTTCAGCAACAAGACTTGATTCAACGGCAGGTTCAATTAAAGGAAGGGCTGCATTGTTTTCGAGCTCATTTACTAAGCGGCTGATCTGTCTTTTCTGTTTTTTTGCCAAATCATCATTTGGATCAGCACTTAATTTAGCATCTATTTCTTGCAGCTTTTCATTTGCGGTTGTCAATGTAGTATTGTTTAATGCTTTTAAATCTTCAGCCTTCTCATCATCTGTTAAAGCACTATTATTATATATGGCCTTTATTCTATCTTCATAATTTTCGTTAACCGAAGTCAAGGCATCTTGATAAGTAAATTCTGCAGAGTTACTCGCATTGCTTTTGGCAATCTTCCAATCCTCATAATCTTCTAGGCTATTTTCTGTTTCATTCTTGATTTCATTCAAAGACTCTATATATTGCTCACTAGCATCACCACTCTTTTTTGACTTTTTGATCGCCTTTTCCACCTCTACTAAGAGTTCACTATCTAATTTTGCAAGGCTTTCTTTTTGTTCAGCAATATCCTCAAGTGCTAAAATATCAGACTTTCGTTCATTGTAATCACTTAAAATATCAGACTTTTTGACCTTATTATTGTCGATAACAATTGTAGATTCTTTTATTTTTTCTTCTTTAATCTGATTTAATCGCTCTAAATCCTTTTCTAACCTCTTCCTATCAGCTTCTTCATCAGTATTTTCAAGCTCATTCAAGACTTCATTAATTCTGTCTTCAACTTCTTTAATAGAACTAAAGTCTGTGGCTTGAATCATTGATTCATTCAGACCTGTCAAATTAATACTTTCTCCTGATATATTATTTTCTCTAAAAACCGCTTCAGCATCTTTTATACCAGACAGAAACTCATTATCTTCTACGGCATAACTAATTTTAAGCTTTTGAGTATTAGAAACTGGCGTTTTATTTTCTTCAGACTGGTTAGACTCAGATCTTATTTCAGAAACGGCTTCAACCATAGCAATACTTTTCATTTCACTTTCAGTAAAACGATCAAGTTTACCTTGATTCTTCAGGATTTCACTTTTAACCAAATCAAGTTCGCTTTCATAAGATTGAATTTCAGATTCTATAACCTCTTTATCTTTATTCTTTTTTGTATTAAGTATTTTTGTATTGGCAGATTCAATACTATTCTGCAATACATTTTGCCTTGCTTCTAAATCACTTATTTCTTGTTTTAAGTCATTTAATTCTTTGCGTTTATCGTTTCCTGCATTTTCAATTTCATCTAGAATATTCTTATTCTTTTCAGTATTCGTTACCGTGGCTAACGTAGATTTATTAGTTTTTACAAATGAAATTAACCCTTCTCCATCATTCTGATCAACTGCTTTTATTGCTAACAAGGAAGAATTAATAGCAACCTCTTCATCTTCAATGATCTTAATTTCTTTTTCTATTCTTTGGCCAAGTCTTACTAAGTTTTGAGCATCATTGTTAAGTTTTTGAGCTTCGCCAACTATTCTATATGCCTTTGTGAGACTATTATTTTTTGATGCAGGATTATCATCTTTTTGGGCTTCTTCTATAATTAATTTGGCCTCTTCGAGTTTTTCGACTGCTTTTCTTTGTTTTTCATCAGCAATATTATGAGCCATAAAAGATTTTGATTCAAGTTGTTCTTTTTCTGTAGCAACGTCTTCTATTGCGTCTTTCAATAGCACTTCTATATCAGCAGGAGTGTTATAAGCATCAATTCCAGCCTCTAAAAATACATCATCAGAACTTCGTATATTATTTAGCGAATCAAGGTTATATTTCCCTGCATTAGGATCAAGTTTAGAGATCCTTTGATAAACTGATGCCATAATTGCAGTAGGGTCTTCAAATTCTTCATCAAATAAAGTTTTTAAGACAATAACCTCCTGCCCATTGTTCATTTTATGGAGCAGATCAATTTTTAACGGCCTAAACTCCTTTAAATACGGGATAGATACTTCCGCCCTATGGGTAATAGAATTTCCTTTTACGGTCATATCAAAAGTGTATTTTCCACTTTTTGGAATAGTTAAAATAATGCTTCCATTACCAGGAGTTGAATTAAAAGTTCCAACACTCTTTCCAGTTGAAAAATTAGAGACTTCAATTTCTACGCTTCTATTTCCTGGATCAATTTCATTTAAAAAATCTCCTTTTAAAACGGCCAGTTGCATTGGAATTTTTTCAACCCTTACCTGATAAACGTAAAGTTTTCCATCTTGGCTTTCGCGTGCTGATGAGAAATAGGCATTCCTGTCCAAGCTATCAACAATGTATAATATGTCGTCGTTTGGAGATGATATAGCGAAATCCATATTTTCAGGTTTAGAAAATGAAGAACCCTCTATAATAACTTTCGATCTAAACACATCATACCCCCCCATTGAATTATGACCCTTGGAAGAGTAATACAAATACTTTCCATCAAGACTTAAGTATGGATAATCTTCATCTAGGTCAGTATTTACATCACCCACAACCTTAATAGCATCTGTCCATTTACCATTTGGTAGTTTTTCTTTAACATAAATATCCAAACCTGTTTCTCCTGTTTCTCCATAACTAGAATAGAATATATATGGAGAATCTTGCGGAAAATAAATAATTGGTCTATGTCCATTTTTCTTGTCAATTTTCGTTTGGAACTGATCTGTAACAAGCAACGAGCCTCCTATATTATCTAACTTATAAAGTTCGTAGAAATCTTGTTTTTTAACTTCTGTCTTTTCAATGACAATCATATCTGTAATGTTTGACAAAAGTTGTTTCCCATTACGACATGCACTCAAATTTGCTTCTATATTAAATTTTTTCTGGTCGGATTGAGAGGCTAAACTCTTGAATTTTTGATAGGATGCTATCGCCTTAGAAAATTGAAAATTTAAATGATAAGCCTTACCAAGAAAAAAATGGGCCTTAGGATCAATTGAGTTACTTTTAACCGAAAAATTCAAAAATCGAATAGACTCAGATTTATCTTGAGCACTATATATCAAACAAGCACCATACTTATAATTTAGCTCATGATTTCTGGGTTCAACGTTTAACAGCTGAAGATATAGAGGTGTAGCCTCAAGAAACTGTTCCTTTTTAAAAAGTGCATCAGCCTCTTTTTTGATGTCTTCCGTTGTTTGAGTTTGCGCATTTAGAGAAATAAAAAACAAACTCAAAAAGAAAACTATATTTTTCAAAATTAACTTCAAATTAATTGACATTTAATAGTCACACGTTAATATACGACGGTAAATAACAAAGGTTCAAATAATATATAGGTATTGAACTAATCTCCAAATAAACTTTTGAACTGTGCAATGTAGATAGACTTATTGCTAAATCCAAATTGCATTTTCTTCTGCTTTCTTTTATCCTCTTTAAGTTCCAGTAAATAAGCTTCTAACGCCTTGTCAGTAGTAAATACTTGTAATTTAGACGCTTTTTTTAATCTTTCAAAGTGATAGTAATAATATTTCGCCTCAGGCAGGTCAACCATGTACATAACCTTATCTCCTCTATCTGAATTTTTTACGGAGTACGAAACAGCAAACTTAACTGTAAAATCTTTCATTACGGGAACGTCATACAAGTTGGCAATCCCTGAAATTGGTTTAGATAGAAATGACTTATTACGCTCATCCCACACCAACCTAACATTTGTAAAATAAATTGGACTATTCATAGGTTTAGGCACTTTCTTAATCTCTCCTTTTATTGTATAATCCGATTTATAATTCTCAGCTGTTTTTTCATTCACAAGTTCCTTTATTGACTGTTCTAATGTTGTTCTATTAAAGTCTATACCAGTTAAATCAGGTGTTTCATTAATAGCTGTAGACATAAAAGCCATGGCTTTTTCATCATAATAATGCGAAATACTCCCTGATAAGTTCATACTTGTTCTTTTTTCCACCGCATTATAGTCAATAGTTCCTACTGTGTAAACATCAACATCTGGTACATTTACGGATAAATTTACCAAACCATCTCCTTTCATAGAACAGCTTTGTGTGTGCAAACTTATGTAGTTCCCTTTTTCAGATCTATTAATTAATTTTTCACTACTAGCTATTCTGTATTCTTTTGCTTGTGAATTATAAGTGAGCACACCAGAAGCAGTGAATAGAATTTTATCATTATTATTTTCAAGCGAAGATAAGAAAGCCGGATAAACCCCAAGACTATCATAATCATTCGTATTTCTTAAAACAAGGCCAACAGCAATATCATTCCCATCAAGATCTTGTATTTTATCATTCACAGGAATTAGAATATTATTTGGGTCGATTTCGGATTTAAATTTCATCCAATTTTTCGCGAATTGATCACAGCTATGATTAATTCTAGTTGCTCCATCAAATGTCATAAATTTTGTTGAGGCTTTTAAAAAAACTTCTCCATAAAAATCAAATTGTTCGCTTAGTTTAAAATTGGTTTCATATTCAATCTTGCCGACTGCAGTTGTCTGATAAGCAGTATCGAGTGTAATTTTATCAAAATGGATAAGTTGTTCTTTTTCTTTTGAATCAATGTACTTGTAATCTCCACTTGCTTCATAATCCCTTCTTGCTTTTATTTCGACATATGCATTTGTTATGGTATGGTATTTTGTAATAAAATTGGCAACTATGGTTGCATCTTTCATTGGGTCTATTTTTGCTTTTTTATACACTATAATCTTTTGGTCAACAGGTTTAATTCTGGCATCCGCTACATCAATGTATTCAACATTTTTACAGTTCAAAATTTTTGATTTTATATCGAACCTTGCCAATGGTGACCTAAAGTTTAATGAGTCTTGTTTAGGATTTATAGAAAAGAAATTGGATTCAGCAATATCTAGATCGGATTCAATTGATAAGTCCCTATCCTTCTTTTCCATGTCAAGTACGTCATCATCCATTAGCCAATTGAAAACATCCATATAGCATATGTATTGGTTTTGAGGGAATTCAACTACAGAAACCCCATCATTACTTTCAAAACGACCTTTTCTTTCTTTGAAATCAACATGTCCTTTCACATTATTGGTTGCGAATGTAATATCTTCTTTATTTGTAATGGTATCTATATCTGCTAAATTAAAGTCTGCTGTATCAGAATCCACTGTATACCTATTTAAATCCATTAATTTAGACTTAAACTCAGCTTTGCCAAAGTAAGACACACCCGATCCAGTTAAACCATCTGGTGTTAAGGTGGTTATTCCAGACATAATCATCTCCCGGTCATACAAATACATGCTTTCCTTTTTTGATTCAGTTTTCAATATTTTCTGCTTTGGCACATAAGTCACTAAAGCATTATTAGCAATCATGTCAGGCACATCCAATCCTTCAGCTTTTGTTTGTGGTTTGTTTTTAAAATTAGACATACCCATTGTAGAATCGGCAAAGAATACGAAATCTTTACTGACAGTATTAGATGTTAAGAAATTTATTTCTCCAGAACCTCTTAAACCTCTATTACTTAGCCTTATATCATTTTTATATTTCGCGTCATTACCATAAAAACGATAACCTTCTTTTGGGGCTTTCGTTTTAAAGCCAAAAGAATAGTCTTCTTGAATTGTAATGGTCTCTTTAAATACTGGAAATATTCCCGAAGAACGCAATTCTCCTGTAAACGCCACAGAATACTCATTAAAATTATCGAGACTATCGAACTCAAATGGATCAAGCTTGAAGTAAAAGCTGGTACTGTCATATGTTCCTCGAAAAATATCTTTATGGTTGTAGTAAACATATGATTCTTCAGCCGTAGTTAACTTAGGAAAATCTGTAATTTTCTTATTATTTCCTGACTTATTATCAACTTTATCAATTAAAAGTTCACCTTCTAAATTAGAAATATGAGAATACATTGGAATCAATCTATCCGAACCTCCAAAAATTGGTTTTACCCTCAATAATGCTGCATTTACATCAGCAAGGTTTATTTTAAAATTTTTATAGTCAAATTCACCGCTATTTAAATATATTTCAGCCTTCCCTGCACTTATTGCCCCTGAAAAAAGGAAATCTCTATTGGTCTTCATTAATAGCTCACCATCTTTTGGAAACACAACTACAGCCTGGGCATTTGATAATTTTACTGGCTGAACCTCGCTTAATGATAAGTCTAATGTAGTTAAGTTAAGTGTACCAAATTTATCTTTCAAAGCTTTGCGGGCATTCAACTCTTTGGCTCTTTTATTGAATTGAGACGCATTTTTATTGGCCGTTCCATCTGGGTTTCTAAGCGATTGCTCTGCAATGGTATTAAAGTCAGAAACGAATACTATATCATCATAATCTGTTTTACCCGCTCTAGCATCAATGTATTTTTTTGTTTTTGGTAATACAGTAATTGTTTTATCAATACTATTATAGGTTATGAAGCCATAATTAGCAAGATTCAGCAGAATTGGAATAATTTGATCAGTAGCTAAGCCCATATAATTTGCGGCCTCATTAATTGAATAAGTTTCCTTATCATACTTATAAAAGTATTGGTAAACTGCCACTAAGGGATGCGTCCTGCTGAGCCCTTGTAACTGGCTATAAAGAGCAGCATTAAAATACTCTTTAGACTCAAAACGGGCTAATTTATTATTACTTCCGAAATTCCACAAAAAATCAAGTGCATCACTATTTTTTTGATAAACTATTTTATCTACATACATGTCTATCTGATGATAGCTATTAGAAAATGGAGCTTGTGCCAGTCCTTTCTTGTCCCTAGACAATTCAATTGATTCATTATCGTAATTCAAAATAAGACCTGGATGAAAAATAGAGTCTTTAGCATTTAAATAGATAGTTGTTCTGCAATCTTCAACATAAATGCCAGATTGGTTTATATTAAATCTCATAGCTGCAGCTTTTATAAACGCCTTATCATTATTATAAAATATAATATTCGCAGGTTCATTATTTAACCCTACACCAATAAAACTTTCACCATTGATTGCAAAACCTCCAACATAATCAATATCTTCTAAAATGTCTTTTTTAATTATTTTTTTACTGAATGAGATAAATTGAGGATAAATATACCCTTCAGCATCAGCCTCTCTTGATTTTGCCATATCAATAAACGAGCCCCAAAGTGGTTTCTCGTAAAAATCTGTAGTTACTTTTGCACTGTCAGAACTTACTTTTGTTGATTTAAGTGACATTGAATAATCGGTAATTTCTACAAAGTTCTTTTTCGGATCTAGTCCGGTTTTAGCCCAATCAACAATTCCCCCTCTTCCTTCCCATTTATTAATAAATGGTTGATAGACCCCAGAGGTACTATATACTATGGAGGAGTCGCTGTATTTTTCTGAACGTCTACTTTGGTTTTTATTGATAACCATACAAGCTATATCAATATTTTCAAAATAAATTTTAGGACTATTTCTATCAAATTCAAATTTATATGTCCCTCCCCTAACAATCCATTCATGTCTAGTATTAGAAAAAATAGTACCATTTTCAAACATTCCGGAACACGTTTCAATAAACTTTTTAAACGAGCGTACTTTTTTAGATGCTAATAATTTATCAATAGTCTCATGCCATGATTGAAAACTTTCTGAGGGTTGATTCGATTTAACAAAGCTATATGCTGAAAATAGATATCCGTATAAATCTGGAAACGAGGGCAATCTTTTTTCTACAATTAGATTTGCCGTTGACACAACTCTACTTCTGTAATTTGCAGGAAATTCATTTAACCATACAGGAGTAAACAATTCAATGAACTCTTTCGTTTTTCCCCTATTGCTTGACGACATATACTTATCGACATCTTTTAAAAATGCTGCTGGATCGCTTGAAAAATTTTGAGCATAGCTATTTATTGAAACGGCTAAGATCAATAAAAGTACAATTTTTTTCATCTAACTATTTTTTCTAAATTCCAATAAGGCCCATTCGTCCTTAGTGTATTTGTTTTCAAAAATGAAGCCAGCTTTTCTTGCTTCAACTATTAAAGCATCAATATCTGTTGAAAAAAAACCACTTATTAACAATATTGCATTATTTATTGCCACTTTAGAATATGATTTGAACTGCTTTACTAAAATATTCTTATTAATATTTGCAATCAATATATCAAATTTTTGAGTATTTAAGGATTCTTCTCCCCCAAGATGCAACTCAATCTTATTGCATTCGTTTAATTTACAATTATCAATGGCATTTTCATATGCCCACTTATCAATATCTGGTGCAAAAACATGTTTAGCTCCAAGTTTTTCAGCAATGATTGCTAAAACCCCAGTTCCCGTCCCAATATCTAGGACATTTTTGTCATGAAAATCAATGGTTAAAAGTTTTTTCGCCATTAACCAAGTCGTTTGATGATGACCTGTACCAAATGACATTTGGGGTTGAATGAGCACTTTTAAACTATGTTCTACATTCTGATTATGAAATGGAGCCAATATTGCAAGTTTATTGTCGATATAAACTGGTTTAAAATTTGACTCCCAAGACGCATTCCAATTTTGATCTTTTATAAACTGATCAGAGATTGATTCGATATATTCACTAAACTCATCTAGTTCCTGTTCAATATTATTCCTAAAAGAATGCTCAGGAAAATAAGCTTTACATCCCTTTTTGGTTTCAATAAAACTCTCAGCTCCTTTATCAGCAAGGGTTGAAATTACAATCTCTCTCCATGGTTCAAGTTCCGAAAATTCTATATTTACCTCAAAATAGTTCATTCTTTTGCACTACTGATTTTACTGAAACTATCCGCTTTAAGAGATGCACCTCCAACCAATGCGCCATTAATATCTTTTTGACTAAATAATTCTCCTGCATTTTCTGCGTTAACGCTTCCACCATATAAAATAGGAAGTTCAGCCGCCGTTTTTTCACCAAATTGTTTTCCGACCCTCAACCGAATGAGTTCATGGATTTCTTGAGCTTGCTTAGCAGTGGCTGTTTGTCCCGTTCCAATTGCCCAAATTGGCTCGTATGCGATAATTAGTTTGGCCATGTCCTGAACAGGTAAATCGAAAAGCACATCTTCAATTTGTTTCATAATGAACTCTTTAAAAACATTACTCTTTCTGACCTGAAGATCCTCACCACAACAATATACAGGAGTTAACCCAGCCGAAATTGCAGCTTTTATTTTCAATCCTAAAGACTTGTTATTCTCGGCGAAATATTGACGGCGTTCTGAATGCCCAATTAGAACATATTTGACACCAATACTTGCTAATTGAGAAGGTGAAGATTCTCCAGTAAAAGCACCAGAGGGCTCGTAAAACATATTTTGAGCACCAAGCTTTATCCATTCATTATTGATTAATAATTCGTGAAAAACACTCAAGTAAGGCATTGGTGGACAAACAACTATTTCAGAATCTAAATTGAAATTATCTTTTTCTTTGGCTATATCTTGGATTAATGCTTTTGCTTCAACATAGTTTAAGTTCATTTTCCAGTTACCAATTATATACTTCTTCATTTAAAAAAATTAAAATTTTTCATTTATCCTGTCAAAACTAGGAATACTTCTGCTGCCCCATTTATCAATAATGGTTCCTTTTTTTAACATTACTAAGCCTGGATTAGACCTTACAATGATTTTTATTTCTGTACCATCAATTGCAAGATAAGGTGCCACTAAATCAGTTTCGCCTCTAAACTCTATCATCTGGTTATCAGTAGCAGGAGTTAAAATGTAAAACGGAATTTTACTTACCACGGCTTTTTGATAAATATCCTTCAAATCCTCTATAGCGTTCTCATTATAATCTTCGATATCTCGAATTGTCACTATAATTGCTTTTTCAAGACTTAAAACATACTTGGTAACATCAACTTTAAATGGAGAATTAGGATCTAATAAACCAAAAAACTCGGCTCCCTTTTCATAGAAAGTTGTATCCTGACCAAGCGAATCCGTTGTGTAAGGTACATAGTAATACTTATTTATGGTATCTGAACCATATTTTGAAGTAATGACCAATTTTGGTTCATAGTAACTTTCAAAGTTTTCCATTATTATAGAATCCAAAATAGGGTTTCTTTTTTCCTCTTCGGTTAAGTTTTCATAATCAGTCGACAGTACAAAATCTGATATTGGTGCATCAACTCCTTCTTCAATTATGGTTTCTTTTCTATCCACATATTGCCATACTGATGTATCTCCGTATATTTTGAAGTCGCTAACATCAAAAGATTGTTCATTTCCTGTCGATTTATTCTTATAAATGAGTTTATACTCTACAACTTCAGCCTTCCCTTTATTCATCTCATCTTGAATATTATTTCCGATTGCATACGCTCTGTAATCCTTAATAGGCAGATAATTTGTTGTATAAAGTGAAAATAGTAATGAGATCAAACTTACAAAAATAGCCATCTTCCATGGTTTAGCAATTCGTCCGATATTCATATTACCTGCAACATAAGAACCCAGTAGCGTAACGATATAAAATAATATTGGAAAATACCATCCAAACACCCAAGAAAAAAACACAACCACAATTAAAGAAGATAGACCCATAACCCAATTTTCTTTATAAGTATTAAGCGTTATTTTGCCCTGCTTGAAAAATATGATAAGCACAAAATAAAACAAAACAAGATCCTTCCAATACGATTCTTTTGGTGTTAATGATCTGCCAACTGACCCTTTAAGCGCATCTCCAAAGCAACCGCAGTCCGTCACACAATCTCGCTCTGCTAACTGACCAGCCTCTCGTAATGCTTCATTGGTTTCAACACAAGACGAGGTATAATAAGTCAGCAAAGTAAAAAACACCATAAGAATCACTAATAACCAAGATGTTAGTTTTATTTTACCACCTACTATAACAGCTATTCCTAGAACAATTTCAGCCACGCAGACAAGGATAGAAATCTCTAAAACCCACGGTGAAAATGATTCAAAAAAAGGAAAGTCATAAGACAACCCCATAGGAGAGAAATACTCCTCTAATTTAAAAGCAAACCCCCAAGGATCATTTGCTTTAACAAGGCCAGACACAATAAAAAGTCCTCCCACAAATGCTCTTGCCACATAAGAAAACATAAGCATCCCCTTAAGCACCAGTAAACCAATAATTCCTCCTAAAAACAATAGGGCTCCAATTAATTTATAAGTGACAGCACTATCTCCAGCACTCTCGTGAAATCCTTTTGTGATAAAAAAGACACCTAAAATATTTATAATAATGGCCAATACATTCAGTATTAAAGAACGCCCTTGTATTTCAATCTTATTCTCTCCTAATCGCATTTTTCGTTTATTTTATTTCATTTTTATTAATGCAAATACCGCATAGTTTAACATATCAAGATAATTAGCATCTACACCTTCCGAAATAATGGTCGTTCCATTATTATCTTCAATTTGCTTTGTCCGCATAATTTTCATCATAATCATATCCGTTAATGAAGATACCCTCATATCTCTCCATGCCTCACCATAATCATGATTTTTCCTGAGCATTAACTCAAAGGCTTCATCAGTTTTAAGGTCATACTGCCTGATGGCTTCATCAACAGAAATTTCATTATTTGAAGTTCCAAGTTCAAGTTGAATTAATCCAATTGCACAATAATTAACAATGGCAATGAACTCTCCTCGTATATCCTCCCCCACTTTATTAACCCCAGTCTCTTGAATCGTACGTATTCTCTGCGCTTTAATCAAAATTTGGTCGGTTAGCGAACTAACCCTTAAAATACGCCATGAAGTGCCATAATCTTTTGCTTTTTTTGTGAAGATTTCACGACAAGATTCGATAACTTTTTTATATTGGTCGACAGTTTTAGACATTATATTATTTAAGCATAAATTCAGCTGTGAAAGATACTACTTTTAGCTCAAATTTCAGTCTCAATTTCAAGGGTATTTTAAGAGTTTATAAACATCCTATTGTTATGGGCATCATTAATGCTACACCAGATAGTTTTTATGATAAAAGCCGACATCAAAGTCTTAAATCTAGCATCAATACGGCAAGGCAAATGATTATTGAAGGTGCAGAAATTTTAGACATTGGAGGTTACTCATCTCGTCCTGGTGCAGAACACATATCTGAGTCTGAAGAAACAACGAGAGTAATCCCTATTATTGAATCAATTAAATCTGAATTTCCAAACCAAATTGTATCAATAGATACTTTTAGGACATCTGTTGCCGCAGAAGCCATAAATGCCGGTGCCGATATGATTAATGATATTTCTGGAGGGTTTGATAACCCAGAAATTTATGAATTATCAGCCAAAAACAAAACGCCTTACGTCATGATGCATATGAAGGGAAATCCTCAAAACATGCAATTTAAGGCTCAATACAACAATCTGTTTAGCGAATTAATACACTATTTTTCTACACAAATTGACGTGGCTAGAAAGTTCGGCCTAAAAGACATCATTATCGATCCTGGCATTGGATTTAGCAAAACAGTAGACCAAAATTACCAGTTAATTAAAGATTTACACAATTTTTCAATCCTCAATTGTCCTTTATTAATTGGTATTAGTCGAAAATCTTTAATTAACAAACTACTCGATATCACTCCAAAAGAAGCACTTAATGCAACCACTTCGTTAAATACTGTTAGTTTGATGAATGGAGCCAATATTTTAAGAGTTCACGACGTTAAAGAGGCGGTTGAAGCGGTAAAAATTTTTAGCAAAGTATTCCACTAGTTTATTTATATCCCTTTGGAATAACGTTCACTTTAATTCTTATTTTTTCTGGCTTTTTTGAGGCATTAGAATATATTTCTATCACTCTATTTTGGTAACCATATTTATGGTTAGTATCAAAATAAACCTCTAAGTGACCTTCTTCTCCGGGCATTACCGGTTTTGATTGAAATTTCACTTTTGTGCATGAGCATGACACTTTATAGTCGTGAATCAAAAGAGGTGCCTCTCCTTTATTGACATACTTGAAATGATGAACTAATAACTTGCCTTCATTGGTATCTGGAAAAGTGAATGATCTTTCATAAAATGAAAGTACCGCACCATCTTTAACAGACAGTACGGTACTAGTTGCTATTAAGATCGCAAAAAATAGCTTCATTAATGAGATTTAACCATTAGCTGGTCCACCAGAATTTACTGGTGCAGATCCTGCAGGCTTAACTTTTACTTCTCCTTTAATTCTTACTACTTTTCTTGGAGAGTTTACAGCGTTAGAAGAAATAGTAACCGTTTTATTAATTGGACCTGGTCTTTTAGTATCATACTTCACAGAAATTTCTGCAGTTGCTCCTGGAGCAATTGGTTCTTTTGGCCAAGTTGGAACAGTACATCCACAAGACCCTTTGCAAGAAGAAATAATTAATGCATCAGAACCTGTATTAGTGATTGTAAATACGCAAACACCATTCGCTCCATTTTCAATAGTACCGTAATCATGTACATCCTTGTCAACACTTATAGCCGCTCCTGCTACTATTTGATCAGATGTTACTTCCTGTGCAGAAACAGCATTATTAAAGCCTACAGTAGCCGCTGCCAATAATAAAAGAGATAAAAATACTTTTTTCATGTTATGTTGTTTTTTTAATTGTTAGAACAAATATAAGCGTCAAATATTACACTTTTAAAAGTTTAACAGTTCATTAACATTTTTTTTTTATCAATGATTAAATCTTAAAATGATATCATTATCTTTATACTAAGATCAGCACAAACTTTCTAATCTGTTTGATGCTTTTGTACATATTAATATTGAATACACATAAATGGAAATAGTTTCGACAGCAGAGTTAAACGAGTCGTTGAAAAAATATTTTGGTTTTGACTCTTTTAAGGGATTTCAAGATCAAATCATAATAAATGTCCTTTCAGGAAAAAATACATTTGTTATTATGCCAACTGGTGGTGGAAAATCAATGTGTTACCAGCTTCCAGCTTTAATGTCGGACGGAACTGCTATCATTGTTTCTCCCCTCATTGCCCTTATGAAAAATCAGGTTGATGCCATACGGAATGTGAGTGAAACAGATGATGTAGCTCATTTTTTAAACTCCTCTTTAAATAAAACTGAGATCAAAAAAGTAAAAGAGGATGTTAGTTCAGGTAAAACTAAATTACTATACGTTGCACCTGAATCTCTAACAAAGCAAGAGAATATTGACTTTTTGACTTCAGTCGAAATTTCTTTTTTCGCAATTGACGAGGCGCACTGTATCTCTGAATGGGGGCATGATTTTAGGCCTGAATACAGAAGACTTCGAGAAATTTTTACGGCCATTAGTAATGTTCCAATTATAGCATTGACTGCAACTGCCACACCAAAAGTGCAGTACGACATTCAAAAAAACTTGAATATGCTTGATGCTACTATTTTTAAAGCGTCTTTCAATCGGGACAATCTCTTTTATGAGGTATTACCCAAAGTTGATGTAGAAAAAAGAATCATTCAGTTTATAAAATCTAAACCTAAGCAGTCAGGCATTATTTATTGCTTGAGTAGAAAAAAAGTTGAAGAAATTGCAGAAATCCTCCAGGTAAATGGCATAAACGCACTCCCCTATCATGCTGGTCTTGATGCTGGTTCGAGAGTAAGACATCAAGACATGTTTTTAATGGAAGACGTGGATGTGATTGTAGCTACAATTGCTTTTGGAATGGGAATAGATAAACCGGATGTAAGGTTTGTCATACACCATGACATACCAAAAAGTTTAGAAAGTTATTATCAAGAAACTGGTAGAGCTGGAAGAGATGGTGGTGAAGGACACTGTTTGACATTCTATAGCTATAAAGACATAGAGAAGTTAGAAAAGTTCTTACACGGAAAACCCATTGCCGAACAAGAAATTGGCAAGCAATTACTTCATGAAATTGTTTCTTATGCTGAAACGTCTGTTTGTAGGAGAAAGTACATTCTTCATTATTTTGGAGAGGAGTTTGCTGAAGAAAAATGTAATGAACATTGTGATAATTGTAAAAACCCAAGAGAGCAATTTGAAGGCAAGGATCAAGTAAAACTATTTTTGGAAGCAGTTAAAGCCTTGAACGAGATGCAGAAAGCAAAATACGTTTGTAATTTCTTATCAGGAATAGAAGCAAGCGACATTGTTGCTTATAAGCACAATACATTACCGCTTTTTGGAAAAGGAAAAGAGTATGATGTCGCTTTTTGGAACGCAGTTTCCAGGCAATGTCTGGTTTCCAACCTGTTGAGTAAAGAGATTGAAAGCTATGGAACATTAAAATTAACGGAAAAAGGTGAAAATTTTATAAAAAATCCGGTTTCATTTACCCTACTCAAAGAACATAACTATACCGGGGAAGAAACAGATGATTATATTGCTACTACAAAAGCTGGAAGCCAGATGGTAGCTGACGAAACACTCTATCAATTATTGCTTGATTTACGCAAAAAGATATCAAAGCAAAAAAGTATTCCACCTTTTGTTATTTTCCAGGAACCTTCGTTGCAAGACATGGCAACACAGTATCCGATAAATAAAGAAGAACTATCTAATATCATTGGGGTTGGTCAAGGCAAAGCAACTAGGTATGGTAAACCTTTTTTAGAGTTAATTAATGAGTATGTTGAAGAAAATAATATTGATAGACCTCAAGATTTTGTTGTCAAATCTTTGGTCAATAAATCAGGGTTGAAAGTTCACATTATTAAAAATGTTGACATCAAAATGCCATTAGATGCCATTGCATCTTCACATGGAAAGGAGATTGATGAAATTATTAACGAAATTGAAGCCATTGTTGCTTCTGGAACAAAAATTAATATCGACTATTATATTAATGATTTAATAGATGAAGAAGAACAAGAAGAAATCTATGACTACTTTAAAGAAGCGGAAACAGACGCCTTGTCTTCAGCATATGACGAATTTGACGGCGATTACGACGAGGAGCAATTAAGGTTAATGAGAATAAAGTTTATGAGTGAAATGGCAAACTAATTAAAGGGCTGCCTTGGTCTAAACTAACGATTAAAAATTTAGACCAGACAACCCTCTTGTGAAATATTAGATTTTATTTCAAGGATTGTGGGTAATAATTCCGATTTTTCTATCTGATTTGACAATAATTCTCAATTTCTCTTCCAGTAAAAACAACCCGCTTAAATCGAATTGTAGTCTCTCCTGCTTATTTTCGACACCTGAATCATTATATGAATTATGAGACAATCCTAACGTTACTTGTATAACGCCATTGTACTTAACATAACCATCCCAATTTAATTGAAAAGCATGTGGAGATAAACCACCCATATATCTTGTCACTATATGGAGCGTTTTATCTTCCAATCCAATAATTTCGAAGTCGAATTCATCAGAACCAATTGGATCTTGCTTTCTACATATCTTATGCAACCTTATTACCTCATTACCGCCAATAACATTTAGCTTTAATCCATTGAATCGTTTATTCATTGACACTTTCTGACGAATAGTTTTTGTCTTAAAAAACAACTTATCAGAAACAATATCTTGATCAGAATAAAGCGTAAAGTCAAGAATCCTATCCTGCTCGTCTGATATTGTATTCTTATTCTTTTTGAGATACCATGAATTATAGTTCTGAGTAGGAACCAAAGCGGTCATATTTAGATAAACATCATTTCTGATAAATTCTAAATTGGCTCTGGTAATTTTCATAAAATTATAATATTGAATTTGATTTAGCTGTGTGACAAACTTCTATATTTTACATCTATTATATCTCACCATTTATAGGGGTTTTAATACTCCCTGAAAACAGGGATGTTTTTTATTAAAACTTTTAGGATTAATTAGTTGATTAAGGGTAATAAATAATTATATTTATCTGTAACTAATACTAAAACCCTATGAAAAGAATAATATCTCTAGTTTTGATTCTATTGTTATTAGCAGCTTGTGATAGCAAACCAAATGGAAACATGTTATCAGATAAAAGTGTTGCAATTGAAAAAGAATATCATACACATCAGCTTGGACCAGAAAATGGATGCGAACAAGTGGAATTCAGTAGTATCCCTGCTGATAGTTTAGACTTATTTATTGATCTGGATACCGTTTTTGAAAATTATACCAGTGAATCTTTGTTAATTCATATTCCAGACAGTATCAGTATTGTTAATGGTGACAATAACATGAAAATATTGTTACAATCTGGAAATTACAGTGCCATCAATAGCATAGAAAAATCTAAAGTCTATAAAGATGGTGAAAACTGTTTATATAATTACATTGTTTTAAATTTAAAAATGAATAGTAGTCAACCCACTGTTTACCCTACCGAATATGAGATGTCAGTACCTATAACTGCATCTGAATGGAGTACTACTGATCTTGTATTGTTGCAGATTGATGGAGAGAATAAGAAATTAGCTTCTAACAAAACTGGTGGTGAGCCTCGTGAAAAACCCCCAATTCATAATTAATGCGAATTTCACTCCCCTTTATAATTCTCTTTCTTCAAATATTTAATCCATCTATAGTTTGTGGAATATCTGAAAAAGATAGTTTATTATTTGAGCATATTCTTGATACAATTCAAAAAGGAATGGGTTCGAATAATATTAAATCAAAGAATAAACTACTCGGGCTTCAAAAGCAAATAAAGTGGCAAGAGTCCCCTTATTTTATTTCTACAGTATATAGCATGCTCGGAAAAGCATACTATAATGAATACCAGATAGATTCTGCCAATTTTTTTTATGAAAAAGCAATTGTAATTAGAAAAAAGTTTGGATACAATGCAAACCTTGCAACAACCCTTGAAAATATTGCCGAACTGCACATGTACCTAGACGAAGATAGTATTGCTTTAAGGTATTTATACCGAAGTTTAGCAATCAAAAACGAAGTTGGCAATCAAAACTATTTAGCTCCTGTTTATTCTCGGTTAGGACAGTGGCATTACCTTCATGATAATTATGACAGTTCGTTGTATTACTTAAGCAAAGCCCAAACCATATACCTAAATGCGAAAAAATATCTTGCTGCCTCAAAGACCTCAATGTCAATAGGCAATATTCATTACTTAAAAGATGAATATGACGAAGCTATAAGAAAATATAGAGAGGTGGCCTCAGTAGCTAAAGCAAGCAATGATTCAGTTTTCTTGGCCGATATCCTATATAATATAGGCGGTGTTTACGACTGGACAAAAAATAACGATAGTGCGCTTTACTATTTCTACCAAGCCAAGAATGTTTTATTACCAACTGGCGATAAATCTCTGCTAGGAGATATCTATCAGGCCTTGGCGGAAGTATACATTAAAGATCAAAATATGGATTCGGCCCTTACTTACCTCAATACTTATATTGGTTTTAGAGATTCTGTTTTTAGATCAGATAAAGTTGCTTCCTTGTTAGAATTCGAAACTAAATATAAAACCAAAGAAAAAGAGCAAGCCTTATTAATTGAGACAGCAGAAAATAAAGAAAAACAAAGGACTATTCTTTTTCTCATATTGTCTCTCTTTGGACTTTTGGTGACCCTAATATTTGTATATCGATTTTTTAGACAAAAAAGAAAAGTAAATGCGCTTGAAATATCAGTAAAAAATCAAGAAATTGACAATTTGCTTAAAGAACAAGAGTCAAACAGATACGTGGCTATACTGCAAGGCCAGGAAGAAGAACGCCAGCGGTTATCACAAGACCTGCATGATAGAATTGGTGGCACTTTGGCAGCTTTAAAAGTACATTTTGGATTAATCTCAGAAAGTAATGATCATATCCAATTAACCGAACTAATTGACGAAGCGGTTAAAGACGTTAGAAACATCTCTCACAATCTAGCCTCTGGAAAATTAATTTCTAAAGGGCTAAAAAGCACATTATCTGATTTGGTAACGACAATTAATAAGTCTAAAACCGTTAAGTTTGGTTTATTCATGAAAGATGAAATTACATTTAGTAATAGTCATTCAGAACAGGAGATTTATAGTATTATTCAAGAACTATTAAGTAATACATTAAAACATGCCGACGCAAATCATATCGATCTAAGCATCAACCAACAAAATCAATTGGTAAATATTTTATTCGAAGATGACGGTAGAGGATTTAATCCAGAAGAAATAAAAAGCGAAGGACTTGGACTATCCAATATTCACAACCGAATTGCCAAATTAAATGGTGATTTAGATATTGATAGTTCAGTAGGAAGAGGTTCAATTTTTAACATTAATATCCCATTAGGATGAATATTCTTATAGCTGACGATCATAAAATATTTAGGGAAGGTATTTCCCAATTAATTCAGCGCAACTCAAAAAATATTACCCATATTGAAGAGGCTAATAACGGGGAAGAAACAATAAGTATCTTAAAAAAATCTTTAATAGATGTTGTTTTATTAGACGTAAATATGCCATTGAAAGATGGTATTGAAACAGCAAAAGAAATAAAAAAGTTCTGGCCAGAAGTTAAAATTATTATGCTAACTATGCATGATTCTCAAAAATACATTAAGCATTTGATGGAAATTGGGGTTCATGGATATTTGCTGAAAACCGTATCGAGTCAAGAACTCTTAGAGGCTATTGAAACCGTTTTAAATGATGAGAATTATTATGATAAAAATGTTCAGGTTTCATTTCTTGAAAGTTTTAGTTCGAATAATATGGAACAAGACATTCATTTAACAAAAAGAGAACGGGATATTTTAAAACTCATTTGTGAAGAATTAAATACCAACGAAATAGCAGATGAACTCTGTATTAGTGCTTATACGGTAGAAACTCACCGAAAAAACTTACTTTCTAAGACAGGAGCTAAAAATGTAGCTGGTCTTGTTAAATTTGCTTTAAATAATAATTTATAATCAGGTGTAACCTACCAAGGAATAAATGACATAACCAACCCATTCCTTAATTAAGTAGTTCCAATTACCCAAAGTTCCAATGTTCGGAATTAAGTATTGATCTAATTGATATCCTCTAACGCTACCTGTATAGTGGTCAGTTGAAAAAACATCAACATTTGTAAATCCAGCCTTGGCAAAACAAGCTTTTGCCCTTTTCATATGTATTGCAGAAGTAATTAGTAATATTGATACCTCATCTTCCATTGCATCAATTATTTGTTTTGATTCAACGGCGTTTTGATAAGTGTTTTTTGAATTAGATTCGGTTAAAATATCTTCACCAGGAATACCCATTCTGATTAAATCTTCCTTCATTTGAATCGCCTCATTAAGCCCTCTGTCGATTAAATATCCATGTGCTCCTGAAATCAAAATTTTGTCTATTTTTTCAATTTTATATAACTGAATAGCTTGCCAAACCCTATCTCCCCCCCTTCGTATACTTAGCCTGTTTAAATCATTATTAAACTCAGTCATTCCGCCTAAAACTATTCCTATATCATACGTTTTTAGATACTCATACTTCACACCTTCTTCTTCCCACAATCTTGTAAATTCAGAAAAAATTACTGTGTTAGAAAAAAACAAGAATATAATCAATGAACCCAAATAAAATCGTTTTTTCAGGGTGTTTTTTTTAATCCAAACACCTAAAATTAAAAGCAATAATGCCCAAATAAAAGGCTGTAAAAAAAAACTTAATATCTTCGATAAAACAAAAAACATATTGAATGTATATATTTGCTAAAAAATCAAATAAACTATCTTATGCCAGACAAAACTACAGAATTATCAGGAACTGCCAAATTTACTAATATTGATTGGTGGATAGAAAAACTGGTGGACTGGGGAACGAACCTTCTCATTTTCCTTGCCATTTTAGTGATTGGTTTATTCTTAGCAAAAAGAATCACCAAATTGGTTTCCAAACTGATGGATAAAAGAAGTTTGGATCCTTCTTTAAAAGGCTTTTTAACAAGTGCAGTCTCTGCTTTATTAAAAATTTTAGTATTAATCACCGCTCTAAGTCAATTAGGTGTTGAAATGACAAGCTTTGTGGCACTGCTAGGTGCAGCTGGATTAGCTATTGGTATGGCTTTTTCTGGAACTCTTGGTAATTTGGCTGGTGGTGTTATGATACTCATCTTTAGACCCTACAAAGTAGGTGATTACTTAGAAGCTCAAGGAGAAATTGGCACTGTAAAAGAAATTGGAATTTTTAATACGATTCTTCTGACTTTAGACAATAAAACTGTTATTGTACCAAATGGTGCTATGGCTAATGGAAATATGATTAACTATACCATGCAGCCTGAACGAAGAGTTGATTTTACAGTTGGCATTGCTTATGGAGATAGTTATGATGACGCAAAAAAAACTGTTGAACAATTTATTGAAGATGATCCTAAGATTTTAAAAACACCTGAGCCATTTATTGGATTAGTAGCGTTAGCTGATAGTTCAGTTAATATTACCATTCG
Source organism: Putridiphycobacter sp. (assembly GCA_965230485.1). Classification (GTDB taxonomy): domain Bacteria; phylum Bacteroidota; class Bacteroidia; order Flavobacteriales_D; family Crocinitomicaceae; genus Putridiphycobacter. The sequence goes on from CBDDLA010000001.1 coordinate 919,901, forward strand.
CGTTTGGTGTAAAACTGATGATTATTGGGACGTTTACTTTAAAATGAACGAACGAGTCTACAAAGAATTCGGAGAAGCTGGAATTAACTTCCCATTTCCGCAAATGGATGTTCATATCCAACAAAATTAATTCTACCAATTTTTCTTATATATTTGTTTGAATAACCTTAAAAGAAAACTATGTTAAAAGAATTTAAAGCCTTTATCATGACTGGTAATGTCATTGAATTAGCAGTTGCGGTTTTATTAGCTGGAGCTGTTGGACTTGTAGTGAAAGGATTCGTTTCTGATATTATGATGCCATTTGTTGGTCATTTTTCAGGAGGAATTGACTTTGCTGAAATGAAATATGTTTTATCCGCTGAGTTAACCAATGAAGCTGGAGAAGTTACAGCCCCAGAAAATGCCATTTATTACGGTAGATGGATTAATGCTGTTATCAATTTAATTATTGTAGGTTTTGTGCTATTTATGATTACTAAGGCTTACAATAAAACCAAAAAGAAGGAAGAAGAAGAGGAACCAGCACCAACTGGACCTACTCAGGAAGAATTATTAGGAGAAATTAGAGATTTATTGAAAAAATAAACCTTTTCTTACAGATTAATAAAAGGCCATTAATAAAATTGATGGCCTTTTTTATGTTTATTTTTTAGCTATATTAGCTTACAATGATCAAACCACTTATCATTCTTTTTTTATCAATTGTAGTCATTGGTTGTAACGACCGGAATCTAAGGTTAAAGGATCAAATCAAGCAAGTTGATTGGAATGAGATAAAAGAAACAGGTGTTTTGACAGTATTAGCAGAAAATGGGCCTGCATCATTCTTCATTGTAAAGGGGAGAAATATGGGCTATGAGTACGAATTGTTGCATGAATTTGCGAAAGATTGTGATATACGTTTAAATATTAAAATAGTCCAAAATTTAGATTCTATTTTTTCTGAACTCTATGCCTTGCGCGGGGATATAATTGCATGTAACCTAACTAAAACACCTGAAAGAGAAAAAAAAGTTCGATTTACTGATTCTCACTTAATTTCTCGGCAGGTTCTGATACAAAGGATTCCAAAAAAAAGATCAAAAAATGATACACTACCTCAAGAACAATTGATTACCGAGATTGAACAACTAAAAGGTAAAACAATATCAGTTTGGAGTAACTCCACTCATAAAAAACAACTTGAAAAATTAAACGAAACTCTAAAGTTAAATCTCAATATTGTCCCTCTTGACGGCGACATTACTACTGAAGAGATTATTAGAATGGTAAGCAGAGGACTACTTGATTATACAATTGCTGATGAGAACATTGCCAAAATCAATCAGATTTATTGGAGTAATTTAAACATTGATTTAAAACTAAGCAGTGATGAAGAAATTGCTTTCGCTGCAAGGTTAAATTCTCCAAAATTGGTCAAAAAAATTAATGACTGGCTTATCGCAAAGAAAAACCAATCAACCATTGGTGAAGTAAAAAGAAAGTATTTCGAACGAAGAAATTTATCTCGTAAGGCCAATTCAAATTATTCAAGTGCAGCAGGTGGTACACTATCTCCTTACGACGAAATTATTAAAAGTGAAGCCCCTAAACTGGGTTGGGATTGGCGTTTAATCTCCTCAATTATCTATCAGGAATCTAAATTTGAAACCTATAAAACATCTTGGGTCGGAGCATTTGGTATTTTTCAATTTATGCCTGCGACTGCAGAGGCTTACGGCATAAACGAAAACTCCAGTGCAGAGGCTCAAATAAAAGCTGGCATTAAGAAACTAAGTAAAAACTACAAACAATGGTTAAAAATAATCCCTGATACACTTGAAGCTATTCATTTTACACTAGCGACTTTCAATGCAGGCAGAGCCCATGTTGATGATGCCCGCGCCTTAGCACCATATTTTTTTAAAGATAGCAGTACTTGGTTTGGGAATGTTGATTCTATGATTCTTGGACTATCACGCCCTAAATATTATAGACACGAAGCTGTTAAATATGGTTATATGAGAGGAATCCAAACTTTCGAATACGTGTATGAAGTAATGGAGCGATATGAAGAATATAAACATGCCTTTCCAGAAATAGGTGAAAAAAATTAATTGGTTTAAAATTTTGAAACGAACAATTGTCATTTTGATGATTGTAATTCCTTTATTTGTATTAGGAACTAATCTTTACGTTAAATCAGTTTCAGAAAAATTTATTTTCAGCGATATAAACTTATTACCAAAGCATAAAGTCGGTTTGGTACTTGGCACTTCTAAATACAATTTTCGTAGCAATATTAATTTCTATTATGCCAATAGAATTGATGCTACTGTTTCTCTATACAAGGCTAATAAAATAGATTTTGTGCTAGTATCTGGAGATAATGGCCATTCAAATTATAATGAACCAAAAACGTTCAAAAGAGATTTAATTGCCAAGGGCATTCCTGAAAACAAAATTTTTCTGGACTACGCTGGGTTTAGGACTTTAGATTCTATTTTGCGCGCTCAAAAAGTATTTGGACTAAATGCATTTATTATCATTTCACAAAAATTCCACGTAGAACGTGCACTTTTCATTGCCAGAAGTAATCATATAAATGCCATTGGCTTTTCAAATGCAAATTACTCAAATACAAATAACCGCAAATTAAAGTTTAGAGAGGTTTTAGCGAAGACGAAAGCTGTATTAGACGTTATGTTTAATAAAAAAGCAAAATTCTACGGAAAGCAAATAACAATTGAATAGTAGCGTATTACTTTAAAAATAAATTCTAAAAAATATTGAATTTTATGTCAAAAGATAATCATATCAATTATGTTGAGTTTTTAGCCAAGGACTTAAACATTATTAAAAAATTCTACAATAATTGCTTTAATTGGAAATTCACCGACTATGGTCCAAACTATACCTCATTTTCTTCGAGCGGAATCGAAGGTGGGTTTGAGCAATCAAACAAAGTGATTAAAAATGGTGCATTGGTTGTTATTCATCATTCTAATTTAGAAAAAATACATAAAACCATTCAAGAAAATGGTGGTGAAATAGTCGTTGATATTTTTTCATTTCCAGGAGGTAGACGGTTTCAGTTTAGAGATCCAGCAGGAAATGAGCTAGCGGTTTGGACTGAAGAATAAAGCATGCTATATAAAAAGTTGATTTCCTCTAATATTTGAATATTTTTGCCTTCGTGTTATCAATTCAATCCAATTTAAAGGCGAAATATAATTCTGCCAAACATCTTATTATTGTTGTTGGTCCAACTGCTATTGGAAAAACCACTTTAAGCATTGATTTAGCGAATTATTATAACTGCCCTATTTTATCATTTGATTCAAGACAGTTTTACAAAGAGATGAATATTGGCACTGCAAAGCCTAGTGAAGAAGAATTAAAAAGTGCTGAACATTATTATATCAATTCTCATAGTATAAAAACTGATTATACGGCGGGAAAGTTTGAAATTAATGCGATTCAAACCCTCGATGACATATTCAAAAGTAATGATGTTTGCATAGCTGTAGGTGGAAGCGGTTTGTACATAGATGCCTTAGTCTATGGTATAGATGAAATGCCAAGCGATTCTAAAATAAGGGCTAGATGGATTAAAATTAAAGATAGCGAAGGAATTAAACCTCTTCAAAACTATTTAGACAAACACAATCCTGAAGTATTCGAATTTATGGATAGAAATAACCATGCAAGAATGATAAGAGCAATTGAAGTGATAGAAATCTCAGGGAAAAAGTTTACCCACTATAGGAAACAAACCGCTAAATCAAGATCATTTACACCGATTTGGATTGGGCTAGAAATAGAAAGAGAATTACTTTATGACCGAATTAATAAACGAGTTGATAAAATGGTTGAAAGAGGATTAGAAGAAGAAGTAAAATCCTTGATTCCATATAGAAATCATAGTGCACTTAAAACTGTTGGATACGCCGAATATTTCAGTTATTTTGAAGGTGAGATACCTTTAGAGAAAGCTGTTGAGCTTGTTAAAAGAAACTCTAGACGTTACGCCAAACGCCAGATGACTTGGTTCAAAAAAAATGAATCAATACAATGGTTTAACCCTGATTTTAAAGGAGATATTCTAGCATATATTCAAAATAAAATTAAAGAATAATTAGTTTAGAATCATTTTTAACGCTTTTTTTTTGGTAATTAAGATTTCAATTCTAAATTTGCTACTCATATAAATTTATTTAAAGAAGGGAAAGATGAACGAGAGAAACGACGAAGTGTTTTCGGAAAAAGTAAAAGCAGGGAAAAGAACCTACTTTTTTGATGTTAAAAAAACAAGAGGAAACGATTTATACCTCACCATTACTGAAAGTAAGAGGAAATATTCTGATGATTCAGAAAATCCGACTTATGAAAAACATAAAATATTCTTGTATAAAGAAGATTTTGAAAAATTTCAAGGTGGTATGCAAGCTGCCTTAGATAAAATACAAGATTTATGGGAGTCTGGTGAATATAAAAAACCTGAACCAAGAGAAGAACTTACTTTCGAGGAATTATAAATTCTATAATTAGTTAAATTTTAAAAAACACCTTTTACAAAATGTAAAAGGTGTTTTTTTATTAGGGATGGTATTATTCAATCTAATAGTACTAATCATAACACTAACATCTCTAATTATTTCAATTCCCTTATCTTTGTCAAAATTATGAGTCAGTACAAAAAAGTAGCGTTTTATACCTTGGGTTGCAAACTTAATTTTTCTGAAACATCTACAATTGCAAGAAATTTTGAAAATCAAGGATTTGCTAAAGTTGATTTTACGGATAGACCGGATATTTTCGTTATCAATACTTGCTCTGTAACCGATAATGCTGATAAGAAATGTCGTCAAATTGTCAAAAAAGCCCTAAAAATAAATCCTGAAGCTTTTGTAACAATGATTGGTTGCTATGCACAGTTGAAACCAGATGAAATTAGTCATATACCTGGAGTTGATTTGGTATTAGGAGCCAATGAAAAATTTAATATTTTAGATCATATAGAAGATATTGAAAAAAAAGACTCTGCAGCCGTTATTAATACCAATATTAAGGAAACTACTGATTTCGTTCCATCATTCAGCATGGGTGATAGAACAAGGTCGTTTTTAAAAGTACAAGACGGTTGTGATTACTTTTGTTCTTTCTGTACAATTCCGCTAGCTAGAGGTAAAAGTAGAAATGCATCTATCGATGAAACTATCACCGAAGCAAATAAAATAGCTAAAACGGATATTAAAGAAGTAGTATTGACAGGTGTTAATATCGGAGATTTTGGGCAAGGTAATACCGAAAGTTTTTATGATTTAGTATTAGCTCTTGATAATGTTAAAGGAATCGAGCGGTTTCGAATATCATCTATTGAGCCTAATTTACTAAATAATGACATCATAAATTTTGTAGCTACATCAAAACGTTTTCTGCCTCATTTCCATATTCCGCTTCAATCTGGTTCCAATAAAATGCTTAAGGCAATGCGACGAAAATATTTGCGAGAACTATACTCTGATCGCGTAGAAACAATAAAAACATTAATGCCAGACACCTGTATTGGTGTTGATGTAATTGTAGGTTTTCCAGGCGAAACGGATCAAGAATTTATGGAAACTGTAAATTTTTTAAAAGATCTTGATATCTCATACTTGCATGTTTTTACTTATTCCGAGAGAGCAAATACAACAGCCAGAAAAATGGCAGCTAGTGTTCCGATAGCAACTCGCAGAGAACGAAGTAAACAATTGCACATCCTATCGAACAAAAAAAAGCGAGCTTTTTATGAAAGACAATTAGGAAAAACGAAGAAAGTACTATTTGAAGGTGAAGAAAATGAAGGCGTAATGTATGGTTTTACAGAAAATTATGTCAAAGTAAAAACAACATTTGATGAAAAGCTTATAAATACAATTAAATCAGTTAAATTAATCGACATTGATAGAGATGGGTTGGTAAAAATAGAATTTTCATAGAAATTTATAATTTCTGATAACTAATTCATTTTTTAAACTAAATCTAAACGTCAATTCGACTATATCAACTATTTTTACGCAAAATTTTATATAATGAGTACTACCTTTCATTCTTTAAATATTACTGAAGTGACCAAAGAAACTACTGAAACAGTTTCTATTTCATTTCAAATTCCAGATAATTTATTAAACGATTTTCAGTTTAAAGCAGGTCAATATTTAACCTTGCGAAGTATGATTAATGGTGAAGATATTCGTCGTTCCTACTCAATAAGTTCTGCTCCGCACGAAGGCACAATGACAGTTGCTGTAAAAAAAGTAGAAAATGGTATTTTTTCAACTTTTGCTCAAAACCTTTCTGCTGGGGATTCTATTGAAGTAATGGCTCCACAAGGAAATTTCACAATCAAAACTGAGGCTGCTAAAAATTTCGTTTTTTTTGCTGCAGGTAGTGGCATTACTCCAGTAATATCATTAATTAAAACAGTGCTTAATGATCATAATGGGAGCAATGTAAAACTGTTTTATGGAAATAAATCCAAGCACCAAACTATTTATAAAGCGGACTTGGACGTATTAGCTGAAAATAATGAAAACTTTGATCTGTATTATCTATATTCTCAAGAAAATGGGTTAAATGATACTTTAACTGGAAGAATTAACAGCCAAAAGATTGAAGATATTTACACTACTTACCTAAACACCCAAATCATTGATGAAGTATACTCATGTGGACCAGAAAGTATGATTCACGCCGTTAACGATTTTTTTAAGCAAAGAGCAATTTCGGAGGCAAACATTCACTTTGAATTATTTACAACTCCTGTAAAGGATGTCTCAGAAATAAAAGACCCTTCAAATGAACCAATTCCTGACATCAATAGTTCAGTTACTGTTGTGATTGATGATGAAGAGTTTGAATTTGACTTGAAATCAAATGGTAAAAATATTTTGCAGGCGGCTCAAGATGCTGATGCTGATGTTCCTTTTTCATGCAAAGGAGGTGTCTGCTGTACCTGCAGGGCAAAAGTAATGGAAGGAAAAGCAATTATGGATTTAAATTATTCATTAGAACCTGAGGAGGTAGAGGAAGGATTTATTTTAACGTGTCAAGCTCATCCTGTGACTGAAAAGGTAGTTGTTTCTTTTGATGAATACTAAAGTTTTCTATGGCGAATATCGTTATTATTGGTTCCAGCAGGGGCATAGGGTTTAATTTAGTAAAATTATTAAGTGTAAATCATCAAGTTTTAGCACTCTCGCGGAATACAGAGCCCCTTCTTAAATTAAACTTTAAAAATGTTAGTGTAGAAAACTTTGATTTGACTACTGAAAAAGTCAAATTAAACTTAGAAAATATAATCAAAAAACACTTCGAACACGTTGACATTTTAATCAATAATGCTGGCAATTTAGCTAATGCTCCTTTACTAGATTTAACAGAATTAGAGATAGAAACTATGTTTTCAACCAATATTATTGGTATTATAAAAGCTTGTCAAGCTATTATCCCACTTATGATTCCAGGTTCGCATATTGTTAATATTGGTTCCATGGGAGGTTTTCAGGGTAGCTCTAAATTTCCAGGACTGAGTGTTTATTCTAGCTCCAAAGCAGCACTTGCAAGCTTTACTGAATGTTTAGCGGAAGAGCTAAAAGATAAAAAAATATCAGCAAACTGCTTGGCACTTGGGGCAGCACAAACAGAAATGCTTGAAGCTGCTTTTCCAGGATATGAAGCTCCTGTTTCAGCGCAAAAAATGGCAGAATTTATTGTTCAGTTTAGTCTGACTGGGCATCAGTGGATGAATGGAAAGGTATTGCCTGTATCTTTGTCAACTCCATAATATTATATACATTTACTAAAAAAGTCAACCATGTCAGTACATTCAAATGTCAAACGCGTTACTACTCATGTTCTTCAAGAAATGAAGGAGAAGGGTGAAAAAATTGCTATGTTAACCGGTTATGATTTTTCAATGGCAAAAATTCTTGATGAGGCTGGTATTGACATTATTTTAGTTGGTGACTCAGCTTCCAATGTTATGGCAGGTCATGAAACCACATTGCCTATTACATTAGATCAAATGATTTACCATGCTTCGTCGGTAGTTCGTGCAATTGATAGGTCTTTGGTTGTTGTAGACTTACCTTTTGGATCTTATCAAGGTGACTCTAAACAAGCTTTACATTCAGCTATTCGGATTATGAAAGAATCTGGAGGACATGCAGTTAAAATGGAAGGTGGTCAAGAAATTATTGAATCAATATCAAGAATTTTAACAGCAGGAATACCTGTAATGGGGCATCTAGGTTTAACTCCTCAATCGATCTATAAATTTGGGACATATACTGTAAGGGCTAAAGAAGAGGAAGAGGCAGACCGTTTGATTGCTGATGCAAAACTCCTTGAGGAAACAGGTTGTTTCGCCATTGTATTAGAAAAAATACCTGCTAAATTAGCAACTAAAGTCTCAAAGGAGGTATCAATTCCTATTATAGGTATTGGTGCAGGAAATGGTGTAGATGGGCAAGTTTTAGTCAGTCACGATATGTTAGGTATAAATAACGAATTCAGTCCTAGGTTTTTAAGAAAGTACAAAAACCTTCATCAAGAAATGTTAGATGCATTTAGGAGTTACATAAAAGATGTAAGATCAAAAGACTTTCCTAATGAAAAGGAACAATATTAAAAAGCAGCCAATAATAACTCAATATCTTTGTACGGTAAATCGAATACCTTTCCTAAAATTTGAGATGTTAATTTACCCTTATAAATATATACTCCACTTCTAAAACCAGCATCTTTCTTCACCATATTTTTACAACCACCCAGTTCACCTATCTCCAAGACAATAGGTGCAAAAATATTACTTAAGGCTATTGAGGCAGTACGCGATACTCTGGAAGCAATATTTGGAACACAATAGTGGATAACATCATGTTTAGTAAAAGTAGGATTATTATGATTGGTAATTCTTGAGGTTTCAAAACAACCGCCTTGATCAATACTAATATCGACTATTACGGAATGAGGTTTCATTTGCTTTATCATTTCTTCAGTAATAATACAGGGGGTCCGACCAAATGGAGCTCTGATTGCCCCAATAACAGCATCTGCCCTTTTAATGGCTTTTTCAAGCAATTTTGGTTGAATGACAGAGGTATAAACCCGTTGTCCAATATCATTTTGTAAACGCCTTAATTTTGAAATTGAGTTATCAAATACTTTAATTGAAGCTCCTAAACCAAGCCCTGCTCTGCTCGCATTTTCTCCAACAGTACCTGCACCTAAAATAACAACCTCTGTTGGTTGAACACCTGCAACACCTCCCATCATAATACCTTTACCATCATTATAATTAGAAAGTAACTCGGCTGCTATTAGAATAGCAGTTGTGCCTGCTATTTCGCCCATTGCCCTTACAACCGGAAAAATTCCGTGATCATCCCTGATATAATCCCAGGCTATGGCGGTAATTTGTTTTTGCATCAAAGATACCAATGTTTCCTTCGGCTGGAGCGTTAATTGTAACGCTGATATTAAGGTTTGATCACCTGGCATCATATCAATTTCTGCTTGTGTTGGAGGAGCCACTTTTAATATCATGTTGGCCTGAAAAACCGTCTTAGCATCTGGGGCAATTTCTGCTCCTGCTTCAGAATAATCATTATCAGAGAATTGAGACCTTTCCCCCGCTTTTGTTTCAACAACGACATGATGTCCATTACTAACTAACAACTGAACCGTTTCTGGAATAAATGCCACCCTATTTTCTTGATAAGATGTTTCTTTAGGAATTCCTATAGTTAATTTACCTTTTTTCTGCTGTACCGCAAGCATCTCTTCTTGAGGAAGCAAACTGCCCTCCTTCATCAAAGACTTAAGTGTTTCTGGATCTGTTATCATATCTCCGCGTTTATCAATCTGCAATTTTCTTTAACCTCAATAGTCACTTTTACGACGTCTTCTGGTAAAAGTTTCTCGACTCTTTCAGGCCATTCCATAAAGTAATAATCATCTCCGTATAAAATATCCTCTACTCCAATATCAATTGCTTCTTGTTCATTTTTTAATCTATAAAAATCAAAGTGAAAAATAGAACCATAAGTAGGAGAAAAATACTCATTCACAATCGAAAATGTAGGAGATGTGGTATGATCCTCAACATCCATTAACCTTAAAAGTGCGTTTATGAAAGTAGTTTTACCTGCTCCCATTTCTCCATAAAAAGCGAAGAATCTATGCCCTCTTAAAGCCTCTAAAAATGACTCAGCTGATTGATCAATATATTCTACAGACTCGATCTTAATTTCCATAAAGAAGCACTTAAAACAAATATAAGCAAAGTTTATGGCATAAATAAAAAGAATGGAGCTACTTCGCTTTTAGCGTTACTAACGGAATAATGACTTCTTCGAGTGATATGCCTCCATGTTGAAAAGTATCTTTATAGTAATTGGCATAATGATTATAATTGTTTGGATAAGCAAAAAAATCATTTTCCTTTGCAAAAACGAATGATGAGCTTACATTTTCTTGTGGTAATTTAATCGCCGCTGGGTTCTCGAAAGCTGCTGCGTCCTTTGGGTTAAAATTCAAATTTCGTCCAACCTTATACCTCAAATTGGTGTTTGTTTGCTTATCTCCTACTATTTTAATTGGATTATCAACCTTAATTGTACCATGATCAGTTGTTAAAATGGTCTTGACCCCTTTATCTGCAATTTTGACCAGCATTTCTTTAAGTGGAGAATGTTCAAACCATGTTTTGGTCAAATCACGGTAAGCAGATTCATCATCTGCTAACTCCTTAATGACCTCCATTTCAGTTCTTGCATGAGATAACATATCTACAAAATTATAAACCAAAACATTGATATCATTCTTCATTAAGTCGTTAAATTTTTCGACCATTTTACGTGCAAAGTCAAGCTTAATAACTTTGTGGTACGACATCTTCACCTGTTTACCATTCCGTTTTAAGTTCAGTTCAAACAGTTCCTTTTCATGCATATTCTTTCCACCCTCTTCGTTTTCGTTCAACCAAAGGTTAGGATGCTTTTTTTCAATATCTATAGGCATTAATCCCGCAAATAAAGCGTTTCGCGCATAATGAGTTGCTGTAGGTAGAATTGAATAAAAGACTTCCTCTGATTCAACGGTAAAATATTCATTAATTAATGGTTGTAAAATTTTCCATTGATCATATCTCAAATTATCAATCACAATTAGAAATATAGGTTCTTTTCCAATCAACGGCATTACTTTTTTCGTTAAAATGTTGTGCGACATATCTGGTGCTTCCTCATGGCCTGAAACCCAATCTTCATAATTATCAGCAACAAACTTCGAAAATTGAGAATTAGCTTCACGTTTTTGCATTTCAAAAACTTCTTTCATTCCACTATCTCCAGAACCATCTAGCTTTAACTCCCAATCAACAAGTGTTTTGTAAATATCAGTCCATTCATCAAAATCTAACCTATCATTTAGCCGCATTCCTATTTGACGAAATTCGGATTGATAGTCAGATGTGTTTTTTTGACTTACCAATTCCTTTGTTCTTAAATTTTTTTTCAGTGATAACAATATCTGATTCGGATTAACAGGTTTGATCAAATAGTCAGATATTTGCCCTCCAATAGCTTCTTCCATTATATGTTCTTCCTCGCTTTTTGTTATCATTATTACAGGAACCTGAGGATTATTTTTTTTGATCAAAGCCAGTGTTTCTAAACCACTATAGCCCGGCATATTTTCGTCTAGAAAGATAATATCGTAGTTTGTCTTTTGAGCCATTTCTGATGCATCCAAACCATTATTTGAAGTTTCAACCTCATAGCCCTTTTGTTCTAAAAACAAGATATGTGGTTTTAATAAATCTATTTCATCATCCGCCCATAATATTCTTCCTTCCATGTTGTTCTTTTTGTTAATTTTGGCACGCCAAATGTAATCATATTGCCTTGTCTTCAGCTACAATAAATAAGTTAAAAATAATTAACGACCCTGTTCACGGTTTTATTTCAATCCGCAATGAATTAATTTATGATTTAATAGAGCACCCTTACTTCCAAAGATTGAGACGCATTAAGCAACTTGGTCTTTCACATTTGGTTTATCCGGGAGCTAACCACACACGCTTTCATCATGCACTTGGTGCAATGCATCTTATGTCTAAAGCATTGGCCGAACTTGCCAAAAAAGGAGTAAATATCACTTCGGAAGAAAATAATGCAGCCATAATAGCCATTCTATTGCATGATATAGGACACGGCCCTTTTTCACACACACTTGAACATACACTTTTAAAGTCTATTCACCATGAATCTGTTTCAATATTCTTCATGAACCGATTGAATGAAGAATTTGAGGGTAAATTAACAATGGCAATCGATATTTTTACAGATAAGTATCATAAAAAATTTTTACATCAGTTAGTTTCAAGTCAGCTTGATATGGATCGTTTAGACTACTTGCAAAGAGATAGTTTTTTTACTGGCGTTTCTGAGGGAGTTATAGGCAGTGAAAGAATTATTAAAATGCTTGATGTTCATAATAACGAGCTTGTAATTACTGAAAAAGGAATTTATTCGATTGAAAACTTCATTAGTGCTCGAAGGATTATGTATTGGCAAGTATACATGCATAAAACAGTAGTTGCCTCTGAGTATATGCTTCGCAATGCATTAAGAAGAGCGAAACTACTTTTTGAACAAGGAGAAAACCTGTTTGCTTCACCAAGTCTTAAGGTTTTTTTAGAGAACAACTTTACTATTGAAGATTTTGAAAAAAATCAAGAACTTCTTAGTCATTTTTCAGAGATTGATGATTCAGATATAACTGTGTCATTGAAAGTATGGCAAAATCACCCTGATAAAATTTTAAGTCAAATAAGTAAAAGTATTTTATCAAGACACTTATTTAAAACAGAAATAAAGAAAGAAGCATTTTCTGAAGAACGGCTCAACCAAGAACGTAATAGGCTAAAGATTAAATATCAATTGGATGATGAAGATATAGATTATTTTTTAGTCTCGAAAAAACTAAGCAATAGTGCTTATAGTGATGACTTTAAACAAATAAAGATAATTGACAGAAAAGGAAACCTCACCGAATTAAGTAAGGCATCAGATAATTACAATATTGCAGCATTATCTGCTCCTGTAGAAAAGTACTTTATTTGCTATCAAATTTGAGTGCAACTAAAATATTTCAATTACTTCTATTGTCTTTTCGCTATTCGCTGTTAATAACTCATTAGCATTTTTGTATATGATACAGCTTACATTTAAAGCGAATGATTATTTTTGACCAAATGGAATTTTCAGCACAGCAAATCGCGGACTTACTTGATGGAGAAATTATAGGTAATCCAGAACAGAAAATATCAGGTCTTTCTAAAATTGAAGAAGGCAAAAAAGGAACGTTATCTTTTTTATCCAACATCAAATATGAGCCATTTATATATGACACAGATGCCTCTTTAGTAATTGTCAATAAGACTTTTAGTCCTACTAGAGCATTAAAGGATACTTGTACTTTGATAAAAGTTGAAGATGCTTATGCCTGTTTTGCTAAATTGTTATCGTATTATAATGAAGCAATTGATAAAAAGCCTTTTATTTCTAAGAATTCTACAATTTCAAAATCTTCGAAAATAGGTAAAGATGTGTTTATTGGAGACTATGTGGTTATTGAAGACGGTGTAAGTATTGGCGATAATACTCATATTTATGCTAATTCTGTGGTGAGTGAAAATGTTGAAATTGGAAGTAACGTTAGAATATATCCGAATGTTACAATTTACAGAGATTGCATCATTAAGGACTCATGCACTATTCATGCAGGAGCGGTTATTGGTGCAGATGGATTTGGTTTTGCTCCAAATAGTGAAAACAACTACAAAAAAGTACCCCAAATAGGAAATGTAATTTTAGAGGAGCATGTTGATATTGGTGCTAATACATGTGTTGATAGGGCCACACTAGGTTCAACAATTGTGAAAAAAGGAGTCAAGTTAGATAATATGGTTCAAATTGGTCATAATGTTGAAATTGGCAACAATACAGTAATTGCCGCTCAAACTGGTATTGCTGGTTCTGCAAAGCTCGGCAAGAATATGATGGTAGGAGGACAAGTTGGTATTGTTGGACATATTCATTTAGCTAATGGAACATTAATAGGTGCGCAATCAGGTGTGCCTAAAACCATAAGAAAAGAAGGAACTATGCTATTAGGTTCACCAGCATACGAAGCTGATGATTACAAAAAATCATACATGGGCTTTAGACGTTTACCGCAAATATTGGATCGCCTTAAAGCACTTGAGAAAGAATTGGAACAACTAAAAAATAACTCATGAGTGAGAAACAATGCACCTTAAAAAAAGCAATAGATTTTAAAGGAGTCGGATTGCATACGGGCGAAACAGTCAATATGACAATACAACCTGCTCCAACGAATCATGGCTATAAATTTCAAAGGATAGATATTGATAAACAACCTATAATTAAAGCGGATGTTGACAATGTAGTTTCTACCGAAAGAGGAACCACATTAGAACAAAATGGAGCCAAAGTCTACACCACTGAGCACGTACTTGCTGCATTATATGCCATGCAAGTTGATAATGCACTTATACAAATTGATGCTCCTGAAATTCCGATTTTGGATGGTAGCTCAAAACTATATGTCGAAGCTATTGATAAAGCAGGAAAAGAAGAGCAAGATGCCGTCCGAGAATATTTTGAACTAGACGAAAATATTAAATGGGAAGATGTTGAGAAAGAAATCGAGTTCTTGGCAATTCCTGATAAGGAATACCGGGTAACTGTGATGGTTGATTATCGCTCACCAGTATTAGGGACTCAGCATGCAAGTATGTTTAATATTAATGACTTTCAAACTGAAATTGCAGGTTGCAGAACTTTCGTTTTTTTGAGAGAACTTGAATTTTTAGCTAAGAATGGACTGATTAAAGGTGGTGACTTAGATAATGCGATTGTATTAGTTGAGCGAGAAAATATCAATAAGGGTGAACTCAATAAATTAGCAAAACTGCTCGGTAAAGAAAGTCTCGATATCTCTGTTGACGGCATTGGTGTACTTAACCATACCAAATTGCAATTTGAGAATGAACCTGCAAGACATAAGTTATTAGACATTGTAGGGGATTTAGCTTTAATAGGAAAACCGATCAAAGCCCACATTCTAGCTGCTAGACCTGGTCATAGTGGTAATGTTCGTTTCGCCAAAGTGTTGAAAGAACAAATCAAAAAACAAGCTAAAAAAGGAAAATATTTTGATCTTTCAAAAGAACCTTTGTTCGATACAGTTGCAATTGAAAAGATGTTGCCCCACCGCTACCCTTTTTTATTGGTTGATAAAGTAATGGAAATTAAAGAAGATTCAATAGTAGGCGTTAAAAACATTACTATGAATGAACCTCAATTCACTGGCCATTTCCCTGGCAATCCAATTTTTCCTGGCGTGCTTCAAATTGAGGCTATGGCTCAAGTTGGAGGTATTTTTGCTTTAAATTCTGTTGAAGACCCTCACCTCTATTCTACCTATTTTATGAAGATAGACAAGGTTAAATTTAAACAAATGGTGAAACCAGGTGATACAGTTGTATTTGACTTAAAGCTAATTTCTCCTATTCGAAGAGGGTTAGTAAATATGGGTGGTATTGCATATGTAAATGGGCAACCGGTTATGGAAGCAGAAATGTTAGCTCAAATTGTAAAAGATAGATCTGAATGATTAGCAAGTTAGCTCATATTCATTCAGATTCCAAAATAGGTAAAGACGTTTCAATTGCCTCTTTTTCTACTATTTATGAAGATGTTGAAATAGGTGATGGAACCACAATAGGACCAAACGTTACCATTTATCCAGGCGCTAGGATAGGAAAAAACTGTAACATTTTTCCCGGTGCAGTGATTTCAGCAGTTCCTCAGGATTTAAAATTTAAGGGAGAGTATTCAACCACTGAAATTGGGGATGGAACTGTAATTAGAGAAGGTGTTACAATCCATAGAGGTACTGTGGATAGACAGAAAACTGTAATTGGTAAAAATTGTTTATTAATGTGTTATGTTCACATTGGTCACGACTGCCTCTTAGGAGACAACGTTGTTATAGCAAATACGTCTAATATTGCAGGTCATTGTACTATTGAAAACTGGTCAATTATTGAAGGGATGGTTGGTGTTCAACAATTTGTGCATATTGGCGAACATTCGTTCATTGCTGGTATGTCGAGA
Source organism: Putridiphycobacter sp. (assembly GCA_965230485.1). Lineage (GTDB taxonomy): Bacteria > Bacteroidota > Bacteroidia > Flavobacteriales_D > Crocinitomicaceae > Putridiphycobacter. Next base: position 936,139 of record CBDDLA010000001.1, read on the forward strand.
GTTAGAAAAGATGTTCCTCCTTATATTCGAGTAGCTAGAGAGCCTCTTTCATATGCTGGCGTTAATTCAATAGGACTAAGAAGAAGAGGTGTAGATGATGATGACCTTAAAGATATTGAATCAATATATAGAATATTGTTTGTAATGAATAATTCTATTTCAAAAGGATTAGAACAATTAATAGATGAATCAATTTCATCAAAATATAAAAAGCGTGTTATCGATTTTATTAAAAAATCAGATAAGGGTATTATTAAAGGATTAATTTAAAACAAAATGGCAAATACATCAGATATTAAAAATGGATTGTGTATGAAGTTTAAAGATAAACTTTATACTGTAACAGAATTCCAACATGTTAAACCTGGAAAAGGTCCAGCATTTGTTAGAACAAAGTTGAAAAATATTGAGACAGGAAAAATAATAGACAATACTTTTTCAGCAGGACACAAAATTGATGTTGTAAGAATAGAAACACGGACCTATCAATATCTTTATCAAGAAGGAGATGGATATCATTTTATGAATAATGATACCTACGAGCAAATTTATATAGAAGGGTCAATGGTAGAAAAAAAGGAGTTCTTAAAAGAAGGTATTAATGTGACAATCATTTTTCACGCTGAAGAAGAAATGCCATTAGTTGTTGAATTACCAGATTTCATTGAATCAGAAGTAACTTATACTGAACCTGGCATAAAAGGAGACACTGCTACAAACACATTAAAACCAGCTACAATTGATACCGGAGCTGAAATTAAAGTACCATTATTTATAGATACTGGGGATAAGATTAAAGTTGATACAAGAAATGGTGTCTATTCTGAAAGAATTAAGTCATAATAAAACTCTAAACTCCCAAAATTTAGGCATTTAGTTTTGTTTGCAATGCTTTGCTTGTTAATGATTGGCATTAATCTTAAAGAGGTAAATAGTAACATAAAATCTCAATTCACTATAGTATTTCTGCATGAAGGTCTTGGTTGTATTCAATCGTGGAAAGACTATCCTGAAAAAATTTGTAAGGTCCTAAAAGTTAGAGGCATTGTTTATGATAGATCCGGTTATGGAAAATCAAAGGGTAGTCTAGCAAATAGAACAAATGATTACCTTATTGAAGCGGCTAAGGACTTAAACCAAATTATTGAGAATTTAGACCTTCAAAAAGTAATCTTGTATGGCCATTCTGATGGTGGAAGTATAGCATTGAGTTATGCAGCAATGTATCCAAAAGATTTGGTTTGTATAGTTACAGAAGCGGCACATGTTTTAAATGAACCCATTACTATTGAAGGTATTAAGAAAGCCGTAGTGGCTTTTGAAAATGGAAAACTTAATGGACTTGCCAAATGGCACGGAAAACGTTACAAAAAAGTTTTTTATGCATGGTCGAAAACCTGGTTGAGAGAAAGCTTTGATTTGAGTCCACTAAAATCAATTTTAAGTAGAATTCAGGTAGATCAATTAATTATTCAAGGAAAAAAGGACCAATATGGAACGATAAACCAGGTTAAGACTATTAAAAAACATACCCAAGGAAAGACTAAAGTGCTAATGCCAAATTGCGGTCATGCACCCTTTTTAGAGTGTGAGAATGAAGTACTACTAGCATCAACCCATTTCATAAAATCTCAAATTAATGCGTACTCATAAAATACAAGTTACAATAAATGCAAATATCTGCACAATTGGAGACCCCAAAAAGGCAAAGTTCATACTTTTCGCGCTTCATGGCTACGGACAACTTAGTCAATTTTTTATTCGGAAATTTCAAATTCTCTCCGAGGATTATTTTATAGTTGTTCCTGAAGGACTTCATAGATTTTACCTCAAAGGGTCGTCAGGTAGAGTCGGCGCTTCCTGGATGACTAAAGAGAAACGCGAAGATGATATTTTAAATTATATTGAATACTTGAATAAAGTGTCAGACAAATTCTTAAACCATTACCATTTCGATTCTAAGGTATTGTTGGGTTTTTCTCAAGGTGGTGCAACTGCATCAAGATGGCAGAAAATGGGAAACATTAATGCAGATACGTTTATACTTTGGGCTGCTATTTTCCCTAATGATTTAGAATGGAGCTGGGGAAAAAAATTTTCAAAGTCTAAAAATTACTTTGTTGTTGGAAATAGTGACCAATACTATGATGATAAAAAAATAGTATTTCAAACTCAATATTTCGAGCAAAAAAACGTTAATTTCACAACACTAAAATTTGATGGTGATCATAATATAGACCAAGACACATTGTTAAAATTATGTCCGTAAAACATTTCATATTCATAATTAGCATACTTTTTGCCTCTACACTTTTTAGTCAATATGATTTGGAAGAAGCCAAAAAAGATACTGTTATAAAGCAGAGAAATGAAAAATTAATTCGGGCATTTAAAGAAAATACCTATTTGGGTACAGGAGCAAACTTACTTCTTGGAAATCTACTTCTAATTTATGCTTCACCTCAAATTGGTTATGAGTTTATTCCCAAGGTATCAGCCGGAGTTCTCAGCCTTTTCCAATATCAAAGATTTAGCAATGCTTTTGTAACTGAGACTTATACGGTAACAGGTGTTGGAGTTTTTCTAAGATATCGACCATTTGATTTTCTTGTTCTAGAGTCCAGCTATAACCGGTATAACCTGAATTTTTCTTCTACTGGATTAACGAGTCCCCTAGAAGCAAAAGCGCAAAGTTTGATGATGGGCTTAGGGTATTCAAGAAGCATTGGTAAAAAATCATATACTAATATTTTAGTGTCATATGATTTAATAGGAGATCCAAACAATCCAGAACCTGCCATCTTAAGAACGGGTAACTTTGCTCTATATTATAAATTTGGATTGGTTATATACCCTTTTAATAATTAATAAGGTACTCCCAACATCATACATCTAACACTACCTCCACCGATACGCTCTATTATTGAGACATTAACAGTGACAATATCGGAATACTTTTTAATAACATTAATTTGGTCTTGTTTTAATGAAGAAAAACCAGTTCTACTCATTATTAGTTTAGATTCACCATTATGATTAAACACCTCCATACAATTACCAGCAAAATTGGTCATTTGATTTAATGAAATTTCAATCAATTCCTTTCCAGTTTTTTCTATTTTTTTTACCAAAATTGCCCTTTCTAGAGTATTTTCAATACAATCGGTACATAGGATGACATACTTTTCTGCCACCGAAAGCAAAATATTAGTATGATAAATGGGGTTACCGTTTATGTCAGCGCTGTTAAAAATATGGCCTTCGAAGTCACTGTTATTGCAAAATTCAGCAAACAGTTTTTCGCTTGTTCTATCAGATACAGAAGCATACGCAACTTTACTAAAATAATCAAACACAATTGAACCAGTACTTTCTAGATAAAGTCCTTCTTTTTCATAATGCGATAAATCTACAACATTCCTAACTTCATTTATTTCCTTCAAAATATCAATAATGGGTTGACGTCGTTCACCTCTTCTGGATTTAGCCGCCATTGGAAATAAATAAAGTTGCTTGTCAGGAGTAATTGTAATCCAATTATTTAAAAAAACGGCATCTGGTAAGTCAATGTCATCACTATCCTCAAATGTTTGTACTTTAACATTATGTTTTAAAAGGGTTTCAACCATATCATCAAATTCAGCTAATGCTTTTGATGCAATATATTTCTGTTCAAAATTAATTCGGTTTTGAAGAGGATTGGTACTTTTAGTATCCATATTAAATCCAAAATTTTTGGGTCTTAACATAAAAATACTATGTACACCTTTCATTTCTTTCATTTGCGGGCATTTATTTTAATGAGTGTAACAATGTGGCTCAACTCCTGTCAAAACACTGATTCAAAAATAGATAAAAAGATTGAATCTTCAATTATTAATCCTGAAAAAGCAGTTTTAGATACTATCAAATTGGTACTTCCTTCAGATAAACCTGATTCTTTGGAACAGAAAATAATTGACGCAGGGTTAGTAGATATTCAAAAAATTGACCCAAGTATTTTAGTTGAACTCAAATATTCTAGTGAAGATAATTTCATGAAAAAAAATGTATATGGTAGCCTGAAAAAAGCGTATTTACAAAAGGATGTTGCGAATAGTTTGAGCAAGGCTCAAACGTACTTGAAAGAAATTGACTCTTCATTAACGTTATTAGTTTATGATGCAGTAAGACCTAGAAGTATTCAACAATTCATGTGGGACTATTTAGAAATTCCTATTTCTGAAAAGGTCAAATTTGTATCTAATCCGAAAAACGGATCGATACATAATTATGGCTCTGCTGTTGATCTGACTATTGCAAAAAATGATGGAACTCCTCTTGATATGGGAGCTAAGTACGATGAAATCGAAAAAATAGCATATCCAAAATACGAAAACGATTTTTTAGCTAATGGAAAATTAACTAAGCTTCAAATTGATAACCGAAAACTATTAAGACGTGTGATGAAAGAAGGCAATTTTACTGGAATCTCCACCGAATGGTGGCATTTTAATCGACATCCCAGATGGAAAGCTAAGTCTCTTTATACAATACTAGAGTAGTTAATCTATTTACGAATAATTTTACCAGTTATTGTTCGCTTAAAAGTTGGTTGAAATAAAATCTGTTTCGGCATTTCATATTTACCCAAAATCTTCTTTAATTCAGCCTTCAGACTAGTCATTCGTTTTAATTCAAAAGGATGTCCTTCGATCAAAAGAACAACCATTTCACCAAGGAGTTCATCATGTATTTTAGAAATATAAAATACACGGTCAATCAAGCGCTCTATTTTTCTTTCTACAACCTCAGGTTGAATTTTAATGCCGCCGGAATTTATTGTGAAGTCTGCTCTTCCTAGCCACTCAAAACTATATTGGTTTTCAAGTCTTATCATATCATTTGTATGAATTGGAGTATCCAATAGATTAGGAGCAGAAACAATCAAACATTTTTTCTGCGAAACATCAAAGCTTATATTAGGCAAAGCTTCATAGAGTACGTTATTCATTTTTATCTCCTTTAATGCAACATGACTGACCGTTTCTGTCATCCCAAATGTGGCATAGGACTTATTGGTTAAATTAGAAATTTTGTTAAACAAGTCATTATTAATTGGAGCTCCTCCAATTATAACATTAGAAATAGATTCATATATTTTTTGCGAGTTTCGATCTGCCAATATTTCCTGAACCTGAAACGGAACAAAAGCAGCAAAGTCATAAGATAAATCCTTAAGATGCTTTAACGGATTACTGCTAACAGGTGCAACAATTAATTGCATATCAAATACAGCAGATCGCACTATTTGCATTATTCCCGCAATATAATTTGCTGATAATGCCAATATGTTTTTCTGACCTTCTTTAAATCTAAAGTACCTACCTGTTGCTATGGCTGACGACTCCATAGCGGTTTTATTGAGTAATATTTCTTTAGGTATACCAGTTGAGCCTGATGTATGAATAGATATAGTTTTAGAATCGTCATTCCATATCCTAAGAAAATTTTCAACCAATTGCCTTTCTTTAACTGAAACCGATTCTAAATAAATAATTTTATTTCGCATGTAATGGTATACTTTTTGATACGTCAAAGTAACAAAACAAAGTTATTAAGTTATATTATAAATCATGAAGAAAAATATCAGCATAATTTTATCATTGTTAATGTTAGCCTTTATCGGATTTGCTTTCAAGGTAGAAAGTGAATCAAAGGATGATACGAAGGGTATTCAATTTTTTAATGGTACATGGGAAGAAGCAAAGGCTAAAGCAAAGGCTGAAAATAAATTAATTTTTGTGGATGCGTATGCTGAATGGTGCGGTCCGTGCAAAATTTTAGCTAAAAAATATTTCACTAAAGAAAGTGTTGGAGAATTCTACAATTCTAATTTCATCAATTATAAGATGGATATGGAAAAAAACCCTCAAGGAGAAAGGCTATCTAGAAAATGGAGTGTAAGGGCCTACCCAACATTATTTTTTGTAAACCCAGATGAAAGTATTGCTCATAAATCAATCGGATTAATTGATGATGAGCGTCTGCTAGTCATAGGTGAAGAGGCTAAACAAAAATAGCCTATTTTAAAATTATTCTTGCCGTTTCCCTTGTTTTTTGTGTGAGAATAATTGTCTTATTGCTCGTCAACCGATCAATAGTTTGTTCGTCAAAATGCCTAATTGTCAATAATTGCAAATTTTCATTATACTTTACATGAAAATCCTTACCGAGGTTTTTAATGAGTTGATTTAGTTTATATTTATTATCAATTAAAAAAGAAAAACTTACAGCAGAGTTCTGCATTAAGTTTATTCTGATTTGTTGCTTAGCTAGGAGTGAAAAAATATCCGTCAATTGGTCTTCTACAACAAAAGAAAAATCTTTGGGCGTAACAGATATTAATATCTGGTTTTCCTTAAAAATGTAGGATGGTACGGAAGCGTCATATTTTGTTGAAGATTGAATTACTGTACCAGCGCTATCAGGGTTTAAAAATGATTTAATATAAAGTGGAATATCCTTATTTTTTAACGGCTGTATTGTTTTGGGATGTATAACTGATGCGCCATAATATGCTAATTCCACTGCTTCAGTAAATGAAATCTTCTTGAGCAATACGGTTCCATTAAAATATTTTGGATCGGCGTTAAGCATTCCGGGTACATCTTTCCAAATTGTTACATTTTTAGCATGGCTTACATAAGCGAAAATAGAAGCTGTGAAATCAGATCCTTCTCTCCCAAGGGTTGTGGTCATTCCTTCATCAGTCTGACCTATAAAACCTTGAGTAATTAAAATTTTATAGTCGTTTAATAATTTAGGAATTTCTTGTTCATACTTGTGCGCCGTTTCTTCCCACATTATGCGGCCTTCCTGATAAGAATGATTAGTTCTTATTATTTTTCTAGCATCCAACCAGCTAGAATTAATACCTTCTTGAGATAAATAGGCATTGATAATCTTAGTTGAAAGAATTTCCCCATACGAAACAATTTGATCATAATCAAACGAATAGTTATCGGTAGGACTTTTAGATAAGCGATTTTTAAGTGAAATGAAAAGTTGGTCTATCTCATTGATAAAAGTCTTATCTGAAATTTCTAAATCGCCAATAATCTTTTTATGAAAATTAGATAATGCTTTGAATTCGAATGATAAATTTTCAGATTTATTCCAAAAAGAATCAACAATTTTTTCTAATTGATTAGTTGTTTTACCCATGGCAGATACGACTACAATAGTAGATCCATAAGCATGATTTTCAATAATTTCCCTGATATTTTTTATAGATTCCGCATCTTTTACAGAAGCACCTCCAAATTTAAAAACTTCAACTGCTTGTTTCATTTGGGCAAAATTAATGGTATTTTTGATGTAGCAAAGAAAACTAATTTGTCACAATTATCTTTACAAGAAGTAAATTATCCAAAACAATTAAAAAACATTGATTTTTTAAAAGAAACGTGTGTACAAATTAACAAGGATCTAAATGGCTTTTCTGATGATAAAATTGTTTTAACTGAGGCATTACTTAATGATCCTTTTGAGAATTTAAGCCAGCAATTAGTTTATATCATAACTGACTTAAAAAAATCTCGCAAATTACAAGCATTTATTTACAAAGTAGACTTAGATGAAAAAAAGTATATTTCATACCTGCTTGAAGAATTGAATGAAAATACCTTTGTTTCTGATATAATTAAACGATCTGCACTAAAAGTATATTTAAGGTGGCATTTTTCCGATCGTCTAAAACATTAAAAATGCTGCGCATATAAAAAGTCCAAATTCTAATTCTTAGTTGGATAGAATTCTTAAATTTGTCTATTGAATAAATGAACAATCACGCAATGGATAAATTTTCTTTTATCGGCAATGCAGATGTAAACGCAATTGACGAATTATACAAAAATTACCAATCTAATCCTGAATCCGTTGACATAGAATGGTTAAAGTTTTTTGAAGGCTTTGATTTTGCAAAAACGGACTTTGAAACCGGAGAAATTCCTGAAAATTTTAAAAAGGAATTTAAGGTTATAAATTTAATAAACGCCTACAGGAATAGAGGACATTTATTTACAAAAACTAATCCTGTTCGAGAAAGAAGAACCTACACACCAACATTAGATATTGAAAACTTTGGTTTATCTACTGAAGATTTAAATTCATCATTTCAAGCTGGTGAGGAAATTGGAATTGGCGTAGCTACCCTCTCTACAATAATTGAACATCTTAAACTTACTTATTGTCAATCAATTGGTATTGAATATGTTTATATGCGAGATCCTGAAAGGTTAGCTTGGTTCAAGAACAGCATAGAATTGACCAACCGTCCTAAGTACAGTCATGAAGAAAAAAAGAGAATTTTAAAAAAACTAAATCAAGCAACTGGTTTTGAACAATTTTTGCAAAAAAAATATGTTGGACAGAAACGTTTCTCAATAGAAGGAGGAGAAGCATTGATTCCAGGACTTGATAAAATCATAACTAAAGGCGCAGATTTAGGTGTCGAAGAAGTGATTGTTGGAATGGCTCATAGAGGACGTCTGAACACACTAATAAATATTTTTAAGAAATCTCCTAAAGATGTTTTTTGTGAATTTGAGGGGAAAGAATTTGAAGATGAAGACGACGATTTTGATGGAGATGTAAAATATCATTTAGGTTTTACAACAGATGTTGAAACTGATTCTGGAAAAAAAGTACATTTGACATTATCTCCTAACCCATCTCACCTTGAAGCTGTTGACCCCGTAGTTCAAGGAATGGCAAGAGCTAGAATTGATCAGGTTTTACATGATGAAAACAAAATCATTCCAATATTGATTCACGGTGATGCTGCAATTGCGGGACAAGGAGTCGTTTACGAAGTTGCTCAAATGGAACAACTTGACGGTTACAGAACAGGTGGCACAATTCATATTGTTGTGAATAATCAAGTCGGGTTTACGACTAATTATACTGATGCTAGATCGAGTACATATTGTACAGATGTGTTTAAAACAACACTATGTCCAGTATTTCATGTTAATGGGGATGATGTTGAAGCCGTAGTGCAAACAATGGAAATAGCATTAGCATATAGGCAAGAGTTTAACAGAGATGTCGTCATAGATTTATTATGTTATAGAAAATATGGTCATAACGAAGGAGATGAACCAAAATTTACTCAACCAAAACTATACAAAGCCATTGCAAAACATCCTAACCCTAAGGATATTTATTTAAGTGAGTTATTAAATGATGCTGTCTTGAATCAGGAAGAGGCAGATGCTATTGATAAAGGTATTTACGATAAATTAGACGCCGATTATTCTGCTGCCAAGGAAATGAACAAAACAGTTGTCAGGAATTTCCTATCAGACATGTGGTCTAATTATCGATATGGCAATGTGTCTGATTTCGAAAGTGAGGTTAACACTTCAGTTCCCTTGAACGAACTAAAAAAGATTGCTGATAAGGTAGCTTCTTTGCCCGAGGGTAAAAATTACTTTAGAAAAATAAAAAAATTATTTAATGATAGAAAAACAATGTTAGAAAGTGATCGCTTAGACTGGGGATTAGCAGAAAACATTGCTTACGCATCATTACTTGTTGAGCAACATCCAGTAAGAATTAGTGGACAAGATGTAGAAAGAGGAACATTCTCTCATAGGCATGCTGTTGTTAAAACGGAAGATACCGAAGAAGAGATTATTCCGTTAAACTTAATTACGGATGATCAAGCTAAATTTACAATTTACAACTCGCTGCTGTCAGAATATGCTGTTCTTGGCTTTGAATATGGATACTCCTTGGTTACACCAAATGGTCTTACAATTTGGGAAGCACAGTTTGGAGACTTTTATAATGGTGCTCAGATTATGGTGGATCAATTCATTACTGCCGGTGAAGATAAATGGCGTATTCAGAGTGGGCTAACGCTGCTTTTGCCGCATGGTTATGAAGGTCAAGGTGGAGAGCACTCTAGTGGAAGATTAGAGCGTTTTTTACAGTCTACAGCATCACTGAATATCCAAATATGTAATACAACAACGCCTGCAAACCATTTCCATTTATTACGTCGTCAATTAAAAAGGGAATTCCGAAAACCGTTGGTGGTTTTTTCACCTAAAAACTTATTGCGTCATCCTGAAGCGACTTCTAAATTATCGGACCTGGCAAATGGTGAATTTATGCCAGTAATTGATGATTTAGATGCTGATCCTAAAACAGTAGATACCATAGTACTTTGTTCGGGAAAGTTTTATTATGAAATCAAGGCTGAGGCAAAAGAACGAGGTATTAACAATGCTACTTTTATCAGATTGGAACAATTATATCCGTTACCTAAAAAACAAATGGATAAGGTAATAGGTCGCTATACTAAAGCTAAGAAATATATTTGGGCACAAGAAGAACCATATAACATGGGAGCCGCTATGCACATTTATATGAGAATGAAAAGAGACGATTTTAAAATTGTTGCGCGCCCAGCATCTGCTGCACCAGCAACTGGTTCAAGTCAAACGCATCAAAAAAGACTTGAAACACTTTACAATAGTCTATTTGATGAAATAAAAAAATAATAAAGAATACTAATAAACATTACAATGGGAGTATTAGAAATGAAAGTACCGTCACCTGGCGAATCAATATCAGAAGTTGAAATTGCAGAATGGTTAGTTGAAGATGGCGATTATGTTGAAAAAGATCAGGCAATTGCCGAAGTCGATTCTGACAAAGCGACCTTAGAATTACCAGCAGAAGAAGCTGGTGTTATTACTTTAAAGGCAGAAGAAGGAGATGCAGTAGCTGTTGGTGCTGTTGTATGTTTAATTGATATGGATGCTCCAAGACCTGCTGGAATGGATAAAAAACCTGAAGCAAAACCTGCTGTTGAAGTAGAAAAAGGAGAAGAAGCCAAACCATCAGTAATTACAAAAACTGAGCCTGCAGCAAAAAAGAGTGATTCTTATGCATCAGGACACCCTTCAGTTGCTGCTAAAAAAATAATGGATGAAAATCGTATATCATCTAATCAGGTTAATGGCACTGGAAAAGATGGGAGAATTACAAAACAAGATGTTGTTGCCGCTATGTCAGCAGGATTTTCATCAAATGATGCCCAAGGATGGGGAGGTACAAGAGATACCAACAATCAAAAAATGTCCATGATGCGACGAAAAATCGCTGAAAGATTAGTTGCTGTCAAAAATGATACAGCAATGTTAACCACATTTAATGAGGTTGATATGAAGCCAATTATGGATATTCGTACTAAGTATAAAAAGTTCTTTGCTGAGCACCATGAGGTCAACCTTGGCTTCATGTCATTTTTTACCAAAGCGGTAACTGAAGCGTTGAATCTTTTTCCCGCAGTCAATGCGCAAATTGATGGAAAAGAAATGGTAATGCATGATTATGCCGATATTGGTATTGCAGTTTCCTCTCCTAAGGGGTTAATGGTTCCTGTGGTCAGAAATGCCGAGCAAATGAGCTTGGCTGAAATTGAGCGAGAAATTAAGCGGTTAGCTATTAAAGCAAGAGATGGAAAGATTACGCCAGACGAAATGACTGGTGGCACATTCACTATCACAAATGGTGGTGTTTTTGGATCTATGCTTTCAACACCAATTATTAACCCTCCGCAATCAGCGATTTTAGGTATGCACAATATTGTACAACGCCCAGTTGTTGTAAATGGAGAGATTGTAATCAGACCTATAATGTATGTTGCTCTATCATACGATCACCGAATTATTGATGGAAAGGAATCTGTTTCTTTCTTAGTCAAAGTTAAGGAGATGTTAGAGAATCCAGAAAAAATGCTATTTGGTTCTAAGGATCCTATTAAAGTACTTTTAGGACTATAAAGTAATTTTCATCATTTAGAGAAAAACATCCATTATTAGTGGATGTTTTTTGTTTACAAAAGTTGATTTAATAGTTTGAACTAAATTATTATATTTGAGTATTAACTTAAATCTATTATCGTGAAAAAGACAATTTCTTTTGGAGCAACATTGCTTATGCTAATTTTTATTATTGGGTCATGCGCCACTTCGAATGATGTAGCCAGTAATAAGTTTATTCAAAAAAGAAAATACCTGAGAGGCTATCATATTTCTTCAAAGCAATCTTTATTTAAAAAATCTAAACCAAAAAATCACTCCGAAGACTTTTTGGTAATGGATGATTTGAGAAACGCACCAACGATAATTAATGGTGAAAAGTATAACCATCATTTTAATATAACTGAAGAAGAAGAAGAATCCCATGCTATTTTAGCTTTAAGTGAAGAGAAAACAAGTAAAAAGAAGATTAAAAATGTAACTAGTGAAAGACCACCATTAGAATCAACTGATTTAGGTTTATCGGCACCCAAAAAAAGTAAAATTCAAAACATATATAAAAGACCGATTAGAAAAAACCTTAAAGAGTTAAAATCTAACGCTGATTCAAATTTAGAATTGTTAATCCTTGTCATTTTAGCTTTGATTCTTCCCCCATTAGCTGTTTATCTCTATGAGGGAGTTACCACAAGGTTTTGGATTGACCTTGTTTTAGCTCTTATTGGAATTGGAGTCGGATCAATCCTCTTTGGCGCTGGTCTAATATATTTGGGTGCCTTATTAGCAGTTATTTATGCATTACTAATAGTATTAGAACTGATATAAATTGGTAAACTAAGACTTTTTTAGCCTAGAAGGATTATCTCCTAAAAAGGCTTTCCAAGATCCTGACTTACCTTTATTATGCAAACCTACTCCACCTTGAAAATGATGACAAACTGCAGCTGCTAGGCCATCAGTTGCATCTAAATATTTAGGTAATTCTTTCATCTGAAGTAGTCGCATTAACATGGCAGCAACTTGTTCTTTAGATGCATTGCCACTGCCTGTAATAGACTGTTTTATTTTTTTTGGTGCGTATTCTTCAAAAGGAATATTTCGGTTTAAAGCAGCAGCAATAGAAACGCCTTGCGCACGTCCCAGCTTTAACATAGATTGTACATTTTTTCCAAAAAAAGGAGCTTCAATAGCCATTATATCAGGTTTGTAATCTAATATTAATTGATCTACTCTTTCAAAAATGCGCTTTAACTTATCAGGATGGCTTTTTATTTTGCTAAGATGTATCACACCAAAACTTAACATTTTGAGTTTTTTTCCGTCTACTAGAATTACGCCATATCCCATTACAGAAGTGCCTGGATCAATCCCTAAAATAACTTGGTTCTTCACAACAAATTATAAGTTTTTTGGAGAAACAACCTCTAATAGTCTTCCTGAAGACTGAGTAAAATGAGCGGTAGATTGAGCGTCAAATTCAATAATAGCAAGCGTCCCGGTAGATAATACTATATCAATATCTGTATAAAAATCAATTAACTCGGATAGGCCAAAATTATGCCCAACTACAAGAATATTCTTTGGTGTGACATGATGGTTAATGACATCATTAATTTTTGAGGAAGAAGCTAAGTATAAATCTTTAGTGTCATGCATCTCTTCAACATTTATATAATCATTAACAATATCGAAAGTTTGCATTGTGCGTTTTGCAGATGAAGTCAAAGCATATGCAATATCGTGTCCTATAAGAAATTTTCCAATTTTTTTGCTTTGCTTAAGTCCTTTACCAGATAGTTCTCTGTCATAATCTTTTTGATTTTCAATACTTTCCAAAGCTTTACCATGACGTAACAAAAATAATTTCATAAAATTTCTATTTTCTTCCAACCCAAAGATAAGCAATTACGTGTATGTAATTGATATTTCCTTAATAAGGTTATGGGTTTTCCGTATTGAGGTGAATAACACTACTTAATCAAATATACCGGCTTTCATTTTTTGAAAGTCGGTTGTTTTTTAGTAACTTTAGGTTAGATGATAGATCAGGAAATCATAGATTTATGTCGCAAAAATGATCGTAAAGCACAAGAGAAGCTTTACGAGTGGTGTTACGTCAAATTGATGCCCATGTGTGCTCGATATCACAAAAATGAAGAAGATGCTCGTCATGTTCTTAACATAGGTTTTGTAAAAATTTGTAAAAACCTTGATAAATTAAAATCTGAAACACCTTTTGAGGCCTGGGCAAAAAGAATCATAAAGAATACCATCATTGATGAGTTTAGAAAGACTAAAAACTATCTAAAATTGATTGAAACGAAAGAGTTTGATCGAGAGTTAGAAGTGAAGTCATCAAAAGTTGAGAATTCAGTTTGGAGTAAACTTGAAACTGATGTCCTTATGGGAATGCTAAGAAAACTGCCAGATGTTTCTCGTAAAGTATTCAACCTTTACGTAATTGATGGCTACTCACACAAGGAAATTGGAAATTTATTGAGTATTTCTGATGGCACGTCTAAGTGGCATCTATCTAATGCTAGAAAAAAATTGCAAATTATGGTTAAGTCCTTAAATGCAGCAGAAGATCAAAGAATGTGGAGTAATGGATAGTAGATTTAAAAATTTAGATAGTGAATTAAACTTTGAGCCCAATAAAGGCCAAATGAAGTCTTTTTTTGAGGAGTTTGATGACATGATGCTTGATGATGCTTTTAGAGAAGCAGCTCAATCTGATAAATATCCTTATTCAAGCTCATACTGGAGTAGTTTCTTGCTTCAGGAATCTGTTTTGACCCAAAATGAAAGCTTTAGCTCGGCTGCATTAGATTATAATACTAGTTATAATCCAGCCTATTGGAATCAAGCACAACAGGCACTTGTTAATGAAGGTTTACATTACCAATATAAACCAGCATATTGGTCGGAGGCTGAAAAATTACTTACAAAGGTTGATAAAAGATTTTTCATTGCCAAGTGGACGGGTTTTGCAACAATTATTCTTTTTGTCGGACTTATAGCAGGTTACTTAAGCAATGATAAATCGCTCAGAGGAATTAATGGATTAACGGTAGCTAAAGTAAAAAACTTTGAAAAAACGGCTAAAAAAATAAAGTTTAATGAACAACTCCGTTTTCATTATAAAAATGAAACTACAGATGTTGTGAGTAGTTCAGATGTAGCTAAACCCGTTAATCTTGCTAAGAATGTTGATATTCTTTACCTCAAAGAAAAGAGTGCAGCTAATAACTTAGCTGAAGTAAAAATAGAATCTGAAGGTCAATTACTAAATCATGATATTTCGCAAAACACCTCAATTAACTCTGAAACCTTAAATGTAAAAAATAATAGCCTGAACCTACCAGTCGATATTAGTGGACTTGCAACCAAAGCTAAAAATGAAAGAAATAAAAGTGCTGAGATTTGGAAAATTAATTCAGCTCCACTTCATCAAATTAGTCAGAATTTTAGTATTGAGAACCCTGAACCAATTAATGATATACAGTTAGATAATCCTCAAATCAGAAAGCCGGTCAGTTTCTATTTAGTACCTCAAATTGGTATTGGTAATTCTTTCCACAACCCAAAAGATTACAGTTACCGCCTTGGAATTGATTTTGAGGCCCAATTTCAGAGAAAAAATTTAAGTTACAGCTTAAGTACTGGTTTTGATTATGAGAACATAGACAACTACCTTTACAAAAGCTACATAAGAGTTTATGATAGATCTGGTGAATCACCATTGTTGGGAACAGATTTCTCGATTCTTAACACTGTTAACTGGCAAAACTCTTTCTTAATTGGTTATCAACTCAGTAAATCATTTGTTTTAAAAGCTGGATTGAGCTATGATATGTATGTTGGAACAGTTGCCACTATGCAAAATAAACGTGGAGAAAAGTTAATACCTACCGATTCAAAATATATGATAGGAAGAAATGATGAGTTTACAAATCACAATCTTAACATAATAAGTAAGTTAGAATTTAGATTAAATCGAAAAATTATTCTTACTGCATCAGGAGAATTTGGTTTAAGTAACAAACTTAATTCTAAGAATTATCCTTTACTTTTGCCAAATAAAAACAGGTGCCTCTTTTTTGGTTTAAAATATGTGCTTTTTTAATAATGAAGATTAGTTTTTATATCGTCTTAATATCGTTTTTAGCTCTTGGTAGTTGCAAAAAGCTCGAAACTCCATTAACTGGAACTGAGAATATGGTACCAATATATAAAATGAGTGGACTTATAAATGGAGAGCAAACTGACTTCTTTGTAGATAATGATAGTGTTTTTATGAATTATGGCATTGAAAAACATCACAACATCTCATCATTTTACACTGTTTTCGAGAATAAAGACAAAGAAACCTCTATAAAGTTTTCTATTACGACTGCTGAAAAGAACTATAATTTACAACAATTGCCAACTGAAGATAGATTAATAAACTTTCTAGTTCATGAGGCCGGTACTTATAAACTTGGATTTGACAATCCTCCGCCAAACCCTCCTATTATTTTATACTTAGAAAACAATCAATTTATCAGTGGTAACTCTATCACTTATAATGAGTACGGAATTTATGATTTAGAAGTTAAATTTAAGGGTCATAGCAACAGAACCTTTGTTCAAACCATAAATCATGGTTTTAGTGAAGCTGAATCGGCAGATTTTGAACTGTACAATACTCAAGATGGTATTTATTATAGTTGTTACAATTCAGCCAATACTCACGAATGGTTTCTTGATGGTGATAAAATCGGAGACGAAATGAATGGGTTAATACTTACTAGTACAGGAATTCATACAATAACTCACAAAGAAACTGATCCTTGGGGAATTACAAAGGAGTTTAGTCATATTTTCTATGTTAGTCAGGGCAAAATTAAATGGAAATTTAATACCGATTTGGAAAACGATATTTCAGAACATAATAATTATGATCATATTGCAATCACTTATACTCAAAACGGTATCGATTATTCTTCCACACACACCAATCAAAATATTTTAAAAAAATTTCATATTAAAAACATTGAGTATTTCAAGGAAAACGAAAATAATGATGTAATTTCGTTAAAATTTGATGCCATTTTTGACGTAACTTTAAATAGTGAGGATAATCAAAAGTTAGAATTGAAAAATTTTAAAGGCACTTGTAAATACATACTTCAATGAGAATTATAATCCTTATTTGTTGCGCTTTTATTGTCAAACCTATTTCTGCACAAATTACAGTAAGCTCCACTGATTTTGTTTCTGGTCAAGACACGGTTTTAATCTCCGAAGTGTTTGATTTTCAAAATATCAATTATCAGATAAGCGGTGCAAATCAAACTTGGGATTTTACAGATGTTATAATAAACAGCCAAAGAATAGATACTTTTTACAATGTAGCCAGCGCTGGCTTTATTTATCAATTAATATTTAATAATGGCTTTTTAAACCCTGATTATAAAGCATCATACTATCAAAAAGCTGATATTGCGGACATACCAACAGGTGGACTGCCACTAGCCATTGAAAATCCAATATCTTTTGAAAAAGTATCATCTTCAAAATTTGAGCGTGTAGGTTATGGTGTAAATTTTAATGGCGTACCATTACCAATTACAGCTGATACTATTGATGTTCTTTTTGAATTTCCAATGACATACCAAGATAATTGGACGTCTAACTCGTTCTTATCATTTGATTTAAACCCTGCATTTGATGCTAAATTTAAAAGACATCAAAACAGAGTTTCTGAAGTTGATGGTTATGGAACCATCATAACACCCTATGGAAGTTTTGATTGTATTAGGGTTAAATCAACTTTATCGTATATCGATTCATTTTACTTTGACCTTTTAGGTACTGGCAATGCATCTTGGTTTGGTATACCAACACAACCTGATATTCATTATAGATGGATTGCCAAAAATCAAAAAGTTCCAATTTTTTCAGTTAATGTAAATAGTGTGTTCGGCAATGAGACGATAACAAAAGTAGAATTTCGAGATAGTTATGGTGTGGCAAATATCCAGAAATTTGACAACTCATCAATCAACATATACCCTAATCCGGCAACTGACAATATCTTTATTACAGAAATTAAAGAGTTCGAAAAATTAGTCATTACAGATATAAACGGAAAGCAAATATTGTCTGAAACTTTAGATCTGAAGAACACGCTAAATGTCAATGCTTCCGAATGGAAACCGGGAGTCTATATTATTCGCCTAATGAATAATGAAAAAAGCATATCGAAAAAAGTTATTTTAAAGTAAATCTTCTACTTTTGTTTTGGAAAAAGCAAACTACTTTGTCGCTTCATTTATGAAGAGGAAAGTCTGAGCAGCAAAGGGTACCATACTTCCTAACGGGAAGGGTTCAATTGAATTTGAATACAGATAGTGCCGCAGAAATTTAAACTTCCTAAGTTGAAGCCAATTTATTTTAGCTTCAGCAGGTAAAGGTGAAAAGGTGTGGTAAGAGCGCACCGCCCACAAAGTGATTTGGTGGGGCTTGGTAAACCTTATGGGCTGAAACATCATGTAAACCAAGGTTTGAAACTTACCCGGTTGACTTGGAGGGTAGATGGATTGATTCCAAAAGTAATTTTGGAACTAGATAAATGACAAAGAATTTTAGTGATAAAATTACAGAACTCGGCTTATCGGTTTGCTTTTTCTTTTTTTATCTTTGCATTTTATCGATTTATAATTAAAATGTCCTCCTCTCAAAAAAAAACGAAAAAGGTAACAGAGTTAATTAACGCTTTACTCAAAAATGAATCTAAAATCCAAATTCAAGCGATAAAAGATTTAAAAATTCATGGTAATGAAACTGCTATTGAGCCTTTAGTAAAACTTTACGTCGAATCAAATAATAATGTTGTAAAGTCAGAAATTACAGATTTGCTCAACACTGTAAAATCAAATAACGTTCAAGGAGCAGTAATCGATTGCCTGATGAATCCTGATTATGAATCAGCCTATCAAATGATTCTGAGTTCTATTTGGAATTCCAACTTAGATTATTCTGACTACTTAAACGAAATTGTAGAAACGGCGGTCAATGGTGATTTCATGTTAGCAATGGAATGCCTGACTATATTTGAAAACATGGATATTGTTTTGTCTGAAGAAAAAGTAATGCCAGCCTTGGTTACCATTAATCAGTATTTAAATGATAATCGTGGTGAAACATCTCCAAAACATAGCCTACTATCTGAAGTTGCAGTTTTCCTAAATCAAATTAATCAATCGTTATAGACTATGGCAAAAAATAAACTACAACATTTTGCCGACATGAAAACTATGCCATTCGTATTTGAACCTAATACAAAAACTGTTATGGATGATCAGTTTAATTTAAAGGGCAAATGGCATTCAGCTTTTTTTAAAAATAATGGTCCAATAATCGTTGAGTTAGGTTGTGGTAAAGGAGAATATACAGTTGAACTTGCAAAATTACACCCAGAAAACAATTATATTGGAATTGACATTAAAGGAGCAAGAATCTGGTACGGAGCAAATGAGGTTAGGCATAGAGAAATGAAAAACGTCAGTTTTGTAAGAACAAAGGTAGATTTTATCAATGCTATTTTTGATTTTGAAGAGATCGACGAAATTTGGCTAACATTTTCTGATCCGCAAAAAGAGAAACCGAGGAAAAGACTGACCTCAAGTATGTTTGTTGAGAGATACAAAAATATTCTAAAACCAAACGGAACAATTCATCTAAAAACAGACAGTGATTTACTTTACGAGTATACCATTGAAGAAATAGAAGAAAAAGGCTACGACTGTATCATTCAGTCTGATGATATATATCAAGACTTAATTCCAAATCTTAATTCTGACTTAGTTGAAAAGTTAAGTATTAAAACAAATTATGAAGAAATATTCTCGGCTAAGGGATATAGTATAAAATACTGTCAATTTAAAATTAACTAAATGGCTAGCGATTTTTATCAAAACGTATTTGATGTTGTTAAAGAAATTCCCAGTGGAAGAGTAACTTCTTATGGCGCAATTGCCAAATATCTTGGTTCAGCTCGATCAAGCAGGTTAGTTGGCTGGGCAATGAATATATCTCATACCCATAAAGATTATATTCCAGCGCATAGAGTTGTTAATAGAAATGGTATTTTGACTGGTAAAGCGCATTTTAATCCTCCATCTAAAATGGAATCGCTCCTTAGATCAGAAAATGTTGAAGTGATTAACGACCAAATTCAGAATTTTAAAGAAATATTTTGGGACCCTGAAAAAGAATTAGGGTAATTTGACTTTAATAATCACCTTTGTTCCTAAGGCATTCCCGTCATCATCTTTTAAGTCAATAATTTCAAAGTCTTTTTCATCTGTTTTAGCAGAGTTATTTAGATTAGCTAGTCTTTCTTGAGTCACTTGAAGCGCAGTAGATTTATGATATTGATCTTTTTGAGCTTTTTGACTTTCCGCTGCTAATCTTCCATTTCCGTTATCCTCAATAGTACATGTCACATAGTTTTCAGATTCTAACTTGAAATCTACTGTAATAATTCCCTTTCGATTTATTTTTTTTAGTCCATGGATAATAGCATTTTCAATAAATGGCTGAACCATGAGTGGAGGTAAAATTAATTCATTCGAATCAAGTAATGGATCTATTGTAGCCTTAAAGTCGAAATCAATTTGGCCGGTTAATTTTTCCAGCTGTACATAATTTTGAATAGTGTCTAATTCATCATCTATTGAAACTAGCTTATTCCTAGAGTTTTCTAAAACCATCCGCATTAATTTAGAAAATTTTGATAGTGCGTAGCGAGCTTTAGCAGAATCGTTAAGAATAATCAAATGATGAATTGAATTCAAAACATTAAAGATAAAATGAGGATTCATCTGCAACCTTAATGCTTTTTGCTCAAGCTCTAGTACAGATTTTTCTAATTCAATTTTTTCTATTAACGCCTTATTTTTATTTTGTTGTCGTTTTATAAAGTTATAGATTAAAAAAGCTAAAATGATTAATCCTAGTAAAATGTAGGATAATATAAACCAATTTTGCTGCCAAAAAGGTGTCATGATTTTAAATTCGAATACAATTGGCTTAACATCCCATTCATTATCAATAGAAGCCTGAACAAATAGAGTATAATCCCCTGGTTCTAAATTAGAAAAAGTAGCAGAATTATTTTTGGATGGTCTCGACCAGCCTTTATCAATACCGTCCAACTTCCATCTGTATTTAATTTTGTTTTGATATGTAAAATGATGTGCTTTTATACTAAAACCAAGATGATTATCCGTGTGTTTGAATTCTAGTAAACCTGCATTTAAAAAACTATCTACATACTCAGTTTCTAAAATAGATTGATAAAATACTTGTATGTCTTCAAAGCTAAATACTGGGGGAAGTCCTTGCAGACTATCATAACTTTTTCCTTTACTATATAGAAATAAACCATCAGTAGTACCAAACCAAAGTTGCGCATCTTTATCCTTAAATGCAGCATTTACGTTTGTCTCGACACCTTCAAAACCTTCATCATATCCATATTGCCTAGTTGTCTTATCAATTATATTGTACTGCGTCAATCCTTTTTCAGTACCTATCCACAGATCTGGAAAATCTTCTATCAATTGATAAATATTGTTCGAGGCTAATATCTTACTTTTGCTTAACCACTTGCTTTTGTATACACTATCATTGACATATTTTACCTCAAGAACACCTTTATCAGTGCTTCCAAACCATATTAAACTATCTTTAAAAGCAACATTCCTAAATTCTCCATTTGGTTCGAAATAGGTCACTTTATTCTTCTTTACAAACCCTACTCCTTTGTCAGAAGCAAAAAGTAGTACATTCACATCACCATTCCAAGCTAGATCATTTACTCTGGTTGAGCTTAAATCATTTTTTAGTTTTCTAAATCTATTTAATTCTGTTCCCCTATTAATGATTGATGTATAATATATGCCCTTAGAAGTACCGATATACATTGTTTTCCTTCTGGCATTCTCGGTAAAACATCTAATCCAACTGTCATATAGGCCGTTTGACTGCTTGTACATCATTACAGAATCTCCTGATGTTATATTATTAATAACCTTTCCAAGCCCCTCTCCTTCTGTTCCTAACCATATTGTGCCATTAGAGTCTTCAAAAATTGCCTTAGTTTTAGTGGCTTTAAAGCCTCTCTCCTCATCAAAAAATATTGATAACGTATCATTTATTTTTTGAACACCTAACCCTTGAGTCCCAACCCATAAATTACCCAACTGATCTTTTAATACCGCGTAAATATAATTGCTTGATAAACCATTTGACTTATTGTAGGTGACAAACGGAGAATTATTAAAAATTGATACGCCTCCACCACTCGTTCCTATCCATAAATTTCCCCAAACATCTATATTTAATTCGTGAACGTTATTATTTGATAAACCTTCTGAAACAGTAAACTGTGTTAAACGATTTACTTTAAAATCATAGAAATACAGACCGTTGTTCATTGTTGCTATCCAAATTTTATCGTTTTGAACAACCATCTTTAGTATAATCGCATCTCTTAAGTCATTATCAGTATCTAATCGCTTTATTTTTGACGATTTGTTGTATTTCCAAACTCCGCCTCCGTAGGTCCCTATTAACCATTCATTTTGATATTCAACTACTGAGGTAACCTCTTCATTTTTTAAACCTCTTGCTCTGTTAATTTTATTTATCGGATTGTTAAATTGGGAAATACCCTTATTGCTACAAACCCATAATTCTCCATTATTTTCTTTAAAAAAAGAATAAATTGTTTGACCGGAAAATGGAAGTTGATTAACCAAACTATCCGTTAGGATATAAAGCCCTTTATTTGAACCCAAAAAGACCTGATTTTTATAATAAGTTATGGATTGTGCAAGTTCGTCGGCATTGATAAATCGATAAGAATTGCTTAACGATAAGTCTTCTGAATCAATTACTGACACCCCCCCTTTACAAGCTGCAAAAATTTTATCATCAATTAGTTTTAAATCATAAACTCTGTTTGAAAGTAAGCCTTCTTCTTGCGTAATATATTTAATATCTATTCCGTCATAAATGGCAATACCACCACCCTGCGTTCCTATCCATGCATGTTGTTTATTATCAAAACAAATAGCATAAGCTTGAGATTGGGGTAGTCCATTTTTGTTATTAATAAATTGAAAATCATAAATCTGAGAAATAGAATTTGTCAATTGTGACACAAAAAGTAATAGAGTAGCAATTTCTCTAACCATATTACTAAGATAAGAAAACTAGGCGTAGATAAGCACTGTACAATATGCCTGTATACCATCTCCTGTTCCTATAAATCCCATTTTTTCACCCCGTGTTGCTTTTATAGATATTGAATCAATGTCGCTTTCCAGAATTTCGCTAATGATTTTCTGCATTTTTGGAATATGGGGGTTAACCTTAGGGTTTTCTAATAAAACTGTCGCATCCAAATTACCCAGTTGATACCCTTTTTGTTTAACTAGATTATAAGTTTCCTTTAATAAAATTTGACTATTAATGCCTTTATACTTTGGATCAGTGTCGGAAAAATGATACCCTATATCTCTAAGGTTTGCTGCTCCAAGCAGTGCATCACAAATTGCATGCAACAAGACGTCTGCGTCTGAATGACCAACCGCTCCGAATTCTGAAGGCAATTGAACTCCGCCAACAAATAATTTATAACCTGATTTTAACTGATGAATATCAACTCCGAATCCTGTTCTAAACTTCATTATTACTCTTCACCTAATTTGGTAGCATTTTTATCTCCAAATCTAAAGCTTAAAGAAAATCTAATAGTATTCGCTAAAGGATTGTTAGTTGTTACGGAAACCAAGTATGATAGGTCAAGACCAAAAGAATACGCCTTTAAGCCAGCACCGAAGGTAAGATATTGTCTTCTTCCTTTTGATGCACTTTCATGAAAGTATCCGGTTCTAAACGCAAGAATATCACTGTACCAATATTCAAGTCCACCACCAATATTAATTTCTCTTAATTCTTCACCTAGTCTACTATTTTTTAAAATAATAACATCTCCGTTTTCGTCAACTTCATCAAGATTATATGTGCCAGGGGCGTCATAAAAAGATTGAATTGCACCTGCCACTACACCAACATTATTATCTCTTCCTGAGATGATATCCCCAGATCCATTTCTTAGCGGTAAAGTTGGCACCAATAATTTATTGAAATCGATAGCAGCCGTAAGTGAATTGTAACTATCAAAATTCATTTTAAAGGCCGTACCTAAACGTAAGTTTGTTGGAATAAAATCTCTATCAGCGTTATCTGTATAAGACATTCTATTGCCAATATTTGAAATAACAGCTCCTGTAGAAAATTCAGACTTGAAACCACCTAAGGTAATATCAGGATTCACGTATGAAAATGATAAATCTGCAGCGCCTGCAATTCCGGGATTAGAAGTTGCGGTACCATTTGCAATTTGTCCAGTAAGGTTTGAAAAAACGAATTTACCATTGATTCCGACTGACATTTTATCTGACAATCTAAAAGCATAACCACCCAAAACTTCGTACTCATTCGGGTTATAAGGCACTATACTGTTACCTACATTATCAGTAAAAACAATTGTTCCAAGGCTAAAGTAGCGCAAAGACCCACCAACAACATGCCTACTTCCAATTTTTTTATAACCACTTAGGTACGATAACTGGATGTCGTCCACTAGTCCTCTCAACCAAGGAGAATATGATAATGAAACTTCAGCCTCTTGCTCGGAAAAAATCAATTTAGAAGTATTCCAATGAAACGAATTAGCATCTGCAGATGTAGCTGCTCCAGCATCACCCATCCCCCCAGCTCTAGAATCTGGTGAAATAATTAAAAAGGGAACCGCTGTTGTGATTGTGTTGAGTTGAAAGATTTTTGGCTCACCATCTTGACCATAGACAGTAGGTACTTGTCCTAAAAGAAAGAGCGCAATTAAACCTAAAATTCTTTGTTTCATGTTTTGTTAGTTAACTAATATGCAAATATACGCAAAAAAGAATTTTTTATTGTTTAGTTACACTAAAATAAGTAACAAATAACTATCTACAGTAAAGTTTAGAAAGAAAACAAATAACAATTGATATTCTAGCGTGTACTAAATCTTCGATAAATAGCCAGAAATTTGTATGATTTCACTCAATCAATATGGCAGTAATGAATCTTAAAACTTAAAGAATTACCAATTTTTCTAATTTTTCAGCTTGTTGCCCATTGTCAGTAGAAATAGAGAGTCTGTAAACATAAACTCCACGAGCAATTTTATCGCCATAATCATCTCTACCATCCCATTCAATCCCATCAGATCTAAAACCATTAGTATTGACATTTTCAATAATTGTGCGAACAAGTTTACCTGATACAGTAAATATTTCAATTTTAGTATCTATTTGGCTACAAACCTGATTATGTTCAAAAAAGAAAGAGGTTCTTGTCGTGAAAGGGTTAGGGTAATTTAAAAGCTGGGCTATCGCAATATCTTCTTCAGGTTTTACCTCAAAATTTAAAGTCCTTTCACTCGAGTTATTGTTAACATCCCAAACTTTAAAGGTAGCAGTATGGGGTCCAGGTTCTAAATCTAATATTTGATACTCTGCTTTTCCACTTTGATAAGTATCTAAATCAGACTGATAGAAATTATTCAGGATAATTGGTTGAGAAGTTTTACCATCTAGAATCAGGGAAATGTCATGGCCAATGCCATTTCCTGTGGTATTAATACCATTTTCATCAGAAACGTGGGCTAAAAAAATCGGATTCTCATCTGTTATACCGCCATCTACAAAACTCTCATCATTTAAAAATAGTTTTACATCAGGTCCCAAATTATCAACAACTCCATTTGGATCAACACCTCCAATAACTACACTTGTGTCAAAACCAAATTTTTGGCTATTACCATTTTCTGCATAATAACTTAGTTTACCTGCTCCGAATGCATAATTTATATCTTTAGGGACAATGAAAGTAAATTTGAATTTACCATTCTTAACGGTCGATTTTCCTTTATACAATTGACTCGTACGATCAGAAAAAGCCACAACAGGTGAATCCGCGTCTTGTCCAAGTGTCTGTTTTGTCGCCTTTTTATCAAATACAACTGGTGTCGCAAAACCATTAAAGTTTGATAATAATGTACCATTAGCATTAGTCACTTCTCCTTCAATAGTAACTTTCGAGAGTGCCCTTATTGTATCAGAAAATGTTGCAATTGGGGTACCATTTATGTGAGTCGTTTTAATACTTGGTTGTGGCTTACCAAGCACTAAAGCAGGGTCGCCAATTAAAGTAAAGTTTCTCATATTTTCATCTCCTGACGTCAAATTTTTTGATAGTCGAACAATTTCTCCCAAATTAAGAGGCTTTCCATCAACCTCTTTAAAAATTTGACTGTATAGATTTTTCACTAATTTACTATTGGTAAAAACCAATACCAATCTGGTTGTAGTTAATAGACCTATGGCACCACCAAAAGGCTGTAAAAACATAAATTCACCTGCCGAAACCCTATCAGGATCATCAAACCTAGTAAATTCACAAGTAGCAGAAACAAATAGCGTTAAATTATTAACGTTATTCCAGGTTTTGATTGTAGGAACAGATAAAATTCTCTCAGCAGAGAGTCCTGTTTCTCCACCGTGTCCTACATAATTAGAAACAAGTGCACCCGTATTGATAATCTGATTAATGGCATTTTCAACTTCAGGATATCTTTGACCAGAAGATGTGGCTTCTTGCTGAAAGGCATCCAGATATAACTTAACAACATTCATTTCAGGATAATTAACATCCATAGTATCGCTTAAACTTTCACAATCTCTTACAAACTGGCCACCATCTTCATCATCTGCAATGAATAAATTGCGCATTCTCCAATCACCGAGCGAACTTGCAAAACCATTGTCATCACATTTCACCCCTGCTGCATTTGCATATATCGTCGAGCCATAATTCATATAATGTTCAATTTTATCAACAGCAGCTTTGGCTTCTGATTCAGTGTGAATAGTCAATCTTCCTACACCTATATCCAACAAATCAAATCTATCCATCCCCTCATCATCATCAAGTAATCCAAAAAAATCATCACTGGTGTAAGAATTAATAAAATTTATAACTGCATCATCAGAAGAACTATGACTATTTTGATATGTAGGAATTAAATTAGTTGTTTGATCTTCCTTGATTCTATTTAATAAATCATATGATCCATCACCAAAAAGTAATAGAGACTCAAGCGTATTGTTAGGGTTGCCATTACCTCGGCTGTAAAACATCCTTGCTAACAACTTAATAGCCCCTGGGTCAGCACTGCCACATGAAAATTCATTGTAAATAGACTGGAGTTCCACAACATGAACACTCAGTCCATTATTTCTATGTAAATCAGCAAGTCTATTAGCTTGTACTAAAAGTTTTGATGGCGAAACGATCAAATAGTCTACTTGCGAAAGCGCATGAAGATTCTGATTTTCAATCGCTCCAATTAACACTGGTTTATATGCTTGTGAGTCATCAAAAACTGAAAACGTACGCAATGTATCAGTCTCAGCCTTAAATAATTTTGAACCGCCACTGGTATTTGTTTTTAGTTCAATTGCTTGATCAGGAAAAGTTACATCCCAAACCTTTGCAGATGCTGTTGGTGAAACAATACTGAATTCAGTGATATTACCTGTTCCAACAACATCCCAATCTCTAACCCGAACTTGTTCGAAACTATTAGTAATTCTCCTTCTATAATTAACATAAATAGCATCTAACCATGCTGTTGATGAAGGATTTCCTCCTTGACTAAAATTGACATCCAAGATAGTTGAAGAACCGTTAATATTAAAGGTACCATCACCAATGTTATAAATGGCTTTTGTGTATGAACCAATTGTTTTTTTGCCTGTGAGAGAACAAGTCAATTGGCTACCAACTGAAATATTAATTGAGCTCAGACCATCTATTGAAAGTATGGCTGCTGATGCAAATAATTTGGCAGGTATAGTTTGAATTGCATTTGGTGTACTCAAGGTGATTTGTTGCTCTTGAAATACATCAAAATTTTCCCCATACCATTGACTACCAGATTTTATCAAATTAACATCATCATTCTCGTGTAAAACAATCTCGTTAAAACTGTTCGAATTATGAGTAGGGTTTACATTAGAAAATGCAAGAGATTCTACTCTTTTAGGTGCAACGGATCCGTCAACACATAAATAGGCATAAGCCAAGGTATCGTAGTCATTTAAAGAAGCACTAAACCCCTCCCCAACTATTTGATTTTCCACGATTGGACCAGTCCCATAAAAAATGACATAATCGTTCTCATTAAAAATATTGTCGGCCTCACCTACAACAGAAATTGCATTTTTGACCAAATCATCTGGTCTATCAACATTATTATTAATAGGGAGTTGAGTAGTATGATTGGCATAGAGATTAAGGTGCTTAGGGTTTAATGATGATGTATTAATACCTAATTCCTCCAAGTCAGATTTCGTTAATTTATAGATACCTGATTTTGGTATTCCAATTTTATACCAGCTTCCTTTTTTTAAAACAGATTCGGGAGCAAAAGTATGTTCTCTATCAAAACCACTAGTTTCAGTCTTATAGTCAACCTTTACTTTAATATTTTTTATCCTTTTAACTACCCCATTAACAGATACCAATGGCATAAAAGTTGAAACTAGCATCCATTGATTTCTCGACTTTCTAAATTGAACATTAATATCAGGAGAATTACTAAAAACTGGTGAATAGAAAACAGATTTCAATACTGTATTACCATACTCTATTTCAGCTATTTCATAAGAAAAATCACTTCCAGACCTTATATTCAAATTCATGGTCTTTGCTGCTACTACTTCTTTAGTCAACATGTTGAAATCGCATATGTCACATGCCCCTGTGCGAGCATCCCAATTGGTCTCAATATTAATAAAAGCTGTTTGAGATATTAGATATTGGCTACCTATAATCCAAAAAGTTAGTGATAATAGTTTAAATTTGTTGAACATGCACACCAGTAAAATAGTTATAATTTTTCATTAAAAAACGAACAAAAATAATTATTATTGCATCTTGTTTAAAAAACTAGAGGCATTAAATGTAACTAAGCATTCACAGTTGCGTAATAGACAATAAATGTTAATGAAATTAGAAAAAAACTATATAGAACTACTTGCTGGTATATTTCTGCTTTTTATAAGTGGTGCCACCTACGCTCAAGACCCCGTTTTTACACAGTTTTATGCTAATCCAATATATTTAAACCCAGCATTAGCAGGGTCTGAAAACTGTCCCCGTTTCGTAATGAACCACAGAAATCAGTGGCCTTCGGTAAGTGGAGCCTATGTAACTAATAGTTTTTCTTATGATCAGTACATTGATGCTATCGATGGGGGAATTGCTGTAATGGTCACCAATGATATGGCTGGTGGAAACACCTTAAACTGGTCAACATTAAATGTAGTTTATTCTTACCATTGGAAGCTATCTAGGAATTTTTCAGTTTTAGCTGGTGTTCAAGCAACTTGGAATCAAAAATTCGTTAACTGGGGTGTTTTATCATTTGGTGATCAAATTGACCCAAGACGAGGTTTTGTATACACCACTTCAGATGTCCCAAGGGGTAATTTGCTGCAAAGTAACAATAACTGGGGAACAAGAGGTTTTTTTGATGTTTCTGCTGGACTTGTTGGTTTTTCAGAAAACTTTTATTTTGGAATAAGCGCCAAACATTTAAATAGACCGGAAGAATCACTCATTTTAAATGATGCCAGAATGCCAATAAGATATACTGCACACGCTGGAACAGAGATTAAATTTGGTGATGACGTTAATTTTGTAAGAAAAGCTTCGATATCACCAAATATTTTATACACATATCAAGATGGTTTTATGCAGTTAAACCTAGGTCTTTACTATAAATATTCTATTTTTACCGCCGGCGTTTGGTGGAGAGAGGGAGATTCATTTATTTTAACCGCAGGCGTTAAATTGGATAGAATGACATTTGGATATAGTTATGACATAACGACATCTCCATTAACTAATGCCAGTGGAGGCTCTCACGAGCTTTCATTAGGATATATAATAAATTGTAAAAAGAAAACGAAAAGATTCAGAACTTTATCATGTCCGTCTTTTTAATTATGTTTGTAACTAAATGAATAAAAGACATTATAAAGTAAAACTGATTTTATAATTAATTGTGCAGTATGAAAAATCGTAACATTTTATGGATAGTAGTAGTTGCTTCGGCAATATCTTCTTGTGCCAAGGATAGATCGAATACTACAGGTTGGGAATACAACAATCCTAAGCTAGGTGGTTTCCAAAAAGTACCTGATGTTGACCAAGAAACTGGACCAGGACTAGTTTTAGTAGAAGGTGGTACTTTCACTATGGGTAGATCTGAACAAGACGTTACCCACAATTGGGACAATACACCAAGAAGAGTATCAGTTTCTTCATTTTACATTGATCAGTTCGAGGTTACTAACTTCAACTGGTTAGAATATTTATATTGGATTAAAAGGACCTATTCTGAATTTCCAATGATTTATAGAAACGCACTACCGGATACTAATTGCTGGAGATCTCCGCTAGGTTATAATGAGCCATATGTAGAATACTACTTACGTCACCCTGCCTATCAAAACTACCCAGTGGTTGGTGTATCTTGGAATCAAGCAAACGATTTCTGTAAGTGGAGAACAGATAGAGTAAATGAATTTATCTTAATTAGAGAAGGTGTTTTAGCTATGAATCCTGATCAGGATGGTGAACCGTTTACTACCGAATCTTATCTGGCAGATCAATATCACCCAGGAGAAGATAAAGAGCGAAAAGTAAAAGATTATGGTCCGCAACAGGGATGGAGTGGTAAGAAAAAAGACTTAGGTACTCGTATTGTAAGAATGGAAGACGGGATTTTATTACCACGATACCGCCTACCTACAGAAGCTGAATGGGAGTTTGCCTACTATGGATTAATAGGATCTATGACAAATGCTGAGGATCCAGGGGTAATTGAAAACAAAAGAACCTACCCATGGACAGGTCATTGGGTGAGACAAGATGATAAAGACTTCCAAGGAGATATCAGAGCTAACTTTATCAGAGGGCGCGGTGATTACATGGGTGCTGCTGGTGCTTTAAATGATGGTGCTGATATTACTGCTCCGGTTGATTCTTATTGGCCAAACGATTACGGGCTTTATAATATGGCAGGTAACGTTTCTGAATGGGTAATGGATGTATACCGCCCTCTATCAACACAAGATTTTGATGGATTTAGACCTTTTAGAGGAAATGTGTTTAAAACTAAAGTTTTAGGAAATGACGGTGCATTGACAGAAAAAAATGGTCAAGTTCTGTATGATGTTCACGGCCTTAAAGAATATTTACATGAATTTGAAAGAATCAGGTTTCAAAGAGTTACCGCTAAGGATTACATGCCAATGGCAGACGATTCTCTAATGGACAAAGGATCTAGAATGTACTACAAGTCAAAGAATGATGTTACATACAACTCAGGCAAACCAAGTACTGTGTTCTTATCGTCTGGTGGTCTTGATACAATTGGTAATTTTAAATCTGGCATGTATGAACAAGAGGTTTTGATTTTAAGAGAGATGAATAAGATTGTTGACAGAGCCATTATGAAACAAAATGACCAGTTTACTATGGAGGCCTCTGAAATTATTCAGACAGAGATTTTTGAAGGAATTTTTGAAGGTGTATCCGACAACCCTAACTTAGTACTTATTAGACTTGATGAATTAGGTAATGAATACCCTGTGGATATTATTCCTATGATCAGAAAAGGAATGTCAGACTATATCATTAATACTCCTGGAAGATTAAAATGGAGAGATGTTACCGCTGAAGAAAATATTAATAGAAGAAATTATCAAAATGCTGACTACAAAGATCATTTAGATGGAGATTTCCAGTCTTCTGTTTATTTTGATGAAAAAGACGGAATGAAAGTTGATATTAATAATGGTGTTAGAAATGGTGATATAGTGATGTATCAAAATAAGCATGAACAGTTCGATTTAAAAGGCAATTTAATCAAGCCAAACAATAGAACAAGTTGGCCAACAACCCTGATTTCAGATAAATCTAGAGTTTACAAAGGTGGCTCTTGGAATGATCGGGCTTATTGGGTAGCTGGAGGTAATAGACGATTCTTAGATGAAGATAGATCATCTTCAACCATTGGATTTAGATGTGCAATGGACAGAATAGGTAGTCCTAAAGGTCTAGGAAAGTTTAAATAGATTTTTATTTTAAGATTAATAAAAACTGAACTCGATTGCGGGTTCAGTTTTTTTTTGAACTTAATCGAGGTTGATTTGTATGTAGATGAAAATCTACAATTATGAAAAATATATTTATTGCTTTATTGTTCGCACCCCTATCAGTATTAGCTGATAACTTGAAAACAATTCAATCTTCAATTCAATCTGTAACAGTTTATCAGCAAGGTGCACAAATTCACAGAAAAGCGTACTTCAATGTTAGTAAAGGCCTTACCGTTATTTCATTAGAAAACATCAGTAAGCGAATAGATCCTAAAAGCATTCAGGTAAATGGAACAGGTAACATTATAATTCTTGATTCTAAATATAAATTGAAATACCCTAAACCACTTCCGGTAGGAACTATTAAGTCTACTCCCAAGCTAGATAGAGAATTAATTCAACTGAACGATTCAATTACTAATTTTGATTATGATCTAGCAGGAATAAAACTAAAACTTGACGTTTTAAATGCTCAAAAAAATATTTTGAACAACAATGGATCTATAAAAGGTATAGGCAAAGTAAACGACTCTATACCGTTGCTTAAAGATGCTTTAAATTATTTTTACAATAAAATGAATAGTATAAATGAAGAGGTTTTAGCACTTACAATAGCAAAAAATAAAATCAAAAGAGCAAAAAGCCGTATATCAGACAGAATTCAAGTTATTAATACTTTTAAAAAAAATCAGCAACAACCAAAAAATAATGCTAGTAAACCAGCTAGTTTAATCGAAATAACCGTATCTGCAAATCAATCGGCATCAGGTCGATTAGAGATATCGTATATGGTAAAGGGAGCAGGATGGTCTCCATTATATGACATTAATAGCAGTTCTGCGAAAAATAATGTTGATTTAACCTATAAGGCACAAGTTTATCAAAATACTGGTATTGATTGGGTTGATGCCAACCTTACATTATCTACTACAAATCCGTATAGTAATAAAACTAAACCCACCCTATCACCATTCTATATCCATTATTATCAAAATTTACAACAAGCAAATCGTGCAATAGCCGACGGTAGAAAAAAAGCCCTTTCGTATAAAACAGAAATCGAAACTTTAGATGAAACAAATGCCTCTGGGTATGCTGAATCTGACTTTGAAGAAACAAGTAAAGAGATAATAAGTGATATGGCTTATAATTATGTGGAACTAAATGAACAAATGATTTCAGTAGAATATCAAATCAATCTCCCCTATTCTATTCTTTCCAATAATGAGCAACATTTGGTTTTAGTTCGGCAGGAATCATTAAAAAGTAACTACAAGTACTATACTATTCCAAAGTTAGAGGCTAGTGCTTATTTAGTAGCAGAATTAAGTGAGCTAGACGACCTTAATTTAATCCCTGGAACAGCAAATATATTTCATGATGGAACTTATATTGGTGAAACATCTATCAATCCATCTATCATGTCAGATAGCCTTGCTTTAAGCCTTGGAAAGGATCAAAATATCCAAATTAAGAGAACGCTTCTAAAAAAAGATAGCAAAACCAAAGTAATTGGAGATAAAACGATAAAGACGTATGCTTACTTTATCGAAATTAAAAACCATAAATCAACACAGTTAAATATTGTACTTCAGGATCAAGTCCCAATTACTCAGAATTCTGAGATAGAAATAGAAATTGAAGAAATAAGTAAGGGTAACTTAAATGAAATTACAGGTATAATAGATTGGAATTTAAAGCTAAAACCTAAGGAAACCAAAGCCATAAAGCTTATTTATACGGTGTCTTCTCAAAAGGGTAAACAAACTAATTTAGCACAAAATTGATCATAAGTTAGCGCTCATTTTTTGCAGAATCAAAAAATGAGTGCTTTTCACTTTGCTCTATTTCATCCATTATTCTTACCATTATTTGATCAATATTCTGCGATTCATCAAATTGAATTGGTGTTTTTATGCGCATTTTCAAAGTAGACTTTTTCTTCTTTTGCTTTAGGCCTTTTTTATCAAAAGATCTTCTAAAGCCATCAATTACAATTGGCACAACAATTGGATTATGCTTTTTTATGATAAATGCCGTACCTTTTCTACCTTGTGCAAATGGAGTTGTGGTGCCTTGTGGAAATGTAATTACCCAGCCATCTTGAAGCGCTAAATCAATATTTTCTACTTCTTTTCTATCCACCTTTCTTCTTACATTTTCGCCATTGGCTCTCCAGGTTCTATTAATGGTTACAGCTCCGGAAAGCGCTAGCAATTTAGGAAGAATACCAGACTTCATAGTTTCTTCTGCAGCAACATAATACACATTATGTTTGGGCTTCAAAAATCCAGGAAAAATTATTTGATTTGGTTTACCGTTTAACGCGGCATGAAATACATGTAAGAAAAAAGCCACATCAGCAAAATAGGTCTGATGGTTAGACACGAAAAGTACATTTTTATCAGGCAGACTAGTGAGAATTTCAGCTCCCTTAATATCCGCATTATACCTCCAATTAAATCTTGGATAAACAATTGACCCAAAAATTCGGATAATCATTTTTTTTGTGAAAATACTTTGCCCTAAAACATTCTTTTTAAAAAGTGTCATCTCTTTATTTATAGTGTTTCATTACCCTATCTAAATCACGCTTAATATCTTTAGTTTTTAGATCTTCACGCTTATCATGAAGCTTTTTTCCACGAGCTAAATGAATATTTAATTTTGCCAAATTTTTATGACTAATATATAATTTTGAAGCAATAATTGTCAAACCTTTATCTTTTAACTTTTTTTCAAGCTTATTTAATTCTTGCCGATTAAGTAGTAACTTCCTATCTCTACGTGGGTTATGGTTAGAATAAGACCCATTTTCGTACTCAGGAATAAACATATTACGGATAAAGCATTCACCTTTTTGAATCACACAGTAAGCTTCCATAATACTTCCTTTACCACTTCTTATTGATTTAATTTCAGTACCTGTTAATACAATGCCTGCGGTATAATCATCAAGAAATTCATATTCGAATTTTACCTTCTTATTTTTTATTTCTATTTTACCCATGATATGACTACAAATTTAATGGATTTGTACATTGTAAAACAACGATTGTTTTTTTTATCCAATATTTTTTGCATGACATTAACTTCAAGTAATTATTGTTAGTAAACTTAATAAAAGCAGACATGCCTTTATGATAAAAATATGTATTTTTGATACATGGAAATACCAGTAGATATGGAGTATAACACTTCTAGACCTAAATTAATGATACCTGAGTATGGCAGAAATGTTCAAAAAATGGTAGATTTTGCAGTGACTTTAACAGACAGAGAAGAGCGAAATAAAGTTGCCAATGCAATTATTAATGTAATGGGTGAATTAAATAAGCACCTTAGAGATGAGGAAGATTATAAGCATAAGTTGTGGACTCATCTTTTCATTATATCTGATTTTCAATTGGACGTTGACTCACCATATCCTAAACCAAGCAGAGAGATGCTTGCTGAAAAGCCAGATTCAGTTGCTTATCCTCAAACCAAAATACAATTTGGGCATTATGGCAAAACTGTTGAAGGAATGATTAAAATTGCTTCTGATATGCCTGAAAGTGAAGAACGTGAGGCACTAGTCAAGGTCATTGCTGATTTAATGAAGCGTTTTCATTTAATGTATAATACCAATTCTATTGATGATGAAATTATTTCTCAGCATTTAAAAAGAATGTCTCATGGAAAAATTGTCTTAAAGGATTTAAGCTTTTTGACCTCTACTAAAGATATGATTAAAGAATACGATATTAATAAAAGACCGGCTCAAAATAGCAAGAATAGAAAAAATAATAAGAATAGAAATAATAACCGTAATAGAAAAAGATATTAACTACTATGGGTACATTTGAAATACGCGGAGGTCATTCGTTAAAAGGAGAGTTAATTCCGCAAGGAGCCAAAAATGAAGCGTTACAGGTTTTATGTGCGGTCTTATTAACTGATGAAAAAGTTACCATAAGTAATTTACCAGATATCATTGATGTCAATAAACTCATTAACCTTTTGCAGGTAATGGGAGTTAAAATTGAAAAAGTTGAAAAAGGAACCTATATTTTTAGGGCATCAAATATTGACTTAAACTATCTTGATACCGAAGATTTTGCCAAAAGAGCCTCTAGTCTAAGAGGATCAATTATGATCGTTGGACCGCTATTGGCGCGCTTCGGAAAAGGATTAATACCGAAACCTGGGGGAGACAAAATTGGAAGAAGAAGATTAGACACTCACTTTGAAGGTTTTGCAAAACTAGGAGGTACCTTTAACTACAACCCTAAAACTTTCTTTTATTCCGTTGAAGGGAAAAAACTAAAAGGTGCATATATTCACTTGGATGAAGCTTCCGTAACTGGTACTGCCAATATTCTGATGGCTGCAGTACTTGCAAAAGGAGAGACTATTATTTATAATGCAGCTTGCGAACCATACTTGCAGCAATTGTGCAAAATGCTTAATAATATGGGGGCTAAAATATCTGGTATTGGATCAAATAAACTCTATATAACAGGTGTCAAACAATTAAAAGGTTGTTTCCATAGGGTTTTGCCTGATATGATTGAAATAGGCAGTTTTATTGGCTTAGCTGCAATGACTCAATCTGAAATTACTATTAAAGATGTTGCCTATCCTGAATTAGGAATTATTCCAAACGTATTTAAAAAATTAGGCATCCAAATGGAGCTTAGAGGTGATGACTTATTCATACCAAAGCAAGATAACTATCAAGTCGAAACTTTTATTGATGGATCTATTTTAACTATTTCTGATGCGCCATGGCCAGGTTTCACTCCTGATTTACTAAGTATAATCTTAGTTACCGCAATTCAGGCTAAAGGGTCTGTTTTGGTACATCAAAAAATGTTTGAATCGCGTTTGTTTTTTGTCGATAAATTAATTGACATGGGTGCACAAATTATTTTATGTGATCCTCATAGAGCTGCTGTAATAGGAATGAATCAAGAACAATCATTAAGAGGAATTAGTATGACATCACCTGACATCAGAGCTGGTGTTTCCCTATTGATTGCTGCATTATCAGCTGAGGGAAAATCAACAATTCATAACATTGAACAAATAGACCGAGGATATCAAGATATAGACATTAGGCTAAATAATTTAGGAGCAGATATAAGAAGGCTTTAAACGTAGATGACACTTTACGAATAAAAAGTTATCAATCTATATAACTCAATTTGACCATATTTGATGGCCCTTTCTCTTCGATAGGAACTGATGCAATATTGATCACAAGATCGTTTTTCTTGAGTAAGCCCATTTTTTTCATTAAATATTTGGAATCAGCAATTGTATGGTCGGTACTGACCATTTTATCATAATAAAAGGCTTTTACTCCCCAAACTAAATTTAATTGTGTTAAAATTTGACGATTTTCGGTAAACACAAAAGTATCAGATTTTGGACGTTGAGAAGATATTTTATAAGCCGTATACCCAGAAAAAGTCATGGTAATTATTCCCTTAGCTTCTACCCTCTGAGATAATCTTGCAGCATTGAAACAAATAGAGTCAGAAATAAACCTATCCTGATTTTTTTCTGGTTCCTCTTCCTTATGGTAAATTTCATCAGACTTTTCAACTTCGGTTACAATCTTTGATATAGCTTTGATCACCTCAACCGGAAATTTACCTACTGATGTCTCTCCTGAAAGCATAACAGCATCAGCCCCATCCAAAACTGCGTTAGCTACATCATTTACTTCAGCTCTCGTCGGTGTGATATTAGAAATCATACTCTCCATCATTTGAGTAGCCACTATAGTTGGCTTAGCAAATTTTCGGCATTTTCTAATAATCATTTTTTGAATTGTAGGCACTGTTTCCATTGGCACTTCAACCCCTAAATCTCCTCTTGCTACCATAATAGCATCAGTCGCTTTTACAATATCATCAATATCTTTAACAGCTTCCGGTTTTTCTATCTTGGCAATTACTTTAGCACTACTATTGTGTTTAGAAATGATATGCTTTAATTCTATAATGTCTCTTGCCGAACGGACAAAAGATAATCCTATCCAATCTAATTGATGCTCTAACGCGAAATCAAGATCTTTTAAATCCTTTTCAGTTAAACATGGTAATGAAATATTTGTGTTAGGCAAATTCACTCCTTTTTTTGACGATAATATTCCTCCATGAACAACAATCGCTTCAACCTCGTCATCTTTATTTGTTTTCGTAATATCGAGTTGAAGTTTACCATCATCAAGCAATACAGAATCTCCGACCACTACATCCTTAGGAAAACTTTGATAAGTAATGTATAGCCTTTCTGCGGTACCCATACATTCATTAGTAGTGATAGTAATATTTTTTCCATTAACAAGTTCAACACCATTGTTTTCAACCTCTCCAATTCTTATTTTAGGTCCTTGTAAATCTGCCAATAGCGCGACGTTATATCCGAGTTCATCATTTAACTCTCTAACTAATTTTATGGTATTCAAATGATTGTCATGCGTGCCATGGGAAAAATTTAGTCTGCATACGTTCGTTCCGTTAAGTATCATTTCTTTAAGAATCTTTTTAGAATTCGTTGAGGCAGGTCCCATTGTTGCAACTATCTTGGTTTTTTTATTAATCATATTATCATCTCTTTTAAAATAGCAAATTTGCTTTTGACTTTAATTCTTCAGTTTTAAACTGAAAAGCTGTTAAAATACAGTCAATTTTCTTTAATTGAGTTATGAAATCGTTAAGGTTTATCTCATAACCACCTTTAATAATCAAAAAATAATCAATTTGATCTTGTTCAGGGATGAGCCTCTTATAATTATCGAATGATAGGTTCTTTATTAAATAAAAAGCCTCATGTGTCTCTTCATTCAAAAAATCATAAAAAGAAAAATAGTATTCACCATCTTTTTTTGTCCTTAAGTAATAATCATCCCCTTTGCACAAATTCATATTAAGTTCCCGATTTATAGACCAGCAAAGTCTATAATCAGAATGACTACAGCAAATTCCAATCAAATCAAAATCATATGTTTCTTCGAAAAATAACTTATGCTTTGCCATTAGTTTTATAAAGGTATAGAATTTTATACGTAAGCCTTATTGATATGTTTTGCTTTTAACTATATTTATCAGAAAAGTGAATATGAAATTCTTTATTTCGGAATCAGAATGGTTTGACACGGGAAAGGGAATAGATATTTCCTTACCATTAAGTCCTAATAAAGGAGCTTTAGCCTGGTATGTTGATCCTGTAAGAATATGGCCAGTGGAAGGTGACGGTTTCATTGGGAAAGTATCAAAAGGAGGAAGTACAAATTTTAATAATATTCAGCTGAATCCACATGGAAATGGCACCCATACTGAAAATGTCGGACACATTTCAGAAGATTTTTATAACATTAATGATTGCCTGACAGAATTTTTTTTTAGTGCAGCTTTAATAAGTGTAAAGCCTAAAATCTATCATAATTCGGAATGGGTTGAAAGGGATTTAATAATTGACAAAGAACTACTATCAAAGGCATTTGACAATTTAAAAACTTGTGATGCATTGGTTATCAGAACACTTCCAAACAATATTGATAAAAAATCAATAAACTATTCTAACACCAACCCACCCTATTTGACTGCTGATGCTATGACCTATATTGTAGAAAAAGGCGTCAAGCATCTACTAATTGATCTTCCATCAGTAGATCGCGAAAATGACCATGGGAAACTAATGGCTCATAAAATATTTTGGGATTACCCATCAAATCCACAACCAAATAAAACCATAACTGAACTTGTCTATGTTCCAAACTCCGTTAAGGATGGAAACTATATTCTAAATATTCAAATTATTAGTCTAGAAAATGATGCTTCACCATCTAAACCAATATTATATAAGATTGAAAATTAATGTTAACCGAGTTAGAATCATTTTTCAGGCTAAAACCTGAACCTCAGCAGTCTTGTTTATATTTTTTGAGATCTATTATTACTGGATTTCATCAAGACATCAGAGAAACCTTCAAATGGAAATTACCATTTTATACTTTTAGGGGAAAAACGTTCTGTTATTTACGGATAGATAAAAAAAATGACTATCCTTATGTATGCTTTACCAAAGGGCTAGAAATGAATCATCCGAGTTTAGAAATAGGTGATAGAAAAAAAATGAAAACATTCTACGTCAACCCATATGAGGATATTGATATTAAAACCCTGACTGAAATATTAAATGAAGCCATTTCACTTTATCAATGACACATGTCGCGTGAACATCATCATATCAGAGGACAACGTTTATTTTGGGTAATAATACTGAATTCAACGATTACATTGGGTCAATTCATTGGTGGATTGATATCAGGAAGCCTGTCATTGATATCAGATGCCATTCATAATTTTACTGATGTCATTTCACTCATAATCAGTTTTTTTGCACAAAAAATCAGTAAAAGACGGCAGACTTTAAGTTATACATTCGGCTTTAAAAGGGCTGAAATTATTGCGGCATTTGTTAATGGTATTTCACTTATTATTATTTCGCTTTATTTAGCTTATGAAGCCACTGTTCGTTTAATTGAACCTCAACAAGTTGAGACAAACTATATTATTTGGCTGGCTAGCTTAGCGATTTTTGGAAATGGACTCAGTGTTATTTTGCTACAAAATGATGCTAAAGGAAGTTTAAACATGAAAGCTGCCTATTTACATCTATTATCAGATTTAATGGTGTCAGTTGCTGTATTAGCTGGTGGAATTCTAATGAAATACTTTGGTCTTTTCTGGATAGATCCAATACTGACCTTAGTTATATCGGCCTATCTATTGTTTTTAAGTATTAAAATTGTTGCTGAATCAACTTCAATTCTAATGTTATTTGCACCAAAAAATATATCTATACCAGAGTTAGAAGAGAATATTTGTAAAATTAACGGTATTAAAAACTTACACCATGTTCACCTTTGGCAATTAAATGAGCATGACATTTATTTAGAGGCTCATCTTGAATTTGATACAAATATTACACTTATTGAGTTCGATAGCATTTGTAGTTTAATTGAAAAATTGGTAGAGGAAAAATACAATATCACCCATACCATGCTTCAACCAGAATTTAAGCGAGATGATG
The DNA here is from genome assembly GCA_965230485.1 of Putridiphycobacter sp. GTDB lineage: Bacteria > Bacteroidota > Bacteroidia > Flavobacteriales_D > Crocinitomicaceae > Putridiphycobacter. Next base: position 977,384 of record CBDDLA010000001.1, read on the forward strand.
AAAAAAAATTAATTATTCAAGATTAGTATCCTCCGTGAAATTTTCTAATAAACCATTCTGATACAAGTAAAAGAAGAATAAGAATGAAGATCCATTTATAATCAATGATATCAATAAAACTCTTTTCTTGATATGTAATTGAAACGATATCTTCTCTTTTTAATAAATCATCTTTTAATTGACCTAAATCCTTGGGTAAATAAAAACTTCCATTCGTATTCATTGAAAGATTCTTTAATAAGCGGTGATTCGCACTTAAATTTAACAATTCCTTCTTCACTTCTTTGACAACAAATCTGCCACTCTTCATGTAGTTTTCATTTTCTAACCTTGTAGTTGCTTGCCATTCATACACGCCTTGCTTTAATCTACCTAATTCAAGAATATAACTATCATTTGTTTTAAAGAATACATAATCAAACACCTTTCCTTCTTCATCAATCAATTTATATTTTACTTCAGTATCATTGGTGAGTTGATACGAAGCATTATATAATTCTGATCGAACAATAATTTGGTCGCTTTCTTCATACTCCTTTTCAAGATTAATTTTAAAAGGATCTTTATTTTCTTTTATAGCTAAATAGGTAATTATTTGTGAGAAGAACTCTTCAAAGTTTTTAGTTGTTTTATTCTGCAGCTGGTCATATAGCCTCCAGCGCCATAATCCCTCCCCTAAAATAACTGCATATTTATTATCTTGCTTTTGGCTAGAATAGATTAGCGGCTTTGATAAGGCAATATTTCCTATTTTTTGAAAAGCTATCGTTTGAATACCCTCCGAAAATGAAATATTTCCTTGTGGAGCCTTTAAAGGAGGGGCATTACTTAACAAACTAAATATGGATTGGTTAAATATTATTTCTTTAAAATTTACATTACCCTCAAAAACAATATCTTCAGAATTACCGCCATTTCCATTCAAACCAATGTTGAACCTTGATATACTTTGAAAATCAGCATTAACACCAACAATATGTAAAAACGGAACCTCATTTGATGCTATTAGATCGTCAAGCTTATTTGATTGCTTCTGATAATTATGAACTATTATTAGGTCAAAAGCCGATAAATCTTCAGAAACCTCACTAATCGGTTTAACCGTTAAATCATAGTTTTTATTATTTTTTATAACAAAGTTCAATGCCGCAATATCAGGATGTATATAACTGTAGGTAAGTAAGATTTTCTGCCTTCCATCTATTACGTTTATATAAAAATTCTGAATATTATTCTTGTATGTAAACTCACCATCTAACTGAGATACGGTTGCCGTATATTTTCTATACCCAATAGCTTCAGCTTTAAATTGAAAATATACTGAAATATCAGACTGCCCTTCCTCAAACATCACGTTTTTCGATTGAATTAATTTTCCATTTTCATGAATTTCAATCTTAACTTTTTGGTTAGAATATCCATTTTGTAAAAGATTAATTTCAACAGGAAAATCATTTCCTAAAAAGGCAATATCATTATTAACTATACCCGAAATCAAAATATCTTTTGAAACCGTTGTATCTCCTAAACCGACTGAAAAAATTGGCAAATTAGGTTTTCTGCTTATGGTATATATAGGATTTTGTCCAGAATTATATATCCCATCAGAAGATAGAATAATTGCACCTATATTTTGATTAGCATATTGATCATATATTTGATTTATAGTATTCGATATATTTGTGACCTTATAGCTGTAGTTACTATCAATATTTGATAGTATATTTTCTGAAAATCCACTTGCAACAACCTCAAATTTAGAATCAAGCTGTTTTTTTAAACGCTCCAAATCTCTTAAAAACCCAGATCGATAAAATGTAGAGTCTTTTGTTTGAACTATTGATTCTGACTGATCATGAAGGATAAAAGCAATTGGTTTTTGCCTTTGGTTATCAAGTTTTTTTAGGATAATTCCTAAAAGTAACATTCCAATAAAAAAAAGCGAAATAAATCTAAAAGCGGCCAGAAGCCATATCCATTTTTTTGATAAGTCTATCCAAACCTTTGTATTATAATACAGCAAAAAAGCACCTAGTAATGCAATACTGATGACTAAAAAAAGCCAGGAAGGATGATATGAGAAAACGTAATCCACTTTTTTTGCTAAAAGTAAAAAATACTTTCATCATCAATCAAATAATTTGTTTTTATCTGCTAATTTTAAATTCTATTAACTTTAATATTTATCTGTGACATTTTTTAAAGAATTTGGAATTGGGCTAAAAAACTATTGGATAGGCACCAAATTCTTATTTAAACATAGATTAATTATTTACTTTATTTTTCCACTAATACTATTCGTAGGTATATATATTTTAGGAAATTATTTTCAAGCGGTTGAGTTAAATATTAATGATCAGTTAAAGGCAAAATCAAATGATATTGATACCATTAATGCCTTAATTTGGGTTTCGCTTAAAATGTTTTTCTTTGATGCATTATATATTATTTTCACACAATTTACACTCTATATTGTTGTGGTGCTATTGTCTCCTATTCTCGCCATTTTATCACAAAAAATAGAAACAATCCTAACAGGTAACAAATACCCTTTTAATTTCAAAAACCTCATTCATGACATAAAGCGAGGTGCTACAATTGCTTTTAGAAACCTAATATGGTATTATATTTTTGTTGGTATTTTTTTAGGAATAGTCTCTTTTTTCGACCTTTCTGCTAAGAGTTTCATTATTTTTGCAATTCCCTTTATTGTTGGCTTTTATTATTATGGATTTAGCTTTATCGACTATATAAACGAACGTCGTAGGCTAAACATTCAGCAAAGTGTCTATTTTGTGAGTAAGCACAAGGGTTTAGCAATCTCTATTGGGAGTATTTATTCAATTCTTTTTCTTTTATATTTTTATATCGCGAATAACAGTAACTCATTAATTGTAACCTACGGTTACAGACAATTATGGGAGATAGGTTCTTGGTTTTTATTAACACTTGCTGCACTCAGCCCAATAATAGCGATTACAGCTGCAACACTATCAATGAATGAGGTTGTTAATCTAAAAAAAGAGAATTCTCCGATAAGTTAGCATTTTTTGTTTTGGACTTGTTTTTGTATTAAATTTGAAGAAATGATGTCATTTATGAAATTTCTTTTAACCACAATTTTCGCGCTAATAGTTTCCATTTCATTTGGTTCAATTATAATTCCCCCTGATTCTACTTTATCAATTTTCCAAAAAACTGAAATCAAGATTTTAATTTCTGAAGGACGAAAGTATTATAATGAAGACCGCTACAGGCCGGCTCTAGTAAAATTTAGAGAAGCATTAAAAATATCAAAATATAGTGCTGAATCAAACTATTGGATAGCTGAATGCCATTTAAGCATGAAAAACTATGATATAGCATTAAAGTACGCGTTAAGAGCAGCAGAATTAGATGATGGAAATATGAAAGAACTTTATTACGTTCTTGGTCAATCGCATCACAGACTAGCTCATTTAAAAGAAGCTCTTGAGGCATATGAAAAAGCAAAGGAAAAATTGTCCAGATCGAGAGCAGAAGATTTTAGGATAGATACAAAAATTGAGGAATGTAAGTACGCCATTGAGTCCAAAAATAATACCTTGGATATTAATATCACTTCACTAGGTTCACACATTAATTCTAAACATGACGATTATGCTGCAATATTATCTCCTGATGGTAAGTCGCTTTACTTTTCTTCAAGACAAGCCCAGAATACAGGCGGCGGATTTAGCTCTGGCGACAGCAAATACTTTTCTGACATATTTATTTCTGATTGGGACGATAAAACAAGCAAGTGGGCAAAAGCAAATAACTTAGATATGAGAGTTAAAAGCTTAAATTCTGAAGGGTTTGATGATATTGCTTTTTTAGGAAGCGATAATAAATCACTTTATTTATGCATCAACACTGAAGGTATTTTAAACACTAGCGTAAATACCCAAAGCACGGATATTTTTAAATCATATTTAGATGAAAATAATCATTGGACTGCTCCTAAGTCTATTGGCAAAAATATAAATTCAATTGGCTTTGAAGCTTCCCCAACATTGACTGCTGATGGTAAAACTATGTATTTTATAAGTGAAAGATTTGGCGGAGAAGGTAAAGCAGATATTTGGACGAGTTTTTTTATGGATGGACAATGGACAAAGCCTGAAAATATAGGTAATATTATAAATACTCCTTTTCAAGAAACTACTGTTTTTGTATCAGGAGATGGACAGTACCTTTATTTCAGCTCTGATGGTCATAAGGGGTTCGGTGGTTATGATGTTTATGTTACTAAAAAAGTAAATGGCGAGTGGATTACACCTGTTAATCTGGGGTTTCCTATTAATGGTGTATCAGATGAGACTCATTTCGTATATTATCCGAAATTTGAGAAAGGATACTATAGCAAGCAGAGTACAACGGAAAACGGTGGACTAGGTTATCGAGATATTTTTGAAATTGATTTATCACATTTTGAAGTAGATAAATTATTTTAGTATGACGTAAATATTCGTTTTTTGTACTGAATTTTTGATTATTTTAGCGGTAACTAAATTTCATATCCCCTTTGAAGACTAAAATAAAATACATTCTATTACCCGCATTGTTTTTGCTATTTAGTCATTCTGTCCAAGCTCAATTTGACACTTTAAATACTGTTTTAAAACCGCGTATAGGAGTTGGTACAGGAACCATGTCTTATTTTGGGGAAATCCAGAGCTATCAAAGCGGTTTCACTTCAACAATTAATAGACTTGGTGGTAATTTAATGGTTAATGCACCACTAAATAAGGCATTTAACTTTGAATTTCTTGCCGTTTATGGCAAAGTTAGTGCCCATGAAAGAACACTTACCCGTAATTTCAACTTTGAATCGAGAATTCGAATGGGATCTTTGAATTTACAATATAATTTTTACCCATTTTTCAGTCCAACCCGTTCTTTTTGGAATCCGTACGTTGGGCTAGGTATTACATCTTTCGAATTTTTATCAAAATCCGATTTATTAGCAGCTAATGGTAAAGCATATCATTATTGGTCAGATGGTTCTATTATGGATTTAGCTGAAGATGACCCTAACGCTATTAATGCAAATCCTTTAGTTAGAGATTACAAATATGAAACTGATCTTCGTTCACAAGATTTAGATAGTTTAGGGAGATATAGAGAACAAAGCTTCGCAATCCCAATTTCCATAGGGTTTGAAATGCATTTGACACCAAGAATTGATTTCAGATTAGGCACTACTCTTAATTATACTTTTACAGATTTAATTGATAATATTTCGCCTGCGGGAGAAGGTATTCGAAAAGGAGATAAACGCAATGACTTCATTTTATACTCTAATATTGGTCTTAGTTATGATTTGGAATTTTTCAAAGGAGATACTGAGTTCGAAGAATTAGAGGGTGAAGAGGATTTATTGGCATATGACCAAACTGATTGGGATCAAGATGGTGTTATTGACGCTATTGACGACTGCTTTGACACCCCATTAGAAGCATTGGTAGATGAACATGGTTGCCCAATTGATACAGATAAAGATGGTGTTGATGATTATTTTGATGAAGAAAACACGCCATTAGGTAATCATGTTGATCAATATGGTGTAACCATTCCGGAATCAGAATTTCTAAAATGGCAGCAAATAATGATAGATTCTACAGGGATAGTATTTAGTTATGATACCATTTTCTCAAGAAAAGACTATACAGCTGGACGTCCTGATTTAATTGCAAGAGCTGAAGGACCGTCTAATAGAAAATATGTGGTTATCGTTGGTAAAGAGCATAAAAGTATTTCAGCAAATGAGCTTCATTCTTTTCTTGGTTATACAGAATTTGAAACCGTACAGAAAGGTGATACTGTTTATTATGTAATGGGCAAATATGATAATATTGAAGATGCCGTTGCAGCAAGATCAAGCTTAGAGAATGAAGGTGTAGCAGTTGAAGCAATAGGAAAAACGAATAGTAAGCAGACTGATTTTATTGATGTTAATGAAAAGGTGGTTGAAAAAATAGAGAAAATAATTATTGCCTCGGGCAAAACACTGCCAAGTTTTAGTTCTGACAAGCCGAGTTTTAGAATTCAAATTGGATCATTTACCAAGCCTGTTGATATTAACACTGCTTTTCCGGGCGTAGAAAACATTACTTTTGCTAAAGGGCAAGATGGTCTTATCAGATATTATTCAGGACTTTATAACAATTACAGAGACGCCAAAAAAGCAGTTTCGATTCTTGAGTCAAAAGGAGTTGATGATACCTTTATTGTTGCTTATAAGAATACGGAAAGAGTGACTTTAAAGGAAGCAAATGTGCTAGTTCTTCCAAAAGGGTATGATGAACAAAAAGAACTAAATACTTTTGTTGAGCCAAGGGACACTAACAAAATTCCTGATAAACCTAAAATAAATCCTTTTGACGTTAAATATCAGGTATTATTGGGAAGCTTTACAGACGAAGTTCCAATTAATATTATTGAAAAATTTCTTTCTATTGGTGGTATTAGGCCAGTTAAATCAGAGGATGGGGCTACTAATTACTATTCTAAAAAGGTAAATACACTCCGTGAAGCTGAAAATCTAGTAGAAAATTACAAAGGTTATGAGTTAAATGACTTATCAATCGTTGTGCTTTACAAAGGCAAATACTACACACTTGAAGAGTTTGAGAAAAAGAAAAGATAAAGCTAAAAATTAAAGTCAGCTTTTAAGCTAAGATCTAAGCTCTGATAAGAATGTGTCAGGGCTCCAGAACTAATAAAATCAACTCCTGTTAATGCGTAACCTCTAATTGAATCAGCAGTTATTCCTCCACTTGCCTCTATTTCAAATTGATCCCTTGGTATTAGTTTCAATGCTTCCTCTATTTCTTGAATAGTAAAGTTATCAAGCATTATTCTGTCTACCTTTCCATGGTTAATTACTTGTTTGACTTCTTCAATACTTCTTGTTTCTATTTCCACCTTAAGGAGTTTACCATTATTCTTTTGATAAGCCTCAACCCTATCTATAGCTTTAGTAATTCCACCGGAGTAATCAACATGGTTATCTTTAATCATTACCATATCGTATAACGCATATCTATGGTTATTTCCTCCACCAATTTTAACCGCCCATTTTTCCATCATTCTGACTCCTGGAGTAGTCTTTCGGGTATCAAGTAGTTTAGTAGGCAAATCATTAATAAGGCTTGCTAATTTATGTGTTTGAGTTGCAATACCACTCATCCTTTGCATAAAATTAAGCACCAACCGTTCTGCAGTTAAAATAGACCTTGAACGACCAGTCACATAAAATGCAATATCACCCACTTTTATTTTTTCACCATCTTTAATCAACACTTCAATATCTAGAGATGAATCTACATGGTTAAAAATGCGAGTCGCCAATTCAACTCCAGCAATAATGCCATTATCTTTTACTAATAACCGTCCTTTTCCAGTAGCATTTTCTGGAATCGTTGCTAATGAAGTATGATCACCATCCCCGATATCTTCAGCTAAAGTTTGCTGAATGATGCGGTCAATTATTGAAAAATCCGGAACTGAAACTTCCATCCACTACCTTACATGAAGTTTAACATCAGCCTCACTTATCTCTTGAGGGCAGAGTATAACTAAGCGCTCGACAATATTCCGCAATTCTCGAATGTTACCAGTCCAATCAACACTTTGAAGTGTTTTAAGCGCACCGTCAGTAAATTTTTTAGTGGCTATACCATATTCCTTGCTTACTTTTTCAATGAAGAAATTGGCTAGTAAAGGAATGTCGTCTCTTCTATCATTTAAAGATGGCACTTCTATAAGAATAACACTTAGTCTATGGTATAAATCTTCTCTAAAGCTACCTTCCTCAATCATCTTTTTGAGGTTTTTATTAGTGGCTGCAACAACTCGCGGATTAACCTTGATGTCTTTCTCACCACCAACCCTTGTAATTCTATTTTCCTGTAATGCCCGTAAAACCTTTGCTTGGGCTGAAGCAGACATATCACCAATTTCATCTAAGAATAAAGTACCACCGTCAGCAAGTTCAAACTTTCCTTTTCGCATTTTATTCGCTGAAGTAAAAGCACCCTTTTCATGTCCAAACAACTCTGATTCAATTAACTCTGAAGGAATTGCTGCGCAGTTTACTTCAATGAAAGGCGATTTTTTTCTTCCACTATGGTTATGCAATTGACGTGCAACTAACTCCTTACCAGAACCATTTGGTCCAGTTACAAGGACTCTAGCATCAGTGGGTCCAACTTTTGCAATAATTTCTAAAATATCTTGAATAGGCTTTGATTCACCAATAATTGTAGATGATTTAGCCAATTTTTTAACCTCTTTCTTTAAAACAGTTGTCTCTTCTACTAGGTCAGCTTTTTCTAATGCATTTTTTATTGTCACCAAAATCCTATTTAAATCTAAAGGTTTCTCAATAAAATCGTAAGCTCCATTCTTAATCGAGTCCACAGCAGTCTCTATATTACCATGACCTGAAATCATAATAACCGGTGTTGAAATTCCTATTTTCTTTATCTCAGCCAAAACCTCTAAACCATCCATTTGTGGCATTTTAATGTCACAAAAAATAACATCATATTGATTTTCAGTTGCCGCCTTTAAACCTGATTTACCATCTTCAGCCGCATCTACTTTGTAGTTCTCAAATTCTAAAATTTCTTTTAATGTTCTGCGAATACTGACTTCGTCATCAATAATTAGTATTTTAGTCATGCATTGTTTTTTGAAAGGGATAAAGATATTAAAAATAAACAAAATGTTTATTAACTAATAGCACATATTACATGCCATTAAACTGCTATTATTTGCCCTGTTCCAAATTTTTGTAATAGAACAAAAGTACAAGGTCGTAGCTAAAATGAGCAGCAATCGCATGCCAAATACTATAAGCCTCTGCAATATATCCTATGAAACTTATAAATATAAAAAGCAGTACCCCAAAAAAATTAATCACCATATTTTTAAGTGAAAAATAACCGTGAATCGCTACAAAAACTATACTGGTCATGTAAATTCCAATTAGAGGTTGAATAGCACCACGAAAAAATATTTCTTCTCCAAAACCTGCCGCAAGTGATAAAAAAATGACAAAAAATGTATTTAATTTAAAATTTGCAAGTCGGTTTTTTATGCGCGTCAATGATTTATCAAAATAAGGTATATCTGTCAACAAAATCATTACTAATCCAAAAAACAATCCTACTGACATCATAATCAACAAACTACCTGTCAAAGTTTTATCGAAATGAAAAATTGATTCCCATTCTAAATTTTGAAACCATAAAACTGGCCAGGCTAACAAAGGAAAACCAATTAGGGTTAAAAGCCCCATTAACCATAATGGATTAAACTCTTTTTTGAACATATTTGACATATAATAACAAAGTAAGCGACCGACCTTTCAACAATAAATTTATATCTAATGCTATCCGTTTAATAATGAATTATTAACTTGTATAAATAATGAAAATTATTCAAACAATAACAATCCCAGAGTTACAAAGTGCTATTAGACTAAATATTTATTGCGAAAATGAAGTTGGCTATTTCGAATCAAGAAAGAGTGTTAAAAAAGCCATTTCAAGAGGAGAAGTTCTCTTAAACCACCAGTTAGTAAATGGTGGTACGTGGTTAAAGAAAGGAGATATCATTTCTATTATTGACCTTGAAAATAAACCTCCAAAAAGTTATAATATTAGTATTCCAGTAGTTTATGAAGATGATTATTTAGCAATTTTAAATAAACCTCCAGGATTAACGGTTAGCGGCAATCAGTTTAAAACACTTTATAACACCTTATCCTATAATCTAAAGCCCAGCAAACAAAATAATGCTTTAGCGTGGCCGTTACCCGTTCACCGACTAGACAATCAAACCAGTGGACTTATAATGATTGCTAAAACAAAAATTTCTAGGATTGAACTTGGTCGTATGTTTGAAAAAAACTTAATCAAAAAAACTTATTTTGCCATAGCTATGGGTCGGTTTGAGAAAAAAACTAAACTAAAAGGGCTATTTGATGACGATATAAAAGGAAAGTCTGCCTTAACTCATTTTAAGATTATCTCAGAAAGCAGATCTCTTAAAAATGATTGGCTAACTTTAGTTAAACTATTTCCTAAAACTGGCAGAACACACCAATTGAGAATTCATTTATCCAAAAATGGAACACCTATATTTGGTGATAAATTATATAGTAAATCTACAATTCGGCAAAAGGGTTTATTTTTAAGTGCTACTGAATTATATTTTATTCATCCTATTACTAAAGAACAATTAACTATTTCTATTTCAATTCCCCAAAAATTTAAAAAGAGATTATCGATTGAAGATAGGCGCTGGCAAAAATATAATACCTAAGCATAGTTTATTGTCCAAAGCTTAAAAGACAGTTTTTGATTTTTGCAACTTTTAACATTGTATGACAATTTCTTATTTCACAATTAGTTTTTTTTTAATAATATAGTATTACAAAATGTCAAATATGAAATTGTCTTATTTAGTCTATTTTCTTATTTTTATTGCTGGTTCAACTTTTATTAGTTGTAATAGAGATAGTTTAAAAGCATGTGAGGAACATCAAAAGCCTCCTTGTAACGAAGATCCCAATAAAACGAATATTAGAATTGTGAATGGAAGTAAATTTGATTTTTGTAATGTTATCCTGAACCCATCTGATGGAAACGTCAATTATGGTATTATTGAAAAAGGAAGCGCATCTTGTTATAGAACCTTTGAAAAAGCATATAATTATGCTTATGTGTCTTTAGAAATTGGCGATAAAACTTTTACACTTGAGCCAATTGATTTTGTTGGAGAACCAACATTGGGAACAGGCAATTTTACGTATACTTTGGATGTTCTGGACTTTAATGATGGCAGTTTACTAATTACAGCTTCTAAAAATTAGTCTATATTTAGCCTCAATCTATTTTTTTTCTAAATACGTTTATGCTTTTTAACACCATAGATTTTGTTGTTTTTTTACCAATTGTGGTGTTATTATATTACCTAATTCCAAAAAGCTATCGTTGGGTTTTGCTGCTATTTTCTAGCTATGTATTTTACATGAGTTGGAATCCAGTTTATATTTTTCTTATTCTTTTCAGTACCAGCGTTGACTATATTTTAGGGATAAAAATGGAAACTATTCTAGAGAAGCGAAATAGACTTCCCTACCTCATTTTAAGTATTTTCGTGAATCTTGGACTTTTATTTAGCTTTAAGTATCTTGATTTCGCTTCAGAAAATGCTAATTTAATTCTTCAAAAATTAGGTTTTAATCAACAGATTCCATTTTTTGATTTATTGCTACCAGTTGGTATCTCATTTTATACCTTTCAAACTTTAAGCTATGCAATAGATATTTATAATAATAAAATAAAAGCAGAAAGGCATTTTGGTTATTTTGCTTTGTATGTATCTTTTTTTCCTCAATTGGTAGCAGGGCCAATAGAAAGATTTAACCGTTTAGCCCCTCAATTTAGAAAGCATCACTCTTTTACCTATGAAAATTTTGCTAACGGAATGCGGTTAATTCTTTACGGTTTATTTATCAAAATGGTAATTGCAGATAATATATCAAGTTCAGTAGATTTAGTATATTCTAATCCTCAAACATTTCATTCGCTAGATATTTTAAAAGGAATAGTATTGTACTCATTTCAAATTTATAGTGACTTTTATGGGTATTCGCTAATAGCAATTGGAAGTGCTTTAATTCTAGGTATTCATTTAATGGACAATTTTAAAACGCCTTATTTGGCAAAAAACATCTCAGAATTTTGGCAACGCTGGCATATATCATTATCCACATGGTTTAGAGACTATGTATATTACCCTTTGGGCGGAAAGCGAACAACCACAAATAAATGGGTAAGAAATATTATTATCGTTTTTGTTTTAAGCGGAATTTGGCATGGCGCTAATTGGACTTTCGTATTTTGGGGCGGTTTATATGCCATAATTTACTTAATCGAAAAACTGATTAATCAATCTTTAAAAATAAATCTTAATGTTAAGTCTTTTTCTCCTCTGCATATATTCCTGGCTTTTAAAACGTTTTTTTTAGTAACACTTATTTGGGTATTCTTTAGAAGTCAAACCTTAGCAGATGCTATAACTATTTTTAAAGCCATTTTTAATAACTGGTCGGTTACTGAAACACAACTAAGTCTTTCAATTAGTACGGTGATTTTCTTTACACTTTTCTTGATTTGTGATTTAGCATTTTATAATACCAGATTTGATAAATGGATTAGTAAAAAGCCTTATTTGTTAAGATGGGGAATTTATGGTACCCTAATTTTCGCTATCATTATCTTCTCCGGTGTCGAAAATGCGCCATTTATTTATTTTCAATTCTAATGAAACAGACCAAGGGCAGTATTTTATTAAGATTTGTGACTTTCGCATTTATTATTGCAATTATTTCAATTGTATATCAAAAATACTTTTATGAAAGCGACTTAAAAAAACATTCAGATCTTATTACGATATTAAATGAAATTCCAAACAACGTTGATATACTATATGTAGCTGAGTCTTCTAATACCGCTTTTCATAAGAACGATACAGAGAAAAAAACAATTGCTGAATTTCTAGATAAAATGCTACCTGATCAGAAAGTTGAAGACTTGACAAAGCCGGCAGCACATGCCGGAATTTTTAAATACTTATTAAAAAGAATTCCAGAAGAAAGTCAAATTAAAACGCTTATTGTCACCTTAAATTTGAGGTCATTTAATGCACAATGGATTCATTCAAGTCTTGAAACCTCGTTACAAAAAAGTTTAGTGTTTATAAGACCAAATCCGCCAATTGTCAATCGTTTTTTATTGTCCTTTAAAGCATACCCCATAAAAAGTAAACAAGTTCAAGAAGCTGCATTTAAGGCTAAATGGCAAAAAGATGAACTAAAATTTCCTTATGATTTTCCGCACAAAAATGTGATGCAATGGGATAAATGGATGGCAAAAAAAGGGATTAAGAATAAAGATGGAACTAAAAACCAGCCGTTAACTGAACTGGCTTGTCATTATATAAAGGGTTATGGCTTCCAGATAGATACCCTTAATAACCCAAGAATAAAAGACTTTAATGACATTATAAAGTATGCCAAACTAAGAGGATGGGATTTGGTGTTTAACTTACTGGCTGAAAATGTAGAAAAAGCCAATGAACTTGTTGGTAAAGATTTAACCTTCTTAATGGACCAAAACAGAAAGCTTTTAATAAATTACTTCAAGCAGAAAAATGTTTTAGTTATTGATAATTTAGAGGCCATTCCTTCGCAATACTTTATTGATCAAAATTGGACAACTGAGCATTATTCTGATTTCGGACGCAAAAAAATAGCCGAAAATATTGCAAAAGGACTAAAGTTTTCCTCGAATTAATTGACGCAATATAAAAGTTAATTTAATCTGGAGGTTCTATGTGATACAGCTCTAAGATCGACTTGTTTTCAAAGCCTCCATAATAATTATTAAGCCTTTCAATCCATTCTGGTACGCTTTGCATCTTGAAGGTGAACCGGCTTTCAAGTAGCTCCTTAAAGCATTTGGCATTAGCTTTATTCATTTTTCTAATCACCAATAAATTTACAGCATCAACTTGTAGTAACGAATCATTTAATTCGCACAGACTATTAATACCAGAACTAGTCAAATACTTCTCTTCATAAAACTTTAATGGTAAACTATGCCAGGGGTCGTAGGGGTTTGCCCATGAACTGAAAATTAAATTAATATTTTCAGTTTTAAAATTGTTATGGATGTAACTTGTAATTTCCATCCTACCTATTCCAGCAGGTTTTTGTGCCATAGCTATTAATCCCAGAACATTTACAATGGTGAAAATTAAAGTCAATGAATATTTAAATATTTTTTGATAGAAAGAACGACTGATAGTCTCTAGCAATTGGACATAACTTCTCATAAGAATGAGTGGAAAAAGAAACACGATTGGAAACAAAAAACGAATTTCTTTATGTAAAACAATTGAATGGCAAATAAAAAATGATAAAACTATCCACACCAAATAACTTTTCCTATCTGAAATTAATAGCATCACAAATGAGATAAAAATTGGTATACCAATAAAATAACTTGGAGCTTTAAAAAGATTGATGAGATAAAAATACCATGGCGAAGTGCCAAAACCAGAAGCCGCACCATCTATAATATTGACGTAGAAATAGTTCCAAGGTGTAAAAACAAGTTCACCATAAAACCAAAAGTCGATTGCCGCTCCCAAAATTATTATACTCAAAAATCCTAGTCCCATCTTTAAAAAATAGTTTAGACCAGGTCGTTTAATTATGAGTAACCATAGCCCAAAACCAAGTATGGCAAATCCCATTTGAAACCTGAATAGAAAACTTAGCCCTAATATGAATCCAATTATGAGCGCTTTCGTTTTTCTTTTTGAATGATTTCCGAAAACGGCTAGTGCCAATAAAAAAAGTAATCCCGCCCACGTTTCAGAAGAAAACCTAACACTGATAAATGGAATAAACCACAAAAAGAAGGACAGCAAATAATAAACTAATCTTAAAGTATCATTTTTAAAGAAATTTCTTGTGCTTTTAACAAAAAAGGAAATGGTGATTATGGCAAATAGCGCAGAAAATACCCTTAATAAGAATGCCTGACTATACGGATCATTAATTTCCAACATCTCAAAAGCTTCAAAAAAATAGAAGCATATAAGAGGTTGCAATGTTGGTCTTATTTGCGCTTTAAATTCCCAAGGTAAATCACTCGGCGTATTGATACCTAGCTTTAATCTGGCAAATTCAATTATTTGATAGTGTTCGTCGGCATGATGAAAACCTATAGAGTTATATGCAGTGATTACATATAGGATAGACGCCAAGCTTATAACAATTAATAGTAAATTATTCTTGAGAAAAATAGAAAGCTTCATTTAGCCAAAAATCATGATCTTCAGTCAAATTTAAGATTAAAAAAGACTTACCCTTACCTTCTTCTTTTAATTATTTTTTTAGATCAATTTTGAATCCATTTCTTGGAGTCGAACTGTAATCATAATTAACAATAGCAGTATCGTGATAATCTTCTATGGCAGGGTCTGATAATTTATAAAACTTAAAGACGTAGTTAATAAAAAAACGTTCTTTTGTATCTAGTGCACCAATTTGGTTTTGATGAACAAAGTCAATAACTGGCGAAAAATTGAGAAAATGAGCTGAAGTTTCTTTGAAATCACCTCCTATCTTAAATTTCATTGCGCTCACTTTTCGGCCGTCGTCAATATTAATTGACCAAAGTATTGACTGAACAAATATAACAGACGGTACCAAGATAACTGTAAAAAAAGTACGAACAAGTTTTATCTCCCGGCTAAGCTCATAGCTCAAATAAAGGAATAATAACAGTATAAGTATTATGTAATATCTTATTGAATGTCCTTGAGTATAAATACAAAAAATACCTAAATAAGCTAACAAGCCATTCCTCATTAAATTGCCTTCACCTTTTACAAAAGCATATATCAATTTATAAAAACAATAAATCAACAACAAACCTGTCAAGGATATAAAATAAAACTTAAGGTAAGTGTTTAAGTCAAACGAAAATAATCTCATGAGCACAATATCGTTTGAAAGAATATCAAAAACACTTAATAAATGTATAATGACAAAAGGTATAATAAATACTAAAGCTACAAATAGCCTGATTATCGAATGTACTCCTTTTCGGGAGAGTCGATCAATAAAATGACTTGCAGAAAATCCTATTTTTTTTAGTACTACTAGCTCAAGCAAGATAAGTAGCAATGGGAGAATGAATACTAGATTACCATACTCTTCCCACATATAATCAATCATATTCGTCATAAAATAATAGAGGAGCACAATGTTTACCATTGAAAAACAAATCAGGATAAAATGATCTGTCATCTCTTTTTTGGCATGAGTCTTATCAGAAAAAATTGACAAAATGACACCAAGAAAAATTGACCCTACAAAACTTGAAAACAATATATGATTGTATGATCCTATTAGTGTTGCAAAAAGAAAAAGAAATTGCAACATAGTTAAAGACGATTTCTTTGAGTTCTTTAACTTATGTAATGCAAAAGCAGTTAATGTCATAAAAAAGAAATTGAAAGAACAAACTTCCCAGGCAATTTTAGAGTAACCTAAGAACAACCCTGACTGCGCAAAGCATAACAAAAATAGAAGGACAGCGTATGCATTGATTCGCTCATATATTAATTTGACCGACAGGTATAGTGCAATTAAGTTGCAGAAAATACCACTTAATCTCATGAAAGTGATATTGATGTCAAACAATCTAAATAAAACTGAATTAGAGATAGATTGAAGCGCACCTGTATATTTGTTCATGCCATAAGGCCTTCTCAATCCTTCATTTAAAATATCCACACCATCTATCCCAAAATAAGCTTCATCTCCATGTAATCCTATTTTTTCGATATATGTCAGCCAGTATGTTACAATTGCAACAAGTAAAAAAGTAATGTAAATAGAAATATTCTTCACTTTAAATAAATACTGTATTATAAAAAATTGCAATTTAGTGACAATACATGCTGCAATTTAAATTCATCTATAATTGATATGCGCTAAAATAATTGATTTAATTATCCAATAATAGGTTTTGAGCCGCAAATTAAAAAGCATTATCAATATTTTGGCTAAATCTAAATCAGTTTATTTGACACTTTATTCGTATGCAGATTTATTGTATTGCTTAACACAAAAAAAAGACAATCTGCCTTTTGGATGATAAAAACTTATTAGCTTTAGCATTCTATGAAAAAACAAATTTTAGTTTACTTCTCAATCTCAACCATTACCTTAGGTTTGTTTTTCACCATATTTTCGCTACTCCAGAACGATCACTTATACAAAAAAACATTAGGAAAAATCTCGGCTAATTATGAAAGAACTGGAGATTGGAATAATTACCAAATAATAAAAGTAAATAAACCTTACGCAGCATTAAATAATAATAACATGTTATGGTGGGACGCCCCAATATACCAATGTATTAGTCAAAGAATGTATCAAACTGAGACCGAATGCTACGGTAAAGTAAGAGCTGCTTTTTTTCCACTATTCCCTTTATTATGGAAGGTTACAAATAGCAATGCAATAAGTATTTCTATTATTAACTATTTTTTATTCGCTAGTGGTTTAGCACTGCTATTTTTGTACTTATTTAAAGGTACTTTTTATGAAAAAACAATCAATTTTGCCTTACTTATATCATTTCCCTCAATTGTAATATTTTTTATTCCTTATACTGAATCCTTGTTTCTTTTTACAATGACCATTGCGGCAATTGGCATTATAAAAAATGATTACCGACTTTATTTTATTGGCTCAATATTAACTGCTTTGGTAAGACCAGCTACAATTTTTGTATTACTTGCCATATTGATAGTTGAAGTGCTAATAGGCCTTCGTCATAAAAACTTCAAGCAATACTTAAAAGATTCTTTCAAGAAGGGGCTTCCTTTTGGACTTGGGTACGGCTTAGCATTTCTAATCCAATTTTGGTCCGCTAACTCATGGACTGCTTTTTCTGACTCTCACAATTATTGGTCAGGTGGGTTACAAAAAATTGAAGCCATTGTCGATTGGAGTATCGAAGGGTTTGGAATGAATGTATTTGCGCTCCTTATAGTATGTCTGCCAGCAATTCTTTTTGTAATTTACGTATTATTGAGTGTTTTTGTAAAGTCGTCAGTGTTTCTGAATACACTAAAGGAGAACAAAATCAATTATTTATTTCTGGTTTCCATGCTGTATTTAGCTGGAATATTTGTTTTTACGTTTCTAACCTCAGGAGGAAACTTACACAGTTATTTTCGATTTACACTTAACTCTCCATTGTTTTATATCGGGATCATCACTTTATTAACTTATATTGGGCAGACCAGGTCGAGATATCATTTAATTATTTTCTGTTTAGCTGTTTTGACTCTAATTATTTTCTTAAATCAAGTTCCTTACGGTGGCGATCGTTTTTCATTTTCCTATGCAGGACTTTACTTACTCATAGCAACGTCAGCATTCTTGATTATCCGAAAGTTTTTACCTAAACCAATAGATATTTTTTGTACAATTGGTTTGGTTATAACAAATACAATTTGGACGACCTACCTTTTCAATTGCTATTTGAGTAACGGTTGGATTTTTACTTAACCTATACTTGTGTATTATTCAATTGATAATATATCCCGTCAACATCAGCAATTAAGTCTTCATGTTTACCTTGTTGCCGAACTTGTCCATTTTCTAGAACGAGTATTGTATCTGCATTTTTAATAGTAGATAAACGGTGAGCGATTACGATTGATGTTCTATTTTCCATTAATTTTTCCAAAGCATCTTGTACTAATTTTTCTGACTCCGTATCTAATGCACTTGTGGCCTCATCTAAGATCAATAATTTAGGATTTTTAAGTACTGCTCTTGCTATGGCAATTCTTTGCTTTTGTCCGCCAGAAAGTTGAATACCTCTATCCCCTACTTCAGTATCAAATCTATCAGGAAAATTATTTATAAAATCAAATGCATTTGCTTTTTTAGCAGCTTCTTCAATGGCTTCATCATCCGCTTTTAAATTGCCGTAAGCTATATTTTCTCTAATAGTTCCACTAAATAAAATGACTTCCTGCGGCACAATTGCAATCTGCTTTCTGATACTATCATTTGAAAAATCTTCAATATTATTATCATCAAATTTTATAGTTCCTGAGTTTACAGAATAATACTTTAATAATAGAGATGAAATAGTAGATTTTCCTGCACCAGAACTCCCAACCAATGCTATAGTGTTACCATGTTTAGCAGAAAAACTGACACCTTTTAAAACCGCAACATCAGGTCGTGATGGGTATGAAAAATAAACATCTTTAAACATGACGTTTCCTTCAAATAATTCCAAATCTTTCAATTCTTTTGTTTCTTCGGTTTCATCTTGAATTAAATTCATCAAGTATTCTGATGCACCAATTGCCTTTTGAATTTTACCATATAGATCAGGTAATGATGCAAAAGATGCTCCTACAAATATGGTATACAGCACAAAAGCATAAAACTCTTCATTAGAAATCTCGTTAGGAACCATTGTTTTAGCTTTCCATACAATAAATGCAATAGCTCCAAAAAGTGCAAAGACAATAAACGAAACAAAGGCTCCACGGAGTAATCCATTTTTAATACTCAACTTTGCTACGGCTTCAACCTTGTTGTTATATCGATTTATTTCGTAGTGCTCATTTGTAAAAGCTTTCACATTAAAAATACCCATTAAAACCTCTTCAAGAATTGCATTGGATTGAGCGGATTCTTCCTGAGCACGTTTAGACAGTTTTCGCACTTGGCGACCAAATATAACAGCCACAATAGCAACAACTGGTACTGTAGCAAGCATCCATAATGCCAATTGCCAAGATGCATATAAAATAAAACCAACCCCCAAAATAATAGTAATAAACTGCCTAAAAAATTCCGCTATGGTGGTATTTAGCGTGTCCTGTAATAAATTAATATCCGTAGCGATTCTAGAAGTCAATTCTCCCACTTTATTCGAATTGTAAAACTTGACTGGAAAATGAATCATCTTTTGAAAGGCGCTCGTTTTTAAATCTCGAAGTGTTCTTTCTGTTACTGTAGAAAAAATAACCACTCTGAAAAAGGAAAAAATAGCTTGCGCAGCAAAAACCATAATCATTAGTGTCAGTATGCCTTTTACACTGATATTCGCGAAGTCAAATATTGAAGAAGGCATTGAATTACTTATTGTATTGTCTTTGCCTAATAATTGCCCCATGAGTAGCGGAAATAGCATTGATGTGAAGCTAGATAAGATTAAGAACACCCAGCCTGCACTGTAGAGTATACGATACGGCTTTAAAAAACTTAAAAAACTCTTTGCTTTGGTTATAGACTCTGCGGTTAACTTAATTTTTTCTTCTTTTTTATTTCTTCCAAACATAAAAGGGTTAATTTCGTACAAAAATACATTCATTTTGAAACCATAACCGTTTGAACGAAAATAAATGCGTTTTTTTAAGAATTATCCTTTGATGTAAATGAAATTTATATATCTTTGCAGTCCGAATTAAGAAAAATAGATTTAAAAAAATATACTTTAAACGCTTAAGAAATGAGTAAAAGAACGTTTCAACCATCATTGAGAAAAAGAAGAAACAAGCATGGTTTCAGAAGTAGAATGGCGACTAAGAATGGTAGAGCCGTTTTAAATGCTCGTAGAAAAAAAGGAAGAAAGAAGTTATCCGTATCGTCTGAAAGACTAGCAAAAAGATAAACCTATCCCACTACAATATTTAAAGCCTAGACAAAAATGTTTAGGCTTTTTTTATGCCATATTAAAGAATAAACAAGCGCTAATATTTTAAGCTGGCTATCATAATTTTTAACAATTAAACATTTATATTTGTCCATTAGTAAAAATAATGAGAATATTATGGCCGTAAAAAAAGCGACTTCTTCTAAAACTATAAGAAAAACGAAAGGTAGTAAATTTTCGAAAGAAACTTATATCAAATGGTATAAGGACATGCTGATGATTAGGCGTTTTGAGGAGAAAATATCTCAATTGTACATACAACAAAAGTTTGGTGGTTTTCTTCATGTATATATTGGACAAGAGGCAGTAGCAGTAGGCACAGTATCAGGCTCTAAAAAAGGAGATAAGCACATTACTGCCTATCGTGATCATGGCCATCCAATTGCATTAGGAACAGATCCTAAAGTTTTAATGGCTGAATTATATGGGCGAGTTACAGGGTGTTCAAAAGGGAAAGGTGGATCAATGCATTTTTTTGATGTTGAAAAAGGTTTTTACGGCGGTCATGGTATTGTTGGAGCTCAAATTCCTATGGGAGCTGGAATTGCATTTTCAGAAAAATACAATAAAACTAAAAATGTTTGCTTTTGTTCCTTTGGTGATGGTGCAGCACGTCAGGGGGCCTTACACGAGACATTCAACATGGCTATGACCTGGAAACTGCCTGTAGTATTTATTATTGAAAATAACAATTATGCTATGGGAACATCTGTAGAAAGAACGACTAATGTTACCGATATGTCAAAAATTGGCGCGTCATATGAAATGCCTTCTTTTGTAGTAGATGGAATGATTCCTGAAGCGGTGCATGAAGCCATTGAAGAAGCCTCTACAAGAGCAAGAAATGGTGGAGGACCTACCCTATTAGATATTAGGACATATAGATATAAAGGGCATTCAATGTCCGATCCTCAAAAATATAGAACAAAGGATGAAGTAAGTGACTGGATGGAAAGAGATCCTATAGAACATGTTTTGAATGTGATAAAGGACAACAAATATTTAACGCAAAAACAAATTGATACGATTGAGGCAGATACGAAAAAAGAGGTGTTAGATGCAGTTAAATTTGCGGAAGACTCTCCATTTCCAGAAAAAGAAGAATTATTCAAAGATGTCTACCAACAAGAAGACTACCCATATATTAAAGAATTTTTAGCATAACCAATCATTAAAACAAAACTTATTATGGCAGAAATAGTTAGAATGCCTAAATTATCTGACACCATGACTGAAGGTGTTGTTGCAGAATGGCACAAAAAGGTAGGAGACACAGTTTCCGAAGGTGAATTATTGGCTGAAATCGAGACAGATAAAGCCACCATGGAATTCGAGTCGTTTTATGATGGAGTGCTTTTGCACATTGGTGTTCAAAAAGGAGATGCTACTCCTGTAAATGAGGTATTGGCCGTAATCGGTGAAAAAGGTGAAGATATTTCGGCACTATTAGCAGAAGCCGAAAAGAGTAATCCTGAAGAGAAAGTAGAGGAAGCTCCAAAGGTTGAAGCTCCTAAAGCTGATCCAAAGCCTGATCCCGCGCCTATTCTAGCTGCAGCTGAATCTAAAGAAATTTCAACAGAACCTATCTCGGTTGAAACACCAAACGGACGTATTTTTGTGTCACCATTAGCCAAAAAAATGGCAGAAGAGCGAAATATCAATCTGTCTCATGTTAGTGGATCTGGTGATAACGGAAGAATCGTCAAAAGAGACATTGAGAATTTTGTTCCTGGAACAAATAATGCTGCACCAATATTTACTGCCCCTGCTGGAGAAGAATCATTTACTGATGAACCCCTTTCTCAAATGAGAAAGGCCATTGCCCGTACATTATCTGCTTCCAAGTTCTCTGCACCCCATTTTTACTTAAAAATGGAAGTAGATATGGATAATGCCATAGCCATGAGAAAGTCTCTAAATGCAGATGAAGGTGTTAAGGTTTCATTTAATGATATGGTCGTAAAAGCTGCTGCTGCAGCATTGCGTAAGCATCCCAAAGTGAATTGCGATTGGTTAGACGATAGAATAAGATATAATAACCACATTCACATTGGTGTGGCAGTAGCTGTAGATGAAGGATTAGTAGTTCCAGTAGTTCGTTTTACTGATACAAAAGGATATGCTCAAATTGGTGCTGAAATCAAAGATTTGGCACAAAGGGCAAAAGCCAAAAAATTACAGCCTCAAGAAATGGAAGGCAGTACATTTGCAATTTCGAATTTAGGAATGTATGGTATTGAAGATTTTACATCAATTATATACCCGCCGAATGGCTGTATACTATCTGTTGGAAGGATTAAACAAACACCCGTTGTTAAAGATGGGCAGATAGTGCCAGGAAACGTGATGATGTTAAGCCTATCGTGTGATCACCGTTCTGTAGACGGAGCAACGGGTTCTGAGTTTTTGCAAACTTTAAAAAGTTACCTTGAAAATCCTATTAAAATTTTGGTTTAAATTAATAACCGATTCGATTACAAAAAGGGGGCGTACAGCCCTCTTTTTGTAAAATAATTACTACATAGTAACCATATTCAAATCATTACAGTATATTTAACTGTAATTAATAAGAAAAATATGAAAAAGAGCTTTTTAGCACTTAGCTGTGCTTTCACTTTAATGATAGGAATCAATTCCTCAAATGCTCAGGCGTTATCTGAAGGAAGTGTATGTATAGACCTGTATAGCGGATTTCCAAATATTCTAAACACTGTTTTGAAGACTAATCTTCAAGCAGTTGACCTTAACAACGAATTGACTTTGAGTTCTGTTCCTACTGTTGGTTTAAGAGCCGGATATATGGTATCTGAGAGAATTAGCGCAGGTATTGATGTAAATTATTCTTCACTTGGTATTGGATACAATGATCCTGGTACTGGTTTTGATTATGATGTCGATTTTACAAGATTAAGATTGCTAGCAAGATTTGAAATTCACTTTCCTCAGAATGAAACCTTTGATTTATACTTACCTCTTGCAGCTGGATACCATAGTCTAAACATCACACTTAATTCGAATGATCCAGATACTGAAGAGCAATTAGATGATATTAACTCTGTTTTAAATCTTTTTAATTCTCCGTATGCTTTTAGAATAGGTATTGGTGGAAGATACTATTTTACGGATAATATTGGTCTGAACATGGAGTTTGGCATTGGTGGAGGACCGCTTGTTGAAGGTGGTATAGCAATAAGACTTTAGATTTGTAGAAATGAAATCAATCAAAAAGAGGTGCTAAAGGCACCTCTTTTTGATTTTAAAAAATAAAATATAGAATTACTTAAATTCAGCGCCAGGTCCACCAGCTTTTTTATATTCTCTTTTCTTTGGTTTGATCTTATCGATAAATAAAACGTAAAACTTTTCTCCTGCCTCGTTAGATATTTCTTCTGATATACCATTAATCACTCCAGGTGCCCTATTCGCTTTATTGACAAATTTCTGATCCATCAAAGCAAATTCACCATCTTCGTACTGCACAAACACTGAAACGATTTTTCCATTTTCTACACGAACCTTTCCATAAATGCAATAAGATTCTGTTCCCTCAATAAAACTTAAAATAACACTCCTATACATATCATCTGTAACAGTGTATGAACCTCTTCTCTCAAATACTTCCTTCCATTCTGCAAAACAACCCGTTTGTGCATAAGACTGACTAAAAACTCCTGATAACAAAAGAAGTAAAAATAATTTTTTCATATTAGCTGGTTTTTGGTTTTTTGTCTGATTCCAAATATAGTATAAGTTAGAGAATTTCTGTTCAATAAAAGAAATCTAATTTTAATATACAATTCGAAACCATAACTGTTTTATTCAGACAAAACAAATAGCACGCCATTTATCAAAAATTGGCAGATTAGACTTATAAATTAATGGTTTCCTTATAAATGTATTTCTTTTGAATAGATTCGAAAGGCCTGTAAATATAGAAAATTTGATTATTTACAATTTTTAGTTTCTCAATATACTTATAGAAAAGCCTTCTTGAATATTTAATTTTTCCAGTTTGAAGATCAACTAGGCTCAAGTATGAATATCCATCTCTTTCAAATAACACGTAGATATTTCCCCGCTCTTTATCTTGAATTAACGGTTGTTCCCAACCCGATTTTCGTTCATTTAAATGATACGTAATTGGTAAACTATCGATATCGGAAAGGTCGTTACTGTATTTAAACATTTGGTTTTTATAATGGTCAAACACTACAACTGTATCATTATTAACAAATAAAGGTGCATACAAAGGCTCATAATAAATTGAATTAGAAAACACAGCAGCACCTACCCAAACTTCCTTATCAATACCTGTTTCTTCTTGCTTGTTTGCAGCCCAAAGTCGGGTCCTTACGTCTGAAAATTTGAATTCAGCCCTATATTCTTTCATTAAAGGCTCGTCTATAATACTTAATATTGGTGTATAAATTGAGTCTGTTTTATTAAATTGAAAATAATCAAAGGCTGGGTATATTTCTGAATAATTCGAATAGTAAAAAGTTTCGTTAAGTGTATCTAAAATTGGTGAAACAAATTTGAAAAAGTAGTTTTTATCCTCCTTGAGTAAGTGAATTTTATTGTTTTCAATTGTAATTAAATACATATTTTGCTTTGCCACCAAATGGACATTTTTTCTATAATCAACCAATAACTCAATTGCCCGACCTGAAAAATGATACGTATCAATCACTTTTCTATTCTCATCCAATAATTTAATATCACTTCCCTTCTGCAGCTTTTTGGGATACGTAAGTAAAATAACCCTATCCAATCTATCCATTTCGAAATCAGCGACACTAAATTCCTCAGATTTAAAAAATTCAATTGGTTTTTTGTTACCAACTACAACTGTATTTAAAATGCTATCCTTAAGCGTGAAATTCAATTCTAAACGATTATTTTTAATGCTTTTAATATCAGATTGTGTCAATTCATAAATCTCTGATTTATGGTTGATGTGACTAATGGTCAAAATCCTGTTTTCAAGAAGATCAATCTTGAACTCGAACTCACCCTCTCTATTAGATAACGCAAGTTTCAAAGGATTTGTATTGTAAATTATTTTTGCTGAATATACAGGATCTCCTTCAGAATTATTAATTACACCAAATACAGAAATAGTTTGAGCATTTACAATAACATGACCTATTAAAACGGCAAATAATAATGTTAATCTCATAGCTATCTTTCTAAATTAGATGCGTTAACCATTAATGTTCCATAAATCACAATTATATTTTTTTAATTAAGATCAGCCGTAAAAAGTTAAGTGCAGCAGCAATTGTACTTTGAATATTTCTGCTTCTATTATATCCAAAATTAAAAAGCTTTGTATGAACTTTATTTGGTGTTGCAATTGCAATCCAAACTGTGCCAACGGGTTTGTCAGCCGTTCCTCCTTCTGGTCCAGCAACTCCTGAAATACTAATACAAAAATCAACTCCAAGTTTCTTTCTACCATTGCTTGCCATTTCTATTACCACCTCTTCAGAAACAGCTCCAAACTCAATAATTGTATTATGTTTTACGCCAACTATTTTTTCTTTTAATTGATATGAGTATGAAATAATTGATCCTTCATAATACGCTGATGAGCCAGGTACAGATACTATCTTTTCAGCCAATCCGCCACCAGTGCAGCTTTCAACGGTACCTAATGTTTTACCTTCTGAATTAAGCAATTGACCTATTTTTTCTTCAAGAGGCGTATCTTCATATCCAACCACATATTTAGGGTAATTTTTGATAAGGAAGTCTAATTGTTTATCTATAAATGGCTTTTGTTGCGTATGTCCAGTTAATCGTAATTTAAGCGTGCCAATTGATGGTAAATAGGCTACACTGACGTCATTGCTTCTCGATTTTTCTTCCCAATCCTTTATAAGTTCTGCAAGATATGACTCCCCTATTCCGGCTACCAAAACACTAGCATGGTAAAAAGCGCCTAAATTATATGCACCCTTAATATGATCAATAAATTTTAAAAATAAAGCCTTCATTTCGAAAGGCACTCCTGGCAGAGACAAAATATTCACCTTCCCTTTTTTAAACCACATGCCACTTGCAGTGCCAAGATCGTTTTCTATAATTGTCGCCTTTGCAGGAAGCATGGCCTGCAACTCATTTACTTTTAAAAAAGGTTTATTAAACTTTTTAAAGAAGTCTTGAATTCGTTTTAGCACCTTTGGATAAATGATTAATTCATCATTAAAATAATCCGTCAATACAGTTTTTGTGATGTCATCATTAGTTGGACCTAGACCACCTGTTAAAATAACGAACTGGTTATTCTCTATAGCCCTATCTAACGCCTCAATAATGTGATGTTTGGTATCAGTAATACTTAATATTTCACTAACCGGAATTCCTATTTCATTAAATGCTTTTGCAATAAAAGTTGAATTGGTGTCTATTGTTTGTCCTACTAAAATTTCATCTCCAATTGTAATTATTTTTGCCTGCATCTTGTTTTTGGTATTCAATTTGTATTGTATATCCAAAATTACTAAGTTTGATAAAATTATTCTTATGAAAAGAAAAAAGTTTCCAATAGTGTTAGGGTTAGCTTCAATGCTACTTTTTACGCAATGTGATATATTAAATGATATCGCAAATGAGGTTGTTAGTACAGATGGTTCAGGAACTGTTGAAGCGCCGAAACTAACCAATGATGAAGTAATTGCAGGGTTAAAAGAGGCTTTGACAATCGGTATAAGAAATGGCGCCAATTTAGCGTCAGCGACTGATGGTTTTTTTAAAAATGACATTATTAAATTGCCATTCCCAGAAGATGCCATCAAAATAAAAGAAAAAGCACTAGAATTAGGCCTTGACAATCAGGTCAATAAAATAGAATTAACACTCAATCGTGCAGCTGAAGAAGCCAGTAAAAAAGCTGCTCCAATATTTGTTGATGCAATAAAAAACATGTCAATAGCTGATGGGTTTGCTATTTTAAAGGGGGCTGATAATGCAGCAACTAATTTCCTTAAGAAAAATACGACTGACAAACTTGTAGCTGCTTTTAGTCCTGTTGTTCAGAATGCCATTGAAACGGTTAAATTAACTGAGTACTGGAACCCTGTAGCCTCCAAGTATAATGTATTAGCCAAACTAACAGGAAAACCAGAAATTAATCCAGATCTGAATCAATATGTTACAACTAAAGGAATTGATGGCTTATTTTACATGGTTGAGCAAGAGGAAAAGAAAATTAGAAAAGATCCTGTCGCTCAAGTAACTGATCTATTAAAAAAAGTGTTTGGGTCAGTAATGGGCAATTAATATAACATCAGATTTAAAAAATTAATACTAGAAGCCTGTTATTTGAGATAACAGGCTTTTTTTAATACGATTTACCATTACTACATTTTCTATTGAATTTCTTTTGATAGGCTAGGAAGCCAATTTAATTGAGTTTCAGTAATTTTTCCCTTTCCTATCATTAGAATAAATTGTGTTTTAGTTTGAACAACAGCAAATAGTCGACGAACCAAACCTTTTTTCTTTAATCCAAAAACAGAAATCTTTCTTTTGCCTTCAGACTTTTTGAGTAAGAGAGGATAGTTTCCATTTGCAGCTATTGCTTTAGCAGCATATTGTTTTATCTTTTCTGAATCACCCCAGTAGTTTAAATACTTTAACATTGACATTGACTTAAGCATTTCAATAGCTTCAGGGTAGTCTTCATCTACCATTCTGGCAGCAATTTTAGGAGGTATCACTTTAGCTTCCATTTTCTGATCATTTTTATGCGTTTTATAATAATCATCAATAGGATGAGCATAAAGTAATGATGCGTTAAAAAAAATGAATAAGAAAAAAAGCATATTGCCTGTTAATATTGTGTATTTCATAAAATGAATTTAGTTTTTAAAATATAATGTAACAATAACCATTGGTTACTTGAAGAATTAAATTTTTGAAATGACTGAATTTAATATAAGGGATTTTAGTACTGATCATATTATACTTCAGATGCTGCAAACATTAATCAGAAAACAGTTATTAATAATCAAAATTTATACTTATTATAAAAAACATAAATAAAAATATATGAATTTTAGTCCTGATATTTGTAGCGTGATATTTAAACAATTATTATGAATAAAAATATAATGAATACAGTAGGTACAGAAAACATAACAAATAAAGCCCTTAAAATTGCCGTAGCTAAAGGAGACGGTATTGGCCCCGAAATAATGGACGCTACACTCCGAATATTAAAGGCAAGTGGTGCTAACATTGAACCACATTATATTGAGCTTGGCGAAAAAGTTTATCTATCGGGTAATTCAGCAGGAATTCAATCTACTGCGTGGGATACGATTGATCAATGCAAAACAATTTTGAAAGCACCCATCACTACACCACAAGGAAAAGGCTACAAAAGTCTAAATGTAACATTAAGGAAGTCTTTAGGGCTTTTTTCTAATGTGCGACCAGTTACCTCTCTTCACCCTTATGTGAAAACACATTTTCCCAAAATGGATGTAGTCATTGTAAGAGAAAATGAAGAAGACCTATATGCAGGAATTGAACACCAACAAACGCAAGATGTTGTACAATGTTTGAAACTAATAACTCGACCAGGTTGTGAGAAAATTGTAAGATATGCTTTTGAATACGCTGATTCTTATGGTAGAAAAAAAGTGACTTGTATGTTAAAGGATAATATCATGAAACTTACTGATGGTTTGTTCCATAGGGTTTTTGATGAAATAGCGAAAGAGTATCCCCATATTGAAGCAGAAACGCAAATCATTGATATAGGAATGGCGCGTTTTGCCAATAATCCTGAAAATTATGATGTAATTGTCACCTCAAATCTATATGGAGACATTATTTCTGATGTAGCAGCTGAAGTTGCTGGGTCTGTCGGAATGGCTGGATCTGCTAATATTGGGCAAAACGTTGCAATGTTTGAAGCAATACATGGGTCAGCACCCGACATATCAGGAAAGGGAATTGCTAATCCATCTGGGTTAATTAATGCTTCGGTAATGATGCTCGCGCACCACGGTAAAATTGAAGTGGCTGACAAAATAAAAAATGCTTGGCTAACCACCATTGAAGCGGGTTATCATACGGCAGATATTTACCAAGAAGGTGTTAGTAAACAAAAAGTAAGCACAAGTGAATTTGCTGATCAGGTCATAGCTCACCTTGGACAAAAGCCAACTCAATTAATTGAAAGTAAATTATCTGATGGAAAAGGTAAAATTGTAATTCCAGAGTATACGAGAACTATTCAGAAACAAGAGCTTGTAGGTGTTGATATTTTTGTAAACTGGCAAGGGTCAAATGCCAATCATATTGGTGAAAAACTAGACGGACTGAACACCGCGAATATGAAACTAAAGATGATTACTAACAGAGGCGTTAAAGTATATCCTAATGGGCTTGATGAAACGTATTGTACAGATCATTGGAGATGTAGATTCATTAATGCTAAAACTACCAATGGTAGTAATTTAGGCTACACTAAAATTGAATACGATCAAATAATCGCACTTTTAGCTAAAATGAATGAGGAAGATATTGAAGTGATTAAAACTGAAAATCTTTATGAGTTTGACGGAAAAAGAGGATTCTCTTTGGGTCAAGGTGAATAATAGACATTAAAATAATTTTCCCTTCAAGAAAAACCTGAATATAAAATGTATTCAGGTTTTTAGTTTTATTTACTCTATTCGAAATTTTCTTTCTGTTGAACCATCATCATAAATATAGATTAATAATGTATTTGGCATTGGGATTACTTTACGCCCCAATAAATCGACTACTTTAATCAAGTTTTTTTCTTTTTCAGGAGCATCACTCTCTAAAAAATTAAGCGTCTCATTATACTTCCATGTTTCATTTAATCGCTGATATTGACCATTAAGGCCAGTTGAATAATACATTATATTTTGATTCGTCATTATTGCCATACCTCCTCTTCTTCCAATTGAAGGCAGTCCTGGTAAAGAATTCCATGAACTAAATGAAATATTATATGACCATAAATCATTGTGGAAGTTATTTAAACTATCTGCTCCAAAACAAACTAATAATTTGTCATCAACATTTAGTATAGTTGCGTGAGATCTACCTATGGTAGGAAAACTTGAAATTTGCATCCAAATATCATTACTGGGATGATATTCATATAATTCTTTATGGAATGTATCAGCTTCATCTCTACCAAAAATTAGATAACCTTTGTTGCCAATGGCAGTTGCTGATGAACGCCAGCGGTTTCCGAAAGGTAGATTATTTTTTTGCTCCCATGAATCACTTGCAATGGCATAAATCCAAACCTCATCTATTGCCACATTATTTTCTGTTTTTCCGCCAATAATATATGCCGTATCATTGATCATAAAACAGCTTGCGCCACTCCGTCCCAAAGACGGTAACGGGCTCATCTCGGTCCATGAGTTGGAAATGGGATCATACTTCCAAAGATCATTCAAAAAATCAGTCCCATTAAATCCCCCAAATACAAAACCATTTTGACTTGTTGAGAAACTAGAAGCATATTGGCGTTCTTTTCCAGCAGGTAATGATGATATTGAAAACCATTCATCTGATGCAAGACTTAAACCGTAAAAGTCATCTAATACTGAAAACCAAGAGTTAATTCCCGTTCCAAAATAGACAGTATCACCTACTATAAATGACACTCCGTCATCACGACCTCCACCTGGAAAGTCATTTATTCGAGCCCAGTCCTGAGCAATTGTATGAGATGTAATAACTAATAACAGAATGCACCAAAAAGTCCTCATTATACGTTTATTGAAGAAACGGAGAAATGTTAAAAAAAGTATATTCGTAATGGATTTTTTGACCTTAATAGAATAAAATAGTCAAGTTATTTTTATAATGCACTAAAGGCCGATTTACCAAAACCACAATCTCTTAATAAATCAAGAGCTTTGATTTATGAAAGAAATTGAAAAACTAAACCTTTAAAGCAAATTTATTTTCAGCCATTTCAGCAATATATTCTCCAATAGCTAAGGAAGCCGTTGCTGCTGGTGAAGGCGCATTTAAAACATGTATGCTATCATCAGTATGCTCAATTCTAAAGTCATCTCTTGTATCTCCATCAGCACCTAATAACAGCGCTCTAACACCTGCTCTACCAGGTTTAATATCATCCATAGTTAACGAAGGCAACATTGTCTGTAATGTTCTTAAAAATAATTTTTTTGAGAATGCCCTTCTATATTCATCAATCCCGAATCTAATATTTCCAAAAAACAGTTTCCAAGTTCCACCATAGCTCAAAGCATCAAGAGTATCTCTGAAACTAAAATCTGTTTTACCATAACCTTCTCGTTTAAAGGTAAATACAGCATTTGGACCACATTCAATTTCACCATTGGTCATTCTCGTAAAATGAACTCCTAAAAATGGAAATTCAGGATTAGGCACTGGGTAGATCAAGTTTTTTACTTTATGTTTAGCCTGATCAGTTAACTCATAATAATCGCCTCTAAAACCAACGACTTTTTCTTTTAATGCAACACCATCCTTTCTTGCAAGTCGGTCGGCTTGCAGGCCAGCACAGAAAATCAGCTTCTTCGCCAGGAATCGTTTATGCTCTGTAACAACCTCAGTTATCTCCTTTTTCTTGTTAATAGCAATAACTTTCTCCCCCAATTGAACATGGGAGTTAAAGTTCATCCCAACAGCTACTTCTGCCATTTTATTGGTAGCTCCAACAAAATCAATGATCCCAGTACATGGTACATGGATTCCCCCAATGCTTTTGACATGGGGTTCAATTTCTTTAATCTGATCAGGTGTTACTTTTTCAATCCCTTCAGTATTATTAGCCAGCCCATTGTTAAAGATTTTATCCATAAAAGGCAATTCGCTCTCTTTAGTAGCAACAACTACTTTTCCACAAACATCATGCTTTACGTTATGTTCTTTCGCGAAAGCAACTAATTCATGCCTACCCTTTACACAGTTCTTTGCTTTTAGAGAACCAGGTGTATAATATAATCCTGAGTGAATAACTCCAGAATTATGGCCAGTTTGGTGATTCGCTAATTTTTCTTCTTTCTCAATTAAAATGATTTTGAGGTCTTTATTTCTTTTCTGCAATTTATACATTGTGGCAGCACCAATAATGCCTCCTCCGATAATTGCAATATCAAAAACGTCTTTATTTTCCAAAATACTTAAATTTACAACAAAATTAATCAAAGAATCCTTTTGGCTATTCAAAACAATATAAAAATCAAAAAGCCATATTTTGAGAATTTAGATGCTTTAAGGTTTTTGGCAGCATTTTCAGTTTTTATATTTCATTTTTACAGTGAAATATTTGGCTTGTATGACATAAATAGCAGTGATAAATTAGTAAATGTGTTAATTTCAAAAGGTGCGCTTGGTGTCAATTTTTTCTTTGTATTAAGCGGATTTTTAATCACTTTTTTAATTTTATGGGAACACAATACTAAAAGCCAATTCAAGCTTAAGCATTTTTTAATTAGACGAACTTTGCGCATATGGCCTTTATATTTTTTAATTGTGATAATGGGGTTTGTTTTATTTCCTTTAATTTTCGATAATTACTCTACCAACCACTCTCCTTGGTATTATGTTTTCTTTCTCGCTAATTTTGATGAAATAAATGTGGGACTGACCGATCCTATTAATTTTTTGACTGCTCCATGGTCTGTTGCAGTTGAAGAACAGTTTTATTTGTTTTGGGGAATATTGCTTTTCTGTTTATATCAGTTAAAACGTTTCAATTTATGGATTGTATTAATTATTCTTTTATTAATATTTCTAATTTTCAGTCTTGCAAATTATAATTTAGATAGAATTCTATACTACCATACTTTATCAGTAGCTTCAAATATTATTGTAGGAAGTACTTTAGCCTTAGTTTATTTTCAGAAAAAAAACTGGCTAATGAAGCTTAAAGATGTGAGGACATGGAAAATTACTTTAATTTATCTTTTAGGGTTCATAATGATTTTAGGTAAAAACAAAATATTTTTAGGTCCATTGGCCGCTATCGAACAAACCACGATTTCTATCTTTTTTGCGTTCATTATATTAGATCAAATATATCTTAATAATTCACTGTTTAAAATAGGTAAAATCAATATTTTTAATTATTTAGGTAAAATATCTTATGGCCTGTATCTATATCACCTCGTTGTAATGTTTATCATCACCCAATTATTTTCAAGTGAACTATTATCTCTTAGTTTTACAATAGGTAGTATCGTCTTTTTATTTTTAAGTATGATTGGTACTTATTTATTATCACATTTAAGTTACAAATATTTTGAAAAACCTTTTCTTTCACTAAAACGTAAATTTTATTAATGAAATTATTGATCGCTCTATTTCTACTCATTACCTTTTCTTCGGTCTCACAAGAAAAAATAAGACATTTACGTTTAGACAAAATTAACTGGATAGGCAATGGGATAGACTTGAAAATGAATTCTTGGCAAAAGAAAGTAATTGTGCCTACATCATTAATGATTGCTGGTTTGTCGTTAAACACCATAGAAACCAAAACCAGAATACAAGATTTGGTTTTAGAGCCATTTAATGGTTATAAAACAAGCTTGGATGACTATATACAATATGCACCCATTGTAACAATGTATGGAGCAGATTTATTAAAAATGCCTTCAAGAAATAATATCTGGAACCAAACCAAATACTTACTAATATCAGAATTTATTACTGCTGGGATTGTTCATCTTTTAAAAAACACTACAAAAATTGCTCGTCCCAATAGTTCTACTCTAACCTCTTTTCCATCAGGTCATACAGGGCAGGCTTTTGTAGCTAGTCAAGTCTTATTTAACGAATACTATAGAACAAGGCCCGCTATTGGGCTTAGTGGTTATATTTTTGCTGGAGCAACTGGCGCGTTGAGGGTGATCAATAATCGTCATTGGGTGCCTGATGTGTTAATGGGAGCTGGAATTGCTATTTTGGTGACGAATTTAGTTTATCATTTTGAACCTTTAAAAGAGTGGAATCCCTTTAAAAAAAGGCAGTCTGACACCTCATTTTTAGTACTCCCTAAATTTCAAAATAACAGCTACGCATTGCAAATGAAAATTGTATTTTAATGAATATCGGTTCCAAAAGCTTATCGTTTTATGCCTTCATTACTGCTTTTTTCATCATTATGATTGCACCATACCTATTGAGTCATGGTATGTTTATGGATGGAATAATTTACGCGACAGTTTCCAATAATTTAGCAAACGGATTCGGTTCTATGTCTGACCTAGCTTTTTCCGAAACTGTAGAATTACATTTTCGTGAACATCCGCCTCTTGCATTTTGGATACAAAGTATATTCTACAAGATATTTGGTAACAGTTTCACCATTGAAAAAATCTATTCTGCCACAACTTACATTATTACGGCATTAATAATGCGAAAAATCTGGATTTCCATTACCGGCAATAGAGCATTAGCATGGTTACCCTTATTATTTTGGATTAGCATACCAATTATTACACAGGCTGCTAGAAATAATCTTTTAGAAAATACAATGATGGTTTTTACAACTGCATCACTTTATTATTTGATTCAGTCCAACAAGAAAGTTCTAATGAATTTAGTATTGGCTGGTTTTATGATTTATTGTGGATTCATGACCAAAGGCTTTGTTGCTTTATTTTTGTGGTCATTTCCGTTTTGGGAACTTGTTTTTAAAAAGGAGAAGTCGCTTAACCAAACTATAAGAAAAATGATCACGCTGATTTTATTTTCTCTGTTTCCATTCATTCTTTTGAGTCTTATTTACCCTGAAAGCTATTACTATTTGAACGATTATTTTCACGTACAGGTCGAAAATAGTTTAAGAAACGTTCAAACGGTAGACTCTCGCTTTTGGATTGTTAGCAAGCTGTTGAAAGAACTAATTACACCTGGTATTTTAATGGTATTGATTTATTTGATCTGTAAATTTTTTAAGATTCAAAACACTAAAGTCGAGCATAAAGAATTAGTATTAATACTTTTAGCATTAGCATTGAGTGGTGTATTACCAATTGTAATTAGTCTTAAGCAGAGTGGGTTTTATTTTATACCTGCCTTATCCATTTTTTCTTTAGCGTTTGCCCTATTAATAAAAGATGAAGTTGAAATAATTTACGGTAAAATAAAAATACGCAGTATAGGCTTTAAACTGTTCACTTTAATCAGTATCACAGGCATTTTTATAGGCATTTTTATTGCAATCAATAATTACGATAAAAATGGTAGAGACCATGAAAAAATAAATGACATTTCAATTATTTCTAGTGTAGTAGGCAAAAAATCAATACTTGATGTTTCTCCTTCGGTAAGAAAAGATTGGGCGACGCTGGCCTATTTTTATCGGTATCATAAAATAAGTCTGCAGTCTGAAGAAATACCAAAAAACGATTTTTATTTATCTTTAAAAACGAATGAATTAAATCTGGATGCATATCGAAAAATAGATTCGTCTTTCCAGTATATAATATTATATGAACAATTCTAACACCCACGCTATTTGTCAACTCGCCATTTGTCCATTAAGAGCTTCTTCAAGTGATGAATCTGAAATTGTAAGTCAACTTGTATTTGGTGATTATGTAACAATATTATCTGACGGTCAACCTTGGATTCAAGTTCAAAATGAATCTGATGGGTATGAGGGGTGGATGGACTTTAAACAATTAAAGTTTATCTCTGAGTCTGAATTTAAGAAAGGTACGGAGATGATTCAAACCCCAGTGGCTAATCCGCAACTGGTTTTGCAAGGAAAATACGGTAATATAACAATATTCCTTGGTGCAACCTTGCCATTTTATAATGGTGAAACGTGCCAAATTGGAGAAGATATTTATACTTTAAAATCCCAACTTTCAACAGCTACATATGATAACATTAACTCATTATGTATGTCCTATTTAAATGCTCCATATTTATGGGGTGGGAAGTCGCTATTTGGAATAGACTGTTCTGGGTTGGTTCAAAATATATTCAAAGCTATTGGTGTTCAGGTTCCAAGAGATGCCTCACAACAAGTTCATTTTGGTCGTTTAGTCGAATGGAATGATAGACAAAAAAATGATGTCGTATTTTACACCGCCAGTTCAAATAAAGTGACACATGTTGGCATATTAATTAATAAAAGTCAAATTATCCATGCTCATGGTAGAGTAAGAATTGATAAGTGTGATCAAAAAGGAATTTTTAATGATGAGCAACAAAAATACACCCATTACTTCCATAGTATAAAGCGCTGGCGTCAAATCAATGATTAAAATTAAGACTACCATACCACTCAGTTATCTAATGCCATCCTTTTATGTATTCTGGCTTTTACTTGCATTATTGCAAGCAAATTATACAGAACTATTAAGTGATGAAGCCTATTATTGGAAATACAGTCAGTTTTTGGATTGGGGGTATTTCGACCACCCTCCAATGGTAGCGTTATTAATAAAAATTGGTTCTAACATACTTCCTGGAGAAATTGGGGTTCGGTTACTCTTTACTTTGATGGGAACTGGTACAATTTTTCTACTTCAACAATTAGTTAATCCATCAAATAAAATACTTTTTTATGTTATAATTTCATCTATTGGTTTATTGTATTTTATGTCGTTTTTAGCGCTTCCCGACATTCCACTTATTTTTTTTTCAAGTGCTTTTTTTTATTTACTGAAACAATATTATAGAAATGATTCCCTCAGAATATCAATATTAATTGGAATTATAATTGCCTGCATTTTACTATCTAAATATCATGGTTTTGTGGTGATTACTTTGGCATTTCTGAGTAATCTAAAGTTAATAAAGAAGCGTTCTTTTTTTATTATTTTTCTCGTTTCTTTAGCACTTGTTCTACCTCATTTTTTATGGCAAGTCTATCACAACTTTCCCAGTATTCAATACCACTTTCATGACAGAAATCTTGACCCTTATCACTATAGTAACACAATAAATTTTATACTCGCACAACTAATCCTTTTTGGGCCACTAATCGGTTTTTTTTTATGGATTGGCTTTTTTAAATCCCAAAGAAGAAATCAACTAGAAAAAACGTTATACTGGCAAATTATAGGCGTTTTAATTTTCTTCTTTCTTTTAACTTTTAATGGAGAGGTACAAGGTCATTGGACTAGTATTCTAATTATCCCCCTTATTTATTTTGGATACTTATTTTTAAATGAAAATAAACAATTCAGAAAATGGGCCTATTATCAATGGCCTTTATCTGTTTTATTAATCTTTGTGCTTAAGTTAGGCTTAGTAACGGAACTTCCCGTAAAAAAAATAAATGCACTATTCAAAGATTTTAAAACTAAAGAAGAGTGGGCGCAATCAATTCATAGCACGATTAACGATAGGCCTTTAGTATTCATGAATTCTTATCAAAATGCTTCAATTTATGAATTCTACACCGGACAAAAGGCTATTACAATAAGCAACGTTATGAGCAGAAAAAATCAATACGACCTATGGCATAGTGAAGATAGCTTAAGGGGAGAAACAGTGGCTATTATTCCTAATTATCCTATTAAGGGCTTTGATACATTGCCAAACGTGAATCCCTTTTCACAATATACTATAGTAAATAATTTTCAGCATTATGGACAGGTTGATATTATGGTCAGAAACTGGAAGAAAAGTATTCCGTTAACTGATTCAATTGAGGTTAATATAGAATTAGGAAAATACAATAACTTTGATTTTCTAGAAAATCAAGATTACCCCTCTTATATTTCATATACTTTTTTTGAAGACAACCATTTTATACTTCAAAAAAAAACCAATTTAAAATTAAGCAGCATTAAAAATGGCGCAGCAACCATCTCTTTGGCTTTACCAAGAAAAAAAAGTACGTATCAAGTCTATTTTTCCATTCAAACAGGATGGCTTCCTCCTAGCCTAAATAGTAAAGTATACGAATTAGAAATTAGTTAATTCCTACCGATTTGTCCAGCCAATAAATATATTACCGCCATTCGAATAGCAACTCCATTTTCAACCTGATGTAGAATAATAGACTGGTCTGAATCTGCAACATCACTGGTAATTTCGACTCCCCTATTAATTGGGCCTGGATGCATTACTGTAATTTTCTTATCTAAACTATCAAGTAAGCCTTTATCTAAACCAAATAACATGGAATATTCTCTTAATGAAGGAAAATACTTCATTTCCTGGCGTTCGAGCTGAATTCTTAACATATTGGCTATATCACACCATTCAAGCGCCTTTCTTAAATTATGCTCAACTTTTACACCCAGCTCATTTACATGCTTTGGGATTAAAGTAGTGGGGCCGCAAACCATTACTTCAGCTCCTAATTTTTGAAGGCAAAATATATTCGATAAAGCAACACGTGAATGCAATATATCTCCGACAATTACAACTTTTTTATTCCTAAAATTATTTCCGTGTTTTTCGCGAATTGAGTAGGCATCTAATAGTGCTTGAGTCGGATGTTCGTGAGTTCCATCCCCTGCATTTACAACTGCAGCGTTAATTTTTTCACTTAAGAATTTTGCAGCACCTGGATTTGGATGGCGCATGACAACCATATCCACTTTCATTGATAAAATATTATTTACTGTATCTACAAGGGTTTCTCCCTTTTTAACTGAAGAACTTGATGCTGAAAAATTGATAATATCAGCCGAAAGTCTTTTTTCTGCTAATTCAAATGATAATCGGGTTCGAGTAGAATTTTCAAAAAATAAATTAGCGATAGTAATGTCTCTTAAAGAAGGTACTTTTTTGATGGGTCTATTTATAACTTGTTTAAAGTTATCGGCTGTCCTAAAAATTAGTTCAATGTCTTGTTTCGACAAATCTTTAATTCCAATTAAATTCTTTACACCTAAATTATCCATTTGCCATATTATTTTGTGTAAATAGTACTACTTTATCTTCTCCTTCAACTTCAGCCCATTCAACAGAAACCCGTTCATCAATTAATGTATCAACCACCTTACCAGTATAATCAGGTTGTATTGGCAGATGTCGTTTAAATCGCCTATCAATGAAAGTCAATAATTCAACTTTATTTGGTCTACCAAAAGCCAGAATGGCATCAAGTCCTGCCCTTATGGTTCGTCCTGAAAATAATACATCATCAATTAAAATCACATTTTTATTTTCGACTTGAAAATCAATATTCGTCACACTTGGGATAATTGGTTTTTCATGATTTCTAAAGTCATCACGATAAAACGTAATGTCTAGCTGACCGCATATAAGGCTTTTATTTAAATCCTCTTCTAGTATTTGTTTTAACCTTGTTAAGACATTTATTCCTCTTGGTTGCAGACCAATTAAGACAGTATTATTGAAATCTTGATGATTTTCCTTTAGTTGGCTTGCCAACCTTTGAAGGGTTATTTGGAAATGCTTACTGTTTAAAACTGTTCTTTTTTCCATGTTTGGGTGCTTGAACAAAAGTAATATAAAACATTAATTTTTTTAAAATAGCATTATAATTTTTAATCTTTAAGGAAGGTATATTTACCAATTTCGCCATTTAAATACTTTATTTTGGCATTTAACATAAATTCACAGACTCTATGCAACAAATCGATTAAATTTGCGTCTAATAAATAGTAAAGATTAAGAGCATTATCCCGACTTCAAGTTTATTTTCTTTTTTTCATAGGGTTAACAAAGATTGGCGTAAACGTCAAAAATTAATAAGAAGTCGGGATTTTATCCGCCAATTATCTTCACTTTATACCCTTCATCTTTCAATATGTCTATAATTTTTTGAACATGATTTCCTTGGATCATTATTTCATTATTTTTAACTGAACCACCTACTCCACATTTAGATTTTAACATCTTACCTAATTTTTTTAGATCTGTTTCATTCCCAACAAATCCGTCAATCAAGGTCACTTCTTTTCCTTTTCTTTGTTTTCGATCTAACGATACTTTTAAGTTTTGTTGCTGGGGAGGTAATGTATCCTCTTCTAACTCATCTTCAAAATCAAAATTAAAATCAGGATTTGTAGAATAAACTACATTTACTTTTTTCTTTTTTTGCTTAGCCATCAATCTGTAATTTTTTGAGTATAGACAAAGTTATCAGAAATGAAACAGCTTGGCTTAAAACCAATTGTTTTTCTAATCTCACCATTTGATTTTCCACCAAAAACTCCCCAATTAAAAGGTGTATTTTTTAATTTCTCTGCAGTTGTATCATTTATTACAGAAATAGGGAGCATCAGATATTGATAATCATACATCTCAGCTAATTCAATAGCTGCGTCTACATTGGTTCGTTCAACACATTTGTAAATTACATTTAAGCTGTTTAAAAGATCAACATTAAAGCTCCCAGCTATTACAAGTTTCTTTTGATCGTCGTCATATTTATTCATAATTGAATCAATACAATTAGCAAAGGCAGAATAAGATTTATTAGCATTTTCACAAAAATTAAACGGTTTTAAATCAAGAAAGACTTTAACATTGTTTTCAATTAAAAAGTCCATTACGGAGTCTAACCTGGCTAAATTATAGTTGCTATTATTTAATTTTAGGTCTTTAATTACATTCCAGTTATAATTTCCTATACATCCTGAAAAACCAGGTGAAGTGGTAATATTGGCATCATGAAATAACACTAAAACAGAATCCTTTGTCATTTGAACGTCTATCTCTATACCTTCCGATCCCAAAACATTAACTGAATGTTTAATAACCTCAAATGAGTTCGCAGGTAATATTGCCCTTTCTTCAAAAAGTGACATGCCTGCATGCGCAAGCACAAGTACCCGAGGTTTATCATCTAGCTTTTGGCAACTATTATTTATTAGAACTATTAAGCTGATAAACCAAACCAAGGGATATTTCGAAACTTGGATATGCACTTTTAATTGTTTTTAATTCATTAAACAAATTTGAATTACTCATTATGTAACCTACTCCTAATTCATTAATTATAGCAAAACCTGAACCTAGCTTTATACCAAAACCATACTTTAAATTCAACTCAGATAGCAGCAGATTAGAATTTGGCTTTTGTTCACGATATGCAGAAAAACTTAAAGATGGATAAAAAAAGATATTTTCGTTTTTGCCTGATAATTGGTATTGATAAGCAATCTGAGGTCCAAAATTATTTGATTCAAAAAATAAATTAAATCCATAAATTTTTGCTCCAATATGAATTTGATGATTATTAAAATCAAGTCCAATATTTGGATTAATGAAAACACCTATTCTATTG
Organism: Putridiphycobacter sp.; assembly: GCA_965230485.1. Lineage (GTDB taxonomy): Bacteria > Bacteroidota > Bacteroidia > Flavobacteriales_D > Crocinitomicaceae > Putridiphycobacter. Next base: position 1,018,988 of record CBDDLA010000001.1, read on the forward strand.
TAGCCTGTTTCTAGCACAAATTGATGATTTTGACTAAAACTGACGGCGCACTTTAACAATATTATTATTAGTAGTAATCTCATTCAACAATATAAACTGGAATTGAATCTTGTTTATGATAGTCTCTTTCTTTTAGTTTGAGAACCAATTTTTTTGCCATTCTAGACTTTAGTTTTTTTCTTTGTCTGTAGTTCATTGATTTTTCGACCTTAAGTAACAGTGAAAACGTAGTATCAATATTTTCATTTTTTACAGCATACTGCTGGTTGATATAAATATCTATACATTCGGGGTGATCTATCTTGAAATCCTGAATCACACCTTTTAACCCTTCTATTGAACTATTTTTTTGATTTTGAATAAAACTTATTTTTTCATTGAGCTCATTTATTTTGGCCTCTTTTTCCATTACTAAACCAACCAATTCCTGATGTCTACCAGATTTTCTATCAAGTACATCTCTTAACTTTTCATCTACAAAAGATTTGTAATCCTCTGGTTGAAAAATATGAAGATATGTATTTTCTAAGTCGTAATTTATCAATTGACTTTGCCAAATCTCTTTTGTTTTTTCATCAATAATATCACCTTGAATTATAATATTTATAGATGACGAATCAGGGTGGTACCAGACTTTGGGTGTGACAATACCCTTTGTGCTTAATACCACAACGTTTTCAATAAAAGCGGCAGAATTCGATTCAAAAATACTCTTCTTGGTCATTCTATAAAATAGGTAACCTGATGGAGCCACTACCACCAACATAAAAAGTACAATGTAAGTTTTTACTTTTGTTTCAATTTTAGGGTCTAAATATTCTCGCTTCGGAAAATTAAAATATCTAATTATCAAAAGGGTTGATAAAGCAATTAGTACAGAATTGATAAGAAATAAGTATGATGCTCCAAAAAAATAGTTAAACTTTCCTACAGCGAGTCCATAACCAGCGGTACAAAGCGGTGGCATTAAAGCAGTAGCAATGGCTACACCAGGAATAACAGTATCTTTTTTTCCTTTAACTACTGCAATCACTCCAGCTAATCCACCAACAAAGGCTATTACAACATCTAAAAAGGTGGGCTCGGTTCTAATGAGCAATTGCTCTGTAATGGTATCTATTGGAGATATTAAAAAATAAAAAAAAGACACGGCCAAACTAACACCTACAGTAATTCCTAGGTTTTTAATTGAGCGAACTAGCAAAGTAAAATCATTTATTCCAACACCAAATCCAATACCCCTAATTGGGCCCATAAGAGGAGAAATTAACATAGCTCCAACAATTATAGCGGTTGAATTTATATTTAGACCAACTGATGCAATAGCAATAGAACACATCAGAATCCAAACATTATAACCGGTCATGCCTACCCCCTCCTTAGCCTCCTTAACAACATCAGCATAAGACACTAAACCTTCTTTTATTGAAAAGATACTTTTCAAAACATCAATCATATTTTCCAATATGGCCGACGGTTTTTTTTCTAAATGAAATTTGGTTGGATCATTTTCGACTGGACCTTTATAATTTCCCTGTATTTTGGGTTCTTGATCAGAATTTAGGTCTTGATTTTCCATAAAGTTTTAGCGTAACAAATGTATCAATTTTACTAATTCTTTTTGATTTGTAGCATTCTCAAATGCACTTTTTATTTTTAACTTTTCAATTTCAGTTAGGTGCCAACTCAATGAAATATGATCTTGAAGATTTTTTCGAAGTAAAAACGAAATTTTGTCAACCTTTAATTCAGTAGAATTCATAAAATCGAAAAGTTCACTGGCGTTATATTCTTGTGAATGTAGATAATTGCCATAAAAATTACCAATAGGTTTTGTTAATCTGTCTTTTATTGATAACCCGCGTTCAGATGAGATATCATAATCCTTGCTGATATCTCTAATTTCAATTAATACTATCCCACTTGTATTGACCGAAAGCCAATCCTCAAAAGCCTTAATATATTGCACGGTAGTTTTTATTCCATAATTATCCCTAATACCAGCGTCCATTGCCGCAATCTCTGGTTTAGTCGGTAAATTAATCATTGGCAAAACATATGGAAAAGTAGCATTCATTCTCAAAGCTGTTAAAAAACTCAATGATTTTGCATCATTATTTTTAAAGAGTTTTATAAATTCTACGTTTTCAGGTCCAATATCTTTGTTATCAAACTCAACACCATTTAAAAAGCCATATGGCTGACTAGCAATAATAAGCCTTCTGCCATCATTCACAATTGTTGGTGAAAGTACAATAAGAGGTATCTCACTATTCGACTCCAGCTTTTCGTAATCAGACAAAGATTTGTTCAGTATGCCATTCGTGTTTTGATTGAGATCTTTTTCAAATACCGCCCCCCTATCCGATTCGTATTCTTTGCCGTTATAATTATAGCTTTTCCGCCTTAAAAAAAGATCATTTGTTACCATATTGAAAGAAAGACTATTTAGAAGGTCGTTTCCCATGTTGATGATGTAGGTACTATCTTTTAATAAATCGTTATCTCCCTGAGTTTGAAAATACAATTCGCGAAAGTATGCCCCTCCGAGCATTCCACCTGATGCGCCTGTAATAAGGTGTGTACTTTTCATAAATTTACCATCAAACGCAGTATTTAATTTTGTTAAAACATTGAAAGTCCATAATGCTGCGCGCAAGCCTCCTCCTGATACATTAACAATAATTAATTTAGGTTTACTAACACCTTGGATTTTTGATGCTTTGACTTTCCAAGTCTTTAAAATATTTAGGTGAGTATATAAGTCCTCTTCTAGTATACTATCGTTATACTGTAAAGACTTTAAATGATTAAGGGAATAAGAGACTTTAGAATCATAATTTATGCCGTAAGCGTAGCTCTTTATAGAAAAGAAATCGGCATTATAAGTTAAAAAGTTAAACAAAATAGCCAATAAGACCAGTACAGCTAAAGTCCACCTTCTTAACCATGAATAGATGATACTAAATATCATAATTAAGACTGTAAAGAGCAATAATATACTTGCAGCAGCGGGGATCAAAAAAATGTCTTTATCCGAAAATAAACCGATTACAACAAATGAAACCACTACAATAATTTCAAACAAAGTCGCATTAAACTGATTTTGTTTAAACACCTTTTCAAACATTTCCTGATCGTAATGTCCAACATCACGGGTTCCTCTTATGAAAAAGAAACCACTCATATAGTATTTTGGTTGGTATTTTTTAGCAATATCAAGTTGCATTAGTGCAGAAGGTCTTAAAAAAAATGATTTGGCTAGATTTTTTTTAGGTACCTTAAACTTATCAGCATTTTTATTAGTCAGTCGAAAATAGAACATTGACAAGATTAAAAATACTGATATCCCGATCAGAAGTGCTGCTACATATGTGTGAATATTACTTAAACTCTTTAGATCTTCATAGTACTCTAAATTGTAAATATTATTGACTAGAACTATTAAAAATAATAATGGAATTAATGAATTATTGATACAAAACTTATAAAAAGGTCTTGCCAAAGTAGCAATAAAAGGAAATGAAGGCCCTAGGATTAAATAGCTATATAGGTGGAAAGCCATAAAAAATCCCCCAACAGAAAAACCAAGAATGAAATATGAAAAAAACCCAACTTCACTTAAATATTCTGGCGACAAAAACAAGTAAGGAATACCAAACATCATGGCAGTACTCTTTGTTATAAAACCAAATAATAGTGCCCAAATAAGCAATATAAGGTGGTTTTTTTTAAAGTGCAAAAAAAACAACTGAATCGGAAAAAATAGTACGTAGTTCTTAATTTTACCCATACTTTGCTTGCGTGAATATACTTATAAAAACGGGCGAAATTGCAAATGAGTTTGCATTAGGACAAGATAGGGCTCAATCAGCTTTTTCGCTACTCCCATTTAAGCACATTGTCAGAAGTGACATTTAATGTGTATTTCAGTGGTAAGCCCATTGACTGAAAAATGGCTTGTTTTAATTGATTTTTATGAGACAATGCAGAATCAGAAAATTTAACAATTACGATTGAACGGTCAAAAACACCGCACCACAAAGGTGACTCTTTTACATTGACTTTAACTTCTTCTAATTTTACCTCTTCACATTTATCTCCAAAACATGAAAGCCAATTATTAAAAGCATTGTGTGTTGCCGAAGTATCAATGAAATCATACTTGAAGAATGTAGCTACTGCATTACTATCAGACAATGACATAAACAGTGATTTTTCAGAATTTTCATAACTGAATCTATCAATCAGCGTTGTTTTATGATGAGTTTCAAAGCTAAATGATTGATAAAGTTTTTGACTAAGTTTGCTTACAAAAGTGCCATCTAATTCTGGCATTTTTAATTCCTCTTCTTTTTCATCATTCTCAGCTAATTCTTCACCTAAGAATTCCTCAATTGAAACAACTTCTTTTAACGGCTGTTTTTTATTACAACCATACAGCGGTGTAAGCAAAAATACAACGACCAAAAGCTTATTAAAAAAAATAAAAAAGTTTGTTTTACTGATCACAATTTTCTGATATTTCAACTCTTGTTTCAAAATCAATTTGTTCAACCTCATCAGCAATAGGACAATAGTTCATCATTTCATTTAAAAAACAATTACAATAGTCCTTAGATCCTCCCTCATCAAAACAAATTCTTAAAAATTCATTTTGATTAGTTTTTGACCAATTATTGCTTTTGCAACTTAAACATATCGATAATAGTATAACACAAAAGATGCCAAAATATTTCATTTATGAATCAATTATTTTTTTTATCTTATCAATAGTAAATTCTATATCTTGCTTTTTAGTATAACGACTGAAGGAAAATCTGGCATTACTTCTTGTTGTATCAGCATTAATTCCTCTCAGAACATGCGAGCCAGCATTTGCTCCTGATGTACAGGCACTCCCCCCTGAACAGGCAACCCCTTCTAAATCTAGCATAAACAAAAGCATTTCCTGTTTTTCAAACGGTGGGAAACATACATTCAAAACTGTATACAAGCTTTTTTCAGGATCAGTCTCACCATGAAATTGGATTCCAGGAATTTTCTCTTTCAAGGATTCCATCATAAAACTTTTTAAACTCTGTACATGTTTCTGATGACTTTCTACATCATGGGTTGCTAATTCAAGCGCTTTAGTTAATCCTACTATTCCAGAAATATTTTCAGTACCTGCGCGTAAACCTCTCTCTTGAGACCCACCTTCAATAAACGGTTTTATTTGGAGTGATTTATTAACATATAAAAATCCAATTCCCTTGGGACCATGAAATTTATGCGCTGAGCAAGTGATAAAGTCTATGTCTAGCTCTTCAAGATTTATGTCATAATGCCCTAAGGTCTGAACTGTATCTGAATGAAAATAAGCCTGGTGTTTTCTGCACATTTTGCTTACTTTTTCAATAGGTAATAAAGTTCCTATTTCGTTATTAGCGTGCATTAAGGATACTAATGTAAGGTCGTCAGACTTTGATAACAATGACTCTAAATGTTTCAAATCTACCCGACCTTTATCATCAAGATCAACATAAGATACATTTACATTATGCTTTTTGAGACTTGATTCACAAGTGTGCACAACTGCATGATGTTCGATTCTCGAAGTAATAATATGCTTTACACCTAAATCAAGGATCGAACAAAGAATAGCCATATTATCCGCTTCAGTTCCCCCAGAAGTAAACACAATTTCTTTGGGTAAACATCTTACAATTTTCGCTACTTTTCGCCTTGCATTTTCAATAATCGCTTTGGCATTTCTACCATAAGCGTGAATAGATGATGGGTTTCCATACTCTGTTTTCATTACTTCGGTCATGCGATCTATAACCTGTTCAGCCATTGGCGTTGTAGCCGCGTTATCTAAATATACAGTCATTTCTACCTTATTTCTGTGAAGTTTTCTAATGTTTTAAAAGCTTTATCAAATACAAAATATTGTAACAATACAAATGTACCATTATTCGTCACACCATATAACTTATCCCTATCAATGGTAATTAAATTACCATCATAATCATAATCAGTATGATCTGGTGTTTTTAGATGAGTAATTAGCTTATTTTTTTCTCCATTTCTTTTAGTGACCACAATTGTGTAATGAGGGTTGGATGACATTATAGAGTCTCTTTTTCCTGTTGGCATAATCGGCTCTTTTATATTATAATGCATTTTAGCAAATCCCGTTATATAATCTCGCACTTTCGTTGTATCAAAGTCTTTTACCTTATTATTGTTATTATACAGTTCAAAAATACTTGTATCGTTGCTAACTATTCTAAAGTTTTGATCTGGATTTTCATGATTAATTACATCAATTTCCTCAATACTTAAAAGGTCGTCGTATACAAAAACACCTGAACATTCATAATCTTTTTTGTTGACAGAGAATTGGTCAGACAAATTACCGTAAACATTCGGCTGGAAAGTAATGAAAGGCTCAGGTGAAATACCTACTCCTTCAATTTTTAGTATCATGTATGTACCATAATGGTCTGCCGTTGTGGTGCCTATAAACCAAGTTTTTGTCAATTTCCCATGTTGAAATATCTCAATTTTTTTGTGCTGTGCCAATGTTTGTTTGTTAACGTTTTCGATAGCACCTTTGGGTACAGGAGACTTGATGGCAATATATTTAATGGTTTCCAAGAAAACGAATATCATATGATCTTGTATACATCCACCTTCAGCAAAATTCCACTGACCATCCTTTTTTACGAAGTCAATGTTTCCTCCCATATTGTCAGATATTCTTAACCTGTCAATGGTACTCGTATCTTTTATTGCAAATTCCGAAAGTGCATTAGTACTTAGTGAAGATTTTTTTTGCGAGGATAGATGATAAACAAAATAAGCTAACACTCCAAGCACAAGAAATAGACCAACTAATTTTAACTTACCCATAAATTATTTTATTTAGCATACTTTTTCCTTCTAAGAACTAATAGTAACAATCCTAAAATAGCCACAAAAATTACTGGAAATAATACATTTAGAATTTTCCAAAATGATTTTTCCGTCTTTGCTTTTTTAGCATCTAACATCCTTAGCGAAATTGATTTTGATCGAATGGCAATAAGCGAAGCATCTCCCATTAAATAATCAATTGCATTAAGGAAAAACTCCTTGTTACCATAGTGAAATTTGGGCGACCCATTTTTAGTGGTGACTTGAAAACGATCTACATTTAAAGGCACAGGCCCCATCTTCTTTTTGCCTTGTTGATAGAAAGTAAATGACCCATCAATAATATCTCCATCTCCAACAACAATCATCTTATTAGGTACTGATAGGTATTTAGTTTCGAATGCGCCATCTTCAGTAAATGCTTCACTAATCCTACCCTTAAAAGGAGAAGAAAATTGACCTTCAAGCAATACTGCCATTGGATTTTTTCCAAATTTTGGGTTTGAGAAGTCTGGCTTAAATTGCTCAGCAATAAATCCGTAATTAATTCTAATTGGAGCTAATAATCGTTTAGATTCTAAAGAACTGAAAAGCAATTCAGTTTTCTTAACCTTTATGTCATTTTTATTTACCGCTTCAACAGAACTTGCATATTCAAATTTAATGGGGTCAAGGTTACGAACAATAGGATGCTCTCCTGTTTGAATTAATGGATAAAAATACCATGCTGCACCTGGTAAACGCATGTGGGAAGGAGGAATAAACTCATGCGTACAAACATTATCCATTACCAGATCATTATTAATTCTAGCCCCGTACTTAAACAATAAGTCATTCTGAATATTCAAATCCGCTGAAAATCCGTATGTTTCTCCAGTAAAAACAAGTGAATCCTCATTAAATATAATGGGATCAACCATCCACATCACCTTACCTCCTCTCATAATAAACTGATCAATAACAAACTTGTCCTTTTCAGTAAATCGCTGTTTAGGTTTGGCAATAACAAGTGCATCCAAATCGTCTAAAGCATATATTTTTCCGTCAATTGTTACATCACCAACTCTATAATCTTTTCTGAGCTCATTTCTCACTTCTTCAGTCTGCTTTTCATTTAGCTCACCATGACCTTGCAGAAAGCCAATTGAGCTGGGTTCAGTAGTTGTCATACGACGAATTGAGCTAATTAACTTATACTCTATATCATTTACAGTATTATCTACCAAATTTTGAAGATTTTCTCCAAGCACTATAACCGGCCTATCGAAAAACTGCACTACGTCTGCAGTAACTCCTCCATATTCAACGACTGCTCCAGGCCAAACATAAAATTCTTCAGCACTATTCGATTCAAAATTTTGAACCCTTGTTGGCAAAATGCCTTTACCCTTATTGTATAATTTATCTTGAACCTCAAGATTATATTTTTTATCCTCCTCTCCATTAGGATCAATAAATTCGTACTGAATCTTATCACCAGAGTAGGCAATGAATTCATCTAATATATTTTGTATGTTATTTCGAATATTCTGCATATCGGCAGGTAAATCTCCATCTAAATATATTTTAAAGAAAATTCTATCTTTTAATCTGTCATTTTCCTGTAATAAATTAATTGTATTCTCGGACAACGTGTAACGCTTATCTTCAGTCAAATCAATTCTTACATTAAAAAATGATACTATTATGTTGAAAAAGAATAAAATTCCAATTAACATAATGAATTGGAGTACGGTTGACCGTTTTGAAGACCGTATGTGTTTGTCTTGTTTACTCTTTACCATTTTCTTGATTGTAATACTAATTTTGTTGCTAGAATGAATAATATAATGCAACTTAAAAAATAAACTAAATCAGATAGTACAAGAACCCCTTTTTGAATCGACACAAAATGCTCAAACACACCAAGGTTTCTAATAAAATAGTCTGTACCTCCAAATTGACTATAGGTAGCAAGAATATCAAATCCTAAGTAGATAAACCAAGATAAAAATACAGCTAACAATAGCGCAACTATTTGGTTTTCTGTTAAACTAGAAACAAAAATTCCGATTGAAACAAAAACTGCTCCAACAAACACTAAACCTATATATGATGCAATAGCTACTCCGTCATCAATATTGCCAACAGGTTCTCCTAAATAATGAACAGAAATGTAATAAATAATAGTTGGTGCAATAGCAATTAAAACCAAGGTAAGTGAGGCAAAATATTTAGCTAGAATGATTTGAATATCAGTAAGCGGTCTAGTGAATAGCAATTCTATGGTACCAGTTCGTTTCTCTTCAGAAAACGAACGCATGGTTATTGCCGGAATAAGAATTAAAAAAATAACAGGTGCAATGGTAAAGTACGACACTAAGTCAGCAGTTCCTCCCTCAATAATATTTGTTCCGAATGAAAAAACCCAAAGAAAAAGACTATTTAGAATTAAAAAAACACCAATTACTGCATACCCAATTAAAGACCCTAAAAAACCTTGAATTTCTTTTATATAAAGTGACTTCATTGAACGCTTTGTTAAGCTGGCAAAGTTAGAAGAATAAAGACGAAATACAAACTAAAAAAACTTAAAATCAGCCTTTGATTGACACAAGTGTAGACGGGCTTTTTTTAAGCATGGCTAATTCTCAACAATTGTAAAATCGACCCTCCTGTTTTCTCTTCTTCCACTTGGATTATCTCTACCATTTTTCAACTTATTTGGAGCTTTCGGTAAATTTTCACCATTACTGTTAATTCCTTTGATTTGATCAGCAGAAACACCATTAGAAATCAAATATTTATATACCTCTTTTGCCCTTTTTTCTGATAACTTTAAATTGTAAGCACTTGGTCCCATAGAATCAGTATTACCTTCTATAACGATATTTAAACTAGGATTCGAAATAAGTACTCTTACATTTTCATCCATTATTTTTTTTGCAGCTTGTGTTAAATAAAATTTGTCAAAAGGAAAATAAACGGGACTGATATCATCCTTAAAACTTGAATTCTTACCTGTAACATCTTTGTCTATCTTAGAGTCAGGCACTTTAGTATTATTCTTATTATCATTATTTTTAGCAAGAATTTTATCGTTAACTTTTACCGTATCATTATCAACCACACTGCCAATATTTGTTGATGCAGAAGTGGTATCATTGTTAAGAGTTGTAGGGTTTCCAACAACAATTAAGGAATCGCTTTGATCAACAATTACATTAGGTTCTGATGGAATTTCATATTCAGGAATAACTTTAGTCGCCTCAAGCGTAAATTCAGGTTCTTCAGCCTCATGCATCACAAATGCTTTTACAGTAACAGTAGATAATGGCTGAAAATCGTATGTTAATAAATCTGTTTGGCGACCTTTTATTTCGGCATTGTCAATATACCATGAATAGAAAACCCTTCTATTATCTGGAATTCCATATACATCAGCTTTTAATGCACTAATTTTGCCATTGTTAGGATTAGTATTGTCATATAAATCTATTCCAGGAATATATGCATCTCCATTACTTGCAAATTGAACATTATGGGAATCGTTATATACGAATACTTTTTTAGAAGAAGTTATGTCGTATTTTTCATTATTAACATCATCAATAATAGAGGCTATTACCTTAATAGTATGATAACCAGTATCTGTAAAACTATAATTATAGCTCTGCTTATTTTGATCAATTTTATCACCATCAACGTACCACTTAAATTTAGATACTTTTTTACTCTCTCCAAAATATAGCATGGAAGCGTCAATAATACTGTTTGTATCCACTTTTACCATTCTATCAGCAACAACTTCTAAGAAAATAGGACCTTCACTTAAAACATTGAACTCTAATGATGAACAATCCATCATATAGTCATCAGTTTTTTTATGCTTCCCATAAATTTGAGTCGTGACCTTATGTAAACCTGTATCATTAAATGCGTAGGTTAATAATGGGCTATCTAATTTTAAAATGGTTTCGTCCACTTTCCAAAAAATATTGCTCACCTTTGCGTCTTTTATTTTAGCATTAGTAACGTCGAATCTTACATTTTCTCCAACAACTAATTCGTCCATAATCAAAATATCGTTCAGCCCTAAATTACCGTTTTCAGCAAAGTATTCTTCACAATCAAAACTTGGATAAGGTTGTTCGGTAAACATGTAAATATCCATTGCTCCGTATCCACCGCCTCTGTTGGAGGATAAAAATCCAGTTTTATTATCGTCATTTAATGAGAAAAAGATATCCTCTCCTGAAGAATTAATTGGCATTCCCATGTTAATCGGCTCTGTCCAGTTTCCTTCGATATATTTCGAAAAATAAATGTCGTAATTTCCATAACCACCTGGCCGATTGGATGAAAAATAAAGTGTTTTGCCATCTTTAGAAAAGAATGGACTATCCTCATTATATTTTGAATTAATATTCTTGCTGAGTAATTTTGCTTCTGTCCATGAATTATTATCGTTGAGCCTCACTTCGTATAAATTCAACTTTAATTTTTTATCTGCAGAACTAAAAACAAAAGTTTTATTATCAGGAGAAAAAACGCCATGTGGTTGATAGTAACTTCTGTTGATTTGCTCTGGCAAAACTATTGGGTTAGACAATTCCCCATCTTGCTTTACTGATAACCACAACTTATTATTTTTAAAAAATACCACCGAATCTCCAGATATAGTTCTACTTACAACTGAAAAGTGTTCGCGTTCTTTTTCATTGATTTCAAGTGCTTTAGGCTGTTTTATTCTTTTATTTGTGTCAATTAAGCTGTAACCGCCCTCGTAAAACTTGAAATCTTTGAATCGTTTCTCCTTTGGATTATCCTGATAACGAGCGGTATACATTAACTCACCATTGTCAGGAAAAAAAATAGAACAATATTCGCTTAGATCAGAATTAATTTGCTCGCCTAAATTAATAACTCTGGTAAATGTATATTTTGAATCTGACACGTAGACCTCACCCAATTTACACTCATCAATTTTGGTATTTACATCTTCAATCAAACTTTTTGACTTAGATGAGTTTTTAATGCCGTAGTTTTTAAAGAAATTGTAGTTTTCTATGGCTTGAGGAAAGTTACCTAGCAATTTTTGAGTTTCTGCTATATAATAGTAAGCCATGTAAATACTATCCTTTTCATCAAAATTTCTAATAGCAGTACTCAAATATTTTTCAGCTTTCCCAAAATCTTCTAAATCTAATAATTGTATCTTACCCAATTGGTAATTAGCAGCAACATTGGTAGGATCTTCGGTAAGAATTGACTCATATTTTTTAATAGCGCCATCAATTTTACCGTATAGCCTCAACTTATCAGCTTTTCTGATTTTATGCCAACTGCTTTTTTGAGCGAAAGAATCATGAGGTGCAAATAATGCAAACAATGCTAAAAATACGATTAAGGTAAGCCTATAAACCATTTAATTTAAATTATCTTACAAAAGTGGCAAGTCAACAAAAATAATTAAAATTCTAAAACTATTCTAAATGGCACTGAGAATTAGCAAATAGTTTTAAATAGACATGAAATAGCTAAACAAGTATGATAGAAGCAAGTTAAGCTTCAATGATTTAATATTTACGGAAAATATGGCTTTGAAGTCAATATTTGGCAGGCATACAAGATTCCATCTTTAATTGCAAATTGATGTGCTATTCCAGTGTAAGCTTTATCAATCATGTTTGCATAATGCCCTTTAGACTTTCTCCAATTACTGATTAAAATGCTCGCAAGCCGACTATATGTAAGGTTATTGTTTGCTTTTTCGATTTCATAAGCCAAAGAGAGATACTGCACGTTCTCACCTATAAAGTCAGCATCTCTACCGAATTTTTGAACCCTGTCCCTTACTGTTCTATAAGCTATTTTTCTCTGAGAATGACCTAAATAATTATTGCTTGCCATATAATCTGCATGATTTTTGGCCGCGGGACAAAGCCATGTATAAAACATCAAAGAGTTTCTTCTTTTTTTTGATCTCAATTGATTAGTATACTCCATCATATAAGCATTAAGCTTATCTGAATCAAAACTATCTTCACTAACATTATCGTTTTGAGTAAATCCAAAAAATGACAAAATCAATACTAGACATATTGAAACCGACCACTTCATTAAAGTATTGGCATTAGATTGGCATGCCAACTATCATTAAGTTGTACCTCCCAATTTTCAAGAAGTTCTTTTTTTGTAACTACTAGATTATTGTAAACTATGGTATTTCGTCGAATAATATCTTTTTGAATCAATTCTTTAAATGATATCATATCAACAAGGTCAATTTTATCTTCCTTATTAATATAGGCAATCTTCAATCTATCAAAAAAATCAATTTCAATTTTTTCACCTATCATTTTAATCTCTCTTGTTAAAGCGTCTTTTGAGCAACCACTTGCAGATACATGGTTTTCATCAACTCCAATAATAATAAATAAGTCTTTTATCACTTCGAAATCTGCTTTTAGACTAGCCCCATGAGCTGCCCAATTCGGCACAAAAGATTTAAGCGCTGAATTCACATACTCAATCTGACTTGGTTGCAGATGCTGATCTGATTGAAAAATCCAAACACTAGCTTGGTCTGATAGTCTCGATAACATAGGTTATTCTAATTATTTAATCATTTTTTCTAACCCTATTTTTGCTAAAAAAACGATTTTAGTTTTTTGTTAAAGCATTCCCCAGTGCACTGTCGTAAACATCCTTCATTTCGCTAATAAAACCAAAATGTTCGTCATCTACACATACTTTTCCTTTGGTAACATGTCCTAATAACGTATATGGAACATTTTGTTTCATCATTTTTTCAAGGAATTCATCTTCTTTCTCTTCATTTACAGTAACCAAAACCCTGCTTTGGGACTCTCCAAACAAGAATGCATCTTCTCGAACTTCGGAATCAGAGACAATATCAAACCCTAAATCATTGGTCATTCCCATTTCTAAAAGCGCAATAAACAAACCGCCATCAGCACTGTCATGAGCAGCATTAATTAATTGATCATTAATTAATGATTTGATGGTCTCTTGCATTTCAGCTTCCTTCTCTAAATTAAAATACGGAGCAGGAGACGATTCTATACCATGGTATGAGACTAGATATTCTGAAGAAGCAATATCATTAACTGTTTCACCAATCAAAAAGATTAAGTCCCCTTTCGATTTAAAATTCATGGTCATAATTTTATCCTTATCTGGGACAATACCTATCATTCCAATAGTAGGAGTAGGGAATACGGGTTCTTCTTTACCATCTATTACAGTTTGATTGTAAAATGACACATTACCACCAGTAACCGGAGTCTCAAACTTTAAACAGGCTGCGCTCATTCCTTTAATGGCTCCAACAAATTGCCAGTAACATTCCGGATTATAAGGGTTACCAAAATTTAAACAGTTAGTGACTGCACTAGGAATACCTCCTGACACAACAATATTTCGAGCAGCTTCAGAAACAGCTATTTGAGTTCCAATTTCTGGATCAGCATTTACATATCTTGAATTACAATCAACGGTCATGGCTAATGCACGTTTGGAATCTTTAATGTTTGTAATACCTGCATCAGATGGATTATTAGTAGTCATGGTTCTTGTACCTACCATTGAATCATACTGCTCGTAAATCCACTTTTTAGAAGCGATATTTGGATTTTGAATTAATTTTATAGCCACTTCTTTTAAGTCTTCTGGCTCTTCTACGTCATCAATATTGAACTTTTTAAACTCTTTATAATAAGCTGGTTCACTATACTCTCTATGGTAAACTGGAGCGCCCCCGCCCAAAACAAGAGATTCTGCTGGAACGCTAGCTACCTTTTCACCATGCATAAAATAATTGATGGTTCCACCCTCTGTCACTACTCCTATTTCTACAGCATGCAAATCCCATTTTTTGAATATGTCTTCAACTATTTTTTCTTTTCCTTTTTCAATTACAACAAGCATTCTTTCTTGAGACTCTGATAAAAGTATTTCCCAATCTTTCATGTTTTCTTGTCGTGTAGGAACCTTGCTCAAATCAATATCCATACCTACATTACCCGCTGCACTCATTTCGCACGACGAACATGTAATTCCTGCTGCTCCCATATCCTGCATTCCAACAACTGCATCTGTTTTGGCTAACTCTAACGTCGCCTCCAATAGTAGCTTTTCTTGAAAAGGGTCCCCTACTTGAACAGATGGCAAATCTCCCGCTGATTCCTCAGTAATGTCTTTTGAAGCAAAGGCCGCACCTGCTATACCATCTTTACCCGTCGCAGATCCTACAATATAAACTGGATTACCTGGTCCACTTGATGTTGCTGAGATCATTTTTCCTTCTAATATACCAGCAGAAAATGCATTAACTAATGGATTAGTGTTATAACATTTGTCAAACATGACTTCACCTCCAATTATTGGAATTCCAAAAGCATTTCCGTAATCACCAATACCTTTTACTACACCTTTAACCAACCATTTAGTACGGTCTTTTTCAATATCTCCAAAACGCAGTGAATTTAATTGTGCAATCGGTCTTGCACCCATTGTAAAAATATCTCTATTAATACCTCCAACCCCAGTAGCTGCTCCTTGATAAGGTTCTAACGCGCTTGGGTGATTATGCGATTCGATTTTGAATACGCAACCTACTCCATCTCCAATATCAACCAAACCCGCATTTTCTTCACCTGCTTTTACAAGCATGTGTGGACCATCTTTGGGTAGTTTTTTTAACCATGCAATTGAGTTCTTATAAGAACAATGTTCCGACCACATCACAGAATAAATAGATGTTTCGGTAAAGTTTGGGGTTCTGCCAAGAATCTTCTTGATTTCTTCAAATTCTTCTGGCAATAAACCTAATTCTACTGCTTGATCAACGGTTGCTAATTCTTGGGTATTTTTTTCCATGAGATACGCTAAAAATTTTCCGCAAAATTAATGATAAATACCAGTTTGACTGGAGCTTTTTATTAAAAGTTTTCAACTAATCAGGCGATCGTTTTATTTCATTCTAAATACTGCCGGCTATTGATTTAAAATAATTCATCAGAGTATCGTGATTAGGACACCCAGCAGTATCAATCTCAATTAGTTTTGGTCTACTATTGTGACTTTCACGATAAAAATCGTGAATATTAGATTCCAGTGCCTCGATAGTATTGTAATAGTCATAGTCAATACCGTAGGCTTCGCAAATTGACGAGGCTTTTGCTTTATGAGGCGCTACAAATAATTTATTTTGCTCAGATTTTCTAGAACCTTCAAGTATATTAAAAATACCTCCCCCATTATTATTGATCAAAAATATGCGCAAATTAGAAGGTAAATTATCAATCCAAAATCCGTTTGAGTCGTAAAAAAATGAAATATCACCAGTAATTAACGTAACCAAATCATTTGGCAATGCTTTCGCCATTCCAACCGAGGTACTTGTTGAACCATCAATGCCACTTACTCCGCGATTTGAAAAATATTTAATACTACGAATAGGGTTAAACAGCTGACAATACCTAACAACTGAACTATTAGCCATTTGCAAAATAGAGTTATCTGGCAGGGTGTCAAGAATAAAATTAACGACCGTTAAATCTGAAAAGGGGGCTGATTCCAAAAATAGTTCATGACGTTCCATGGCTATAAAATCTTTGCTTTTCCAATGTTGACCATAATTAGAAAAACTAATTTCCTCTTGGTTTGATAATAATGTCAAAAACTCCAAAGGTTTTGAATAAATGTTCTCAGTTTTTGAAAGAAAAGTATCCTCATCAACTAAGTAATGACCTAAACGCCAATTATGTTTGGGTTTATTTTTTCGAAGAAAGGCTTTTATTTTTTTGGAAACAATGGCTCCTCCAAAGCTTAAAATCAAGTCTGGTGCGAAATCTCCAATTTCTTCTACTGAAATAAGCGCTAAAGATCTGTCAATACAATGGTTATAGCTCGAGAAACTCTGAAGATTAGAAGTATTTTCAACTAAAACAGCAACAGAATTTTGTTGAGCTAACACCTCCAAAACATTCTGGATTTGTTCAGACTGATTAAGCTGTCCTACAATAACCAATTTCTTAGTTGACGTTTTCCAAATATCAACAAGCTTCTTCTGTTTTTCAATCGGCAAGAGAGTTTCAGGACTATTAATTTTTATTTCGTTATGAATAATATCATTATTAAAGTCAGCAACTTGGTACAATGGCTCAGACAGCGGAATGTTAATATGAATAGGTCCATGAGGTTTTGAAAGCAAATCTCCTATAGCATGTTTAGTCACTGATTGATCGAACACAACTGAATCCTTTTCAGTTATTTTTTCCTTTAGACTGAAAGACGACTTGATAAAATTACTATAAATGCCTTCTTGTCGTATGCATTGACCATCACCTTGATCAATTAGATGTGCAGGACGATCAGCGGTCAAAACAAGCAATGGAATTTGACGGTAATACGCTTCAACTATTGCTGGAGTATAATTTAATGGTGCGCTCCCTGATGTACAAGATAAAGCAACAGGCTTACCAAGTCCTTCTGCTAAACCAAGGGCAAAAAAACCAGCCACGCGCTCATCATGAATTAAATAATGTTTAATTTTCGGATGAGAGTCGAAAGCTATAGTTAGTGGTGCATTCCTTGACCCAGGTGAGATAACAACATGATGAATATCATTGTGTACCATAATTTCCACTAAAGATGCAATGTGCACTTTATCAGTTGTTACCATTTATGCTTTTTGTTCTAATTCTATAACCGTGATTTCTGGCCAAATTCCAATCCTTCCAGGATAACCAAGAAATCCAAAACCACGGTTAATATACAAATGCTGATTATCTTTCTGATATAAACCTGCCCAGCGACTATATCTTAATTGAATTGGACTCCATTTAAAACCATGCGTTTCAATACCCATTTGTGCACCATGTGTGTGACCACTCAATGTTAAATCAATATCTAAATAATCTTTGGTAACTTCCTCTTCCCAATGAGTAGGATCGTGCGAAAGCAAAATTTTAAAATCAGATTCGCAATTTTGGTAGGCTTTAGCCAAATTTCCAATCTTATGGAATCCACTACCCCAGTTCTCTACCCCAATAATAGCAATCTTTTCATCATTCCTTTTAAGGTAAATATGCTCATCTAAAAGTAATTGCCAACCTAACTTTTTGTGGATGGCTTTTACTGCGGCAAAATTTTGATTTCGAGCTTCGTCATTTGGCCATTGATGGTAATCGCCGTAATCATGATTGCCTAAAATACTGTAAACTCCCATTGGTGCGGTAATTTTATCGAACACATCATAATAATCATCCATCTCATCTGCTTTTTCATTTACAATATCACCTGTAAAAAAAACCACATCTGGTTTTTGATCTAGAATCATTTGAACACCTTTTTTAACGGCTTCCTTGTTATAAAAACTTCCTGAATGAATATCAGATATTTGAACAATTTTTAAGCCATGAAAAGCTTTCGGCAAATTAAAGAAACCAAGCTTTGTATGATGGAGTTTATACCTATAAGCACCGCCAATTACAATACCAGTTGTTAGAGCTGTCAAAGGTACGCTAGCGGTAATTAACCCAGCCTTTTGTAGAAAAGAAGATCTTGAAATACCGCCTTCAGATTTAACAATTTTCTTTCTGGTAAATAGGCCTAAGCGTCTGATGTCATCTATTAAAATAAAAGGCAAAAGCACTAATTTAGTAATGAGATTAATCATCATTATACCTACAGTCATATTCACCCAAAAGCCAGAAACAGTACCTGCGAAAATAAAAATTAAGGCAACTGAAATTAACGCTAGTAATGTCCAGCCTATATACAATCCTTTTAGCCCTTTTATAAAGCGTGTTTTTTTACTATTTAACAAAGATTTAACCCCATAAAAGAGGTAGACTTCCAAAGTAATGTAGAAGATAATGATGAATATAAATGTAGAAGAAGACCTCATTAAATGCGAAAATTTTTACAAAATTAATCAATCCCTTATTAACTGGTTGTTAAAATATCCTTTTTTGGTAGATTATTGATTTGGATTCGAATTAGCCATCATCACTAATTTTAAAGTAGTCTTCCAATTTCTTGTAGTACATGATTCACCAAGTTTTTTTTCAAAAAACCCATTAGTGATTTTACTGTCACTTGCCTTTCCTATTAACTTAAAATAAATCACTTCTTTGGTCACTTTGAAGACATCCGGATCAAAACTCACTTTAGAAAGACTATTAATAGCCTCTTGCGAAGGTTCATTTTTGATAAAAGTACAGTATAGTTGCTCAATGTTAGCAGAATCAGAATAAGGATTTTCACTAACAATCTTCTTTATTTTTTTTTCTGTTAGCAGAATAATTGGTACTTCAAAACCATATTTTTTTTGAATTATTTCAGCGATTAAATGCTCAGTTTTAGAAATACTTAGTGTGTCTGCTGACGAAAACGTCACGTTCCCACTTTGAATATAAGTTTTAACATTGGAAAAATCCAATTCGTTGAGAAGACTTTTTAAATCAGTCATTAGCAGTTTACGGTGTCCACCTACATTAATTCCCCTTAATAATAATACATATGATATCATTGTGTCCAGGTGGCAGTTATAGAAAACCCAGCTCCATTTTCACCTTCAAGAATAGCTGATTCTGGGTAAAAGTCATTAAAAAAAGGATCCTCAGCTTTACCAGTCAAACCTTTTAAATTTAAAATTAATTGATCCATTAAAACCTCAGCATTCTCATCTTCATCATACAATTCAAATCTCAAAATAACTTCCTCAACATTGACTGAAAGTTCAGGGTTTATTGTCCAATTAACTGGCGAGAATTCCTCAACATCAGTTGTATGCAGTATTTGATTTGTTTCGTGATTAAGGATTTTAACCAATTTATCTGGTTCACTAGAAATATCCCAATCATTTCCTTCAAAGTCTTTTGGTGGGTAATAATTAATACCAACAGAAGTGAGGTTGAATGTTTCAGGATAAATACAACCTGTATTAGAATTTGCTTCTGGCTGGTAATTTAAGGCATTTTCATCAATACAGCCTTTTCTGCAACTTAGCTGAAAAAACGCTAACGATAATAGAATTATTAATAGACTGCCTTTTGTTGTCATCCCTAAACCTAATTAGAGACTAAATTACGATTTTAATTTTTAAAAAGAGGAATATGTCTTGAAAAGGCTATATTCTTAAATTATAATAAACTTATTTTTTAATAATTTTTTTAGTGATCTGGCTCTCATTATTGAACAAAGAAATAAAATAAATACCTGAACTTAAATCTTGAAAACTAACGTTTTTTTCTCTTAAAATTCCAGATTTTACCATTTGACCTGCCAAATTAGTAATGTTGTAATTCAAGCCATTTCCTGATTCTATAAATAAAGAATTAGTAACTGGATTTGGAAACATGATTAGTGTTGAAAGTTGTGAATCTAATATATTTGCTGGGTCATTAGTCGTTACTTTTATATTATCTACACCTAATAAGTAGGCGTCAATCGAAGCATTCCTGAATGCTACATATACTGACTGGTTAGCATATCCATTGGAAAAAAGGTTCACAGTAAAAGATTTCCAATTGGGTGAATCGTTAGACACTATTTTTAAGGTATCTTTAAAGCTAGATGGCAGAGAATCTGTCGAGGATAACAATACATAATAGGTTTCAGGGTAATTGGCATCAAATGATTTCGATTCCCAAGATAATAAATGTCCAAAAGCTAACAAATCTAATCGTGGTGTTACTAAATAATCTTGAGATAATGAAACTTCATTATCATTTACATCATAATAGGAAGTACTAATAGCGCAAGTATCAGTCACTGAGGTAAACCCCACCCACCCATCATTTACGAATGAGACATCAGAATTAGGTGTATATTGGTCAATATTAAATACAGACCATGAATTGGGAATACCATTAGTAAAATCTTCTTCCAACAAAACTGTTTGAGCAGAGGAGACAACAGTTAATGAAGTCAAGCACAATAAAAAATAGATTTTTTTCATTATTCAATTTTTGCGAAAATAGGGATAAAGTTTAAGTTCGAAATAGAATTAAGTTTTTTTAGAATATTCTATTTATTTATCGGAAATAACGAATAAGTCTTCGCTTTCTTTTTTAAAATAGTACTTTTCTCTGGCAAACTTTTCAAGTGATTCTAAATTATCAAGTGCCTGCAAATCTTCTTTTAAATCTTCAATTTCTAGTTTTCTGTGGGCAATTTCTTTTTGCAAGTTAGCTACCTTTTCTTTTCTTTTTTGTAAAGAAAAAACATCCGTATCGTGAAGTAATAAAATATAAAGAAATAATATAATGGAACAAACCAAATAGCGGTTTTTTAGATATTTTAAATGCTTTTTCACTTAAACAAAAATAGATAATGCGTTTAATACTTTTAGCTAAGTTTACCAAGGTTATAAACAGAAAATAGTTAAAATTAAGGTTTATACTCTTTCAATACTTTTTTACTCCCAATCGTCCTTGTAATAAAATCTACACTAAGTTTAGGATTTCTTGACGGAGAGTATTCTCTGCCATAATAGATAATTTGCAAATGAAGCTTATTCCATATATTTTTTGGAAACAATCGCTTTGCGTCCTTTTCCGTTTGATTAACAGATTTGCCATTCGTAAGTCCCCAACGAGTTAGTAAACGGTGAATATGAGTATCAACAGGAAACGCTGGAACGTTAAATGCTTGCGACATTACAACTGATGCAGTTTTATGACCAACAGCTGGCAATTCTTCTAGGGCATCAAAATCTGCTGGTACCTCTCCATTATACTTCTCGATTAATATTTCTGACAAACCATAAATTCCTTTAGATTTCATTGGTGAAAGTCCGCAAGGACGAATAATCTCTTGAATCTCTTCTCTCGATAGTTTAACCATATCAAAAGGATTATCAGCAATTTTAAATAAGTTAGGTGTAATTTTGTTTACCCTAGCGTCAGTACATTGTGCCGATAATAATACTGCAATTAATAAAGTATAAGGGTCTTTATGGTCAAGCGGAATACCAACTTTAGGGTAGAGATTTTCTAGCGAATCTATGACATATTTTACTTTTTCAGCTCTTGTCATTACTTTTAATTTTAAATCCGTTTTTTATAAACTGAACGAACTCTTTAAATACTGATTTATTTGTAAAAACAGCTTTAGCTATTTCAGACTTTTTAGGCTCTTGAATAGGATTTTCTTCATTAACTAATTTTGAAGGTAAATCTCTTTTTGATTCATCATATCGGTTAGGATTATACCCTAGAATCTCATTCGATCGTTCAAAGCTCTTCTCAGCTGCTGATTTATAATTAAACTGCTCTTGTAGTAGACCTAAATTATTATGTGCAATGGCATCTTCCGGATCTAATTTAATTGTGGTTTGATAATCTTGAATGGCACCATTAATATCTTTAAGACCAGACTTTATAAAAGCACGACATGCATAATAAAAGGGATTATTATTTTCTAATTCAATTAATCTATTAAAATCAAACAAGGCTAAGTCAAGCTTTTTTATATTAGTATATAATACGCCTCTTTCATAAAACGCTTCTTTACCCTTAGGATTCTTGCTTAAGGCCTGATTCAATAAATCTAGTCCTTCTTCATGAACATTATTCTTAACTTTGTCTTTAGCTAATTCAACTAATTTTTCATAAGTCATAATGCAAAGATAAAATGGATTTTCCGATTTACCGCAAATATAAAAACATAGATGTTTGGTTTAAAATTGAAAGCTTGAGCCAATTTAAAGAAATTAAAAAAATAGGTAGTAAAGTACTTTATTCAGAAATTACGGCCAAAATATACCCTGAAAAACAGTTTATTAATGATATGATTAATTGTCATGAAGGGAGATGGGAAAGTATTCAAGAATTAGAATATTTAAATATTGAAAAAACGTTAAATCAATCGTTTTAACTTTTAAATTCTTTCAATTAAAACTTAATGTGCTATTTTAAATTTTAGCATATTTGCATTATGAATTTTGTCTATCCAAATTTTCTTTGGGCTTTGGGGTTTCTTGCGATTCCAGTCATCATTCATTTATTCAATTTCAGACGTTATAAAACCATTTACTTTAGTAAAGTTGACCTTTTAAATGAGGCCATTGAAGATTCTAAATCTGGAAACAAACTAAAGCATTTGTTAATTATGTTCTCTAGAATGCTAGCTTTGGCAGCATTGGTTATAGCATTTGCTCAACCCTTCGTAACAAGTCAACTAAATCAAAATACGGAAACTATTTCTTCTATTTATATTGACAATTCGTTTAGCATGGAAGCAAAAGGTCAGGACGGCAACTTGCTTAACGAAGTGAAAAATAAAGCGATTGATTTGGTTAATTCATTTGAAGAAAATGAAAAAATCAATGTTTTAACATCCGATTTACTCTCAATGGATCAGCGTTTTTATACAAAAGCAGATATTATTGATCGAATTAAACGAATAGATTTATCTCCTGTATCTACTCCTATGGAAACAGCTACAAACTTGCAAGTTGATCTACTAAATAGAGATGGAGGTAAACAAAATAAAAGACTTTTTATATTTAGCGATTTTCAAAAATCAACTTCTTCCTTGAATATTTTAAATGATAGTTTAATTCAGCCATACATATATAAAGCAAAAGGTGAGTTAATCGGTAATATTTTTATAGACTCCGTATGGTTCGAATCCCCCATTCAAAGTGTAAACATGCCCGTTGAATTATTTTTTAGAATTAAAAACGAATCCGATCGACCTATAGAAAACTTAACATTAACCTTAAGGGTAAATGGTAAAGAAAAGGGTATAAAATCACTCAAGGTTAATGCTCGTTCGTTCACCAACAAAAAAATAAGTTTTAGTCATATTACAGCTGGTGTAAAAGAGGGGGAAATAAGCATAAAAACTAACCAGCTATTTTTTGATGATTCATTTTTCTTTACATACGAAATAAAAGAACAGACTAATATTTTAATTGTTAATGGCGAAGGTGTTTCCAATCAGAGTTTCGAACAATTGTTCAGGGTTAATGATTTTTACAATGCCAGTTCTGTTAATATTGAGCAATTGAAACAAGAAGACTTTAAGAATAAAGTATTTATTCTATTCAACGGTGTTAATAAATTGACTAGTGGTGCGAGTAACTTATTGAGTGAAGCCCTTGAGAATGGAGCTAGTATAGCTTTAATACCAGGGGAAAATGCAGATATTGGATCATGGAATCAGTTTCTACAATCTAAAAACCAACCTTTGCTAGCTTCTTTAAAAAGTTCAACCTCAAGTCTAAGGTACTTTAACGATTCAGATCCATTATATAATGGTGTTTTTGATAAAAAACCAAGTCAATATCGGAAGACAAATATTTTTCAGTATTATCCATTAAAAACTAACAGTGAGCAGAATTTCATTACTTTATTTGGCTTGAATAACACCCAACCTTTTTTCACCTACAGTACACTTGATAATGGTGGAAAAATCGTTTTACAAGCTGCTCCACTATCTGAAAGCTACACTAATTTTGACAAGCAGGCGCTATTCGCAGCGACATACTTGAGGTTGGCTGAAACGGCGGTCTATGAAAAAAAGTTTTATTATACAATAGGCCAGCCAGATGCCTACAAATTGAAAATTAATATTGATGAAAAATTCCCTATTCATTTAAAGAATGAATTGTATAAAGTCGATCTTATTCCATCCACTTCTATTTCTAAATCAACTCAAAAAATAATATTCGACCAACTTGATGGTGTACTTAATCAGTCTGGTTTTTACACCTTAACCAATTTAAAGGATTTTGAGTCTAAAATTGCCTTTAATTACAGCCGCCAGGAGTCAAGCACAGTGTGTTTGGAAAATGAAAGCATTTTAAATATGTTTGAAGAAAATCAATGGCATGGGGTTCAATTTTTGGAATTAAACCAAAAAGGTCAAATTAAAATTGATAATATTAAACCAAAAGAATATTGGAGATTATTCTTGCTTTTAGCAATATTGTTTTTGATGATTGAAATTGCGTTATTGAGGTTATGGAAAACTATTTAAATTTAGTTTTTTATCGCCACAAAGTGCAACTTGCCAAATGAGTAAATAAATTAAATAAAAATGAAAGTATTACTTAAATCGTGCACCATTATTGATCCTGAAAGTCCTTTTCACTTAAAAGTTAAAGATATACTTATCAATGGTGAAACTATTGAAAAAATAGGTGATAATTTGAGCAATAAAACTGACAAAACAATTGACCTGGAAAACCTGCACGTTTCGGTAGGCTGGTACGACGCCAAAGTTAACTTTCAAGATCCAGGGCATGAATATAAAGAAAACATTAATTCGGGACTAAAATCGGCTGAACTTGGTGGCATGACTGCAGTTTCACTCACTCCAAATACTACACCTTCTTTATCTAGTAAAGCGCAACTTGAATATGCTATTAAAAAAGCAGATTTTAGTGCCGTTAATATTCATCCATATGGCACATTAACGGAGCTTGGGGAGGGTAAGAATATCGCTGAATACTTTGATATGAGTCAAGCAGGCGCTATTGGATTTACAGATGGACACCAACCTGTTTCTTCTGGAATTATGTACCGCGCATTGCTTTACATGAAAAATATATCCTCAAATATTGTTTCATTTCCATATGATCGTTCAATATTCGGCAATGGGCAAGTAAATGAGAGCAAAGCGAGCCTCATGACCGGTTTAAAATCAATCCCCAATATTTCAGAGTATATAATTGTTGAACGCGATTTGAGTTTAACCTCATATACGAATGGAAAAATTCACTTTTCAGGAATATCAACAATAGAGAGTGTTGATTTAATTAGAAAAGCTAAAGCAAAAGGTATTCATGTAACTGCTGATGTTTATGTTCATCACCTCATGTATAATGACGAATCCGTTTTAGGGTTTGATAGTGTGTATAAAGTGTTACCTCCCTTAAGAACCGAAAATGATAGATTAGCTCTTATTAATGGGTTGAAAGACGGAACAATCGATTTTGTTTGCTCAGACCATTCACCCGAAGACGTTGAACATAAAGATTTAGAATTCGACCTAGCCAATTTTGGTATGATTGGTACTCAAACTCTCTTTTCGTCAATTAACAGAATTCCAGAATTAGATTTAACCGAAAAAATCTCATGTATTTCCTCTAAACCAAGACAAATTATGGGGATTAAAACTCAGGGCATTCAAGAAGGGAGTATTGCAAACTTAACACTCTTCAATCCAGAACTTAGCTATACTTTAGAAAGACATCATTTAGCATCCCTATCATCCAATTCACCCTTAATTGGATCGGTCTTAAAGGGTAAAGCTCTTGGCATCATTAACAAGGGAATAATTTCTATATTTGAGGACTAATGAAGAAAGTTAAACCCCAAAGTGGTAAATTCATAAAAACATTTTTTAAAGAAAGAAAACAGGTTGGCGCCGTAGCACCATCATCTCGTTTTTTGGTTAATAAAATGTGTAATAAGGTTAATTTTAAATCCGCAAATGTAATTGTAGAATTAGGTCCAGGAACTGGTGTTTTTACGAAAGAAATTCTTAAAAGAGCAAGTAATGATACTAAAATTTTTGTTTTTGAATTAAATAAAGATTTCTTTCGTATACTGAGTTCTAAATTTAATGATGAACGTTTAATTTTGGTTAACGAAAGCGCTGAGATGATGCAATCCGTGCTTAATGAGTATGGTTTTGAACAAGCATGTGCCATAGTTTCTTCCCTTCCACTAACAGTAATTCCAGAGCCAGCTAAGACCAACATTATAAAAGTCTCTTATAAGGTCCTAAAAACTGATGGTGTTTACGTTCAATACCAATATTCTTTAAGTGCCAAGAAATTGATTGAGCGGTATTTTGGAAAGCTGAACCTAAAATTTTCGCTTATTAATATACCACCAGCCTTCATATATGTTGCAACCAGAAGGTAAATAACCTTCTTTAGGCTTCAGAATTTTAGTTTCTAGTCGGTATTTCTTTAAGCACTTCTTGTAAAAACCCCCAGAATTTTTGAACTGATTTAATATTTACCATTTCGTCAGGAGAATGAGGGTTTTTGATCGTAGGCCCAAATGAAACCATATCGCAGTTTGGTAAATGTTTATTCAATATACCACATTCCAAACCAGCATGGCAAGCTTGAACCTTTGGTGATTCTTGGAATAAGTCAATATACTTTTTCCTTACAATATCGAGGATTTTAGAATCAGGATTAGGTGCCCAACCAGGATAATCTCCTTCTTGAATAACTTCAGCACCCATTCTCTCAAAATTTAATCTCATAGCATTAGCAACATCTCTTTTACCAGATTCTACCATACTTCTTTGTAAAGATTGCGTAGTAAATATGCCATTGCTAATTGAGACCCGCGCTAGAGAAGAGGAAGTTTCCACTAAACCAGCTATTTTATCACTCATTTTCCAAACAGCATTTGGTGTACAATAGAGCGCATGAATAATCTTATTCTGATCTTCTACCGTAATAACCTCTGAAGGCGTTTCGACATTTTCTATAGTAAAATTAAGTGTTGGTTCTATATTAGAAAATTCTAATTTAATATCTTTAATAATTGTGTCACATATTTGAATGACCTCATCCTCTATTTTTTGATTGAATACAATGACGGACTTAGCTTCTCGCGGAATGGCATTACGCAAACTCCCCCCCTCAAAATTGGCCAGCTGAACTGCAGTACTTTTAGATAATTCATAAATCAATCTATTCAATAACAAATTAGCATTTCCTCTTCCCAAGTCAATGTCCATGCCGGAGTGCCCACCTTTTAATCCTTTTAACTCTATTTTCAATGCCATAGCGTGTGCATCAGTTTTTTCAGTATGAAAGGTGTAAGATGTATTAGTATCTATTCCGCCAGCACATCCAATCGAAATTTCATCATCATCTTCTGTGTCAAGATTCAATAAATACTCGCCACTTAATAAATTCCCATCCAGCTCTTTTGCTCCAGTCATTCCCGTTTCTTCATCAACTGTAAACAAACATTCTAATGGTGGATGTGAAACATTATTTGAGGATAAAAGCGCCATTGCAGCAGCTACTCCCATTCCATTATCAGCTCCCAAAGTAGTTCCTTTAGCCTTCACCCAATCACCATCAATCCATGATTGTATACCTTGTGTATTAAAATCGAATTTAGTATCAGAATTTTTTTGATGAACCATGTCAACATGGGTTTGTATAATTACGGTAGCCTTATCTTCATTCCCTGCAGAAGCTGGTTTTTTTATTACAATATTACCTATTCTATCTTCTAGAGTTTCTAGATTTAAACTGCGTCCAAAATCTTTCATAAAAGTGCATATCCTTTCTTCTTTTTTGGATGGACGAGGAATGGCATTTAAATCTTCAAAATGATTCCAGATGGTTCTTGGCTCTAATTCTCTAACTTGCATTAAAATTTCTTGTTTTAGTTAAATAATTCTTGTGTGACATTATAAGAATTATGTTTCTTTAGGTTTTAAGCGCAAAACTATCTAAATTTGAAAGATAAATACACTAAAATGAAAACTTTTCTACCAATCCTATTTCTAGTACTTTCAAGTACGATTTTCTCCCAATTAAATAATCAGTCGATTATGGTTGATAATGATACAAGGACTTATGTGGAATATATCCCTCAAAACTATCAAAATAGTGAAAACGCACCCTTAATCATTATTTTGCATGGTATTGGTGGAACCGCATCTGCTTATGCAGGATATGGTCTTGTTCCTATTGCAGATACGGCAAGATTTATTTCTGTTTATTTGCAAGGAGAAGAAAACAACTTTCCTTTGGGTTCTCAAACGTCATGGAATAATGGTACTTTATTAGCAAGTTCAGCAAACGACCTGGCGTTTATTGAAAATATTATTGATACTATGGCTGTGAATTATAATATTGACAGATCAAGAGTTTACATGGTTGGAATATCAATGGGTGCCATAATG
This sequence comes from Putridiphycobacter sp., assembly GCA_965230485.1. Classification (GTDB taxonomy): domain Bacteria; phylum Bacteroidota; class Bacteroidia; order Flavobacteriales_D; family Crocinitomicaceae; genus Putridiphycobacter. Next base: position 1,047,806 of record CBDDLA010000001.1, read on the forward strand.
ACTTACAGAGTACTGCATCATTTAAGCGATAAAATAGCGGCAGCTGTTTGCCATATTGGCACAATGTCTAATGCTGATCTATCTATTTATAATCCAAGTACCCCTCGCCCTGTTATGCAAATCCATGGTGTAAATGATATTATTGTCCCCTATTCAGGTACAGCCCTTCCTTCATTAAGTTTAGTTCCTCCTACAATTAATAAACTTAAAACAACAAATGGATGGAACGGTGACTCTACTATTACGAATATTCCTAATACTGCTAACGATAGCACAACTATTGAAAAAATTGTATACAACTGCTCAACTAGATTAGAACACTGGAAAATGAGTGGAAACGGCGCTGGTCATATATTTTTATTCGAACCACAAAATGATACATCTGGGATGGAAATCACTTGGCATTTCCTTAGAGAAATCGTTCACCCAAACCCTACTTTATCTAGCCCACAATTTAAAATAAAAGAAGAACAAGTTTTAATATACCCGAACCCTTCTAATGGTATTTTTAATATCTCAAGCGCAGAAAAATTCACAAAAATATCTGTCTACAATACCAGTCAACAGCTTGTTTTTGAATCGAAAAACACACTTAACATTAATATTTCTCACTTGTCAAAAGGACTATATCTTCTTCAGTTAGAAAATAGTGACGGAGTTTTTACTACTAAGCTAATCAATAAGCAATAGTATAAAGGGTGACCGATAATTCTATACATGAAAAATACATGTTGCGTTGCTTGGAACTAGCAAAGATGGGACAGGGTAATGTGGCGCCCAACCCTATGGTAGGATCGGTAATTGTTTATGATGGTAAAATAATTGGAGAAGGTTATCATCAAAAGTATGGATTTGAGCATGCTGAAGTAAATGCTATTTTATCAGTAGAGGATGAATCATTGCTAAAAAGTTCAACCATTTACGTTAACTTAGAACCTTGCGCACATCAAGGTAAAACACCTCCATGCGCAGATTTAATTGTAAAAAAAAATATAAAAAAAGTAGTGATTGGTTGCGTTGACCCATTTGCTCAGGTAGCTGGAAAAGGCATTAAAAGATTAAAAAATGCAGGCATTGAAGTAGTCACTAATGTTCTGGAAAAAGAATGCATAAGGATTAATAGACGATTTTTTAAATTTCACATGTCTAAAAGACCTTATGTGATATTAAAATGGGCTCAAAGTGCAAACGGATTAATGGATATTGATAGAAATGATTCGGAAAAAGGTATTCATTGGATTACTCAGCCAGAGACTAAAAGCTTGGTCCATCAATGGCGTTCTGAAGAAGCAGGAATCTTAGTGGGAAGAAACACGATTAATATCGACAATCCGGAACTAACTTGCAGAAACGTTTCTGGTGCTAATCCTATTAGAATTATTATTGATAAAAGGGCAAAATTAAGAGTTCAAAACTATAATATTGGATCAAGTGAGGCTGAAACAATTATTTTGAATAATCGAAAAACAGATCAAATTGATACTAATAGGTGGATTGAAGTTGAGCCGTTTAACTTATCTGAAATATTGTCTATTTTGTATCTGGAAGGTACTCAATCAATTCTGGTTGAAGGTGGGCAAAAAACACTTAATTCTTTTATTGTTGAGGGATTATGGGATGAGGCTAGGGTCTTGACTGGAACAAAAGATATTTCTTCTGGACTAAAGGCACCGGCTTTGTATCATGTTCCAAAGCATTCATATCATTTTGGACAAGATTTAGTCTCTATTTATGAGAATTAAGGCTTTCCAATTCTTTTTGGTTAGTAATACCTACCAATAATGATATATTTTTATTGTCTAATCTTGTCCAAATTGGTCTAATAACACCGTTTTTAACCGAGATATTAGTATAGTCACCAAAGAAAACTTTATCGTTTGGGCTAAAGGGAGAATTACTTATTTTATAATTTTTAAAGGTACTTGCACCATCCTTAGAAACTGCTAAATATACGTCGGTATTAAGATCTGAATGGTTCCGTCTATCATAAAAAACGATATAAATATAGCCTGTTGATTGATCAATTGTCATCCAACTTAAAAATTGATGACTCTTAGAACTATCGGTATTAACTTTAATCGCATTAGACCAGGTTTTGCCATTGTCTACACTCTTTTTAATCCAGATATCCGTATTATCTTCTCCTGCTCTTTGATCACCCCAATTAACGTATATAGTACCTTTATAGGGCGAATCCGAAATATCACAAGCTGTTACTGGCAGACCATTACAACGATAAATACCCGGTATTTTAAGTGTCCAACCCATTACTTGAGTACCAATTTCTAGTTCTTCTTTTAACCAAGTTTCACCACCGTCATTAGAAGTATTAAAATAAATTTTACTGTCTCTTGACCAAGAAACATATATTTCTCCATTTGGACCTATAGCAGGAACCGCACCCTCGGCTGTTTTATCATCATCTTCACAATCACCAGAAAATTTAGAAATGACTTTAGGATGGCTCCAAGATTTACCAAAGTCAGAACTTTTAGAGAAAAGAATATTACTCCTATCAGAAGGGTCTATAGAGTTATATGCATCAAATTGTGTCCAAGTTAAATAAATTTCACCATTCTTTGGATTCGAAATAGCCCAATGTTTATCATGAAATTTGCCATTCACAGTCGTATGACTTTCACGCTTAAAACGACCTCTAATTGTTCTTGATCGTTCACAAACTATTCCTCCCTTCAATCTCTCTCCGTCAAGGTTAGAAAGATGAAAATAATAATGATACCCTTTTTTATCTATTAAAAGACAAGGGTCTCCGTTAACACCATATGGAGATGAAATAGATTTAGATTTCCATGAATTTCCACCATCTTTTGAGTAATAATAATCATTCATTACGCTTCCAGCAACAATTCTGTTGCTATTATTTGGGTGAATAAAAATTGAAGGTTCTACCTGAGAGTAGGCGTAATTGGCTAATTTAGGTAGAGGCAAAACGGTATTTTTGACTTGACCAGATATTTTAGAGGCAAATATTAAAACTAAAAAAAAGCATACTGTATTCTTAAACATAATTAAAATGGATATCCAATACCGAAACTAAGTGTTGGCCTAAACGGATTTCTCAAAGTTTCAACATAATCGGTTGGTAATATATCAAGCTCTGTCTGGTATTGATCCCTGCTTTCCCATAACCAACGTTCTCCTTGAAACATATATGGATTATGTATAGGAATAGCCAGATCCAGACGTACAATAAAAAAATCAAAATCTAAACGGAATCCAAAGCCTCCTCCAAGAGCTATTTGTTCTACAAAATCTGTTGAAAAAACACCTAAATCATCATTCGCATCCTGGCTCCCAGGTAACTTCCAAATATTTCCTGCATCTGCAAAAACGGCTGCTTTAAATACATCAGAGAATTGAAATCTATATTCAACATTAAACTCTAGCCTCATATCAGAAACTTGCGTATTTGTAGAATTTGGATCTCTCCAGGTTTGGGTACCTCCTGGCGCCATTGTTCTGGCCTGAAAAGCACGAATGTCGTTTGACCCTCCAGCAAAAAAACTTTTTTCATAAGGAAGTGATGGCGAATTGCCATAAGCATAGCCTACACCAGCCAAAAGTCGATAAGCAATAATTTGTTTATTTGGGCGTGATTTTAAAAGGTTCATGTAATACCTAATATCAAAATCAGTTCGAACAAACTGCGTAAATGGTACCCCAATAATTTGCTTAAGTCCCGTGCTATCCAAATTATTCTCTCCTACCCCAAGTCTATCGAATAAAAAACCAGAGGTACTTGCAGTAGCAGTTGCAAATACATAATTTTTCTTACCTTCTTCGTTATTAATTCTTTGATTGTTAAATGTAAATTCATATTCAAACTTATTGGAAAAGTGATCATTATAAGTATTAATCAGAAAAGGATCATTTAACTGCGCTAATAATGTTTGGAAATCTTCTGTCTTATCCAATTTAACAAAGTTGAAACTTTGCCATTGTATTTTATGTATTTTAGATTTTCCTTCGTTAAATTTCCAAGAATAAGCAAACTCAGTTAAATTCCTTACGAAGTCAGTTCTTTTTTGATAGTTATAACTCAAATCAAGGAGTGTAAGTGGATAAAGTCTCTTTCCGAGTGTTTTTTGAAATTTTTTAGGCATCAATAAAAGTCTCGGAATCTCTAAACTTAATTTTGGAAATATCTCAATGGTGTTAAATTGACGATTAGCAGTTTGAATAACTTCATCATTTGTGCCAATATCAAATACTGCAGGCTGAGATTCAGCACCACCGGTAATACTAAATTTGAGCTTTTCAGCGCCACCAAAAATATTTTTATTGGTATAATTGATAGAGGCAGCCAGCCCTAAATAACCATTTGAATTAGTAAAGTTAGGTTCAAACGAGAATAGCTGTTTATTAGAAACAGTTAAATCATATGAAATTGAAACCCGTCGATTCAACTCTTCATTGACATTAACGGATGGGGTTATACTTGAGAAAATGTCTAAACCTAAAAGTCTAGAATACGACCTTTCGACGTAGTATTCCTTATACCATCCATTGTCGCCGCCATCTGTAATTTCTAAAAAGTTTTGTCGATCAAGTAGAAAAGGGGAAATTGGCAACACCTCGTTATAAATAAAGGTACCCTGATATACGAAAGTTTTACTAGGTCCGAAAAAAACAAACTTTTTTGATGTAATGGTATCTGAGTAGTGAAAAGTATCTAGAAGCGGGTAATTGTTACCATTAATGCCTAAACCGTAAAGATTTAATTTTAACTTATAAGCTTCAAAATCTTTAAAGGACTCAGCATCTCTGTTATGGACATAATAGGTTACATCACTTACCTTATATGATACGTGGCGAAGTTCTTTAACATTTCCATCAGTGTCTTCTTCCGTTTTAGGAATAATCCGCACTGTTACATCAGCTTGATAATTTCTAGATATAGTATCAACTTCAAAATAGATATAACTTTTACTAAAATCGAAATAAGCATTATCACGACAAAACTTCGAAAATCGCTCCCGTTCTAAATCCAGCTTATCCTCATTTAGTAAGTCTCCAACATATATTATACTGTCCTTTTTTCTTAGCATTCTTAAATACTGATTTTTTAGGCCTTTATATTTTGGATCAGAATCAAATTCCAACGATCTAATCGTAATTGGTTTTCCGGGATAAATGTTAAATATCGCATATGCCTTCCTTTTTTTATTATGGTAAACAATTGAGTCTACTACCTTATTTTCATAAAAACCATGTTTTTTTAAAAATAAATGGATTTGCTGCGAAGACCTTTCCACTTTTGCGCTATCCATTATTACAGGAGGCTCGCCTATATTTGTTGAAATCCAATGTCGCCAACCTTTTTTAGTCTTCTTGAGTTTAACGTTTTTTTCAAAATAATGACTATCTCCTTTTTCTTTAGCTTTTTCATTTCTTTTTCTATTAATCTCATTCTGTTTAGAAATTCGCTTGTTATTTTTTACTACTGTTTTTTTTGCCTTTCTATCAATTTGATTTTGCATTTTTAAAGTGTCAACTCTATTGTAAACAAATAGATTAAATGATCTGTTCGGCTGAGGTTTAAGCAAATCATATAAATCCTCAATCGCTATCTGATTATGGGAAGCTGAGGCCTCAAATGTTGAATCTTTTAATTCAGTAAAATGTATAGTAGATGATTGAGCAGACCTAAAAAATTTTTTTGGTTTTACTTTATACAAATATTTTTCAGATGGTACATATTTTGCTTGATGACAACCTACTAATGTGAAAAAAAGTAAGCAGGATAAAACTGAAAGTATTCTTTGCTTAAACACCATTATAAATCTATCTTTACAAAAATAATCAGATAAATAAGGTAATTGTTATGACGCTGACTAAAAATGAAATTAAATTCATTAAATCTCTCCAGATAAAAAAGTACCGTGACAGCAATAAGCTATTTGTAGTAGAAGGTGAAAAAATGGTGAATGAATTATTGAGCCAATCGACATTTAAAATTGACACACTTTTTTGCACAGCTGATTACAATTTAAAGTCTGAAAACATAAGTTTTAACACAATCGAAATCAGCGAAAAAGATTTAGAAAAAATATCAGCCTTCAAGTCTCCAAATAAAGTTTTAGCAACTGTAAAAATGAGAGATAAGAAAAGTATTGATTTTAACAAGTCAAATTTAATTTTAATACTTGATAACATTAAAGATCCTGGAAACTTAGGAACAATCATTCGAACCGCTGAATGGTTTGGAATTTCACAAATTATAGCCTCTGAACAAACTGTTGACGTCTATAATCCCAAAACGATTCAGGCATCAATGGGAGCATTTTATTACATTCAGTTCTCATATCAAAATTTAGAGTTATTAATTCCAGAACTTAAGGAAAATGACTTTGTGATTACAGGTGCAACTTTGTCTGGTAAAAATATCTACGTATCTAATTTTTCTAGAAAAACAGCCTTGATTATGGGAAGTGAATCACATGGAATTAAACAACAAATCTTATCAAAATTGGATCAAGAATTGTTGATTCCGAGTACTGGAAATTCAGAATCATTGAATGTTGGCATAGCTGCAGGGATTTTCTTGTCAGAATATTCTCGGCAAATGTCTAGCCTTCAAAAATAATAGAAAACGTCCAAATTTTGGACTTCAAGCTTGTTATTGGGGCTGAAAAGAAAGTGTTTTCCTGAATTAACGTATTGTTAATACCATTATTAACTTTTATTTCAAGTGATAATTTGCAATACATCATAAAAAAATCGAACCCTCCACCAAAAAGAGCTGAAAAATCATGTCGTCTCATTTTCATTACTTCTTCTCCAGGAGAAGTTTTAACTTCCGATTGTGTTGCCAAATCTAACCCATAACTAGCTCCAGTAATAGCATAAGCCGCTAAATTATTCAGACGCTGAGTTCTTAGCTTTAGAATTAGAGGGAAGTCAAGAAAAAATGATTCCAACCTCGTTTGTTTAGATCGTAATTCTCCATCATTAAAATGTCCATAATTAAATTCTCGTTCAAGAATAGAAAATCCAGGTAAAAATCTGAAATGAATAAGAGGTGATAAATTAAAAGAGCTTACCATGGCAAAAGTAAAACCAGGAACCTTATTGATGCTCACGTTGAAAATGGAATCCTGATTATAGACACCTGGTTGAAACCTATATCTAAAATCTGCTGTATTTGTGGCTAATGAGACACCAAAATGAAATTTTCTCTTGTCAAAATTTGGTAGATTTATACCAACTTGAGCAAAATTGTTAAAACTAAATATTAAGATTAGTGATAATAAGACCCATTTTTTCAACGTCATGATAAAAAAACGGAAAATTAGTCAAGATATTATATTGATATCCTGATGTGAAGTTTCAGCTATCCCTCAAATGTGATAGTAAACCACCACACTTTTGTTTTTAAAGAATTTAACGGAGCTGTATAAAAAGTATCTTCTTGAATTAATGCATCAGAAAATCCATTTGAAATTTTAATCTCTATTGAAAACTTATAGTAGGCCATAAAAAAATCAAACCCTCCACCAAATTGAGTAGCAAAATCAGATCTTTTCATTTTCATTACTTCCTCACCTGGTGAAGTTTTAACACCAGATTGCGAGGCTAAATCTAAACTATATTGAATGCCTGTTAAACCATAAGCTGCAAAATTATTAATCCTCTTCGTTCTCAACTTTAGCATTAACGGAAAATCTAAAAATGTAGACTCTAGACGGGTAGTTTTAAAAATAAGATCATTATCCTCTAAAACACCATACCTAAATTCCCGCTCCTGAAACGACAAACTTGGCAAGAATCGAATATGAAATATCTCAGAAATATCCCATGAACTCACAATGCCAAAATTAAATCCAGGTACTTTTTGAATACCTACATTAATAATACTATCACCATTATAAACACCAGGTTGAAATCGGTATCTAAAATCAGCTGTATTTCCTCCTAGAGAAAATCCAAAATGAAATTTTCTTCTGTCAAATTGAGGAATATTTTTTCCGGGTTGCGCGTTAGCGTGGAAACCTTGAAAAAGGAAGGATAGGAATAATATTTTTAGGATGATTTTCAAAATCATGTCAAAATTAATAAACCCAATTAATATTGAATTACTATAAGTCTATTTTTTTCAGAAAAGCACTATATTTACGCTTTATAAGTACATTTGAATGGACAAACAAGAACTACAAGAAAAAGTTAAGGAAATATTCAGTAATTATCTTGAAGACAATTCACACCGTAAGACACCCGAAAGGTTTGCTATTCTATCTGAAATATATGATTCTAAAGGGCATTTTGATATTGAAGCATTATATATTAAAATGAAAGAAAAAAAATACCGTGTGAGTAGAGCCACTCTATACAACACGATTGATTTATTGATGGAATGCAATTTGGTGAGAAAACATCAATTTAGTAATACATCACAATATGAAAAAGCCTATGGGTTTAGACAACATGATCATATCATTTGTACAGATACTGGAGAGGTAATAGAGTTTTGTGATCCTAGAATTGAAAAAATTAAGTCAACAATTGAAGAGTTATTTAATGTCAAAATTCACCATCATTCCCTTTACTTCTATGGTGAGCGAACAAATCAAAACAATGAAACTAAAAATTGATATTGAAAAAATTCAGAATATTACAGAACTAAAAATTTTTGGTGAAGTATTTACTGAAGAAGAATTTGCCCCTCTATTTGAAACCATAAATCAACTTTTAGAAGATGATTCTAGAAAATTTATCATTAATCTGGAAGGGATATCTTACATGAATAGTTTAGGACTAAATTCACTCATAAAAATATTCACCAGTATTAGAAATAAAGGCGGTGATATGGTAATTGTTAATATCTCGAAGAAAATTAATCAAGTATTAATACTGACAAAGTTAAATTCAGTGCTTAATATTGCAGATTCGCATGAAAATGCGATTGAAATATTAAAAAAATAAAATTAGCCATGATTTACGTTCCTAGAATATCATTAAAAAGGTATCGTACATTGGGTGAGTTTAATTAACAAATTAAAAATAAATAGATGAAGGTTGACGTATTATTAGGGCTTCAATGGGGCGACGAAGGCAAGGGGAAAATTGTTGATGTTGTTACACCTAAGTACGATATTATTGCAAGGTTTCAGGGAGGACCTAATGCTGGTCATACTCTAATTTTCGAAGGTAAAAAGCAAGTTCTGCATACCATTCCATCAGGTATTTTTCGTGACGATACAATGAACGTTATAGGAAACGGGGTAGTAATTGATCCCATTACCTTAATGGCTGAAATGAAAGAATTAGAAGCTAAAGGTGTGGATATGGCCAGTAAGTTACTCATTTCTAAAAAGGCACATTTAATTCTACCTACGCATAAAATTTTAGACCGTTATTCTGAGGAACAAAAAGGCAAATTGAAAATAGGTTCTACTTTAAAAGGAATTGGCCCGACATACATGGATAAGACTGGAAGAAATGGTATCAGGTTTGGAGATACCCAACTTCATGATTTTCAAGAAAGATATAATCGTCTGGTTCAAAAACATATTGGTATGCTTGGTAATTTTGATTACGCACCAATATTGGATGAATTTGAACCTCAGTGGTTCGACGCTCTTAAGTACCTTTCAAATATTCAATTAATTGATAGTGAACAATACCTAAATGACGCCTTAAAAAATGGAAAATCAATCTTAGCTGAAGGTGCACAAGGCACCATGTTGGATATTGACTTTGGAACATACCCATTCGTAACTTCGTCCAACACCGTTACAGCTGGAACCTGCACTGGACTGGGAATAGCCCCCAATAAAGTTGGTGAAGTAATTGGCATTTTTAAGGCATATTGTACACGTGTTGGAAGTGGACCTTTTCCTACTGAATTAAGCAATGAAATAGGACAGGAAATCAGAAAAATTGGTCATGAATATGGTGCAACTACTGGTAGAGACAGAAGATGTGGTTGGATTGACCTTCCTGCATTAAAATATGCAGTAATGATCAATGGCGCAACGCAATTATCAATGATGAAAGCTGATGTTTTGGACAGCTTTGACACAATTGATGTATGTATTGCATATGAAATTGATGGAAAACAATATGATTATTTACCATATGACATCACTGCTTTAACAATTAAACCTATATATAAATCGTTACCTGGTTGGAAAACTGATTTAACTGGTCTAAAATCACTTGACAATGCACCAATGGCTTTTAAGAACTATATTGCCTATTTGGAACAAGAATTGCAAGTACCAATATCAATAGTATCGGTTGGTCCGGATAGAGATCAAACAATTGTGAGACAATAAATTTGAAAATAAAATACGACATATTAAAAACGGCGCTTATATTAAGCGCCATTTTTTTGATTAGAAATGCTTGGTCACAGTCCAGTCAAATTGAATTGGTTCATGCTGATACTTTAGCTAGTAGTGGTCAAATTCAAAACGCTGCTAAATTAATTGGCAATGTGCATTTTAAAAATCAGAATCTTAACCTATTCTGTGACTCAGCACTTTTTCATCAAACGGATAATTGGGTAAAAGCATACGGTAGAGTTCAGATTAATCAAGGTGATACACTGAATCTATATTCCGATTCTTTATACTTTGATGGCAATACTAATATTGGTAAATTACAGAGCAATGTTAAAATTCGGGATAATTCGTTTAAATTAAATACAGATTCTTTAAATTTCAACACCAGTACCTCCGTTGCCTTTTATACTAATTATGCATTCATCATAAGTAATGACGAAAGCTTAACGTTGACATCTACTAAGGGAACCTATTATTCTAAAACTAAAACATTCATTTTTAAGGATAGTGTTGAATTAGTTCATCCTGACTATCGCGTAGAGTCAGACACGCTTGAATTTCATGCAAATGAAGAAGATATTTTAATTCATGGCCCATCTACAATTTGGTTAGACTCGACAACAATTATAACAAAAAAAGCCATTTATCATACTATAACTAACGATATGCAACTTTGGCAAAAGGCGACTATTTTTACTTCTAGCCAAATGATACAAGGAGATAGCTTAAGCTTTAATAGTGAAACCGAAAACGCCAAAGGGTATCAAAATATTTTTATTCAGGATACTCTTGAAAATGTTGACTTAAGAAGTGATTTCATGACCAAAACTGCCAATCTAATAGAATTAATAGGAAATGCTCAAATATTTCAATATCAAAGTAGCGATACGATAGGAATTCAAGCAGATACCATTTCGCAATTTAACGATACATTGACAAAAGAATCAATTCAAATTGCACAATCAAACGTTATAATAGAACAAGGTGAATTAATTGGACGGTGCGATTCACTTTTTTACAGTGAAAAGGATTCAATTATTAAACTTCAAAAAAAACCAATTGTTTGGCAAACCAATACTGAGTTAAGCGCCGACTCAATTAGTATTAATATGATTGATAAAACTGTTAATTCAATGAATTTATTTCAAAATGCCTTTGTAAGTATTGAGCATGATTCACTCCATTTCGATCAATGCTCCGGAAAGTTAATCAGTGTTTCGTTAGACTCAAATCGCATTAAAAAAATTGACATTTTAGAGAATGCAGAGACCATCTACTTCCCTTCTGAAGATACAAAAGACAGTATTACGAATCATAAAAATAAGGTTTTAAAAGGTGTAAATTATATGCTATCTAATAACATTACACTGATTTTTGAAAATGAAGAAATAGAAAAGATAAGCTTTATTGATCAACCTGATGCAACATTTAAACCACTAAAAGATGCCAAAAAAACAGACTTGTTCTTGAAAAAATTTAAATATCAAAAATATCTTAAACCAGTGAGCATCTTAAAAAATTTAAGCTACTTTAGTGATCATTCAAATATTGAATCACCTTGAAGCTGACCAAAATATTATTACCATCTCTGATAGCCTGCATTTGCACTGTGCTTATCATTGGAATAATAGTTTTGTTGCGAATTAGCACTAATCCTTTTCTCTTTAAATTTCTTTTCTTTACAGGGTACAGCTCATTTATATTAGCCATAATGTATGCGCTGATTGCTTACTGTAAAACTTGCCCATTAAAACTAGAACGTATACTAGTGTTTACAGGTTTCTTGATCATTCTATTTGGCTTTATTACGTTTATGGGATTTTTTAATGCTAACCTCATTTGGAACATCAGTATTTCCTTAGCAATCATTTATCTTTTAATGATTGAACTACAACTTATTGGTTGGACTGACATTAAACAAAGTATTTCTGTTAAAATCACCTTTCTCCTTGCGCTAGTTTCCAATGCGTTTTTAGCCTATATTTTTATATTTAAAATTCCCCGTCAAGAATTAATAATATTGCTCTATAGTGCAAGTTTTGTATCAATTTTAATGCTTTTTTATGGCATTTATTTCTATCAATCAAAGAAAGAAATTCAGGTACGCTAATGGTTTGAACAATTAATCATTAATAAGTCTCAACCAAAAGATAAAAACCACTCTTGAAAACCTGTACATTTACGGTGAACTCTATACTTAAAAATGAAACTACCAGAGTCTACAACACTTAAAGCTATAGCTGAGCTGGTCAACTGTCCTTTTTACGGTCCTGAAGATTTGACAATTAGTGGTATTAATGAAATTCACAAGGTAGAAAAGGGTGATATTGTATTTGTAGATCACCCGAAATATTATGACAAAGCACTTAATAGCTTGGCAGATGTTATTTTAATTAACAAAAAAGTAACTATTCCTGATGGAAAAGGAATCATTTTGTGCGAAAACCCTTTTGATGTCTTCAATCAAATTACCAGAACATATAGAGCATTTGAGCATTTAAATAGTCCTATCAGTTCATCTGCGATTATTGGAAAGGGTACTTCAATTTTTCCGAATGTAACCATTGGTCACCATGTTAAAATTGGTACTAACTCAATTATTTACTCTGGAGCGGTAATTGGTGATTATTCAATTATTGGAGATGATGTCATTATTGGACCAAATACAGTAATTGGTCATGATGCTTTTTATTATAAGAAAAAGAGTACGGGTTACGATCGACTGCATAGCTGCGGGAGAGCCATTATTGAAAACAAGGTCGAAATAGGCGCATTATCTACTATTGATAAGGGTGTAAGTGGAGATACTATAATTGGAGAAGGAACTAAAATAGACAATCAAGTTCATATTGGACATGATACTACTGTGGGAAAAGATTGTCTTTTTGCAGCTAATGTAGGTATTGCAGGATGTGTGACAATTAAGGATAATGTTACCTTATGGGGCCAGGTTGGGGTTGTGAGTGATGTCACTATTCACGAAAACGTGACTGTATTAGGACAGTCCGGCGTTGGGAGCGATCTTCCTCCTAACAAATCGTACTTCGGATCACCTTGCGGAGAGTCAAGAACTAAATTTAGGGAATTAGCCGCGTTTAAAAAACTTCCTCAAATTATTGAGCAACTATGACTTTTGTCAACGATAAAATATTGGACGAACTAGAACGGAGGATTGTTGATAAAGACTTTAAGCTAAACTCTTTGTTGGAAATTACTAATTCAATCAATTCTAGTAAACCCATTTCTGAAATACTGACTGTTTATAATTTCATTCTGAAAGAACAGTTGGGAGTAAAGCGTTTCATGCTTTTTAATAAAGAAGAGCAATGGAAAATGCTTCTGAAAGTAGGGATTAAAGGCACCATAAAAGAATTAAACATTGAGAAAGATATTCTTAAGTTTAAAGAAATTACGGTTATTGAATCTTCCTACAAAGCGTACATGAACGAATTTGACGTCATTGTGCCTGTATTGCACAAGGGAAAAGTATTGGCTTATCTTATTTTAGGCGGACTTCAAGACATGAAGGCTAGCGAAGGCTCCCCTCTTGCAAATTTAAATTTTATTCAAACACTCACGAATTTAATTGTTGTAGCCATTGAAAATAAACGCTTATTTAAGGAAAGCTTAAAGCAGGAAGTTGTTAAAAAGGAATTAGAAGTTGCTTCAGAAATGCAAAAGCTTCTATTTCCGAGCGACCTACCCAATAACAGCAAACTAGATATTTCGGCAAAATACTTACCTCACAATAAAGTAAGTGGAGATTACTATGACTACATTCAAATAAATGAAGACGAATTTATTATTTGTATTGCTGATGTCTCAGGAAAAGGAATATCAGCCGCCATGTTAATGGCTAATTTTCAAGCCACTCTAAGAACTGTATTTAATTACCAAAGATTTGATCTTGAATTTTTAATCGACGAGCTTAATAAAAAAGTATTCAAAACTGCAAATGGTGAGAAATTCGTTACCTTCTTTATCAGTCAATACAATAGTAAAACTCGCCGACTAAAGTATGTTAATGCTGGGCATAATTGGCCTATCTTAATCAATAAAAAGACAAAACAGTTTTTAAACAAAGGTAGTATTGGGTTAGGAATGTTTGAAGAGTTGCCGTTTTTGGAGTCTGAGGAAATAGACATTTTACCAAACACAACACTTTTGCTATTCACTGATGGTGTTGTTGAGCTCGAAAATGAGAAAAATGAGCAATTTGAAACGGATCGTTTAATCAAAATTGCCAGAAGCTTCTATCCCTTATCAATGGAGGATTTAAATGAAATTATTTTTGGAAAATTAGATGAATGGAGAGGTATGAAAAATTATGTTGACGATACCGCAATACTTAGTTGTAGGATTTTTTAGTTTTTTCATTCTTTTTGAATGAATTCGAATCTCAATTGTACCAAAAATCAAGAAAAAGTTCTCAATTGAATTACCTTCTAACAAAAATTGAAATGAATTTACACCAAAGCCAGAAGCGGTTTTTGTAATTCATACCAAAAAACTGTAATCGATTTTACCAATAAATCTAATGATAAAATAAAAGAAATGCCCGAGGCTAATTGACCCAATATTAATATTTTATTGGGCCAGGAACCGAGAAAATCGTCATTTTTTTTCACCGAATTACAATATAAAAGCAGAATTGAGTTAAATTTGTTTTGTGATTAAGCTACCGCGTCAAAATACCCCAAGATGGGCTGTATTTTTATTTGATATTTTTATTGCCTTAGTGTCTTTGCTTTTGGCATATGCCATTCGATTCGACTCTAAAAGTTTTCAATTTGCAGAAGAATACAATATCTTCATCTCAGGGCTTCCCTTTTACATTCTTGTAAGGGCACTTGGCTTTTACTACTTTAAAACATTTGATGGTATAATAAGACATACCAGCACTGAAGATGTAAAAAGAGCTGTATTCTCCATTTCTTCCGGGACTGCTGTCATCCTTGGTCTGTCCTTAATTAAGTATTATAGCTACGACTCCACTTTCTTATTTCCATTATCCATTATTATTATGGAGTTTTTTATCACCATTTTCATGATGATGGTATTTAGGATAAGCATAAAACTAATTTACTTGGAAGGCCTAAAAAGAATTAAGGGAAGCACACCAACAATAATATTTGGCGCTGGTGTCTATGGGATTATTACCAAGCATACACTTGAAAAAGAAGCACGACTTGATGGAAAAGTAGTTGCCTTTATTGATGATAACCCAAAGTTAATTGGAAAAACACTTGAAGGCACCAAAATATACGGTTCTGACCGATTAAAGGAGTTGATTTTTGATTTGGAAGTCAAAAAGTTAATTATTGCCATTAAAAATATTAGCGCAACTCACAAACGCGAAATTATTAAAACGTGTATTGAGTTAGATGTAGATGTACTCAATGTTCCTGACCCAAAGAATTGGATTAATGGAGAATTTAGCACTGGACAAATAAAACCAATAAATATTGAGGACCTTTTGGGAAGAGAGTCGATTATACTAAATACAGATAAGCTGTATGATCAATTTAATAATAAAACTATTTTAGTAACAGGTGCAGCGGGCAGCATTGGAAGTGAAATAGTTAGGCAGGTAACAAATTATTCACCTCACAAAATAATATTATTCGATCAGGCCGAATCCCCACTTTATAATTTAGAAGCCGAACTGAAGGAAAAAGATAAGAAACATTTAACGGAATCAGTGATTGGAGATATTCGAAATTTTGAAAGACTTTCCAAAACCTTTGAAACATTTAAACCAGACATAGTATTTCATGCCGCAGCATATAAGCATGTGCCACTTATGGAGGAAAATCCAAGTGAAGCCATTTTGACGAATATTCTTGGTTCCAAAAACATGGTTGACTTAGCCATTAAATTTAAGGTCGAAAAATTTGTTCTTATATCCACAGATAAAGCCGTAAATCCTACAAATGTAATGGGCTGTTCTAAAAGAATAGCGGAGATTTATGCCCAATCATCTAATACCAAAAATGAAACGAAGTTTGTAACCACTCGTTTTGGAAATGTCCTAGGAAGTAATGGTTCAGTGATACCCTTATTTAAAAAACAAATTGAAGCCGGAGGCCCTCTAACCCTAACGCATAAAAATATCACGAGGTTTTTTATGACCATACCCGAAGCCTGTCAGCTTGTGATTGAAGCTGGAAATATTGGCGAAGGAGGGGAAATATTTGTTTTTGATATGGGAGAAAGCATAAAGATTTATGACCTTGCTCAAAAAATGATAAAACTAAGCGGTTTAGTGGTAGGTAAAGACATTGAAATTAAAGTTACAGGTTTAAGACCCGGAGAAAAGCTTTACGAAGAACTACTTGCAAATGAAGAAAACACTTTACCAACACACCATCCTCAAATCTTGAAAGCTAAAGTAAGAACATATGACCTTGACAAAGTATCTAATGACATAAGCGAGTTAATCGACGAAATAACGTGTCAAAACAACTTAGAAATTGTTAAAAAAATGAAGGCCATAGTGCCAGAATTTATTAGCAATAATTCTGAATACGCTAAACTTGATGTCTAAAATATGTACACTGCCAAAATACAAATTCGATTCTCAGACTGCGACATGTTAAAACATGTCAATAATGCGATTTACTTACAGTATTTTGAAGTAGCAAGAATGCAATTTATGAATCATGAATTGCCAAACTGGGATTGGACTAAAAAAGGAATTATTCTAGCTAAAAATACGATTAATTACATCAAGCCATTATTTTTATCAGACGATTGTAATATAGAAGTCTTCTGCTCCAAAGTTGGAACGACAAGCTTTACCTTGGGATATGATGTAATTGTCAATGATTCAAAGAAGCGAATATTAAAATTAACAGGTGAGTCAGTTCTTGTTTGCTATGATTATATCCATAACTCTACTATGCAAATTCCTCAAGATCTTCTTAAAATTTTAGAAAATAATTTTCGAACATTGTAAGTAGCCAATGAAAACGCCGTCTAATTACTAAAATAAATGAATTAATGAATTTCACAATTGTATTTGTGTTTACAATATGTATGGCTTTTATATTCATTTACAGCCTTGTACAGTTAAGTCTTGTGATTAATTATCGAAAAAGTAAGAAGCTTGAAAAAAATACGCCAGATGTGCCAGAAAAATGGCCTTTAGTTACGGTTCAGCTTCCAGTTTACAACGAACTTTATGTAATTGAAGAATTAATTGACGCTGTTTGTAAGTTTGACTATCCTAAAAACAAGTTGGAAATTCAGGTTTTAGACGATTCCAATGATGAAACTGTGCAGCTAATCGCGAACAAAGTTGCTCATTACCAATCTTTAGGATTTGATATTTGTCATATTCAACGACCAAATAGAGTTGGTTACAAAGCAGGTGCATTAAAATATGGCACTGATATTTGCAAAGGTGAATTCATTGCAATTTTCGACTCAGATTTTAAACCTGCTTCACAATTTTTAAAGGATACAATTCCTCATTTTAGTTGTCCAAATGTAGGCGTAGTTCAAAGTAAATGGGGATATACGAACCCGAACTACTCACTTTTGACTCAGCTTCAAGAATTTGGACTAAATGCTCATTTTAGCATTGAACAGGTTGGAAGAAATTCTAAAAACCATTTTATTAATTTCAATGGTACTGCAGGTGTTTGGCGAAGAAAATGTATTACTGATGCTGGAGGGTGGGAATCTGATACGCTAACAGAGGATTTAGACTTAAGCTACCGCGCTCAACTCAAGCAATGGCAGTTTATTTATCTCGAAGACGTTATATCTCCTTCAGAATTACCGGTAGAAATTAATTCACTTAAAGCACAACAATATCGCTGGACTAAAGGTGCTGCGGAATGCTTTTCTAAGAATTTCAAAAGGGTCTTGCTGTCCAAAAAAACGAAATTGACTACGAAAATCCATGCTCTTTTTCACCTTATGAATAGCTCGGTATTTTTGATGATTTTTGCAATGGCAGTACTCAGTTTACCAGTTATTTATGCTAAGAACGCTCTTGGAAGTCATATTCTAATACAGATCAGTAGCATTTTTATGCTTAGTTGGTTAATACTAGGTCTATTTTATTACACATCATTCCGAGAAAACTCTAAAAAATCATTTGGTAATTTCATTGTTAATTTCGTTTGCTTCTTGGCAGTTTCCATGGGACTATCTCTTCACAATGCAATTGCTGTAATAGAAGGCTATATTGGCAGAAAAACACCATTTGTTAGAACACCTAAATTTAATGTTGTTGCTGGGGAAAATAACTGGAGAACTAATATATACACAACTAAAAAACTAAGTCCTATTACCTACCTGGAGGGTGTAATGATTGTTTATTATCTATTTGCACTTAAAGTTGCTTTCGTCTATTCGGATTATGCAATGATCCCATTTCTAATTTTTTTACTTTCAGGATATTCCTTCGTCTTTTTCAGTTCTTTTATTCACTTAAACAAAACCTTTAAAAGTAAGATAGCTTATGAAAAAGTTGCTTAGATCAATTGCTTTTTTGGCTTTAATCTTTATTTCATTTGCGTTCAACAATGAAAATAACTTGCTCAAGGGCGATTTGCATATTCAATTACAGAATATTAGAAATAATGATGGCGTCATCTATGTTTTCTTATATAATTATGAAAATCAATACCCTAGATCCCCTCTTACTTATTATAAGGTTAACAAAAAAAACGTCAAAAATGGAAGACTAAAAGTAAAAATACCGGAGATTGATTTTAATTCAAAATACGTTATTACGTTAATTGATGATGAAAACGATAATGAAGATCTTGATCGGTTTTTAGGGCTTCCCACAGAAGGCTTTGGTTTTTCAAATAACGTGAGGCCAATCATTAGCCTTCCAGAATATAACGAATTAATTTTTAGTTTTTTATATAATAAAACAATTACAATAGATTTACAATACTTTTTATAATGAAAAAAACACTCTTATCACTTTTATTTACAGCAACCTTATTCCTACCGTTCGCACAAAATAATTTCATTGAATTGGCTGATGCTTTTTTAAAAGAACATGTTGAAGAAGGCAAAGTAAACTATGCCGCAATTAAAAGTGAACCCATGAAGCTATACGAAATGCTAAATATTATTGCACTTCAAGATATTCCTGAGAAGGATAATAAGGCTTACCTAATAAATGCCTACAACCTTCTGGTTATCTCAACAGTTGTAGAAGCATACCCTATTCAATCACCCGAAGATGTACCTGGTTTTTTTGACAATGAAGTACATGTAGTAGCCAATGAAAAAATGAGTTTGAATTACCTTGAAAAAGAATTATTATTCAAGGTTTATAATGATTCTCGTTTGCACTTTGTGCTGGTTTGCGGTGCGCTTGGTTGCCCACCCATCACAAACTTTGCTTATACAACTAATGATCTTGAATCTCAGCTTGAGCAACAAACAAAATTAGCGCTTAACTCTGATTTTATTAGAGTTGATAATAGCAAAGAAACAATATCATTATCAGAAATCTTCAGATGGTATGCGAAAGACTTTGGCGGAAATAATAAAACAGCACTGGCGTATATCAATAGTTTTCGCGACTCAAAAATTCCTGATAACTATAAAGTTGGTTTCTATAATTACAATTGGAAACTAAATGCTCAGAATGTCAATGCCCAGAGTAGCACACTAACTATACCAGATGAAGCCGGTCCAGGAATTAATCTGCAAACTTTTACACCTGGCAGCCTATTAAGAAAAAATCAATTTGATTTCACTCTATTTAATACTTTATATACTGAATCGCAGAGCAATTGGCTCGGTGATGACTTTAGCGGATTTAGAAACACCTTCGTTACTCATTTAGCTCAAATTACATACGGTGTGACTAAAAATAAGCGGATTAATATTGGGTTAGACTTAAACTTTAGATATAGTGGCACCTCATCCGACAGCACCTTCTCTGGTATAAATGAAGCTTTTAGATTTGAAAATTCTCCAACGTCAAGAGTTGGACTAACTGCTGTTGGGCTTCGATTAAAACTTCAACCTTTTAAAGCAGTTTCAGATTTTTCAATTCAGTCGACCATACAAGCTCCCACAATAAGCAATGCAGAAGGTAATGCAGAATTATATTGGGGTGACTGGGATAGAATTACTTGGTGGAACCAAATTTTTTATACCAAATCTTTCAGTAATTTTCAATTATTTACAGAAATTGATCTACTGTTTAGATTTAGAAGAAATGAATCCCAAATTGGCATGTTAGATATTCCAATGAACGTGTTTTTTAGCTATTTCCCAACTTCCAAAATCACATTGTATGCAATGACACAGCATGTACCAAGACTGACAAACAATATTACACCTGTACCAGTAGGTGAGCCAGAAACAGACTGGGTAATTCCAATGAATTACACGGCTTCGGGTATTGGAGCCAAATATCAAATTACATCACAAATGAATTTTGAATTACTTTATACAAATTTTTGGAGAGGAAAAAACACTGGTTTAGGAAATACCTTTAATTTTGGAATAAAATATATTTCCAAATAAATGCGGCAAAGCCTCTTACTTTATCTTTTTTTGAATTGCTCCTTCTTCCTACAAGCTCAAATTATTGATACAGTAATATTTAATGGCTTAACTAAAACTAACGAAAGCTATATAAGGGGATTAATAGACTGTAAAAAAGGTAAAGTTTTTTCAGACTCTATTAGAAAAGAAGATGAAAGGATTCTGAATAATTTAAACCTTTTTTTCACTGTTGAGAGTACATATCGATACAATGACTCTACGAAGGCTTATATTATCTATTTTGATATTGAAGAATCCACATATGTTTACCCAATATTTGATATTTCCGGATTCCAATCAGTCTTAAAAGTCCAATTGGGCTTAAATAATATCAATTTCAAGGGGGAGCAAAAAACTGTTGGTTTTTGGTATCAATACTATGACCGACATTCATTTTCTGCATATCACCGAGTACCACGGTATAAAGACCTTCCCTTCGGACACGATTTTATCATTAGTAAATACTCTACCGTTGAACCACTTTATTTTAACGAGCTGGTCTCAATGTTTAATTTTGACAATTATTCCATTTGGCTTAATGGCATTTATTGGCATACAAATGACTTGAGCTTTCAAGTTGGCTTTACACCCATATACGAGATATATCAACAATTAGATTCTATTGACTTAGATCTTCCTGCAAAAAATTTCACTTTTTGGAAATATAGGATCAATACAAGCGCAAATTTTAGAAGAATTGACTACTTATACGAAAGAATCAAGGGCGTTGAATCTATTTTATACCTTGAATCTATTCAAACGCACGATAATCCTGACGCCTCTTTCTACATGGCTAAATTAACCACGTCTTATCATTACTTTATTAAAAAGAAAGGAAACTTGTCATGGCGACATCAGTTCGGAATTTCAACAAATAATGAAAGCCCGTTCTCTCCTTTCGTATTTGATGGATTTGTCAACTTAAGAGGCATTGGAAATAGAGTTGCCAGAGGTACTGGTATTCATTTCGTGAATGTAGAGTATCGACACACATTATTAAAAAACAATTTTTTTAATTTGCAGGGTGTCTCATTTGTAGATGCAGGCTCAATCAGACCACCTGGAGAAAGCTGGCTAACCCTGGTCGATTTAAATAATACTAGAACTTTTGCTGGCGTTGGTGTCCGAATTCACAGTAACAAGCTTTATAAAGCCATTTTTAGACTCGATTATGGTATAGAAATGAGTTCAGAATTTACTGGTGGTTTTTCTTTCGGATTTGGGCATTTTTTCTAAAGAAATCTTAAGTCAAACCTCCCATTTTTAAGACTTACCGAGTCTATTCTTTGAATGACTAATGTAGAATCGATATCGAATAATGAATCAACCTGAACTAAATTCAGTGCAAATTCACCAGAAATAATTTTTCTGTTTTGATTATAATAAGTCACGTCGAAATAATTATCCCAGCTATCATTCAATATCGAATAATGACGCCAGTTATTATAACTCGAGTAATGATAAGATACATCATGTAATTCATAGGTTTGCTGAGTAGGAACATACTTCAAAATAAAGGTAACTTTCCATTCTTTAGGATGATGTTTTCTAAGATTAGCACATTGATGGTTAATCTTTATTATTGAATCCTGAAAATAAATATAATCACTTTCTCCATTGAACTCTCCTCCTAAAAATCTGTCGTTCAGCTGATAAGCGAAAGTATGTTTCCCTTCTCTTGTTTTTGGCGGGATGACTTCAGCCTTTACACATGACAAAAAAAGAATACTCAATACAACGTTTTTAATCAATAATCTGTATTTCCAAATCAAACCTTCCTTCTCTAACTTCAATATTTCTAGTGTTATCTTCATTATACAGATCTAAATTAAATTTACCCGATACAATACCTTCATCAATATTAATTTTCACAATTTCTAATTCATTAATACCGTTAACTTTTGCTCCAAACAAACCATTTCCTGGAAAATCGATTAACTCTTCTCCAGTCATTGAAAACTGATAGTCACCTGTTTCAAACAATCCTTCATAAACAAAAAGCCTAAATTCGAATGACTTTGTTTTGCTTTGAATGTATAAATACCCAGTTGATTTATTATATGTCGCTTTTGGTTGCCTTCTAGATTTGTAAGTATTGCCATTAATATAACAGGCAAAAATACCCCTTCCATTTTGAGTATGTCTTGGTAAATAACGTTCACCATCTTTAAACTTATATTTTTTACAACCGACAGCAGAAAACAACACAAGAAGTAGCACTAAAGTTTTACAATTCATCTTTTTACCTTCATAGAAACACTAAACTACGGTTTCTAAGTGAATCCGGAAAAAAGCTTACGTTAAATTACTGTTAAAATTCGGCATTGCTATTCTGGCAAAACCAACCTATTAGAGTATTTGAACGTTTGTATATATAGATAACTGAGGTTATTCAAATAATTTTATATATTTGTTTGCAATGGTAACAAGTGTTACATATGGTGTAAAAATTACAGTTGAAAGCATCTTTAGAAAAGATCTTTCTAATATTGAGAATAATGTCTATTTTTTCAATTACCGCATTGTTATTGAAAATACTAATCCATTCGACATTCAATTAATCAGTAGATACTGGCATATTTTTGACTCTTTGAACCCGGCAAAAATTGTTGAGGGAGATGGTGTTGTTGGTGAACAACCAATTATTAAACCAGGACACAAGCATGTCTATGTAAGTGGAAGCGACTTATTTTCCGAAATAGGTTATATGAAAGGTTTTTATCACTTTAATAGAGTAGACACAAATGAAAGCTTTAAAGTTGCTATTCCAAGATTTGACTTAATTGCTAAACCTAAGTTAAACTAAGTCATACTTTACATTACTCTGGCTTTTAATTCCTATTTATTTTAGTTACTTTTGTTGACTTAAAAATAAGGAAAAAACTATGTCAAACGCATTTTATACGCCACCAAAATACTCAACAGAACCAGTAAAAAGTTATCAAAAAGATAGCCCTGAACGTAAGGAATTGCTGGATACTTATAAAGAAATGTATAATTCAACTATTGATGTCCCTATTTATATAGGTTCTGAAATGATTGAAACATCTAATAAGATAAAAATGGCTCCACCTCATGATAGACATCATGTTTTGGGAGAGTTTAACATGGGAACAAAAGAGCATGTTACCAAAGCCATTGATACAGCATTGGCTGCTCGTTCAGAGTGGGCAAGTTTGGCCTGGGAACAAAGAGCTGCTATTTTCTTAAGAGCTGCTGATTTATTAGCGGGTCCTTTCAGAGCGAAAATGAATGCCGCTACAATGTTAGCACAATCAAAAAATGTAATGCAAGCTGAAATTGATTCCGCTTGTGAATTAATTGACTTTTTTAGATTTAATGTAGCCTACATGGCTGAAATTTATAAAGGACAACCAGAATCGAATGCTGGTATGTGGAACAGATTAGAGTACCGTCCGTTAGAAGGCTTTGTCTTCGCCATTACTCCTTTTAATTTTACATCAATTTGTGCTAACCTATGCGCAGCACCTGCAATGATGGGTAATGTAGTCGTATGGAAACCTGCTGATTCGCAAGTATATTCAGCTAAAGTAATTATGGAACTTTTTAAAGAAGCTGGTGTACCAGATGGGGTAATCAATATGGTAACTGTTGATGGTCCTGAAGCAGGAGATGTAGTATTTAAACATCCTGACTTTGCTGGACTTCATTTTACAGGCTCTACAGGAGTTTTTCAGCATTTATGGAAAGAGATAGGCAATCATATTAATACTTATAAATCATATCCTCGTATTGTTGGTGAAACAGGAGGAAAAGACTTTATTATGGCTCACCATTCTGCAAATGCCATTGAAGTTGCTACTGCAATAACTCGTGGATCATTTGAGTTTCAGGGACAGAAATGTTCTGCCTCTTCCCGGGCATACATTCCAGCAAGTAAAGCCAACGATATTCTAGAGCATGTAAAATCGCAAGTGAGTCAGTTTAAAATGGGAACTCCAGAGGATACAAGTAATTTTATAAACGCAGTTATTGATGAAGCAGCATTTGATAGAATTGCTGGCTATATCGATTATATAAAGGCTGCAGATGATGCCCAGATAATAATAGGAGGAAATTACGATAAATCTGTAGGTTACTTTGTTGAACCGACAGTTGTATTGACTGAAAACCCGAAATTCAGAACCATGTGTGAGGAAATTTTCGGTCCTGTAATTACAATTTACACATACGAGGATAGTGCCTATGAAGAAACCTTGCATTTATTAGATAGTACTTCGGAATACGCTTTAACAGGTGCAGTTTTCGCTATCGATAGATATGCTATAGATACAGCAAGTAAAATACTCGAAAACGCTGCAGGTAATTTCTACATCAATGATAAACCTACGGGAGCCGTGGTTAGCCAGCAGCCTTTTGGTGGTGCAAGAAAGTCGGGAACTAATGACAAGGCAGGGTCTTATCTTAATCTATTAAGATGGGTTTCACCGAGAACAATCAAGGAAACTTTCGTTCCAGCTACGGATTTTAAATATCCTTTTTTAGGATAACATACAACTTAAAAAGTCCCCGTAGTTTAATTTACTGCGGGGATTTTTTATACCTTTAATTTAAATTGAACTCATCAAATATGTCCAATAAATTCATTGATATTGATAAAATTATTGAGGACAAGAATCCTAGGTTAAAAAAATGGCTCCCAGGCTTTTTAATTAGTTATCTAAAAAGAATTACCCATCAAAAAGAAATCAATAGGGTAATAGCAGATACTGAAGGGATGAATGGTTTCGAATTTTGTGATTTTGTATTAAATTATTTTAATATTTCGATTGAAACAAGTGGGCTCGAAAATATTCCCAAAACAGGTGGTGCAATATTCGCCGCAAATCATCCATTAGGGGGCATGGATGCATTGGCAATAGTTAAGCAAATGGAGCCTATTAGAAAAGATTTTAAGTTTGTAGTTAATGATATTTTACTGCACCTCAGGCCTTTAAAAAACCTTTTTATAGGGGTAAACACTATTGGGACAAACTCTAAAGAAAGTATTACAGCACTTAATCATGAATTTGCCAAACCACAAGGTGTCTTCGTTTTTCCTGCTGGACTTGTAAGCAGACGAAAAAAAAAGCTTATTCGTGACCTAGAATGGAAAAAAACGTTCATCACACGATCTAAAAAATTTGAAAAGGATGTGATACCAGTATTTTTAGATGGTAGGCTATCAAATTTTTTCTACAATTTAGCCAACTTTAGAGAAAAAATAGGGATAAAAACAAATATAGAAATGCTCTATCTGGTTAATGAATTGTTCAAACAAAAGAACAGTACCTTTAAGCTTTATTTTGGAAAACCCATTTCTTATACTAAATTTAACAAAACAAAAAATGACCGAGAATGGGCCAATTTTGTTAAGCAAGAAGTTTATAGATTAAACACATGAGCATAGATTTAGCATACATTCTGCCTCCTATTGATAAAAACCTGATTAAAGAAGAGTTAACGAGAGACAAATTCGTGAGAAACACGAATAAATTAGATAATGAAATTTATATTGTCAATCATCATAATTCTCCAAATGTCATGCAAGAGATTGGACGTCTTAGAGAACTTACTTTTGCTTCTGCTGGAGGAGGCACAGGCAAGTCAGTAGATATTGATCAATATGATATCGCAGATATACCCTATGAACAATTAATTGTGTATGCTCCAGAAGAGCAAGAGATTGTTGGTGGATACAGATACATGAACTGTTCAGAAATCATTAAATCGGGAGATGTCAAATTATCAACTTTACATTATTTCGAATTTTCAGAACAGTTTAAATCAGATTTTTTACCATTTACTGTTGAACTAGGACGCAGCTGGATTCAACCAAAATTCCAACCCTCTAATTCAAGAAAAGGATTATTTTCTCTTGATAATTTATGGGATGGCTTAGGAGCTATTGTTGTTGAAAACCCAAGAGTAAGGTACTTCTTTGGAAAAGTAACCATGTATAGCAACTACAATCCAGAGGCAAAGTCTCTTATTCTTAGCTTTATGCATCATTATTTTCCTGATAATGATCAATTAGTCGTTCCTATTCATCCATTAGAAATAGATATTAAAAATCCACGTATCCTGAATCAAATCGACGGACTTGACTTTACAGAAGGTTATAAAATACTTCAAAAAGAAGTTAAAGCTAATGATTCCAAAATCCCGCCTTTGATTAATAATTACATGGGCTTATCTAGTACAATGAAAACATTCGGAACGGCGATTAATAATGACTTTGGAGCGGTAGATGAAACAGCTATTTTAGTAACTATTGACGATATTTATAACGAAAAAAAGGAACGTCACCTCGACTACTAATTGTTTCAGTGGCATTAATTGATGACTAAACGGTAAACCAAATTCACTGAATTATAATTAAATTTGTGGAAATTAATTTAATAATGCCAAATACCACATTTTATTCTCTTTTAGCCTGCTTTATATTTGCATTTGGTTTTTCATCTTGCAATGAAAAAATTGATATTAATGCTGATTATGATGTGACACCTGTTATTTTTGGCTTGCTTGATCACCATGATTCAATCCATTATGTGAAAATTACTAAAACGTTTTTAGGCGAGGGTAATAATTATGATTTTGCCAAAGTGCCTGATTCAAGTTATTTTACTAATGTAGAAGCTAAAGTGATTGAATTATTAGATGGAGAAAAAACGGGTAGAGAATGGATGCTCAAAGATTCAACAATTAATACCAAGAAGGATGGCATATTTTATAATCCTGAGCAAAGGGTTTATGTCTTTTACGAAAAGAATTTACTAGAAGATCATGAGTATAAATTAGAAGCCATACTCAATGAAGGTCAATATATGGTTGATGCGACTACGGCTTTAATTAATGGCTTTAAATATAACTCACCCATTACTAATCCTAATTATTTTTTCACCTTTGGCAATAAAAATGGTTCAAACATTAATTACCAAACCAGATTTGTGAACTACAGCGAGGGCTTCAATGGCTTAGGATATCAAACTCGCCTAATCATTAAAATTAAGGAGAAATTTATTGATGGTTCTGAAGAAATAAAAGAAATTGTTTGGTCAGCCGAAACCAATAATGGCAAAGATGTTAATGATGTAAAACCTGACAATCCGCAATCTAGTGAATCTATATCGTTTAGTGGTCAAGAATTTTTTAATGTAATTGCAGGAAATATTGATGAGAATCCGGATGTCGACTCACGTCAGTTTGTAAGTATTGATATAGTTACAGAAGTTGGGCATTCTGAATTAATGAAATACATTGATGTATCTAAACCCAACTCTGGAATTGCGCAAAGTGTACAATTGTACACTAATATAAATGGTGGACTTGGACTTTTTTCAAGCAGACATATTGCCAGAAAAAATAATGTAGGTATATCGCCTTCAACTATTCAAGTCTTATGTCAGGTTGCGCCAACAAATACACTAAAGTTTTGTTCAACCGATCCTTCGCACATTGGAGAACTCTTTTATTGTTTTTAGTTTTTTAGCGTCAAATGAAGATTTTGCTCAATATTATTCTAGCTATCATTGCTATAATATTGACATCTCCTATTATCGTTCTAAGCTGCATATTAATTCTAATATTTGAAAGGAAAAGTCCCTTCTTTATTCAGGAAAGATTAGGAATCAATAAAATACCCTTTTCACTCTACAAGATTAGAAGTATGAGTCAAAACAAAGTTACACCAATTGGCAAGGTAATTAGAAAAACAGGAATTGATGAACTACCGCAACTGTTAAATATTTTAAAAGGTGACATCTTATTTATAGGCCCAAGACCTTTAGCCTTAAATGACATTGAAAGGTTAAACTGGACCGGTCAGTATTATGATTATAGGTGGAAAGTTAAACCTGGGCTTACTGGTTTGGCGCAACTTTCTCCCCTTTGTCATAGAAAAATTTCAGCTTTTTGGGATAGGTATTACATCAATCATCAATCTTTATCCCTTGATCTTAAAATTGCATTGGCTTCATTTTTTATATTATTTTTAGGAAAAAAAGGCGTTAAACGCTTTTTGAAATTAAAAAAATGAGAGTTAGTGTAAATGGGCTTGGTAATATTGGAACTACATTAGCTCTGATACTAAATAAATTCAAGACTGATTTAGGAATCTCAGAGGTTATTGGCTATAAAAATACGGCCATGCCCTGGCAACAAACTGATCTTGGTTTTCTGCAAGAAAATGGCATTGAAGTCATACACGCTTCTAATGTTACATTCAAAGATTACTTAAAAAGTATTGACTTCGTTTTTGACACGACTTCTAACGGTTTTGGGATGGCAAAGAAAGATGAATATCATTCATGTGATAATCTAATTGGTGCCATTGCACAAGGAAGCGAGAATGGATTTGGTGTTCAATATATGAGCGGACTACCAATAGACTTATCAGCAGAAAAATTAGTGCAAATTGCATCTTGTAACACACATGGAGGTGCTGCATTAATGGCATTGTTCAGCGACCATACCTTAAATAATATTGCTAGCGCCGACTTCGTTGTTGTTAGGCGATCGGAAGATCTTGGAAACCATGCCAGGTTGGTATCTGCAAATGTTGTGGCAAGACACCTCTCTCAAGAAACCGGAACCCATCATGCGATAGATATAAAATCTATGTATCAACAAATTGGATCAGAATGCCCAATCACGTCCTCTGATATTACTACACCAAGTCAATTGATGCATGCTACTCGTTTTTCAATTCAAACTAAGCGTAAGATGAACTGGGATATCATCCAAAAAAAAATTGATAGTACTCCCCTATTGTCCACAACCTCAAAGTTTGATTCAAATTTTATTTTTGAATTAGGCAGAAGATACGGTGATTTTGGTAGGATTTATAATCATGCCATAATCGTAAAAAACAATTTGTTAAAAACAGATTATTCTGTAAAAGGATGGGCCTTTATCCCGCAAGAAGGCAATACTATTGTATCAAGCATTGAGGCTTTTTTAAAAATGACTCAAACTCAAAAAGCATCAGAAATAATTTCAAAAATTCAGCATTCATTGTGTAAAAAAGAATGGTAGTATATATTAGATGTTTAAATTTGAAAAAAAATAAAAATGGGATTACTATCTGGCTTATTCGGCAAATCAAAAAAACAAGATCAAATTATTGATATGCTTGCAAACGGTGGAATTATTATTGACGTTCGAAACCCTAATGAATTTAAGTCAGGACATGTGAAGGGTTCAAAAAACATTCCTCTGCAGTCAATATCTTCAAAACTTGACGATATTAAAAAACTCAATAAGCCAATCGTCTTATGTTGTGCCTCTGGTATACGAAGTGCACAAGCTACTAGCATGTTAAAGAAAAGAGGTGTTAATGCCATTAATGGTGGAGGCTGGAGATCGTTACAATAAGGCCTTTTTTAAGGCAACAGAACTGACCATCTTAGCTAAAAGTTCCTTTTTGATTGAATTAAAATTACCGACCTCAAAAACAACATCAGCTTGAGCGTAAAATGACTTGCGTTCATTTAATAAATCATTTAAAAAAGACCTAAGTTTTGATTTATCATGCTTATACGGTTCAATGATTGGTCTGGTATTTTTCGATTGGTACAATCGGTGAGCAATCATCTCAATGGACAGAACCAGGTACACACTAATGCCTTTTTCCTTAATTAAATCAAGATTATTACCAAAACAAGGTGTGCCGCCACCTGTGCTAATCAGACAATTATCTTTGTCAAAATCATTAAGCCATTGATGCTCTATTGATCTAAAATAGGCCTCCCCTTTTTCGCTAAAAATTTCTGAAATGGTTTTTTTTTCTTGGCTTTCTAAGCAAGTATCCAAATCGATAAACGACAGACCCAATTCTTTTGCTAAATGCTTACCTATAGTGGTTTTACCGCTGCCCATTAAACCTAATAAAAAAACATTCATCCTCAAATATACAACTAATAGAGGGTTGAATTCAACCCATTAAATTAATTTAAAATTAATCATAAATATATTTTGGATATCGTAAATATGTGTATATATTTGCACCCGCAAACACGGAGATCTGTTAGCTCAGTTGGTAGAGCATCTCCCTTTTAAGGAGAGGGTCCAGGGTTCGAGCCCCTGACAGATCACAAATAAAGCTTCATCTCAGGATGGAGCTTTTTTATGCAGTAAAATATAATTTCAATAATTACAGGGCGAGAAGTTTACACTGAGAGAAGCCGAAGTGAGCCCCTGACAGATCACAAGACTTTAAATAAAGCATCAAACTAAGGTTTGGTGCTTTTTTTATTGCAGAACTTCATTAGGCAAATATATGGCCTTCAATCTCAAAACAACAAGGATAATGCAGAGCAATTTGTCAATTGTCCTTGTTTAATTTAGTGTTTAGCTTGGAGTTTATATAATTTCCAATAATTCTGCTTTTTTAGCATCATAATTTTCAATTATCATATCAAGATCATCAGCCCCAAAAAAGGTGTAAAATTCAGTGTATTCTTGAATAATTAATTTCCTATTTTTCCCGTTAGTTTTTATTTCTTTTAGCTTAGAATAAAAATTCCACATTGAAAACCTATCAAATTGACTTAAATTAATTGCTCTCAAATAATTCAATTTTGACTTTGGAATAGCTTTTTTATTATTTATAATATTCAGTACACTTCTAAAAAATCTTAGTATCTCAACATATCTGTAATCATCCTTAATTGACTTTTTATTAGCTAAACTAGTCAGTTCTAAATCTAGTTTTTCAAAATCT
Organism: Putridiphycobacter sp.; assembly: GCA_965230485.1. GTDB lineage: Bacteria > Bacteroidota > Bacteroidia > Flavobacteriales_D > Crocinitomicaceae > Putridiphycobacter. The sequence continues at coordinate 1,079,372 of CBDDLA010000001.1, forward strand.
TGCTTGATTAATAAGGTCATTAGAATGTACCTATGATGCCAATTCCGGGAATTACTCAGTTTATTGATAGCTCTATTAAAAAATAATGAACTGTTTTCATATTGCTCTTTGACATAAAGGTACCTTCCTATTACTGCGTAAGCATATGCCTCTGTATCATCTTTAATATCTTTATTTAAGTTTTGAAATTGAGTAAAATCATATTTGTTGTCATTTTTTTTAATGTCTAACTCAGATAAAAATAAGTCCACATTTTCATAAATATTTCTAAACCTATTACCTATAAAATTATGATAGTCTGGATTTTGTAAAACATATGGTAAGGTACTCAAGAGTTTTATTCTATTTATTATTGAATCATTATCTCGTTGATAAGGTATTAATCTTAATTTGAACATAATTATCAAATTGTTTTGTTTCCATGCTCCAATTGACATCCTATGAATATCATTTGCAGGCATGAATCCTAACTTATGTAAATCTTCAACATACTTTAAACTTTCTTCCCACATATCTTCCGTGCTATTCTCTTCTGTTGTAACATCCAAAAGAACCGTTGATAAGGTGAATAAATTCTTTGAATAACTTATCTCTGATTTTACATCATCTAGTTCTTTAAGTACTTTCCCGTACTTTTCTTCAAGATCTTCTTGTTTTTTTAGATGAGTAGATTCTCGATAAATGTTAATTACTAAGATCCCTAGTGTTAAAGTAACTACGATTCCAAGTGCTGTCCACCAGTCTGGTTCAGGAATTTCCTCATATGATAACCACCCGAAATAATATGCAGTAATTAAAAATATTAATACTGAAACAAAGAATCCAAGACAATAAATTAACACTACTAATAACCATCCTTTAAGTTTAGTACCTGAATCATCTTTTTCACTATATTCCTTCATAAATATCTATAATTAAATTTATTAAGATAGCAATATTTAAATTATGAAGTTCCTGAAATCTAATTTTTACTAATATTTAGCTCCATAAAGGGGTTTTTATTATTCTACCGAGAGAAACTTATATTATCTTCTTACAGCAAAATAGTCCCATTTTATCAAAACAAAAAGGGTATACGAAGCTACTATCGTAGCCCTTTTCTCTATTTGATTAAAATAGCACAAGAAGTCGCCTAAGAATTTGATTTAAAACTAATTTTAAGCCTCTTTAAGTCCGATTTATTAAAGATTTACTATATTACTTCAAATGAGATTTAATATCGTTGTAATATAGTGCTATAACACATAAACTGTTGACATAAAAATGGAAGAATTGAATTTTAAAAAAGAGTTAAGTAAAGTAATGAGATATGAAAATAGAGGTGTATTTGATACAACCTGTCAGTATATTATTTTTTTACTTGACAAAATTGAGAAGGATTTTAATATTTCATACTTATTAATCAAGAAAATCAATTTGGAATATGATAAAGTTAATTGAGATTCATATACAGAGCTATTCTGGGGAGTTGAATCTTTATTGAGTCATTATTCTAAATTAATTAAAGTTATCAAAGTATCTCTTGAGATGCCTGATAAAATATTTATCAACCTTCAAAATATTAAACTTGATAAAACACTACATGAAAGCACATTACCAATAAGAAACAGTATTGAACATTTTGAAGAAAGAATAAAGTCATTTGAGACTAAGCTTGATCATTTTTCTAAAGTTAGCTACACTGATCAAAATATTAACTGGAATTTGGTTTTAGGTAAGGGAGGTATTAGCTTCTCAGGATTCAAGAAATCAAATAATATCTCTGATATAATTATAACTAACCTGATCTATTCCAATTGGATTCGTGAAGGAAAAAATCTTGCTCCAATAGACATAAAAGTAATAGATATTTGGAATGATGTTAAGGCGATTTACAACTTGACGCTTCAGAATATTATAAGGAAAAATAAGGAGGTTGGATACAATGGCCCCCCAAGTATAGGAGCAATTAGTATTTTTGGTTATCCAGACAAATGAATTAAACCATTCTAAGCTTGTATTTCTTAGGATTTACAGTTTTACTCTTGACAGCTTATTACTGTCTTCTGATAGCCTAATTTAGATGATCTAAAATTGATGTTTGAAGAGGAAATAAGGTATTCTTCAAAAAAGTATACTCAACATTGTCGCCAAAACAATTAATAAGTTTTTCAAACACATCAATCCCCAAAGGTGATTTCATAATCTTGTCACAAATTTTGATGTCTAATAATTTTCATCATCCGCAATTCAATAATCTTTTTTGAAACTATCGAAATAATAGCTTCCAAAAATCTTCCATTGCTTAATAATTGTGCTCGCCTGCTAATTCTTGTTACCAAGTGTTTGTAAGCAAAGCTTAAAACATATCAGATGGTTCCGTCATTATCATGACTCCCACCCTCTGAGTAACAAGAAAACTCGCAGGGCTTCGCCTTTTTTTTAACTTTCAAATCTTATTATTATGAATAACAATGAAATATTACACAATTTAAGCCTATTTAATGGCTCTGAAAATCTATTTAAACACCAAATAGGTAATATCTCTATCAATTATACTGATGGAATACTATATTTAGCTGAAAACACTAACTGCTATTGGCTTTTAGATATTATTTTATCTTATCAACCATCACCAATTTTAAAAAATGACCATTTTCAAGTTTGGAAGCTGATTAAAAACAACAATTCTTGGATTATTGCTTGTTCAGATGGTGATAATAATCTGCTTTTAGACCAAGATATTGAATATTCTGACTTTCCTTTTAATACAATTACTCTATGGTTTGTTAATGATGTTTTAATGCTGCCTAGTGAGTATTAGCTTTTCCCTTAAAGGGAATCCTTAGTTTACTTTCTCAAGGGACGCTGCCATGTAGCTAGTTGTTTCCCTTATATGGGAAATCTTAGTTTACTTTCTCATGGTGTGGTGCCCTGCAATTATACCAGAAGGCGAAAACATCAGAAATAAAAAGAGCATTAAACCTATCAATATTAAAATGATTCCTCCAGCTTTTTTCACATCCTAAGTTTGATTTAAATCACTCATATACAATAATTTTCAAGAGTGCTTTCTCAGAGTGTTGTGCCCTGCAGTGAACCATCACCTTTGCCTAGGTACTCGAAAAATTACTGATGAAGACCTCTTTATAAATAACATTCCTACTTTTATATTTTTCTAGAATCAATTTTACTTCATCATTTACTAATATTCTTCCTCTTGCAACCTTAAAAACCTTATTTCCTTGATTTTCTCTTTGACTAGGTCCAAATAACTCCCATGTTCTAAGAATCTTGTTTTCAAAAAAACAGTCATTTTCAGAATAATAATATTCGGGCTCTTCTTTCCAATCGTCATAAAAACCATTGTTATTGCAAATTTCACAAGGCTCCTCTTGTATAATTCCCTTACTTCTATTTGAAACTTTAGGAGCTATTGAGATAGGCGCAACAACATAATAATCAATTTTATCTCCTGATAAAAACAAATTTTTAAAATTATTTTTACTAACACCAAGATTAGTTATTTCTGTAAAAATTGATTTTGAAAAAACGAAATCTCTTAATACTGTGACATCTATATCATATTTTGGTTTTGTTTTCACATTAAGACCTTTTTTCAGAGCTACTCCATTGGTGCACCCTTTACAAGTGTCATTAAAATTATAGCTATCCTTATCATCAATACCATCAGAAAACCAACCATCCTTATTTAAAAGTAACACGTACCACTTCATAACTTATTCATTAACATATTTTTCTATTGCTTTAATCCAATCTGGATTATCCTTATAAACATCTCTATAAATGTCTAATAATTGATTTTTTGATAACTGCTTACCTTTTGTCAGCTTTGCAAGCTTTGAGGTATACTGTTGATGATCAATTTTCGACAACAATACTGCCGGAGCATTATCCGTATTCATACCTAATCGTTTTAAATGAGCTTTTTCAAAAATATGATGAGCTTGAATCTCCATTCCAAATCCTAGTCCTTTTTTTATCTTTGTCCACTCTTTATAGGACTTTATTGTCCCTTGCTTCATCCCTTTAAGTACTGTTTTTACTCCAGCTGTAGTAACATCAACAGTAGCATTACCTACTTTTATAAAAAGTGCTGTAATACCTGCTTTAGCAAGTGCCTCCCCTGGAATGACATCAAGTATACCTAATGCTTGTTCCCAACCAGATAACTCTTCACCAGTCATCCAGTCTTTTCCTGTACTCCAACCATAAATAGTCCCAGGAACTGCCATTACTAAGCGTGAAATCATCTCAACTGGAGCAGGTGGTGTTTTCAAATACCAATTGTCAAGCCACATCCCAAGGCCATATAATGACCATTGTGCATTTAAACTCCAATTATAGTATTCATAACTATGCTCCAACCCAACTCCTCTACTGGCAAGAACACTTTTTAATTCACTCTTAGTCATTGATGCAGTAAATACGGTAGTAATTTTGAATTGTAAATCTCCAAAATCTACAGTGTTAGTTATGGTGTAACTATCATCTTTAACATTATGCACTAAGGCTCCTTTATTACCAGTTGTAGCTTCTAGATGCTCTTGAAAGAACATCATAGCCTTCTTATGATCAGGTGGATCAGCGTCGGCACCGCTGGCATCAGTAAAATAAATTGGATTACCGTCAAAGGCATTATAAGGAGATTGCCATGGGTGCGTTACCGGATCCAAAGACTTCCACCTCCCTATCCTAGCATCATAGGCCCTAAACATAGTTGTATACGTATTCCCTTCTCCTGATACTTCATCATCTTTCTCCATGCCATTGAACCCGTATCTATACTCATTACTAGAGAATGATCTTGTAGGCATTGGGGAGCCATATGGATAGTAATCTGTCCAAGCTATTAGTTCTGGTTCATTAGAAACTACACCAGCAGTAATATCTTCAAAACCTCTTCTGTCTGATACAACCGCTCTAACATTGCCCAGATGGTCTTTAAACTCATAGTGCTTAGTACCAACTAAACGACAGAGATTTTGAGTCTGATTATCTACATTCAAAATTTTATGTGGTTGGCTTGGTAAACTGCTTAATAGGCTATAATTGGTTGGGGCTAATGCATAGTTAAAATTTGGTGCTATCACGCCCTGTTCCAAGCTATTTAATGTGTTTGCAGCTTCTTCTGTTGGAACATAATAATACAAATCCTTACCACGGCGGACCTCACTATATTGATTTTCACCAGGGACCATTGTAAAAGCCAATGTACCATCAGTCACGTTATAATAGTGTACTTGTTTTTCGCTACCATCCATAACTGTTACGTCAGTTGGATTTAAACTGTTTTCTTCAAATATACCATTTTGTCCAAAATAAAGGCTATTATCAGTTGTAAAATCCACTGAGGCTTTACCATATGTACCATAATGTGCCGCCAAGTCTAAGTTTGGTTCAGCATGATAATTTCGGGTAATTACTTCGGTATTGGCTACCGAAAGCTTATCTCCCGACAATTCAAGGGCATTAATTTCTACCACTTGGTGTGCAAAACCACTTATTTCATTCTTACGATTATAGTAAACCAGCATATTACCATCTCTACTAATTTGGATTTCACCTTGGCCAAATTTATCCCCACTCTCTAAACTTGCGATTATGGTTTCAACTGGAATTGAATTTGGAATTCCATCAAATTCATAAGCTACAATTTCGGTAGTTCCAATACAATAATCTCCGGTCTGAGGAATATATCGTGAAGTGTAGAGGATAGAGCGTTCATTAATATGGTCTTCAATAACTGCCATATGCTGACCATATTGAAAATCAGTATTCAAAACAGTATTAATGGTTTCAACTTCAGCTTTTTCTTCTCCTACTGCCCCCCATCCCTGAGCCTCAGTATTAATAACATGGCTTTGTAATTGTCTATTTTCATCAACAGTAAACAGCCTAAAATAGTTATTTTGTCCTACTACCTGACTCAATATTGGTTTAGTCCCTTTAAATACTTGACTGATGTCTTCGGTACCCTTTACAAGTTCACCATCCGAGTTTAACACGAGACATTGGTTAAGGGATTCAACTGTATTACCTACAACAGCTTTTCCCAGATAATCTTCAACCACTACTGCGTATAGTTCCACCTCCTTATCTGTATTTTCCCCAACTGCTAGTCCATTTTTAATTTTTCCATAATAGGTATCAGATAAAACATTAGGATCAGTAACATTTATCGTATGTGGAGAATTGTCGGCAAAAGCAGTTTGAAGTATTTCACATTGACAGAATGTACTTTGGTTGGTTCCGTCTCCTAAAGTTTGTGAATGATCAATTGCACTCATAATCCATTCCGATAGTTCTGTTATAGTGCTTGTACCGTCTTCATTATAATTTATGATTGGTAAATCATCTCCTGTTTCAAAAGCCCACGATTGAAGAGTAATTTCTTCAGTTTCCAAGCCAATTCTTTGGCTACCATAAATAGGACGTTCTTTTAAACTCAATTGAGCAATTTGATCTGTTGTAGAATTGTTGTCATCCCCATCAATAATATCAACTTCGTAAACAGCCATTACATTGCCTGATGCATCTAGTACATAGCGGGTAATAACAGTATTTAGTTCAGGATTATTGTCTAAATCTGAGATAAAGGTTTTCCCTATGCGGTTATCCATAGCATCATAGTGGAATGTAATGCGCTGGTTTTTAACCGTACTTGTACCTGTTGGAGTCAACGATTTATCAATAGTCTTAATTTTACCCGTGACAGTCCAAGCAATATTAATAGTGACATCATTTTCTACAGTATTAATGATTTCTTTGCCTGTTTCTTGAATAAGGTTTCCTGATGCATCATATACATAGCTTTTGTTGCCATATAACTCTCCTGACACCATTGAACTGGCATTTTCCGTAACGCTCACTAGTTGGTTACTTTGCTTGGCATTATTCAAACCGGCAGAACCACCAGGGTCACTTGCATTTGGATTAGTATAAAAATATTCAAGGTTGTCTGATATTGTTCCACCCTGGTTATGTCTTTTTAAAGTATGTAAATTTCCATTTCTGTCAAAAGTATAATCTGTTTGAAATTTAGTATTTGTAGATGGTGTGTAAATTACATCAGTTGAACTTGTATTGGTATAATATTTACTGCTTTTTATTCTGTTCAGGTTATCATAGGTGTAAGTACTAATATTCGTTTCACTTTCGAGAGGAAGATCCGGATTGTTAGTGTTCGTTCTACTGGCCCATGAGCTAATATTTCCATTGTATAAATCATGAGTTGCAATATTTGTATGATCGCCTCCCGCATAGGCATTTGACTTTTCAAATAGATTTCCTGTTCGCTTAAAATCATCTTTAAAATAACCCAAGGTCATACCAAAAACATCTTTTAAGAAATGACTTGAAGTTGAACCATCATGTCCTGGATCAAAAGCAGCAGTATTTTTGGCATTATTGATTCCTTTTAGCCATCCTTGAATGGTATACGCGTAGTCTGTCCCTTGAATAGAATCTTCACCTATTTCTTCACGTTTAAGTGGACCATGGTAATAATATTCATAGCTGGCATCTTGATCCCAAAGAATACCATCTCTTGACGTTTCTACATTAACAAGTCTATTGTCAGAATCGTAATTGTATCGGTGAAAATATTTATCTGGTCGGTTTTCATTGTACTTCACTTCTTTTACATTTCCGCTTATTAAATCGTACTCGTAACTGATGTAATTTTCACCAATCGTTGGATCTTCCTGAATTAACCACTTCACATTTCCATGCACATCATAGCTATAATGGGTTTTATATTGATCATTTAACGTGCTTAGGTCACCATCCTCATCTTTTATGACATGGCTTACCCTATTTTGAATATAGGTTTGGCCCTGGCCATAATAAGTGGCACTTGATGCATTACTATAAATAGTTTTCACTATTTCGGTACCTGTATACGGAAAATTGGCATCCATACTTAACAGCAAGTTATTTGAAGCTGTTAATGTATTAAAATCTAGTCCAGACTCCTGACTTTCTCCAGCTTCAATCATACGACCCAATGCATCATATTTGGTGTAACTGTATGCATTTATTGCTTTTTGACGAGCACTCTGTGAAAAGCGGAGGCGCTTTAAGTCATCATAAATAAATTTACTTACGCCTCCATCAGGTGTTTTTTGAACAATTAACTCACCAAGGCTGTTATAATCATACTCAGTTACTAACCTATGATCAGGATAAGAGTTACTTGGTGCTGCTCCATTACCTGACCTAAAATTTTTTATGGCTGCTACTTTCGATCCACTAAAAAAGTCAACTCCCTCTGGTGGCACTGTTTTAGTAAGATTTCCTGCCCGATCGTAGTAAAATAATGTGTATTGTTGTTGTTCAAGGGCATAGCTAATATTTAGTTCGTCTGAAAAGTTTTCTTTGGTAAGACATGCTTCTTTAAAGTTAGCTGTCACAGTTTCTTTTTGTTCTATAATACAATCTGATAATTTGTTAAGTAAATGGTCACCTGCGTAACTAAATTCAACAGCTAAATCTATATCAATATCCTCTTCTTCTTCTTCAACAGTTTGCCCAAAAGCAAATTTAAAAGTTAGGCCATGACTACTAGTGGGTTCAGAGATTGCGAAACTACTCGAGGACTCAGTACACCCATAGGCATCTGTTACTTTTACTACGTAATTTCCTGGCGCCAAATTATTTGAGCTTGGGTTATCGGTTGTAGAAATAAGTTGAGTTGTGGCATCTGGTAATTGTAAAATCCAATCGTATGTAAATGGTCCTATCCCTCCATTTACGGTTACAGTAATATCGCAATCGTTTGGTGGAGAAGGCGCAACCACATTTGAAATAGTGGTTGCCATTACACTAGTGATTTGATCAGTCAATACACATCCTGTTTCATTGTCAATTACTTCTACATCATAAACAACCCCTGGTGTTGTTAATTCTAATACTTCAGGGGTGTAATTACTAATTGAAACACCTCCTTCTTCCCAATCGTATTGAAATTGCCCACTTCCACCTGATGCTGAAACAAAAACGGAACCGTATACAAAGTCAACTAAATCTCCATTTTCGTCATAATCACCACAACCAATGGGTGTGCTTCCCATTGTTAATACCATGGGGTTTGTTGGCTCAACAACTACTTCTTGTGCAAAACTACAACCATTATTAGCTAATGCTGTTACTAAATATGTTCCTGAAGATAATGTTTCAACATTTGAAGTTCCAACAGTTGTTCCGTTAGCATTTTGCCAAGTATAAGTGAAGGTAGCAGAAGGATCGTTGCTAAGTGTTGCACTTGCAGTTACATCTGTTTGCCCACCAGATTGGCAAACGGATGTATTTGTAAAGCTGATAAAAATTGTTGGAGATTGCATTTGAACCGGTTCACTTGTCAGAATACAACCTGCACCTCCTTCATAAACAGGTGGTGTAATTTCAACACTTGCAAAATAAATCCCCGGTCCGGTACTTAATGGGTTTAAGTTAAGATCAGTATTAAGTACTGTATTAGGATCATTGGCATTAAACCATTGTATACTTCCACTTGTAATCGTTGCACTGGTAGTATTATTGGATAAAGAGGCTAATATTGTTCCATTGGAGCAGTCTACCGTGGTCGGCGTCAAAGTTAATGTGGGTCCGTCATATACAATATTAATTTGGGCAACATCTGAGCAACTAGCATTTATAGCATTGCTTACCGTTACATAATGGTAGCCTTCGTTTAAATTTGATAAAATAAATGGACTAGCTGTTTGAGTAGCGCCACCATTCACTTTGTACCCTGTTGAAGGCATATTATCGATTGTAAGTTCAACACTTCCAGTTGAGGCTCCAGGGCAGTCAACATTTGTAATGATATAATCACTTATAATGGGTGTTTGTGCAACTGTAACTTGCACTGAAGCTGAATAATAGTTTGTACAGCCATCTTCAAATACTTTTAAAATGTACTCGCCAGGATTTGAAACATTTAAAAATGAGTTGGTGCCAACTTCTAGTCCTTGTGAAAGCCAAGAATAAGTAAAAGGACCATTTCCATTAACTATTGAAGCTTGAAGTGCAGAGCTACTTCCTTCACAAATACTTGTGTTTCCACTAATACTGACTGTAGGAGGATCATTGATAATTAATTGAGTTGTTTCCAAAATACTACAGGCACCATTGATGGCTTCCAGTTCTATTGTTTGCAAACTTGTAGTATTAAAAGAATGTTGAAGACTTTGGTTATTTACACCTGGAATAGTTACTCCCTCAATATTCCATGCTAAACTAGTTACATCAAAAGCTACAGGTATAAAACTATACGATAAATTATTACATGGCTCAGGTGTTGCAATTATGCTTGCGCTTGGTATGGTACTCACCACAATATCATTTGTGACTGTTGTTGTGCATTCTTCTGCTGTAATAATTGTTAATGCAACCGTAAAGGTTTCGTTTGTCCCCGAACTTACGGTATAATTATGAACTGGATATTGCACATTTGAGTTCGAACTCATATCACCAAAATCCCAATTATAAGAAAGTGCTCCATTTGGCACATTCTGAGGCGTAAAAGGCTCATTTTCGCAGATATTTGGTGCTGAAAAATTAACTACAGGTGGTCCTACAGTGACCAGTTTAGTGAATGTACCACTACATAAAATACTTAAAGGATCGCTGACAGTGAGTGTAACTAAATATTGGCCTGGCGCGTTGTAAGTTTTGGTTGGATTATCAACTGTTGAAGTAGTACCATCACCAAAATCCCATATTCTGGTAAAAGAGGGGTTAGCCACACTAATGAAATCAACAACATTACTGCTACAATCTGTATCTGCTAAAATACTTCCTGTTGTCGTTCCTGTAATAGTTACTAATTGATATTCAATACAAAAATTTGGATTGTTTGGGTCGTTCAAAGTAACTGTATACGTCCCATTACTGCTATAAGTATGAGTAGTAGAACTACCTGCTGTTGCATAAGTTCCATCACCAAAATTCCACTGTAGGTTAGTACCTGAATTAATTGTAGAAGTAAAGGTAACAACTCCGCAAGAACTAATAACTGGGTTCAAAGTATTATAACTAATAGTACTGGTATTATTATTGTAAATTGTTTGGCTAAAAGTACCGCCACAACTCACACCCAAAGGATCAGTAACCGTTAAGGTGACTAAATATGCACCAGATGCTGCATAGGTATGGGTAGGGTTAACTTGCTGTGAAGTATTACCATCTCCAAAGGTCCAATTATGCGTGAAAGCTGGATCTACTGAGCTTGTAAAAGTCACAAAATTATCGCTACAATTTGATTGGACCGAAATTCCGCCTGAAGGCAAATCACTTATTGTGACTTGTTGAATCTCAGTGCATGAATTTGGATCATTTGGATTGCTCAATATAACATTATATGTTCCATTTGCAGAATAAGTGTGAGAGGTAGAGCTACCAGCCGAACTCGTATTCCCGTCACCAAAATTCCAATTGAGGTTACTGCCGCTATTAATACTAGAACTAAAACTAACTACTCCACATGAACCTACTACAGGTGTAAGGGTATTATACACAGTAGTGCCCCCAGTATTAAGATTTTTTGTAAGGTTTATAGTTTGGGTTTGATCAGGACCACAAGTAATATCAAAATCACAAGTAATGACATAATCTTCACAGGGGTCATAATCATGATTGACTGTAAAACTATATGTATTTAGACTTTGGGAAGCCGCAGTGTAATCGGGCTCCGTATCGCCAAAGCCTAAAACAACATTACCTAAACTACTTAATTGGTTGGTTATGTTAACAACGGTAATACTATATGTATTGGTGTTACCTACTTGAGTAATAATTATATTAAAATCATTGGCAGTATAGTTACACTGTGTATAACCCAATTGACCCAGCAATAGCAGTATTAGCAATAATCCTCGTTGTAACATAATGGTCTTTTTTTTAAACTATTCAGAAATCTTTTACTTATTCTATGGCTCAAGTGCAGTAACCCTTGCCTCTAAAGCAGTATAATTACTTTGCAACGCATTCACTAAAGAATCTAATGTAGTGATGGTTTGTGCCTGCTGATCAATAATTGTACTTTGTTCTTTCATGGCTTCTACAATGACAGGAATTAGCCCAGTATATTTAACTCCAAGGTAATTTCCAAAACTTATTACATTACCCAATGAATCAAGCTCTTGAACTGTTGTGGTTTCCACCAAACTTGGAAATTCTCTTTGCACATTCTGAGCCATAAAACCGCATCTTGACTTTCTATTATTTACTGGCTCACTCTTCCATTCATAGGAATAACCTATTAATCTTTTAAGTCTGGATAGATTATTTGTAATGGGCACTATATTTGTTTTTAAAAGTGAATCAGATGTGTGCGTTATTTGTTTGTTAGACGTTATTGTTGTACCTCCAACCAAGTTCAAGTTATTTCCTGCAGCCACACGAAGTTGACCAGCGTAATTTGAAACCTGACCTAAGTCAGCCTCAAAAGCTAAGTTTGCAAATAATGCAACACCATTTGTATTTCTCTTGTGCCCAAGTGCAAGGACCCAATCATCATTCTGATCTAATTGAAAATAGTAAGTGGAATTATTAAAGAGAGACTTATGAACTAGAAAATTACCAGTTCCTACACTTGGCGCATTGTAGACATCATACAAACCAAATGCTTGTTTATCCGACTCTGCAATAAAAATTTCATCTTCCGTGTCTTCAAAAATATGAAACTTGGCTAGAGGAGTTTCCAGGCCTACGCCAACCTTTTTTAGTGTGGGTGAATTATGAATATTGCCAAGATGATCTAGGCTCCAAGTTTGCTTATCATTTAAACGTCTCCATCTTGGTGGATTCACCACTGTATTAGGAGAATGAGTGACTTGATCAGTACCTCCTGCATCAAAATACCAATACCCACCTTCAAATTCCTGGGGGTCTTGATTGTCGTCTTCGAGTAATTTGGGAATAACATAAACCAAAAGCCCATCTTGCCCAGTTTCATTAATTATAGATTGAGGATCGAGTGCTCCTCCAGTCTGCAATTCATAGTATCGAACTCTCGGGATTAAAACACCTTTGGTTGAGGACTTCACATCCAGTATGGCATCTTTACCTGGAGATACGTCGTCGTTAGCGATAGACACGCCTTGCGTTTGATTTTGGGCCATTACTATTGAACTAAAGGCAATAGCAAATAATGTCAATTTATTTTTCATTTTTTTTGTATTAATTATTAATAACTGTAACTGGAACTAGTTCTTGATCTGGACAATTCAAAATACCTGTCCCCCCATACCAGGCTGGCACGGGTATTGGAGGGTCTCCTTGAACTAGAGGATTACATTTAGAGTCACCTGGTTCTAAAAATGGAATAAAGCTGCCGAATTTCACATCATTCAATTTAGCTTTTGTGTCATAGGCTGGATCAAAAAGCTCTATGATTACTTCTGTTTCTTCTGAAAAACCAGTACCATTCCAGTATTGGCATGTTTGCGTACTACAGGTTGGGTAGGCCATACTACCTTCACATTCCGATTTTATTGAGTCTACGTATGTAGTACAAGCAGCAACCGTATTCATAACAATAACATCTATTTCTGATGCGCTGATATAATTATCGTTACTGACAGTACCATCATAACAGGGTACTAAGGTGTAACAGTTTTCAATTAACATATTTTCAATCCCCTGCCTGAATTCAGCTTCTCGACTTATACAATACGATTCCGCAGCGTTAAACTCAGCTGTCACCATGTTGTTTAACTCATTTTGAGTAGGGCAAGCTACAGGATGATTAGCACTATTTAGGGCTGCATTATTAGCGTCATCTAAAAAATCTTCGTCTTCTTTCGAATAAATAATATTTCTGTAAAAGCGCGCTCTTTCTTCAGCATCCCAATTATGATGGCTTTCGGGGCATGGATTAGACCCACAAATTGGGGTTGTTGCAGTATTATTTAGATCAAATTTATGGTAGCACGATTTAACTTCAATACTCGGAACAGCCGGTAAATGAGGATCAGGTAAATTAGGCTCATTCGTGTAAGGTTCATGCTCAAAATTCGGTGGGGTAGATTGAGCGTTAAATTTAATATCTGGTACATATTCGTAGTATTTGAATGCCCATAATGGTTCGTAAATATTTCTGTACATCAAAACTTCAGGGGTCAATGTGCCGCCATTTTTATCTACAGCTTTTAACGGTAAATCGTGGTTGATGTCATTTGCAATATATGCATTGTATGTAGTGAAATTCTTGACATTATTGTTATCATTAATATCAATATATTCTAGGTCATTCTTTAATACATCAATATTCAACTCCCCATCAACTTCTGGCCCTATGATAGCTGCAATTTTTTTACCAGTACATTCCAAAAATAGATCTGGCACGTTTAATTGAAAAGCAAAGGATTTAGGCTCTCCGTTTTCACCTGCCATTTGATCAGAAAACTTTTTCATTTTAACGCTGATAAGAAGATCAGCTAACCAATCAATAAAACCGGATTCCGAATCTCTATTGTCTGGATCATCAAAAAAGTCTCCTGTAGGGTCAGATGCACCAGAAGGATCTTGATCGTCTTTTGTTAAATCATAAATATTAAACGATTCTCCTTTTACGGCATACATTTGGTAATAAGCTCTTAACGCTGCATACCAGCAATTATAAATATTGTTACAGGTATAGTATGGTCCATATAATTCCTGACTAGCTCCTGCAGGTATGCTTCCGTTAATACCATATACGTTTGTAGAGGTACCCCATTGTACCCAGTTTGGCGATACATATTCAGCTTTTCCTGTATAGTATTGGTCTTGGAGCATATGGTAAATCATCTGATCGAATTTTGAGGTATACACACCATCATTATCAGGGTCAGCAATTAAACCATAACCTGGCATTGCATCAATCCACTCTGAACCTAAATTATTATTTGTTGGAAGAGACCCTTCATCCACCAATTCATCATATAAATCTTTAAAAGCCTGTGAAAAAACAATGTCGTTTTGTGTAAGCGTCCCCAAACCAATTTTTTCATCAATTGGCTGGCATACTTCATGCTGTTTTGCTCCAGGGATATCTACCTCTATATTATCGCAACAACCTGCTTGAAACGATATTGTTTTGGGTGTGCCATCAGGAAGTAATGGTACTGAAAGGGTATAATTTGGGTCAAATATGTAATCAGGTTTTAATTCGTATTTTAGTTTTATTTCGTTAAATTCTCCATATGATTGATAACATGGATCAGTAAAATCTTGCGTACCACAAGCTATTTCAGCATTTGTATGTGCTAGGCTAATTTCATCATTTAGTGCCCTAATGTCCTGGAGAAACTGATCATACTGATTTTTATTTTTAACGCTTGACATTAAATTAGTAACCACTTCCATTAAGGGGCCTAATTTTGCCATTGGACCATTCGCATTTAAATCATCTAATGAAATTTTCGAATACACTACTTTTTGAACTTTCCAATATCCTTCTGGTAGTGTTATTTGATAAACATTTTCAACTGTTGCATCTAAATCGGTATCCGATATTTTTTGCTCACTCCAGGTATTCCCTAAAAAGTCAAAATTAATATTAGAAAAAGAAGTGAATTGTCCTGCTACTAAATCTGCAGGAGTTGTTTCAAAATATTCACCTGTAACTTCATTAACAATTCTAAACTTTATCTGATATTCACAATTGGGTGTTCCGCATGAATTGTCCAATGTAGATTGATCAACTTTATATGACAAATTGATAGGTGTTGATTTATCTAATGTGATGACCTTTGAACTGATAAACATATTTTGATCGACG
Source organism: Putridiphycobacter sp. (assembly GCA_965230485.1). GTDB lineage: Bacteria > Bacteroidota > Bacteroidia > Flavobacteriales_D > Crocinitomicaceae > Putridiphycobacter. The sequence continues at coordinate 1,095,141 of CBDDLA010000001.1, forward strand.
GTATTAACAATTGTAGAAAAATTAACATTTCCAAGTGTAGTTAACTGATTATTCTCATCTCCAGTACCCTCTGCAATGTTTTCGAGATTTGTCGGGCTATCTTTAGACATAGCCGTTGCTATTGTTTTACCTTCGAGTGTCGTATAAACAATACTTATTGTTCCATTGGGATCTTTAGTTGATGTTTTAATCACATTTTCTGCTAATGGTGCCTCATCTCCAAATATGTTAATGAGCTCTTCGTCAGACGGTGTACCATAATAAACGGTAGTAGTGTGTGAATTTCCATCAGGTGTAATTTGACCAATGGCATGGGTCTTTCCAACCCCTGATTGTTCTATCGGTCTACCTGATCCATCATTCATAAATATTGTACGAGAAAACGGATATCCTTCAGCGTCCGGAATTGATAAATCGGCATTGTTATCGGAATAATAAGCATATGTTGATGTTGGCAATGTTTCTACCACACTTGGATCTTGAATTCTTGCATCTGAATCAAAATCAACAGCTGTGTATAATCCACCAGTACTATTTAAAATAAAATTTTCTTTATATCCGTTTAAAATATCTTCGCCATCTGAAGGAACTGGTAAAGTTGACATGGCACTTCTGCCAACAAAATCATAGAGTGATTGTGAGGTGATCACTCTTTTTTGAGAAGAAGAATAGGCTTGACTTTGTACACTTTGCAACAAGTTATTGGCGTAATTAATACCCTCACCAACATTTCCATCCTCCGTAAATACTCTACTGTATATCCAATTTAAATCGTCGTCAGGGTCCTCGTATTTAAAAATGGTGCCATAAGACGCATAATTGGTTTTATTAAAAGTTAAATTATCTGGTGGTACTGAAGACCAAACGCCCCAGTTTTTAGAATTTGCTATTCCTCCTTCATAAAAATTGCCTATTGGTCTTACCCTCCAATAATAATAGCCGCTCCCTTGAGCAATGGTTAATGTTAGTTCTTTTTTATAATTATAAGTTTCAACTGTTAAGGCCTTTGACCAATCAAGTTCAGCTGTAATTTGTTCTAATTGCTCTGATTCAGGAGTAAGGTTATTGGTACTGGTATTCTCAAGTTTAAGCAATTGGAATTCATAGTTCGGGAAATGATATCCTTGAAGTGAATTCCATGTAAAAGTTTGAACCCTAACGTCTAGTGTTGCTGAGAAATAAGGATATACTGGAATTAAAGCCTCACAATCAAGTAAATCTGGTGCAGGTTGTTTAACATCAATACCATAGTCCATTTCGTACCATGCTTTTAGATTAATGTTTTGATTAATGTAAGCTTCTATATCAGATGTTAAACTAGAAAAGTTCCCATTTACATTAACCGGATCTACAGTAATAGACTCCACGTTAATGTAATCAATCGTTTCATCCAATAATACATCCTTAAAATTAAGCGTATAAAGCGCCTCTGCTTTTGTGCCTGATAAAGTTAAGATAACCTGTTCGTTAATAAAATCACCTCCAAAAAACACCCTTTTTACATTAAGAGTACACACCACTTCTTCAAGCGCTTCTCCAATTTCATGCAAACCATTAATACCTTCAACAGATAATTTTACGTAAAAATTCGCATCAATTATACCATGGTTTTGGCTTGATAAATCAGTTGTTTGGTTAATTGCACCTGGACTAGATTGAATATCGAATTGACTAAATCCTGATTCAAGGTTCGTTTTTCCTTCAATATCCCAAATTGTAGAAGGCAATTGATGCATAGGAGTACCTTGTGATATTCCATTCATGCTAAATAGCAAAATTAAAATTACAAATGCTGTTTTCATTTTTTTTATTTTAATAAACCAACTACTTAATCCACAATTATCTCGTAGTCTTTATACTTTTCTAATAAATCTCCTTTAGAATTGAAGAATCTTTTCTGAACTTTTGTGAATCCTTTATACTGTCCGTCAAACTTTAAATCATGAATTTGATATCTTAATTTTTTTATGTCATATTCATCAGTATAACTAGAGGTTGCCTCTATTAATTTACCAGACTCTGATTCGTATATGTATTTAATTTGATCAATAAACAAACCTTCAACCTCAATATTCTTTGCATCCAAAATCAACTCGCTTTTTCCATCTTTTATGGTTGCGCACTTTAGAACTTTACCTTTGTCTAAAACCATATCCTGGATTTTGTATATTTGCTGATATCCTTTAATGTAATTGGTTTTTTTAGGGTTAGCATTAAACACTATTTTCCTTTCCTTTTTAATTACGGTTGCCATTATTTCGTCATCAATAAAAACATCCATTGCATTACTGAAATAGAATGTTCTATTTTCGCCGATATACATTTTAGTGGTGACTTTTTGACTCGGCATTGATTCATCCCAATAGTCAATTTCTGTGGTGTAATTAAAGTAGTATACTTGCTTACCCTTAGGCATAGTCATGCTTCGCATTTGTTTATTGTATGCTTTAAGCATTTCAGTGCAATCATTATTAACTGCAAGATTTGATGCGCCAAAAATTAAAATATATAGGATTGTTTTCATTTTTATTGTTCTATTCGTCTTTTTATTCTTGGAATATTATATTGTTGTTCTTGAAGCGTTTTTCGACCTTTTTCAGTTTCTATAACGGTTCTTACCAGTTGCCCTTCTGAATTGTACTCAAAGATTTTTGCGAAATGTTGATCACCAAATTGTGCTAACACTCTAAAAGATGCCAAATCGTAGACGGTACAATTTACCGCTGACTCCAACGGATTAAAGCAAACATCATCAATGTAAATATCACTGTTAGTTGGCCAGTTATCATTTAAATAAATATCAAATGAATTCGACACGATTAAATTATTCCAGTTCTTGATGTATTTCTGAAAAAGTGTCCACTCACCAACCCTCGCTACTTTATCTAAATAATAATCAGTCCCATTTATTTTAATACTAGGTTCTAATTCTTCTTGCGGTTCTACTCCATTATTTTTTAGCCAAATTTTAAAATGTCCGCCTTTGTCGTTTAGTTGATTGGTAAAACTGATTCCCTTTAGTAATGGTTCACTTCCAATTGCAGCAAAATTTAATGATTTGACACCTGTATGTGCATGTGTAGATTCTGCTTCAAAAGTAGAACTATATTCAAAATCTTCAAATACCATTGTTTCATAATAAGAATTTGATCCAACAATGGTTGGTAATAGGTTTCCATAACCGAATTTAACTGCAGATGGAATACCTAATATATCGACTTCTTCAACAGGTTGACCATGAGGGGAAAATTTAGTAACTTGAGAAGCGTATTTCCAATTATTTGCTTCGTTGTTGATTCCGGTGAAAATGGTAGGAAACCAATTAAAAAAATGAAAATTATTGACCATCCCACTATTGTACGTTTTGTTGGCTCCTCCGCTATTGGCTGATGAAATTTCATCAATAAAAGCAAAACTTCTAATTGGATAAAAAAACTTGTTTAATTGATCAAGATCATCACTTGAATCGAAGTTAGAATTAGCGGCGGTGGCTTCAAAATCTTCTTTTACTTTTGTGGTATTAATGTTAGCAACATTTCCAGCTCCTTGTACTTGGTCATTAAATCGTCCATTTTCAAACTCTGTGGCACTCGCACTAATCACATTATCAATTTGATCAGCGTGTGGATTCCAGACATTATTAACAAATTTATCTAGAGGATTTGATAAGTAAGTTACTATGCTACCTGCCTGAGCTGTCAAAAGGTTTAAATTATTCGGATCTTTTGATTTTTGACCCATTTGACGATAAATCCATGAGGCAGGAATATTAAAAGAATAATAAGCATGATCGTCTGAATTAAGGTCATTTTTCAGTTTATCAGCGTCTGCATTTGAAGCGCCATATGCTTCGTATTGATCATTTGTTTTAGTTAAAATGGGATTACCTGTATTTGGATCATAGGCCAAATACTCTGTAATGGTCTCTATCCCTTCTGCATAATTAATTGTTTTCTTTAAAATGGAATTACGCCGTAATACTTTACTGGTAACATGCTGGGATAACTCATTTTCTGAATAACTATATGAGACCCCTAGCCCCATAGAAATTAAAGGTGGAACAATCATTGTAATATTGATATCAAATTCAATAGAGAAATCATTAGTCTTATCTTTTACTGTACCCATATACATGGCTAATTCTTCTTCTTGACCTGGTCTATACTCCGGATTTAATACAAACTCTCCATTTGTATTAATGGAAATAGAATTATGAAAATCATCTGGTGCGGAATAAATATTAGTTGTTGAAGCCAATAAACTATTTTCAAGTGGGTTAACATACCCATCTACACCAATATCACCTCCATATGTTGCTGTGCTTTTTAACTTTCCATGTCTATCATCAATTTTAAATACATAACCTTGTGTTACCCAGGCATTGTCTTTTCTGTAATTAAATAAACCTAATGGTAAATTTATTTTACTCTTTCGATAATGTTTTGTCTGTTGATTAGGTTTTTCATGTATTTCTGTATGATCTACTAAAACGGATGGAGCATCAACACAGGTATGATAGTTATTAACCACAAAACCTGGTGCACTTTTTCCTGAATAAATATTTTTCATAATCACTCTTCTATGGGCTACTGAAGCACTTGGATAAAGGTGTTCTCCCAATGGTCCCTCTTGAAATCCTTTATCTCGTCCAGATAACAGTTTATTTAGTAGATTTTGTTTCATCCTAGGGAATATTTCAACCAAAGGGTTTTCTACTCTATTGCCCGAAGGCTCGAATGTAGCAACACCACTTGTAGTGCCATCTGGCATTTTATACATGTATTCTGTTCCGTATACACTTTCTTCACCCGACTCAATGCCAGGATTATAAGTCAATAGTCTTTTAACCCTAGCTCCTCCTCCTCTTTTAGCATGAAAAACAGGTAATTTAAGATAGGAGACTTCTTCGTCCAACTTCGCACAAACTTCGTCATTTCTTAAACTTGGGTTGGTCGTTTTTAAGGTGATTAAATTCGTATACAATTCAAATTTAAAGTCATAGGTATTGTGTATAATGTCTCGAACTGGGTTAAAAACATCTTGTTTAATGTCTTTTAATTCACCTTCTTCATCAGCGTTATCTGCACCAACGTCAAAAGGATAAGCATTGTTTAAAATATCGTTATTAATATCACGAATTCGATCATTAGTTCCAGGGTTACCTTGATTTAAACTCGTTCCGCCGTTTGTCAAAAGTGTTTCTCTGCATAGACGTCTTGGCACATTATATTTCACTTTTTTAACACTTGCTATGGTCGCTTTTTCTTTTGCACCCAGCTTAAAATAAATGCCTTGGCTTGTTTTGCCAATTTCCCAAACTTGAACATAGCCATCAATGTATTTAGAATCGTCGTTTCTATAAAGTGTTGCAATGCCATCTCCCAGGAGTCGATAAAGGTATTTGAAGTAAATTTGTGGATGATCAGAATTGGCCAAAACCCCTGAATCATCCAAATTTACAAATGCATTACCATAAGTCTGCAAATTAGTGCTTGCTATTAAACCTAAATCGTCACCTTCAAAAAAGTAATTTAATAATTGATCAAAATAAGCATTAAAGTCAGCTTGATCTTCAGATGCATCAATTCCAATATCATTCAGGTTAATAAAATATTTATTTTCATCATACTTCATTCCATTTTCATTTAGCGCATCTTCATCTAGACTCACCATAGCCATAGCTTTTTTATTTTGAACAAAGGCATAGTCTTTTTCTTCAAACTGAACATGAATTTCTCCCCCCGAAGGCAATATAATACGTTTCAACGTCCATGCTGCAGGATCATAGTCTGGACTCTGTTCTCCCTGATATTTCCAAGATCTCATTTTATTTCTCTGATTTTCTGCTACATCCTTACTCTCGTAATTTCCCCAAGGATCTAATAAATCGACCTGGTAAGCTGGATTCTCTCTGGTATCAGAACCAGATGTAGTATTTGAAGGAATACTAGTTACATCAGAATCATAATTGGTTAAAAATGAAGCTGGATAATCATTGAAATACTCATACTCAAATTGGTAAGGTGCAACTCTTGAACGGGCAACACCTTCAGATTCTGTCCATACTCGAATTAACGTCAATTTACCCCTTTGTGAATAATCGGGATTATTGTCAATTTCATTTCTATTATTTTCTACCCCTTTGCAAAGTTGATAATCGTATGCAAAATGTGTAGTGGTAAGTGGTTTATTTAAGCGCTCTTTCGAAAACAAAACAATTTTTTCAAGGTAAGCTAATTCTTTATTATTGTTAGGTGTAAAATCACCTGTTGAGGCAGCATCAACAGTTTGTCCTTCTGAAGAAGTTGCAGATAAACCATCATGTCTTGACTTTCCACTACCAATTAAATAATTGCTTAATTGGTTTTTTAAGTCTATATCAATATTACCTTCATTATCAACTGCTATGACATCCAATATATCATCACAATCACCAGATACCATATCGTTAGTGACAAAGAAAGCAATATGTGTTTTAGTTTCAACAGCTTTCAAATAGGCCACTTCTTTAAACCCAGATGATACTGAACCTGTTTGATCGTATTGGTTATTAATCTGTCCTTTATTATAAAACAAACCTGTATAAGGTGCTCTATGGTGGTACCAATTTGTATTTGACGCCCCCGTGTTACTAGCTGTGGCACCATGTTTTTTTCTATAGGCAAATTTCGTCCAACCTCCAAAGTCTTCTTCATCTGGTCCGTTGTTATTAATATCAATATAATTAGGGCTTGTAATTTGCGTAAGCAAATAAGATGTGGCGTAGGCCTCATCAATAACATCTCCTATTACTGTCAAATTATCAGTTGGGTCGACCTTGATTTGAGATTCAACTGTTGCAGGTATTCCAGTTGAATGCCAGTCTCTGTCATCTTGCAGGCTATTAGTGCCACCTGTCAATCCATAAGTTAAATTAGCTTGATTTCGTGCGTAAAGTGGCAAACCATATACATACTGTTGACCATTTGGATTAACTGTTGCAATCTCAGCAATACCATCTTTCGGTTTAAGAACTCTTAAGTCGTTGGTAGAATTTAGCTTATCAATCGGATCAACCATAAAATCAACCGAAGGGGATGCACCAGCTGATGTCAATACATGGGTTCCAATGTCTCCATTTTCGTCATAATAGCGGTATAATACGGATGTGCTGCGGCCTACTGTAAAAGAAGGTTGTTCATTAACTACAAGATTATCTGACACCTTTAAATCCTTATTTCCATCAAACTCCGCATAACTCAAGTCAGTGCCGGTATACCTTAGTTGTCCACCCATATCACCATTAAACCTTGCAAATGGGATGTAATTAAAACTGTAATCACTATTAATTTCAGTTCTGTATTTCTCGTCCCAATTACCAATTTCAGTGCTTTGAAATCCAACGCCAACATCCATTCCTATACTGAGTGGATTGCCAATTCCAAATTCAACACCACCTTGACTAATTACTTGCTTATTTTTGACAGGGGTGGGGAAATAATGACCTATTTTTCCGTGTTGCATTTTAAAACCACCCATTACACCTTCCCCGGTCATAATGAATTGGTCGGCACCATGAAATGGGATGCTTAAATACTTATCCTGCTTTGAAAATGATGATTCTCGTTCCATAAAATAATCCGCTACTTTTTTACTGTCTCTGTTATCTTTATGATGTACGCCACTTTCTACACCATAATCATTGAAGGGATCTTTAACCGTTTTAGTGCCATCATTATAATAATCGGACCAATTTAAATTATACATATAACCATATGCTTCCATTAAACTCTCTTCATAGGTCATCTGAAAATTTGTATTGCCTGAAAAACCAACTTCAATACCAACAGGCAGACCTAATTGAGGCTGAAAGGATGATGAAAAGTTATAAGATCTACCAACAGTTCTAGCCACACTATGACCTGGGAAACTATTATTGTTTGAAGGCACCATTGATGGGTTAATAAATTTCATAGCGAAACCTAATGATGAATTTCTTTTTCTCGCCTTAGAATAATCTCTTAGTTTTTGATAAAATATAGAGACCATTGTCATTTCTAACTTAGAGATGCCTTTACCACCAGTTGGAAGAAATCCTTCGGCAACCTCTAAATCTTTTAACTTATCAACCTCTACCTTTGTTAAAAAATTTTTGAGAATTACCAAGGGATTAACTGAAAATCCAAAAGTGCTTTCTCCTCCTGAACGATTCATATTAAGTGAAGCCATGCCCTTAAATGCTGCTGAATAGCCTTGAGTTTTGGTATAGCCTTGGTAATTATTATACCTCAGTGAGGTATTAGCCCTTATTTTTAAATCCGGTGCATCTCCTCCCCCAAACAAATTAAAATCAACTTTACTATCTTTAAGTGATTTTAAAGTAAAGTCCTCAGAAATCTTTTGCTTAGGGGGGTCATTAGATGATATTTCCAATGATCCATCCACTGATACGGATGTGGTCCAAACAGGTAAAGTTTTATTATATCGGTGGACAGTCACCCCATTAAAATCGTCTGCAAAGCCCACCTTATTCCTATTAATAGCACCAGCATTTAGGGTCCACCCTAACCCTACCCACGAAGCTTCTTCTTCAGAGTTTACGCCACTGTGGTAAGATAATGACATGGCATATCCACCACCATCAGCACCAGGAATACTAACCACTGGTAAATTATAAGTAAAGTTTCCTGTAAAGGGGTCTACCATATCGGTAGTTGTTACAGGTTCAAAGCTGCTAAATTCAGGAGAAGCAGCACCGGAAGTTAAGGCCAATGATATTGACGGAAAACATAAATTAAATAGCAAATTTATGATTAAATAAACTGATATTACTTTGAGGCGTATTACCCTTCTTTTTAGCTTACTTTTCATGTTTATTTTTTTATCGTTAAATCAATTCCAAAAATTAATTTTTGGAATATCCTCTAAATCTTGTCTTTTAAATTTGAATTTACTGATACCTGTTTTTAGCAGTTCATCATTATAAACCAGCGTATAATTCTTTGCCACAAGAAATTCATCTTTATCTTTAACAGGCGAAAAAACGAGGTTAAATTTTCTATCTAATGTTAAGCCATATACATTCTCCATTTCGCAGAATACGGGTTCATATTCAATATTATTGACTACCAATTTGAAAAATGATTTTAATTGAAAGTTTAAGAGTTCAGACCTCTCTTTATATTCTTCCATGTTTGATATACCAACACTTGTCAGATCAAACTCAACATCTGAATTTTTGTTCGGACCAATGGTGACTAAAAAACTAATATTGTATTTATAAAATTCCATTAAGCTATCTTCAATCGCTTGATTTAGGTTTCCATTCGAATCTTTAAAACATAAATATTCGGCTGGAATAAGTTTCGTTTTTATTTCAACAGCATTGTGACGTTTTGTTTTACAAATTCCATTCTCTTTCGCTTCTAAGTATTTGAAATAGTCAGATGGATTGTTAAGGCTATTGTTGCATGATAAAAGAATGCAAACCAATACTATACTGCTCAATATGTTTAACCTATTATTCACCACTATAATCATTATTTAATTCTGCCAATACTTTATCTGTAATGTCAAATTCATTCGATTTGTATAAAATATAGTTACCCTCATTTTTGCCATAAATAATATCGTATCCATTTTTACTTCCATATGCTTCAATAAATTCAGTGACCTGACTAATGACTGAGGTTGTTAGTTTATTATCTTCTTCTTGTGCCTTATTACTGATATGTGTTTTATACTTAGTGTAAGCGTTTCTCATTTTTATCAGCAGTGATTCTTTCTTGAAGATTTCCTCTTTAGAATATTCATTGCTTTCAAGATCTAGCACAACCGCATTCATGTTTTTTTGCAAACTGTCCATTTCCTTTTCCCAGACCTTAGCCTTTGCCTCATATGACTTCATAGCTTCTTTCATACCATCAAACTCCATCACTATTAGATTAAAATCTATAACTGCAACTTTAGGTTGCTTACTCATTTTATAGATAAAAAACGCGCTTAACAATATTATTATCAGTAGGGTAATGTAAAACTTGTTATTCTTCATTAATTCTATTTTATAATAAAAATTCCAGTTAAATTGATGCTTGTTGGTGAATTGGCACTAATATCATTTACATCAATGTCAAATTTGTATACACCTGGAGGGGCAGTTGCTAGTGATGACCAAATTGTCTGATCTGTGTTTAGCGATCCAATTGATGTTGTGACATCTATTTGCTGACTATTGTGAATGGAAAGTGATGTGATCTGAAAATCTGGTGTTAAACCTTCTATTTCTAGTGCAAGACCAGGATTAAGCACTATACCTTGAGACAATTTAACCCTGATATTGTTGTCGCAAACATAACTTTCTTCAGGAATAGAAAAGATGGAAAACATGCCATTATTTGATCCACTTGTTGGTCCAATATTGTATAAATCATCTGCAAGTGGCTTTTTTATGACACTACCTGGTGTATTATCTAAAATGTAAAAAACTGAGTTCTCAACAATATCTCCTGATGTATTTACCTGAAATTCGATTATGCCTTCCGTCATACAATCACCATCTGTGCTTGTAATGTTTAAATGGTAGGTATTCTCAAGTGGATTTGGCGTATAAACACCTGTTCCATCTCCACCTCCATTTGTTTGGTGTTGGTTACCTAAGCCACCGCCAGTATTTACACCACTTGATGTTGTTAAATTCACAATAATATCGCCACCTCCCTGACCTCCATCATTATTCGATCCGTTTTGACCAAACTCATTCCAATTAACCATAAAACCAGCCTTTGCCGGCACGAATTGTTTACCGTCAAAGCTTGTCCATCCGGCAGTTGTAACAGATTTATTATTTAAAGGGTATCCTAAGGATGTATTTATTGAAATATCAGTCGTTTTCTCCCACCAAGATTGATTGATCAATGGTTGATTTGGTGCCCATACATTGTCCCAATGTCCTATTTGTTGAAAACCGTCATCAGTTACTGTATTAAAATGAATGGTTAAGTCTGCTTCTGATACGCCAGTTGGTTCAATGTAGTAGAAATACTGATCACTAATCTCAGCAATATCTGGTGCCTTTTCTTCTAACTGGTCATAAGCAGGATTATAATTCACCATTCTCATATTAAAATCCCCGCTTTCATTAATAGGAAGTGCTACTTCTATTGGCTTATATTTAGCTCCTGTAATCGACGATCCAAGAGGAACAAAATAGCTGTTCTCCGCAGACATTTTCCAATTTAAATAACCCATACTTAAATTGCTACTAATAAAACCGTAGCTATTGCCATTGTCATGATCAGAAATTGCATTGGTTAATGGATTAGTGACATAGAGCGTTTTATCTCTGGTACTAAACTCAATACTATTAAGGTTTAATGTGTTTCTAATCTCACTGTCTATGAGCAATTCTTTTTTATCTGATCCACTTAGCTCCACATCATTATAGGAAGTAACATGAGTCCCTTTTATAAATTGCTTTCCACCAAAAAATTCAACCTTACCACCAGCAAAATTTGTAGTTTCAAATACAGTTGTCTCTCCATTATTGGTCCAATTTTTTTCAACGCGTATTTTACCTTCGCTAACAATTTTGCCACTTTCAATTGTTGTGCCATCTATTAGTACTTTTTCATTTAAGTAATTGCAATGCATATTAATAAATGTCTCATTGACGCCGTCTTCCTCAAGGTGAACATAACTCCCATAGTTATTAAAGGAAATTCCAGTATTTTCAAAACAATTATTATCTACTAAAATGCTAAACGTTTCAGATTTACATAAAACTGGATTTTCAGTTGTTCCATCTTCTCCGAAATAGAAAAAATCAAAAATGATATCCCCAGAACTTCCAACAATTAATTGTGGATCTAAACAATAATTGTCACAATTCAATGAACTTTGTTGTGAACAGGTATAAAAATCTGCACTTCCTAAATCAATATTGAACTGTAAAACATCTCCTTCACAATATGTTGGTTGTTCCAAAATGATTTCTGCTGAAGCGCCACATTGCTCGACACAATCTTCTCCTTCTCCCTCCCAAACAACGGTAAATGAATTACAGAAGTTATTTTCATTTAATTCAAGATCACCTGCTGAATTATAAACTCTTACAGTATAAACAAGACCAATATGTGATGGGTCAATATCAAATTCGTGATAAAATGCTGCGCCGTTATCTTGTAAAGATCTTATTCCAACATCCGGTTGCCAATCATAATAATACCCATAGGGTAATACTTGTATCGGTCTATTAAAGTCATCACAATTATATTTTAACACTAAATTCCCTTCTTCATCAAATTCTCCGCAACTCCCATATTCGCTGTCATAAGGTAATAGGCAATTTTCAAAATCAATAGTACATGGTTCAGGAACAAAATCATCCTCCTCGGTTCCATATCTTACTATATCAAATGATGCACCATCCTTAAGTGCAGTAATGGTTTTAAAAGATGGAACCGGGTTCAGTTCAGATAAGCTGTAATAGTCAATTTCTTTCCCATTTAATTTAAAAGACAATCCCGTTGTTTTTTCTAACTTTATAAAATCGTTATCCTTGTATTCATAACCTCCAGAATTTGATGTAGTTATTACTCCATTTTTTATAATATTTATGGTTCCCTCAGTATTAAAGTAAAACCCAAAATCAATATCACTTATATTATTAATTGTCTTTCCGCTTTCTGATATTCCTATTGCTTTTTCAGGTCCAACTTCTCTTGTTAATTGTGTTTCAAACCAACCGTTTTCATTGCTTGGTATGTGCTGACTTGCAGCTGATTCAGATACGCCTGTTGCATTTGAACAACCAGTGGTATATTCTTGAACTCCATTAGCTTCAGTAATACAGTTACTTACTCCCCAAATTGCGTTTTCAGATTTAGAAATCTCATACTTTGTCATTAAATTTTCCGCGTCCCAAATTTTAACCCAATAGATACCATCATCTACATCTAAAAGGTCTTTGGTTGTTTCGCCATTAGACCATAAATAAGTGTAAGGTGCCACTCCTCCTTCAGTACTTACAATAATTGACTCATTTGTTACAGAAACTGAAGCGTTAACTTTGGGAGGTTTAACTGAAAAACTAGCTTCAAAACGACCCTGACTAATTTTACTAAAATCGCGATACTGTCTAAACGAAGTCTTTGTTGAATTATAGTCTTCTAAGCTTATCAAAAAACCATAATTTGGATTGGTTTGCCAATACTCAACCAATGGCTTGATATTAATAGTATCGTCCGTATGGGTGTATCCATTTGGATTACTAGTTTTAGGGAGATTAATTATCTGATCAGTGGCAAGATTAGGCCGGTAATTCCAAGTGACCGATCGTGGATCCCAATCACTAGTACAGGGAATTAATTTTGTCGCGTTGCTACTTTGACTGTGCTGATAAGTAGCATGCATCCTATGGATTAATTGTACACTTTGAAAATCTAAGTCTGGAGGAAAATCGGCAAGTAAATCAAAATAGCTCTCTACTTTATAAGCGAGTGTTGACCCAGGCGCTAAACTATTTGTTCCAGTAAAGGCCGTTCGTATATTACTACCGCCAGTGGTACCATGTAGATTTTTGTATTCTGAATTAGCGCTTGGATCATCAAGATCTATGCTCACATTCATATGCTCAACTTCTCTGGTAAATATAACGTTGGTTGTCTCGCCTTCTCTACCAATAAAAAAATGTTTAGATACGATAAACCGATAACCTGGACTTATAGGATAGCCATAACTTGGTGTTGTATAAGATAATGAATCATAAACTTGAGCGACGTAAGCACCAGGTTCTAAACTATCCACATCCACAATATCATTATCCATTACACTGCTTGAATTACTAAGGTAATGAGCGTATGTATAACTCATCCCTGAGTTAGTTGTGCTAGTGGTGTCTAACTTATAAAGCCTAAAAAGATGGTATTGATCACTACTTCCGCCAGATAGAGTAAAATCTATTTTACCATCTGAATTCCCAGGGGTACAATGGGTGACCTCGCCTTCTATTTTAATAGGCATGGTATATGTAATTTCCAATGAAGGTCTTTTGTTTATGTCTATTTCGTCCGAAGAGTAAAAAGAATTTCCATAATCAGAACCTGTGATAGATTCATCCCATAATTTAATGCACCATCCATTATTTAAAAATGGCATCCTTACCATTTGATAAACATGCTTATAGACATCAATTTCTTGAAGAGTACTCATTGAAGTTGGCGGTTCAACCTTGAGTATGTCTGATAAATTGGTAGTTGGCTGATTGTTCCATGTAATGGTATTGTCAGTCCAATTGTCATTTACGCGTTCAATTGAATAGTCGTAATTTGAAACTGAGTTAGTTTTAGTAGTTAACTTTAATTTGGCGCTAATGAGAATTGCCTCCTTCGGAATTTGACTTAAATCGAATTGAATAAAACTTCTGTATACTATTGGAGTAGTATTATCGTCTCTCAACACATTAAAAAAGTCCAAACCACCCATATTGGTATTAATTAGACCGGCACTGCCAACTGTAGCATCCTGAACTGGATTTTCTAAAGTAGAAACATAGGTCTCAGTTATAATTTGAGATGTTCCCGTCAATTCACCAAAAATTACTATCAAAAGTATAGCTATACATTGCTTCATATTAATAATGTTTAATGATAGGAGAGTTTCCTACACCTGCATAGTTTTTAATTAAAAGAGAAATTCTGTAGCTAATCCCAGTTTCAAAATTTCCTAAATCAATATCTACTAACCAATTAGCGTCAATTAAGTTTTCACTTTGTAATTCTGCTAGTGTTTTAGATAGCCGATTAATAGTTTGACCGGTATTAGAAAAATCGAGAGTTAATTCACCAAAATTACTTGTATCAGATATTGTAAACTCTATGTGATAACTTTCAAAGTTTCCACCTCCAAACAATATCGAATCCATTTGGCTTTGAATGATTGCAGGTGCTTTAGTGAGTGTTATATCAGTAGAATCTGTCTGACTAAAAACAATAGAACTAAAAAAAATGGATAGGCATATTGTAATAAAAGGTTTCATAAATCGACATTTAATTTCGACTTAAAATTAGATTAAAAATCTCCCTGAAAAATCACAAACAAATTAGTTAGAAACGTAAAATTTAGGTTACTTTTTATTCAAACCCAATTAAAATAAGGAGATTCAACGAAAGGTTGTATTTTATTTTCTAGTAGAATTACGGGCGATTTTCAAAAAACTCTAGTAGCACTACGAGAAAATAAAGATTTTATCATTAACACTACTTACTTTTAAAGCTTAGACTACTGAATAACAAATTAATATATCTTTATAGAATCTCTTATTATTTAAAAAGTGTATTTCTTGTCTATTTTTAAATGGTAGATGTTTTAGAAAGTCTTACTATTTTATTGGGTAAAATTGATTTCATTTATGCTAGAATTATAAATTAATTGAACCTTTGTTTTATTACTCACCGAACTTTAAATTATAAGATCTTGGACAAGCTGGTTCTTATTTTAAAAACCTCTTTTTAAAATAAATTAATTAGTAGTTCTACTGGTTTTATAAGAATTTTACCAGTAGTTCTACTAGAATGGTAGAAATGAAATTGTAACTCATTGCTAATAAAATAGGTATGTCTAGTAAAAAAATACATAATGTTTTTAAACGCTTAACTTTAAATTAATTCCTATCCTTACTTTTTTTTCGTATTTTAGTGTGGAACTCAAAAGATTACATCAAAATGACTACTATTTCACTCGCTATTGCAGTTGGCCATGATATTTATCGTAACGGCTTATACCAATTACTAAAATCAGAAGATGGATTAGAGGTAAGTATTGAAACAAATTCGTTTCATAACCTCTATAAAAAACTTCACGAAACTCCAATGGATGTTGTACTACTTGGCTCAAATATTAAGGGCTTTAGGTTATCATCATCAGTTTCCTTATTAAAAAATGATTTCCCAAATCTAAAAGTACTTGTTTTGGCAAACAATTATAATTATTCTGCCATGTGTTTATTATTCCAAAACGGTATTAACTCTTACTTACTCAGAAATATTAGTAAGACTGAAATTGTTAAGGCCATCAAAAAAATAAGTTACAGTGACTATTATTTCCAGAGAGGAACACCATCAGTTGTAAAAAAATCAATTTTAAAAAAACAATATTCTCAATCTATTGAGTTTAATGACAGAGAAATTGAAATCATTCAGCTCATTTGTGAAGACAAAAGTAATCACGAAATTGCAGAGAAAATTTGCTTAAGCATTCGCACAATTGAATGGCACCGGAGAACAATTTTAGCGAAAATGAATGTCAAAAGTCCCGTAGGCATTATTAAGTATGCATTGGAAAACCAGCTTTATCAATTATAACTTTTTTGGTCAAGCTTATTTTTGAATAGATCTCTTCTCTTCTCCAAAGATAAAAACGGCAGAATCTCTTGAGCAGCTAAACAATGTCACTTCTTTAAAGGTTTCGCCTATCTTAATTTTGGTCAAGTGATTATTAACAGATATCAAATATAGACCCTTTTTTCTTGTCTTATTTTTAACATAGCCAAAGTACTTTAGTTCTGGCCAAATAAGTGGAGTTGGATCTTTTATCATATGGTCCTTATCCAGAATAATCGGTTTATCAATTATCTCTGAATGATTAGTATTAATTGACGAAAAGCCACTGCTTCCAAAAGGATCTCTTAAAAAAGAATTTATTTTAAAACTATCCTTATGATAATTGACGTTTATCATTTCATTATTTTTAACTGAAAGTCCAAAAACATCTTCATTTTTCTGATTACCAACACTAAAAGAACGATATATAATTACTCCATATATAGCAATCACTGACACTAATAGAAAAATTGTAACTGGCTTGTTTTTTTTTATCATGGAATTATGAATTTTTCTGAAAGTGAATAGTATTTGCTTTCATTTCCCGCTTTATCACTTAAATATACTCTCCACCAATAATTTCCTGAAATTGGGAATTGACGTTGCAAAGAGTCATTAGAAATATTATTAATTTCTATTAGATTTGATGAAGAGAATAGGCTATCATTAAATGAAATTTGAATATTAGAATAGACAGGTGACTGAACATTTCCTTGATCCGGGCCATTCTTTGTCCATTTTAATGTTAATTGGTTTGAAGGACTTAGGAAGTTGTTTATTGGATACGTAATATCAGGATTATTTGGGGCCGTGGTATCAATAAAAATACTTCTTGTACCATAAATCGATTCTGAAATATCGTTTACAGCTTTTATACCCCATACATAAAACCCTTCTTCCAGACTAATATTAGTTGTTTCGTAAAAATCGAAATTAACACCATAAATATTATTTTGCTGAAATAAAAGGGAACCATTACCAAAAGTTTGACTATTCCAAATTTGGAAAATATAGTAATCAGCTAGAAAAAGGGTTTGCCAAGAGAATACATTGAGTTTAGATTGATTAGTATAGTAAATAGCCTCAGGAGATATTAATTGAACCTTTTGCATAGATAAATCACTAATACTATCGACAAAAAATGAAACCACTGGCGTAAATTTTGATTGGTAGGTTGAATTAATTCCTCGCATCTTAAATTCATATTCACCTGGTGATAACAAAATTTTAAACTCATCTCCTTTAACTGCAGAATCGAGCACAAATTCTTGAATATTTTCAAAGGTAGGGCTTACAATATTTAATTCATACTCACTTGCTCCTGTCAGCTCTTCCCACTTGAAATGTACTTCATTTGAAGACAAAGTATCAGCATTATTCGGAATTAATAGCAAAACCTCGTCATTCGATATCCTTTTTTCAAATATATCATTGCATCCAAGCAACATTAATGAAAGAAATAATAATTTACATTTTATAATAGTGTTGAAACAATAACTTGGCGTATACTTTTGATTTAGTTTCTCCATGTGCTTTAGTTTTAAAAATTTTAGCATTAATTATTCTGGCATAAATGAATCGATTTTCTAAATTGTTAATGCCTTTAATAAGTCCCCTGTAATTGCCTTCCAGAAGAACTTCGTGAGTCAATATTTTATAATCAACTGACGTAAAAAGATGCGGGTTACTAATAAATTCAATCCTTATCGATAAGTGCTGCTGAAGTCTTGATATTTCTTTTAATAACTCTTGTCTAACTTTATCAGAAGTTTGATCTGTTTTTCCTAGGCTACTATTCATTCTATTAATTTCAGAAGTCAAAACACTTAACCTTTCAGTAGATTTATGAATCCCAGTTTTTTGGATTTCTTGCTGTTTTATTTCTCTAGCGGTACTAATTGATAGTACAAAAGAGCGTTTATAACTTACAATTGCTAAAAGCAGAAAGATTGCCAATAGTCCATAGTTCTTCTGTTTGTATGTAATCTTATCAAACACTTAAATAATGATTTTTAAGTAGAATTCTCCATAACCTTCGGTATACTCATATTCTTCAATTTCAATTTTTCTAATCCAATCAAACGTTTTTATTTTCATTAACCAATCACTTAAATAATGACTTGATTTAGTAATTCCCTTAATAGTTAATAATTGATTGTCAACTTCTATTTTGTACTTTTCCTTTATCTCTTCTTTAGTTGGTCTTACTACAAACTCGGTAAACGTAATTTCCTTTGGAACAGAATTCGAAATAGTAGCAATATAGAATGAAACAAACTTTTTTGTAAGCACACCTGATTTGCGTAATAGTGTTTCTTTTCTCGTTTTTTCTTCTTCTAATTTATTTATTTGATCAAATGTTTCGGTATGCTCGGCGAGCTGAAAAACATTTGTTTGATGAACTTTGTTTAAATGTTGTAGATATAAATAATTCCCTAACAATGCCAAAAGAAAAAAAATCATTAAACCCAATCCAAATTGCTGAAACAAGACTTTCTGTTCGGACTCCAATGTATTAAAAGCTATTTGCTTGCTTTTTTCAGGAAGGATGATAGCACTAGAGGGTTGGAAGAACACTGCAGCTTGAGACAATGCCAAAATCCCATTTTTACTTATTACTTCTTTCCCAATTCGATACGTTTTGTCAATATCGGTATCTGATGTTCTAAAATCTACAATGTGCCGTTTTTTAACGGATATAATATGGCGCGCAGAAATTAGATGGTCTTCATTTAAATATTGATGAATGGCCATTAAAATAAATGGACCACTTGCAATTCCAACAACCATTATTTGGTTTTCCTGAAACTCAAAAAGAATATCTTCTAAAAATGATTGTCGTACAACAGATGTATATATCTCGGTTTCCTCAACATAATCAGTAAAATAGAAATCATCAATATTTCCGTTAATTATTACCTTTCGCCTATATTCAGGTTCGGATTTTACTTTTCTATTTAATATTCCTTTTCCTTCAAAATGGAGTAAAATAGGTCTACTCTTTCCAATTTTTTTAATAATCTCTTTAGTGCCAATTATATTTTTATAGTGTTTTAAAATCTCAATTTCACTTTTACGGAATCTGACTTCAAAACCATTATATATGTCATTTTTATCATCTCTTAATACGGAGAGAGAGATTATTTTTTTTATTTTCCCAAATTGTAACTTCATTAGTAGGAAACTGTAGGTTTAATAAAAATGTGAAGCTTAGATTTTTCTTTTTCTTTAGTTTTACTAGAAAAGAACCATTTTATAACTGGAATTCTAGACAGTAAAGGTGTACCCGTTCCTGATTCTGATTTAGCATCTTTTTCCAATCCACCCATGAGTATCATCTCACCATCTTTTACTCGTACCAACGATTGAAATGTTTGAGTTGAATTACCAGGAGGGGCATCAGGCGCAGATCTAGGTGTAAAATCATCTTGCTGAACATTAATTTCCAATGTCACAAATCCATCTGTTGATAAAAATGGTTTTACGGTAACTGTTAAGTTGGCTGTAATAGGCACCCAAACACGATTTGATAACGTATTCCCTCCAGAAATATTAGGCGTAATTTGAACTGTTTCTTGCTGGTAATATTGAGTTTCTCCAATTGTAATTGAAGCCTCATGACCATTTAATGCAGATAGTTTTGGTGTCGAAGTGATATCAATTATACTGTTCGACTCTAAAGCATCTAAAGATAAATAAAAATTAGGTGTAACCAGACCAAAATTGACAACTCCAAAACCATTTAAAGCCTGAATAATATTATTTACACTTTCAGCTCCTAAAGTAACATCTAAACCTGGAAATACTGTCCCATTTGTTGTTACAGGTTCGTTTGCGATACCTGCATTTATACCTGTTGAAATTTGACTTTCACGACCACTATTTACAATTATAATATCAATTTGAATCATTGGTACTATTTGGTCGACTGATTGAATAAAAGCATCTAACTCTTCTATTTTAACGTAAGATCCTGATACGATTAAACCATTTAACTCGATAAATTCTTTTACCTCAATATCTTTGAGAAGCTCAGTTGGAATTAAATCTTTAACTGTTTCTATAGTTCTATTTTCTAGTTGAATTAGCTTTGAAGCTCTCAATCCTTCGGTATTTCGCTTGCCGATAATATAAAACTTATCTGTTTTTTTAAAAGTATACTCTGTACCGCGCATCACATGCTGCAATAACTCCTCAAAGGTGATATTTTTAGCATCCAAATTTGCATTCCCAGTCGGCAGATCATACATAAAATAATGTTCTTTTAAGACAATAGCAGCCTCCTTAATTATATTTTCTATAGATTCTTCATTGGCCAATAGACTAATTGTTTTATTATCCAAAGAAGGATTAATTGTTATAGTACTATTTAAATTTTGACTAGTATTTCTATTACTGGTTGACTTTCTTCTAATATTAGGGTTTTTATTTGCTGTTGCACTAATATCAGGTCGGCTAATATCCAAAAAATGGTATCCTTCAGTGCTTTTTTCACTACTTATACCATTTGACTTAGCCAACATTTCTATTACTTGATCAAAAGGTCTGTTTTCTACATAAATGGTAACCATTTTCTCTAAAATATCCGGAGCAACAATTACGTTTTTACCAGATGCTTTTGTTATCGCTCTTACAACATTTAAGAGTGAGTCATTACGGAGATCAAGGCTCAAAAAATCATTTTCAGGATTATACTCTATTACAATTTTTTTTGGAGGCAATGCAATAATTGGCTCTGGAATAATAATTTTTGGTCTAAAGTTTATAATGGAGCCTATAAAGTAAACATCAAGATCAAATTTCTCAGCCACGAAAATGAAAACATCTTTTACAAGTGCATCATAAAAATTATTGACCACTATCTCGTTTAATGTTCTATCAACACTCACATTTAAGTTGTTTTCTAAGGCTATGGCTGAGATAAAATCAGACAATGTAACACCAGATATATTGATTTGCACTTTTTGATTAAGGCCTGGTTGATCTAAAGCTAAGCTATCCAATTGCACGCGCAGTTCATCTGAAGTTAGTTGTGCACTAATTGGCAGGGTAAAAGTCAAAAAAAGAAGAAAGTATATATATCTTTTTATCATATTTAAATATTAAGTAATAAGGAATACACCTCTTCAAGAGAGGTTTCCCCATTTTTAAAAAGTTCAAAGGCCTTTTCATTCAATTTTACTACCTTTTTCTCCTCAAGTAAATCATCAATTCGTAATTGTCCTTCTTTAATTTTTTCTGCTAATTGATGGTCAATATTTATCACTTCGTAAATAGCTCTTCTTCCGCTATATCCCGTATAAAAACACTCCTGGCATCCAACAGGTGCATAACATGATTTTATCTGACGTTCTCTGTAGAACTGAGGCATTTCATACGCCTCAATGGTAGTTTCCTTCTTGCATGATTTACATAAAATTTTGACTAACCTTTGAGCTACTGTAGTATTAATCGTAGAAGCTAACAAAAACGGGGGTAGATTCATATCAATTAAACGTGCAATGGTTCCCCAAGCAGAATTAGTATGGATAGTACTTAACACAAGATGTCCAGTTTGTGCAGCCCTTATAGCCATTTGAGCTGTTTCAACATCTCTTATTTCCCCTAGCATAATTATATCCGGATCTTGGCGCAGAAAAGACCTCAAGGCAGATGAAAAAGTGAGTCCAATTTTTTCCTTAAGTTGAACTTGGTTTATGCCCTTTATTGTATATTCAATAGGATCTTCTACAGTTACAATATTTCTTTTTTCTTCATTAAGCAGTTTCAAAGTTGCATATAATGTGGTGGTTTTACCAGAACCTGTTGGACCAGATATTAAGATAATACCGCTAGTTTTCTTCACCCCTTCAAGGTAAACTGACCTTTCATATTCAGATAGCCCTAGTTGATTTAAATCTATTCTTGAGGCATCTTTTGATAAAATTCTCATTACGATTTTTTCGCCATGTAAGGTCGGTAGAACAGATACTCTAATGTCAAACTCATCAAGGTTAATGCGCCCGTCTTGAGGTAGTCTTTTTTCAGTAATATCTAAGTTAGAGCGAATTTTAACCTTATTAATCAACTCGGGGTATTCGTTGATCTCAATCACGTATTTTTCAATTAAAATACCGTCAATTCGAATTCGAATTCTTGCAGTATCATCATATTTTTCTATATGAATATCACTACTTCCCAAAGATTTTGCTTCATAAATAATTTTCATTAAAAAATCAGAGGATTTATCGATATTTATTGTTAAGCTTTCAGATTGAGCTACGTCTGATTTTCTATAATATTTTCCTAAGGTCTGAGAAAACAAAGAATCATTAATGGTTTCTATTTTTACCTGATAACCAGTGATTATTTCAAGTTCATCTTTTATTTTATCAGAAGAACAATGTTCACTCATTAAAAACTTTACATTATTATCTATTTTTTCAATAGGTATGACGCCATATTCCCAGGCTAATTCAGTTGTGATTAGTTGTTGAATTTCTGCAGTTAATATGATGGGGTTAGATGACATCTATAATATAGGTTTTGTAAAAAAGTTAAAACCCAAAACAAGGTTTACGAAAAATAGTACCACTAAATAGGCAGATAAATAACCGGCAAGCGGAATTGTTTCGTCAATCTCAGAGTTTAAATACCTAACTATTGTGTGGGTTAATAAAGAAAGTAGTAAACCTGAAATAATGTATAATACCATATTTTTCACACCAAAAAGTGGTGTAATAACCGCGAAAAACAAAGCATCTCCAAGTCCAAAATATTTAGACAGTAAATTTGTTAATTTTCTGTTTTTTATTGAAAAATAAAGCGTTGTTCCTAAAAAAAGAATACATAAAAATAATAGGTTTTTAAACAGATCGATTCCTATATTCTCTACAAAGAAAAACCAAAGTAGGTTAAGGATTAATAGAATAGGAAACAAAGTAACCGATACCAATCGTTCCCTAAAATCTTGAAAAAAGATGATCGTTAAGACGATACTTATCAATATGGTTAAAGTTGTTTTCAATCCTTTGTAATTTCTTTTAACATTTTATTTTGGTCTATCTGCCAAACATTATATTGACCGTCACCATCAAAATCAACCACTGCTTCAGCTTTTGCAATAAAAGAAGTAGCTGATGCATCTTCTATAATCAGACGGTAATTCGCTTGTCCTCCTTCTGAAACTAGTCGCTCTTGTTCAAAACCAATTTCTTCAAGACTACTTGAATACTTTGAGTACATAAAAAATTGATTTTTTTCCAATGCATAAACCTGGTTTAACATTCCTTTTGCTTCAATGGATTTTGCCATGGCAACGGCACTTGATTGATTTGGCATTACGAGCAAATAAAGAATCCCTATAATTCCTAATACGAATAGTAATTCTGCTAACGAGAATGCTTTTACTTTTTTATTCATTTTTTTAAATTTCATTATTGCGCCATTAAATTACTAAGGTTAAACATTGGCAAATACATGGCTACTAATATTACTCCAACCACTGCACCAATAATCAATAGAATTAGCGGTTCTATGATTTTTCCAATAAGACTTGTTTCGTATTTTAGTTCTTCTGCGTATTGCTTAGCTACTTTTGCTAGCATATTGTCTAAACTATTTACTTCTTCGCCAACCTTAACTAATGAAATTAGTCTTTTAGGGAATATTGTATGTGATTTCATAACACTGTGTAGGGAAGATCCTTTGGTTACCTTCTCTCTCATATCTTGTATTGCAATTTCTAAGGGTAAAAACCTAATCATTTTCCCCGTGAGTTCTAAAGATTTTACGAGCTGTGTTCTTGAGATTAGTAATAAGTGCATTGATTGAACAAATCTTGTTAAATAAATTTTTGATATAATTCCCTTAACAATTGGGACGCGAAGCAGCAATGAGGATATCGCTTTTCTAAACCACAGTTTATCTTTTTGATAATTAATAAATAGTGATGTAATTGCTATGATTCCAAAGAAAATTAATCCATAAAAAGTAAAGTTTTCCGATAGGTAGATTATTTTTTTTGTCAGATCTGGCAACTCGCTTCCAAACTGCTTGAAAACATCTGCAAACATGGGTACAACAGAATTTAACATGAAGTAAACAATCCCTATAGTAATAACTAATACAAAGAAAGGATAAGACAATACAGATACAATCTGCTTTCTTAATTCAATTCTTTCCTTAAAAAAAAGAGTCAATTCACTTAGTATTTCAATTAATCTATTTGATTCTTCACCAATAGAAATACTGAAATACTCGTAGTCAGATATTTTTCCTGACTCCTTTAGCGAGTCCGCAAAGCTGCTCCCAACAACAATTTTTTTATAAATAATTTCATAAAAGTCTTTTTCTTTTGGTTTTTCTTGTTCTTCAATTATAATTTCTAAGGCACTTTTTAAATCTATTCCAGAGTTTAGCAATATGCTCAAATCCGAATAAAACCGTTCCTTCTTCTTATCACCAAAGGCCTTTTTAAGACTAATTTCTTTGCTTAATAATTCTTTAAATACTCCTATCTTATTACTTGGTTTTGATATGGCTATATGGTCGTTATTTAACTTCATTCAGGATTGAAAAATTAATTTTTTCTTGATTCGAGTATTCTTTGTATAGGTATAAGTTTAAATCCTTTGAACCAACCTTAATTTTTAATGAAATGCCACAAATTCTTTCCTCTTTAGATACAATTCTGTTTTGATCATTTAACATCTCTAAATCAATTTCAATTAAGTCATTATGAATATTTTCTTCAACAAGATTATTTGTCCGAAGTAAAGATTCCCTTATCTTTTTATAACGTACTTTTTTAGCGCTATTAATAACAATAAAACCAGATGGTATTTCTATTATTTTTTCTGAATGTAAGATTTGATTATCAAGCTCCACCTTTAACAATTCAAGCGCAATTATATTCGATTTAGAAATGGTATAGAGTTGAATCTGGCTATTAAAGCTGGAAAAAATATAAAAGACCAGACTGATAATTATTGACATGATTACCATACCAGTAATCATGTCAATAATAGTAAAAGATGGAATTTTTATATTTTTTCTACTAGCTTTCAGGATCATATAAAAGAAATTGTTTAGTATAAGTTTTATGTTCTCCGATCATCACATCAAATGTGATGTGATAAAGTTGCTCGATACCATTATAACTAGTAACATTCTGAATTATGTGGTAAGTACTGTACTCATATTCTTTTTGGAAGAAAAATTTATTCATCTTAGTATCATGAAACAATTTGGTAATTTCAAATTGTCCCTCTAAGCTGACTAATGATCTTTCTGAGTCAATAATGTTAGAGTAAATGATAGTGCCAATACCCAAAAAAATCGTAATAATAGTAATAGCTACTACAGATTCGAATAATGTGAAGGCCTTGGTTTTTAATTTAAACATTTTAAAGCAGTGGTTTGATAGTTGTTTTGAAATAATGGCACTACGCAAAAATTATCTGGAAGATGATTCGTAATAGATGCGTTAAAAAGATGATTTTCATATACTGATGAAGCTGTTTTAAGAAAAAACTTTTTTGTTGCTAGACTTCCATTTACTTCTCCCTTTAATTGCACACTTCCATTTGAATATGCTAAACCATGAATTTCAGCCTTTTTAGCAATATTTAGAAATAGTTCTTTTTTGTAATTATTTATAGCGCTATGAGTAAAGACCGAACCTATTACTTTACTACCTTCCCCTATACTTATATAACCACTACTTAAATGTTCATGAGTCTCAATTAATCCAAGAACGCTTGGGTATAATAAGGTAACATTATCTGAAATTGTGATTTTATGTGAGGCTATTAACTGTAATGAACCCGTAAAACCACTTTCAATATATATTACAGGAGCTTTTATTATAACATCAGTTAATTGAGCTGTTTTCGCAATAAAAATAGAATCGGCAGATTCAATTACTATTTGACCGGATAAAATTGAATTTTGAATTGAAATGGATTGATTAGAAGAATAATAAATTGGCGGATCGTAAAATGATTGATGTAACGAATCAATATTTTCCCAAGCTAGTTTTTCGCGTAAATATGGTTTTTGCAATTGATCTAGAAATTCATGATTCAATTCTGGAAGCTGATTTTCAGAATATTCAATTACTCCATCTATCAATTGATCACCTAGAAAATTATGCCCCTCAATATATGCTCTTTTTACGCCTTTCTTAGGTAACCTTACTTTACCTTTTATTATAGTTTTTCCAGAAAGCGATAGACCAGTTCCTCTATCAGATAAATAAAGTGTAAATGGCATCTTAGAATAATAGTTGCCAACCATTTCCATCATTTTTACTTTGAAATTATGATGCTTGACTTCGCTAACTAAGTAATCATATGCTCCCCAATTTCGTTTAGTTAATCTTACTTGATTAACGTCAGAGTTAAAAAGGTTCACTGTAATTGTTTGATCATAATTTAAATCAAAAATTGAGGCTTTTCCATACTCTAGTCCAGATTGTGCATTGTCTCGTAATCTATCTTGAGTATTGAACCTAGTTTGTAATTTTAATGACATACCTGCATACAATACAAAACCTCCAAGTAATAATGCCATTACTGTCACAATTACAATTGCATATTGCATGGCTGATCCCTCTATTTTATTACTCCTAATCATTTTGACTTTTGCTTATCCAACTTAAACTTAGATCTAAACCTCTCCCAAAAACTTATTTCTTTGATTTTTATCTTTGATTCTTTCTTTTTTCCTTTTTCTTGACCTTTGAATTCTTTTTTTGGCCCCTTGGCTTTGTTTCTTGTTCGTTTAACTTTTGGTTTATCATTGGCATACTTCCCATTTTTTAAAATAAACCCTTGTTCGTCGAACAGAGCATAATTGCCATTTTTTCTGCCATTCCTGTAATGATAAATTGACCTCAATGAACCATTTAAATACCATGTTTTCCAGATACCATGCTTTAAGCCCATCCGGAAAAATCCTTTTTCAGCTAGCTGACCAGAGTGATAAAATTTCAAGAAATTTCCGTCAATAACCTTACCACCAACCCCTCCCTGAGTTACTAATAATTTTTGAGCTTTGCACCAATAATAAGTTAACGAATCTTGAATCTGGAAATCCTTTAAATTTCTATTAGAAACATAAAATTCGCACTTAAATGAATCCGTTTTGACAAACCGCTTGCTGGTTAACTCTTGACAAAAAGCAAGCGTTACACCAATTTGAAAAAGAAACAAAAAAACAATTTTCATCATTAAAAAATAAGCAATAGAGCTCTCTAATTTAACGATTTACAACTCCATTTGAAAAAGAAAACATTATTCTAATGGATCGATATTATTCATTAAAATCCCTAATTATCAATATGGCAAGGGTTTGAGATTTCTACTTTCCAGTATAATTACTAGTACAAATTTCTATTTTTCCCGTAGTTCTACTAGTAAGTAAAATTCTATAGAAAAAAGGCTAAACTCTATAGTCAATTTATACCAATTTTAGAATTACTTTATTTGCACTTTTGTATTAGAAATTACTAATAGTTAATTCACAATTTAACTCTTTATTTAAGGAGATGATAGAAGGTTTAATCAACTAATAAATCACTGGATTTTAAAGAGGCATCAATGAACGCATTGGTGTTTTTTTATATCATAAAATCAATCGGGCTAGAAGTATACACTACGCCCTCCTCTCCTGTAAATATATTAAAACCTCAGGCTCTTATTGTATTCTACTACCGCAGCAGAAATATACTTTTCTTTGTATTTTTGCGGAGATAATGCAGGGAAATTTATAGATATTACTGAATAAGCAGCTAATGGTAAAATATACCAATTCGAATCATAACCATTAGCTATACTATGAATTGCCAGACCAAGAGTTGCAAAACCACTTAAGAAAAAGGAAGTTCTGAGCCAAAATTTATTTCTGTACTTTTTTATATATTCATTTTTTCCTGTAATTCTACTCAAGTTTTTCAATAACGGACCAGTTTTATATGGTCCGAATTGTCCATAATAAAACCACGTTCTTAAACTCTCACTTTGTGCAACATAATCCACTCCATTTCTGAAGTTTTGATTGTAAAAAATATATTTTTGACCATTTGCTAAAATAGGTAACTTTTTTTTTAGTAGATATTCAGGAGGACCAGACTTAGCCTCTTTTTTAGTAATTAACCCATAACTTCTAAAAAAATCATCATCAGCAATTGGTTGTTTAATACCGCTTGTCATATAAAAATTATAGCATTTAATTGCATTATCCATTAGCTCAATTCCAGAACTTATATAACATTCTTCCAGCATAGCTTTTAATTCTGGAAAATCCTTAAACGGATATGAGAATCGATCGCGAGGATAATAAAGCTGTGTGCCTATTCCTACAGCATAAACAGTCCTTACAGCACTACCATCAGTATTTTTTCGATTAGTTAATTTAGATAAATAAATGATGTCATCATCCTTCTTTGAAAATTTGAAGATTAAGGGTGGACTTATAACATCTCTTGGCGGTAATTTAATTACTTCAATACTATCATTACTTGGAGGAACTATTTTAATTACTTCTTCTTGACCAAAGCCGAATACGCTAGTGATCATTATAAGGGTACATAAATATTTTTTCATTATTTATTGTTTTGACACGAGCGGATTACTTTGCAGTATAAGATCGAAGTCTCTAATACATTCAAATATAATAAACTTATTCAATTCTGTAAGTCAAAGCAATAGCTACCTTTATTGCTTTATTTCAAGAAGTCCTAAATTTTTTCTTTACCGCTTTTACTTTTCTCTAATTAACCATAAATTCCACTAACTTTATTAACTTCTAATCATTCTATGAAAATACTACTCACCGGTGCTACAGGTTATATTGGTAAAAGACTATTGCCTAAACTAGTAGAAGCAGGTCACCATGTTATATGCTGTGTCAGAGAAAAAAGTAGATTTCACCCTCCCCTTTCACTTAAATCTGCAATAACAGTCATAGAAATAGATTTGCTTGACAACAAAACACTTGATAAAATACCTAGTAATATTGATGGCGCCTATTATCTGGTTCATTCAATGTCTAGTCATGCCAATTATGAAGAACTTGAAAAAACATCAGCCATTAATTTCAGAAATGCTATTTCAAAAACCTCAGCCAAGCATGTTATCTATTTAAGCGGTATAGTTAATGAATCAAAACTATCAAAGCACCTCTCATCAAGAAAACAAGTTGAAAAAGAATTGAAAGAAGGGATATACCACTTCACCTCTCTAAGAGCAGGCATTATTATCGGTTCGGGAAGTGCGTCATTCGAGATTATACGAGATTTGGTAGAAAAATTACCATTTATGATCACACCTAAATGGCTAAATACCAAATGTCAACCCATTGCCATCACAGATGTTATTACAATTTTAAGCAATTGCTTTTTAAACGAACTTACTTTCAATACTAATTTTGATATTGGCGGGTCAGATATCTTGACTTATAAAGAAATGCTACTTCAATTTGCAAAAATGAGGGGTTTAAAAAGAATCATTTGGACCGTACCAGTAATGACCCCCAGGTTATCTTCATACTGGCTCTATTTTGTAACCTCAACCTCATATCAGTTGGCCTCTAGTCTTGTTAAAAGTATGAAAGTTGAAGTTGTTTGTAGAAATGACAGTATTAATTCGATACTTAATATAAGACCAATTAGTTACAGACAAGCTTTAGAAAAAGCTTTCACCAAAATTGAAAACAACGAGATAGTATCCAGTTGGAAGGATTCATATTCCGGGAGTGGAGCTGCATTTAACATTTCTGATTTTATAGAGGTGCCCTCACATGGTTGTTTTATCGATAAACGTGAAAGAAAAACCAAAAACAAAACACGCACTGTAAATAAAATCTGGCGTATTGGAGGTAAAACGGGTTGGTACCATGGAACAATTCTATGGCGATTGAGAGGTTTCATTGATAAGCTGGTCGGTGGTGTAGGACTTAGAAGAGGTAGAACGAATGAAAACGCAATTCAAGCAGGAGATGCTCTTGATTTTTGGCGAGTGATATATGCCAATAAAGAAGAAGGCAGACTATTACTCTTTGCTGAAATGAAATTACCTGGAGAAGCATGGCTAGAATTTAGAATGGATGAAGATCAACTTAAGCAAACTGCTACTTTTCGCCCATTAGGGATAAAAGGCAGACTATATTGGTATTCTGTGCTTCCTTTTCATGGATTTATTTTCAGAGGCATGCTAAAAAAATTATGCAAAT
The DNA here is from genome assembly GCA_965230485.1 of Putridiphycobacter sp. Lineage (GTDB taxonomy): Bacteria > Bacteroidota > Bacteroidia > Flavobacteriales_D > Crocinitomicaceae > Putridiphycobacter. Next base: position 1,125,710 of record CBDDLA010000001.1, read on the forward strand.
GATAACTCTTTTTAAGGCATCATGCTTTCATTTATTCACAAAGAATTTTTCTAAATTTAAAGCATGAAGTGGATTTTTCTTTTTGTTTTTGGTGCAGTTCAAATAGTATGGGCTCAAAAAAGCACCTATAGTATTGATTCAGTTTACAACCGAGAATTTTTAGTAGAGGATCTTGAAATGCTTTATCAACAATTAATTGAAGTCCACCCTTCAATTTATGACTTCATTGGCGAAGATTATTTTAAAGCCCGTTATCTTGAAATAAGAGATCAAATGGTTGATTGTTCTGAAATGCAATTCTTAGAATTAATTAGTCATTTAATTGTTAATGTTGGCTGTGGTCATACGGTAGCACTGCCATCTACTAATTGGTATAAACGTGTCAAGACTAAAGGAAAATTAATTTCTTTATCCGTAAAGCTTATTAATGATGAATTGTATATATGGAATCAACCTTACGAGGATAGCGTACCATTGCAAGGGAAAAAAATCATCAGTATTAATGATCTTGGCAGTGATTTAATTATAAAAAAATTAAAAAATAGAATTTCTTCTGATGGCTTATCTAAAACACTTCCAAATCATGCTCTAGAAAAATCCTTTAAAGCCTATTACACCTTTTCCGAAGGTTTTTCTGATAATCATAAAATTAAATATATCAGTAAAGGAAATAGAATTGACTCTATAATTCTACCTGCCAATACCGTCTTACCAAAATTAGAAAAGAAAAAGAGTGTCCTTGATCAATTCTCACTCATTTTTAAAAAGGAAACCATTAAATATTATGAATTAAACGGCACAAAAAAAGTAGCATTGATCGATATTGATGGGTTTGGAAATTCCAAATTTAAACCTACTTATAAATCCATTTTTGAGAGAATTAATACTGAAAACATCAATCATTTAGTCATTGATCTACGGAGTAATGGTGGAGGTTATTTTCCAAATGGAAATGAGCTTTTGACTTACTTTTTTAAGGAAGATGTCTATTTTAGATTTAGTCGACCTAAGAAAAAAGTACCCAAAAGTAAATACTTAAAAATGAATGCTTTTTCAAGCTTAACAAGGGTTTTGTTCGGCATAATTCCTGATGATAAAGCAAAGAATAATAGGGATGATTTTCGTATAAAATACAAAGCCAAGAAGAAAAATCAATTTAATGGTAAAACTTATATTTTAATTAATAATGGGTCTTTCTCAATGAGCGGTTACGTTGCTGCTCGTCTCAACACCTTACCAAATGTGACTTTCATTGGACAGGAAACCGGAGGTGGGGAGTATGGCTCAAATGCCATTTTAAGTTATATTTTAACCTTACCTCATACCAAACTTAGAATATATCTTCCCTACTACTTTTGCGACCACCAGTTACCTAATATAAAAAGGGGAAAGGGAATAATCCCAGACATTCAAGTTAATTATTCTCTGAATGATTTATTAGAAGGTAAGGACTTAGAGCTAATAGCAGTGCTTTCCGAATTATAATTGATTTAGTTTTATTTTAACAAATTTTAAAGCACTTTTAGTCAGTAAATAGTTCTTGAAACGACTTATTAATAAATAGAAAGATGATTAGAAAAACTTTTTTATCAGTGGTGTCAATTTTTACATTCTTCGCTTTTACGGTTGCATGCAATAGTAATATTGACTTAAAATCAAATGTAAGTGTTGATCCAATTGACAAGACAAAACTCCAAAAAGCTGTTTTTGCGAGTGGCTGCTTTTGGTGTGTAGAAGCTATTTATGAGAGCGTTAAAGGTGTAAAAGAGGTTTATAATGGTTATGCAGGAGGACATACGGATAATCCGAGTTATGAAGCATCTAACACCGGAAAAACAGGTCATGCTGAAGCCGTAGAAGTGTGGTATGATAGTACAATTATTAGCTTTAAGCAATTAGTTGATGTTTACTACGGAAGTCAGAATATTGAACAAGTTAATGGACAGGGACCTGATAGAGGAAGTCAATATAGAAGTATTGTTTTTTATCAAAATGATAGGGAGAAGATGATTATTGATGCCAAAATCAAAACACTCACCTCTTTAGGGTACAAAGTTGCAAGTGAAGTGATGCCCCTGACGAAATTCTGGATGGGTGAAGATTATCACCAAAACTATGAAAGACTTCATCCAAATCAGCCCTATATCCGCAATATTTCTATTCCGCGGTTAAAAAAATTTCAAGCTCAAATGCCAGAATTATTGAAAGAAAGTAAGCATTAGTTTAGATTGGACTACAGTTTATGATCAATAAAAAGAGGTATTCGTTTTTGTAAATGCGAACTCAGGTTATTGTATCAAGATATTTTGGTTTTCAATTGCTCCATCTTATCTAAAAGTTGGTTTTGCTTGTCTTTGAAAACCTCATCTGCGCTCATGACTGGTGTTTGGTTTAAGATTCTTTTAAACTGTCGCTTAATTTTGGGAATTTTAACGATTCCCTGATAAATAAGGTATAGCCTTGCCGACAATCCCTTCAAAAAACGTAAATGCTTTAATTTATTATTAAAAACCTCTACTAAAAAAGATTTACCATAAAGCGAAACGGTTCGGTTAGGATTGTATTTAAGGTCAAGAGATTCGCAATAATCAGTCCACTTATATTCGTTAACCGTTGAAATGGTTTTAATAGGAATCCATGGAATTCTATAGGCATCTGCAATAATCCCTCCATGCATAGCTTCAGCCAATAAAATTGTTGTATCCATTAATTCATCCATTACTTCCTCTGGTGTTTTTCTAGGATCAATGACGTGGATACCAATTGGGTTTAAAATTTTAGCCCACCCTTCAAACACATCTAAAGTTCCACTATGAGGCATAAATGAATATTGATACTTTTTATTATTCTTTTGTTCTAATGGCCAAGCAATCGGCAATAGTAAGGCACCATCTGCAATTCCCAATTTCGGATCAAGTCCCATTGCTTTAGCAGTTCCCTCTCCTCTTAAACAAATAATCTCATAGTGATCATCAATTTTAATTGGGTCTCCATAGGTACTTGAAGCACCTTTAGCATATCCAGAAGAGAAAATATAAACCTTATGACAATTTTCAGGTTTTTTAAATAACCCTAAAATAGAACCTATACCTAAAATAACTTCAGAAGTATCTTCATCCAATAAGTCTCCTAAAAAATAATTAAACACTATTGGATTAATGGCATCTCCAAAATTTTTCCCTGTATGGTAAAATAATTTCATGTAAAAGTAATGTCAGTAATCGACATTAAAATTTTAAGGTTCTTTCTATACCGGCTTTTACTTTGTCAGCATTGTTTAATAAGGCAGCTTCCAAATCAGAATTGAGCGGGATAGCAGGCGTGTCAATTGACCCAACAATTTCAACTGGTGCGTCTAAAAATTTAAAGCAGTTCTTTTGAATTTTTCCAGCTAAAGCAAGTGTGAAAGTTGCTTCAATGGATTCTTCAGTAACGAGCATAGCCCTACTGTGCTTTTTTACAGATTCAAAAATGGCTTCTTCGTCAATAGGACTTAAAGTTCTTAAATCTAGTATTTCAACTTGTCCATCAAAGCTTTCAGCTGCTTCTAAACTCCAATATACTCCCCTACCATAGGTGATAATCACCATAGACTCTGATTCTAAAATTCTATTAGCATCTGCGTCAATTACAGTTCTGGCTTTACCAAAGGGGATAACATATTCTTCGTCTGGTTCAATGGTAATAGCACCTTCAGTTCCCTTAATCTTGCTCCAATACAAGCCTTTATGTTCAAATATAACAACAGGATTGGGGTCATAAAAAGCAGATTTAAGCAGTCCTTTTAAGTCGGCTCCAGTTGACGGATAAGCAACTTTTATGCCCCTTATATTTGTCACAACAGATTCTACAGAACTAGAGTGATAAGGTCCTCCGCTTCCATAAGCGCCAATCGGAACACGAATCACAGCACTCACAGGCCACTTGCCATTTGATAAATAATAAGATCTACTTACTTCTGTAAATAACTGATTTAAACCTGGCCAAATATAATCCGCAAATTGAACTTCAACAATGGGTTTTAGACCAACAGCAGACATTCCCACGGTGCTTCCTATGATAAAAGCTTCCTGAATCGGTGTATTATAAACACGTTCATCACCAAATTTTTGAGCTAATGTTGCCGCCTCACGAAACACACCTCCCAATCTTCCACCTACATCTTGTCCGTAAAGCAACGCTTCAGGGTGTTTGGCTAAAATTTCGGTCATTGCAAATAGTGCACTATCGACCATAACGGTAGGCTTTTTACCACTTGGCGACCGTTCTCCTTTTTCTTCAGTAATAGGGCTAGGTGCAAAATAAAAGTCTGTCAAACTTTCAATATCAGGGTCAGCAGAGTTTTGCGCTGCTTCAAACTCTTCTTCTACTAGCTTTCTGACATTAGCTTCAATATTTATGACTTCTGCTATTCCAACTTCCTCTTCTAACAATTGTCTTAATTTTGGATATGGGTCTCTCAACGCTGCCTCATCTAAATCATCTCTATACCATTCTTTTCTTACGCCTGACGTATGGTGTCCTAGTAAAGGTACTTTGGCATGAATTAAAAACGGACGTCTTTCTTTTCGAATGGTTTCAAAAACGGCTTTAATTGTAGCATAAGATTGATTAAAATCAGTCCCATCAATTGTTCTAACCTCAAGACCATTAAAACCTTTAGCATAATGTGTGATGTCTTGCGCTCGTATTTCCTCAGCATTTGCTGAAATATCCCATTCATTGTCTTGAACCAAAAAGACCATAGGAAACTGCTTAAGTGCTGCCATTTGGAATGCCTCTGACACCTCACCTTCCGTGCATGATGCATCACCTAGTGAACATACAACTATTGGGTTTTCTCCTTTAAAATCATCAGCTAATCCCAATTGTTCTTTATACTGAATTCCCATTGCAATTCCAGTTGTAGGAATAGCTTGCATTCCAGTTGCAGAGGACTGATGAATGATCTTTGGTTTATCATCATCTTTTAAACTTGGGTGAGAATAATAGGTCCTTCCACCAGAAAATGGGTCATCTTTTTTAGCAAAAACCTGAAGCATAACTTCATAAGGCGTCATCCCAATACTTAATAAAATGGAATCATCACGGTAGTATGGAGATACCCAGTCTTGCGGCTTTAATTGCATTCCAAGTGCAATTTGAATCGCTTCGTGTCCCCTAGAAGTAGCATGAACATATTTAGAAGTTACTTTTGCATGTTCCTCATAGATTTCCGCCATTGTTTTGGCCTTACACATATAGGTAAAAGCTTCACTTAGAATTTCTGTAGATAACGCAGATTTTGTTAATTTGGTCTTTTTTGACGTATCGGCCATTTTTGGTCTAAATTTTGGTTGCTAATATAGTGAATATGCAAGGGATTTAAAAATTGCAATCAACAATAAAGACCATTCATCTATTTTTTTCACACGGATAATTATTATTATTTTAATTTTACAGACATTATGATAAAACGTATAAAAATGACAAAACTATTAATAGGGTGTTTTATTCTCTTCTTGGGGCTCATTTCACATGCTCAAAAGACAGAGTTAACGCTTGAAAACGCTGTCATGCAGCAATATAGAGCATACTACCCTAAAAGCACGACTCTTTTTAAATGGATTGAAGGGACAAACGATTATAGCTATTTATCACCCGACTATCAAACATTGATGCGACGATCGGTTAAAGATGACGAAGGGAAAGCCATTTTTACAACTGCTGATATTGAAAAAATAACGAGTGAGCGCCCTCCATATATAAATGTATATAAGTGGATTAATACCAATCAGTTTTATATGAAAATGGGACAAAAATATTATCTATTTAATGTTTCCGAAAAAACCGGACAAGTGGTAGCTGAAGTTGTGAAAGAGGCAGAAAACGAAAGCTTTAGTGATGCCAGTGAAAACGTTGCCTACACAATTGATAACAACTTATATACTGTTGGTAGAAAAAGATCAATTATCGAAATAACACAAAATGAAAAAAGTATTGTAAGTGGACAAGCCATTGCAAGAAGTGAATTTGGTATTACAGAAGGTATCTTTTGGTCGCCAGATGGAAAAAAAATTGGGTTTTATCAAAAGGATGAATCTGATGTTGCTGACTATCCGCTACTAGATATTGATATGACTCCTGGAATACTAAAGTCAATTAAATACCCTATGGCTGGCCAAAAAAGTGAAAGACCTAAAGTAGGAATATTCAATAATGGCAAAACCATTTATGTTGAACCTACTGGTGATGCTGAAGATTACTTAACAAACTTTGGATGGAATCCAGATGCAAGTCAGTTTTATTTGGCAGAAGTTAACCGAGATCAAAATCATGTAAAATTAAACCAATATGATGCATCAAGCGGTAAATTAATTAAAACCATTTTAGAAGAGAAAAGTGACAAATGGACTGAACCTGAATTTCCTGTTTATTTTATAAATTATGATGAATTTATTTGGATGAGCGAAAAAGATGGATTCATGAATATGTATTTATATAATGCAAATTCAGGAGAATTAGTTAAACAACTTACAAACCATAACTGGGTGGTAACTGAAATACTAGGTCATGATACTGAAGGAAATATATATTATATGGGAACAGGTGAAATACCTACTGAAAGTCATGCATTTGTTATTAATGTGAAATCAGGTAAACAAAAACAATTAACAAAAGAAGCAGGCACACATAAGGTTTCGTTTAATTCTGATTATTCATATTTTTTTGATGGATATTCTAACACAACTACCCCTAATAAGGAATCTATTAAAAATATAAAAGGTAAAGTTGTTTCAGATCTTATGACTGCTAAGAATCCACTTGAAAATATAAAGATGGGAATAGCTGAGTTTGGTACGATTAAAGCAGCTGATAAAAAAACTGACCTTTACTATCGCCTGATAAAACCAAGTAATTTCGATCCAGAAAAAAAATACCCCGTTCTTATCTATGTTTATGGAGGTCCACATGCGCAATTAGTAACTAATTCCTGGTATGGTGGCGCCTCACTTTGGATGTACTGGCTGGCTGAGCAGGGTTATTTAGTATATACACTTGACAATAGAGGGTCGGCGAATAGAGGCTTTGAATTTGAATCTATCATTCACAGAAATTTAGGAACCAATGAAATGAATGATCAGTTAGAAGGTGTTAAATTTTTAAAATCTTTAGACTATGTTGATTCTAAGAGACTGGCTGTTCATGGATGGAGTTTTGGTGGTTTTATGACAACGTCTTTACTCTTGAGGCATCCTGATGTCTTTACAACGGGTGTTGCAGGTGGACCAGTTACGGATTGGAAATACTATGAAATAATGTATGGTGAAAGGTACATGGATAGACCCGACCAAAACGAAGAAGGTTACAAAAATTCTTCACTATTAAATTATGTAAAGGCGCTTGAAGGTAACTTATTATTAATACATGGTACGGCGGACAATGTTGTGGTTATGCAGCACAATCTGGCACTGGTTAAAGCATTTATTGAAGCCAAAAAACAGGTAGATTTCTTTCCATACCCAATGCATGAACATAACGTGAGAGGAAAGGACAGAGTTCATTTAATGACCAAAGTCCTGGAGTATGTTATAGAACATAATAAATAAACCAGCTTAATATAGCTAAGTTGGCTTAAAACTAATTGCATGAATAAGCCGTTTTTAATTTTGGTATTTAGCCTCTTATGTTTTGGAGTCATCAGTTGTAAAAAGGAAGGCTGTACTGATTTAAAAGCTGAAAACTATAACGAAAAAGCTGATATTAACAATGGATCATGCATATATGGCACAGATAGTATTACAGCTGAAATAACTGAGGACATAACAACACCTACTATACTTGAGGCTCAAAATTATGAGATTTGTACTGATATCAATATTAGCTCTGATCTCACTTTATTAGCTGGCACAAAACTAATTATGTGTGAGGGTAGTTCAATTACAGTTGAAAGTACTGGCTTTTTAAACGCTTCAGGAACGAAAGAAAAGCCCATTGAAATTAAGGGTAAAAATAATGTGAAGGGGTATTGGGCAGGTATTGCCTTTAAATCTAATCATACTAACAATAAACTCATTCATACAACCATTCGTGACGGAGGGAGTTATTCGGGATGGAAATATTCAACTGTTTACGTTGACGAGAATGCACTGTTATCAGCTGAAAACTCGACCTTTGAGAATAGCAATAATTATGGATTGTATATTGATAATGATGGAGCAATCAATAGCTTCTCAAATAATAGTTTTGGGAATAACACGATTGGATTAAGTCTGCAGCCTAATGATGTTTCAAAATTAGATAGCAATTCGAATTATAATAACTCTAATACTAATAATTATATAGAGGTAAGATCAGGTAATCTGAATATTCAACAACAATGGCAAACTTTTAAAACACCATTACTATTGAGTAATATTACAATAACGGCTGGATTAGAAATACTAGCGGGATCGAATATTCTTATTGAGTCAAATCAATCCATTTCTATTTCAGAATCAGGATACCTAAGGTCTATCGGTACTGCAGACCAACCAATTACTATAGCTGGTAAGGAGCAGGTAGCTGGATATTGGGGTGGTATTGAAATTGGTTCATTCGATTCAAATAATCTAATTAGGCATACTACGATTTCAGATGCAGGTCAAAACCAAGACTATCAATTTTCTAACATTTACGTTGATGGCAGATTAGACATAGAAAATTCTATTATTAAAAATGCCAATAGCTACGGAATGTATATTACTTCTGTTTCTTCAATCTATGCCAATGGAACGCTTCAAACAAATGTAAGTAGTATTGAATCAAATAATGAATTTTTAGCTAATGGTAATGGACCTAATGCTAACTGTATAAATAACTGTACAGTCTTTTTTGAATAAAACTCTAGTCTGTATGATACTTAAAGAAGCTATTCTGGTTAAAGAATAGGTAATCGTAATAATTAATTAACCCTACCCCCTTGAAATAGAATTGCATAATACTTTTGAAATCATAACCATTTTTAGCCATATTCATGGCACCTTCTTGACATAAACCAACACCGTGTCCAAAGCCTTTACCCTTTAGAACTACACTATTTCCGTCTAAACTACAGTCGAACCATGTTGATTTTAATTTAAAATGAATTCTTATATCTCTTAACGGAATGCCTAGTTGAGGAATTTGATAAAAAGCTAACCTATGTTCTTGTTTAAAGTTATATAAAAGGTAGCTAAATATTGAATCATTTACAGGGTAGCCAAATTGCTTAACTAAATAACTTTCCCAATCTTCCTTTGGAATACGTTTCTCCCAATTAGCTTGCCGTGAGTGAATACAAAAGGTATCTAATACACTTTTGCAATATGGAACTGCCCTATTCCACACAAAATCGGCTTCGCTCGTTTGCCCTCCGCAGTTCGCAAAAAAGAAACCATTGGCTAACTTTAAATTTTGATCAACCATCACTATTTGCTTTGTTTTAAGAACAGCTTCTTTAATAGAAGGAGTATATATTAGCATATTATGGTATGCCTGACAATGAACTTGATCACACAAATTGAATCCTTCATTTGCATGTTTTTTTAAATGACTTAAGGCATAAGTTCTACTTAAAACTGCCTGTACTTTATAATACTCAATATGTTTTCCTCCACCTCCTTCACTCTCTATTACACCTCCTAGATATTTTGTAATATCTACTCTATTTATTATTTTTAATCCAGTCTTCTCATCTGAAGTAATAAAAATGTCTCCATTATATTTTCGTTCTTTTAGTTTTCTTGGTTTTAACGACTGAATTCTAAAGCTATGATTAGGTAAAGTTTGCTCTATTCTAACCTTGTCAAATCGACCAAGTTCACGAACCCCTTGTATAATTATTAGTTTCTCACCTCTTCTTCTGACCTCAACAGATTCGGTTGGTAGTATTGTGAATACTCTATTGGAATCTCCATATATATTGTAAGAACCTTTATGGTATGAAATCAAAACATCTGAAATTGAGTACTTACGTAATATACCAATATCTAATTGCTGATCAAACGAATAGAATAGATTGAGTAATAATAATGCCGCAAAAAATGATTTCACTTTACAAAGTTAATCACTAGCCATATCAGATAACTTTGGCTTCTCTAAATTATTAACATTTTTTTTTGATTACCGGTGCTGGTTATGCCTTGTTTTGAATGGCAGAATAAATAAGTTGAGCCACTTTTTTAGAGGCCCCTCCCCCTCCTAAAAGTTTTTCCAAACTTTGGTATGAGGCTTTGATTTTGCTATCGTCAATGCCAAATTTCTGAAGCTCTGAAACAATATTCTGAGGGACTAAGTCTCCTTGAATTAATTCAGTAACTATTAAATCGTTCATTATTAAATTCACCAAAGAGATATATTTTACTTTAACTAGTCGTTTAGCAATTTGGTAGGAAATGGCACTTGCTTTATAACACACAACTTGAGGCACTTTAAATAATGCCGTCTCCAAAGTGGCAGTTCCTGAGGTAACCATAGCTAAACTTGAATAATTCAATAGGTTATAAGTGTCATTTTCTAGCACTACAATTGACTTATTTGATGCTATTGATTTATAAAAATCTTGACTCTTATTTGGTGCTCCAGCCACTATTATCTGAAAATCAGAGAAAGATTCGGCGGCTTTTAACATAATGGGAAGCTTAGTTTTAATCTCTTGGTTTCTACTCCCAGGAAGCAATGACAATATAGGCTTGTTCGATAGTTTATACTTACTTCTAAACTGCATTTCAGGTAGCGCTGTTCTCTTAAAGTCTTGAATAGCATCCACAAGAGGATGACCAACATATTTAACTTCAAAGTTAAATTTTTGATAAAATTTTTTCTCAAAAGGAAGAATAGTATACATTTCATCAACCACTCTTCTAATCTTATATACCCTGTTCTGTTTCCAGGCCCAAATCTGAGGTGAGATAAAATAATGAACAGGAATATTTTTAGACTTAGCAAAGTCAGCAATTCTTAGATTAAAGCCTGGATAGTCGATCAAAATTAAAACATCCGGGTTAAATGCTTCAATTTGTTTTTTGCATAATTTGATATTTTTATAAATAGTACGAATATTCATCACAACTTCAACAAAACCCATAAATGCGAGCTCATTGATGTGCTTCTTCAAGGTATTTGAAACAGATTGCATTTTATCGCCTCCCCAAAAAGCAAAAGTAGCTTCTGAATCTTCATTCAAAAGCGCACGCATTAAGTTGCTTCCATGTAGGTCTCCTGAAGCCTCCCCAGCTATTAAAAAATATTTCAAATTAGTATTATTTTATTGGCAAAAATAAGATTTTAAATGCAGAAAACTAAAAAAAATCAGCGCCTTATTAACATAACAAATACTTAACACTTAGATGTGGAAATTAGTTTTTTTTTTACGAGAAAACTGACTCATTTAACTCTATTTTTGACACATGAAGAAGTGGTTTCTTATCGCATTTCTATTGGGAATGCCTTATTTAGTTTTGAGTCAGGATAAAAAAATTGATCAGTTGGAAGTATTGTACAGTCAAAAATTCTACTCTAAAGTATTAAAGAAAGCTAATAAACTGCTTGCTATCCCAGACTATGACTATAGCGGTATGCCAAGTTTTTACAAATCACTTGCCTTATTTAGATTGTTAGAAGATGAAGATTGGTCTAACCGACATAAGAATAGCTTAACTGAGGCCATTCAAGTTTACGATCATTTTCTATCTTATGCTAAAGTAAGATCTTACACGAAATCTCATTATTTTGAAATTCTGGAATTAAAGCAATACCTTACGAAACTTGAAAGAAAATACGCTACTGGAAATTCGATTGATGCAAAAAAAATCAGACACTTTATTAATAACCAATTAAAAGAAATTGTTCCTCATGTTATTCATAGCATCCCTCCTCAGAAAGTTGATACTAAGAAGGAGCAAAATTTAGGTTCTGACATAGGTCGAAACAAGACGAATCACATCATTTCAAACAATGATTTAAGAGAAGAAATAGTTCAGTTTGCCAAACAATATATAGGTACTCCTTATTCGTGGGCTGGAACTTCCCCTGCAGGATTTGATTGTTCAGGATATATTGGATACGTATTTAAAAACTACGACATAATTTTACCTAGATCAGCTTCTGAACAAAAAGAATTTACAACGAAAATAAATGAAAGGACAGCCTTAAAGGGAGATTTGGTTTTTTTTAAATCAGGAAGCAAAATTACTCATGTAGGACTGGTGGTATCTGAACAAGGACAGCCTTTAACAATGATACACTCTTCGTCTAGCAAAGGTATTATTATAACCGATGTAGAATCTTCAGCATATTGGAATAAAAAATACGCCGGATTAGGGAGAATCATCCAATAAAAAAGGGAAGTTTATGACAACTTCCCCTTCAAAAATCACAACCTATTGTTAGTTACATTTTACTTAAATCCGGCTCGGTTCGAGTAAAAGCTGAAATACCAGTAATATCTAATCCTGTTATCAATAAATGGATATCATGAGTTCCTTCATAAGTCACAACAGACTCTAAATTTGCCATGTGTCTCATAATAGAATATTCATTAGTAATACCCATCCCTCCAAGTATCTGACGAGCTTCTCTCGCAATTTTAAGCGCAAACTCAACATTGTTTCTTTTTGCCATTGAAATTTGTGCAGAACTTGCTTTTCCAGCATTTCTTAACTGTCCCAATCTAAAAGTAAGCAATTGCGCTTTTGTAATTTCAGTTATCATTTCTGCTAACTTCTTTTGGGTAAGCTGAAAAGATGCAATTGGCACACCAAATTGGATCCTTTCTTTTGAATATCTCAATGCCTGATCATAACAATCCATAGCGGCTCCAAGAGCTCCCCATGCAATTCCGTATCTTGCAGAATCCAAACACCCAAGTGGTGCTCCCAAACCAGATTTATTTGGTAATAAATTCTCCTTAGGTACTTTTACATTCTCAAATAATAATTCTCCTGTTATTGAAGCTCTTAAAGAGTGTTTTCCTTTCATTTCAGGAGCAGAAAAGCCTTCCATTCCTTTTTCGACAATCAGACCATGAATTCTGCCGTCTTCATTTTTTGCCCAAACTACTGCAATGTCAGATAACGGTGCATTTGAAATCCACATTTTAGCGCCATTCAAAAGGTAATGGTCTCCCATATCTTTAAAGTTTGTAGTCATTCCACCAGGATTAGACCCATGATCAGGTTCAGTTAAACCAAAACAACCTAAAAATTCTCCACTTGCTAGCTTTGGTAGGTATTTTTTTCTTTGCGTTTCATTTCCATACTTATATATTGGGTACATCACTAAAGAACTCTGAACAGATGAAGTAGATCTTAAGCCAGAATCACATCTTTCTAATTCTTGCATGATAATCCCATAAGAGATCTGATCTAATCCAGGTCCTCCATATTCCTCCGGAATATACGGACCAAATGCCCCAATTTCACCTAATTGCTTAACAAGATGCCGTGGGAAAGCAGCTCTTTCATAATAGTCTTCAATAATGGGGGAAACATTCTGTTTTACCCAATCACGAGTTGCTTCACGAATTAACTTGTGTTCTTCGGTTAATAAATCGTCAATATTATAGTAGTCTGGATGTGTATATAAGTCGGTTGCCATATTCTATTTTTTATGCAAATGTATCCATTTTTTTCTTTAAAATGTTACCATTATATACCAGATCGAAAGAAAATTATATCGTACTTTTGACGAATGAATCCAAAAGATTTTGACATTGGTATACTTAATGAAATCTCCAAAACTAGTTATTCTTTTTTCTGGGTAATGGCTCTCATTGGAATCGGTTCAATTATCCTAGCAAGAGTCAATAATAGCGCCTATGTTAGTGGTCTACTTAATTTTTCACAAAGCAATAATCACAAAGTTTTTTCCCTCCAAAGTCTATCATCACCTCTTTTGGTATTTAATTACCTCATCTCACTAACACTATTTATTCTAATTGTCACCAATAGTCTTAGCCAATCAGAGATTAGCTTCTCAGCTATTCGCGGTCTAAAAATTCTAATAGGTGTTTTTATCTACCATACATTAAAAACAAGTATTCAGTACTTTGTTGCAAATTTATTCCTTAGAAAGAATCGATTTGACATAAGAAATTCAATCAGGCAGTATCAAATTATTGGATTGATATTATTGCCTATTTCGATATTTTGCATCTATCAAAGTAATGATTTTCAACGTATCATTTCTATTCTGGGCATTATTATCACCATTGTAATTTCCATTACCCAAATTTACAATTCTGCTAAAGAATCTCTCCATCATAAAATTTCATTATTCTATATAATTTTGTATCTTTGCACCCTCGAAATCCTGCCATTATTTTTATTGGCTAAGTATTTTCTTAGCTGATTGGTAATTTTGATTGAAAATGAAAGATATGAGTGTAAAGACTATTTTAGTTTCTCAACCTAAGCCTACAAGCGAAAAGTCTCCTTATTTTGATCTGGCTCAAAAGTATAAATTGAAGATAGACTTTAGGCCATTTATAAATGTGGTTGGCGTTACTGCTCGTGAATTTAGAGCTCAGAAAATAGACTTAGGTCTGCATACGGCTGTTATTTTAACGAGTAAAACATCAGTCGATAATTTTTTTAGAATCGCTGAAGAAACTCGATACAAAGTTCCTGAATCTCTCAAATATTTCTGCATTTCTGAAGCCATTGCATATTATCTGCAAAAATATGTCGTGTATAGAAAGCGAAAAATATTTTTTGGAAAGCAGAATATCAATGATATGGTGGATATTCTAAAGAAACATAAGGATGAAAAATATCTTCTCCCGTGCTCAGATATTTTGAGGAAAAATATTCCTGACACTTTAGAAGCAAACAATATTAAATACACCAAAGCAGTATTGTACAGAACTGTGGCAGCTGACCTATCTGATCTTGAAGATGTAAAGTATGATTTACTAGTTTTCTTTAGCCCATCAGGAATCGAATCCTTACTAAAAAACTTTCCTAGCTTTAAGCAGGAAAGAACAATGATAGCTGCCTTTGGTCCAACAACTGCAAATGCAGTTAAGAAAAACAATTTGCGTCTTGATATTCATGCTCCTCAGCCAAAAAATCCTAGTATGACCATGGCTATTGAGTCATATATTAAAAATTCAAAAAAATAAGATTTTCTTTTTTTGAATCAGTGTTTTTGATCTTCTCTTGTAAGAGTATCATTATTTTGTTGGAGAAAGTATTTTAAGTAGAGGAACACCACCATAGCAGGCATAAAAGAATGTGTCAACCCGGTAAGTGTTCTTACAATATGGTATATTGATTTTTCTATGTCAAAAATCTTTCCAAAAAAGTAGAGCGTACCTGCTAGCAAAAAAAGAGTTAAAAAGGCATACGAAATAGGTCTAACATTTCTGTTTTTGCCAAAATAAGTCTTTAGAACGACATAAGAAACCCACCAAAAATAAAAGAAAAACACAATGGTCAGTATCCATTTTAGGACAATTATTTCCTGAATTGTCCAATCATCCATAAATGAAAAAAAACGATAAGCATAATTAGGATAACCTAACTGAATATGTTTTAAAACATGATTCACGTTCAGCATAAAAAAATCACGCAAAAATCCCCCTCCAATTAATAAAATAAGGAAAATTGTTAACCTGACTTTTTGCCTAATCATTGCTCTATTTTAAAACCGAATTTTCTAATCCAAATGATCCACAGTACAAAAATAACACTGTAAACAAAGGCTGTAAAAGTATAAAGATGATTAAAATCAAGCCATTCGGGATAATGGTCTCCAATAATAAAAAGAGCTATCACTCTAATTATATTAGCGAGGTGAATGATAATAATTCCTAGCGGAATAAACCAAATTTTAGACTTCCATGAACCTGGGTAGGCAATTAAAAAAATACTAAAAATAGAAAATAACTTAAAGCCATTACAATTATCTCCGACCCAAACACCAGAATTGTAACCAGAGTCTTTAAGAAGCATTACGTGATTACTTTCTATATCTATATATGAATCAATACCAAAAAAGTTAAGCAAATAATTTGATACTTCCACTATGTTATAATTAAGCCAAAAATCCCAAGTAGTACTCGCCTTAATGACATATTGATATAAAATAAGCCAAAGAACATATAGGGAAACACCTACACCAACAAACACATAACTTTTTTTAAAATTAATTTGCATGGATATAAAAAGAAAAACTTTAATCAATATTGATTAAAGTTTTTCAAATATATTAAGACTATTATTACTTCTTACTTTTTAATGTTTTAAAACCTAACATTGCTCCGGCTGCAAGAAGAATTCCTAAACCACCGTCGATTGGCACACATTCCGGAGCCCAGCACGGAGGTAAGTTAATTCCAGTTGGCACTGCTCCACCCGGAGGCGGGCCAGCAGGAGGCTGACCAAAGGCTATTTGACCAACAAAACCTATAATCACTAAAACTAAGATTGATTTTACAATTCTTTTAAACATAACACTTACTTAATTTACTAAGACTTTTTTATAAGATGATTTTTTTTGTTGCTACCACTACTCCGGCTTCTTTGACTACAACAATATACATGCCAGATAAATGTCTTTCAAGATTTAGCAGTTGAGTTCCATTAATGTCATTTAAATAATAATCAGAAACAACTTTTTGACCTAAAATATTAGACACATCTACTGTTACATTACTTATTAAACCATTAGAAGTGAAATTAAGCAAGTGCCCTAATTGTTTAATTTGAATAGAAGAGTCATTTTCAATGTCAGTAGCAGGAGCAGAATGAGTAAAGTAGTCTTTCTCTGAGATCATTTCATTCGTGAGAACAACAGTAAACCGCTCAAATTCTCCTTTTTCCGAATGGAAAGTATAAGTCCCTTCAACACCTAAATTAATGACTTTGTTGAGTTCGTTATCTATCAAATAAACATTTTCATAATCTTTTAAGTCTACAATGCTTGATGGAATAATTGTATAAAATGATGATCTCTTACTGCTTAAGGTAAAATCAATAGATTTCATTTCACCATTTTCATTTTTCAAGTAGTTTTTAGTCAATTTTTCAGTATTCTCTATATGCATAAACATTGAAGAAGCTGTTTCTTTACCAGTAGATAAGTAATGAATATCGAAATCGTCTACTTTATCATCTGCAAACTCATTAAACGCGAGTCCGGAAACGTTAAAATATGTAGAGTTGTCTTCCTTAAGAGTTAGATACAAAGCATTTTCAACTTCACTGTTTCGCACAAACGTAGCATCCGTAGAAATTTTAGCAGATTGGGTAAACCTTAACTCATTCATTATTGGTGCAGTGGCGTAGCAAAAGAAAGCTTGACCGATTGCCAATTTACCATCAGCTAAATCTGGGGTACTTGACGTATTATTTGATCCGTCATACCATTGGTATGAACCAGATGCTGCATCAAAAATGTAGAAGTAATCCCCAATTCTAGTTTTTGTTAATAATGAGAATCCAATAGGTGAAGCATAAGGATTTCCAAATAAATTCCACCATCCAGGCACATTAATCAAAGAAATATCTGCGGAACTATTAAGTGTACCATTATTTATAAGAGTTGTACCACTAAATGTGGTAGGATTATCTCCCATGAAAACCTCATATCCAACAGTTGATAGTAAGACTTCATTTGGATCAGTTACATCAATGAAAGTAGAATCAAATAATCCACCCTGATACTTTTTTACAGAATAATAGCATCCACTTGTTCCGCTGTAGGCACAACCATCAGGAAAACCAAAACCACTTATTAACAAACTGTCATCCCATTCCGATAAATCTGACCCGACCACAGGTGAAGCAATATTACGGTTGTGTGCATTTCCTGATGGAATAAAACGCTCAACTGTAATATCTCCTATTTGACTAAAGTTTGGAAAAACCACTCCTACTCTTCCTCCTGTTGTTGATGCAGACGATTCTATAACAAATGAGGCCGTCCCATCAATTTCCATTATTCCACTAATCGGATTTAAAGTATTATTCAAGATGAAATCTCCATTTTCAAACTTCACGTTACTCACCGTCGAATTATCAATTGTTACATTATTCAAATCATGAGTTGATCCACCACCATCAATAACTTGTGCGGCTGAACCTTTAAAGGAAATAGTACCATCCGTAAGAGTTAATGATCCATCTACAGTAAAGTCTCCACCAATTTCAAGTTCTACAGGTTGAGCCATGTTTAAGGTTGCTGAACTCTCAACAATTAAATTGTAAACTGGGGCAGTACCAGCCCCGTCAACAGAAACAACATCTGAGTTGTCAATATATACAGTATCTCCAGCAGTAGGGGTACATACACAATCCCAAGTTGCTGGTGCAAACCAATTCCCTGTCGCCACAGAACGAATAGCTACTGGTGGAGCCACTGACGCAGAAATTGTAAAATAATCTCCATCAGCCATGTTCACTGTAAAAGACAGTTCATCAGTCAATGCATTATAAACTCCAGGAATAATAGTAGCGTTTGAAAAATTACCATCAGTATCAACTAAGAGGTTATATGTTCCCACAACTCCAAATCCTGTAGGAGCTGACATATCAAAAACTAAATCGACATCTCCAACATCTCCAGTTTCTCCGACCCTCCATGTTCTACTCCATCTTTCGTGACCAGCAAGAGAGACAGGAATATCAACACTGGTCAACACACTCAAATCAGTATTGGTGTGAGCGACGAGGAAATACTCACCAGAAGTCATAGCTGACGGGTTTGAAAATTCTACTATACCAGCGCCTTGACTTGAAGTTTGGGTATTAGTCCCATCATCTCCAAGACCAACTAATCCAATATTATGGGTTGCTTCATAGGCGTAAAAATCATTTGAAATAGCTTTACCATACTTAGCTCCAAGGTAATTATCAATTAAAACCCGTTCTAAATCATTTAGTGCTCTATTAAAAACAAATGCTTCCGCGATACGTCCATTATGAAAGTAAGAATTAGTAAGGGTTGGGTATTGACCTAAGGAAACAAAGTTATGCCCTGTTGGAGGCGTGTAAGCCTTAATTTTTGTTCCTGAAAGCACACTATTCTTGTATGTTTTAAGATCAGTTGTAGTTATAATATTTGACGAGAAATTAAAAAATGCGCCATTATCTGGATAAGTATTAAAAGTGAGTGAGTTGACATTGAAGAAACCATTTACCACATTATTATTTGCAGAGTTACAATACGTTAACCACTTCTTAGAATTGGAAGCATAGTTGGCTCCAATAATACCCTGATTGTCTAAAGGTGCTTTGTCATAAACAACATACCATGAAATTTCGTTAGATTCAATTGCGGGAATGCTTCCTGAAAATAAAACATCATCATCTCCATCAAATGATAAAGCCGGAAGACCATTAACTACAGAAGTAACGAAAGTAGGCTGCGCAGCAGACGATAATTGTGTGAAATCATTTCCGTTTCCTGAGATATCTTCAAAAACTGAAACTGAATTACCATTTGATAAATTCATGCTATTCGCATCCACCCAAAAATTGTTGTCCGTAGATGAACCTATTCCTGCAGGTCCTGTTTGGGAAAGACCTATAAAACTAAGGATAAGGGCTGAAAATGTAAAAATTGCTTTCATAAACACTTGCATTTAGGGAGCAAAAATACAATTTAATACCATATTAGCAAAAATACTAACCAGTTAATTATCACAACTAATAATTTGGTTAGGAAGCGAAGTTATTTTTAGACAGAATAGACCAATCATAAATGTTTAATTAGTAATTATTTAAACCTAAAACACTGTATCAAAAAATCGTTAATTAAATTTGATCTTCGGTATAAAGTTTTCTTCTGTTCAAAATATTTGTAAATTCGCCCTCAAAATATGTGACTTTAAATGGTGTTTTGGTACTAATTTCACAAAAGACAAAACCTCAAATAGTAATATGGATTCTGAACCCAAAACAGTTAACAACTGGACAACCGTAGTAGATGCGAAGAAAAAAAATTCGAACATTGCCCTATCAGAAATTATTAGGTTTAAAGATTTGATTTTACTCTTTGTTAAAAGGGACTTTATTTCCATTTATAAACAAACAATTTTAGGTCCTCTTTGGATCATAATTCAACCATTGCTTACTACTATTACATTCACAATTGTATTTGGTCAAATTGCAAAAATTGAAACAGGTCAGAACGTTCCACAAATACTTTTTTACATGCTTGGAATAACAACCTGGACATACTTCGCTGACTGCGTTGTCAAGACCTCAGAAACTTTTACTGCTAACCAAAACATTTTCGGAAAAGTTTATTTCCCCAGAATTATTGTTCCACTATCGGTTATCATTACAAACCTAATCAAATTTGGTGTACAGTTTGTTCTCTTTCTAGCCTTCTATTTTTACTTTTTCACCTACTCTGAATTTAATTATGGGGTAAGTAAATTACTAATTTTATTCCCATTATTAATACTTAATCTTGCTCTACTAGGCTTGGGCACCGGCCTTATCATTTCATCATTAACCACAAAATACCGTGATTTAAAATTCCTCATTCAATTTGGAATACAGTTAATGATGTATGCCACTCCTATTGTTTACCCTCTTAATGGTGACGGGATTTCTGATAAAGCAAGATTCATTTTGCAACTGAATCCAATGACCAATATTATTGAAGCATTTAAAGTCGCTTTTTTTGGTGCTGGTGAAGGTGTATTTTCATGGTACGCATTATCATATAGTACAATTTTTGCCATAGTCACTTTTTTCATTGGAATTAGAATTTTTGGTCGTATGGAAAAATCATTCATAGATACGGTTTAAACATATCATACTATGTCGAATACAGTAATAGAAGTTAATAATTTATCAAAGCAATATCGCTTAGGACAAGTAGGAACTGGAACTCTATCTCATGATTTAAACAGGTTTTGGCATAAAATCCGAGGAAAGGAAGATCCTTATCTTAAAGTCACAGAAAAAAATGAGCGAAGTAAAGGTTCCGACTCAAAATATGTTTGGGCACTAGAGGATGTTAGTTTTAAATTAAACGAAGGCCAGGTTCTTGGTGTAATAGGCACAAATGGAGCTGGAAAATCTACCCTTCTTAAATTGCTTTCGCGCATTACTTCACCTACAACCGGAACCATTAATATTAAGGGAAGGATGAGCTCTTTACTAGAAGTAGGAACAGGCTTTCATCCTGAACTAACGGGTAGAGAAAACATTTACCTTAATGGAGCGATATTAGGTATGTCAAAGCAAGAAATTTCGAGAAAACTTGACGAAATTGTTGAATTTTCAGGTTGTGCAAGTTTTGTTGACACTCCTGTAAAAAGGTATTCATCTGGAATGATAGTAAGGTTAGGTTTTGCCGTTGCAGCACATTTAGAATCTGAAATTCTAATTGTAGATGAAGTATTAGCTGTTGGAGATATGGCTTTTCAAAAAAAATGTATTGGCAAAATGAAAGATATATCCAAAGGTGGAAGATCAGTACTATTTGTCAGTCATAATCTAAATTCTGTAGCCAACCTTTGCGATTCAGGCATTCTGATGGAAAATGGAAGATTGACCTACGAAGGTGATATCACAAGTACAATTGATAGGTATTTAAACTCTAATAATTTTGAGAATACTTCTTTCTTTGATTTTTCGGCCATTCCTCATGAAGGGTCTGGTGAAATGAAATTTGATTCTTTAAAAATCTTAGAAAATGGACAGCCATCAACCAATATCTCCATTGGGAACGATTTAACTCTGCAGCTCAAAATTACGAGTCAGTCAAAAATTAATTCAATTTTTGCCATTCACTTATACACTCATGATCAAACAAGAATTGCAAATATTGAAAATACTGATTCAGACTTCATGATAGAACCCTTTGAAGGAACAAAGACTTTTAACGTTACTTTCAAAAACATTCGCCTTTATCCCGGCTCATATAAAATTGGTTTATGGATTGGTGACAATGTTTCTGGTCAGCATATAGACTTCCTCAAATTTTGTGCACAATTTAATATCGGAGATAGCTCAAGAATTGTTTATAGGAACTTGCCTCCAGGTTCTGGTTTAAATTATTATACTCCTGAATGGAAAATTAGCTCCCCATGACAAAAGCTACTGTTCTTCTGCCAAATTATAACAATGGACAATATTTGGAGGAATGCCTAGTCTCTATTCAAAACCAGTCCTTTCAAAATTTTGAAGTTTTAATTGTTGATGATGGATCTACTGATAACAGCTTAGAAATCATCAAAGGTTTCGACGATCATAGAATTAAAATTATTGAAAAGGAATCGAATTCAGGGATTATTGATAGTTTAAACATTGGCTTAAATACCATTGATTCAGAATATATCATAAGAATGGATGGTGATGACAAAATGCACCCAGATAGAATAAAACGACTGGTTGAATTCATGGATACGCATAAAAAATATGGTGTATGTGGTTCTGGAATTCAGCATTTTGGAATGTCAGACGATAAAGTTATTTATGAAAAAAACCCTTTGATTAATAAGGCCAATTTACTATTCAAGCATTCAATAGGTCATGCAAGCGTTATATTTAGAAACAGTGTGATAAAAGAACACCAAATTAAATATTCAAACGGTTATCAATTTATTGAAGACTACAAAATTTTTTATGACTTAGGTAAGGTTACCCTCATGACAAGCATCCAAGACCTTTTATATTTTTATAGAAGAGAAGATTATAATCTATTTAGGAATAGAGAGATTAAAAAAAATGGGTACATAAAAATATATGAAGAGGTACTTCAAGATCTTGGGTTTGCTGAGGTACAAAAAGCTGCAAATATTCATTTCGAATTATGGAACCATAGTTTCTTAAGCTTTACAAAAAAAACGTTCGATAATCATATTAAGACATTAGTTTCTAAAAATTCTGAATTAAAAATATACCCTGAAAAAGAATTAAGAAAAGTGCTAAATATCACTTATGATAGGTTATTTTATCGACTAGCAGAGCAATCAAAACTATCGTTTTTCGAGGGAATACCTATCTTTTTAAAATCTAGAAGAAAGTTTTACTATTATATCAAATCAAAATTCAAATAGGTTAATTTGGCAGTATTGTTTTATCCAACTAAAGCAAAGTTTAAATTACCATACTTAGTGAGAATTTGATTTGAACATAAGCATATTATTGTGTAAATTTGTCTTTTGCTGAAATTTGATAAAATGCATTTAAGTTTAAAACTATTTTTTATAGCTTTTTTAAATCTAGTCTACTACACTACTTTTTCTCAAACTGTTTCGAAATTTACTTTGTCAGCGTTCCATTCTGAAATAGATAACGACAGCCTACAACTCGCTGCAGGAGAAATGTTAAGTAGCCAGAATGAATCCGCAACAGTCTTTCATGGTTTTTATCCTTTAAATAAACAATTAAAAACTGAATATAAAGTAGAGGAGAATGACTTCCTTGTTTTTCCCAGTCCATTTAGTAATCAGATCTCAATAGCTTTGAATCAACCTAACTCATTGGCAACACTTATATCAGTTTATTCTGTAAACGGAAAATTAATAAGGCAGGAAGAAAGTAATCAGCAATTGGTAGAAATGGATTTGAGTGATGTTTCTCAAGGCATATATTTTGTGAGTGTATCTTATGATGGTATAGAGTTAATAACAAAAAAAGTATTAAAGTTATAGCCATGAAGAACTTATTTCTCATCTTAGTATTGGTTTTAGGAAGTTTTTCTTTTGGTCAAAATGACAAAAATGGCATCCCCATTCAGGGGCAATTTTTGAATAAGTCCGGCAATAGTTCTAATGTTGACTTACTCATCTTGATTTTATCAAATTCTGATGATACCCTCTATGCAGAGAGTCATCTGAATGTGAAATTGGACTCAAATAACGTTTTTAAAATGGTTTTTGGCCAGGGTCAGTTTGAATTTGGCCCCCATCAAACTCTCAAAGACATTCATTGGATAAGTTCTAAAAAGGTTAAGTTATTTAACTTTAGTAATGGTCAATTAAGCGAATTGATTGGCTCCTACTCTATTCAGCCGTTTCCTTATGCCTATCATAGTCTTTCTAGTCAACAGATACCTTCCTTAAATGATCTAATTGACACACCTAGTGAACTAATAAAAACATTTTCGGTACTCAAATTTAATGGTTCTGTTTTTACAGAACAAGAGGATATACTTGGTGATTTATCGCTTCTTTCTCAAATAGCAGACTCATCATCCTACAGTGACACTAGCCAATTTTCCACGTTTGCTGTGTATGCCGATTCAAGCCATCATTCTCAATTTTCTGATTCATCTAATTTTGTCTGGCTAATGACTCTATCTCCTTTTTCTGATTCTACTATCTACGTTGATTCTATTGAAAACATTAACTATGCCATAGGAAATTGGGGTTTAAAAGGAAATAATAATACTGATGCAACCAATTATGCAGGTACAATTGGTCAAGAAGATTTTGCACTCAAAACTAATAATTCAACAAGGCTCATTTTTAGTCAAAACGATAATTTAAATAATACTCCCGGAACAACCGATAATGGGTTTAGTTTAACAACTAACAACGGGGTTTTAATGAATGCAACTTCTGGAAATACGCTTGGTGCAATTCCAAATGCTCACCTTTACTTTGATGGAAGCAAAGCTAGCTTTAGGGGTGGAGGATCAATTACCGGACTGGATACTTTAATGGGTAAATACAGTTTCGTTTGGGGCAAAAATGTTGGAACAAATGGAACAAATAGTACTATTTTTGGAAAAAACTCTTTTGGTGATTCAGCTGTAACAGGCTCAACAACTTATAATGCGATTTCTAGTTTTGCATTTGGAAAAAACTGCAGAACTGCAAGGATGGGAGTGGCAATTGGCGAGGACTGCCAAGCCAATACTTATAGAAATGTAGCGATCGGTAAAAAGGCCATTGCAAATAAAAGTTCATCCTCTGTTGCAATGGGCGATAATGTTTTGTCAACTGGTGCTACGGCATGGGCAGCGGGACAAAACGTATCGGCTACGGGACACTTTTCTACTGCTATGGGAACAAATGCCACTACGAATTTGCAAGCTGGCTGCTTTATTTATGGAGATAATTCAACAACAAATTTTGTGAACAACACCGCTCCTCATCAATTTATGGTTAGGGCCTCAGGAGGTGTTATATTCTACTCTTCATCTAACGCCACAATGGGGGTTGAATTAGCAGCAGGAGGGGGAAGTTGGAATATGGTTTCGGATAGAAATAAGAAATTTAATATACATCCAATCACTCCAACTGACTTTAGCAATTCTTTTGATAAAACAAATGTGTATTCTTGGACATACAAAAATCAAGAATTAATGCACATTGGTCCAATGGCTCAAGATTTTAATAAAATGTTTGATGTCGGGGAGTATGATAACTACATTAATATGTTGGACATTGATGGGATTATTTTTATGGGTATTAAGCAAATTAATCAAAAACTGGATAGTAAAAGCATTATTACCGAACTATCAGATTTAGAGCAACATTCCAAAAAAGAACAGAAAAAAATTAATGACTTAGAAAGTCGAATAAATGTATTGTATGAAAAGGTGGATCACTAATTTTATTATCATATTCGCTGTGCATTGTGGCTATGCCCAAGATTTCCCAAATGGAATATCCTACCAAGCACAATTGTTTAATGCTGAAGGAGATTTGTTAACTGATCAAGAAGTTGGCGTTCAGTTTAACATAAGAGCTTCAACAATAGACGGAGTAATTATTCTTCAAGAAAACCATATCACAACCCCAAATAAATTCGGGCAAATTTCTTTGATTATTGGGCAAGGTGACAATACAGGTGTTGGATCTGCCGCTAACTTAAACGAAATAAATTGGGAGGATGGTGATTTTTATATAGAAATGCTTCTAGATGAAGATAATTCTCAAAATTATATCTCAAAAATTTCTCAACAAATGCTTTCCGTTCCATTTGCTTTTCATTCTAAAACCACTTCTCAGAAATTTGAATTAGCTGAACTTATAGATGTTGATACTGCCAACATTAAAGTTGGAGATGTTCTTAAATGGGATGGATTGAAATGGATACCTGGTAATGATATTTTTTCTAATCAAAATGATACTGTTAATTTTGCTTATTTTTCAGACACTGCTAACTTCTCTGATAGTTCTTTCTACGCCATTAATACCAGTGGATTGGTAGACTCTTCACAATACGCGCATCAATCAGATACTTCAAACTTCGCGTACAGCGGTTTGTACGCTACTTATGCAGACTCCTCAAAATTCGCTGACACTGCTTTAATTGCTAAATATTCATTGGGAAATTGGGGACTAAGCGGCAATGAAATCTCTAATTCTACAAACCAATTTTTGGGAACTATCGACTCTGTAGACTTAATTCTAAAATCTCATAACATAGAAAGAATGAGAATTAAAGCAAATGGTAACATTGGAATTGGTACATCAAATCCTTCAACAAATTTTCATGTTAACAATATTAATGGTGCTGTTTTTACAGGAAACTTTGGAAACGGAAGCATACCTGCAGAAAATGCAGGCACAAGAATGATGTGGTATCCTGGCAAAGCAGCTTTTAGGGTTGGAGAGGTAACAGGAACTGTATGGAATGATGCATCTATAGGTAATCATTCTTTCGCAGCTGGTTTTAACACAAGAGCTTCTGGACAATTTTCAGTAGCATTTGGAACGGGGTCGTTTGCCACTGACGAAGGGTCGTTTGCTGTCGGAAATGGTGCTGCTTCCACTGGTCTCTATTCTTTTGCAGCAGGTCAAAATCCATCAGCATCTGGAGATTATAGTATAGCTCTTGGTAGAGCTGCAGTCGCTGGCAATACAGGTTCAATAGCTATTGGTTATCATCCAACAGCTACTGGAGAACATGCTTTGGGCTTCGGAAATTTTGTAGATGCAGATGGTGACAATTCAGTTGCTATGGGTTTTAGGAGTATAATCTCATCAAGCCATGATGGGAGTTTCCTTTATGCAGATCATTCTACTTCTGGAACACTACAATCAACTGCAGCCAATCAGTTTATGGTAAGAGCAGCTGGAGGTACTATTTTTTACACTAGCGCAAATCTATCCACTGGTGTTACGCTTGCGCCTGGAGCTGGAGCATGGTCTACACTTTCTGACAGCACAAAGAAAGACAATATTACACCTATTGAGCCATTAGAATTTATTAACAAAATTGATGATATTGAAGTATTCAGATGGAGTTATAAATCTCAGAATCAAAGCATCAAACATATAGGACCAATGGCTCAGGACTTTCATCAGACCTTTGAAGTAGGTTTAGATTCAACATCTATAAACTCTGGAGATTTTGATGGCATTAACTTACTACTGTTAAAAGGATTAAAAGAAAAGGTCGAATTAATTGAGGGGCAAAAACAACAAATAAATGAGCTTAGAAGAGAACTGGAGCTTATAAAAAACAAAAGAGAAGATCTTGAAAACAAATTATTTGAGATTGAAAGGGCCTTAGATTAAACATTTCTAACTTAACGCAAATTCTATTTTTTTAACTTTGTCGAATTATTTTCATGTTTTTCTTCAGAAAACAGCATAATCCACACCTTTCAATACCCTGTAAAACAATAGTTAAGGTTGGTTTTAAACATAAAATTGTTTGTAAGCGCAATTTATTAGATATGTTTAGCAGTTAGATAATTAATTATACATATATTTGTCCTCAAACAAATTTTAAAATAATATGAAATCTTTATCTTTTTTGTGGCTGCTTTTTATAGCTTCTATGGCCACAGCTCAAACAACTGAACTTGCAGATTGTCCTACTGCAACTCCGGCTAACTTTGGAACTAACATTCTGTGTTCTTCCGTAGTCGGTGCAACTCTGTATGAATGGACTTTCACTCCTACTGGTGGTGGTGCTGCTACTGTTCACGTAACAAATTGGCACTCCATTAAATTGGCTGATGCTGGCTTAAACACTTTAGGTGTGACTTATGATGTATCAATTAGAAATAACTCTACAGGCGCGTTCGGTGCTGCTGGTCTTACTTGTCAGGTAGTGGCTCCCGCAGGTGTAGGTGCAACATCTATTTCTTCAGCCTTTTGTGGTGGAGCTCCACCATTACCTCAATTCTTTACAAATATTCCTTGTGCATCTGTACCCGGAGCAACTGAATATGAGTTCGAAATCACAGATCCTTCTAACAATGTTACTATGTACACAAATACTAGTAACGGTATGAGATTATCATCTGCTGGTTTATATGATGTGAATACATTATACTCAATAAGAGTAAGAGCAAAAATTGGAGCAACTGCTGGTGCTTACAGTGCTGTTTGTACGGTAACGTCACCAACAAATGTTCCTGCTACTGCTTTACAAACTTGTGGGTTAGTCGTAACATCATTCAATCAAAACATAGCTGCTATTAACGTGACTGGAGCTTCTCAATATAAATTTGAATTTTATGATATTGGTACAACGAACTTGGTTGCTACAACAATTGAAACTTTCAGAAATACCAAATTATCAACTGCAGGTCTTTTTACACCTAACCAACAATATGATGTAAGAGTAAGTGTAACAATGGGATCTGGAACTACATTCTCTGCTCCTGGTGCTATCTGTACTGTTTTATCTCCATCTATTGTTGAATACACAAGCTTAGGAGCAAGTTGCGGATTCAAAGCAAGTGCATTTACTGATGTATTTACATGTGATGCTGTAGCTGGAGCAACTAATTATGATTTTGAGTTCACTGACATTACAAATCCAGGTAACCCTGTATTAACTGCATCAAGTGCTACTACTTCTATGGATATGGCTACTGCTGGAATTACTGCAAACAATACGACATATAGTGTAAGAGTAAGAGCTACTGTAAATGGTGTTCTTGGATTATATGGTTTGGCTTGTAACGTATTTACACCAGAAACTGTTCCAATTCCAAATTTAGTTGCATCTGATTGTGGTGTTACCTTAACATCTTATTTTGAGGGCATTACTTCTACAACCTCTGCTGGTGTAGTAGGTTGGAGATTCAACTTCTTTAACACAACGCCAGGTGCACCAAGTCCTAATACTACATTTGATAAAAATCACCATACCGTAAGTTTAGGTGAGGTAGGTTTAACTGATCCAGGTATTACTTATGATGTTACAGTTGCTGTAACCTTAGATGGTACAACTTATACATCTTTTGGTACAGTTTGTCAGGTAACTTCTCCTGCAATTAACTCTAGTGCTTATAATACAGGTCTAACGGCTGCAAACTGTGGAGCAACAATGGGATCTATTAACCAAAGTTTTGCAACTAACCCAGTGTTCGGTGCTACTAATTACGATTACGAATTCGAAAACACTACTACAAATGTGGTGACAGTATTCTCAAAAGGATGGCACGTGACTAGCTTGTTAGAAGCTGGTCTTGATGAGATTGGTGCTTCTTATAATGTACGTGTTAGAGCGACTGTTGGTGGTGTTGTTGGTGCATATTCAACCACATGTGGAATCACTGCCCCTTCTACAGTTCCAGCAACTCAGTTAGTGGCTTCGCTTTGTAATAGTTCAACACCTTTAGCTAATTATAATTCGCTTATTTCTGTGGATCAAGTTGTTGGTGCTAATGAATATACTTTTGAGTTTACCAACCCTGGTACTGGAGCGTCTTTTCAACATGTAAGAACCTATAAAGCTACTACATTGAATTTGGCGGGTATTTCGAATCCTAATACAACTTACTCAGTTCGAGTTCAAGCTAGAATTGGAAGTACCTATGGTCCTTTTGGGGCTACTTGTACTTTTGTTACACCACTTGTACCACCAGCAATGATCTTAAACGACAATGGTGCTGTAGCTAATAATGTAGCTGAAAGCTCAAGTAATTCTGGAAATAGACTTGGTGAAGACTTCGAATTTACAGTTTTCCCTAATCCAGCTAGCGGTGTTGTAAACATTACAAGTGATATTGCTGATTATACTTTAACAATCTTTAGTGCAGATGGTAAAGTTGTTCATCAAGTAATTAACCAAAATAACCTTTCTGAGGTTTCTTTGGACGATTTCTCTGAAGGTATTTATGTTGTTTCTATTGCAAACAACGATCGTACCCTTTTTGAAACAAAAAAGTTATCAGTTATTAAATAACTTTATGTGTACTTTGCATAATTGTTAAGGTACATAGATCATATATTAAAAACCAGCAAAGTTTCCTTTGCTGGTTTTTTTGTTGCTAACAACCTAAACTGAAGTTGTCTTTTTTAATGAAATACTTCCCCATAATTTAGATTTCATTTTATCTTTATGGCATCTTAAAATTATACTTTAGATTATCATGTATAAGATTGGAATCAAGGCAAATCATTACCCAGAAAAGCGTAACTTCACGGAACTTCCATTTAGAGACTTTCGGTTCGAGAAAAAAATTGATATTTATAGAGTAATTAACCACCTCTACTTCAAAATAAAAAAACGGAACCATCCGCAATGGTTAAATCTTTTTTATGATTTAAACATTGGGAATTATGACTGTCTTCATTTTTTCAATGCAGTAAGTCTTGGTAAAAAACCTTGGATAACAACTGTAGAGTGTTACCTTCCAAGAGGGGCAAATACGATTGGTTTGTTTCCTCACGAAAATAAATATATTAATCGTGTTTTAAACAGACTAGCTGACCCCACTTGTAAAAAAATAGTTGCTTTATCTCAATTCGCTATTGATTTTCAGACCTACTACTTACGAGATATAGATAAAGCATTAGTCAATAAAATACTGTCAAAAATTGAATTGATTCACCCTTCTCAAAGCTTGAATATTGAAAGTTTTTCTCAGAAAAAACTGAGTGATGAGTTTATTCAATTAACTTTTGTAGGTGCCGATTTTTTTAGAAAAGGCGGAAAAGAATTACTTATGTCTTTTGAAAAACTGACAAAAAAAGGAATAAAAGTGCAATTAACTATTGTATCGTCACTTCAGTACGGTGATTATGCTTCTGCCACCACTAAAAATGACCGTGATGAAGCCTTGGACATTATAAGCAAGAATGACTTAATCACCTACCATAAAAAGCTACCTAATGATAAAGTCATTGACTTATTAAAAAGATCAGACATGGCTATTTTACCCTCATATGACGAAACCTACGGCTACTTTGTTCTTGAGGCACAATCATGCGGCTGTCCTATCATCACAACAAATGGAGGAGCATTAACAGAGATTAACAATAATGACTGCGGTTGGATTATAGATGTTGAACTTGAAAATGGGAGATCAATTCCCAGAACACCTTCCAAAAGAGAACGTTTTACTAATGAAGTGGTTAGCCAAACAGTAAAAATCATTGAAGAAGTATCAAATAATAGGGAAATTATTAAAGATAAAGGCCAAAAAGCATTGGAAAGAATAAAAACTGACCATTCTATAGAGAATAATGTCAAAAGATTAGAGTCGATTTACCTTCAAGCCATAAAAAAGTAAAGCTAGTCATTAAGAAGTTTTGTATAGAAGCTACTTGTATTTTCGGAAGAGTACTTGTTTAAAATATAAGTATTTAAGTTAGAAGCAAATGATTTAATTTTTGAGGTATTGCTTACCATATCTATCAATTTTTCTGTTAAAGATTGCTTGTCTTTCCATTTAAAAAACATGACTTCCTCCTCATTAAACAAATCTGTTATTGTTGGTGTATTTGGCGCAATTACTGACATTTTCATTGCCCCATATTCGAATATTTTATTTGGTGCACCGTACCAATTTGAACCTGGCATAATGCCAATATGCATTTTTTCTTTTAACTCAAATAAGTCTGAGCCATCAAGAAATCCAGTAAACTTGATATTGTGTTTCACATTATCAGTTAGGCTATCAACATACGTTTCCATTCTCAAACGTTCCATTCCATCTCCTATTAAAAACAATTTGCAATCCAATCCCTCTTTTAAGCATTCAGAAAAAGCATCTATTAAAAAATCGATTTGATGCCACTTCAAAAAGGAGCCTACAAAACAAATATTTATCGATTGACTTGAATAGTCTTTATCGTTTTTCATGATATCAAATCTAGAAAAATCAACATTTTGATGAATAGACAACTTATCATTCTCCCCTATTTTAGTTTTTATAAAATCAATCATTGGGTTTGAGTATACGACTATCTTTTTTGCTGCTTGAAGTGATTTTTTCTCTCTTTTTAAAATGACATTCGAAAAAATAGGTTTTGCTCCGTTAAAGAAAACGTATTCTTCTAGTATAGGTCCGTCGTAAGTGATATACAGTGGGATATTAAAATGTTTACTAACCAAATAACCAACATTTGATCCAAAATTATAAAATTCTAATATGGCATCATAGCTATTATTAGACACTAATAATTCTTCAGAAAAGTTTTTTAAACTAGAGATATGTTTAAAATCACGAATTAACCTTTTAATAAAACCTGGAATTAGTCGACTTATTAATTGTTTAATTTTACTTTGCTGAAAGTCTCCATGACTTTTCGTATTGTGGTTAACCTGATTAAAGTCCTCACCATTAAGAAAAACATTGACCTCACTTTCATTTAAAATACTGGCTAAGCAATGAATGTAAGATCCAATTGCAGACTTTCGATTAAATAATTCATACCGGTCTTTGGTGTAGAGTATTAAAACATTCATTACTTAGGTCCAATTTACATTACGTTTTATTACTCTTGCCGGATTTCCTGCTACTAAAGAATTAGCTGGAAAGCTACCAGTCAAAACACTACCAGCTGCTACAATTGAATTATCCCCTACTTCTGTTCCCTTTAAAATTGTAACATTACAACCTACCCATACCTTATCACCAAGAATTACTGAATGGTTTTTCTTAGATTGGTGATTGCCTTCGTAATTAATTGAGTGGTGATCATCATCAATAATTGTAACACCCCAACTAATCGCGCAACCATTTCCTATTTCAATATTATTCATACATTCAATATGGGTATCTGATGTAATATATGAGTTAGAGCCTATTTTAAACCGTGCCTTTTTTTTCACAAAAACCAAAACTCCGCCTCCAATAACAACAGACTCTCCAAATTCTGCAATAGCCTCTTTCTTTAAAATCAATGAGGCAATATTTGGAGATGATGCTGGAGTTGATTGACTACCAAAATTTACTCTGCTTTTAAGGATCAGCTTAGAAGATTTATGCAAGTCAACTTTTAGCTTAGTGTATATTTTGAAAGGTAAAATTATGTTCCCTTTTTTCAATAATGAAAGATTCAATAAGTAAAAAAAAAACATTTTCATTCAACAATTACTAAAACGGTTAATCGTCACAAATATAATTGTTAAATAGATAATCTCTTTTTGGATACTCTCCTTTTTATCAACATTAAAATATCTTATTTGCATTCAAAAATGATTTTTATCAAATTCGCTCTTGTAACATTAATAACTATATTTGCTTTCTTAAATTAAGCTAGTATGCAGGATATTTCAAAAAAAGCAAGAATAGGTCAAAATGTGACTATTGGTAAATTCGTTTTGATTGAAGATGATGTAGAAATAGGAGACGGTACATTTATTGGCGACTTTACTTTAATTAGAAAAGGTACTAGAATAGGAAAAAACTGTAAAATTAAATCCTATAATGAAATTAGAACCAACGTTATAATCGGTGATAATTCTAGTTTTGGAAGCCGTTGTACAATTTGTGCAGACACCATTATAGGAAATAACGTTAATATTAAGTTTGGTTTTGTGACCACAACTTTAGACTTTAAAAAGAAAGTAGACCTTCAGGCTGGTTCCGTTGCAGACAATGCAATTGTTGGAGCCAATGTTACACTAATGCCTGGAGCATCAATTGGAAAGGGATCAATGATTGGTGCCTGTTCTCAGCTTCGAGCTCAGACCAAAGAAAACGAGGTTTGGTTTGGAAATCCAGCCAAATTCTATAAAATGGTTGATGAACTTTAGGCAAAATTATGGTTGATTTAAAGGATATTATTAAGAAATTTGATTTAAAAGCTGTTGGTAATATTGAAAGAAAAATAGAAAAAGTTACCGCACTTAGTAATCAAGTTGAAAATGGAATAACTTGGGCCAAGGCCAATCAATATGCCGAGCAGATAACTGTTGGTACACTTCTCGTCAACGAAAAAATTGATTTTGTTCCAAAAAAAGATGTTACTTATATTGTAACAAAAAAAGATGCCAAATTAACGCTTTCACTTATCATGAAAGCATTTTTTGCACCTCAACCAGAATACTATCTCTACAATGATGTAGAAACCCACAGAAAAAATCCCAATATAAAAATTGCAGATAGTGTATTTATAGGCAAAAACGTCACTATTGGAGATGGCACTATTCTTCATCCTTATGCCGTTATTGAGGCTGATTGTATTATAGGTGAAAATTGTGTTATTAAACCCCATACCTCAATTGGATCTGAAGGAATGGGCATTGCACTTAATCCGGAAACAGATTTATTAGAAAAGCTCCCGCAAATTGGAAACGTTATTATCGAAAATAATGTGGATATTGGCCCAAATACAACCGTAAGAAGAGGTGCACTTGGTCAAACTCTTATTAAAGAAGGATGTAAAATTGGAGCACTCATTAATATTGGCCATAATTGTATCATTGGAAGAAATGTTATACTGACTTGCAATATTGTAACTTCTGGATCTTCTGTTATTGGCGACTACGTTTACATTGGTGTTAACGCCATGATAAGAAATGGTATTTCTATAGGAGAAAAAACACAAATAGGAATGGGCGCTGTTGTCACTAAATCAATACCTGCCAATGTAATTGCCTATGGCAATCCTGCCAAAGTAATTCGGTCAAATGAGCAATAATATCTTAATAATAAGCCACTTTTTCCCTCCTATACCTGGTGTTGGAGGTAGAAGATGGACAAAGTTTGTAAAGTACCTTACAAAAAAAGACGATATTAATATCCATGTTATTTCTGCAAAAAATAATATTAAGAATATTGAGTCTAGCTTCGTTTCAGAATTAAGCAATATTGACTTCAAGCATACACAATTAGATTCAAATTATCCCAAATACCTTGAACTACTTGATTACAGCCAACCAAATCTGTTCAGGAAAGTAATGTTTAGAGTCCAACTTTTTTTACTAAAAAAAAGAGTAAAAGGTAATTATTGGGATTTTAGTGTGCTTTGGAAGACTCATTTTAATAAAACCATTCCTGAGATTATTACAAACGAAAAAATTAACACCCTGATTATTTCAGGCACACCCTTTAGATATACAAAATTTGCTGTTGACCTAAAAGACACATTCCCCAATTTAAATATAGTTTTAGATTATCGTGATCCGTGGAATGACTTTAATGACCCATATCCAATTTCTGAAGATAGGCATCAATACGAAAGAGATCTTGAAAGAGAAGTCCTAAAAAAAGTAGATAAAATCATTACCGTTTCAGAATTTCAAAAAAAATTAATTATTACAAATGAGCCAGAATCAGCACCTGTTTTTGTTATTCCTAATGGTTTTGATGAAGATGATTATCCAAAGGCTCTAACATCAGAAAATAAGTCTGAAAAAATAAAATTACTTCATTTTGGTACACTTCATGTTCTGAAAGATTATTATTGGATTCCGTTTTTTAATGCTATTAAAACATTGAAAATTAATCACCCAAGCATATATAATAAAATTCAAGTCGAATTAGTTGGTTATTGCCCTA
Source organism: Putridiphycobacter sp. (assembly GCA_965230485.1). Lineage (GTDB taxonomy): Bacteria > Bacteroidota > Bacteroidia > Flavobacteriales_D > Crocinitomicaceae > Putridiphycobacter. Next base: position 1,161,326 of record CBDDLA010000001.1, read on the forward strand.
AAGAAATTTTGAATTACATCAAAGAGCTTGATATTAGTGTAAAAGCATACGGAATGCTTGATCCTTTTGAAGCTTATGACAAACTTAATCAAGCAGATGTTGCATTATGGTTTAAATATGATGGATCTCCGGGTGATTTTGCCACGAAGTTTGGAGATTATATCTCAACTAAAAAATTTATGTGGACCTTTTCCGTTAAAGGAGCCGTTACTGATTATATAGAAAAATACGAAATCGGAAAAGTATTTTACAGAAATGAAGCTAATCTTGAAGAAAGGATTTACAATTCATTGGTCGAAATCGAAGACAAGGAAAGTAGAGTTTTCAACCCCAATTATGACCCTAGCGACCTTCAAATACGGAGCTTGACAGATAAATTATTACAGGTTTTAGGAAACTAAGTTAGTTAATCCAACGCAGGACTTCAAAAGTTTCAGCATATTCTGTATTAACTTGTATTCCTCTCACCACTGCTAAAGATTTAATAAATTCAGAACTTGCATACGGACGGTGCGCCTGAGACTTGTATTTCTTCAAAGCATCAATTTTAGCTTTCAGATTATCAGGAGATAATTTGTAAAAGCAAGACGTTTGAAACGATATATTGTTCCATGGCATTTCGTATGACAATATTGATGTAAATTTAAATGCCCTCAACGCCTCATCTGCGATAGTTTTGTGATCTTGATGTAAATCAGTAAGAGCAGGAATAAATACTAAATCAGGATTAATTCTATTTCTGATTTTTATGATGTCGTCTAAAATTTCTTGCCTTTTATAATTAAAAGTCCTGACATTATATTTTAATAAAATTAGATTATCAGGCTTAATTCCAAGTATACTTGTTGCGGCCTTTACCTCAGTGATTAATATATCAGACGGAAAATGAGATAAAACAGATTGCTCACATGCCGAAAAAGCAACATAATAAACTTCATTACCTTCTTCAATTAATTTATTAATTGTTCCTCCGCAACCAAATTCACCATCATCAGTATGCGGCGCCAAAACTAAAACTTTTTTCATAGGGATAATTAAACGCTAAACTGAACAAAAAGCTCAGATACTATAAAAATCTCGTCATTAGAAATAATCCAGCAATTAAAATCTTGCTTTTGTTTTTCCAAATCTACTCTTACTTCTATATAACCAAGAATAGCTTCTATTGAATCCGTTATTAGATTTTATGACGAAACTATAAGAAAGTGTCATCATAATAAAACTATCATTCGCTTTTTCTCCGCGTTTATTAGGATTTTCCTGACCAGGGATTTTAGGACCATAATTTGCTCTATTAGGATAGTCCTGACCTGTATAGTCTAATTCTGGGTTTCTATTAGCAAGAATTGGGGCCAATGGGTCGGAACTCATTTCTGAAGGATCAACGTAAACTGTAGATACATCATCTATATAATCAGTAAAGGTATAATTCCATGACAATTCAAATCCAAATCTATGTTGTTTTCTGTAAGTGAAGTAAAAACCAGCTCCAACAGGAATAGAAAATGCCAACTTTGTGTAGTCCTTACCTTCAGTCATTAAAGGTCTTAACTTAACCGTTTGCCCGTTGTATTCGGCTTTTGGATTGTGAAAAATACCGCCAAGTCCAGCAAAGATGTAGGTTTTAAAATCAGTTCTATATCGTCCTCTCTTTCCAACATCAGCCATAGCTAATTGAGAAGGATAAAATTCGAATTTATAATCCAAAGCCAGAATATCATTTTTAAAACTTAAATTTCTAGCTTGTCTTCCTCGGTTATCAGATTCAGAATCTGCACCCTGAACCCTAGCAACATTGAAACCAAATTGATGCGCAAAATATGGATTAAATCGATATCTGACAAAGGCTCCGAATCCCCATCTGGTGTCTTTTAATTCTAGATTAAGAATGAATGGTCGAGCTAAATCTCCCCCTCCAATGTCACCTAAATAGTTTGCAACGCCCGCTCTCACGCCAAAACCAAGGTTGTATTTTTGGCTTAATCCGCTATAATGCAGTGTAATAACTAAAAAAACGAAAAATATTTTTTTCATACTGGTTTTGTATTTAGCTACAAAAATAAATTTTTACATTAAATAATACGCAATAAATCTCTTTTTTTATTAAAAATAGTGCAAAGTAGCTTCTTATAACTATTTTCGTTGCAAACAAAAAAGTTGTATGTCTAATAAAATTATTTCACTTTTTAACATCAAATACCCCATCATTCAAGCTGGTATGATATGGTGTTCAGGATGGGAATTAGCAAGTACTGTTTCGAATGCGGGAGGTCTTGGCATTATTGGCTCAGGATCAATGTATCCAGCTGTTTTAGAAGAGCATATTGTTAAATGTAAAGCTGCAACAAAAAAGCCTTTTGCGGTCAACCTGCCAATGCTATATCCAGATATCGAAAAACACATTGAAACCATAATAAAACATGAAGTAAAGATTGTTTTTACCTCAGCTGGTAATCCAAAGACTTATACTTCTTATTTAAAGTCACATGGAATTACAGTTGTTCACGTAGTTTCAAGTCTTAAATTTGCCTTAAAAGCACAAGATTCGGGTGTTGATGCAGTGGTTGCTGAAGGATTTGAAGCCGGTGGGCATAATGGTCGTGAAGAAATGACGACTTTTACCTTGATTCCAATTGTTGCTAAAAAATTAAAAATACCTTTAATAGCAGCCGGTGGCATTGGAACTGGAAAAACAATGTTAGCAGCAATGGTTTTAGGAGCTGATGCAGTTCAAATTGGAAGCCGTTTTGTTGCCTCACTTGAATCATCAGCACATCAAAATTTCAAAAATATTGTAGTACAATCGAACGAAGGTGATACTCAATTAACCCTGAAGGAAATTACACCTGTTAGATTAATTAAAAATGATTTTTACGATAAGGTTCAAGATGCCTATAAAAATAAAGCCAGTACTGATGACCTTAAAAAGTTGTTGGGGCGAGGAAGAGCGAAAAAAGGCATGTTCGAAGGCGACTTAGTGGATGGAGAGCTGGAAATTGGTCAGATAGCTGGACTAATTTCAGACATCAAACCAGCAGCAAAAATTGTTGAAGAAATTATCATGGAATATCAAGAAGAGCGCTCACTTCTACAAAACGGGAAATATACTTTTTAATGATCAATCTAGAATATTATGAATTAAGAAATGGTTTGAGGGTTATTCTTCATCACGATCATACTACACCCCTAGTTGTTGTAAATACGCTTTATGATGTTGGTGCCAGAGACGAAAAAGAAAGTCAAACAGGTTTTGCTCATCTTTTCGAGCACCTAATGTTTGGGGGATCAATACATATTGAAGATTTTGACACACCACTACAATTAGCTGGAGGTGAATGCAACGCCTTCACAAACAATGATATTACAAATTATTATTCAACCGTTCCTGCAAATAATATTGAAACTGCGTTATGGCTTGAAAGTGACCGTATGCTATCTTTAGCTTTTACTCAGAAAAGTTTGGATGTTCAAAAAAATGTAGTTATAGAAGAATTTAAACAACGCTATTTAAATCAGCCTTATGGTGACGTTTGGCATCAGTTTAGACCACTAATTTTTAAAACACATCCTTATAAATGGCCGACGATAGGTATCGAATTGAGCCACATAGAAAATGCCAAATTAGATGATGTAAAACGCTTTTTTAGAAAACATTATAACCCTCAGAATGCGATCCTTGTAATTGGCGGTAGCTTTGATAAAAAAACAATAAAAAATCAAATCGAAAAATGGTATGGCAATATTCCAAGTGGCAATAAATATGTCCGCAAAATAGCAGCTGAACCAATTCAAAAAGAGGAAAGAAGACTTCAAATTGAAAGAAAAGTGCCTTCTGATGCCATTTATATCGCATTTAGAATTGGAAATAGAGCCAGTAGTGATCATTATCATGGTGATCTGGTTTCAGACCTACTCAGTGGCAGTAAATCTTCAAGACTATATGAAAGGCTAGTAAAAAAGCAAAAGCTTTTTTCCCAAATTAATGCATACATATCAAGCGGGTTTGAGCATGGACTTTTCATTATAGCCGGTTTTCTGCAGAATAATGTTGATTTCAAAATAGCAGAAGAAGCTATTTGGACAGAATTAAATCTAATAAAGACCAATAATTTAAAAAATAAGGAATTACAGAAAGTAAAAAATAAATTTAAAACGGCCAGAGAATTTCAGAACCAAAGTATATTAAATAGAGTTATGAATATCAGTCAATTTGCAGTATTAAATCGCTTAGATGAGTTAAATAATGAAATCGAAATCTATGAGAAAATTGAACGTGATCATATTAATCAATTTTGCATCAAATATTTTACCAAAATGAATGCAAATTATTTATTTGTAAAGGCTGAACAATGAATAGAAAAATTGCCCCAGAGCTCAATCAAATTAATAAAATTGATCTAATACTCCCAAAAAAGATTGATTTGGGAAATAATATTGATTTATTTTGGATTAATGGTATACCTGACAATACCATCAAGTTAGACTTTATATGGAATGCTGGTTCGAAGCACCAAGAAAAACCGCTTATTTCTCAATTTTGTAATCATCTGATTTTTAGCGGAAGTAATGACTTGCCCTCCAATGAAATTGCTGAAAAAATTGATGAACTTGGCGGCTACTTGTCTCATTTGCAAAATAAAGATCATGCTGGTTTTACCGTATTTGGCCTAGTAGATTCAATTCTTCCAATTTTTGATATTATTCAAACTACTTTTAAATTAGGTTTTTTTCCAGAAAATGAGCTTAAAAAATGGTCAGATATCAAAAAGAAAGAGTTTGAATTGAATGAAGAAAAAGTCAGTATAAATGCAAGAAAGCTATTTACAAAGAATCTATTTGGAAATAAACACCCTTATGGAAAGTTAGCAACACTAAGCGATTTTGATAATGTTAAACAGAAAGACCTTCAACATTTTTTTCAAAAACATTATATGGGTAAAAAACCAACACTATTTTTAGTCGGTAACGCACCTATTAGTTTAATAGAAAACCTTGAGCACTTTGCTAAGCACTTTGAGGAAGAAGAAAATAACACTTTAAAAAATCGACCTAACCAGACGCCAGGTAAAACTTACTTAAAAAAAGAGGGCAGTGTTCAGACAGCAATAAGAATTGGCAAATTATTAATTCATAAAAAGCATCCTGATTTTATACCATTTCAAGTCTTAAACACAGCTTTTGGAGGATATTTTGGGAGCAGACTAATGAAAAATATTCGGGAAGATAAAGGCTACACTTATGGAATCGGTTCAGGCATCTCGGTACTTGAAGACTCAACCTTCTTTTTTATTTCTACAGAAGTGGCTGTTGAAAAACGAGAAGCAACTTTAAAAGAGATATATTTTGAAATGGAAAGATTAAAAACGGAGTTGATTCCAGATGACGAATTAAGTGTTGTTAAAAACTATATGCTAGGTTCTTTTTTAAGAAATTCAGATGGAGCTATTGCCATGATGGAAAAGTATAAAAATTGCCATTTACAAAACCTCGAAAAAAATTATTATTCGAACTACTTAAATGCCATAAATAAGATAACCTCAAAAAGAATTCAAGAAGTAGCCAATCAATATTTTAGTTTTGATGATTTGACAGAAGTTTCATTTGGTTAATCTAATTTCATTTTAATTCGAAAGTATAAAAACATAATCTCGGCTAAAAGTTTAATTTTGGAATCATCAAACAAAGTTGACTGAGGCTTAAACGTAAAAAATGCTATTTAATTCAATTGATTTCGCGGTATTTCTTCCGATAGTATTTGTACTATACTGGTTTGTTTTTGGAAATAATTACAGAATTCAAAATGGGCTCTTAATTGTTGCTTCCTATGTATTTTATGGTTGGTGGGATTATCGTTTTTTATCTTTAATCGTTTTCAGTTCTATCGTTGATTATATAATTGCGCAACAAATAGAAAGTGGAAAAAATAAAAAAATTAAGAAGAAGCTTTTATATTTAAGTCTTACTACCAATCTTGGTTTACTTTGTTTATTTAAGTACTTTAACTTCTTTGTAGAAAACTTTGAATCAGCCTTTACATTTTTCGGATATAAATTTGAAGGCATAATGCTTGACGTTATTTTACCTGTTGGGATTAGTTTTTATACTTTCCAGACATTGAGCTATACAATTGACGTCTATAGAGGTAACATTAGAGCCACAAAACAAGTGGATTCCTTTTTTGCTTTTGTAAGCTTTTTCCCGCAATTAGTAGCAGGACCAATTGAAAGAGCCACTAATCTATTACCACAATTTCAAGCAAAAAGAATTTTTATTTATCCTAAAGCGGTAGACGGATTGCGTCAGATATTATGGGGTTTATTAAAGAAGGTAGTTATTGCAGATAATTGTGCCACTATTGTTAATTCAGTATTTGCAAATTATGAAACGGAAACATCAGGAATGCTTATTCTCGGAGCAATTGCTTTTGCCTTTCAGATTTATGGTGATTTTTCAGGTTATTCAGATATTGCCATTGGCTTATCAAGACTATTCGGGTTTAATTTGATGGCGAATTTCGCATTTCCTTATTTTTCAAGAGATATCGGCGAATTTTGGAGACGTTGGCACATATCCCTGTCAACATGGTTTAGAGATTATTTATATATTCCATTAGGCGGAAGCAGAGGCGGAACAGGCAAGAAAGTAAGAAATACATTCATTATTTTTATTGTAAGTGGATTTTGGCATGGTGCCAATTGGACTTTTATTGTTTGGGGTGCGTTAAATGCAATCTTCTTTCTGCCTTTGCTTCTTACAAAAACCAATAGAAAAAATACTGCTTCAATATCAGGCTCTAGTCATTTCCCGTCTCTTAGAGTTGTATTTAGTATTCTTTTAACCTTTGTGCTAACTTGTTTTGCCTGGATTTTTTTCAGGGCAGATTCTGTCTATATTGCCTATCAATACATTATTAATATATTCTCTAAGTCTTTAAGCTTAAATTTAGATTACAGCATTATTATGACAATGTTGTTAGTGGTCATTTTTACCATTATCGAGTGGCTTAGTAGAAACAAAAAGCACGTACTCGAAAATATTGACTTCATACTTCCTAGGTGGGTAAACTGGGGCATTTATATTACTGTATCATTAACTATATTCGTTTTTGGTGGAGACCAGCAGGACTTCATTTATTTTCAGTTTTAAATGAGACAATTTTTAATAAATATCGCTTTGTTTTCAAGTATTTTAATTGTTATTTACTTATTGCTATTTAACAGAGTCGAAAATACGTTAAAAACCAGTAATTATGTCGATTATCAAAACTGGAATGACATTTACAGTGGTGATATTAATGCAGACTTAGTGATATTGGGCAGTTCAAGAGCCAGAAAAATGGTATCTCCAAAAATTATAGATCAAAAACTAAATTTAAAATCATATAACCTAGGGATGGAAGGCTATAAGTTACCATTTCAATTGATCAAATATAAAATTTATAAAAAGCACAATATCAGTCCAAAAATAGTCATTCAAATTGTTGATCACTTTACACTATCTAAAAGACAAGATCTCTTTAATATAGATCAATTTTTACCTTACCTAAATGACTCAATAATGGAAAAAGCAACAGCGCAGTACGAAGGGTTTTCCTGGGGTGGTAGGCATCTTCCATATTGGCGCTATTTTGGAAAATCCAATACTATTTTAGCTGGAATTTCAGAATTGGTTGGTATAAAAAGTTTCACATCTGCTGGATATAAAGGTTATTATCCAAAAGCGACCCACAAATGGGAAAAGGATTTTGAAAATAAAAAAATAGCTAATCCTGACGGTGAAAGAACTATTATTGACAAAGATGCTTATCAAACCTTTAAGCAACACCTCTTTGAATTAGAGAAAGATTCTATTATTCAATTTATTGTTTACGCGCCTGAATTTCATGAGTTTCATAATTATTTAAAAAACAGAGACTCTATTTCTAATTTATATCACAAGTTGACTGATCAAATAAAAAACTGTATTTATATTGATTATAGGGATTCTTTGATTTCCAAAAACGAGGACTACTTTTACAACCCTACTCACTTGAATAAAACTGGTTCAGAGAAATTTACAGATAATCTGTCTGCCTTTATCCACTCAACAATCAAAGATTAATTGATTTTATTTTTAGCTTAATTAAACCTTTCATGTTTTTGGTAGTCATAATAATAAACCAATAACAAATAAGATGAAAAAAATGATTTTAACCGCAGGTATTTTTATGTTACTTGCAAGCCATATCACTGGCTTCTCACAAACATCAGAAACAAGTCATAAAAAAGAATTGCGAGCTGATTTAACACCAGAGGAAATAGCTAAAAAGAAAACTGATAAAATGACTAAGACACTTGAGCTTAATAAAAGTCAACAAGAGTCTATGTATGCAATCAATTTAAAACATGCCAATGAACAAGCTATTCTTAAGGCAGAGAGAAATGCGCTTAAAGCGAAATATAAAGCTGAAAGAGAAGCGTATAAAACAAGCCTTGAAGAGATTTTAAATGATGAACAAAAAGCATTGTTAGCCGAACAAAGAGCAAAACAAGCCGAGAGGAGATTAGAGAAAAGAGCATCTCGTCCGCCAATGCCGCCAATGCCGCCGGAACCAGCAAGTCCTTCTAAATAAATAAAAGACCTTCATTTGTGAAGGTCTTTTTTCGTTTATTCTACTTTTATAACAATAGTTTGATTTTCTTTGCAAAATCAGAATACTTAGTCCATATCCATTATCATTTTGGCTTTTATGCTTAAACATGCTAGTTTTTATGACTAGCTTTAATATTTTAGTTCCTGAACTAAATGATTATTTAACAAATCTAGGTGGCGCTGATCAAAAATGGATGATACTTGGACTCTGGACAGTCGCAGCAGGTATTGCTCGTCCATTTAGTGGTAAAATAGCTGATAACTTTGGTCGAAAAAAAACACTTTATGTTGGCGTTATTACTTCGGTTATAGTCTCATTTCTATATCCAATTTTCACGACCGTAGCAGGTTTCCTTTTTCTGAGATTCATGCATGGATTTAGTACTGGTTTTCAACCAACTGGTGCCACCGCGCTTGTTGCTGATGTAGTACCAATTCAAAAAAGAGGGGAAGCAATGGGAATTTTTAGCTTAACGATTAGTTTAGGATTTGGTTTAGGAAATTATTTAAGTTCATTTACACTTGGTATTATTGGTATGAATGGACTGTTTTTCGCATCTGCGGTAATGGGCATTGTAGCCTTAATTACCATCCCTTTTATAGAAGAGTCGAATAAAATAAATACAAAAATAAGGTGGAAAAATATTGTACCAAAAATTAATGAAATAATTGCCCCTGAAGTTATACACCCTTCGGTAATAATGTTCTTGCAAGCCATGGTAGGCGGTATTTATTTTCTTACAGTTCCCGATTTTAGCGCTCACTTAGGGCTTATAGACAAAGGACTATTTTACGGCTTCTCTTCGCTTACCACAATATTTGTTAGGTTCTTTGCAGGAAGGGCAGCAGATAAGTACGGAAGGGTCAAAAATTTGTATTTTGGGTTGACCTTAATGTTTTTTGCAATGTATTTATCATATATTTCATCAAACGTGACTTTATTCATGCTGTCAGGCGCAGTTTATGGTATATCAACCGGAATCATAACACCTTCACTATTTGCCTGGACAACTGATCTAGCTAATCCAAAATTCAAAGGAAGAGGTATGGGTACACTTTTTATAGCCCTGGAATTTGGTATTTTTGCTGGAACATATTCAGCCCAATGGGCATATCAAAACAATAGTTTATACTTTCACAGAGCCTTCTTAGCAGGAATGGTACTCGTCGTTATCGCAATTCTATACTTATCAATGCGAACATTTTTGACTAGAAGATGGAAATCATAGCAGCTATAATTTCATTTGAACATAACTTAGAAACTCTTTTTTTATATCCGGATCTGAGAATTTGCCTCCAAATTCAGCCGTTACTGTACTACTTTGTATATCTTTAATACCTCTTGAATTAACGCATAAATGTTTCGCATCAATAATGCATGCTACATCCTCTGTACCCAGGTATTCTTGCAAATGTTTAACCACCTGAATGGTCAATCTCTCTTGTACGGAAGGTCGCTTTGCGTAATGGTCTACAATCCTATTCATTTTCGATAATCCTATTACTTTTCCCTCAGAAAAATAAGCGACATGCGCCTTTCCAACAATAGGTAAAAAATGGTGTTCGCAGGTTGAATAAACTGTAATATCTTTTTCTACAAGCATTTCAGAATAGCTATACTTATTCTCAAATGTTGAATTTTTTGGCGCTCCATCTGGATTCAATCCTCCAAAAATCTCTTTTACGTACATTTTCGCAACTCGCCTCGGTGTCGCTTTTAGACTATCATCTCTTAAATCTAGCCCAAGCGTTTCCATTATTTCAGCGAATTTTTCTTGTATTATCTCAATCTTTCTATCATCTGATAATTTAAATGCATCTGCTCTTAATGGTGTGTCACCTGCTGTTCCAAAGTGGTGGTCTTCCACTTCGTCAATTTCAGTGTTTTGTTTCATGTTTGTTTTATTTGTAGCGCAAATTTACACCTAATGTTTGAGAAAAGGATAAATAATTTAGATTTGTTAACCTATATTCACTAATCAAAATACTGTGACACATACAGAAACTAAAAGAATATTGCTTGATTACTGCTTCGAATATGTCCAGCAGAAACAATCAATTCTGCTTGAATCGCTCTCAGATTCAAAACAGTCGTTGAATTCTGCAAACCACAGTACTGCGGGAGATAAGCATGATACAACCAGAGCAATGATGCATTTAGAGATTGAAAAAAAGAGTAAACAGCTTGTTGAAATAGAAAAACTAAAGAGAGTAATTAGTCAGATTAATCCTGATGAATCGAATACTACTCAATTAACTTTAGGGTCAATTCTAGAAACAAATAATGGTCTTTTTTATATTGCAATCAATGCAGGCACAGTAAAGGTTTCTGATTCAGAATTTAAAATAATTTCTTTGGCGTCGCCTTTAGCGCAAGCACTTAAGAATAGTAAATTAAATTCACCTACTAAATTTATGAATCATGACTATGTTATCACCAAAATATATTAAGCTGCTCTTTTTTTTCTGATATGATTACTTATAGCCATTAGGAAGATACCAATAACTAAAAATTCTGATATTCTACCAATTAAATCTCCGTATCGCATATAAAAAGTAATGGTTGTACTTTTGTTTATACTCATTGATAATGCACCTTCCTCATCCCAACCTAGTTCTTCTAAAATTTCTCCTTTTTGATTAATAAAGCATGAAATACCAGTATTTGCAGAACGAGCTAATGACCTTCTGTTCTCAATGGCCCTAATTTGAGAGAATGTCAAATGTTGCTTATAACCTGGTGTATCCCCCCACCAACCATCATTCGTAATAACGCATAGTATTTCGGCACCTAACTGAGTAAATTTTGAAACGTACTCGCCATACACTGACTCATAACAAATAAGAGGGGCCACATTTGTGCCACCCATATTAAAAATCTTGGGCGACTTGTTTCCAACAAGTATTCCTGCTGTACCTCCTAATGAAACTGACCATTTAGCAATAAATGGGAATAGATCAACAAAAGGTAATTTTTCTGCCCCTAATACTAACTTTGCTTTATGATAGACATCAATGGGTTTACTCTCATCAATTAAAAGTGCTGTATTGTAGTTTTCAATCCAAACATTGTTTCGTTTAATTGCCGGAAAGGATCGTTGTGTATTAAACACGCCATAGGTGTCAGCACCACACAAAACTTTTACATTATTGGTTTTGCAATAGTCTCTCATCTTAAAAATGGCTCCCATATTGTCTAAAGCTGATTCATCCATGTATCTGGAAAGAACAGTTTCAGGAAATAACACAAAATCTGTCTCAGCATTTATATGATCAGACGACATTTCAAACATTTTATTTAGCTGCTGCGATAAGGGTTTTGTAAATTTCTCTCCAGGTCCTGTAAAATCATCATTCCAAGGGTTGAGGTTTGGCTGAATAACAACAATATTAACGGGATCGACCTTTTCTTCATAAGAATAAAATATAACTAAACTACTTGCTATGGGGAACGCTAAAACACATATTAAAGCAAGAATATTAGGGGTTTGAACACTTATATTTTCCTTCCTCTCAAGGATATTTCTAAAAATCATATAGACGATTATATTAGATAACAGCACCCATAAAGTCCCCCCTTGTATTCCGGAGTATTCATACCATTGAATTAACCAGGGTTGACTTCCAAAGGCATTGCCAAAACTTAACCATGGCCATGATAAATCCCACTGATGATGAATATGTTCAAACGATAACCATAAGGCTAAAAGACTAATCAGTCCCTTGTTTTCTCCTAAAACCCTTGTAAAAAAACCAAAAAAGAAAAATGGCAAGGTCATTAATAGTGAATTTGCAAAAAATGCCATAAGTGCACCTTCAAAACTTGCATTTTTAATCCACCAAGTTGCAGCGATATTAAAAGTCAGGGCGAAAAGATAATTACCTAAAAACCTTTTTAAAAATCTAAATTTATTGGTTGAATTAATGGAAATATTGAACCAAATAACAGGAGCAAAGGCTATAAAAATAATTGGAAAAAAATTACCTGTTGCAGGAAAACTAATTGCCATTAAAATTCCTGATAAAATCAAAATTGCTAATTGATTATAAAATTTTATACCCATGATACAAATATAGTTTGAAAAAGAGAACAAGCTAAATTTCGTTTTAAGAAATCGGGTACAATCATATTAATTAAATATTAATAAAATGTTTATATTTGGATGCCCCGCTTAATCAAACTGATATGAAAATTAGAAAGCTATTTTTTAAAGATTTGGGCGGCCTTAGGTTTATTGGATTAATGGGTATTTTTATTTATATCATAACCTATATTCTTACCATTCAAAAGACTTCAGAATTATCAAAAGAATATCTTCTTGCAGCTGCCGCTCTAAAGAACATTAGCATTAGCATCTTTTTTATCGTAAGCAGTTTTTTGTTAAGCGCTCACGCTTTGAGAGAATATAAATACACTTCTAATTTTTCACTTAGAAACTTTTATATCAGAAGAGTCATTAGAATATTTCCAAGTTTCATAATTGTTGTGTTATTCTATTTAATAATCCATCCTTTTATTGTAAATCTTTTGAACCTCACTGAATTGTCAAACGAAAATCCTTTTTATGTTTTATTCTTTTTTCCTGAATCCCATCAACGATTAACCAGTGAAGTTTTTATATATCTTTTTTTTATATATGGTATTCTGGTAATGCTTCAGTATTATCTACTCTGGGGCTTGGTTTTAAAATATTTAAAAGGCTATTTTAATCTGGTTGCTGTTGCATTAGTAATATTGGGAATATTATTTAAAATTGTAGGAAGCAGTCATGATTTTGCAGGTTATTTATATCTACCATTCTATTTTTATGAAATAGGTCTTGGAGCACTTATTGCATCATTAATTCGGAGTGATTCTAAAATTATTTCTTCCTTTAAATCGTTAAGTGGATCAACAATTGCCGGAACTTATATTTTTTGTATTATCACTTCAGTCATAACATTTTTTTTTATAGATGATTTTTATATCAACCTTATTGTGAAACTTCTCATCTGTGCAATAATTGGCCTCGTCATTGTAGAGCAAACATTTTCTAAACACTCACCTATTAAATTTAGAAATAGTCAATTTATCATTCAAATGGGAAAACTAAGCTACAATTTTATCATCTTTGCACCTGTATTTTCAGTCGTTGTTCTAATTGCTTTTGAATCTATAGAGATAAATCTTAACTCAGGGATTGCTTTATTATTATACCCTATTGTATGTTTTACACTAACATGGTTCATCAGCTATTTTTTCAATACCTTTATTGATGGCTTTTTTAACCAAATTAGAAAAGAATTTAGGGCTATTTAAGTTTTATTTAATTCTTCAAGCTTAAGTTCCAGTTCCTCCCAGTTCTCAATTTCATTATTCAAATTAAGCTCTGCCTGTTCATATGCTTCAAGTGCTTTTTGATACATGGATGTATCTTCAAAATTGACTTGTTCAAGCAAAGACTGTTTATTAACTAATTCAGATTCCAGTTTAGTAATCTTATTCTCAGAATTCTTAATTTTCGTTTCAAGTTTTTTTATTTCTTTTTGGTTTGTCTTGTTATCAATGCTTATCTTCTGATTGATAGATGATTTATTAGATTTATGTTTGTCTTTTATGAGTTCTTTATTTAAATTATCATAGGTATTATTACCTATACGCTCAAGAAATTCATTCACCCCAAAAAGGTGCGTCTTTAGCTCGTAATCCTTAATTTCCCATATTTTATTGCTTAATCCATCTAGGAAATCTCTATCATGTGACACCAACAGCAAGGTGCCTTCATATGCCTTTAGTGCATCTTTTAATATTTCTTTCGAGTTTAAGTCCAAATGATTCGTTGGTTCATCAAGAATTAAGAAATTGAAATCATAAAACAAGAGTTTACAAATGGCAAGCCTTGTCCTTTCTCCTCCTGATAAAACACTTACTTTTTTATCAATATCGTCACCTCCAAATAAAAACGCACCTAACGTAGCCCTTATGTCCTTCCTTTTATCCCCTTCAGCAATATCATCAATGATTTGAAAAACAGTTTTATTGGGATCCAATTGTTCAGCAGAGTCTTGCGCAAAATATCCGATTTTCACATTATGACCGAAATCAACACTTCCTTGAAAATCAATTTCTTTATTAATCACTTTTAATAATGTTGATTTTCCTACACCGTTTGGACCTAATAAGGCAATTTTTTCATTTCTGGCTAATAACAAGTCTATTTCCTTAAAAATAACTTTTGAACCAAAAGACTTACTGAGTTTTTTAAGTTCCATAACTATTTTTCCTGAAGCCTGGGAAACAGGAAAATTGACATTAAATGCGGCCCGATCAATAGAATCCACCTCTATAACATCCATTTTATCTAGCTTTTTGATTAAACTTTGAGCAAACGCAGCTTTATTTGCTTTTGCTCTATACTTATTAATAAGCGCTTGAGTTCTCTCTATTTCTCTATCTTGATTCTTTTTGGTTTGTATGGCACGTTCAATTTCTTCAGCATGCAGAACAAGGTATTTAGAATAATTACACTTATAATCGTACAACCTCTGATTTGCAACTTCAACAGTTCTATTTGTCACATTATCAAGAAAACGCTTATCATGTGAAATTAATACAAGTCCTCCCTTGTAGTTCTTTAAATAGTCTTCCAACCACTGAATAGATACAATGTCGAGATGATTGGTCGGTTCATCAATTAATAATAAATCAGGGTTATTAACTAATAACTTAGCTAATTCAGCTCGCATTTGCCAACCTCCACTGAACTCACCCAAATCATTATCAAATTCTTCAGTTTTAAATCCAAGTCCTTTTAAAACCGATTCAATTTTTTCTGCAAATTGGTGAGCTTCTAAAACGGTTAGTTGATCATTTATTTCAGTTATCTCGTTGATTAAATTCATGTAAGATTCCGACTCATAATCTGTTCGGGTTACAAGACTGTTATTGACTGCCTCTAACCTCGCTTGTAATTCAGTTATATGTTGGTTAGATTTTTCAATATACGATCGAACACTAATGTTTTTTTGAATAATGATATCTTGCGTTAAATAGCCGATATTGAGATCTTTTGCCCTTACAATATTACCTTCAGTTGGAGATATTTCACCTGAAATAAGCCTAAGCAAAGTCGATTTACCAGCGCCATTTTTTCCTGTTAGACCAATTTTATGACCCTTATCTATAAACATAGATATGTTTTTATACAAATAACCTTGCGGCAAATGATAAGACAGATTATTCAAACGAATCATAAAAAAAATTTAGGCAAAAGTAGGGATTATAAATAAAAACGGGAAGCTATATTAGCCTCCCGTTCAAAATTCTTAGATTAAGGTTAGACTAGAAACTCCACAAGTCATGTTCAAAATTAAAAATATCAGTTTTAATTTTTTCGGACTCAAGAAGTGCATCAACACCAGCTTTATAGGTATCGATATCTCTATCATACAAATTAGATTCTTTCACAATGTAGGACGTAAATTTCCGTTTCCAGAATAAATCATCAAATGACATCCTTTGTGCATCATTTTGAGAACTGTGAACAAAGAAGTTCTGGAATACGTATCGACATTGCGGAAAATATAACCAAAATAACTCTCTAAACCCTGTGATATTGCCATTATTATCTCTCGCATATACCATTGGTGCAATTCCAAGGATTCTAGTTTCTTGAACGGAACGTTCTTTGTCTACAAAAACTTGTTCCTTGATTTTATATTGCACAATATCTTGCGATTTAAACCATAACGTATCACTTGGTGGATAAACTTCTTCCATAAAACCATCATCTCCCATAACCATACTATCTTCATCTGGATAAAGTAGACTCTTTAAAGGAGAAGCGAATGGATCCAATTTTTCGGTTCCAATGTATACAAACATTCTGTCTTTAAAATCCTTATCATTGTAGTAGTTTCCTCCTGGAGTACTTGGACTAACGGGATATTTAAATAAATCTCCATCCTTCCAAGCTTCCCAATCAGGATTAAACGGGGAATACAATGTCAACTCGCCAGTCATAACATGATGCCGAATAATGGTCCATAAACTCCATCTTGTTGTATTCTTTTTCCACATCCCTTCTTCGATATCATCTAACGGATAATATAATGGATGATTAAACTTTTCTCTCAAATCAATCACTTGCCAGACTTTCTTACTCCAAACAACGTCAGCTTCCCTTACATATTCATAAGGTACTACTTTTTTAGTTGGAATATTAGATTCCATATAGACTCCATCCATAACACCTGGTGCAGGATAAGAAATTGGCCCTCTCACATCATCTCCTTGCGCAATTACTTGTACACCAAAAAGACAAATCACTAATAAAATACTTAATTTTTTCATCACTCTCTACTTTTTAATTATTACCTAGGGGTAAATACACAGGCTCCTTTTCGAGTTACTCCATCAGGACCTCTATAACTAACCACCATAGTTACTTGCTTTCCTCTTGATTGCTTAAGTACACTGGCTGCTTTAGCATCCAATCTTCCTCCACTACCAATTTTACCTTTAGCCATAATACCATCAACAGAGACAGTACCTTTAATGACTTTAAAATTAACTCCTGTCAATGGTACAGACTCGTCATATCTACATGATACACCACTTGCAACATTTGCCTTCACATTTGATACACCTGGAGTTTGACCATTTGTAATACCTCCAAAATAAACTGTTGGAGCAGGCAATTTCTTTACTTTAAATTGAAAAGATCCTAAGTTAGCAGACCCTCCATTGGCTTTTTTTCCAATGACACTTATAGTTGCCTGTCTAACACCACTTCCAACTGAAGCAATCCATGTTTTACCAGATTTTGATAAACTGCATCCACTTCCACTTAAAGATACTCTATCTGCAGGAAATCCAGAAGCTGTTCCTTCAACAATATTCTTATATCCTCTGTATAGTACTCTCATTTCAGGCAAAGCCACAACACCCATTGGTTGTCCTACTGTATAATCAAAAGACCATGGTTTTGGTACAAGTTCTCCTTTTTGTTTAACATAAATTACACCTTTAACCCTGTGAGCACCTGGTGTAGCTCCAGATAAACCAATTGTTCCTTGTGTCTTTTTCCATTTTTCAGGAAGTGTATCGGCATCCATACCATAAGCTATTTCAGCTATTTCAGTAGAATCGTATGCCGCAATTTTAACATTTAGTGGTAACGAATCACCTTGGTTAATATATGCTGATGGCGCAAATGCCATTGGCTCAATTTTATTAAAGTTGAACATTGGTGCATCTACTTTATCAAGCATGTGCTGAGCCGCTACTGATTCTGCATTACGAACATCCGACTTTAAAGCCGAAAACATTGCAGCAGCAGCAACAATAGGAGCGTGATCAAACATTGCTGCAACCCAAGGAATTTCTCCAGCTCCTTGGTCGTGTCCATGTACTTTTTCTGGGTACTTTAATAAGTCATATAACTGAACAATTTTACCTGTATCAGCCGGGTTTGCCGTAGCTAATGCTTGAGCAAGACCTTCTTTTGTAGCAGTTGGCTTAAAAGTCCACTTTGTCTTTCCTTCGCTGTAATTACCGATTTTGGTAACTAAATAATCTCTGTATTCCAATAGTTTTAATCTGATACCCGAACCCTTTTCATTAGGCTTACTTCTGTCCGGGCCAACAAACAAGTTGGTTGGAATATCGTAATTGTCGAAGTTCTGAACATCATTTAGAGATTTTAAAGTAGTTGCCAGTCCAGTTTTGGTATCTTGATCATGGTCAATCCAATCTTGACCGCCCTCTGCAACACCGATCATTTCATTAGCCAGCTGAATTAAATAATCAACCGTCTTATCAGCTTCATTTTTAACTTCTTCAGCATTACTCTGCCACTTCTTAATATCTTTTACGTCTCCACCTGTTGTTTTCAGCGCTAAAATCTTAGCTTGAAAACCCTGATATATTGCGCCATTTTTATTTTCAATTGCACCAGTACTCACCTCTACTTTATCATTCAATGTGATAAATGCTGCAATGACTTGTTTTGAAACGTTAAGTGCAAGTAAGGCTGTTAATACGAGATACATCATCCCGATCATCTTCTGTCTTGGGGTTTCTTTTCCTCCTGCCATTTTGTTTAACTAGTTTTAATGTGTTTATTACTAAATTAAAATAACTATTTCAAGAGACTATTAATCTCTAGAAATTGTCATGGCTTTTAACATATTACCATAAACCTGGTTCAGATCAGTTAAGTTTTGAGAAAGCATAGCCATATTATCTTTATAACGCTTAGTATCTTCTACTGAGTCGCTCAAATTAGACATCATTTCTATCACTTGACTTTGGAATTTATCGGTTGCTTCAAGATGAGCTGATGAACCCTTCAATTGTAATTCATAAACACTGTTTAAAGCAGCTAAATTAGTTGATACTTTTTGCATTTGCTCTCCAAAAGAATTATCCTCAGAACCTGCAGTCAATCCTAAAATTGATTCTGAAGCTTTTTCATAAGTACCTGATAAAGACTTAACCTGACCACTAGCTTCTTCAAGGCTTGCCACATAATTATCGGTAGCTACAGCCGCGCCAGAAACAGCCTTTAACCCCTCTACGTTCTCGCTTAATGATCTTATACCACCTCCAAGGCGGTCCAGCAATTCAGCATCTATTTTGGCCTCCTCTAATAAATTATCGAATTGTTCAGTAATACCCGTTGTGGATCCTCCAGACCCCATAGCACCACCAGAAACTCCTTTTTCTGAAATATATGCGTGAACATCAAATTCTTCGTCATGTGCAAGTGCCAATTCTGGGTAAACTAGTTCCCAATTTGGATCTTCGTGTAATGGTTCAAATGCAGAAAAGAAGAAAATTACAGCCTCTGTAGATAATCCACCCACAAGCATGGCTCCCGCTCCAGGCCAGTGCATGATCTTAAACATTGCTCCGACAATTACAACTGCGGCACCAATACCATAGAGTTTCGCCATAAAATTTTTCCACTTTTTACTTCCTGGTTTCATAATTTTCCTTGTTTTAGTTTAACTTTTGTTTTTTGGTTATTTATTTATTATAGTTCGATATCGGATCTCAGACCATCTCCTCCTTCATTATCAAAATCTCTTCCACCTCTACCAATGTGAGTTTGAACACATCTGAAACCAATATAAGATTTTGTAGTATCTTGAAATTCATAAGTTCTTGTGCCATTTTGTAAGTAAAAACCGAAATCTTTCCATGACCCACCTCTAATCACTTTACGCTTTAATGTTGGTGGATCCCAATCTAAAGCAGTATATCTATAATCAGTATTCATATCATTTGCGAATTCATATACTGATTCATCATAAGCTGTCTCCGTCCATTCTGCAACATTACCCGCCATACAATATAAACCGTATCCATTTGGATTATATGAGAATGCCTTAACAGGATAAAACCCTCCATCATCAACATATCTACCTCTCATAGGTTTGAAATTTGCAAGCATACAGCCATTAGAATTTCTAATGTAAGGGCCTCCCCAAGGATATGGGCTTTGTTTTAAATCACCTCTTGATGCATATTCCCATTCAGCCTCTGTTGGTAGTCTAAAATCTTGAACCCAAGTCAATCCTTGAGCTGTAAGCCAATTATTTAATTTTTGAGTTCTCCAATGAGAAAATGCTTTTGCTTGCTTCCAAGTCACACCAACTACAGGATAATTATCGTAAGCTATATGCCAAAAATACATATTAACCATAGGGTCGTTAAAAGAATATGTAAAGTCTCTTATCCAACATAATGTGTCAGGATAAACTCTAATTTGCTCTTCTATAATAAAGCGACCTCTATCACTATGACCTCTTATAGCATTATTTTCACCTTTGGTATTAAACCATCCCAAATCTTCATCCAAGCCAACAGGATCTCCCACAAAGTTTTTAGAAGGACTACTTAACTCACGGTGTTGAGGATTTAAAGATTTATTGGTTGGAACACCTTGTGAACCACCACTAGATGGTTGGTATCCATTTCTTTTAATTGTTACTTCTCCCCTTTTAGCCGCCTCACGTAAATCTATCCAATAGTATTTGTAATTTAACTTTCTAACATCAATAGCTTTTTGTCTGTTCCATCTTTCGTTAGGTTTTAAATACATTTCAGACACCAATGGTAAAATTTGAAAGTCAGTAATACCTTTCATTTCCCAACTTAAGTTAAAGTTTTCTCTGAAATATGGATCCGCCTGATCAAACTCATCATCCCAAACCTTCCATTCTGACTCCTCTTCATTAAAGTATACATCTTCGTGTCTCAACATGTCACCAAGAGCCTGATCTGATATTTCCTCTTTAATAACTAATCCATCAACATTCAAGTTAGGTGCTTTTTCATACACCATTTCAATCATAATTGAATCTTTTACCCACTCTACGAATTCACGGTATTCGTTATTAGTAATTTCTGTATTATCAATGTAAAAAGCGAAAATAGAAGCCACCTTTGCTCTTGATTGATGCAAAAATGGAACATCTTCATCACCTTGCCCCATAGTAAAAGAACCATTAGGAACATATACCATACCATATGGAACGGTTGGATAAAACAACCTTCTTCCCTGCACACCTGTTAAGTCACCAGTTCCAGGATCACATCCCACTAGCACCAACATCATCATTATTATTCCAAAAAATATCTTTCTCATGTTACCAATTTTATTTCGACTATCTATATAAGGGTTGGTTTTATATTGTATAAACGAAACTTTAGTTTTTTAGTTACAGTTTAATTAAAGCTTATTGTAAAATAAACGGATTACCGTACCTTGCAACGGCTGGATCAACAGGGAAAATACAGTAATTTGCCCAGAACTCAAGTGTACCATTACTCACATTATTATAAGCTACTGTATTAATATCGTATGCTACTCCAATATTTAAAACATCAGCATCACCACCTAAAGATCCTAAATTACTTTTGTTTGGGACACTTTTAGGTGTAATATCTAATCCCATTCCTGCCAATATTGAAAATGCATCTCTAGTTCTCCATGCAACACCTGCATAAACACTTTGCTGAGGCAATAATTGGTAATCTGCAATTAAAGTAAATTCTGGACTAGTTGTTACTAAGTCAGATATCACTAAAAATGATGGTTTCAAAGTAAGATCAGACCCTAAAGCGTTCCACATAGAATATCCAATATTTAATCCACCGGTAGCATAATACTGACGATTCTTAACGAATGTGATTTTATCAAAAGTAGGTTGCGCTAAATGTGTTGTTGAAACACCTAAATAGTAGTTTTCATTGATATCTCTCCAGAATATACCAGCATTTAAATCCAATTTAGTCTGTGTCTCCGCACCTGGCAAATTTACATCTTTGCTAGCATCAGGCCCCGTATCAGGTGCAATCCAATTTGGAATAAAACCACCGTTAATGATACCTACACCTAGACCTAAGCTTAAATAACCCGCACCAACTATTTCAAAATATTTAGCAGCAGTCACTTTGAAATCATTCTCAATAAATTGACCAGCATTGTCATTCATAAATGAAATACCAACTCCCATACTCAATTTCTCAATATTACCCTGAGCGTTAAATAAAAATGTTTCTGGAGCGCCTCTAAAACCTAGCCATTGGTTTCTGTACAAAACTGTCCCGCAAAACCCCTTAAAACCAGTTGCAGCTGGATTAAAAGAAATTTGATCTGACATGTAATGGGTGAAATTCTTATCACTTTGTCCATACGACAAGCTAACAGCTAATAAACAAGCACTTAAAAGTAGACTCTTCTTCATAAAAAAAACTTTTGGGCACGAAAAACAGTTCATGCGGTGGCTAAAGTAAATATATTTTTTTAAAAATACGACTTTTTTTTTCAGAAATCTACGATTTTTTAACTTGAAAATTTGTCATATCAATTTTTGATAGGTTTTCCACCAAAGTGAAGGCATTTCATTTCTCAAGGCATCTTGATAAACTTCATAGGTACAAGGAACTAATAAATGTCGTTGGAATTTTGACATATCACTATTGGGGTATGGTATTTCAATCCACCAACGTCCCGACTTATCACTTTTGTAAAAAAGAATTTCATCTTTAAAGTCATCAATATTGACTCTATATTTTATATAGTTCTTCTTTCCACAAACCGGGTAATCTCCCTTCCTTTGGTTAAAACCTTCAATAAAATACCAAATCATTTGAGCAACAAGGTTTGCAGATGTCATGTCATTTCCAGTTGAATTAAAATTAAAAATACCACAGGCCGACAATTTATCACTAATACCTGCATAACGCATTATCCTACATGCATCCTCACCATAGAACCCATGTGGGGAGTAATTAGAATTGTTGGGATAATCAGATGCGCGAATCGAATTTAAATCGAATGATATTATGTCTGAATTTCTTGCGATAG
This sequence comes from Putridiphycobacter sp., assembly GCA_965230485.1. Taxonomy (GTDB): domain Bacteria; phylum Bacteroidota; class Bacteroidia; order Flavobacteriales_D; family Crocinitomicaceae; genus Putridiphycobacter. The sequence continues at coordinate 1,184,317 of CBDDLA010000001.1, forward strand.
GTTCAACTATTGTTGAATCAGTATAATATTCCCCTAGACGGTGAACATCAAAAAACATTTTTGTTAACAGCTCAGTTTCATCTGCATTAACATAATAGGATTGATAACCTATATTGGCATAGTTGAATAAATAATTGGGTTTGTGAAGAATTATTTTATCGAGCCAACCATCTGCATTCACTATCTCATCCGGGTCACCTAAATCAAAATGTGAATCTATAGATAAAAAGTTAACTGTTTGCTCAAGCTTTTCATATGCCTGATAAATAGCAAAGGTTAAATCTTGAGATCCTCCGACAACTATTGGAAAAACCTCTCCCTTTACAAGCTCAAAAATCACTTCTCTAAGCGCTGAATATGTGTCTTCTGGTTTTTTCCCAGGTTCAATTTCACCAAGGTTGTATATTTTACTATTCCAATCGCCCTTTTGCAATTTATTTAGGCTAGAAACAATCTGTTCAAAAGCACCCTTGCTAAAATTGATATTGCTTTGTCTGTACTCAGATACAAAAATAAGCGCAATAGATTTTTTTTCAAAAACCAATTCATCAGAATCCAACATTTGAATGTGCGAACCTAGTTCAGAACTAAGTGTTGACTTTGGTATATTAAATGGCTTGAAATAAATAGAAATGTCTTTCATAGCATGAATCGCGTTTACAAATATAATTTCAATACACTATACCGTTTGCTAAACAAATGCCAAACATGTTAACATTCATATTTTAAAAAGCGCTCTATTTCTTTTTGGTGGTTGCTTTTTTCTTAGCTGTCGATTTCTTTTTAGAGGCTGAGGCTGTCTTAGCCCCTCTACTCTTTTTGGCAGGCTGATTTTCTGAAATAGTCACACATTCATCATAAGTCAAATCAATTGGCTCCACATCTTTAGGTAATTTAAAGTTGTTTTTTCCTATTTTAAGGTATGGGCCATAGCGACCAATCAAAAGCTGCATAGTTTCATCCTCAGGAAAAGTTTTAATTAATTTTTTTGCATCATCTTCTCTTTTGGCAATTATTAATTCAATGGCACGATTTAAATCAACCGAATCAATGGTATCACCATCCTTTTCCTTGATAGAAACAAATTTAGAGTTATGCTGAACGTAAGGACCAAACCTACCAACATTTACTTTTACATCTTTATCTTCAAATTGTCCCAAAGTTTTTGGGAATTTAAATAATTCCAATGCCTCATCCAATGTGATGGAATGAATATTTTGAGTTGGACGTAATGATGCAAATCTAGGTTTTTCTTCATCATCAGCATGTCCAATTTGTATCATAGGTCCAAAACGACCAATTCTTGATATGACTTGCTTTCCTGATTTAGGGTCAATACCTAGCTGCCTCTCCCCTGAAGCTCTTTCGGCATTTTCAAGTGTATCTTCTACACTTTGGTGAAACGGAGTGTAGAATTTTTTTAACATTTCAGTCCATTTTTTCAAACCTTTCGCAATATCATCAAACTCCTCCTCAACACTAGCTGTAAAGCTATATTCCATTATTCTTGCAAAATTTTCCAACAAAAAGTCAGTGACTACACGTCCAATGTCTGTTGGTACCAGTTTTCCTTTTTGACTGCCTGTTCTTTCAGTCAGTACATTTGAGGAAATCTTTTCATTTTCTAATGTTAATTGCTCATATTTTCTTTCATCTCCTTCATGGAACCCGCGTTCAACGTACCCTCTTTTTTGAATGGTAGAAATAGTCGGCGCATAAGTAGATGGTCTGCCAATACCAAGCTCTTCTAATTTTTTTACCAAACTAGCCTCAACAAACCTTGAAGGTGGCCTTGTAAAGCGTTCTGTTGCGGTAATGGAATCTTTAGAGAGCAAATCTCCTGGATTAATTTCTGGTAATAGCCCATCAACTTCTTCCTCTTCATCATCTATTTTAGATTCTAAGTACACCTTAAGAAACCCCTCAAATTTAATGATTTCTCCTTTCGCTTGAAATACATAATTTTGGGGAGCATCAATACTGATTGTAGTCCTCTCTAATTGAGCATCACTCATCTGCGAAGCAATAGATCGTCTCCAGATCAATTGGTACAATTTTTCTTCATCTGACTCTCCTTTAATATGGTGCACTGAAAAGTCAGTCGGCCGAATGGCTTCATGCGCCTCTTGAGCTCCAGTTGATTTGTTCTTATATTTTCTGACCTTAACAAAATCTTCTCCATAAGATTTTGTTATAGCTGATATCGCGCCATCTATTGCTGTTTGGGAAAGATTTACAGAGTCCGTTCTCATGTATGTAATCCGACCAGCTTCATATAAGCGTTGCGCTACAGACATGGTTCTCGAAACCGAGAAACCATACTTTAAGCTAGCCTCTTGTTGCAACGTAGAAGTTGTAAACGGTGCAGTCGGTGATTTTTTCGCAGGTTTTTTAGTAACATCAGCAATACTAAATTCAGAAGCCTTACAAGCTGCTAAAAATGACTCAGCCTTTGCTTTATTCTCAAGTGTTTTGTTAAGTTTAGCCTTAAGCTTAGTATTACCAACATTAAAAATGGCATCTGCATTAAAATAATTACTTGATTCAAAAGCTTCTATTTCTTTCTCTCTCTCAACTATTAATCTTACGGCAACAGATTGAACACGACCAGCAGACAAAGAGGGTTTTACTTTTCTCCACAATACTGGTGACAACTCAAAACCAACAAGTCTATCTAATACTCTCCTAGCTTGCTGTGCGTCTACCAAATCATCATCAATTTTCCTTGGATTTTCAATAGCTCCTGCAACCGCAGTCTTTGTTATTTCATTAAACGTAATCCTTTTGTAATCAGAATCCTTTAAGCCTAATGTTTCCTTTAAATGCCACGAAATGGCCTCACCTTCACGATCCTCATCCGTAGCTAACCAAACAACTTCTGCATTTTTGGCAAGTTTTTTTAATTCTGAGACTATTTTTTTCTTGTCAGAAGAAACTTCGTAGTTAGGTAAAAAATCATTTTCTATATCGATTGCATTTTCTTTTTTGCCTAAATCACGGACGTGACCGTAACTCGACATAACTGTATAATCCTTACCTAAATAACCTTCAATTGTTTTTGCTTTTGCGGGTGACTCAACTATTACTAAGTGTTTCGACATAATTTATCTTTATCAATTCAATTACGAATTTTCAGGGGACAAAGTTATAAAAGGTATTTGGATAAATCTAATTTTTATTCGAACCAAGCGCTTATTTCAAAGGATTATTATAAATAATAATATTTTTTTAAATTTTAAGAAAAATAGCAGCCTGTCATATTGGCAGAAAACATTATATCTTTAACTTTGCAGTAGATTTTTAAGAAAATGACAGAACCTATTCAACTTGAGAAGACAATTGACGAATCAAAGCAGGGTGAAGCTTTAATGATGGCCTCTAACAACACCGGTAAGAAACTTTATCTGGAAAGTTACGGTTGCCAAATGAACTTTTCTGATAGCGAAATTGTTGCTTCAATTCTTATCGACCAAGGCTTTTCAACAACTAATGATTCTTCAAATGCTGATGTCATATTGATGAATACTTGTTCTATTCGTGAAAATGCGGAAACCAGGGTGCGCAATAAGCTGAGTCAGTACCAAAAGCAAAAAAGAAATAATCCCAAACTAATTATAGGAATTCTGGGTTGCATGGCTGAAAGACTTAAAAAAGATCTTTTAGAAGAAGAAAAATTAGTTGACTTAGTAGCAGGACCAGATGCTTACAGAGATTTGCCTGTGCTAATTCAAGAAGTTGAAAGTGGGCAAAAAGCGGTTAACGTTCTGCTCTCAAGAGAAGAAACGTATGCAGATATCTCACCAGTAAGACTTGGCTCAGGCGGAGTGACAGCCTTTATTTCAATTATGAGGGGATGTGACAATATGTGCTCATTTTGTGTTGTTCCGTTTACCAGAGGTAGAGAAAGAAGCCGAAATCCTGAAACCATTGTTCAAGAAGCCACTGATTTATTTAAAAATGGATACAGAGAGGTAACACTATTGGGTCAAAATGTTGATAGCTACAGGTGGAATATTACCAAAAAGAATGAAATTATTGATGTTGAAAAACCGACTGTTAATTTCGCTCAATTACTAGAAAAAGTGGCCCAGGTTAACCCTAATTTACGAGTCAGGTTTTCAACCTCTCACCCAAAAGACATGACTGATGAGGTTTTACATACCATGGCTAAATATGAAAACATATGTAAGTACATTCATCTACCTGTGCAATCTGGCAACTCTGATGTCTTAAAAAGAATGAATCGCGGTTACACAAGGGAGTGGTATCTTAATCGAATTGATGCTATTAATCGAATAATGCCTGATTGTGCCATTTCTACGGATATCATCACAGGATTTTGTGGAGAAACAGAGTTAGAGTTTGAAGATACAGTTTCATTAATTAAAGAAGTTGAGTATAATTTCTCATATATGTTCTTTTATTCGGAAAGACCTAAGACACTTGCCGAGCGTAAGTTTGAAGATGATGTTCCCTTAGCTGTGAAAAAAGAAAGATTACAAAAAGTAATTGATTTACAACATCAGCTCTCTCTAAAGAGTAATGAAAAAGATATAGGAAAAACATTCAAAGTATTAATTGAAGGTCTATCAAAAAGATCAGAAAGTGACGCCTATGGAAGAAATTCGCAATATGTGACCTGCATTTTTCCAAAAGGTGACAAAAATATTGGTGATTACGTAGATGTTAAAATTCACGATTGTACAACCACGACCTTAATCGGAAAAATTATTTGATAAATGGACATTCAGCAAATAAAACAACGTTTTGGAATTATAGGGAATAGCCCAGCTTTAAATCGGGCTCTCAGCATTGCAATTCAAGTTGCACCAACTGATATGAATGTCCTTATCACTGGTGAGAGTGGCACCGGGAAGGAAAATATGCCAAAGGTTATTCATAATTTAAGTGCGCGTAAGCATGCTACTTACATTGCAGTTAATTGCGGTGCAATACCAGAAGGGACAATTGATTCAGAATTATTTGGTCATGAAAAAGGATCTTTTACCGGCGCTCATGATAAAAGAAAAGGTTATTTTGAAGAGGCAGATGGCGGTACCATTTTTTTAGATGAGGTTGCAGAATTACCCACTACTACTCAAGTCCGATTGCTGAGAGTATTAGAAACCGGAGAATTTCTCCGAGTTGGATCTTCAAAACCAATTAAGACAAACGTTCGCGTTGTAGCAGCGACGAATGAAAATCTTCAGGAAGCGATAAATAATGGCAAGTTTAGAGAGGATTTATTCTACAGGTTAAGCTCTGTTCCTATCCATTTGCCACCATTAAGAGATCGTAATGAGGACATTCATTTATTATTTCGAAAATTCGCAAGTGAATTTGCTGAAAAGTATAGAATGCCAACAATTAAATTGAATGAAGAAGCTATTCATACTCTTCAAAACTATACTTGGCCTGGAAATATTCGACAACTCAAAAATACCACCGAACAAATTTCTATTATTGAAAAAGATCGAGAAATAAGTTCTACTACTTTGCGTTTATATCTTCCTGATAATAGCATGAAGTCAACCCTGCCAATGGTTCGTGAAAAAGAAGCTGATAACTTCTCCGAGCGTGACATTCTTTACAAGGTGCTTTTCGAAATGAAAAAAGATCTTAATGAATTAAAAAAGCTAGTCATAAAAATCATTCAGAGTGATGGTGGAGGCATTAGTACCGAAGAGAAAACAAGGATTATTGAACAATTGTATGATGATATTGGACCAGAAACGAATAAATTACTTCCACATTACTCAGAACCAGTTTCTCAGGAAAAAAATGACGTGCACACCGCTGTTTTTGAGCCTGAAGATCAGTATGAACCAGCTGTAGAAGTAGAAGAGTCATTAAGCCTAGAAGACAAAGAAAAAGAATTGATTACGAAAGCTTTGGCTAAACATAGAGGTAAAAGAAAATATGCTGCTCAAGACCTTGGTATTTCTGAAAGGACGCTTTATAGAAAGATAAAAGAATATGAGTTAACTGATTAAAGTTTAACTAAAAATAATTAAGTTTATAACTAAAGAAAAATATGAAAAAGGCATCTTATTGCATCCTTTTAATAACATTTTTGTCTAGCTGTGTAAGTTATTCGGTATTAGATGCAAGTATTGATGCAGAAAATTTTTCCGTTTCGATTTTCGAGGAGCAAGCCGCAAATGCACCGGTAGGCTATGGTGCAGGTTTTACAGAATTTCTAAAGGACTTTATAATTAGTAGATCCTCATTAAAACTGACCAACCAGCAGTCAGATATTGCCATTACTGGTAAGATTGTTGGCTACACGGTATTACCAACCGCAGTGCAAGGCGATCAAACTACATCTCAGAATAGGTTGACCATAACAGTTTTTGTTTCAGTCTTAAACAACAAAAAACCTGATGATAGTTTTGAACAAAGGTTTAGTCAATTTTCAGACTTTAATGCCTCAAGTGATTTAGCAACCGTGGAAAGTGAACTAATAGCTGATATTAATTCAAAATTAAGCCAGGATATTATTAACAGATTAACTAGCAATTGGTAATGGATGCTAACAAATTAAAAGACCATGTTTCTAACCCATCTTCAATTCGTAAAACTGATTTGACTGACATTAAGGAGAGTCTTGCGAAGTATCCCTATTGCAGCACTTTACACATGCTATATCTCAAAGGGCTCTCAAATACAAACGATATTGGTTTTGATGAAGCTCTCAGAAAATCATCAATTCATGTAAATGATAGGGAACAATTATTTAATATTATAAACAACGGAGCCGAGTTGAAAGTAGGCATGGATAATGATAATGTTGCTGTAAAGGAAGAACTGAAACCACTCTTGACTTCAAACGCAGACGAAAAAACTGCAGAAGTTACCTTAGATGAACAGAATCATAAAATCGGATCGGATGATGAAAAAGAGTTAGGTAAAGAAGAAAATATTGAAGTTGCAGAAAAAACAGAATTTAATCAAACCAAGCATACTATTGAAAGTGAATTAGAAAAAGAAATTGTAGCAAGTGCATTGGACACTTCATTAATATTTAGTGTTGAAAATATTAATGAAAAGGGTGATGAGCCTGAATTAATTCAACCAGTTGAACCTATTAAAGAACCCATAGAGCTTGATTTTAGTTCTTCTAAAACAGAAATAGATCTAAGCATTGGAGACGAATCAGAAAGCCCACAAGTGGATTTAGAAAAGTTGAGTTTCAGTGAATGGTTGGCTTACAAAAAAGCTAATATTGATTCAAAAAATACTGAATTAGACTCAAACACTAAAGAAACTGAACCTCAACCTGAAGAGATTACTCACAAAGAAGACAAGGCAGTACCTGAACCTAAATTGACAAAAAAAGAAATCAACCAATTACTGGATAAGTTTATTCAAGAAGAGCCAAGACTATCAAAACCGAAAAAAGATTTTTACGATCCTTTAACCAGTGCCAAAGAAAGTTTGGATGATTCTGACATTCTAGTTAGTGAAACTTTAGCTAAAATTTATCACCTTCAAAAGAATTATAGTAAAGCAATTAAAGCATATGAACAATTAAGTTTGCTTAAACCAAAAAAAAAGAGTTTCTTTGCAAATCAAATTAAGAAAATTAGAAAAGAAGAATTAAAATAAATTGAAATGAATATATTATTACTTGTCATTATTTCTATCGTCAGTGTTGCATTAATATTATTGGTGTTAATTCAAAACCCTAAAGGTGGCGGTATTAATTCAGAATTTGGTTCTGCGGTTCAACTTGGCGGTGCTAAAAGGGCTAATTCTATTCTTGAAAAAGGTACTTGGGGCTTAGCAATAGGAATTGCTTTCTTTTGTCTTGTTCTGGCAGTTAGTTATAAACCTGAAGCTAACTCAGGAAATATAGATGGAGAAGATGTAGAATTGCAAGCTGATGGAGAAATTCCAATTGACTTTGAATAATCATTCTTAAACCAAATTAATTTAAAATGTCAGTATGTCATTACATACTGACATTTTTTTTGATCTTTTGTTAGAAATTGTAAAAAATGTCAGTTAAATATTTCGCTTATTGCTTTGGCATAAATTATGACATAGAGGAATTAAATAAATTAATAAATTCTAACCATAAATTATACTAATTATGTTAAAACCGTTAGCAGATAGAGTTTTGATAGAAGCAGCTCCTGCCGAAACCAAAACAGCCAGTGGCATTATTATACCTGACACAGCTAAGGAAAAACCTTTACAGGGAAAAATAGTTGCCGCAGGTCCGGGAAAAAAAGATGAGCCAATGACTGTAAAAGTCGGTGACTCAGTATTGTATGGACAATATTCTGGAACTGAAATCAAAATTGAAGGAAAAGATTATTTAATTATGAGAGAATCTGATGTATACGGAATTCTATAACTAATAAATTTTAAGAAATTATGTCAAAAGAAATTGTATTTAATACAGAAGCAAGAGATCAGTTAAAAAAAGGAGTTGATGCTATTGCGAATGCCGTAAAAGTGACACTTGGGCCTAAAGGAAGAAACGTTATTATTGATAAAAAATTTGGTGCACCTCACGTTACCAAAGATGGTGTGTCCGTAGCTAAAGAAATTGAATTACAAGATCCTGTTGAAAACATGGGAGCACAGATGGTTAAAGAGGTAGCATCAAAGACTGCCGATATTGCTGGTGACGGTACTACTACTGCTACTGTTCTAGCACAAGCCATTGTATCCGCAGGACTTAAAAACGTGACGGCTGGTGCAAATCCAATGGACCTTAAAAGAGGCATAGATAAAGCCGTAAAAGCAGTTGTTGATTATCTAAAGAAGACTTCGAAAGAAGTTGGATCTGATAATGAAAAAATTAAACAAATTGCAACCATTTCAGCTAATAATGATGAAATGATTGGTTCTTTGATCGCCGAAGCAATGAAAGTGGTGGGCAATGAAGGTGTTATTACAGTTGAAGAAGCGAAAGGTACTGAAACAGAAGTAAAGACTGTTGAAGGAATGCAATTCGACAGAGGGTATTTATCGCCTTATTTTGTGACTAATACAGAAAAAATGATCGCTGAATTAGAAAATCCTTATATTCTAATATGCGATAAGAAAATTTCTAACATCCAAGAAATCTTACCGGTTCTTGAACCAGTGGCGCAACAGGGCAAACCACTATTAATTATTGCCGAAGATATTGATGGGACCGCTCTTTCAACATTAGTAATTAATCGACTAAAAGCTGGATTAAAAATAGCAGCAGTAAAAGCGCCTGGCTTTGGTGATAGAAGAAAAGCCATGCTGGAAGACATTGCTACGCTTACAGGTGGTATTGTTATATCTGAAGAAAGAGGTTATACAATGGAAAACGTAACAATTGACATGTTAGGTACTGCTGAAAAAGTGGATATAGATAAAGACAATACAACCGTTGTAAATGGTGCCGGAGATAAAGCGCAAATTGAATCAAGAGTTAACCAAATTAAGGCACAGATCGAATCTACAACATCAGATTACGACAAAGAAAAATTACAAGAGCGTCTAGCTAAACTAGCTGGTGGAGTTGCTGTATTATATGTAGGGGCTGCCACTGAGGTAGAAATGAAAGAGAAAAAGGATAGAGTTGATGATGCACTTTCTGCAACTAGAGCTGCCGTTGAAGAAGGTATTGTTCCCGGTGGAGGCGTTGCCTTAATCAGAACTATTGAGGCAATTGATAAAGTAAAAGGCGATAATGAAGATGAAAAAACTGGGGTTGCCATTGTAAAAAGGGCAATTGAAGAACCTTTACGTCAAATTATTGAAAACGCTGGTGATGAAGGAGCAGTGATCATTCAAAAAGTAAAAGAAGAAAAAGATGATTTTGGTTATAATGCCAGAACCGAAGTTTTCGAAAACCTATTGAAAGCTGGTGTTGTTGATCCAACAAAAGTGACTAGAATAGCCATAGAAAATGCTGCTTCTATCGCATCTATGCTCTTAACAACTGAAGTTGTTATTGCTGATGTAGCCGAAGACGAGCCAGCTATGCCGCATATGGGCGGAGGCGGAGGAATGCCAATGATGTAAGCATTTCCAGACGACCATTATTTCCCTTATAGCTAAGGATAGTAGTGGACGACTATATATAGAACCTTGGTATAAAATATACCAAGGTTTTTTGTTTTTACATTCGCAATCTATAAATTCTTCATAATTTTAAACTGTGAAACATAAAGTGCAAGATATAGTTGCTCACTATCAAATGGAAAAGCATCCTGAAGGTGGTTGGTATAAAGAATTGTATCGTTCATCTGAACAATTTGTCAACCAAAATAAAGAAGAAAGGAACTTACTGACTAGCATCTATTTTTTATTGACAGATCAAAATTCATCTAAATTTCATAGTATTCAAAGTGATGAATTGTGGTATTACCATTCAGGAGAAGGCTTTACGGTGCACTGTATTTCTCCAAAGGGAAAATATTACACCATAAAAATTGGTCCTGATTTTAAAAACGGAGAAGTTTTTCAAGCTGTTGTGCCCAAAGGAACCATATTTGGGTCGACTGTAGAGAAACAAAATAGCTACTCATTGGTGGGTTGTGCCGTAGCACCAGGTTTTGATTTCACTGATTTTAAATTACATTCAAGAGGAGAATTGCTTTTAAAATACCCTCAACATGAACTCATCATTAATCGCTTAACCTAAAATGAAAAATTATTTACTGATTACGTTAGTTTTAATTCTTTTAAGCTGCGCTGAAAATAAAGTTGAAGTCGAAAAAGATCAAGTTTGTGACTGCAAGGAACTACAGCACGACATAGACTATAATGTACTTCATCTGGGTGACCGTCTAAAACCTTTTACCGGTAAATGCTTCGATTATTATCGTGGTGGAAAAATTAAAAAAGACCTGACTTTAAAAGATGGAAAATATGAAGGTCAACTGTTTTATTACCATAAAGACGGAAAAATTCAATCTGAAGTTAACTACAGGGAAGGCCTTTTGTGGGGAGATAAAAAAGTGTTTAATGAAAAGGGTGACTTACTATTCCATGGTATTTATAAACGGAACCGTTTAATTGAAACCGTTTTTAATATTAATACCCAAAAATAAGGTTCTCTTTACGTCTTGTTTTGATTGATCTGTAAAAAAGAATGACCTGACGGGCGTTCAAATACCGTTAAGTTAAAATAAGATGTCGCTGCGAAAAGATGATCAAAAATATCAGCCATTACTGACTCATATACTTCCCATTCTTTGCTTTTTGAAAAGCAGTATATTTCAATTGGCACTCCAAATTCTGTGGGCGAAAGTTGTCGTACCATTAAAGTCATGTCTTGATTTAAGCGATTGTTCTCAACGAGATAATTGTTAATGTACCTTCGATATAAACCAATATTCGTTTGACGTCTCCCATTAACCAGAACATCATGGTTTTTTCTATTCTGATTGTTAAAAATGGCAAGTTCTTCTTCTTTTCGTTCAACAAAATCGCTGAGCAAATCAATTTTACCAATTCTTTCGAGCATCTCTGAGTCAGCAAAACATATAGAATTAATTTCAATATTGATGGCACGTTTTATTCTCCTACCTTCAGATAATTCCATTCCACGCCAATTTTTAAATGAATCTGAAATAAAAGAATAGGTAGGAATTGTTGTAATGGTTTTATCAAAATTCTGAACTTTTACGGTCGCTAGGTTGATTTCAACTACATCACCGTCAGCACCATATTTTTCCATAGTAATCCAATCTCCAATTCTTACCATATCATTTGCTGCAAGCTGAATACTGCCAACAAAACCTAAAATAGTATCTCTAAAAACTAATAGTAATATTGCTGTAGCAGCTCCTAAAGATGTTAAAAAGTAAATAGGGCTCTTTTCGGTTAAAATTGATAAAGCCAGAATAATCATAAACCCGCTTACCAATATTTTAGTCAGCTGAAAATAGGAATGAATCGGTTTATCTCTAAGTGACGTCTTTTCAGATAATACGTCAGATGCAGCAGAGAGAAATCGATTGATACTAATTAATATTACAAAAACGATTGTGATGTCTGTTGCTTTCGCAAAAAAAGTGACCAATCCTGGATAACTGTAAAATACAGTATATACAAAATGATCCATGAATACTAGGGGTACCAGATTAGAAAATGCTGCAAAAAAACGGTGATCAACCAAGAAGTCGTCCCATTTAGTTTTTGACTTGTTAACGGCTAAATGTAAAATTTGAATAAGCACTTTTCTTGTTATCCACCATATTAGCATGATAACCAAAATAGTAGTGATAAAAAGAATTAAAGTTCGTATCAAATTAATATTACTAGAATCTAAGCCTACATTTTGAAGCCAGCCATTTATGGTTTTAACAATGTAATTTGATAGTGGATATTCCTTTAATTGATTCATAGCATAGTTGGTTTGCGCCTCACAAAAATAAAAATATAAGGTGAACAAGTTCAAATTGTACCTGTTATTGTGTTAAAAGTGGACTATACATCATGATGGCGTGATTTTCAGTCACCAGTTCCTCATTTTCAGTATTTGTGTGAGTATCACTTACTTTTCTCCAAATTTGATTATGTCTTGTATAACCACCCCACCATTGCAATTCAAAACGGTGTTCCTTTTCAAATATTGAATAAGTCTTATTAATGTCTTTTGACGTATTGATACTCCCTCTTAAAAACCTTTTTTCTAACCAAAGATTAATTTGAAAAGGCTGTTCAGTTGTATTGGTGATTTGCAGATCGATATAATTATAGGCTAAAGTTGCACCACTTCCAAAGGGCACTTTTCTATTAACATCAGGAAAAACATCATAACTATGTCTATATCGCTGTGTAATTGAAAGAGGCGTATGTATAGCCATCCAATATAATAAGTTCCCCATCTGGCATAGTCCTCCTCCAACGCCGCTTTTAATTTGACCATTGGATAGTACTAAGCCTGGTAAGTATCCCTTTAGCTTGGTAGGTCTGCCAACCATTTTCCAAAAGGAAAAAACTTCACCAGGCTCAATTATTACACCATTTATTTTTCTTATTGCTAAAGCCAAATTTTTAGTTTTATTCTTCTGTAAAACCATATCAACATTTTGCAATGGTTTAAGTAAAAATGATTGATGTTCTATAAGAGAGATAGGCAGACTTTCGGTTTTTTTTCTTTTAGCATATTTTGTTTTATCAAAATACCACCTATACTTGCGTTTCAAGCAATAAAATTCTTTTCCTAATGCACGACGTAATGGGTGTCTTTTAATTGGTTTCTCAACTTGAATGGCCTTCATATACTCATATTGATTATAAATATATAAAACAATAATCTTATTGCATACCAAAAAATAAGGCATAAAAATTTAGAACTATTAACTGTATGGAATTGCTAATTATTCGCTTTCTGATTTAAGAATTGTTGATGTAAACTATAAATGATACCATCTGAGAGACCTATTTTTGGAACCACCATTCTTTTTGCCTCAATTCTTTTCATTATTTCAAGATAAATAAACATTGCAGGAACAATTACATCTGCTCTATCAGCTTTTAACTGGTACTTATTAATTCTTTTTTCAACTGACAATGGCGCCATCTCATCATATAATTTATTGATTTCTCCATACGACATTGACTTCATATCTCTCTTCCCTAACAATTTATGAACCTTATTGATGTTTCCTCCAGTACCAAATACTTTGAATCTTTTTTTCTTACCGCAATTCGTTTTTATCCAATCGTCTATATCCTCCCAAATATTAGATTTCACCTTATCTTTTAATAAACGAATGGTACCTATTTTAAATGATTTAGAAGCTGCTCTTTTTCCATTTTTAAATACAGAAATCTCCGTACTTCCACCTCCTACGTCAATTACTACAAACGGTGTGTTATTATCAATTTCTAACAAAAAGAAAATTGAGAAAACAAGTTTTGATTCCTCATGACCATCAATTACTTCAACGTTTATGCCTGTTGATTTTAAAATGGCTTTTTTAACTTCATCTGAGTTACTTGCTTCACGCATGGCTGAAGTAGCGCATGCTCTAATATCGTTAACTTGAAAAACTTCGGCAATAAGCTGAAAAGCTTGAATCGTTTTGATAAAATCCTCCTTTTTGCGTGATGTGATTTTTCCTTTATCAAATACGTCCATTCCGAGTCTTAGTGGAACACGTGTATATGAAATTTTTTTTACAAATACATACCCTTCGTCATTCTTGCTAATTTCACCAATTAATAGTCTAGCTGCGTTTGTACCTATATCTATTGCTCCATATTTCATGCTAGCTTCTTACTTTAATTTCTTTTTAAGATAATTGTAAACCTCCTCCTGTGCATTTACTGAAATGCCAGTATTATCCTCAAAATATTTATTTTTCTGGTTAGAATCTATTATTCTTGACTTTACATTATCTGTCCAATATAAGTCAAACATCTTATCTAAATCTTTTTTCACCTCCTTATCCCTAATTGGGCAAGTCACTTCTATTCGCTTATCAATGTTACGTTCCATCCAATCGGCTGAAGATATAAAATATTTGGGTCGTCCGCTATTGCCAAAAATGAACAGGCGAGTATGCTCTAGAAAACGACCTACAATAGACCTTATGGTAATATTTTGCGTTGGTTTAATGGCGCAAATCCCTCTTACAATTAATTGAATAACAACTCCAGCCTCTGACGCTTCATAAAGCTTCTTTATTAATTTCGCATCAACAAGATTATTTAGTTTTAACTTAATAAATGCCTCTTCTCCCAAAGTTGCGTTTTTAATTTCAGCCTCAATTAATGAGCTAAATTTACGTCTTGAACTGAAAGGTGATACAATTAAATCCCTAAATAAACTCCGATCAATATTACTTTTAAAAATCTTGAATACTTTATCAACTTCTTTTGCTATGCCATTATCGGAAGTTAGTAAACTATGATCTGTATATATTTGCGCTGTTTTTTCATGAAAATTGCCAGTTCCAATGTGCGCAATTGATTGAATTTTATCTCCCGATTTTCGTTTTATTAAAATCAATTTAGAATGAACCTTCAAACCTGGAACTCCAAAAATAACCTGAACACCAAAATCTTCTAGATACTTAGCCCAATGCATATTATTTTCTTCATCAAACCTTGCCAAAAGTTCAATGACTACCGTCACTTTCTTTCCATTTTGGGTGGCACTAATCAGTGAGTTAATGATTTGCGAATTTTTTGCGACCCTATATAAATTGACTTTTATACTTTGTACTTTAGGGTCCATTGCTGCCTCTTGCAGTAAGTCAACTATATAATGAAACTTCTGAAAAGGGTAAGTCAAGAAAACATCTTGTTTAAGGATAGTTTTAATAACTGATCTATTGTTCTTAAATGCTGGATGGGACAAAGCTTTTTGCGCGGCAAAAACCATGTCCTTCTTCCCAAAATCTGGAAATCCCATGAAATCTTTAAAATTGTGATACCTCCCTCCTGGAATAATATTTTCACCAACTAGTAGGTCTAACTTATCAATCAAATAATGTAATAAATCAACAGGTAGCGAAGCATCATAAACCATTCTAACTGGGTCTCCTTCTTTTCTTAACTCTACGCTTTTTTTCATTTTCGCTAAAAAGCTTTTGGAGATATCATCATCAATATCTAGCTCAGCATCTCTGGTAATTTTAAACGTATAAGCATCAATGGTATCGAAATTAAAAATATAGAAAATATCCATTAGGTTATATCGAATTATATCGTCGATAAGAATTACCTTGTGCATTTCGGAACTGTGCTTGGGCAATACTAAAAAACGATTCAATGAAGACGGAATTTCTATAATCGCATACCGGACCTTCTGTTTTTGATACTCAACCATCTTAACTGCCAAATAAATTGACTCATCATTTAAATGAGGAAATGGCAGTTTGTCTGATAAAATAATTGGCGCAATCGCAGCCCTAATTTTATCTTTAAAGTACTTCGAAATATATTCTTGTTCATGATTGCGAAGATTGATTTCATTTGCTTGCAATATGCCATTTATTTTTAACTCATTTAAAATGGCTTGAAATGCCAGCTCAAATAATTGCTGCTGCTTTAAAACCTCTTTTTTAATTTCGGCAAGCAAATTTTCAGCCCCTCCATCAAATCCTTCAACTTTCTTTGTACCAATAGCAACCATTCTCCTCACTGTAGCCACTCGAACTTTAAAAAATTCATCCAAATTATTTGAATAAATACCTAAAAAACGGACACGTTCTATCAATGGCACCGTAGCATCTAACGCCTCTTGTAAAACCCTTTCATTAAATGCTAACCAGCTCAGTTCACGGTTAAATAAATCCATAAAACGAATATAAAAAATAAATCACTGAACGAGTAAATTACAACCTCTTAAATCTGAAAAATCGAATCGCCCAAGTACCTCAAAATAATCTCCGTTAATTTTACCTAAATCGTCGGTTGCAATAAATGAACATGAGCTTAAATTAGCCAAATCAATAATATTAATTCCACCTGTTTTCTTTTCAGTAAACACGAACGGATCATTATACTCTCGAATCAGAACTTTCATCCATGGAGGACATAAAAACAAACCATCTGATTTTGCGTAAGCTTGCGACAATAGTTCAGTCATTCCGTATTCCGAATGAATAGTGCGAGTATTAAACGCACTATTTAATGTATGATGTAATTGTTGTTTTGTCATTTCGGAACGTTTCCCTTTCATTCCTCCAGTTTCCATGACAATATAATTTGACAAATCTAGATCGTAGTTTTCCGCTAAATCCAGTAAAGCGTATGAAACCCCTATGAGTAAAATCTTCTTATTACCAGTATAACTTTTTAAGAAAGTTGCCAATTCATCTAAATTATTGAGGTAAAATCCACTTTGTTTTTGTTTTGAAGAAGAGATAAGCTGATTCACCATATCAATAAGTGATGAGCCTTTTCGCTCCAGATAAGAAGGCAATAGCCCAAGAATAATATACTCTGTAGGTGAACCATAAAACTTTTCAAATGTTTTCATAAATGATTCACGATAAAGAGATAACGATTTTACCAAATGTTGACTCTGTTCCATGCCGGAGGTGCCGCTACTTGTAAAAATAGCTTCAGGGTTATAAGTTTCCGTAGTAACCTTGTGTGTCTTAAAAATAGATATTGGTAAAAACGGTATTTGTTTAATGGAAGTAACTTTAGATGAATCTATATTTAAAAAACTACAATACTGATTATACACTAAGTTATATTCGTATTGGTATTTAAAAATATCGAGAGCTAATAACTCAAAATCTGACTGGTTTTGAATATCATAAATTTTCTTATTAAAATCGAAAAATGTTTTTGACATTTGTGTATAAAATAATATATCTCTATCTTTAGTACTTAACCAAAAACAGCACTTTTCTAATGCCAACAAAACTACATACTATTTTCCTTATATTTTTAGTTTTAGTCGGTCTAAATTCTTGCTTTAAAAAAGAAGAATATCCTCTAGTACCAATAGTTAAATTTGATAGTTTTATTAAAAAAGCAGAAAACAATAAAGCCGTTCTTACTTTTGAATTTACAGATGGAGATGGCGATATTGGCTTATTAGAATCTGATACGCTTTCTACTTACAGTATTGACGGCGATTTTTATTATAACCTATTTCTAGATTACTATGAAAAAGATGATAGTTTAGGGTGGATTCCTGGAACTGATTTACAGGGTAATCCAATTGTTTTGGAGTTCAGACTTAAACCTATTTTAGACTATGATAAAACCAAAGGAATTAAAGGAACTATTTCGTATGACTTTGATTTTTATTATAATACAACATCTGATCAATCAGACACCATTCTCTATAAATTCAGAGTGATTGATAGAGCGCTTAACGAAAGTAATATTGGCGAAACTGATCCTATTCTAACGCCCTAAAACATGGTTAAAATTTACATTTTGTCTAGAAACGAGAATTTATACTCAACTTCTAGAATACTTGTAGAGGGTAGAAAAGCAGGTCATGATATTCAAGTAATTAACCACATGCATTGTGATTTATTAATTGAAGACAATCAGTTCCTCATTTTATACAATGGCAAAGTGCTTTCTAAACCTGATTTTATCATTCCAAGAATTGGTGCGAATGTAACCGTGTTCGGAGAAAAAGTTATCCGTCATTTTGAAAAAATGGGCGTTCAAACTTTAACCTCATCAATTGGATTACTGCTTTCCCGTGATAAATTCAAGTGCATGCAATATCTTGTTGAAAAGGGCATTCCAGTACCTACCACATATTTTTCGGCAGACTTACATGAGGCTGAAAAAATCGTGGAAGAGCGCTTAGGCTATCCTTTTGTTTTAAAATTAACAGAGGGAACTCAGGGTGTTGGAGTCTTTTTAATTAAGGATGAAAACAGTGCAGAACAATACTTTGATACATATTCCGGATCTAATACTCGCGTGATTCTTCAAAAATTTATTTCAGAATCGTTTGGAAGGGATATTAGAATTATTGTACTCGACAACAACATAATTGCCGCTATGGAACGCGTGGCAGGTAAAGGTGAATTTAGATCTAACATTCATAGAGGCGGTCACGGGCAATCAATCGAATTGACTGCTGATGAAAAGCAATTGGCTTTGAAAGCAATTAAAGGACTCGGACTAAAAATAGCAGGAGTGGACATCATCAGGTCGGCAAATGGCCCACTTCTGCTAGAAGTGAACAGCTCACCTGGAATTGAAGGGATTGAAAAAACTACAAATATTAATGTGGCAAAAGCCATCATAGATTATATAGCAGATGGAAATTAATAATACAATTATAGAACCTGGAGAAAATCAAACCCTTCGATTGAATGTATCTAAATTGCCTTCCGGAACGGTGATTAGCCTTTATGCTCATGTTTTTCGAAGTAAAAACCCCGGACCAACTGTACTTTTAGCTGGTGGCGTGCATGGTGATGAAATCAATGGTGTTGAGATTGTTCGCCGAGCGGTAGATGAAGGTTTGTTTAATGAATTGAATTGCGGTACAGTGATTGCCATACCACTGGTCAATCTTTATGGATTTATCAACTTTTCAAGAGAGCTTCCAGACGGAAAAGATGTTAATCGTAGCTTTCCTGGCTCCAAATCAGGCTCTTTGGCTTCACGTGTTGCAGGAGTTATTACTCGTGAAATTATTCCTCTGGTAGACTATGGTATTGATTTTCATACGGGTGGACAATCCATTCATAATTTTCCTCAAATCCGTGCTTTTAAAGATGATCCTGCTAGTTTAAAATTGGCAGATATCTTTTCACCACCTCTTATATTAGAAACTGGATTATTAGCAAAATCATTTCGTAAAGAGTGCTTCAAAAGGGATGTACCAATGATTGTATTTGAGGGGGGCGAATCTTTGAGAATAGATGAAAATTCGATTGAAGAAGGCTTAAATGGCATAAAAAGGGTTTTAAATCATTTCAAAATGACTAAAATCAAAGTCCCTAAACAAAAAGAACCTGTTGTTTATAAAAATCATACTTGGATGCGCGCTGCAGCATCAGGAATCTTTGTCGCTAAGAAGAAAACGGGAGATTATGTAGAAAAAGGTGAATTTATGGGCTATATTACTGATCCGTATACGACTAAAAAACATAAAATTACTGCTAAACATAATGGTTTTATTTTCGGACATGACAATAAACCAGTAGTTAATATTGGCAAGGCCTTATTTCATGTTTGTTATTGATAATTTTTTTGCCTTAAACTAAAAAGCCTTCTTAAACGAAGGCTTTTAGTTATAGAAATAGTTCGAATCTACGGTTACTCTTTAATATCAGCATCAGGCGCGTTTTTACTAACAGAAGCGATTCCATTTTCCATAGAAGCTTTAGTGGTATACATTTCACTTTTGCCAATTACCTGACCATTTGCAGCTTTTAAGTTAAAGTAAAATTGTCCGTTTTTAGCTTCCTTTCTTTCAAACCTATTGTCATCAGAAGCATTCGTTTTCACACTGTTAATGCCATTCTCAGCACCTGATTTATCAGCATAACCTTGGCTTTGCAAAATTGTTTCGTGGTTACCTGCTTTTAGGTTAAAGTAATAATCTCCGTTTTTATCGGATTTGAATAATTTAAAATATCCCATTGTTTTTTGTTTTTAAAATTTTAGGAGGTTAAGATAAAAAATTGTTAGCAAAAATCAAGATATTTCGCTATATATCTTTAAATAAAATGAAAACATAACTTCTCAATATTTTATATCTTAGGCGAATGAATTTCAGCAATATTCTTATTATTTTATCGTGTTTTTTTATCATCATAAGTTGTCAAGATGAAAAGCATAAGATTAATGCTGAAGACTTAAGAAAAGGTCTTGTCCTTCAACTTTCCGATCAAGCTTTTAATACCATCAAGGAGAAAAGAGAAAAAGCATTAGCAGAAAATTTTTTAATTAAAAGCAAAACTGACTATGTTAATGGTTTTTTATTAGCAAATAATAAAAAAATTGCGGTAAAGGCAAGATTAAAAGGTGACTTTGTTGATCATTTAAAGGGTGAAAGATGGTCATTCCGAATTGTTGCTCGTGACAGTGGCACTATACTTAATCATCAGCGATTTTCCATTCAAGGAATTCATACGAGAGCATACATCAATGAATGGATCTTTCATCAACTTTGTGAACAAGAGAATATCGTTTCTTTACAATACGACTTTTATCCTTTCTCTGTTAATGATACGCTCGCTGGAATTTATGCATTTGAAAGTTACTTTGACAATTATTTACTAGATAGAGCAGGTAGGCAACATGGACCCATATTAAAATTTAATGAAGATGATTTTTGGGGAAATCTGAAATATAAAGGTCAGCCTGACAGAGACGATAAAATGATGATAGAAGCCAGAGTAAAAATATGTAATAAAGTTTGGTGCAAACAAGATGAGAACAAAGACATTACTAAAAAAGCAAAACGACTCTTGGTAAACTATCGCTTAGGGAAGATTCCATATGATTCAATTTTTGACACCAACCTTTGGGCAAAATATGTTGCTATAAATGAAATCATGTCAAGTCCTCACGGGTTGAGATGGCATAATTTGAGGTTATATTTTAACCCTATTTCGCAAAAATTTGAACCAATCAGCTTTGATTCTGGTTCATGGATGCCTAAAGATAGAATCGTCTATCACTATACTGACAAAATTGAGCTATTTCATAAAATGATGTTTGTCGACGATAATTATATTGCAAAAATTAATTCAGAATTGACAAGAATGTGTCAAAAGCCTTACCTAGAAGATTTTTTTGAACGCCACGAATCCAAAATTTCAGAGTTAGAAGCTATGGCTAAACGAGAAAAAGAGAATTATAACTTCTTTAAAGGCAACTATTATTTTTCTCAAAATAGAATTTTGGAACAACTTGAGCGAAAGAAAAATAGCGCTCCTATTTAAAAACGGAACTGTCGTTACTATTGTACAAGTAAATCTTTTGCAAATAGATGTTCAAATTCTTAATCTAGTGTAAAAGTGAAGTATTAAATGTGCTAAAAACATGCCCATTGTTTTGAGAATCAACAATCATTTTTTCAAGTCGAGAAAGGCTAAATTCAGTCAATGCCTTAGGATGACCAATAACGGTAGTATGCTTAAATCCTTTTTGAAAGTTAGACTTAATAATCCTATCTAATTTGGTCACAAAATAACCGTCACAAGAAGCAGACAGTAATTTACCTTTTGTGAGCATAGTTTTACGCATACCTATTGAAGGAACTGGAAAGCCATTCCCAATAGGCTTATGATATTTAGGAAGTAAACGGCCTAAAATGAATAACTTCCAAAAAAACAAAGCACTATAATTATAAGATGAAATAGGATATTCAATAAATTCTCCTTGATCATCTTCTCTACATATATCATCAGAAAAATGCCAATAGTCTTTACTCGGACAATTTGTAAAATCGTAATAATACGGTGTGATTGTATTTTTACCTCCGCTAAAAACAGTTGAATCGATTCTCAAACCAGCTGCTTTAAATGCCTTTTTAATTTTAGAAAAAGGCTGCAAGCACCAGCCTCCAGCCCTAAAAATAGTTACTGGTTTTTTAGTGATTTCTTTCAAAATAGATTGATATTCTAATACTATTCTTTCCAGCTTCTCTGCAGTAAAATCAGTTAATTTATAGCGTTCAACATTCATGATCCACTTTTCACCATCATGATAGCTATCTTCCCAATGCGGATGAATGTGCAATTGACAATCATGCCCCTCATTGACAAGGGTCTTTATTTGATTTTTTATTGCAGTATAATCTACTTTAACTTTGGTGTAGTGCTGATGAGACTTTAATTGTTTAAGATAACCAGCGTCAATAAAAAAAGTCATTTTAGCACCGGTATTGTTAGCAATAGTTCTTATGCGATTGGTTGGCTCCAAAATACATTTTTGTGCTGACCCAGTTTCTGTCCCGAAAAAAAGTTCGTAATCGTATGTGAGGTAGATATTCAAATTTATTATTTAGAAGCGTTTGCTTCCTCAAACTTTCTAATAATATCTTCCATTGATAGTCCTACATTATCATATCTAACCCTGGCATCATTAGCATATTGCGACTCAGGAAATTTTTCAAGAAATTCTTCGTAGTAAGATTTAGCTAAAGTGGTATCTCTTAAATCTAAATCTACGTGACTAGCCCTTGTAAAATACACTGTTTCAATATTATCATAATCTGGATATTTTTCAATGATTGTCGTTAATATATTAACCGACTTTTTTGTTTTACCTATATTCAAATAAAAATCACTTACTTGAAGCAAATAGGCAGGCGTCTTAGAATCATTAGGAAAATATCGCGAAAAATCCTGATACATTACTATAGCTTTTTTAATGTCTTTTTTTTCCGGAATACCTTCAGCCAAAGTACTATCTAGCGTTTTCAATTCAGTTAAAAACATTGCTGTATCTAAATCTCCATTATCCACTTTTTCCTCTTCGCTAGGTGCAGTATTACAGCTAATTATTGATGCGGCCAGAACGCCTAATAAAATTGTTTCTATTCTTTTCATTTATTTTCTTTTCTTGATTATCGGAAATTTCATTCTATAGGATATTTCAATTTCTCCTTTCGAAATATTTGTTAGCTTTTTTTTAAGCATTTTCTTTTTAAGCGGTGATAAATGATCTGTAAACAGAACCCCTTCTATATGGTCATATTCATGTTGTATAATTCTTGCTGCGTAACCATCATACTCTTCTTCAAAGTAATCCCAATTTTCATCATAATAACTGATTTTTATACGAGGTTTCCTGAATACGTCTTCACGAATTTTAGGAATACTTAAACATCCTTCAGCAAAAGCCCACTCATCTCCTTGTTCCTCCTCGATAATTGGGTTAATAAATACTTTTTTAAAATCTTCTAACCCCTCAGCCATTGGATCAGGTTCTTCACCCTCTTCTACTTCAGCAAATGGTGAGGCATCTACAATAAAAATTCTAATCCCTTTATTAATTTGAGGTGCAGCTAAACCAACACCACTAGCAGCATACATGGTTTCAAACATGTTATTGAGCAATTCTTTTAAATGAGGATAATCTTCATCTATTTCTTCTGCCTCCTTTTTAAGTATAGGATCACCATAAGCTACAATTGGTAAAATCATTCCAAAATTATTTTTTACAAAATTAATTGATTTCTGATTAATTAAGACATAGTTTTAATCTAAAAGCAATTTTAGATTGAGTTAAATGATAAAGCACCTAATTTATTGATCAAACTGTAGCTATTTTCGTGATGTTGTCTCGGATTTTAATTATTGCATCATTAATAACAATAGTAAAAACTCAAAATAAAGGCTTAACATAGATAGAATGATGGATGTTGAGTAATGATGGATGATAAATATGTATTGTCTTTTTACCATACTTTATTAAATGATCAAAGTACCAACCTTTATTAACTACTTTTTCTAGCGTAATATTTAACTTTATTGGAAAAGATTCATCTGGAACCAGTGAAAAGTTGTGTGGCCGAAAAGAAATATATTTTCCTTTAAATAGAACCGTATTAATCACACCAAAAAAGCCGGCTTCCTTTTTATTTTGAGGATAGTTATAGAAAGAAACTGGTGTATCTATTCTCATTTTCTTTCCATTATTAAGAAAAAGTACTTTTTCTCCCCAACGCATGGTTTCCTCGCCATTATGAGAAACCATAATCAATGTAATTTGGTGACGACTGATATACTCATCTATATAATTTTCAATTTTTTGCCTTAAAAAATAATCGAGCTGATTAAAAGGTTCATCAAGAAGCAACAAGTCTGGCTCGTCAGCCAAAGCACGGGCAATTGCTAAGCGCTGTTTTTGCCCTCCAGATAATTGGTGCGCTAACTGATTTTTATATTTATAGAGACCCGTTACTTTAAGTAATTCTTCTATTCTAAAAATTATATATTCTTTATTATATTGCAGTAAGCGCAAACGAATATTTTCTTCGACGGAATGAAAATTATCCAAACCAAAATCTTGATTAACTAGTTTTATTTTTGGATGCCCTGGTACCAATTGCTCATCAGGTCCTTTCACCTTCTCATTATTGAACCAAATACTACCTTCACTAGCTTGTATCAGACCTGAAATTGTTTTTAATAGCGTTGTTTTACCACAACCGCTTTCTCCAACAATAACCAGCCGTTCTCCCCTAGCCACATTGAATGTAATTCCTTTCAGGACTGTCTTGCTACTAAAACTAACTTTGATATTTTTTACTGAAAGCATTAAAAACCACTTACAATAATTGTACAGGATTTATTAAAAGGTGCAGGGTTTCGAGCATCAGGATGCTGAATATTCATAATCATATGCTTTCCATCTGGCGTAAAAACAACGCCCGTTGTTTCACTATTTCTAGGTGCAATTGCAAATCGCTCCAAATCATTAACGGTAGGATTCTCAATTGATAAATCTAAGAAATACAATTCGTTTTGATAATGACTTGGGTTTTCTCCTGACCTACCTCTATCATTACCAATTAAATCTTCACTAATCACCAAATAAGTTCTACCCTTTATAGTAACGACGGTATTACAATCAGGGTTAGAAAATACACCTTCATTATCACCTATAACACCTCCTTCCAAATACACAGACATTTTATTCATTTTTGGATCAAACACAAGAATACGTCCGTAAGGATCATCAAAATCCTCATTTCCTATGTCTTTCCTGAGATAATTTATGGCATAAGAAGAAAAACGCCCGCCTTTACCAGATGATTGAGTAAGGTTATAATTATCCTCTCCTGTTTCAGAAATATATATCTTTCCTTCATGTTCTACGATCCATTCGTGACGAACATACATGGTAGCACCAGCTTTAAGGGCAACATTTCTAATATCCAGCCAAGATGAAGTATCATTTGGTAATTCTAACCATCTTCCAATTCCACTAGAATCAACTTCTTGAAATGCATATAATTTACCCAAATTATAATTAAAGGGGAGCTCAGGTATAAATTTAAAAAAAACACCAGGATTCATATCATCTGACATATATACAGTCTTTCCATCAGCTGTAAAATGAATATCCTCATGTACAAACTTTCCCATTTGATAATGTTTTTTTACTGCCTTGCGGGTCGCTGGATCAACCTCTACAATGAAGCCCATATTTTGGAATGCAGGTCTGCCGTTAACCCATGAAGTATCTCTTAATCCACTTCCATTCATATATAAGTAATCCGTATTATGGCTCCATGATTCCTCACAAGTATATATTCTACCATTAGGGCCTATGCTGCCCCCACAATTTCTATTGGTATAACTAACACCAGAAAAATCAACATGTTCATAATTCGAAATAACCTTCCAAACAGAGTCTGTTAACTCTATTTCGAACATGGTTGCGCCACCACCATCTCCCAGTCCATCATCCTTATATTTAGTCTCATGGCTAATATATACCCAACCTTTTGTATTAGGGCTTAATGAATCAGGTATAAAAATAGATAAATCGTGATTCCCTTTAGCCGGAAATCTTTTTCCATCCTTTCTTGTCACAAGATCTTTTTCAGAAAACAAAACTTGATAAGTATAACCTTCTGGTAACAAAATACCATTTGAATTAAAATTTGATTCTATGGCTTTAAATAAAGGAGTGGTATCAATTTCGATATCAATAATTAGTGAATCTTGATGCGACTCTAAAGCCAGACTATCATTTTTGTCACTACCACAAGAAAATAGTGACAAACCAAAGCAAAAAAACAAAAATGATCTCATAGTAGAAATTATACCACAAATTTATAGTATAATTATAAAAAACAACTATAATTTATAAGCTAAACTGATCCTTAAATTTAATGGCTTGACGGCGCGAGATATCTATTTTTGTTCCACAATCCATCTCTATTTGAAGACTGCCATTAAACCATGTTTCAATATTGATTATCCGATTAAGGTTAACAAGGTATTTTCTATTTGCTCTAAAAAATAAGTTTGAATCAATACGCTCTCCTAAACTATTAAGCGACCTTAATATTAATGGATGAAAATTTTGAAAAAAGACTTTAACATAATTACCGTCGGATTCAAAATATCTAATTTCTTCAATATTTACAAACCATACTTTGTCCCCATCTTTTATTAAAATTTTGTCGCCCTTTTCAAGCTGCTTTGCTTTAATAACCGCTTCAGGAATTTTATGTTCTTCTTCGATTCTAGCTATAACTTCTGACAGACGATCTTCATCTAAGGGTTTCAATAAATAATCGTATGCATTGAGTTCAAACGCCTTGATTGCAAATTCATCATATGCCGTGACAAAAACAGTCCTAGGTGGGTTATCAAGGCGTTCAATGAGTTCTAACCCGGTTTCACCAGGCATTTGAATATCAATAAAGACTAAATCGGGTTCTTGCTCCAAAATACCCTTCTCAGTTTCTTTAGCATTTTTATATTCACCAACAATTTCAATACTTTCAAAATTACTCAAAAGTGATTTAAATGCTTCACGCGCTAGTCGTTCATCATCTACAATTATTGTTTTAATCTTCATGTTCTGCACTTATTTTTTGAACAATAATAACAGCATGAACCAAACCTTCACTTTCAAATAAGTTAAAATCGGCTTCCTTACCATAAATAATCGACAGCCTTTTCTTCGTGTTTTCAATTCCTATGCCCTTGCTTTTGTCCAAGTCTGATAATGAACCTGAGTTACTAACTCTTATTTTTAGTTTTTCATTTTCCGGTTTAACTTCTATTTCTAGATGCCCTCCATCCACAATTTTCGAGAGCCCATGTTTTATTGCATTTTCAGCAATCGTTTGAATCATTAATGGCGGAATTTTATATTGTAACGTACTTTCATCAACTTTGTAGGATAATCTGATATGGTTTTCGAATCTAATTTTTTCAATATCTAAGTACGTTTTTACTAATTCCAGCTCTTTTTCAAGGGATATTAGTCTGTTTTTACCGAGTTGAATGGAATTGCGTAACAAGTTTGATAATTTGGTAATAGCAACCTTTGATTCATCTTTATCAATTTCAACTAACGCTTTGATAGAATTAAGGGAATTAAATAAAAAATGAGGATTAATCTGAGCCCTTAAATTTTTTAATTCTATTTCATTTCTTGAAGCCTCAAATTGAAGATTTTTAATTTCTTGTTGTCGAGATTTTTCGATAAATAAGTAAGCGTAGTAAATACCAAACCATAGCGAAAAAACAATGAAGCTGAAAAATACACTAAACGTAAAGTTAGTTCCAAAATAGTTGACCTCAAAGGTATAGAAGTCGGGTTTTACTAAATAAATACAATATAAATTCTGAAGGGTTTCGAAAAGTAAAGCAATACCTACTGCACTAAATACAGTAAAAACCATAATCTTCCACACTGCTTTATCAATCCAATTAAACTTAAGAATAACAAAACGCAGTAAATGGGCACAAATAACGTATAGAATAACTGTAAACAAGTAATAAAGCACCAACTTTTTAGTAAGTATCACATTTTCGCTAATATATGATAAACCAAAAATAATTAAGACATAGGCTCCCCAGCCTACAAACTGAATAAGCCAATAAAATCTATTACTTCGCAACGCTTTCTCCATTAACCAAATTTAAGATTAAAATAGGAACTTGCTAAGAAATTTAAAATGACGGTAAAAAAAAGACTTAATTGTCGTGTAGGTTATTTTAACGGTCGATTATACATTAAATCTAAAATGCATGATATCACCATCTTTAACAATATAGGTTTTTCCTTCAACTCCAAGTTTACCCGCCTCTTTAATTGCAGTTTCAGATTTATAATTTATGTAATCGTCATACTTTATGACTTCAGCTCTAATAAAGCCCTTTTCAAAGTCAGTATGAATTACTCCTGCGGCTTGAGGAGCAGTAGCTCCCACCTCTACAGTCCAGGCTCTGACTTCTTTTTCTCCGCAGGTAAAATAGGTTTGTAAATTCAACAAAGCATAAGCAGAACGAATCAACTTATTCACACCTGGCTCTTCTAATCCAATCTCTTGCAAAAACATTTCCCTTTCCTCAAAATCATCTAACTCTGCAATTTCTGATTCTATTTGAGTACCAATAACTAATACCTCAGCATTTTCATTGGCTACTTCAGCTTTAACCTTATCGGAATAAGCATTACCTTTACTAGCGCTGGCTTCATCAACGTTGCATAAATACAAAACTGGCTTTGCAGTTATTAAATGTAACTGATTTAGTATTCTTTCTTCATCTTCATTTTCAGGCTCATAAACTCGAACAGATTTACCTTCCTCAAGGATCGCCTTTAACTTCTCTAAAAGTTGATGTTCTTTTAAAACTTCTTTATCTCCTGTTTTAACAGCTCTTACTGTTGCCGATATTCTTTTTTCAACTGTATCAAGGTCTTTTAACTGTAATTCAAAATCAATGACTTCTTTATCTCTAATAGGATCAACGGATCCATCAACATGTACAATGTTATCATTGTCAAAACACCTCAAAACATGAATAATTGCATCAGTTTCTCTAATATTGCCTAAAAATTGATTACCTAATCCTTCTCCTTTATGCGCCCCCTTTACTAGACCGGCTATGTCAACAATTTCGATTGTTGTCGGAACCACTCTTTCTGGGTTTACTATCTTTTCAAGTTCTGTCAATCTATTGTCAGGAACCGTAATGGTTCCAACATTAGGTTCAATTGTACAAAATGGAAAATTAGCTGATTGAGCGCGTGCATTACTCAAGCAATTAAACAAAGTTGATTTTCCAACATTTGGTAACCCAACAATTCCGCATTTTAATGCCATAAAAAAAATTTTAGCAAAGATATTCATTTTGCCGGGCAAACAAATAAATATTAAAGAGATTTAGCAGAGTGTTAGGTCTACTTATTTCGTAAAAGGGTTATGGTACCTTCACCACTATATTCAGTTCCATTTGATGATGTTCCTGAATAGGTATAAAAATAAACACCATCAGAACATGCCTCGCTAGTGGTCATGTGCGAACCATCCCACTTTTCAGAAATGTCATTAAATTCGAAAACAGGAACCCCATATCGATTAAATATTGTGGCATTAAACTGAGTGACCCCCATATTAGGGAAAAAGAATGCTTCATTAGGTTTATCACCAGGTGTAAATACATTAGGCAAAATCAATTCAGGTTCAACCCTTGAAATAATTTCGACACAAGCTGTATCAACACAATCATTAAAATTTCTGACTGAAATACACGCAATGAAGCTCTGCTCTCCTGTATATACAGTATCTGGTCTCGTCAATGAATCAGTTGTAAAAAACCAATTTGCATTACCATTTAATGGGTCTCGATCAAATGTCCAATCAAAAATCACATCAGTTGATGCATCATTTGGATCGTAATAACCAGTTGATGTATTGGTAAATCTTACATTTAAAGGTTCTGTTCCCTCATATAATTCAGGGCCTTCAAAGTCGTCAGAAGAAACTGTAAAACCAGCTTCAGGATTAATAGAGTCTAAAAATACATCTTTTGTTGCTTCACATCCATTGGCGTCAGTAACAAGGATATTATATGGTCCTGGATTTCTTGAAGGCCAGGTAACAAGTTCTGACGTATTTCCAGTATTTAATTCCGTTAATAGATATTTTGGGCTACCTGTTCCTCCTGATGCCGAAACACTGATGATTCCCTTTCCATTTTGAATACTATTCAAACGGCAGAATGATTTAAATAACTCCACATTATCAATGTATAAACTGTCTGGTGAGTCAATATAAAACAACCAGCTCTCTTCACAACCATTCTGATCTACAACCTGAAGGTTATACTCACCTGAGGGTAAATTACTAATCATTGGTGTTGATGGAAGTTGAACCGTTGATCCTGGCACATCCCAACTGTAAAAAAATGGTTCAACCGCATTGACTATTCCGATTGTAGAAATAAACCCTGAACTATCACCATAACATTTCACAAAGTCAGTTTGTGTGAATAAACCCTGAATAGGCGGCGGTTGTTCAACAATTTGACTAATACTGGCTTCGCATCCATTATCATCAGTTAAGGTTATAAAATAGTTTCCGGCTATTAAATTAGTTGCTGATGAAATGACACTAGGCACGGTAACCGGACCAGACCAACTGAAAACACTGGAGTTACTGACCGTTCCACCATTATATCCTAAATTAATTGATCCGTCAGCTTTGTCAGTACAGGAAGGATTCCCAACGGCATCCACATAAAGCGTTAATGTATCTGGCGTGCCAATCTCAAAACTCAAACTACTTGCACATCCGTTGGCATCTGTTACCGTGACGAGCCAAGTACCAGTTTCAAGCATATTATTCGTGGTAAACGTTGGTGGTCCTACAGAAGAAACCCCTGTTGGAACGAATGTCCATTCAATGCCCGCTATAGCAACATTATCCGGTAAACCATTTGCGCCAATAGTGTATGCATTGATGGTTACTGAACCATTATTATCCCCATAACACAGCACATCCGTAATTGACTCTAATTCTATCACAACATCATGCCCTACTGAGGTCACTGTAGCAGACGAATCTGAATAACAACCGAGTTGGTCAATTAACCTAATAAATACAACTGACCCAACCTGAGCAGCAGCAGTATCGAATGGTACGGTAACCGTTTCACTAACACCATTCATTATAATACTACCTAATCCTCCATTTCCAGAGCCAACTAAGCCCTGAACCCTAACTTCACCATTACCAGTGCCTGGACAATCAGGACCTGGTAAAACATTGATGTCAGCAAATTGCGGTGTTATAAATTGTCCACTTACCTGACCCGTACAGCCATCTTGATTGGTTACTAAAATACTGTAGGTTTGATTATGTGTTAAACTTTCTAACTGCGCTAAAGATGGCGTTGCAACAACATTCGTGAGCAGATTACCGCTTCCAGTATTTGTAATATTATAGGTTCCATCTACAGGGAAACTAAAGTCTATGCCATTATCAAGCCCTGTACAATTCACCTCAGGTATTGGGGTCAAATCACAAGTATAAGTCACCTCAATTGGATCTCCTAATATAAAACAATCCCCAGGACCTGTAAGAAAATGAGCCCAAGGGCTTAGTGATAAACCAGTAAAATTTAATCTATTATGTACAACAATTGGCACAAAATAATAAGTCCCACAGGGCAAGCTGTCAGTGAATTGGCTGCTACTAAAAGGACTTAGAGAATCGTTGATATCAAACAGTGAGTCATCTAATACGGAAAGGAATCCCTTATCAATAAATGCAGGATCATCAATAGGGTTATTTGTTGTTGGTAATGCAGTATAGACTAAAAAAATCAATTCAGAAATATAAGTGTAGCCATTGTTACTACCGATAATAGTATCATTAGATAAAACATAATTATTATTAGATCTTATCTCATAGCTATCTCCTTTACACAAAACGATTGGTCCGTTGACTACTGAATTATTCTTGAGCAATGAAAATGTGCCAACCGAGACGTCACACGGCGGAATGATATTACAATTAGTTGAACCAGTCCCTCCAGTTTGTGTTAACGTAATATCTTGAACAGTGTTGGCATAATTAGTGATTAACATGATATATACATCACCAACCACCGCATTGGGAATGGAAGGTGTTTCCATATTGGTCGGAGAAAAACTACAATCGACTATCGGGCTATTGGTTGGATCACCTAATGAACCACAATTACTTTGCGCTACCGCTAGGCTTGAAAACGGACCATAAATGATGAAATCAATGTCACTACCTGCAGATAGTGACATATCAATATTACCGTTTGTTGCAACTTCGAAATAATACCAGCTTGGATTAGGTTGTGAACCCAGGCAACCATAGTCGTTTCCTGGGTCGGAACCCGTTACATTTGCATTCGCCGTAAAGCTAAGACCAGCACTAGTACAGATTGGATCCATCCCTGCACAAGTTGAATTTTCTTGTGCTAAGCAAAAACTTGTTAGTACAAGACAAATTAAACTATACAGGCACTTAAGCATTTACTTACTTCTCAAAAGCGTCATAGAGCCTTCGCCACTGTATTCTTTTCCATTTGTAGCTGTACCAGAATAAGTATAGTAGTATACTCCATCAGAACAATCCTTTCCTGAATCCTTATGAGTCCCATCCCACCTGTCAGTAATGTCTGTAAACTCAAATACAGGAACACCATAACGGTTAAATATTGTTGCCTGGAATACATTTACCCCCATATTTGGGAAAAAGAATTCTTCGTTTGGTGCTTCTCCAGGCGTAAATACATTAGGTAAAATCAACTCTGGTTCAACCCTTGAGATAATTTCAACACAGGATGTATCTGCACAATCATTAAAATTCCTTACCGAAATACATGCAATAAAAGTCTGCTCACCAGTATAAACAGTATCAGGTCTTGTTAATGAATCAGTTGTAAAAAACCAATTGGCATCACCATTCAGTGGGTCTCTATCAAACGTCCAATCAAAAATTACATCAGTTGATGGATCCTTAGGGTCAAAATAACCTTTTGATGTGTTAGTAAACCTTATATTAAGAGGCTCAGTCCCTTCATATATTTCAGGTCCTTCAAAGTCATCAGACTCAACGGTAAAGCCAGCTTCAGGATTAATAGAATCTAAAAATACATCTTTAGAAGTCACACATCCATTAAAGTCAGTTACCGTTAGATTATAAGGTCCAGGGTTTCTTGAAGGCCAAGTCACCAGATTCGTTTTATTCCCAGTATTCAATTCTGTAATGGTATATTTAGGACTTCCTGTTCCACCTCTGGCCGAAACACTAATGATACCTTTACCATTTTGGAAGTTACTTAATCTACAGAATGATTCGAAAAGTGTGATTTGATCAAAGTATAGACTATCTGGTGTATCAATAAAGAATAACCAACTCTCTTTACACCCTAAACTATCAACAACCTGCAAATTGTATTGCCCTGTTGGTAAATTACTAATTGAAGGGGTTGACGGTAATTGCACTGTAGACCCTGGAATATCCCAACTGTACTGAACAGGTCCTTGTGTATTAGAAAGACCGTCGGTCGTAATAAAACCAGTACTATCGCCATAACAATCTATGATAAGTGATTGCGTAAAAGTTCCCGAAATAGGAAGTGGATCTAATAAGGTTTGAGTTTCAGAAGCAAAACATCCATTTTCATCTACAACATTAATGGTATAAAACCCTGCAGGAATGTTAGGTACTGTATTATTGAAAGTTGTAACAGGATCTAAATTGGCATCAAAAGCTTCATAGGAATAAGCACCCGTTCCACCTTTAACGTTGATGGCAATAGATCCTCCACCTAAGTCACCGTTACATTGAGGAGAATTAGGGTTTAGTTCTATTTCTAGTGTATCTGGGTTTTCAATTTCAATGATCAGTGTTGATGTACAACCATCAGCTCCTGTAGCGGTCATTGTCCAAGTTCCATGTAAAGCGCCAGTAATCATACTATCCAACGCAGTTCCTCCAAATGGTGGTGCAATTCCATGTGTCCACTGAAAACTTGTAATAGGCACCCCGCTAGGATTTCCAAACTGGTTCAATCCTATAGCAGTAACTGTTGCCCTTCCGTCACTAAAATCATTACATGACACGCCAAAAGTTGAGTCGGGTACTACACTAGCCACAACCCTATTACCATTAATCACCATAATATCCCGAATACTATCATTCCAACAGCCGAATTGATCTTCGAGTAGTATGAGCACTTGAGTTCCCCCAGATGCAAAAAGTGTATCTACAGGGATGGTCAATTGTTCTACAACACCGTTCATTAAAATACGATCAATACCACCATTACCAGTTAAGGGATCTGCCTCAACAGCAACATAACCATTGGTAATACAACTACTAGCATCCTGTACCGTGACATCAACGAATTGAGGGATACTAAAGTTTACTTTCAATGAATCAAAACATCCTGCCTCATCTTCAAAATACAATTCAACTGTATCAAGATGCTCTAAGCCAGATACACTGATTACATCAGGTGTTTGAATCGTATCGTCACTTAATATGCCATCACGGTATGTAAATGCAAAAACATCTCCCTCAGCGCCACCATTAACATTTATACTAATGGTTCTATCGTCTAAAGGATAAGGTGTACAGAGGATGTTTCCGTTGACCGTTAATTCACAGTTATACCTGACTTCAATGGCGTCTCCAAAACCGATACAACCATCTCCAAGTAAATCATAATTGAGCGTACCATTATCCCCTGTGCCAGGTATATTTCCATTTAATCCTATACCATCATCACCTGTAACAGGAACAAACCATACGGTTCCACAATTGATATTAAGCGAATCAAGGATGGGACTTAAAAAGGGAGAGTTAAGGTCGACAATGGAATCAGATGGTATAATAATGCTTCCTGAACCTGTGAAACCAGGATCACTTGCAGGATCTGTTCCAACTGGCTCAGATGTATATAATAAGAACATTAACTGAGCAGTGTAAACACTGTCGCCGCCATCTGCATACGAAATTGTATCTTCAGGTAAAACATAGTCTTGATTTGAAAAGATAGAAAATCCTTCACCTGCACATAAAGAAATTGGTGAAGTAGTCGGTACTACTGTAGTCGGATCGGTTGGATCCGTTGCTTTGAAAAGTGAAAAAGTTCCAGGATCAGTTGGACAAACGATAGAGCAATCTGTTGTACCTGTACTTGTAGGGTCAAGTGTTAATTCAAATGTTGTTGTACTACTTGAAGCAGGAATCGTAATTAACATCACGTAAACCTGACCACTAGTGGCATTTGGAATTGATATTGATTCAGTATTACCCCCAAGTGCACTACAATCAACAGTTCCAAGTGGATTAGGAGCTTTACCTAAATTACCACATGCAGCTTGAGCTGCCGCTAAATTGGCAAAAGGACCCCAAACAGCAAAATCTAAATCAAAACCAACAGGTGCTGTCATAGTCATATCAATATTACCAGAATTACCTATTTTTAAGTAAAACCAGTTGGTTCCAACTGTAGGCACCAAGCAATCATAATCATTTCCAGGCACTAAACCACCTCCTGTATTGAAAATATTAAATTGCAACAAATCATCTGTACAGATTGGTATCATATCAGCACAAGATGTATTCGGATTTTGAGCAAATGTCAAAGACGATACAACTGAAAAAACACTTAATAATATTGCTTTTACTCTTTTCATTTTAATTTATTTTTGTAAACTTTTTAATCTTTCTTGGTGAGCTACTATAGCTCTTTCAATATCTTCAATCCATCCTTCAGCAATAGCTTCTTGATAAAGGACGGTATTTTTTTTGATGTAATTCAGTTTTATTTCTAAATTTTTCAAAGTTTTTTTTAACATAATTTCCTCATCAACTATTGACGATTTTGGTGGCGCTGCGGT
Organism: Putridiphycobacter sp.; assembly: GCA_965230485.1. Taxonomy (GTDB): domain Bacteria; phylum Bacteroidota; class Bacteroidia; order Flavobacteriales_D; family Crocinitomicaceae; genus Putridiphycobacter. The sequence continues at coordinate 1,220,089 of CBDDLA010000001.1, forward strand.
TGTTAGCTCAATTCTTTTTTTATTGTTTAGCTCGTTTTGAGTTAGTCCTTCTAAAGAAAAAATCAATAAAAAGCTTATAAAAAAATACAATTTCACATTTAAAATACGATTTTCAAACACCATTAGTTGCACAAAAATAAAATATTTTCTGTTATTTGGAATACAAATCCAAAGTTATTAGCATAATAAGATTTTATTTGATATAATCTTTTTCTATTTTTGTATGATTTTTAATTAAACTTAGATATGAATAAAGAAATATATATAGTCTCAGCTGTAAGAACACCAATTGGCAGTTTTGGAGGTGGGCTGGCAAGTGTCCCTGCCACAAAATTGGGCGCAGCGGCTATTAAGGGCGCCATTGAGAAAGCAGGTATTTCTGCCGATAGTATTGATGAAGTTTTTATGGGTAACGTCCTTCAAGCCAACTTAGGGCAAGCGCCTGCAAGACAGGCCGCAATTTTTGCAGGCATTAATGAAAATGTTCCTTGTACTACAATTAACAAGGTTTGCGCATCAGGAATGAAATCATTGAGTATTGCTGCACAAACCATTTTAGCTGGAGACAATGATATTGTGGTAGCTGGAGGTATGGAAAACATGAGCTCTGCGCCTCATTACTACACGGCGCGAAATGCTGTAAAACTTGGAGATGTAAAAATGATTGACGGCATGGTCAAAGATGGGCTAACAGATGTCTATAATAATGTTCACATGGGTGTTTGTGCTGAAGCATGCGCCAAAGAACATCATTTTTCTAGAGAAGAACAGGACGCGTTTACTGTAGAGTCGTATAATAGATCTGCCAAAGCATGGGCCGAAGGCAAATTTAGTGATGAGGTTGTGCCTGTAGAGGTTCCTCAAAGAAGAGGTGATGCTATTATAGTATCAGAAGATGAAGAGTACAAAAATGTCAAAATGGAAAAAATTCCTCAACTCAGACCTGTTTTTGAAAAAGATGGAACAGTAACTGCTGCTAATGCTTCAACATTAAATGATGGTGCTTCTGCTTTAATTTTGGCCAGCAAAGAAGCTGTTGATAAATATGGCTTGACACCAATTGCTAAGATAGTTGGATATGGTGATGCTGCACACGAGCCAAAGTGGTTTACAACAGCTCCGTCAAAAGCTGTTCCTGTTGCTTTGAAAAAAGCTGGACTTGAAAAATCTGATATTGATTATTGGGAGTTGAATCAGGCATTTGCAGTGGTAGGTCTCGCCAATATCAAAACATTAGGACTAGACACTGAAAAGGTTGATGTTAATGGAGGAGCTGTAAGTCTTGGACACCCCTTAGGAAATTCTGGTTCCAGAATTATAGTAACCTTAATCAACGTCTTAAAACAAAATGGCGGAAAATATGGTGCTGCTGGAATTTGCAATGGCGGTGGTGGTGCTTCTGCTATGGTAATTGAAAATATTTAGTATCGTATAAGAAATTAATATTGAAAAGGAGACTTTGGTCTCCTTTTTTGATGTCTACACTTTATCTTATCGTTATACAATCTCTCCTCAAATTATGTTGGTTATTTCTTTCTGCAAATTCTATAAAAACGTTCCAATAAAGGATATTGGAACGTTTGATAAGTTTTATAATTGAAATTAAAATCCTTTATTGCTTGATAAATTTTGTTGTTTTGCTAACCTGGTTAGTGGTCAAATTAACAACATAAGTACCTTTAGCTAAATCGGATAATCCAAGAGTAACAATATTATCACCTTCATTCAAATTCACATTTTCCATATTGATAATTAATTGACCTTTTAAGTTAAATACGCGTACTGTTCCTTTGCCATCTTTTTTTACATTAAAAGTTAATCTAGCATCCATTGCAACAGGATTAGGGAATAGCAATAAATCGGAAATACTAGCAGGTGTTTTGATATTATCAGTTGGTTCATCTACACTTAAGAATTCATTAGTAGACCAAATACCGCGTCCATGAGTGCCTATATAAACCTGACCAGTAGCTAAATTACCCTCATCCCATGATCTCCAATTTTGCTTTAAATCAAAAACAGGAGTTTTTCCAAATGGGGCGTTACAATAACTCCAGGAGCCTCCACCATCTTCGGATCTCCACAGTCCAAAATCAGTACCCACAAGTAATTCGTCAGGATCAGTCCTATCCATTAGAATTGCTAGACAAGGCATATCTGGTAAATTTCCTGAAATTGAATTAAATTCAACGTTTGAAGCTGTTGCATTCAAAGATCTTTGCACCCTATTACCTGCTCCATATCCACCAAGCGAAATTATCACATTATCAGGATTACCATTTTCAATCGTAATCCCAGTTATTGGTCCCAGAAAATCTTCAACAAGTTCAAATGTCGTTTCCGTTGTATAAGTATTTCCTGTGGCATCCCATCTTATAGATGTATCTTGTACATTGCCATTTAAACTACCCAAAATAGGATTCGGAGAATATATTTCTGACAAACCACTTAACCTGTAAAGATTGCCTGTTGAAGTTCCAACAAAAAGATGATCTCCGTCCTTAGAGAATTCCATTTCTGTCACTTGTCCAGAAATATTCCCACCCACCTGAAGAAAACCATCATGCTGAGCTGAGAATCTTAACGCATTTCTTGTCAGCCATAAACCATCACCATTTCCAAGACCAAATGCCAGCCAAGATTGATAGGTATCTTGAACTGTAAAAGGATCCCAACTAACATTAAAAACTATTGAGTTTGTCCCCATATCAATTACTTTTCCTGGTTCATTTATATTAGTACCGTAGTAGTGAATACTCTCTAATAAATCCGCAACAACAATTAAGTCACCATTGACAATTATTTCATCACCATTGCTGAGTGGAGCGAAAGTTCCATTCACATAGGTGTAAGCAACATTCTGCAAATTAATAACCAGACCACTTGTATCGGTAACAATGTAGTCTATTGTCGTAAGGGATGTGTCGGCATACAATGTATCTTGAACCGTGACATCCTCTGTTAGTATATGTTCAATAAATTGACCGCTCGTTGCTGATGGAACATATACTGTAGCTCCGGCATTCATGCTCTCGGTTGGGTAATATAAAATTGAATCTTTTGAATTCAAATCATTTGGGTTTTCATAGAGTTCAATGACAGTATGAAAAGGTCCAAGGTCTTCCAAAGGTGTCCCAAATGAAGCGGGAATATTAACAGGTTCAATAGGAATACTAGTTAAACCGCGATTCTGAGTTCTAAATATTCTACCGCTCTGCGACGTAGAGTATATTACATCTCTATTCATAAATGAGAAATCACAAGCAAAACCATCATTCCCGCTTATTTGCTTATGCTCTCGGTAAGTATGATTATTATGATAATTCCCAGGTGTGCCATTGTCCTGAGTTCCTCCCGCGACATCACCATGCGCAGAGGCAGATATTCTGTAGAATTGGGTGACACAATAACCTCTATTTGACTGCCTAAATGTATTCCCATAATCATCCGAAGTAAAAATCCCCCCATCATTTCCAATCCATAACCTACCCTGAGAGTCCCATTGCATCTCATGCTGATCGGCATGCAAATACAAAGGATCAATATCAGGAGCTCCTCTTTGAGACCTTAACTCCCAATTTCCTCCTAATTTTTTACTGTGTAGGTCTATCCCTCCTATTAGTATTGTTTTGGGACTACCTTTTACCACTGAAATAGTTTGATTATAATTTCCTTGAGTATTATCTCCAAAGGGAGCAAAATCATCAATGCTTCCCTGATTTGGTGGCGCAATTCTTGTCCAAGTATTTCCGTAATCAGCTGTATAATAAACTCCCTTTAATCTTCCAACAATTGTAGATTGAATAGCATAGATATAGTAATTTCCATCTAGTTTTTCGTGGGAAATAGCATATTCCATTCTACCAACTCCTGCTGATGGTATTTTATCTTCAGAGTTCCCTGAAGTATTTTCAAAAGAAACACCACCATTGGTAGAAATATATGTTAGATTACCCTTTAAAGATGCTACAATCACAGATTCATCCTTAGATATTGCCAAAGATTTACAAGTACCTTGAATATTTGTGAAGTCTGTTAAACTACCAGCTGAACACTTAACTAACCCATTACTTCCAGCTATTAAAATATCATTTCCTAAAGCAACAATTTCGTTTATATAAACATTTTGTTCTGTGCCTTGTATATGCTTAAAGGTTAAACCATTATCATCAGAAAAATAGACCCCATATCCATTCATTCCACTACTTTGAGTTGTACCAATAAAAAGCTCGCTTGAGTGACCAGTTGCTACATAGATTTTTCCATCTTTAGTTTGACACATAGATGACACTCCCAAATTTGCTTCAAAGCCTTCAACTGCCGACCAGGTACTACCTCTATTAGTTGATTTAAATAAACCTCCAGAAACAGATCCTGCATAAACAATATTATAATCATCCTTATCTATTAATATCGCTCTAGTTCTACCACCAACATTGTCAGGTCCATGATTAACAAATGTCAATTCCGATCTATTTCCTGAAGAGATTGTTTGTCTAACGGCAGTCATTGCAGTTCTTATATCTTCTCCTTCTATCTCACCAGAATTCACATTCGATCTGAGCATCTTATAATAGTCGAGCGCTCCAGAAATAACCCTCAGTTCCTTAGTTTCATCTGTAATTCCAATTACATTCTCTTCTTTGCCACTCGTAAAAAAAATGCAAGCAGAGAATAATGCCAACACAGATAGTACTGCTAAAACTTTAATTGCTTTCATATCTAATTAATTAATGATTAATGAAAACAATTTAGGAACATTTATTAGGATTTTTAATTGTTTTACTAAATAAAAAGTTTCAAATATTTTAATAAATTAACATGTCTAACAGATTATAAATCAAATAAAAAAGCGCCTTAACATTTCTGTTAAAGCGCTTTTTATTGCTTTAAAGCTTTTATTGTAAACTAAAGTTACTGCTTGATAAACTTCGTTGTTTTGCTTGCTTGGTCAGTAGTTAAATTAACGACATAAGTACCTTTAGCTAAATCTGATAATCCAAGAGTAACAATATTATCACCTTCATTCAAACTCACATTTTCCATATTGATAATTAATTGACCTTTTAAGTCAAATACTCTTACTGTTCCTTTGCCAGCTTCTTTTACATTAAAAGTTAAGTTAGCATCCATTACTACAGGATTAGGGAATAATAATAAATCAGAAATACTAGCAGGTGTATTGATATTATCAGTTGGCTCATCTACGCTTAAGAATTCGTTAGTAGACCAAATACCGCGTCCATGAGTACCTATATAAACCTGGCCTGTAGCTAAATTACCCTCATCCCACGATCTCCAATTTTGAAATAAATCAAAAATTGGTGTCAATCCGAAAGGTGCATCACAAACTTCCCATGCTGTCCCACCATTTTGTGTTCTGAACAAACCGAAAGCTGTTCCTACCAAAATTTCGTCTGGATCGTCTCTGTCCATCATAATCGATAGGCAAGGAAGCATTGATGGCATGTTCCCAGAAATATCGGTAAACGTTGGCGAAGCACTAGTCGCATTAATAGATTTTCTAACATGACTTCCCGTAGCAAAACCTCCTGTTGCAACAACAATTAAATCAGGATTATCTCTATCTGTGTCGATTCCTAAAATAGGTCCTGTTAGTGTTGCTATCAGATCAAAGGTAGCTTGCGTATTCGGATGATCAAAGTACAATAAACTATCTTCAATATTTCCATTAAGTGTTCCTAAAATTGGATTTGGTGAATAGATGTCATTTAGACCACTTAGTCGGTAGATTCTACCAATAGAAGTACCAACAAATAAATGATTACCATCTTTTGAAAACTGCATCTCAGTGATGTTACCACTAATACCGGCACCTGCCTTAATAAACCCATCATGTGTAGCACTGAATCTTAATGCATTTCTTGTTAACCATAATCCGTCTCCTCCTCCTAAGCCGAGCGCCAACCAAGATTGATAAGTATCTTGAACTTTAAGGGTATCCCAACTTATGTTTTGCAATATTGGATTGATACCCATGTCAACCACTTCACCTGGTTCATTTGGATTTGTACCAAAAAAGTGATCTCTAAAATCAATTTTATCTATTAGGAAACCAGTGGTACCATCAATCAATATACTATCACCAACTGATAATGGTGGCATACCGACAACATAAGTGTAAGTACTACCATATAAATTAACTAAAACACCTGTTGAATCAGTAATAATAGTATCTTCAATTGTCAAATTTGTATTGGCAAATAATGTATCATCAAACGTTACACTTTCAGTAAGAGTGTACGTTAATGTTTGCTGGCTTGTAGCCGAAGGCACGTCAACAGTTTCTCCAGCATCCAAGTTTTCAACTGGGAAATAAAGAATTGAATCTTTAGAATTTAAATCATTTGGATTTTCATACAATTCTATAGATGTATAAAAGGATCCTAAAGGATTACCACCAGTTAAATCGCCTGGCACACCAAAAGAAGCAGGAATATTTGACGCTGTGTATGTAGAAACATTGAACCCTCTGTCACCTGATCTGAAAATTAAACCAAAGTAAAGTGTTGAAAAAGCAACATCTCTATTAATAAATGACATAGCACAAGTAAACCCATCTCCACCAGACCATCTATCATGCTCTCTGTATGTGTGATTATTATGGTAATTAACTTGAGTTCCGTTATCTTGAGCACCTCCCATTACGTCACCATGAGCTGATGCTGATATGCCATAAAATTGCGTGACATTATATCCTCTATTAGACTCTCTAAAAGAAAGTCCATTATCATCTGACCAAAAAACACCACCATCAGTACCTAACCAAATCCTTCCTTGTGAATCCCATACCATCTCGTGCTGATCAGAATGAACATACAATGGATTTAATTCTGGTACAAAACCGTTAGATCTTAATTCCCAGTTACCAGAAAGTGATTTTGAGTACACCTCAATACCTCCAAATAAAATTGATTCTGGCTGACCAGGAACAACTGTAATAATCTGATCATAATTTCCTTGAGCATTTGCTCCAAAAGGTGTAAAATCACCAGGAGCACCAGTACTAGCAGGCGCAATTCTAGTCCAAGAAGCACCATAATCCTTCGTGTAAAAAACTCCTCTTAAACGTCCTGCCCCAGTACTTTGAGATGCATAAATATAATACTTCCCATCAACTTTTTCGTGAGATATAGCATATTCCATTCTTCCAACTCCACTAGATGGTATTAAACCACTTGCTTCACTTCCAGAAACATTAGTAAAAGAAGTTCCTCCATCTGTAGAAATATACGTTCTATGATTAGACAAATCAGCAACAATTACTTGTTGATCCGCCGATATAGCTAAAGCACCGCAATTACCCGCAACACCAGTAAAATCAGAAAGAGTACCATTATCATATACTTCTAATCCTTCTTGTCCTCCAATTAAGACCTTATTACCTAAAGCAACTATTTCGTTTATAAAATCATTCTCATCAGTACCAGGAATTTGAGTGAAAGTTTCACCATTATCAGTAGAGTAAAACACACCATCTCCTTCCATACCAGAATTAGTACCTCCATTAAAACCTTCTTCACTATGACCAGTAGCCACAAACAAGTTCCCGTTGTCCGTTTGACACATAGAAGAAATGGCTAAATTCTCAAAGAATCCTTCAACCTTCTTCCATGTACTACCTCTATTAGTTGATTTAAATAAGCCTCCGGAAACAGATCCAGCGTAAACGATTCTGTAATCATCCTTGTCAATTAAAATGGCTCTTGTTCTTCCACCAACGTTATCAGGTCCTTGATCAATAAATGTCATTTCAGCTCTGTCTCCTGATTTAGCCATACTGGTCACCTCAGCTCTGGCTCTATCATAGGCCTCTTTGTTGAACTCACCAGTTTGCATATCAGAATATATCATGTTGTAGTATTCGAAGGCACCTCTTATCCCTTGCTCTTGCTTGTTTGTTGTAATTGATCGACTTTGATATAGGCCCGTTTCCGTTTCATTTGTATTGGAAACAAATAGTGCTGTTGCAGCAACTAAAACTGCCCCAATTGAACCTAAGAAAACTTTTTTACTCATCATATGTAATATTTTTTAATCGCAAATGTGCGCTAAAGATACAATAAACTTCTTTAAATAATTAAGCAAATCATAACTTTTATTTAACAAAAAAATGCATTTTTATACATGTCAAACTTTAAAACAAATGCTTTTCCGCTCGATAAGATGATCGAACTAATGGCCCGCTCTCGACATACCTAAACCCTTTACTTAAAGCATATTCTTTGTAATAGTCAAACTTTTCTGGAGTAATAAATTCTGCTACTGGCAAATGCTTTGCAGTAGGCTGAAGGTATTGTCCTAATGTCAATACATCACAATTAACCGAAGCCAAATCTGATATTGTTTCTAGAATCTCTTGTTCGGTTTCACCTAAACCTAACATAACCCCTGATTTTGTCTTCATCCCCCCTTTTTTTAGACGCATAAGTACTTCCAAACTTCGATCATATTTAGCTTGAATGCGTACTTCTTTGGTTAAACGACGAACAGTTTCAAGATTGTGAGAAACAATTTCAGGAGCAACATCAATAATGCGTTGCAGGTTATTCCATTTTCCACCAAAATCAGGAATTAAAGTTTCCATGGTTGTTGTGGGAGAAGCATTTCTAATCGCCTCTACAGTTTTAACCCAAATAATCGACCCTCCGTCATCCAAGTCATCACGATCTACAGAGGTAATTACAGCATGCTTAACTCCCATTAACTTTACCGATTCAGCTACTTTACCAGGCTCTGCAAGGTCAGCAGCTAAAGGTTTACCCGTTTTTACTGCACAAAAACCACATGAACGGGTACAAATATTTCCTAAAATCATAAAGGTTGCTGTTCCTTCTCCCCAACACTCGCCCATATTCGGACAGCTCCCGCTCTCACAGATAGTATGTAATTGATGTTGATCAACTAATTGCCTTACCTTTTTATAATTTTCTCCCGTTGGTAGCTTAACTCTTAACCATTTGGGTTTTTTTATTCGCTCTGTTACTTCCATTTTAAAATTTGCTCCCTAATTCGAATTGTAAATAAAACGCTGTAAACAACTTATAATTATCGGCCCCAAACATAATGGGAATTTCATTGGCAGGAAAATAATCAAACTGAAATCCGATTTCTCCTCCACTAATGCCGTCCTTTTGCTTAGCAAAATTAAAATTAAACCCTAATTTATGATGAACCCCAATATTAAAGGAACTTTCCCCAATGCCTTTAAACCAGCTTGCACGTCCTTCTATTACACTATATTCGTGTATTTCTGGATCATATCTTTCAACAGGAGATTCAAATACTCCAATTGATTTTCTTATTTGTAAATAGACTGGTTTTAGAAACCCCAATGATGGACCAAGCTTCCATTTCAATTGAACTTCTATACCGTTATCTCTTTTAATCTCAAATAACTTTAAATTTCCGCCAATCGTCGGTCGCAGACTAACAAACGAATTCAATTTGTAATAAAAAAAACTTCTAGTACCTGTTATTGTAGTAATTTTAAATTCATTTTTATGGTGAATATTCGTTGCTTGAAACCCCACAACATGGTGATACTTGTACGTCTTCTGTTTGGTCAATTCTCCATAAAATCCCCAGCCAGCAGTATTAAAATGAACTCCGGTGCAAAACGAATTTCTATAGAGTTTATCATAGGTTGTGTCAGAAAGTTCTTGACCAAAGCCCAATGATACATGAAAAAATAAAATGAATAGTTTTAATCTCACATTACAAAATTACGGAATAAATCAATCAAATAAATATTTTTTTTGTCATTATCGGACTTCATAAGGATACTTTACGTTGACGAGAAACAACCCCTTAGCTGGAGCAGATTTTCCAGCTTGCATCCTTTTTTTTGATTCAATAATGTTTCTAAACGTTTGCAATGAACATTGTTCTTCTCCAACTTCTATGAGTGTTCCAACTATTGCTCTTACCATATTTCTTAAAAAGCGATTGGCTGTGATGGTAAAAACAAGTTGGTCGCCTTCCATATTAAAACCAGCGTTTACTAGATTGCATTTGAAATTATTAACTTCAGTCTGAACCCTACTAAAAGCTTCAAAATCTTGATATTCTTTTAATATTTCCGTAGCCTCCTGCATTTTCTTAATATTTATGGAATCTTTAATTTGCAAGGACCTATCTGTTAAAAAAGGACGTTTTGAAAAGTGAAAGTAATATTTATATGTCCTTTCTGTAGCATCAAATCTTGAATGCGAATTTTCTGTCATCTCATTTATCGCATGAATAGCAATATCTTTTGGTAACATGTGATTCAACTTGAATTTAAAATGAGAAATATTCTCTATTCGAGGAAAATCCATATGAAAGATATAATTAATTGCATGAACACCAGCATCAGTTCTGCCGCAGCCCATTATTTTAACTGGTAAATTTTTATTCAATTTAGAAAGGTTGCTTTGCAATACCTCTTGTACTGTTATGGCATTAGGTTGAATTTGCCAACCAGAATAATTAGTACCGTTAAATGTAATTCTCAAAAAATACCGCTTATCCATAAAGAAAAATTACACCTATATCTGAACACCAATAACACATACATCATCAATTTGCTCTTGATCTCCTTTCCAATCATTAAATACAGATTCAATATGTATTTTTTGCTGATCGAGTTCTAGACTCGAAATTTCAAGAACCATTTCCCTAAAGTTTCTAATCTTAAACTTTTTATTTAGAGGGCCTCCGAATTGATCAGCGAAGCCATCACTAAACAGATATATGATATCATTTTCATGCAATGAAAAGTGAGATGACTCAAATTTTTTCAGATAATCGAATTTTCCAACAGGTTGTTTATTTGGTTTAGATACAATCAATTGGTTATTCCTAAGTATATAAATAGGGTTATAGGCCCCTGCATATAACATTTGCTTAGATTCAATGTTAATTCTGCAAAGCGCTATATCCATGCCATCATTCATTGCAAAGTCCCCCTTAGTTAAATAGCTTATTACCATCTCTCTTACCTTATCAAGAATATGACCAGGGTCTTTTAGTTTCATTTGACATATTACCTTATCTAAAATATTTGCACAGATGATACTTAAAATTGCACCTGGGACACCATGCCCCGTACAGTCAGCGACAGCTATATATACTTCACCATTAATTTCTTCCATCCAATAAAAATCTCCTGCAACAATATCTTTTGATTGATACATAATAAAAAAATCAGAAAAGTTGTCTTCAAATCTTTTTTTAGGAGGCAGTATCTTGTTTTGTATTTTCAATGCATAGTGCATTGAATCCATAATGTCTTTATTTTTAAACTCAATTATCCTTTTCTGATCTGATAATTGCTTCTTTTTTTGGATTTCTTCTTTAAGAATCTTTCTAGTATATCTGATAAATATTAAAAAAATAGCCACAATTACGATCATGGAGACCATCACTCTTTTTAAATATTGCTTATTAACTAATGATTTAAAAACTGAAAACTTAATGTCTGCTTCTAATAGGGCCACTACTTTTCCCTCTGATGTCTTTATGGGATGAAAAGCTGATATCCAAGTACCATTCTCCGTTTCATAGCTCGGTATAGTACCACCAGTTTGATAATTCTGCTTAAGAAGTTCAGGAACCTGAGAATACTCATTATTAACATCAAAAAAATCATCTGATCTGACGCCATAATAGAACTTATCATCTTTTTCGTTCCAAACCAAAGTATATAAAGGACTTTGCAACCCCGTTTCGTTTTTAGCTGATGATAATATTTTATTTAATTCACGATAAATTGAATCAGCAACTACCCTATCTTTTTTATTTTTAGAATAGTACTTCGAAATCATTAAAGAATGTGCATTACCATCAATACTAATGGCTAAACTGGAGACAATACCCTTTAATTTATCATATTGTCGATCTTCCTGTAATGCTAATTCATGATAGTAGCCAATTCCAATAAAAAAAATAGTTACTACAATAAAAAGTAAGTATATTATAAACATTAATCTTGTGGCTAAATTTTCAAGAATCCTACTTACTAAGCTGCTCATTTATTGACAAATAATAACTATTAAGGTAAATTTTAACTACTGTTTAACTTCACTACTAGCCATTAAACATAATGATTATTTTTGTAAAGATAATATCTATTTTCTTTTGTTTATTACATCCTTAGTTGCTATGACAAAAATCGGTCTTCTCTCTGACACACATGGTTATCTTGATCCTAAAATTTTTGAGTATTTTAAAGATGTAGATGAAATATGGCATGCCGGAGATGTTGGAAGTATTGAAATAATAAATAAGCTCGAAAAGTTTAAACCAACTAAAGGTGTATTTGGAAATATTGACGATCGCGAATTGCGATTGGTTTGGCCAGAGCATTTAATTTTTAATTGTGAGAATAAAAAAGTATTAATCTCTCATATTGGAGGAAAACCAGGAAGGTATAGGAAAAATTCACACGACATGATACTTCAGCATCAACCAGATATTTTCGTTTGCGGGCATTCTCACATATTAATGGTTAAATATGATAAAAACATTAATGCCCTTTGGATTAATCCTGGAGCTTGCGGTCAAAAAGGGTTTCACCAAGTTTCAACCATACTTAGGTTCGAAATTGATAAATCTTCTATTCAAAACATGGAAGTAATTGAACTGAACAAAAGAAGCTAATCATGAATTAAAAGCTTTTCTAAATGTCTTTTAGATTCTGTTGTCAATTCAATGTAATAGATTCCACTTTGTAAATTCAAGTCATTGATTTGGTGCTGCTGATTATTAATCTGTTCATAATCACGAACTGTTTGCCCCAATTGATTTAAAATTCTAACGAAATACGTTTTTGTTTCATTTTGATTGAATGCTATGATAATGCTGTTTTTAGTTGGATTCGGGTATATAGAAAAGTCAAAATAATCATATTCTTCAAGTCGTAAACCAATGATTGATTCACATTCTGATGTATCTGAGCATCCATTTGAAGAAATAATAACAGCATAGCTACCATTTTGCTGAGGAGAGTATGTTTGAGCGGTTGCTCCCGCAATAACTTGGTAGTTAGCATCACAATCAACCCATTGGTACAAAGCATTATTAATGGAAGCTGATAATGTATATTGATTAATGGTTACGGCCGTATTGATAGGTTGGTCTACCTGTAGGTTCGTAGTCACAATACTATCACACCCATTAATTACAGACTGTAAAGTATCATTGTAAAATCCAGAAATACTATAATTTATGCCGCCAACTGTATGAAAATCCCCAAAGCAAATATCTACATTAATTGTATCGTAATCAGACTGAAGAACTGTCAGGTTAGTATTTACAATACTATCATTTCCATTTACAACGGTTGTTAAAACATCTGTAAATACTCCAGAAGAAGAGTAAGTAGATGATCCAATGCTATAGGTTTCTCCATCACAAATTTCTATATCTTGATTAACGGTTATACTTTCTGTCATTTCAACCCTTATCATTATTGCTCGCGGATTAGTGAGAGACGCTAATTGGCCTGTAGCTGGAATTCCAAGAACCGATCCGAAATAAGTAGGTTGCGCCATACCAAACTCAACATCATTTGCTCCTCCATAATGTGACGCAAAAATGATAAACTCATCACCAGCTTGCACTTCTACAGGATCTATTAATTTAAGACTTATAAAATTATCCAAATCAGCATTAACTATTTGATGGTTGCCTGTAAGTTGTACTTCTACAAATGTCCCATTAATTAATTTGTAAACGGATCCGTAAATGAATTGCCCAACATTGTCGGTGTTATCAGATATTTTAACTTCTAATCTGTTCATATACCCGTTACCATAGGTCCGCATTAAATTTCCTATTTTAAATACTTGGCCTCCGTTTCCTGCAAAATTAGATATCAGGTTTGTTTCAATACCGTTATCCCTAGCATAAGTTGTACTGGTCACCTCAATAGAGTCTACTATAGTATCATTCCCTGCAGCAATGTCATCAGGGTTATCACCCAAAAAAGTCCAGGTAATATCGTATTTACCTAAGCCATTGGCAGGTGTATAAAGAGTAGTCGCTTCAAGTGTATCTCTTGTATAGGGAAGCAAATCAATATCTGTTGAGGTGCCTGAATAAACAACAGCACCTTTATTAACCGTAGCTTCCAAATTGAGTCCTGTATGCACAGAGTCTCCTCCATTAAATACCTCTCCACTTAATTCTATCCCTGTCAGTTGAGCAGTTGGTATCATATAGTATTCTATGCCATCCGTTGCAAATTTGCCTGCTTCAATTTGAGCATCATATTTAGATCCCTCAATAATTTTTACATCATCAACATACCAGGCATATTCAATATAATTGGTTGTACCTCCATTTGGCAAACCGTCCCAAACAAAGCGGATTGTTACATTCGCTGGATTACTTGCAATTGCACTTCCAATACTAAATTGTCTTATTTCTGGTTGACCATAAACTGCTCCGCCATTTGCGGTTAGTGGAGTAATACTCGTATTATTCCCGACTTCTACCCAAGTAACTCCTCCGTTAGTACTCACCTCCACTGCTTGAAGTGTTATGAATCGAGCGCCATACTGAGAAAACTCTATAATTGGTGCTGGAAAACCTGTTAAATTAATAGGTGTAGAGTATTCCAAAGTAAATGGTCCATTTTGTATAACATCTCCAGCAACAGAAGGATCTCCGTTTACAAAACGAGCAAAATTCCCAGTTGTGCCCATGTCGCCAGTATTAGGAAAAAACCAACCATTAGTAGTTGTACCAATTGACCAACCATTTTGCGTGTAATTTGTCGAAGGACCAGTTGCGGTCCAATCCGAAGGAATGCTAAAATCATTACTCCAAATAATGTCGCCTGCAGCCCTATCATTATTATGTATTGGTCTTTTTTTAGCCCCATGGCTGTCAATGACATTAGTATTTAAATTAACATTCGAGCTAGCATGAGGAAATTTTTGAGCTAAAACTGTGGTTACAGTTACTAAACTTAATGTGAATACAAGTATTTTTTTCATATCCCAATGATTTTTATTACAAAAGTATCAGCTGATACTTTTGTAATAATATGAAAAAAAAATAAAGAATTAAGCCAGTTTACTATAGAAACTTAAAATTTTTTCCTGGATAGTAAGCCATAGTTCCTAGTTCTTGTTCTATTCTAAGTAACTGATTATACTTCGCTACTCTATCTGATCTGGAAGCCGACCCTGTTTTAATTTGACCAGTATTGAGGGCAACCGCAAGATCTGCAATAATAGAATCTTCAGTTTCCCCACTTCTATGACTCATCACAGAAGTATAACTATTTTTAGTTGCTAAATTTACAGCATCAATAGTTTCTGACAAGGATCCAATTTGATTAACTTTCACTAAAATTGAGTTTGCAATGTTATTTTGAATGCCATGCGCTAATCTCTGGGTATTAGTCACAAATAAATCGTCTCCTACAATTTGAGTACGTTGTCCTATAGCCATTGTTAATGATTTCCAACCATCCCAATCATCTTCTGCTAAGCCGTCTTCGATTGAAACAATAGGATACTTTTTTGTCCAATCCATCCAAAAGTCAACCATTTCTGCAGCAGTTCTTTCATCTCCAGTAGACTCAAAAATATACTTATTATTTTCAGCATTATAAAATTCAGAAGAAGCGGCATCTAAAGCAATGAAAACATCTTCACCTGGCTTGTAGCCAGCTTTTTCAATCGCCTCAAGTACAACTTCAATAGCTTCCTCATTAGACCCTAAATTTGGAGCAAACCCTCCTTCATCTCCAACATTTGTACTGTGACCCTTCGATTTTAACACCGACTTCAATGTGTGAAATATCTCTGTCCCCATTTGCAAACCATGAGAAAAGCTATTTGCCCCAAATGGCATTACCATAAATTCTTGTATGTCAATTTTGTTATCAGCATGTGATCCACCATTTAGTATATTCATCATGGGAACCGGTAAAGTATTTGCACCAATTCCCCCAACATAACGGTATAAAGGCATTCCTGAATCAACTGATGCAGCTTTTGCAATAGCTAATGATACACCAAGTATTGCATTCGCACCCAGCTTGCTTTTATTAGCTGTTCCATCAATACTTAACAGATAGTTATCTAAGGCACCCTGATCGTATATATACTGACCGTTAAGTGCTTCATTTATGACGGTATTTATATTATTTACAGCATTCAATACACCTTTCCCATGATAAACTCCTTTATCATTATCTCTTAATTCAACTGCTTCGTGTACTCCAGTAGAAGCTCCTGAAGGAACTGCAGCACGACCCATTGCACCCGAATTTGTATATACATCTACTTCAACTGTAGGGTTTCCTCTAGAATCAAGTATTTGACGTGCAACAATGTTAGATATAAAACTCATAATAGTAAATAGTAATATTTAAATATAAATTAGGATTAATTCTTATTGCATGTTTTCAATGAACTGATCAAAAAGATATCTTGAATCGTGAGGGCCAGCAGAAGCTTCTGGATGATACTGTACAGAAAACACCTTCTTATCTTTTAGCGAAATACCTGCGACAGTGCCATCATTCAAATGAATATGAGTCATTTCAATATGCTCACTATTATCAATAGAATCTTTAGAAACAACAAAACCATGATTTTGCGTGGTAATTTCACCCTTTCCGGTAATGAGATTTTTTATTGGGTGATTAATACCTCTGTGTCCATTATGCATTTTTTCGGTTGATAGCCCTTGACTTAATGCGAGTATTTGATGCCCAAGACAAATTCCAAAAATCGGAATTCCGCTCTCAACCATCTCCTTGACATTACTAATGACTTCCTTCATTACAGATGGATCTCCAGGGCCATTCGACAACATAATTCCGTTTGGATTAAAAGCTTTGAGGTCATCTAGAGTTGATGACATTGGAAATACCTTAACGCAACACCCTCTATCAACCAGGTTAGATATAATGCTCTTTTTAACACCAATATCTAACAATGCAACTCTATATCTTGCAGTCTCCTCTTCTCCCACTATATACGATTCTTTTGTAGATACCTTTGAAGATAATTCCAAGCCTTCCATTGATGGCACTTTACTCAGCATATCTTTTAATTTAGCCTCATCAAACTCCTCAGACGAAATGATACAGTTTTGAGCACCTCTATCTCTTATGATTCGAACTAATGCTCTCGTGTCAATATCAGATATGCCAACTACTCCATCCTTTTCCATATTATTTTGCAGAGAGTCATAAGCTGCATCTCTAGAAAACATGCTTGAAAACTTTTTAGTAACTAAACCAGCTATCTTCATAGAATCTGATTCATTTTCGTCTTTATGCACACCGTAATTACCAATATGTGGACTAGCCATTGTTAATATTTGTCCTACATATGAAGGGTCTGAAAAAACTTCCTGGTAACCCGTCATTCCAGTATTAAAGGCTATTTCACCTGTTGTGGTTCCAATTTTCCCGATAGCGTTTCCCTTGAAAACAGTGCCATCACTTAGCATTAAAATTGCTGATGTAGTTGACATAAAAATTTATTTACAAAGTTAAAATAAGCTTACTAAAAATGCTTTAATGTTTATAATTTGTTGATATATAAAAAAGGGGATAATGAAATCATTATCCCCTTTAAAAAATTCTACAGAAATTTATTTTACTCTTCTTCAGCTTTTGCTACAGTAGGAGCAGACTTTGCTTTAGATCCACCACCTCTACGTGAACGTCTAGTTTTCTTTGGTGCGTTAGCGCCATAAATTTCATTGAAATCCACTAATTCTATTAAGCACATTTCCGCATTATCACCTAATCGATTCCCTGTTCTAATAATTCTGGTGTATCCACCTGGACGATCAGCAATCTTTGGAGCTACCTCTCTAAAAAGCTCAGTGACAGCATACTTGTCCTTTAAATACCTAAAAGCCGTTCTTCTATTGTGTGTGGAATCAGTTTTAGACTTAGTTAAAATCGGTTCAATAAAAACTCTTAACGCCTTTGCCTTTGCAACAGTTGTATTAATCTTTTTATGCTCAATTAATGAACATGCCATGTTTGAAAGCATTGCTTTTCTATGAGCAACTTTTCTTCCAAGGTGGTTAAATTTTTTACCGTGTCTCATTTTCTTTTCTTTTTTTGACCTTTGAGCCTACTGTAGTACTCAGAGGTTGTTTATTATTGCTTTACCTTAATTGTTATATTTAATTCCCTCACAAGGATTTTAGGAAATAAAAGGACACTTTGTTTGCGTTCAGTGTCCCTTTTTTTATATTATAATTACTCTTTATCTAATTTATATTTAGATACATTCATTCCAAAAGCTAAGCCTTTTGCTTCTACTAAATCTTCTAATTCAGTTAACGATTTTTTACCGAAGTTTCTAAACTTCAATAAGTCATTTTTATTAAATGACACTAAATCTCCTAAAGTTTCAACATCAGCTGCTTTTAAACAATTTAACGCTCTTACCGAAAGATCTAAGTCAACTAATTTAGATTTTAAAAGTTGGCGCATGTGTAATGACGTTTCATCAAATTCTTCAGTTTCTGATTTAATTTCAGAATCTAAAGTAATTCTTTCATCACTAAACAACATAAAGTGATGAATTAAAATTTTTGCAGCTTCTTGTAATGCATCTTTCGGAGAAATCGACCCATCAGTTGTAATATCTAAAACTAATTTTTCGTAATCCGTTTTTTGCTCTACCCTGTAATTTTCGATTGCATACTTTACATTCTTAATTGGTGTAAAAATAGAATCGATTGCTACAGTTCCAATTGGTGCATTTGTAGACTTGTTCTCTTCAGCTGGTAGATAACCACGTCCCTTAATTACTTCAAGCTCCATGTTTATCTTAACACTTTTATCCATTCTACAAATCACTAAGTCTGGATTTAGGACTTGAAAAGCAGTTGCGAACTTACCTAAGTCTCCCGCAGTTAATGTATCTTGACCTGATACCGAAACTGTAATCTTTTCAGAATCTGTGTCTTCAATCTGTTGCTTAAAACGCACTTGTTTTAAGTTCAAGATGATTTCAGTCACATCATCAACCACTCCTTTAATCGTCGAAAACTCGTGATCAACTCCTTCAATCTTTACAGAAGAAATTGCATAACCTTCAAGAGATGATAATAAAATTCTTCTTAAAGAGTTACCAACTGTAATACCATATCCAGGTTCAAGTGGTCTAAATTCGAACTGACCTTGAAAATCGTCAGATTCTATCATTATTACCTTATCAGGTTTTTGAAAATCTAAAATCGCCATGTATTTATCTTCGTTTTAATTGTTTGATAGTTGCGCGGTTTAAAAACTTGAAGATGCTGCTAATAAACCCTTTGGCTACCAACCAATATGTTAAATTTATATATTAATTTCCTTTAGCTATAGCTTTAAAACGCTAATTACTTAGAATAAAGTTCTACAATTAATTGTTCCTTAATGTTTTCAGGAATCATTTCTCTTGTAGGATTTGCTAAAAATTTGCCTTCCATAGATTGGTTGTTCCAATCTAACCAGTCGAATTTTTGATCATGTCCTGATAAAGAGTTAGAAATAACTTCAAGCGATTTAGACTTTTCCCTAACTCCGACAATATCACCTTCCTTTAACTGATATGATGGAATATTTACTAAACTGCCATTAACAGTAATATGTCTGTGCGTTACCAATTGTCTTGCACCTCTTCTCGTATTAGATAATCCTAATCTGAAAACAGTATTATCCAATCTAGATTCACATAAGCTTAATAATAACTCACCAGTAATTCCCTTCATTCTTGACGCTTTCTTGAACAAATTAGAGAATTGCTTCTCTAAAATACCATAAGTATATTTTGCTTTCTGCTTCTCCAATAACTGAATTGCATATTCTGATTGTTTTCCTCTTCTTTTATTAGGACCATGCTGTCCTGGAGGGTAGTTTTTTCTTTCTAATGCCTTATCAGCACCAAAAATAGGCTCTCTAAATCTTCTTGCTATTTTTGATTTTGGTCCCGTGTATCTTGCCATTTCTGTTTGTTTTTAGATCTGTGGTCGATTTTTCAGTCAACCAATGGTCTTATTTATTAATTTAAAATTATACTCTTCTTCTTTTTGGAGGTCTACATCCATTATGTGGTATTGGAGTCACATCTATAATTTCAGTGACTTCAATTCCGTTATTATGTAGAGTTCTGATTGCAGATTCTCTTCCAGATCCAGGTCCTTTTACAAACACTTTCACCTTTCTTAGACCTAATTCTCTAGCTTCACTTCCACAGTCTTCTGCAGCCATTTGGGCGGCATATGGTGTGTTTTTTTTCGATCCTCTAAATCCCATTTTACCAGCTGAAGACCAAGAAATAACCTGACCAGTATTGGTAGTTAATGAAATGATTATATTATTAAAAGAAGCATGTATGTGAGCTTGACCTACGGCCTCTACTTTCACATTCTTTTTTTTGACTTTAGTTGACTTTGCCATTACTTAATTAAATTATTTATTTAACTGCTTTCTTTTTTCCAGCAACAGTTTTCTTTCTACCCTTTCTTGTTCGCGAGTTATTCTTTGTTCTTTGTCCTCTAAGTGGGAGTCCAGCTCTATGACGAATACCTCTATAACATCCAATATCCATTAAACGTTTAATGTTTAATTGAATCTCAGAGCGCAATGCACCTTCTACTTTAATTTGTTCAACAGTTGTACGAATTTTGGATAATTGATCATCATTCCAATCTTGCACTTTAATATTCTCATCAATACCATTTTCAGCTAATATCTTTTTAGCTGTACTTGAACCTATACCAAAAATATAAGTTAACCCGATTACCCCTCTTTTGTTTTTAGGTAAATCTATTCCTGCAATTCTAGCCATAATAATATAATTATCCTTGTCTTTGTTTAAATTTAGGGTTCTTCTTGTTTATCACATAAACTCTACCCTTTCGCTTCACAATCTTACAATCTTCTGATCGTTTTTTTACAGATGCTCTTACTTTCATTTCTTTAAATTATTTATACCTGTAGGTAATTCGTCCTTTTGTTAAATCATATGGGGACATTTCTAACTTTACTTTATCTCCTGGTAAAATTTTAATATAATGCATTCTCATTTTACCAGAAATGTGGGCGATAATTACATGTCCGTTCTGTAACTCTACTTTGAACATAGCATTACCTAATGCTTCTAAAATTACGCCGTCTTGTTCTATTGATGCTTGTTTAGCCATAAAAATTAAATAGACATTTCGTTCATTCCTCTTCTACCACGTATTTTTCCACCTTCCATCAATCCATCATAATGTTGGTTCATTAAATAGGTCTCAATTTGCTGCAATGTATCAAGCACAACCCCTACCATAATTAAGATAGATGTTCCACCCATAAACATAGAAAAACTTTCACCAATTCCTGCTAAATAGGCGAAAGCTGGAATAATGGCAATAATCGCTAAGAATATTGATCCTGGTAAAGTAATACGAGATACGATATCATCAATTCTATTGGCCGTATCGGTTCCTGGTTTTACACCAGGTATAAAACCACCATTTCGTTTTAAATCATCAGCAATTTGCTTTGGGTTTACGGTAATAGCAGTATAGAAGTAAGTAAACACCATAATTAAAATGGCAAACACTAAATTGTAAGGCCAAGACCACATGTCACTTAAACCTGCTAAAAAACTATTATTTGTTGAAATGTTCATCATTAGTGGCACAGACATAATTGCTTGCGCAAAAATGATTGGCATTACACCCGAAGCATTTACTTTTAGAGGTATATAACTTCTAGCTGACTGCTCAGTAGCAGATCCCCCTGCAATTCTTTTAGCATAATTCACTGGTAATCTTCGTACGCCTTGAACAATTAATACGGTAACCATAATTATAGCGAAGAATGCTATTAATTTTAAAATCTGAACATAAATGGCGTCAGGTGAAGTTACAAATTCAGCTGTAATTGATTCTGGGAATCGAGCCAAAATACCAACGGTAATTAAGATCGAAATACCATTACCAACACCATTATCTGTAATCTTTTCTCCTAACCACATGGCAAACATAGTACCCGCTATTAGTACCAACATGGCCATAGTCCACCACATAAAAGTATTTTCTAGAATCGCTTCTTTTGGCACATACATACCTAAATAGGCAGGTCCTTGAAACGCACAAATCACAATTGTTAATACACGTGTGTAACCATTAATTTTCCGTCTTCCACTTTCTCCATCCTTTTGCATTTTTTGAACAACTGGAACTGCCATACCAAGCAATTGCATGATAATGGACGCTGAAATATAGGGCATAATTCCCAAAGCCATAATTGATGCTTTCGAAAATGCACCACCAGCAAATAAATCCAATAATCCAGTTATTCCAGAATTAGCTCCCGTGTTAACTTGATCTGACATTACGTTTTGATCAATACCTGGAAGCACAATAAAAGAACCTATTCTATAAACTAGAATAAGTCCTAAAGTCAAAAGAATTCTCTTACGAAGTTCTTCCGTCTTCCAAATATTTTTCATTGTTTCTATAAACTTCTTCATCAAAGTTTTTTTATATCGTTTCTACCGTTCCACCAGCTGCCTCAATAGCAGCGATAGCAGATGCTGAAAATTTGTTAGCTTTTACAGTTAATTTCGACTTTAAAGCACCACGCCCTAAAATTTTAACATTATCATGTTTTGAAACCAATCCGTTTTCTAATAAAACTTCAACTGTAATTTCAGTCAACTTTTTTCGGTTAACTAATTCTTGAATTGAATCAAGGTTTACACCTTTGTATTCAACTCGATTAATGTTTTTGAAACCAAATTTAGGTACTCTTCTCTGAAGAGGCATTTGTCCACCTTCAAAGCCAACTTTTCTGCTGTAACCTGATCTTGATTTTTGTCCTTTATGTCCTCTTGTAGAAGTTCCACCTCTACCTGAACCCTGACCTCTACCAATTCTTTTTTCCGATTTAACAGAACCTTCAGCTGGTGTTAAATTTGTTAAGTTCATTACCTTTAATTTTTTTATTTTACGATTTCAACCAAATGGTGTAATTTTTTAACCATACCCATTACTTGAGGCGAATCTTCTTTTTCTATTACTTGGTTTAATCTTTTAAATCCTAAAGCCACTAATGTCGCTTTTTGATCTTTAGGTCGATTAATTCCACTTTTAACTTGTTTAATTTTTATAGTTGCCATCTCTCTGCTAATTATCCATTAAATACTTTATTTATATCTACACCTCTATCCTTAGCTACTGCAACAGCATCTCTTAAGTTCTCAAGCGCATCAAAGGTTGCCTTAACAACGTTGTGCGGATTTGATGAACCTTGAGACTTTGCTAAAATATCAGTAATACCAGCACTTTCAAGAACGGCTCTCATAGATCCTCCCGCAATTACACCAGTACCATGAGAAGCTGGTTTCAACATGACACGAGCTCCAGAAAACTTTCCTAATTGGAAATGAGGTACTGTTCCATTAATAATTGGCACTTTTACCAAATTCTTTTTGGCATCATCAACCCCCTTAGAAATGGCATCAACAACTTCCTTAGCTTTTCCTAAACCATGACCAACAATTCCATTTTCATCTCCAACCACAACAATAGCAGAAAATGAGAATGTACGTCCACCTTTAGTCACCTTCGTCACACGATTTAAGGCTACTAATTTGTCTTTTAATTCTACTTCTGTAGATCTTAATTTGTTTCTTTTCATTTCTCTTCTTCTTAAAAAATTAATCCCCCTTCTCTAGCACCCTCAGCCAAAGCTTTCACTCTACCATGATATTGGTAACTATTTCTATCAAAAACAACTTCCTTAACACCTGCTCCTATTGCTTTTTCAGCAACAGCCTTTCCAACAAGTGTAGCTTGTTCTGACTTACTCTTACCTTCAACTTCTTTGGATTTATAAGATGAAGCAGAAACTAAAGTAATTCCTTTTTCGTCATCAATAATTTGTGCGTAAATTTGTTTATTTGATCTAAACACGCTCAATCTCGGACGCTCAGAACTTCCAAAAATATTTTTTCGGACTCTTCTTTTAATCTTATTTCTTTTATCAACTTTACTTAATGACATATCATTTGTTATTTAGCTGCAGACTTTCCTGCTTTTCTTCTAATAAATTCGTCTCTATATCTGATTCCTTTTCCTTTATATGGCTCAGGTTTTCTGTAAGATCTGATTTTTGCTGCAACTTGCCCCAATAATTGCTTATCGTGAGACTCTAAAGTTACAACAGGCGGTTTACCTTTTTCAGTTGCAGCCGAAACTTTAACTTCTGGTGCAATTTCTAAATGAATTGGGTGTGAAAAACCAACAACCATTTCTAATTTTTGACCACTTGCCGTTGCTCTGTAACCAACACCATGAAATTCTAAAATCTTTGTAAAACCATCAGTAACTCCTTCAATCATATTCGCGATCAAGGCCCGGTATAAACCATGTTTTGCTCTTACATCTTTATGATCAGATGCTCTTTCAAGTGAAATGACACCTTCTTCAACTTTGATTTGAATGTCATTCAAATCAAACTCATTAGATAATTCACCTTTTTTACCTTTTACAGTGATTAAGTTACCTTCAATTTTGAAGTCAACACCGTCTTTTAATGTAATTGGATTGTTTCCTATTCTAGACATAATCTTCTGTTCTTATTAATATACGTAACAAATAATTTCGCCACCTACATTTAAATTTCTAGCTTCTTTATCAGTAATTACTCCCTTTGATGTAGAAATCACTGCGATTCCCAATCCGTTTAATACTCTTGGTAATTCACCAGCTCCACAATATTTTCTTAATCCTGGAGTACTAATTCTTTCAATCTTTCTGATTGAAGGTTCCTTATCGTTTGTATATTTTAAGGCAATTTTAATGGTGCCTTGCGGACCATTCTCATCTACCTTATGACTTAAAATATATCCTTTGTCTTCCAAAATTCTAGTAATGCTCTTCTTCATTTTTGAACTTGGAATTTCAACTACCTTATGACCCGCGCTTTGAGCGTTTCTAATTCTAGTTAAATAATCAGCTATTGGATCTGTATACATTTCTCTTCGCTTTTACTATTAATTACCAACTTGCTTTAGTTACACCTGGTATCTTACCAGCTAAAGCCATTTCCCTAAATGTTACCCTTGAAATACCAAACTGTCTCATATATCCTCTTGGTCTTCCAGTTAACTTACATCTATTATGGACTCTAATTTTCATTGAGTTCTTAGGTAATTTTTGCAAAGCCATCATTGCATCCCAATCACCTTCATTCGCCGCTTTTCTTAAAGCATCTCTTTTTTCAGCATGTTGTTCAGCAAGCTTAATACGCTTTACCTCTCTTGCTTTCATTGATTCCTTAGCCATATCTTATCTTTTAGTGAATGGAAAACCAAACTCATCAAAAAGTGCCTTAGCCTCTTCATCTGAAGTTGTGGAGGTTACAAAAGTGATATCCATTCCAAATATTTTATTTACTTTATCTATATCTATCTCTGGGAAGATAATGTGTTCTTTAATACCCATGTTAAAGTTCCCTCTTCCGTCAAATCCTTTAGCACTAACGCCTTTAAAGTCTCTTGTTCTTGGAAGTGAAACCGAAATGAAGCGGTCTAAAAAGTCGTACATTCTGTCACCTCGCAATGTAACCTTAACACCTACAGGCATTCCTTTTCTTAATTTAAAGTTAGAGATATCTTTCTTTGAGTTAGTCACCACTGCTTTTTGACCTGCAATTAATGTCATGTCATTCACAGCTGATTCTACTAACTTCTTATCAGAAGTAGCAGCACCTATACCTTGACTCAAAACAATTTTCTCTAATTTTGGAATTCTCATTGCTGATTTGAATCCAAACTTACTTTTCAATCCCTCAGCAATTTCGCTTTGGTATTTTTCCTTTAATCTTGGTGTATAACTCATGACTTGATTACCTCCCCTGATTTTTTAGAATATCTTACTAATTTTCCGTTATCGTCTGTTTTTCTACCAACTTTAGTTGGTTGACCGCCCACTACTAACATTACGTTAGAAGCATGGATTCCAGCTGGTGATTCAATAATTCCACCTTGTGGATTTGATGCACTAGGTTTAATATGTTTTTTAACCATGTTTACACCATCAACAATAACACGGTTCTTCTTTCTATCGATAGAAAGAATAGCTCCCTCGCTACCTTTTGAAGTTCCTGCAATTACTTTAACAGTATCTCCAATCTTTACGTGTAGTTTCTTTTGCATTTTACTCTTTTTTTAAAGTACCTCTGGTGCTAGTGATACGATCTTCATAAATTGCTTGTCTCTTAACTCTCTGGCAACAGGTCCGAAAATACGCGTCCCTCTCATTTCACCAGTTGGGTTTAATATAACAACTGCATTATCATCAAATCGAATATAAGAACCATCAGGTCTTCTTACTTCTTTCTTTACTCTTACTATTACTGCTTTGGCAACTTGACCCTTTTTAACGTTGCCAGCTGGTATAGCGCTTTTTACTGCTACAACAATCTTATCTCCTACTGAAGCATATCGCCTTTTAGTACCGCCTAATACACGAATACATAAAACTTCTTTTGCTCCTGAGTTATCTGCTACAGCTAATCTACTTTCCTGTTGAATCATTGTCTCTTATTATTTTGCTCTCTCAACAATTTCTACTAGTCTCCAACACTTATTTTTACTAAGTGGACGAGTCTCCATTATGCGAACAGTGTCACCTATGTTACACTCATTTTTTTCGTCGTGGGCGACAAATTTAGAAGTTTTTTTTACAAACTTACCATACATGGCATGTTTTACTTTACGCTCAACAGAAATCACAATTGATTTTTCCATTTTGTTGCTTGTAACAACTCCTACTCGCTCTTTTCTTAAATTTCTATTTTCCATTTACTAGAAAGTTTAGTTTTTAGTGAAAAATTAAGCTTCAAGCTCTTTTTTTCTTAGTTGTGTTTTTAGCCGAGCAATTTCTTTACGGCCCGAACGGATTTGCAACGGGTTTTCTAGTTGTGAAACCTTGTGAGAAAGTATTAACTTTTCTTGTTTCGCCTCTAACTCGTCTATTCTTTCGATTAAATCACTAATCGATAAATCATTTAATTTTACAGCTTCCATGGTTTCAATTTTTACTCAACATAATCTTTACGCACCACAAACTTACATCTTAGCGGCAATTTCTGAGCTGCCAAACGCATAGCTTCTTGTGCTGTTTCTTTATTTACACCCTCGCATTCGAAAAGAATTCTACCAGGACGGATAACAGCTACCCAATGACTTGGAGCACCTTTACCTTTACCCATTCTTACTTCAGCAGGCTTAGCTGTAATGGGCTTGTCTGGAAATACTCGAATCCATACTTTACCTTGTCTTTTCATATAACGCGTTACCGCGATACGTGAAGCTTCTATATTTCTAGATGTAAGCCATCCAGCATCTATTGATTTTAATCCAAAATCTCCGAAAGCAATTTGGCTTCCTCTTTGCGCAAGACCGGTATTTCTACCTTTCATTGCTTTTCTGAATTTAGTTCTTTTAGGTTGTAACATAATAGTACGCCTTTAAATTCTTATTTTTTCCTTCTTTTACTAAATTTGCCTTGCCCACCAGCTGCACCTTTCTTTTGTTGCAGCCCAATGTTTGGCGACAAATCTCTCTTTCCGTATACTTCACCTTTACAAATCCACACTTTTATACCTATTCTTCCATACGTAGTGTGAGCTTCTGCTAGGGCGTAATCAATATCTGCTCTAAAAGTGTGCAACGGTGTTCTTCCTTCTTTATACATTTCAGAACGTGCCATCTCAGCTCCATTTAAACGACCACTGATTTTGATTTTGATACCTTCAGCACCCATTCTCATAGTTGACGCAATCGACATTTTAATCGCTCTTCTGAAAGAAATTCTCCCTTCAATCTGTCTAGCTACGCCATCAGCAACTAATTTTGCATCTAATTCAGGTCTCTTAATTTCGAAGATGTTGATTTGAACTTCTTTTCCTGTTAATTTTTTTAACTCTTCTTTAAGTTTATCAACTTCTTTTCCACCTTTACCAATAATCACACCTGGTCTGGCAGTATTAATCGTTACAGTCACTAATTTAATAGTACGCTCAATGATAATTTTTGAGATGCTTGCCTTTGTCAAACGCGCTAACAAATATTTTCTGATTTTATCGTCTTCAACAATTTTTTCAGAATAATCATTTCCTCCGTACCAATTAGACTCCCATCCTTGAATAATGCCTAATCTATTTCCTATTGGATTCGTTTTTTGTCCCATTCGTTATTAATTTAAGCTATCTACAATGATAGTAGTGTGATTTGATCTTTTTCTAATTCTATGCGCTCTACCCTGAGGTGCTGGTTGAATTCTTTTCAACATTCCAGCATGATCAACTCTTACCATTGATACTACTAAAGTTTCATCTTCTAAGCTCTTATCCTCATTTTTAGCCTCCCAATTCGCAATTGCTGATCTCAATAAAGTTGACAATCGTTTTGCTGCATCCTTAGGATTGTGTTGCAATATATTCAAAGCTTTATTTACTTCAACTCCCCTAACAAGATCAGCAACTAATCTCATTTTTCGTGCTGAAATCGGACAATCGTTCAATTTTGCAATTGCAACTTTCGCCTTTTCAGCCTTCAGTTTTTCAGCTTTTTCTCTTTTTCTAGCCCCCATTTTCTTTTCTTTTTAGACTATTTTACTTCTTTTTCTTCTTGTCGGCATGACCTCTGAATGTTCTCGTTGGAGAAAATTCACCTAATTTATGACCTACCATGTTTTCAGTCACAAAAACCGGAATAAATTTGTTTCCATTGTGGACTGCTACAGTTAAACCAATAAAATCAGGCGTAATAGTTGATGCTCTTGACCAAGTCTTAATAACTGTTTTTCTTTGTGATCCAGCTTGTTCTTCAACTCTTTGTTGAAGTTTATAGTGGACAAAAGGTGGTTTTTTTAACGATCTACTCATAACCTATTTCTTTCTCTTTTCAACGATATACTTATTAGAATACTTCTTTTTAGATCTTGTTTTGTATCCTTTTGCTGGAATTCCATTTCTAGATCTAGGGTGTCCTCCTGATGATTTTCCTTCACCACCTCCCATTGGGTGATCAACTGGATTCATTACAACACCTCTAACGCGTGGTCTTCTTCCCTTCCATCTGCTTCTTCCTGCTTTACCAGAACGTGTTAGCATATGCTCAGAATTAGAAACAGAACCTATGGTAGCTAAACACGTCGCTAGAACCATTCTTGTTTCACCAGATGGCAACTTGATAGTCACATACTTCCCTTCTTTTGCATTTAACTGTGCATAAGAACCAGCACTTCTTGCAATTGAAGCTCCACCTCTAGGATTAAATTCAATATTATGAATGATTGTACCTAAAGGTATTTCTCCTAATGGTAATGCATTACCAACTTCGGGAGCTGAACCAGGACCTGATACAATAACGTCATCAACTTTTAAACCTTCTGGTGCGATAATATATCTTTTCTCACCATCAGCATAAAATAATAACGCAATTAATGCAGATCTGTTTGGATCATATTCAATGGTCTTAACAGTTGCTGGTATTCCAGACTTATCACGGTTAAAATCAATAATTCTATATTTCTTTTTATGACCACCACCTAAGTAGCGCATTGTCATTTTCCCAGTATTGTTTCTACCTCCGCTTCTTGTTTTGGTAGTTAATAATGACTTTTCTGGAGTTGACGTAGTAACAGTTGAATTTTCATTCGCTATCTTATGTCTCTGACCAGGAGTCATTGGTTTTAATTTTCTAACACCCATTTCTTAACTCTTAAATGTTATCGTATAAATCTATTGTTTCTCCTTCAGAAACAGTAACTATTGCTTTCTTCCATATCGAGTTACGTTGTTCAGCAATTCCACGAGCTGTATATTTTCTCTTAGCTTTACCTCCACCATATCTCATGGTTCTAACGTTTTCAATTGAAATGCCATACAATTCTTCAATGGCAGCTTTAATTTGTAGTTTGTTTGCTCTGTGATCAACCACAAAAGCAAATCTGTTATTATTTTCACTATCGAAAGTAGCTTTCTCAGTTAACAATGGTCTTTTAATAATTCCGCTCATTTCAGTTAGTTTAAAATGTTATTAATTGTCTCAAAAGAACCTTCAGAGATGACCACTTTATTGGCATTCAAAATATCGAAGGTATTCAATTCCTGAGCTGGAACAACTTTAGTTCCAGTGATATTTCTTGCTGCTAAGTGGATGTTTTCGTTATTACCATTAGTGACGAATAACACTTTTTCAAAAGACAAGTCTAGGCTTGACATGATTGCGCTAAATTCTTTTGTTTTAGGCGTATCAAAGTTTAAATCCTCCAAAACCATAATGGCATTTTCTTTTGCTTTGTAAGCTAAAGCTGACTTACGTGCTAAAACCTTTACTTTTCGGTTCAACTTGAAACCATATGTTCTTGGACGTGGTCCAAAAATTCGACCTCCACCTCTAAAAATTGGAGATTTAATACTTCCTGCTCTCGCAGTACCAGTACCCTTTTGCTTTTTTATTTTTCTTGTACTACCAGCAATTTCTGCTCTTTCTTTAGATTTATGAGTTCCTTGTCTTTTTCTAGCAAGAATTTGCTTTACGTCTAGGTAGATCGCATGATCGTTTGGCTCAATTCCAAAAATTGCGTCAGAAAGCTTCACTGCTTTTGCAGTTTCTTTCCCTTTTGTATTTACAACTTTCAATTCCATCTTACTTCTCAATTATTACGAATGACCCTTTAGCTCCAGGAACCGATCCTTTTACTATAAGCATATTCTTATCAGTTAATACTTTAAGAACTTCTAAGTTTTCCTGCATTACACGGTGGTTACCCGTTTGTCCCGCCATTCTCATTCCTTTGAAAACACGAGCTGGGTAAGATGCTGCACCAATTGAACCTGGAGCTCTTAAACGGTTATGCTGACCGTGTGTTGCTTGACCAACACCTCCAAATCCATGTCTTTTTACAACACCTTGAAATCCTTTACCTTTTGCTGTTCCTACAACATGAACAAATCTACCTTCTTCAAAAATGTCAACCTTAATTTCATCTCCCAACTTAGCGTCTTCAAATCCATCAAACTCAACTAACTTTCGTTTAGGTGTAGTTTTGGCTTTTTTAAAGTGCCCCACCATTGAATTAGGAGTATTCTTTTCTTTTTTATCTCCAAATCCAAGTTGAACAGCTTTATAGCCATCTTTTTCTTCGGTTTTAACTTGTGTAACTACACAAGGACCAACTTCTATCAACGTGCATGGCGTTGCCTTGCCCTCGGCACTGTAGATGCTAGTCATACCGATTTTCTTTCCTATTAATCCTGGCATTCTTTATCTATTTTATTAAACTTTAATCTCAACGTTTACCCCACTCGGTAACTCTAATTTCATTAACGCATCAACAGTTTTTGATGATGAACTGTAGATATCAAGCAATCTTTTATAAGAGCATAATTTAAATTGCTCTCTTGCTTTTTTATTCACGTGAGGTGACTTTAAAACAGTATAAATTCTTTTGTTTGTTGGCAAAGGAATTGGCCCGTTTACGATTGCACCCGTTGCTTTTACAGCTTTTACGATTTTCTCAGCAGACTTATCAACTAAGTTGAAGTCGTATGATTTTAATTTTATTCTAATCTTCTGGCTCATGTCTTAACTAATAAATATGCGTTAACCTTTTACTTTTTTTATTACTTCGTCAGCAATGTTTCTTGGTGTTATCTCGAAATTAGAAAACTCCATTGTAGATGTTGCTCTACCTGATGAAATTGTTCTTAACGCCGTAACATATCCAAACATTTGAGATAATGGTACTTTGGCATTGATAATTTTTGCACCATTTCTATCTCCCATTCCTTCCATTTGACCTCTTCGTCTATTTAAATCAGCTACCACATCACCCATGTTCTCTTCAGGTGTTACCACTTCCAATTTCATAATTGGTTCCAAAAGAACAGGATTCGCTTGAGGAATGGCATTTTTAAACGCCAATTTAGCAGCTAATTCGAATGATAGTTGGTCAGAATCAACCGCATGGAACGATCCATCAATCAATTCAACTTTCAATGTATCAAGAGGAAAGCCTGCTAATACACCGTTTTTCATGGCTTCTTTAAATCCTTTTTCAACTGATGGTACAAATTCCTTAGGAACGTTACCACCTTTAATGCTGTTCACGAACTCCAAACCTTCTTTTTCAGGATCTGTTTGAGGAGAAATTTCAACCACAATATCGGCAAATTTACCTCTACCTCCGGATTGTTTTTTGTAAACTTCTCGGTGCTTAACTGTTCCTTGAATTTTTTCTTTGTAAGATACTTGCGGCTCACCTTCGTTTACCTCAACCTTAAATTCACGTTTTAAACGGTCAATTAATATCTCAAGGTGAAGCTCACCCATACCAGAAATAATTGTTTGCCCTGAATCTTCATCAGTCTTCACCTGGAATGTTGGATCTTCTTCAGATAATTTACCAAGTCCTACACCTAATTTATCGATATCTGCCTGAGTTTTTGGTTCAATTGAAATACCAATTACTGGATCAGGGAATGTCATAGATTCTAATACGATTGGACTCTTTTCGTCGCACAAAGTATCACCAGTTCTAATATCCTTAAATCCAACTCCTGCTCCAATATCTCCAGCTTCAATCATATCAATCGCATTCTGCTTATTGGAATGCATTTGAAATATTCTTGAAATTCTTTCTTTCTTTCCAGTTCTTGGATTGAACACATAAGATCCTGCCGGAATTTGTCCAGAGTACATTCTAAAGAAGCATAATCGACCAACAAAAGGATCAGTAGCAATTTTAAAAGCTAAAGCAGCAGTTGGCGCTTCAGGATTCGGCTCTCTACTCTCAACTTCATCAGTGTTTGGATTAGTTCCCTCAATAGCATCTGTATCGTAAGGAGAAGGTAAGAATGCCATAACGGCATCTAGCATTGTTTGAACCCCCTTATTTTTGAAGGCTGATCCACACATTACTGGTTGAATAGACATGTCAATTGTAGACTTTCTAATCGCTTCAAACATTTCTTCTTTTGTAATTGAATCAGAATCTTCAAAGAATTTCTCCATTAAAGCTTCATCAGATTCAGCTACTGCTTCAATTAACTTATCTCTCCATTCTTGAGCTTCATCCACTAAATCAGCTGGAATGTCAACTTCTTGATATGTTGATCCCATGTTAGCCTCATCCCATATAATTCCCTTCATGGTAATTAAGTCTACCACACCTTTGAAATCATCTTCAGCGCCAATAGGAATTTGTAATGGAATTGGATTTCCACCCAATCTCTCTTTCACTTCGGTTACGCATCTCATGAAGTCAGCTCCAGCACGGTCCATTTTGTTTACAAAACAAATTCTAGGCACTCTGTACTTATCCGCTTGTCTCCATACAGTTTCAGATTGCGGTTCAACACCAGAAGCAGCACAAATTAACGCTACTGCACCATCTAAAACCCTCAGAGAACGCTCTACCTCAACGGTAAAATCAACGTGACCCGGTGTATCAATAATATTAATTCTGTATTCCTTTGAATCAGCAGTTGGTTGCCCTTGAACTGTAGGGTATTTCCAGAAACAAGTAGTTGCAGCAGACGTAATTGTAATACCTCTTTCTTGCTCTTGCTCCATCCAGTCCATTGTTGCAGCACCATCATGCACCTCTCCAATTTTGTGACTTACACCAGTATAGTAAAGGATACGCTCAGTAGTTGTAGTTTTACCTGCATCTACGTGGGCCATAATCCCAATATTTCTTGTAAATGTTAAATCTCTTTTCTTAGCCATTGTAATATTGTATCAATAATTAGATTCTAAAATGAGAGAACGCTTTGTTCGCTTCTGCCATTCTATGAACATCTTCTTTTTTCTTGTATGCCGCACCTTCTTCTTTTGAACCAGCTATAATTTCAAAAGCTAAACGCTGTGCCATTGACTTTTCGTTACGTTTTCTAGCATAACCAATCATCCATGTCATAGCTAACGATTGTTTTCTCGCATCTCTAACTGGGGTAGGAATTTGGTAAGTAGCTCCACCAACCCTTCTACTTCTTACTTCTACTCCTGGCGTAACATTGTGTAATGCTTTTTTCCAAGTATCAAGAGCAGATTCTTCTTCTCCTAATTTTTCTTGGATAATATCTAAAGCATCATAAAAAATTTTATATGCAACACTCTTTTTACCATGTAACATTAAGTTATTTACAAATTTTGTTACCACTACCTCGTTAAACTTTGGATCTGGCAGAATGGCGTGTTTTTTGGCTTTTCTTCTTCTCATCTTAGTTAGATTGTCTTATTTCTTTTTAGGGCGCTTAGCACCATATTTAGATCGTCTTTGTAATCTACCTTCTACTCCAGAGGTATCCAGAGCACCTCTAACAACGTGATATCTTACACCTGGTAAATCTTTTACTCTACCACCTCTTACAAGTACAATAGAGTGCTCTTGTAAGTTATGACCTTCACCTCCGATATAAGCATTCACTTCTTTACCATTGGTTAATCTAACTCTGGCTACTTTTCTCATGGCCGAATTAGGTTTCTTTGGCGTTGTAGTGTAAACCCTTACACAAACGCCTCTTTTTTGCGGGCAAGAATCTAACGCAGCTGACTTACTCGTCTTTACTTGCGCAGTCCTTCCTTTTCTTACTAGTTGCTGAATAGTTGGCATATTAACTATCTGTTTTATCTTTTATTTTACACAATACAATTCCTCCAAATTCGTCAAAATTCGGAGTGCAAAGGTAACGACTTTTTTTTATAATCCAACTTTTGAAGAATTTTTTTTCGATTTTTTTCACAGGTATATGTTGAAAATCAAAAAAGAGAATTTTGATCTAAAATTAACAGATAAAATCAGCTTCTAAATTTAGTAGAAAAGAACCGCACATATCTTTAAAAAAACAGACACTAAATCCTAAATAATAATACTATTTTTGTGCAATGAATTATTTGGAGACACTCAACCCTGCTCAATTAGAGGCTGTAAAGAATGTAGATGGTCCAACTATGGTTATTGCAGGAGCTGGTTCTGGTAAAACCAGAGTACTTACCTTCAGAATTGCATACCTGATGGAAAGAGGAGTTGATCCATTTAATATTCTCTCGCTGACTTTTACAAATAAGGCTGCCAAAGAAATGAAAGATAGAATTGGTTCAATTATCGGCGATACAGATGCGAGAAATGTTACTATGGGAACCTTTCATTCAGTTTTTGCAAGAATTTTAAGACATCATTCTGAAAAATTAGGCTACCCCTCTAATTTTACCATTTATGATACTCAGGATTCAAGAAGCTTGCTAAGAACCATTATTAAGGAACTTAAATTAGACGACAAAGTCTACAAACCAGCAATGGTTTCAGGACGTATTTCTTCAGCAAAAAACAACTTAATATCGGCCGTAGCTTATGAAACCAATTCCGATATCATTAATGAAGATCGCCAAACTGGCAGACCTCGACTGTTTGAGATATATAAAGCTTATGAAAAAAGGTGTTTTTTAGCTGGTGCTATGGATTTTGATGACCTGCTTTTTAAGACTAATGTTTTACTGAGAGATTTTCCAGATGTACTCCATTTTTACCAACATAGATTCAAATACATTTTGGTAGATGAGTATCAAGACACCAATTATTCGCAATACTTACTTGTCAAAAAATTAGCTGCTGTTTTTCAAAATATTTGTGTTGTAGGTGATGATGCACAGAGCATTTACTCCTTCCGAGGGGCGAATATTCAAAATATTCTAAACTTTAAAACGGATTATCCTGACTATAAAATTTTCAAGCTAGAACAGAACTATCGAAGTTCTCAGAATATAGTCAATGCGGCAAATAGTGTTATTGCTAAAAACAAAGATCAGATTCAAAAGGATGTTTGGACCAGTAATGATGTAGGTACTAAAATAAAAGTGATTCGTACGTTAACAGATAACGAAGAAGGTAAGTTAATTGCTCAAGAAATTTTTGAAACTAAGCAAAATCAAAGTGCGCAAAACTCTGATTTTGCCATTTTGTATCGAACCAATGCTCAATCAAGATCATTTGAAGAGGCCCTGAGGAAACATAACCTACCATATAAAATTTATGGCGGACTGTCATTCTATCAACGAAAAGAAATTAAGGATATTTTAGCCTATTATCGCCTAACTGCAAACCATCAAGATGAGGAGGCTTTTAAACGTATTATTAATTATCCGAAAAGAGGCATTGGTAATACAACGGTAGAGAAAATTGTAGTGGCAGCAAATCATTACGGTGTATCACTTTGGGAAATCATTGCTAATCCAAGTCAGTACCCCACCGAAATAACCAGTGGGACGCGGAATAAACTGAACCAATTTGTAACCCATATAAAGAGTTTTGCCGTCGATTTAGACAAAAAGGATGCCTATACATTGGCTCAGCATATTGCAGTTACATCTGGCATACTAAAAGACCTGTATGCCGACAAATCTCCTGAAGGCGTATCGCGATATGAAAATATTCAAGCCCTTCTTTCTGGTATTAAGGAATTTACCGAAGGTGTGTCAGAAGGCGAAACTGCTTTTTTAAGTGACTTTATGGTGGATGTAGCCTTATTGACAGATGCCGACAATGAAAAAGATGAGGACAAGGACAAGATATCCTTAATGACCATTCATGCCTCAAAAGGATTAGAGTTTCCATATGTGTTTGTTGTTGGCTTAGAGGAAAATCTATTCCCTTCTCAAATGGCACTTAATTCAAGAACTGAATTAGAAGAAGAAAGACGTTTGTTTTATGTTGCCATTACACGAGCTGAAAAAAATTGCACGCTGTCTTTTGCAACAAGCAGATACCGTTGGGGAAATCTCGTCACTAGTGAATCAAGTAGATTTATTGAAGAAATTGATCCCCAATACCTTGAATTATCTACCCCTTATAAGAGCGGAGGCCGCTCTTTAAATCAGACTAACTTAATAAACCGAACTGTTGGAAGAAATTCAATTGCGAATGGTCCAAAACGCCGCCTTACTAAATTGACTGATACACCTAAAGCTAAAACTGGTCCAACGGCTGATTCATTGAATTTAAAAGTAGGTAACAATGTAAACCATGAGCGGTTTGGGAAAGGAAAAGTTGTAGCACTTGAAGGTAGTCCGCCAACAAAGGCCACTGTTTTTTTTCCTAAAGCAGGCAATAAGCAACTTTTACTAAAGTTTGCAAAGCTTGAAATCCTCACTTAATTATTTGATTATTTCAAATTAGGCAGAAAAGAATACCGTTTTATTAAATATGTATTACCTTTGCCTTGAATTTTGGTTTCAGTCGGCTTAAAACTGATAGAATTAAAATGGGAATCAGGTGAAAACCCTGAACTGTTCCCGCAGCTGTAAACTTTAAAATTCGCTTATCAAATACCACTGTCATTATCTAGTTTGGCGGGAAGGTGATAAGTGATAAGAAGTGAGTCAGAAGACCTGCCAAGAATTCAAAAACAAAGCTTTCGGGATAAAAGCATGGTTTTAGGATAGGCCAATTCTGTTATTACGTTACAGACTTTTCCATCTTTCTACTTTGATTTTATTCTTTTTATTAATCGTGCTAAAAAAATAAATGCACACAAACTTAAAAGAATGAAAAAAATTTTATTTTCTGCGGCACTCGCAGGGTTAACCATTTCAGGTATCTGCCAAACAGCAGACTTTGAAATTCCACTAAGTACAAGTGACACCGCTTGGTTTGGACAAGACCAGGTTATAGATGGAGACACTACCTTCGTCAATGGTAGTTTTGAGTTCGAAAACAACTATAATGCGGCGTGGAGTTCGTTTACTGGATGGGCTTATTCCAATTCAACGGATGTCACCACAACAGGATTTACCAACCAATTTAGTGCAATTACTGGTACAGGTAAAAATGGCTCTGATCAATACGGTATTTGTTACACTGTGGGTAGCAGAAGACTATTTACTCAAAACGGTAATCCAATTACCTTTACCGGAGCCTATTTCACCAATACAACCTATGCTTATCTTTCTATGAGAGATGGAGATAGCTTTGCTAAAAAATTCGGAGATTCTACGGATGCAAATGGCGTTATGGATGGAACGAATGGTGAAGACTGGCTCCTTTTAACCATATATGGGTTAAATGCGGATTCTTCAAGAACAGACAATAGTATTAATTTTTATTTGGCAGATTATAGATTTGCTGATAATACGGAAGACTACATTGTTGATGAATGGGAATATGTTGATCTGTCAACCCTAGGTAATATTTATGGGTTAGACTTTGAATTGAATTCAAGTGACGTAGGCATGTTTGGTATGAATACACCATCATATTTTGCCATTGACAATTTAAATGGTGGATATTTATCAATCGAAGAGGTTGCTAATGTTAATTTTAGGATGTTTCCTAATCCCGCCAATAATTTAGTCAATATCGTGATGCCAGATAAAGGAGACATTAGGCTTATTGACATAACTGGTAAGGTGGTTTACGAGCAGTATAATGCCATTGGGACTCGTCAGATTCCTGTTGACTTTTTAAACGCTGGGATCTACTTAGTAGAAGTATCTACAAAATATAGTTCAAGTACACAAAAGCTCATTAAAAAATAAAATATGCATAAATGGCTGACAGTGATCATCATCATTGGCTTCTTCTATCATGGAAGAGGTCAAGAACATGACACACTTAAAGCCATAGAGGTTCGCTCAACGCTTAACGATTCTATCATCAAAATGGCGTCTACTTCAGCATCCATTCCTTACTACAGATTAAACGAATTTGTATTACAAAGGATGGGGGTTGTAGATATTGGAGAGGCTCTCAAACAAGTCCCTGGCGCTAATATTAAAGATTATGGTGGTATCGGTGGACTAAAAACGATTAATTACAGAAGCTTGGGAAATGCACATACCGGAATTGAACAAGATGGTATATCAATCCCCGATCAACAGACTGGTGCAGTAAACCTTGGAAATTACAACGTTTTCGGCATCAGTACTGTTGAGATGAGCACTGGTCAAGTTCAACATCAGGAAGCTTTTGCTACGAGTTTTCTGAAGGCCAACATGATTTCTGTTTTTAATACGATATCAAGTCCTGGACTAGAGCGCACCATAGTCAGAGGCCAATCAGAATGGTTAAGTATCAATGCACTTCAAAATAGTTTTTTAGCAAAACAATCTATTGGTAAACGACTGAACGCAGGCGTTCAAGGTATCTACAGAACTGGTACTGGAATTTACAATTATCAATTGGCTAACGGCCAAAATATCATTTCTGGAGAACGTGCCCCTACCGACCTTACTCAAAAACAGGTCAGTAGTTCGCTAAGATATGATCATAAGCGATTGAAAATTGTTGGCATGGCTCAATTTAATGACATGGACCAGAATTTACCAGGTGCTGTTGTTTTCTATAATCCTTTTAACAAGGAGACATTGACTCAAAAGAATCAACAATACGCTATTAAAGGGACGTTTCGTGCAGACAGACAATCACTTTCGGGGCATGCATTTTCAAGAGAGAGTTCTACACGTTACTTTCAAGATTATGTTCTCAATCATCAGGGTTTCATTGAGAACACTTATCAGCAGAACCACATTGGAGGCGGTTTTATTTATCATTATTACCTTGGTTCTGCAAACCAATCCATTTTTATTGGTGCTGATATGATACAATCGCAATTAGAAGGCAGTCAATATGAAATTATGCCTCTTAGGGAGAGCGTAAACTCAGTGTTAGGCCTCACCAAATGGTTTACTGAGCGCTTAAAAATTCAAGCTAATTTAGCACACCAACACATTAAAGATCGTAACCTGGAAGCCATTAATCAATTCAGCCACATTTCGCCGTATTTATCTTTTGCTTACAGACCATTTTTAAATCATGCCCTAAGAATCCGAACGTTTTATAAAAATACCTTCAGAATGCCTAGCTTTAATGATTTATATTATCGTAGTATTGGGAATATTGATCTTCAACCAGAAAACGCGCATTTATTTAATTTAGGTATCACCTATCACCGTGACTTTGACGACATAAGTTTAGAATCAACAATAGATGCTTATCACAATGCTGTTAGTAATAAGATTGTGGCGATACCAACAAAGAACTTATTCAATTGGAGCATGCAGAATATTGGTAGGACTCAAGGGCAAGGGATTGATCTTAATTTACTAGTGACTAAAAACTTTGAACAATCAGCACTTGTACTTTCTACCAGTCAATCAATCAATAAAAGTATTGATGTGACCGACAAAGGTGGGTTTACGTATGGGCATCAGTTACCATATACCCCTAACTATTTCGCGTCTTATCAAGCTAACTTTAGATATATGCAATTCATATCATCATTAAACCTTTTGCATTCCGCTGGAA
This sequence comes from Putridiphycobacter sp., assembly GCA_965230485.1. GTDB lineage: Bacteria > Bacteroidota > Bacteroidia > Flavobacteriales_D > Crocinitomicaceae > Putridiphycobacter. The sequence goes on from CBDDLA010000001.1 coordinate 1,260,442, forward strand.
GATACGTATTGACAGAAAATGTGGCACATAATTATTTGGGTGGTTTTGTTGATATTGGATTTAATATGGCTTACGCATTTAAATTCAGGAAAGGACAAGATTTGACCATAAAAGCTCAAGTCAATAACATCTTAAACAGAAATTATCAAGTAGTTAGAAGCTTTCCTATGCCTGGACGTCATTATCAATTCACTGTATTATATCAACTCAAAAAATGAAGCGATTAGTAGTATATTGCATCTTATTTGTTTTATGTCTTGGATGTAAAAAACCACCGATTGATCTGCCTGTTAGTACGAATTTTTCGAATGGTTTTTTTGCCTTAAACGAAGGCCTTTTTCAACAAAATAATGCAAGTTTATCTTTTTACAGTCATCAGGATCAAACTATGTCGAATCAAGTATTCAGTCATATTAATGGCCGAGGATTAGGCGATACGGCCAATGATATGATTAGCTTTGGTTTTGAAGGAAAATGGTATTATGCAATTGCGATCAACGTGTCAAGCCAAATAGAAATTTTGGATGGATTGACGCTTGAGTCCATTGCCCAAATTGGTCTATTCGACAATGGTATTGCCCGACAACCTCGTACATTGAAATTCTTTAACGGTTATTTATACAGTATTAACTTTGATGGCACCATTAGTTTGATTAATATGGAAAGCTTATCGGAAACATCTACCATTGTAATTGGAGATAATCCGGAATCTAGTTTGATTTACCAAAATAAACTCTATGCCATTAATACTGGTGGACTTAATTTCCCCAATTATGATTCCACAGTTTCAGTAATAGATTTAAATACGCATCAGGTGCTTTCCACGTTTACAGTTGGGATTAACGGCAGTCAGTTAATCGCGGATGCAGAAGGTGATGGCTATTTAATTTCGAGGGGAAATTATGGCACAATTGAACCTACCCTCGTTAGGGTTGATTTGGATAATTATGCTGTAAAAGACAGACATGACATTTATCCTGTTATCATGACTTATGCTAACAATGTGCTTTATTATTACAATGATTTGGAAGACGCTATTTTCGAGTTTGATACCAAAACTGAAACTACCAAAGTAGAGCCATTGATAGATTGTTCTGACTTTGAAAATGTCTACAAAATTATCGTTAACGAGACCGAACAGTTGATTTATGTGATAGATGCCAATGGTTATGTCAACTCTAGTATTATCAGAATCTATAATCTGGAAGGAGATTACCAACGTGAGCTTATTTCAGGTTTAAATACCAACACACTAATTTTTGTGCCATGATGAGATACTTCATTATATTAATCGGATTGATGCTGACCATAAATGGTTATAATCAATTTCCACCTGCGGCTGGAATGATAGGCAGTACAGCCATTCATAAAGATTCAAATATCATTGTAAATTGGGCAAGTCAAGTAATCAATTTTACAGTTGGTCAAGAAAATATCTCAGTCCCTCAAAGTCCATTAGCTAGTTTTGGACAAGCCATTAATGCGCTTGGTATGGTTGAGGGGAATAGTACAGACGTTGTGAGTTTAGGTGATAGCGGTTCAATCATTTTAAGCTTTCCCTTTCCGATATCAAACGGACCAGGACCTGACTTTGCGGTTTTTGAAAATGGTTTTTCTGACAATTTTTTAGAACTAGCTTTTGTCGAAGTCAGTACTAATGGGATAGATTTTGTACGTTTTCCTGCCGTATCTAACACCAGCTCTGCAACTCAAAACGGCTCATTTGGTAGCACGGACCCTACACTAATTAATAACTTAGCTGGAAAATACCGGCAAGGTTTTGGAACACCTTTTGATTTAGAAGAGCTTTCGAATAGTAGTTCAATCAATATTGATAGCATTAACTATGTAAAAATTATTGATGTTATTGGCAGTGTAGATCCAACATATGCTAGTTACGATAGCAACGGAAATATAATCAATGATCCGTTTCCTACAGAATTCTCAAGTTGTGGGTTTGACTTAGATGGCGTTGGTGTAATCTACCAGAATAATCCTTTAAACATTAAAACATCAACAGATTTAAATTTCACGGCTTTCCCCAACCCTTTTGAAACAGAAATTAGCCTATTTCTGAATGAGTCTACAACTTTGGCGTACAATATATACGACTTTCAAGGGCGTTTAATAATTAATGGAACTTTAAATTATCCTTATAAGTTAAACCTGGAATATATTGACTCTGGCATCTACTTTTTAGAACTAAAAGGAGAGGATACGAAAGGCTTGAAAAAAATAATCAAGGCATAAAAAAAGCCCATTATTTAGAAATGGGCTATACTAAAAGTCTATTTAACTTACTTCTTTTTAAACTCTAATATGGTAGTAAAAATAAATTGAAATTCAAGCTTTAGAGTAGTACTTGTTAGTTCAATAATCTTATTAGAAATATCAAAATCTAAACCATCTAAGCTCGTTCTTAATACTAAAGTTTCTCCATCATCAGTTACCTTATAACTAGCCATCTCCGTTGTGTCAGCATCTTCAATGGTTAAGTTACAATACTCATCATTTTTTAGTTTGCAATCATCAAATGTATAAGTTAAACTCTCTTCAGCTGGCACTGCTTCGCCATCTTGAGACACTAATTCCCATGACCCAGTTAAAGTTTTTACAGCTTTTTGATCTTTGTTACACGACGCAGCAACAAAAAGGACTAAAGCAAGTGGAAAAATTAATAATAAATTCTTTTTCATAATCTGTTTTTTTATGCAAAGATAAATCAATAATTATACCGAAAATAATTTTAACAAAAAATTAACTTGCGTTCGTTTTCAGTACTTTATTCAACCCTAGTTATATATTCCCAAAAAAAAAGAAAATAATTTTGCGAATTTAAATTAATAGTATACATTTGTCGCCCGAAAGAAAACGTTCTTTTAATAAGCGAGAGTAGCTCAGCTGGTAGAGCACGACCTTGCCAAGGTCGGGGTCGCGGGTTCGAGTCCCGTCTCCCGCTCGCACTTCACTTACACTTCGACTATGCTCGGTATTCGTTGTAGAGTGAATAAATATATCACTACGCTCGAGTGGTGGAATTGGTAGACACGCAAGACTTAAAATCTTGTGTCCATTAGGACGTGCGGGTTCAAGTCCCGCCTCGAGTACAAAAAGCCTGAAAACATAGTGTTTTCAGGCTTTTTTGTTGTTTTTAAGCGGGCTTCCACCGCTTATAACATGCGAAAAACCGAAGGAAATCCTTCGGTTTTTTTATTGCGGTTTAAACATGGTTTAAACAATTGATGATATGAAATGAACTGAAACAGATTGAAAAAATAATTTTTAACTATTTATTTCATTTTTTATTACTTTTAAGGACAACCCAGTAAAATCCTAATCATGAAAATATTCTATTTTTTCGCTTTAGTAGCTTTGGTCTACTGCACATCAGCTCATTCTCAAGATGAGTGTTACCAAGTTCTTAGACTAGCAAGTCGTAATTATACAGAAACACAAACTAAATCTTTAATTGCTCATAAAATTTATAACGAATACACTAAAGGTTTTTCTGCAACCAACTCTGCAACAGTCGGTTTAGATTTAGCCAAGACGTCTTCTCTTATAAAAGAAACGTTTGGTATTTCGGGTTCATCTGATTCAAAGACTATTCAACAATTTCGTAGTCAATATGAATCTGGTTTCTTTAATCAAGAGGATTTCTCAAAAAAAACGAATTTAGTGGTCGAAGAGGCAATTAGAGCTTGGAAAGAATGCCAAGAGTTACGAAACAGTGACGTAAACTTTAAGGTTGCGGATGCAAATCAGTTTATTACTTTTTCAGTTAAACAATCTTCTGGAAAATCGATTAATATCACCGGAGTATTCTATTCCGATAAATGTATGGAGTGTTTTATTTCTGATTCAAAAAAGACAACAAAAGCTACCAAAGATTCACGAGTAAAAATTTCTGAGGGAAAAGTTCTAAGCATCACATGCAAAAGATTAGCGTTGGTTAATGACAGTACCACTTTTTACCCAAATGCTGATATTAGTATAAACACTGATCTAGGTAATTTAACGGTTCCTATTCCCGAAAAAACTGCACCTAGCATAAAATGGCTGTCAGATGTAACAACTGAACTCGCAATGCTTGATAAATCAATTCAACAAAATGCTTTGAATGATAGTTTAAACTTCATTCTACTAAATCAGGCTATTGCTTCTTTGAAGAACGAAGCTGCCAAAACATATTTTTCATATTCCGATATTCTAATTGGCTACTATGCACCTTCTATTGGCCAAAACCAACAGTTTAATTTTAAAAATAATAGGATACTAACTGGGCAAACAAAAAAGTGGAAAGGCGTAATGTGGGTAGATTTGGCAGGAAAGGTCGGGAACATTGATCCGAGCTCACAATACAGAATTTATCACCTTTCTGGGGCCTACGCTGATTATCTTACACTGTGTAAAAAGGATCAAAAGCATAAAGAAGTTAAATTATATGGACATCAAGGTGCAAAGCAATTTACGTTTATTGCTGTAAAAGTTAAGTAAGATTATTTTTTACACGATGACGTTCAATAAAGGCTAATATGCTTTTTCGAGAGTACTGAATAATCTTGCCGTATTGACTAAATTCAATTGAGATCGAATCGCGAAGCTGCTGCATTTTAGTTCTACTTTTAATACCAAGGAGAGCTTTGGCTTCTTCCTCCCCTATCCATTCTTTCTCCTTATGCGCTTTCTCAACTATCTCTTTTGCTAGTCGAACAAATTCGTTCAACATTTTATAATACGCCTCTTTTTCGATCATTATCACTTCCATAATCTTGTCTCTATTTATGTTCTGCACTCATTATTCAATCCTAATTATGCCAAATATACATATTTATTCTCTATATTTGATAAAAATTATGATTTAATTTTCATAAGAAGACCTATATTATGCCAAAAGAACATATTTTACTAAGTGACATCGTTGCAGATAACATACGCAAATTAAGAATGATCTCTGGACTCTCGCAAACTGAGCTAGCGGCAAAATCACTAATTGACCAATCGCACATAAGTCGTGTAGAAGGCAAGAAAGGGAGAAATGTTACCTTGGAAGTACTTGATAAGATTGCTAAAGCATTAGAGGTATCAACCTATGAATTACTGCTACCAGACAATGTTGACGAGTACACATTGAGAGACAAAGTTCTACAAATTAACTCCCTCTCTCTTTTAAAAAAACAGATGATTGAAGAAATGATTACAGCTTTTCTAAAAGAGTCAAAAAGCTCATAAATCTAAGCGCCTTAAATATAACTCAAAGAGCACATGTGAAAAAACGATACTTATGTATCGCTTTTTATATTTAAGTTTTTGAATTGTTGTGAGCTAAAGCCTTGGATTCAGTAACTTCTTTATCTAAATGTGTTACCATCAGACCAAAGGCATCAAAAAGTGTCATTTGGTAGTCTTCAGCGTCACCATCCTTTCTTTTCATTGGCATCCTTACCTTTAGCATAGTGAACCATGATGCCAGAAGTTTTGATCGTTCATATTTTGTACTGATTCCGAAATCCATAAAGGTATTCTCAATATGCCATGGTGTGTAGGTATAATACTTTAATCCTCGTTCACGTGTCATATTGATGATCTCCTGTATTCCATTTTGGATTCGTTTCGAGACTCTATTATCCTGAACTTTTTCAAGTAGAATTACAATATCAGGTTTACAGAAATCAAGTAGGGACTCTGCTCGTGTTACGAAGTCTTGTATGCTCTTTCTGTCAACTGATCGAATACCAAAATCAATAATCTCGTCGAGAGACTCATAAATTACATAACCTATTCCGAAGCAAGTTGGATGCATAGCAATCGTAACTTTTCTTTTATTTTTACTCATGCTTCGTTTCTTCAGTTACCTCTTTTAAACAAGAAATATTACTGAGTACTTCGTGCAGACTAGCTAAAGCTCTTTTAGTTTTCGAACCCTGTTTTCCGTCAGACTCAAGTTCATGGATCAGGCTTGTCACCCTACCACTAATACAATCCATCAGATTGATAAATTTTGATGACACTAATTTATTCACAGGAACACCTGTAATAATAAAATAAGCGATCATGATATTTTTTGATACTGGCCAAACATCTCGTTCATATTTGGAGATATTTGATTCATCCGTTTCAAGGAGAATGGCCATGTGTTTCTGAGAGAGACCAATTCTTCTACGGGCTTGTTTTAATTGATTAATATTCATAAATAGCGTAAACACTTTTACAGTGCTACCTACCTATGATACCTGCATACCTATGTTAAGGACAGTTTACTTTTCAGGGTACTTTCAACCCTTTTTTTGAAAAAATTTTTCTCTCTCCCTTTTTGTTTTTTTAATGCACCATGTATGTTGAGGGTCATAGTATCACCAATTCCTATTACGTTGTTGAAGATCGTTAATACGTTCATGGTCATGTTGTTTCCTTATCATTCCTGTATTTCTTTCTTTTGTTAGTGTTTCTTTTGTCTTATTCCCTATTCTACATATGTTTGGGAAACATAGTACATTTCTTTGCCTCTTAATAGTTCTAAAATAAGGTGCATAAGCGTAATATATACGTTTCTTTCCCCTTCTATCCTTTGCATATCGGAGTTCATTCTCTTTCGCATCAAGAGCCACAATCAATTCTTTATCAATCAAACCAGCAATAGCAAGGGATACGGACTTAGTGGTTAAATTTGTTCTTTTAGAAAAGAACAAAATACTAATCCAATCCTTTACTTTTCTGTTCTTTGTTTTGATATCATACCATCCGAGTGTCTGGCGTAAGATCACCATGAGAACCTTCAGTTCTGCTTCCTTGAGGTAAGGTAAGTATTGATCAAAAATTGCATTTGGTATAGGTGTTGAATACTTCATGCACTTTATTTTAGTTCAGTGAAAGAATTCATAATAGTTTGAAAAAATGGGTTATTTTCACCAACTACTTTTGATCGTTACAGCAGAGAATGCTTGACATGGCTTTCCATTAATCATCATTTTGAGATAAATTTGGTAGTTTTCTAAATTAATAAAATCATGTGCAGTAAATACTGGGTAGAACTCATTTGCCATGTATTTCGCATCCGAAAAAGCTAGTCTAAAGCAGATAATGTTCGGAATGTTTCCCAAAATACTGTCTCGAATTTGAGGCTGTAATTGACTTAGATATTGATGCGCAAAAACATAGGATAAACCAAATTTTCGTGCCTCAGAGACGGAGTTTGCTAGGGCTAACGTAGTGTAGTTATGCATTTCATCTATATAGCAATAGAAAGGTTTTCGCTCTGATTCATCAATTTCTCCTCGGTAATAGGCACTTGCGGAAATCCCTCCCAAAATGAGTGAACCCAGGAGACTCGCAGTATCAGCACCGATCACTCCTTTTGACAAATCCACGAGGAGAATTTTGCTGTCATTCATGATTGAGTGAAGAGAAATCTGTTTTTTATTTTCTACGAGTACACGTTTAACACAGGGTATCGTCAAAAAACTACTGATCTTATTAAAGATCGGCAATAGGTCGGATTTTGTATAACGAGGAAATTCATGTAACCAGAATCTCTTTACTTCTTCAGTTTGGATATTTCGCACACAGTGGTTCCGGTAAAGTTCGTCAGTAAGAATTTTAGTAATATCACTAAAGGACATTTCTTGCTGATCTAAAAGACATAAGAGGATGTTTCTCATAACATGTTCCTGTTTGTTCCCCCAGTTGCTTGCGCCCCATATCTTTTGAAATGTCTCAAGAATATGTGAGGCTATTATGTGCCTTTTTTCATAGCGAACTTTGCGAAGAGGATTATATCCCCATTGAAGATTTTCATCAGCGATATCTAGATAGATGCACTTTTCTCGTTCTTCTGGTCGCAGAAGCCGGTACACCTTCTTCACCATGTCACCATGAATATCTATAATACAGACCCCACGTCCATGGCTAATATCACTTAAGCTCAGGACCTCCATTAAATTCGTTTTCCCACTTCCAGATTTCCCCAAGATATACATAGAGACAGCTCTGTCGCTTTGCTGAATAGAAACGGGACGGTTTTCATTTCTATAATCAGAATAAGCAAAAAATGATAAGTTTGGATTATTATAGTGCATAGGTTATGCAACCATAACTTCCATTTTTAGCAGAGTAAAGTGTGCGTTTCAGGGTATTTGTTAATACAAGACGGAGGATGCTACAATGAGCCCATGCTATATGAAAGATTTGATGAATGGAATAATGAAAAAAAGAAAATCCATACACAGGATCAGCCAAAATTTTACATTAAGCCGAGACAAATTTGGTTTACGAAAATGGGAGAAAATATTGGCTCAGAACAAAATGGAAAGAAAGAGTTTTCAAGGCCAGTTCTCGTCCTGAAAAAAGTAGGGTCTCTCTTTTTCACCGTTGCCTTAACGACCAAAGCAAAACCTAATAATTCATTTTACAGGAAAATTACCAATCTTATTTTAACAGATGGGCATTGGGGGCATCAAAACGCTTCATGGATAATCCTCTCTCAAGTAAAAGTTATGGACAAGAGAAGATTTTTAGAAAAAGTTGGAACTGTTGGACTGGAAGAGTTTAAGGATATTAAAGAAAAACTCACAGCAGTGTTGCTGTGAGTACTTTTTTCCCCTGCAATGCAGGAAATCCCGAAGGACATTTGTATTACAAGTGTACCATATTCAATAAACTGCACAAGAAGTAACAGAAAATACCATTAGGGAAGAAAACCACCGTAGCAATATACTCTTCTTGTGGCACCAATTTGACTTTGAAGGCTCGATAAATGTGGTGTACTCAGCAGGTGCTGACACAGGCTGTTTAGGTGAACTGAGTCAGTACCATCAAAAGTACTTCTTTGAACAACCAGATAGATTTTTCTTAATTCTGTTTCTCGATCCAACTCAAAAAAAATTATCTCTAGGTATTCTGAAAAACCAATTATTTGTTCTTCGGTTATAAATTGATAGTCGCTTTCATTCCATTCCATGTCGCAAGGTATAAAAAATACCCTGAAATACAAACTGTTAAGGTAGTTTATTGTGTAGTTGAATAGGTGTATGCATGAAACTCAAAACAAACTACTCGGAGAGTACTTTGATAACTATCTAGCCGAGTGCAGTCTTCTAAAGAACTTAAGCTCTCATACTATTAAAAGCTATCGTGATGTATTCACAAACTTTCAAAAAATAATGACTGAAGTCGTGAGGCTAAATGATTTAATTCCGCAGCATGTAAATATTTTCTTTAGACGACTGAATGAGAAAAATCATGGCAAGTTAAAGCAGTCAACAATACGCACCTATTACGATAAACTTATTGTTTTTTTCAAATGGCTTGAAATACAAGAACACATTGCAGAGGGTACTATGGTCCGCAGGATTCCTAAGCCTGCAAAACCTCGATATGAAGATGAGAAAAAACTATCTAAAGATGCCATCTCAAAAGTACTTTCAGCAATAACACTAAATACGGTTGGTAATAATCTTCAGTACATGAGAGATCGTACCATTGCATTAGTTCTGCTATATACTGGAATTAGAAAAGGGGAACTTCTTGGATTACGTCTTTCAGACATCAATTGGGATCGTAAGGTGCTGTTCATTAATGGTAAAACGTCAAAGTCTAAGAAAAGCAGGTCTATACCAATTCACCCTCTGTTATATAAGCACCTTAAAAGCTATGTCTGGCTTCTAAACAAATTAATGATTAGAACTGAGTATTTAATCATTTCTACAAGAACTGGAAAACCTTTTACTGAACATGGCCTCAAATACTGGGTTCATAAGTACAAACAAGTTTCTAATGTGAATTTCCATCTTCATCAATTCCGCCACACTTTTGCCTGTCAACTTTCGTCAAACAATGTCGATATTATTACAATTCGCAATCTTCTCGGTCATGCAAGTGTAAAAATGACTGAAAGATATTTACGCTCCGTCAAAGCTGAACATTGTCACGTAAGCATAGAAACACTCATCTTCTAGCTAGCAACATTGCGAATTACTTTTACTTGAATTAGTTATATTTTTGGTTATACTGTTAGTGTCGATACATTATAAATTAACATTAACCTAATGTATCATTTCTATTAAAATTTTGGTGCCGATGTGGTAGTAAAATAAAGTTGGTAAATCCACCCTAATTCCTGTATAACCCTTATGTAGTAACGAATTAGACGGATTACACTTGGACGGAATTGCTTGCACTGACGAGGTGGCAGGTTCGAGTCCTGTCAGGTCCACCAAATCCCCTTATAATTTCACGTTTTAGAGAGATTGAGGGGTTAAAAAATTGCAATTTGCTACCATCTATGCGTACTGATTAGGTACTAGCAAAATCAAGATCCTTTAGTAGAAATGATATTCCTTTTTATGAATATTAAACTTTTACTAGAGGATTTTTGCGTACATGCGCAATATATCCGTGGCGTGTCTCGCTCAACACTGAGTCGCTATCGTCAAAATATTATGGTATTTTGCCGAAACCGAAATATTACAACTATTGAAGAAATTACAGAAAAGCTCGTGTATAGCTATTTTCTCCATGGACGAGTAGAACGAAAATGGTGTACACGAACCTACCATACCTACTACCAAAGCTTGAAAGTATTCTTCCGCTGGTGCGTCAAAAATGGACATATGAGCGAGAATTTCGCCGAAAAGCTAGAATTGCCCCAAAGGGAGAAATTATTGCCTAAAAAGCTCAAAAAGGAGGATGCGGTAAAACTCCTAGAAATTACCTACAATTATCCTTATACCCAGGATTTTGCAAGGTATCGTAACCATGCCTTGTTCGCCATGTATCTCTATGCTGGTCTGAGGAAAAATGAAGCATTAAATTTATCATTGCAAGATGTTGATATTGAAAATCTATCAATAATGGTAAGGCTTGGTAAGGGGAATAAAGATAGAATCGTTCCCATGTCGACAACGCTTGCTCAAATTCTTTACCGGTATCTAAAGGAGCGAAAAAAGGCACGAAAGACCTGTCCTGAGTTCTTTGCATGCTCTAATAAGGATAAAGGCTTTACTGAACACGGACTCAAAAATGTAGTTGATCTCCTAAGAAAAGTTTCAGGAATATCATTCACTATTCACCGGTTGAGGCATACTTTTGCTACACTTATGCTAGAAGGAGGATGTGATATTTTCTCACTTTCGAAGATGCTTGGTCACAGCGATATTAAGATTACGACAAACTACTTGTCTACAACTGCATTGCATTTGAAAGCGCAAGTAACAAAACACCCACTTAATACTCATTTCCTGTAGATAGTTCAATTGATAATTACCCTTTTTTTCAAACTGTTAGAACATCACCAATAAGCGTAGACTTCTAATCAAGACAGTTCTTTATTTACTCGCTTAATTATCAAAATGTTGTGAAAACCGTAATAACCTATCATGGTGGTAAACAGCTCTTAAGCTCTACCATTAATGAACTCCTTCCAGAAGCAGAAATCTTTGTTGAACCCTTCATTGGTGGAGGAGCCGTCTTCTTCTCACGTGATAAGTCAAAATCTCAAACAGAAGTTATAAATGACATTGATAAAATGATAGCTATTTTCTATCGAGTTCTAAAAACGGACTTTGATGCGTTAAAGGCTAGAATTGATACAACTTTATATGACCGATCAACTCATGAATATGCGCTCCGCATTAGAAAGTTTGCTGGTTGGCACAGTGATCTGGACATAGGGTGGGCCTTTTTCTGCCTCAGTGCCCTAGGATTTAGTGGTACACTGGAGTCCTTTGGGACGTATAAAAAAGGTAGGAAAGCTGCAACTTTTCATAACAAGAAGAAGCTCTTCACAAAAGAACTTGCGCAACGCTTTGATGGTGTGCTGATTGAGTCAATGGATGCTGTTAAATTAATACAATTAAAAGACTCACAATCAACGCTTTACTATCTTGATCCGCCATACATAAATACCTGTCAATCTCACTACCGAGGCTATACCGAAGATCATTACCGTGAGCTCCTTGAAACCTTATCAAATATCGAAGGAAAGTTCTTATTGAGCTCCTTTGAGAGCGAAATTCTCAATGAATTCATCAAGAAAAATTCTTGGTACTCGAAGACCATTACAATGATTAAGCCTTCTTCTCGAAATAAGGATGGTTCAAAAAAAACAAAGGTAGAATGCTTAACTGCAAATTTTAAGATCTAGCAACGTAAATTGCTATTCAATCAAAAAATCACCCCTAAAATTTAATACATGAAAAATACCGTTTTCTGTAGCGGAGAACGAATTAACTAAATTAGTATTCGCTACAATCGACCAAAAAAATCTAAACTCCCGATTATCAGAGATGTTGATGACGCTGTAAAAGTCTTACGACCTTGTTTTGAAAGTGATCGCATAAACTACAAAGAGTTTTTCTTTGCTATGTATCTGTCTCAAAGCAGTGAAATCCTTGCTATTTCACTTATCGGAATTGGGTGCCAGAACGGTGTCCTAGTCTCTTCACAAGAGATTGTCAGCTCAGCACTTCTTCTTAATGCACAAGGAGTAATTGTAGCTCATAATCACCCAGGAAATAGCTTGAAATTTTCTGAACCCGATAAGAAGTTAAGTGTGCAATTAATGCAAGCCCTGAATTTATTTAATATCAATTTCATTGATCATTTTGTGTTCACCAAGAGTGATACACTGTCTCTCTTTAAAGAGCATGAGGAATTGTTTGACCTCAGAAAATCTTGTAGAACCGCTGATGAGATCAGCATAAACTAAATAATAATGAAACACAAAACAGACGCCTATCCAAACATAGGCAAAACAATTTTTCTAGATTTAGAAAAATGGGGACATAGTCCTTTTCTTTTAGAAACGTTCAAGGTCTATGCCATTAATAATGACTGGACACACGAAGAAGTTTTTAAGATTTGCGACTTTCTTAAAGGAAAAATCTTTGAAGAACAATTAGCAATCTTGACGCATTACTGCAAACCTCCTTTACCAGATAGTGATGAAATGATTCAGCAAGATGTTCAATTTCTTCTGGACTTTCTCAATTTAAACACGCACTATCTATCATCAAAGCCAATTGAAACATGGGATGAATATGATTACTCAAACTACAAATCATTAAGATTAAAGGCAACAAGTCATCTCAGGAGAGTCTATGCTCTGTATAGCTCTTCAGTAAAAGAGGAGGATAAATACCGACTTGATTCCCCACCCGGTAAATACTTTGAATCACGGAAGAAAGCGGAAGCACTGCTTAACGAAGCCTCCCGCAAGAACACAAAAGTGTATGCCGTGTGGGTTAAAGAAGAGAATGCAAAAACAGTAAACAATTAAATATAAATATCATGACAGCAAAAAAACAGAATCCACCAAAGGCAAAAGAAACCACGGTGGAACAAAACAATCTACTTGATAGAGTGATTGCCAAGATTATTGAAGACCAGGCTATTTTAGCCGACCAGAACGATCTGATAGAAAAAGCGAAGAGTTATAAGAATGAGGTCGTTGCGAGAATTAGAGAAGCTCGGAAAGACCTCGTTACCATAGCTAAGTATGGAACCCCTGAACAAATCGAAAGACTCAAAGAGCTTGACCTTGATTTGGAAACTAATGGTCAGGGGCTTAATGCCGTTGCAAAGCTATGTATTGCGATTCTTGAAAAAACCACCAAGGGTGAAATGACTAATGAAGAATTGTATAATGCCTATGTGGCGACGTTCAAGAGCGCAGATGATGCTCTGACATACACAGAGGTAAATATAAAACTGAGAAGCCTTTTTCAAAATCAGAAACTTTTAAGAAAGGAACCGGCTAATGCTCAGTCATCACGTGAGCATGTAATCTCTATTAATGGTTTTAGATCTAACAACTAAATTACAAAACGCCAAAATTCTTGGCGTTTTTTACTAATTATATAACTTGATTGAAAGTTACAGTGGGATCACATTATTATTGTTGTTAAAGATTTACTTTGTAAAAACAAAGAATTGGACTATATATATTTTATTTTTTGTTGAGAATGTGACATGGGTCTAAGTTTTGTGCTTTCACATTGTGTAAGCTTAAAACATTCTTCTTGATAAGAGTTCAACCTTCAATAATGTGGAGTTATATTGTTAATAAATCACATTCCATTGTTAATTAACTTTGATCTAATATTCTATTTTTAAACCTTTTATTATTTATCTTTGAAAGAACCCAAAATCACGTTTTTTGAATCAAAAGAAAAAAGGCAATTTTTTCACGAATCTCTTTGAAGCCATATTCAAGAAATTTTTGAAGAATATATTTCCGATTATTGGAACCACCCTTTCGTTGGTGACGGCAATTGTGGTGCTGAAACGCAGTGACTGTAATGAGCGCTTTGAGATCTATTTCTTTACAGGATTGATTTATGTTACAGCTTTACTTATTCTTCTCTACATTAAAGATTGGAGGCACCAGAATTCAACTACTAAAGTTTTTGCACTTAGCGACACTTTAAAACAAAATGAAAAGAAAATTGAAGCAATTGAAAAAGAAAAAAATATGATTGAAAGCCAATTATTATATGCAGAGAATGATCGTGATCTTTATAAGTATCAAATTGATTCTCCCGCATATGAAAATGGACAAAGGTCCTTGGGCTTCTTTAAAAACTATCATGAATTTTCGCTGCTTCTTGATCTTATTCGTGAGACAGGTATTCAATTAAAAAATGAAAATTTGCGATATGAAAGACAAATAAGAAAACTTAAAAAAGAATATGCTGAAGAGGATAAGGAGTTTATCAAACTAGCTGATGACGCACTTCAATGTAGAACTGATATTCGGATGAAAAAATTGACATGTATTTGTGAAAGAATAATTGAATATTTAGATCTATCAACACCTGATACTAAGAGGAAATTAACAGTCTCATTTTTCATTTGCTCGAATCTTGATCTCAAACCGATCACTATGAAAATGTGCACGGTTGAAAAAAGCAACACGGTCATCAAAGAAGCTAGGCGGACAAATGGTAAAAGTTACCCGATTACAGAAAACACTGATTTTAGAGATATTTGCTCAAAATTTGCTAAGGGCTTAAAAGATACATTTTACTGCAAGAATAATCTTGCTGCTGAAGACGGCTTTAGAGATTCTAATCACAAATACCTTGCAAAGAAAGATCAAAACTTTGAATATATCAAAGGCGAAGAGGAATGGTGCTTACCTTACAAAGCTCTGATTTCTTCGGCAATATATGACAATTTTGCACGTTTAGATCAGATGAAGGAGATAAGTGGATTCTTATCAGTCTCATCTTCTGATTTTGAATGCTTTAAAAGAAGTGATACACTATTGTTACAAGTGCTTGCATTACAATTGCACGATATTTGTTTAACATTAAAAAACTAAATAGAATGGCTGAAGAAGAACGAAAACATAATAATCAAGGTCGCACAAAATTTGAAATTGTAGATGAAAATGGAGACATAGATACGATCTACCTTTCCTGTATGAGTAAAAATGCAGTAATTTTGCATAGAAGAGGCATTATTCTGCGTTTGCGAAAACAAAAAGCAATGGGTGAATTTATTGACATGACAGATGAAGATATAGATACGCTTGAACAGGAGTTTCTGGCAGAGGAAAGCTTATTAAGTTAAAATTGCACAATCAAAACGATGACGGAAGTTGTCGTTTTTTTATTCGATTTTTTCATTGAGCAGTGTAAGCAAGTAATCTAATATATAGTATTCATCATGAATAATATTTAATAATTCCTCTTTAGACATATTAGCAAGGTTTGGATATTCGCTCTCCCCCTCACCGTCAAACAGCATGTCAATCACTGCTCTCAATTCCATATGCGACAATAGTGTGGTCATTGATGGCGTAACTGATTGCATAAGCTCCCGTTCTGTTTGGTCTTTGAGCAAGACAAGAAAATGACGAATAAGTAATAGCTGTTTAGTTTTCATGGCAATATTTTCTTCGATTTACGGCATAGAAAAGGCGATACATTGTGTATCGCCTTATTCATTATCCCCTATCGCTCAGTTATAGTTTTATGAGCTTCTGTGTCATCCTTATTTGGTTGTTTCTGATACTTACAAAGTACGTGCCAGAAGGTAGCAATTCGGTTGAAATGTGAATTATATCATCGTGGTATATAGATGACGACACCTTTCCTCCAAGCAGTGAAAATATCTCAACCCTCACTGGCTCATCTGTTCTATGGCGAAAAGAGAAATTATCATAGGTTGGGTTTGGAAATAAGGTGATATCATTGCCATTCAAGGACTCTTTTGGAATACTCAAAATATCGGCTCGTAATTTTAAACAGTACAAATTAGTAGCGTTACCCGTCGTTATGAATCCCTCTTGTGCGAGAAGTGAAAAGGGGTCTGGTAGATTTGATTTAAACGTACCTGCGGAATACAGCGTATTGGGGTCAGGCATTTCAATTGCTAAACCTCGTGAGTCTCCAATCTGAACACGCTTTACACCTAGTTTTTCACCCATATCACTCAGTCGCATGAGAAAAGCGCCAGGACTTGGCAGGGTGTCAATGTTGTTATCAAGACCTCCACCAATTTCCCCCGTTACAACAATATTTCCATTTTGATCACCGTGTATATCTCCAACATGATCGGTACCGTCTGACCCAAAACCTTTAGTCCATAGATAGTCGCAATTAGATGTCAACTTTTGAACATAAATGTCAGGACTGTTATGGCCATAAATACTATCTACATTTGGTGAATTGTCGGCATCAAAACCTACAACAAAACGACCTGACGTGATGACCTCTCCTTGTTCGTTAACGTCAATTGCAAACCCTCTATCGTTATACATTCCACCAAACGCATACATCGCTTCAAAATCTCCTTGGTCACTATATTTTATCGTGAGAGCGTCAGCGTCTGCACTATTTGAGGTTGCAGAAGCATTTGGATTTGATGCGTCAAGGTCAATCGTTCCGCTAAAATAACCAGTGATGTAGGCAGCTCCATTCCCTGTAGCTATAGCCACCAATTCAAGATCATTTTGTGGAAAGCTTCTGACCCATAGAAATTCTCCATCACTATCAAGTTTGAGAATAAATTGTTCGCCAAAAAATGCAACGTTATTATACAAATAGTGCTCCCCTATCAGGTCAGGGTCAAAATCAATCGAATCACGATATTCTCCAACAAGATAAATATTAGCATCATCATCGACAGCTATATCCCGAGCTGTCATACGACCTGATTCTGTAGAGTCCACAAAGCTAATGCCCCAAACGAGATTTCCGTCCTGATCAATTTTTTGTATGATTACATTGTTTTGCGTATTCCCTTGCACAACTTGTACCTGTGGACTCGGGTCAATATCATATAATGTGGCATCGTATACATTAGAAGCCACATACAGATTATCACCTTGGTCAATATCAAAAGCGAGATTAACATTAACCCCATCATTAAGATTTCTTGTGGCCCAAACAAAGTTACCGTCCGAATCAAGCTTTTGGATATATGAGGCTCCCGTTAATGCTCCTGTGGAGAGTTGGCTGAGCCCAGCTCCAGGATCAAAATCAACGGTATCGCTAAAATTACCAGCAATATAGAGATTCTCTTGCGAATCCATTTTCATATCAACCATATTTGGTGAGCGATCGCCTCCTGTTTGCGTTGCCCACTCAAGAGTTTGAGCATAACTCAGGTTCAGAAAGAGTACCGAACCTATTACCATGAATGTTTTTTTCATATTCTTTTGTATTTAATTGTTGTGTTTTCTGACTCTCGAAAACGGTTATTTTGATTTTAAGTATTGCCACAAGCCTTATGGACAGTGCAAGTTTACGAAAAAACATAAAAGTTACATAATATATGTTACACATATTTTATGTAACATAAGTACCTAAGTTAGACGACCTTTGTCTAAACTAAATACTGATTGTTATGGCAAAGAAAAAGCAAAATCCCGCCCAAGAGCTTGATCCTCGTTTAGTTAAGATTGGAGATAAGTTGAAGCAGATCAGGTTAGATAAAAATTTAACTAATTATGAATCAATGGCTTACGAATCAGAAATTGGTCGAATGCAATATTGGAGAATCGAAAGTGGAAAGAACTATACCCTAGCCTCTCTTTTTAAAGTTTTAGATTACCATCAAATAAGCTTATCAGAATTTTTCTCAGACTTTACAGAAGTCCACCGACCGAAGAAAAAGGATGAGATTTAAAAAACAGAAGCCACAACTGTCATCAAGGTCGTGGCTTCAATTTACTAAAGTATAAAACTGTGCGCATAAGTAGCACACAAATTACTTTTACGTTTGGCTAAGGTAGCAGATTAGTAATACCGAAATAACATATTTTTACGCCAAACTTCCACGCCTAACTCTCCATGATCCAAGAGACTCGAACTCGCCCTCACGTTCAGTGTACACATAGTAGGCTATCGAATCAACGCTTGAATAGGTAATTGCCAACACATCCATAGTTTCAGGAAAGGAGTATTCGGGATTAAGGATAATAATTATTGCGGAGGTTTTTTGCGCATAAGGCATTGACCCAAGGGTCGTTTGAACCTTTGTGTGAAAGTTGGATAAGGCTTCAAAACTAATTGTTTCTTTCCCTGTACAGGGAAAAATAAAAACAAGCTTCTTGTGCCCTCCTTTTACTTGTGACAGAGTGAAATCAGGTGCAAAAGGAATACCTTCTCTATGATAGTTAATGTTCTCTTTTCGGACTAATTGGTGGTCATACATCGTGTACAGAACACGATCTCGCAATTTCAAATATTTCACGGTCTGGGTTTAACTCTTTAAAATTACTCATAAATTTTTCAAAAGCACCAAATCAAAATCAGAAAGAGGTGAAATCCCCTACCAAACGCTCGGGATTTATCCTATTACTGATTGCATATGAGTTTCATTTCGGTCTCATTTCTGCCCTGATCAATGATGTACTTCTTTCGTTCATGTCAAATACGTGATGTAATGGGCGAATAAAGTACACAAGACTATCTACAGGTCAGATATTTCGCAAGAAATGCTCCCTTCCTGATAGTCAAGGATTGCTTCTTGTCAAAAAATCTTTATCCCTGAGATACATGTCTTTGAGTGTATTATTCGCTTAACCATTAATACACTATGACTAATAATGAACTTAAAAAAGAATTACAAAATATTATTGATACAACTACAGAGTTAACACTCGAAAAAACTGTTGCTCATAAATTACTCAATGCTGAGGACAGCTATGCTTACCTTTCTGATATTATACATCATGGTTGCGTATCAGGAACCGTAAGTTCGCTTGTACATACTTCTTATGCACATGAATTCTTCGATCAATACTACAACTACATTCAAGATGTTATCAGCGAATTTGAAGAGCAAACAGGTGCTCCTGTTTCATTTACACATGACATTAAAACCAAGCTTTCTTGGTTTGCTTTTGAACAAGCAGCTCGTAATCTTGCTGACAAATTGGGACTGGAGATCTAGTCTTTTTTTTCTTGTAATCATTTTCTGAGGAGCAGATTATCATCAACTACTCCATCAGAAAATGATTTTGTGTTTTGCAAACACCTAATTTTTTTTGGTTTTCAATACTGCGGCAGAAATGTGGTTTACTCTTCTCACTATTTTAAATAGTCAGGAATATTATGGTTTAACGCGCTGTAGAACGAAGCCCAATTCAAAATAGTTCGCGGCGAGCTAAACCTCATTTCTTTTTCCATTTCTTTTCTTATATCAAAAACGAATTTACAGTGTGTAAATTCGTTTTTGTGTTTAAAAAGTATCTGATTATTTTTTAAGGTGTATTTTAGCTGCATTCGAAAGCAGGTTTTCTCGTTTTTGCAGAATCTGATCAAACTTTTCCTGCTCGTTTTTAAGGAATCGTTCTTTATTATCAATAAAATAGGAGATGGCTTGCAATTTCTTTTCTTTGGAAAGACTGCCTTTGAAGGTCCCTATTTTGGATTCTACAAAGGAAGTCATTGTCTTACTTTGTAAAAGATACAAAGTCAATTCCTCTATTTCAGAATCTGAAAGAGCATAAACTTGTTCTCGTGTTTCAGGATTGGTTTCCAGAAAAAACTGCGCGGAGAAAGTTTTGAACTTTTTTAACTCACTAATATTTATGTTTTTTGATTTAGCCATGTTACTGATCTTAGTTTACATGAATTGATTCTCTGGTGCAAGAGTTTTCAATATTAGGTCAAAATGTGGCTTACCATTTCAAAACCACTGTAAACATTTACTTGTAAAGAAAAATCTGCTGATACTGGTTTGAGTAGCAGCAAGATTGACAGTACCAAGGTACTCTCGATCTTGCATAAGATTTCACCTTATGTATCCGACATAACTCCGTTATGGATGTAAAAAAAAAAGATTTTATAAAGTGAAACAAAATAGGACGTCTTGTGACGTCCTATTACCATCTGATAAGGTGATACAGAAATGTGATGTAGCAATAATGTCTTGTTTCATGCACAGACAGTATACCAAGCTGACTACAAATGAGCAAAAACAGTTATTATTGAAATCATCCGTATTTGAGCTTTCGCCAGTCCCTAAATTCTTTAGTAAGCTTTCCTTCAACAAGAAATCCGTGCTCAATGCAGTACTTCTTATGACGATAGTACGTTGATTTTGCCATACTTGACTTTACCTGTGCGTACTTTTTTAGCTTGATACCTGGTGCTGCCACCATGAGAAAGAAAAATACCTTGCTTGGAATAGAAAATGCAGAAGTATCTTTCTCGACCTTTGTTTTTGCTACAGGTAGTCCATAATAATCTTCACGAAAGAGCTCATCGAACAAATCATGCGCATTACTATTGTGAACGCATTCAATTTCTACTTGGTAGGTACAGAGTTGCTTTGTTCGATCCTGCAAATCATAAAAGTACAGCTTGTACACGCATAGAAATGCATTGCATGACTCTCTTTTAATAAAAAGATTTTCATTTTGAAAATCATAGCTATAGTCAATGTAGTAGTTAGATATGCAAAGATTTTTGATTAAATGCCCAAATAACACCTCCTCATATGAGGTATTAAACGAAGTAAACCTTCTTGTTCCCGTTGGTTTTCCGATTTTGTAATAGGAGACCTTAAATACATTTGAATCTGTCATAATAGTTTTTTTTGCTAAGGTCTCTCGCTTTTTTGTATCTAAAAAGTAGTGTTGAGATACGTGTGTCAAAATCGGACTCTTTTTTTGCGTAAAAACACTATCTCAACCCCTAATGTACCTCATAAAATTAAGAATTCGATATGATAAAAAAACTTTTTCTTGATCTTGGGCCAGATATCAATCATGCTACCGTTCCATTTCAGTATCATTTTCTCTATTCATGGCCAGTTTAATTTTGCGTTTGATTTGTAACTCCATTGCAGCCAATTTTTCGGGAAATTCAACCATAATCTTGGCGAGTTTTTGATCAATATCATTACGAGTAAAGGACGAAACATCTTTATTAACCGCATTCAAAGTCTCTGTAATATCTTGAAGATATGATCTTGCCTCCTTCATTTGGCTAACATCCAATAGCTCTTCAACAAGTTTTAACGTTGATTCCATATCTTCTTTAAAAGATTCAAAAAGTCTCAATTCCTGAGCCCACTCTCTAAGTGATTCTACTGATTCAAAATCAAATACCTCTGTTATGATTACAGGTATTCGATATTTTTTCCCTTGTAAGATGGTAAATATACCATCTCCTTCTATCGCTATGACATCAACAAGTTCAACCATCGTTTCATTCAAAATATCATGGTGGTGAAGCGTATCACTAAATATACGTTCCGAACTGAATCTGTACTTTTCTTGAAAAATAGATTCTGCCTTAGCTATTATCTCTTTCTCTGTCATAATTTTTTCTTTGTTTTAATTTTCGTAGTTGTTCAAGTCTTTCTTGTTCAATTGTTAAAAGTCTCAGATTATCTTTTGAAACTCCCAAGGTGGTGAGCCGTCTTTTCTGGTTATTGGGTAAATACACACCTTTAAAAACGCCATTTCTCCGATATGTCTTTATGTCAAGATTCTGTAATCTTTGTTCTAACTCTCCTAGGCTTTTACTGCGAGAGGCCTCCTTCAGAACCTTTTCACTCATCATCTGCTTATCTGACTTTACACCTCTCTTATTGAGCTGCTTTTCCTTAAAAGTTTTTCTGAGCTCTATTATTTTACTTTTTTTTTATGATCCACCACACTTTCAAGAAAAGGATAGCGCTCTATCTGCAATTGTTGAAATGAGTGTTTAAAGTCCTCAAAAGCTCGCTTAGAGATAGAGGTACTATTCCCATTTTTATCACAAGCACTGATGATAAAATGCACATGGTAATTCCCTCCTTCGTTCTCCTCCAAATGGAAGCCTCCTGCACTTAAACTGTTTGGACTACGCATATCTAAATAGGCTTTTCCTAAATCTCTAATAATATCTCTGGTAAGATGCACACTATCAGCGGGACTAAATGATATCCATTCATGCCTTAACACCACTCGACGCTTTCCATAGCTATATTGTTTCCGAGCATCATTCTCTACTAGTTGATCAATCCAAGATTCTGTATCCATAGATTTCAAATTCCGTTTAAAAACAATAGGTTTTGCCTGCTCATCAATGGCACGCACACTCTTAAACACGTAATCTACCGCATCTTTAATAGCCTTTCTTTTAGGTGAATGATGACTCCGTGAGCAAATGATCATGAGGCTTCAACTATCTGTTCTACCTCTTCCAATTGTTTCAAAATGGGTTTCATATTTTGATCCCCATGTTCGTAGACAAAGTCGTCTATCAGGTCACGGAGATAGCTGACACTCATTTTTAGGTATTCAAGGTCTACTCCAATACTGGCTGACAGTGATTGATTAATCAGTTCCATGATGTATCGTTGGACTTTTTTACCGTTGGTTTTTGCACGATCGACAATCTCCTGTTTTCGTTTTTTGGTCATTGTCAATTGAATCTGACCGTGTTCCTTCTTATACTCTGACTTATGCCAGGCTAAGTATAACTTCCTATACTCAGCTTTTGCCTGTTTAATACGTTTATCACTTGCGTTTCCATTGTATTTTCCCAATACAAGGTCTAAATAGTGATGCAGTGATGTATACTTAAATGGTTGTGTTACTTCTTTCATATTTTTATCTAAATCGTTCAGGGTGTTGCTCTTTTTCTTTTGCTCTAAATGCTTTTTGATCAGCTAATTCCATGAGTCGTAGTTTTTTTATTTTCGATCCAAGAAGTTCCATATATTGCTCTTCTTCTTTATTTTTATACAATTTCACAAAATGCCGTATCTCAGGTTTAGTCATATCTAAATTAAGTCTGTCTAACCTCTCTTTTATGTACTTTTTGCGCCATCGCTTTTTTCGCCTCTTAAGGGATTTATAGTTATCGCCATGCAGGAGGATTTCAGCCTTATCTATGCCTTTGGCAATAAGGTTTTCGGTAATTGCCATCCAATTCCATTTTTTCATGTTGTACATTTTTTATATTTCTAAATCTTGGTCTTGAGATTTTCCTTTTTGCTTCTTTAATTCAGCTATTCGACGTATCACCGAAGCCAGTATTTCACGTGATTTTACTCTGGCTTCCACTATTGGGCCCACAACTTCCAGACTTAGATCAGTGATTTCAATAACTCCTTTTTCTTTGAAAATCTTGTTGATATATTCTACTTGAACTTTTGCCTCTTCCATTATTCGGTCATGCTCCTCTTTCTCGTCATCACGTAACAAGTCAAAGTGATTTGAGACTCCATTAATGCGCTCAATCACGAAGTTCTTGTACTCCAGTATTTCATTGATATTCTCCGTTATAGATTCAACATCAATAATATTGGTGCTTTGAAAAACTTCCCTTAAAGCTCCAGTTTGAATTGTTCGTTCTTCATCAATGGTGACTTCAATACCTCCTTTGCATGGCCGGGCATTAGTAAAATGAGTAATAATATCAGTGATTTTTTGATTGCCTTCTTTGGTCATTCTATTAAGGGACAAGAGCTTTTTTTGATCAATTCCCTGCTCTTTTAAATATGATCTCAACTCTTGACTTGCTATTAACTTCTTCTTTTCCATATTTTTAATGTTTATCGTTACTATTTAATTGCGTATTGTTCCCAAGCGTGAAAGGATGTAAATCAACCTCTATAGGCTCTGAGTCTTCCTGTTTTTCAATCTGTAGATTAACTCGTTTCATCATGCTGCGATCTTGATAATATGGCTTGAGCTTAACTTTAAACGGCTTGTTCGACTTCACGAGTAAAATTGCTTCCCCCTTCATCTCCATAAGTTGGCTGGCCGAATACAGCGGCACATTCCGCTTATGCTTAGATTCAGCATCAATCATTACTGTTGTGCCAAGTGACTTACTAATAGCCGCAGCCTCCTGAGCTCCCATGCCGCCCATGTACATTTTTGCTACATTCGCAAGAATAATTTCCATTCCGTCTTTACCGTATAATTGGGATAGCTGAGCTTCTGATTGAACTATTAAATGATTGTAAATGAACCATTTACGGCAGTTAGATAATATTCGTGGGAAGTTAGGTATATAACATGACCCAAATTCATCTGCTAACACCCTTATTTTTAAATCTTTAGATTTATCAGGTAATGGAGCATTTAAGAAGTAATTATAGAATTGCGAGAAGAACAAATTTACTAATGGTTGCACCACTTCTTGAGAGCCAATTGGTACACGGATGTAGATGATCGTTTTCGTCTTTCTGAGAACCGAAAAATCCAAGGTATTGCGTGACGTTAGTTTTGCCAGCGTCGGTGAATTTGAAATGAATGACAGGCAACCAACGGCTGAAGAAAGAATACTGGCCAAGGTATTTTCCGAGTTAGAAAGTAACAATTTCCATTGTCGATAGGTTCGTTCATCAAGTGCACAGATATAGTTGCTGAGCAACTCCTCTTCCGTTGCCATATATTCAATGCATAAGAGGATGTTGTATAAGGTTCTTTGGGCGTTAGGCAAGGTTAACACAATAACAATAGCTAAATTCAGTACTTCCTCCGACTTCAACTTCCAATAATCGGTCTTGTCACCTAAATTCCCTGCAAGCATACTCGACACTTTTGCAATTGCAGCCCTATCCTTTGGATCAAGATGGGCTAGTGGATTATAGAACATGGTTTTGACGGTAAATTCTTTGGGGTCAAAGTCCATGTCATATTGCAAATAACCATCCTGCAATTTTGCTTGATAGACATCATTTTTGATGCCTCCAGAATTATCAATTACAAGCATCGAATCAGATTGTTGAGCTAAGGCCTGAGTTGTTATGCAGTTGGAGGATTTACCAGCTCCAGTTCCAGCGCACGTTAACAGTTGTTCCTCCTCAGGTAGGTACTTGTGTGAAGTACAAGCGAAACCAGTATTACTTTTTTTAAGTACCTCTCGTTCCTTTCCCCATGAGGCAGAATGTTCTTCTCGTTCGTTACCCAAAAAGGCATCTTTTATACTATTTCCAAGCTCCCAAAAATTCTCTTTCAGTATGTCTAAAAATTCTCCCATCTTATGCGTCTATTCGTTGTTTCAAAAATGTATTGATCTCTACCAAAATGTATTCAAAGAATTTTCCGACCATGTAGATGGCAATCATGATAGCTTTAAGGACAATGTTTAAGATGCTTTGAATGACGTTTCCTTTTTTCATAGCTCTAATTTTTAGTGATTAATGTGTTCTAAAGACCCAATGGCAGAAACCGATACATCAATCTTTTTGAATACCCGTTGATATATCTCAACCATAGCTCTATGAAAAGAATTATTCTCCGCATTGGGTTGATGTATAATTACTAGATGAACGTGCGGCGCTGAAACACAGTCTGACATGAGCGATTCAATAATATGTTCAATACGCTCTGGTTCATCCAGTACCAGCTGACGTTGCTTTTTATCGGTACACACATTCAGCGTTGGATTATTGCTTTCCAAATCTGAAATAAGATAGATCGTTGTTGAATCACGTGTGTGTTCACTGAGGTCGTTGATGAGGCCAATCAATGGACGAAGAATGACTGATTGATTGTAAGCACCGTCGTCGTTGACCTCCCATTCATCTATCAGGGTTCCCATGAGTTCAATTTGTTCTTGACGTTTATCCTCAAAACCAAAAAAGCTTTCTTCAGCTGGTATGTGCCATTGCAGCAAGGGCCGAATATCAGTATCGGCAAGTGACATGTATCCTACTAAGTAGCCTGCCCAGGGATCAACTGAAGAGGTGTAATGATCATACATTATGTGACTTGTTACCTCAGATAGTGAATCATTGTCACTGATATCATTGAGATAGAGGTCTCGTATAGGTCGTGTGTCATCTTGACACCCTACCAGCAGGATCAATCCTATGATACCTGCGAGTAATTTAGTTGTAATTAAATTCATACTTCACTTTTAAATAGTTAAACATTAATGGAGTTGGGTTTTGGGAGAAAAAGGCAGGGTAATCTGCACTTTGCCTATACTGGATATTAGTTGTGCACCAGATGCCATAAATACGGATATATTCGTCCCGAATCTTTTTCTCAAGGTCAACTGAATATGTGCGGATTGCTTTTTTTAAAGCGTGTTCGTCTGACCGCTCTTTTTGCACGTGGTAAATACGATCAGTTGCCTCAACTTTATCTGCAAATCGTTCCTCCTGCTTCTTCACTAGTTCATTATGGGTATGGTGAAGTTGTCGCTCCGCCTTCGTTACATAAAATTTCAACATCAAGATCATTGACGTGATCAAAATCAGCATATTAATGAGGATAAATGAAAATTTTACGAAGATTGTCCCTGCGCTTCGCGTCAATGAAAGCACTGTAAAAAATGTCAACATTGATCCAATGATACCAACCAGCACAAGGATCTTCTTTTTCCGTGTTTGGACTTTCGACAGAATAAAGGGAGTTAGCTCTGCAACGAAAAAGTTGGTGCAGGCAATGATACAGGCAAGCATAAGGCAACCCATTGGAGTCAGGCCAAGCCCTTGGAGTGTTCGAAAGCTATACATGACCTCACATCCCCCCAGCAGTATGCAAACAATACGGATGATATTCAGACGCACTATGCTCTTTTTGATAAGGTGATTGCCGTCTTTTTCACTTTTTTCAACTGCACGCTCTGCGAGACCTAATTTGTGCACTGCTTCCTCCTCGGCATCCCGTGCATCCTGCTCCTTCTTATCGTATTTCTTATCAGTTTCATTAGGATTGTATGACCCTAGATTTTGAACTGCCACATTAACATCGGAAAGACACCTGTTGAAATCTGAAGTTATGCTTCTGTAAAAGACCTCTCCGCTACCCTTTTCAGTCGCCAAAGGCAATCCTTGTTTTGCTAAATCTTTAGCTGATTCAATGCCAGCTTCCTCAGCTTTTCTGAAGGCAGCTTCTAAGCTCTCTTCAAGACCAAGAATTTTGATCGTTTGACCGTTGAAGTCAAAATTGATATTTGTTTCCTGTTTCATAAGTTTTTCTTTAATTGTTATTCGATTGATTTTGTTCAGCCTTTTGAATTGCTGAATGCAGTCTAATTGTTAAATAGAAGATCCTCCAATTCCTGATGTGCAGTGATTCTCTATCGAGGTACAGGATTATGGCTATAAAAGGCCAACTGTACCATCGTCTTTTGGGCATCAGAATTTCTCCGCCTCCTGGGCTTCGAATTCTGATGTAAAAGGGTAAACCATAATCCACGGTATAACCATAGCTGGTAAATAGAGATATTAGCTTATTGGAGCGTATCATATTCTAAAATTTTAAATGGTGGATAATTTCTTTTTCATGGCCTGCAAAGAGGAATCAGCTGGATGATTGGTCAATAACAAATCAATAAGACCTTTCACATCGTCCAGATAGTCTTTTTTGGCAATAGAAGCTGAATTGGAATAATAGAGTAATAGTTTGACTTTAAGAATTTCACAGGTCACACTGGCATAGTGCGTCCATAATAAATCTGTGGGACATAAATCCATTGCTTCGTCTAAAATTTTGCTGGCTGTTACTAACCACTCGTCTTTTTTACCGCCTCCCTTCACCCATTTCACATTCCAGTACTGAGCCTGTATAAACAAAAAGAAGATTTGGTTTGGCAGACTAAAATCGTTTAATGAAAATTCCATTAGCGATGAATATGACTTCTCCCGTTCTGAAGCCTTGTTAGAGGTAATACCATCGTGAAAAGTGGATAACAATACAGAAGTGACATTCTGTAACGCTTCATCTTCTGGGTTTATGTGCTTTTGATCTGTAGCATCAGATTTTTTTACATTTTTCATGCGTTTCTATTTTTGATAAAAGATTTAAAAAGACAGGAGCGATTGCTCCTGCTTGAAGGACTTTATATAGCTTTCAATTCGTCAGCTAACCAATTCAAACTTTTATTTTCAGGCTTAAATTGTAAATACAAGCTGGTTAAATAGGTAGCTGACTGTTTAAATTGCTCACGTATTTTTGCCGACGACGAATGCACCGCGATCTTATATTTCACGTAGGCAATGGTGAATTGAATTTTTGAGGACTTAATCGTAGAATCCTCCTCCTTTGAAGTCCAATAAGCATCTGTCAGTGCATCATCTGCACGCATAAGTGCTTCAACATCTTGGAAGTTGCTGGCTTTGGCTTTTAATAACCAGTATTTCGCTTCGACATAACATCTGTAAATTTCCGTACCGGTATCAAATTCCACCGTTTCCGTAAACGACTTTAAAAAACTAAACCCTTCTGCTCTAGTTTCTGGATTCTTAATGATTTCCTTAATGGCAATCAATTGCGTCATTACATATAAGTGACGATCACTTACCTGTGCTCCATTCAAATGGTTAATATTATGCTCATAGTTTTGACCTGCGTTGAACTCGGCAGTTGATGTTGTTTTTACATTTTTCATAATTCTGTGACTTTAATTAAGTTACAGAATTGATATGCAGTTATTTAGACTTGCAAAATCTCCCTAATAAGGTATTATACTCATCAGGTCTGAGGTCTAGAGAACCTCGGAAACAATTGCATACAAATTCTGTGAAAATTTGTAGTGCGGTGGCCCAATGTTACATTGGGTTTTTCTTCTGGAAAAACTCCAATTTTGGAACCATGCACGGATCAAATGTAAAACAAATAAATTGACGCAACTAACTTTAAAACAAGCTATTAGTCGCTGATATCTTCGCATAATTTCTCGCAGGAATACTCCCGCGAAAATTCGCAAAATGAACTAAGAAAAATGCAGTAAAATAGAATTGTGACTAACCTGTAAAAACTCTGAAGTTTCTATAAAATGGATTCGGAAATATTTGGTCGGGGTTATCAGCGTCTACCTTGCGCAAATACAATTCTTCGCTGCACCTATTTAGTGATTTCAGGGTATCACGAAAGGTATACCAGACCTCTTCATCAAGATATGAATTATCGACATATTTGGCAACTTCGACTGGAGAATAGCTAATTAACCGCGGATCTTTTTTTATTCCTCCATTGGCGTCTTTATTTGGTTCAATAAACTCAATAAAGCTTGGATTATAGAATATACCCCGTTTATTGTAGGTTAAAGACTTTATCGAATTTAGAGCAAGAATGCTACGCATATCATTAACTCCAAATTGGTGACCACCTGCTATTATTTCAACATCTATTGAACTTCTGTCAGGAGTCAAGCTAAGAATTAGAAAATCATTCTTATTTAGCAAAATTGCAACAATGCCAGTATCGCTATATTCCTTTTGTCTGATAAGCTGTTGGTTTTTAGCAGCTCTTAAATCAGCCGTTTTCTCCCAATCTATGGGATATTGAAAAGTATTGAGTTTCATTGACGGAAATAGTTCAGCAGTTTCATCAAGTGCCTCTTGCAACTGAGTAAAACACTGTTTACGTTCACTTGGTTTTATAAAGTATGCTTTATATATAATGGTTGATGCCTTTCGGGTGACTTCATGATCACTAGTGAGTGCGATCATCTCTAAAGATACCTTTCCTTCATCCATTACACCAGAACTACTTATAACATATGGGAATGGCTTGATAGATTTTGCTAAACGATCAACTAACATTAAGCCGTTAAATGAATTATCACATGCCCATCGTAAATCATGATCAAGGATTATAATGTTTGGCTGGCATTTTGTTATTTCACTTTCCACATCTTCTAAATTCGTTTCCCAAACCCTAATTCCAGACAATATAATGGTCATTTCATGTTCATTGCGTTCCTTAAACACAGATAAGGTATCCATAATTTTTTCGTAATGCATAGGGTTGTCTTCAATAACACAAATTCTGTATATCATCTTTTGATTTTTAGATTAAACGTAGTTTTATATGAGTCATTTTGTTCGGACATTTCAGCTTGATAATTCGTATCAAAATCAGAACCGTTATATGCCTCTAATGCCCTTAAAATATATGTCGTACCGTGCTGTGTTGAAGTACTAACTCCAGCTCCTGTACCCTTGGCGCCGACGTCTTGAATACACAGAATAACAGAGTCCTTCAATTTACTCGCAGTTATAGTAATGCGGACATCATTAAGGCTTGTATACTTAAAGCTGTTATGTATGATGTTTGCCACAGTATATATAGGAACCATAACATCAGAAAGCTCGTCAGAGGAAAATGAAATTTGGTCAATTGCATTTCCAGTCATTTTCCTCCCAAATTCCATTTGCGCCCAGTCGGCACCAAAATGTATATCATCTACTAGAGACTGGAATGCCCTTCCTTCTTTGTTATTAAGATCAAATTGATCAAGGAAATTAGCAGTACTATCAACTGCTTGAAATACTTCAGATTTTATTTTTAGGACTTCTGCTGATAGGCTATCAGGTATTTTAGAGATATAGTAGGCATTAAAACCGCCAATTGTATTTCTTGCAGCATGTGAAAATTGTCCAAATCCAAATCGTAGGCTATCAGAAATAATCCTTTGCTTAATAATTTCTTCTTTTTGTTCTCTCAATCTTGCTCTTTGCCTAATCAGTCTTAAAATAAGAAGACTAAAAACAAAAAGAACCCCCAAAATAAGTAAAATCGCAAATTTTCTTTCTTCCAGTTTTTCATCCTTTATTTGGCTTTCACCTTGAAGATTACCAATTTCAGCTGTCTTTTCTACGATAACGGTATCCTTAATGGCTATAGTATCTTTGTGTCTTCCAAGATCAACTCGCAGCGAATCCGAAACATCTTGAAGCATAGAGACAATGCGGATATTACTGTCTACTTCAAACAAAAGCCTCCTTTTATAATTCTCAAGATTCGCAATCTGCAACTGAAGCATTTTCAATCGATTGATCGAATCCTTTAATTCATAGGTGATTCCTGCAATGGATTGGTGATTGCGCTGAATTTCGTCCCCGTATAAACTCAAAATACTGTCATACCTATTATTTAGAGATTGTAACTGCTTTTTTTTACTTTCAATTAAGGAATTAACACCTAATTTATTACCAGCGACACTCACTTTTTCAATTCTTTCATAGTGTTTTAAGGTGTTACGGAGATACCGAGCCTCAATGGATTCGCGATAATGAATAATCCTAATTGCTTTTTTATAAAAGCCTCTACTAATTAAGTCTTTTTCGTAAAGCTTTAGAAGAGAAATTATCTGCGGTCTATGAATTTCGGGGATTCGACCCCTAGGGCTTTTTTTTACGCTTGGTCTCACAAATAGAAATTCTGGGGGTATTTCATTCGCTTCTGGATTTGATGCATAGTTCAGATTTGCAGCAGCTGAAATAAAATACCTGGCTGACATCGTCAAGTAATCTTCCTTCGATTGAATTTTCTTGTTTAAGTTTTCAAATGAATTCAATGAAACAGGAAATTCTATACTCTGCCATAACAATTTTCTTTCTTTTGACATACCTGCCCTCCCTAAATCAGAATGTAGATTTTGAACTACCTTATTAAATGCCTGCTTTGAAAAATATTTCTTGTTTTCATCAATGAGTTTCAGAAGATTCAAATCTACTGCAACGCAACCTTGAAAATCATAATTTAATCTATTGTATTCTCTGACCTCTTCTAATAGGTAAAAATTCCATTTCATATTACTTTCTGTCTCAAATTCGCAGCTATTAAATGATGTAAATGCGTTTAACAGCGTTTGCGCCGACTGAAGTCTGTAAAGTTCCCCATAATCATGATCGAGAGTCTGTCTTAAGTTCCAAATGTCAAGTAATTGTTGAACTAAAAGAAAATTCTGAATAAAATATCTATTTACTGAAGTATCGCTTTCCAAGTGAGCCGCTTCGTCTACTTGCAAAATTTTTATTGCATCTTTTGCAAACCTTACTTCTCTTGGAATACGACGGGATAGAATGTGGAGAAATTGAACTTCAAGATTTCTAATCAGTAAATAATGCTTGTCTTTAAGCTCTTCATTTTGATCGAGAATGGCATAGATGTATCCAAAGTATCTACTTACATTGTAAGCATAGCGAGTTCCACTTGTCATCAAATTTTTTATCGTTCCTAAAATCCAATATATCTTAGTTTCATCATTGATTTTTGGGTTATTAAATTTGAATTGTTCTCTATGCTTGATTGCAGGGTTTTCAAAAAATGGTGTTTCTAGCAATGATCGCGATTTCATTTTTTCATAATCCTTTAAAAACACATAAATCGAACTTGTATCCCCTTTACTATTAATCACTTGTTTTACTGGATAATAACCATCAGTAAAGCTACCGATAACAATTGTTCCTGGCTTATCTGTAATAAAATCTTCTTCTACAACAATTTTGTCCGATGGTGTAGTATCCAATGGTAAAAACTCTCTCTGTTCTTGGCTCATTACATCATAATTGTCAGTCACTTGTAGTAATTTCTTATTAAAAAACAAAGCTTGGTTTGCTGAGGCATGGTCAAAGCCTTTATTCGTTAGATTTAAGAACAGTTTAAAATAATAGTCGGGCTTAATTTCACCATTCATGCTGTTTTCCAACACCTCTACAATTGAATCTATATTTGAACAGTATTTTCTTCCGTCAGATCCTATAGAATCAGCAAAAATGTTATTAAAATTTAACTTTTGTTCTCTGCTATTGGTATATACCCATATACTGCCGATTGAGTCATAAGGAAAATGGAACGTGAGAAATTCATTCCAGAAATATTTGGTGGGGTATTGGTATTTTGGATCGAAGTTATAAACCGAAAGAGATAGCAGTGAATCAAAATATTCTCCAAAGGTCAGTGAAGTGTCAATAAGACTGAAATTAATGTAGTGGTCAATTTCAGCTCTCCTATCCTGATACGTTTTTAAGAAATGATACTTACCAAAAATTCTAATTATGTTGTCAATGCTTTTTATCTTATCAAAATAGATGTATTGCAGTGCTTTCTTTCGTATAACCTCCTTGTCGATAATGAGACCTTTAGAGTAGTATTTCTCCTTAACTATATGCAATACTGAATCCCTAGATTCTTGAGCGTAGGAGGTAGTAGTAGAAAATAATACCACCAAACTGATAAGTATGTTCAGAGTCATTCTCATCAAATTACGCAGAAGAAATTAATGAGTAAATACTATAAACAACAAGAATAATAATACCTAGGATCAACTGAACCTGTAATGTGGTCTTTTTTCTTGGATTTGGGTTAATTCTCATACAACACCATGAAAAATAATAATTTCATAGTCGCCTAAAGTTAATAAAATTAACTTATTAGCATTCGAGAAGGGTTACTATTTTTTGCACACCTATGTCCTGTAGATGTGGGCTATAGGCTCAACCAATTTCGGATCATTATCTTCATAAGGACAATCACGTTTTGATATAACAATATCTACTTCATGTCCAATCATGCCTTCACTTTCAGGCGGTGGAAAAAATGCTTCAAGATGTTCTTGCGTGGCATCATGCGACAAGAAATCGCCTACATACTCAGGCGGAATAATAACAGGACTCCTTTTATGATGAGCCTTTGCTGTAATAGCCGTTTGTGCAGTCGTCATAATAGAAAAAGCCGTTGATATTTCTCCTGTTTTTTCATTCACAACCTCGTTGTAAATACCAGCAAGCATCAGAGCTTCCCCATCTTCCCTTTTAATTAAGAACTTTCGTTTATCCTTTTTATCATCAGGTTGTTCGATAAAAAAGTCAGCGGGAATAATACAACGCTGGTTCATGATGAGTTCTTCAACATAAGGATTTCCAAAAATGCCATAGGGACCCATGTATTTAGGATCATTCCCTTTGTTCATGTAGCCCTCAACTCTAGTATTAAAGGTGGGACGTGGAATGCCCTTTTTATCCTTCGTCATCCAAGCGAAGGTCGCCTCTCTGGCGATATCCGGATTTTCTTGTGGAATGATGATACCTTTACTCCACATCTTCACTCTATTACTCATGGGATTCAAGTCAGCAATCGAGTTTTTCAGTCCTTCAAGATCACTTCCTCCTTTAAATGTTTTAGATAATTTGAGTTCCAATTGTCCTATTCCTACGCACATAATATTCTTTTTGATTAAAACTAAAAGTATTAAATCTTAGGCAATAATTCAAGTGAATCACAACAACCGTATTAGGTATTTGAAAATTAATTATTTAAAAAATAATCTCAGTACATATAATCAAGTTATATTTAGGCTTGACTCAAAAAACAATCATGAAATTAGAATCTACGAACGTATTTCTTGATACCTCAACACTCGAAGAAAATAATTTCTTGGCTGGGTATAAGATAAAAACTCTATTAAAGCACGCTGAAGACGAAACCATCCAAGTTTACTCAAGTAAAATCGCAATCCGTGAATTAAAGGAAAGAATTAGAAAAAGGATTACTGAAGCTAAATCTGCGATGAAGAAAGTACGAAAAGAGTATGGTCACACATTTAATGTGTTGAGAAATACTAGTTCGTATAGTTCTGTTGAAAATTTTTGGGAAATTAATTTCTCTGAGAATATGAAAACTATTTACGAAGAACTAGATAGTGTTATTTCTGATACACCGATCAATTGCATAGAATCAAATGGAGTAAATATTGATGAAATTTTTGATAAATACTTCGAAACAATCGCCCCTTTTAAGGAAGGGAAGAAAAAAAGTGAATTTCCTGATGCATTTATTTTAGCTTCTATTGAAAAATGGTGTGCAGATAATGATTCCAAAATGATCATTATTAGTGGTGATAAAGATTGGTTGTCCTACGATTCAAAGTATTTAATAAAATATAGAGAAATTGACTTATTGCTTAGCAATATTAGCGAAGTGAAGAAAATTCATTTAAAGGAGAAAAAGTTAGAATTTATTGACAGTATATTTCCTGAACTTGAAAAGAATCTAGAGCCTAGTATAGAAGAATTTTTTGCAGATAGTTCTGATGTATATGAGTTTGATGTAGAGATTACTAGCATTGAAGTATTAGAATTTAAATGGGAAAGTTTCAATATAACTGATCTTGATGAAGATCATGTTTCTTTAGAGACAACTTTGAGGGTAAACTTGGAAGTTGACGTTCTCTTTGATGTTTTGGATAATGCACTGTATGACAAAGAAGATGATAAATGGTACTTTGTCGAAACTGGCTCAGACACGTTTCAACAATTAGTGCAGATTCAAGTTGATCTAGGCGTGTTTTTTGATGTTGAAAGTGAACACTTCGAAATTGAATATGAACAAATAAATAACGGAAAGATGATATTCTTGGATTATGAGCGTCCGTAGAAATTTCCTTATTGACTATCAATCACCTAAATATTTTTTGATTATTTTTTAATCATATTTTGATTATTATTTCGTCATTTTGTAATACCTTTGATTACAATTAACGATTATGACAACCCTTATTAACCCTCCTGTTTCCCTATGGAAACGGCTTGATTTTCTGACCCCTAAACCTTTCTATGTCTAGATGCATTACCCATATGGATTTAGACAGTTTTTTCGTCAGTTGTGAACGATTAAAAAACTCTGCTTTGAATAATAAGCCGGTGATCATTGCTGGTGGATCGAACCGTGGGGTTGTTTCTTCGTGTTCGTATGAAGCACGGAAATTTGGGGTGCGTTCAGCTATGCCATCAAAATATGCAAAGAAGCTCTGTCCTGACGGCATATTTCTTAAAGGTGATATGGAACTCTATTCTAAATATTCTCATGAAGTCAAAGAAGTGATCGCTGAGAAAGCTCCCCTTCTTGAACAAGCTTCAATTGATGAGTTCTATATGGACGTAACAGGCATGGATCGTTTTCATGGCTGTTTTAAATTCACCAAAGAACTCATTGACCGTGTTGAGCGCGAGGTTGGCCTTCCGATGTCCTTTGGTATGAGCGTGAACAAAACGGTGTCAAAAATGGCCACTAATTCATCAAAGCCGCATGGTTTTTTAGAAGTGCCTGAGCAACTCGTTCTTCCCTTTCTTGATCCACAATCCATTCGGAAAATTCCCATGCTTGGTGGACAATCCTTTAAACTATTAAGCCGTATTGGGATTAAGGTGATTAAAACCTTGCGTGAAATGCCACGTGAAGCTATGGACGAATTGATGGGTAAAAACGGGGTCTCGCTCTGGCGAAAAGCCAACGGTATAGATACGAGTAAAGTCATACCGCATCAAGACCGAAAGTCAATTTCGACAGAGCAAACCTTTATGCAAGATACCACTGATATCATTCAGTTGAATGCCGTGTTGGTGCGCATGGTTGAAAAATTAGCTTTTCAACTGCGCAAAGAGAATAAGCTCTGCGCCACCATAGCCGTTCGCATTCGCTATTCAAATTTTGATACCGAAATGATGCAAAAAAAGATTGCCTTCACCTCTTCAGACGAAGTACTCATTGAATGTGCAAAAGCCTTGTTTAAAAAAGTATATACCCGTCGGATGTTGATCAGACTGATTGGTGTTAAAGTCACCAACCTTGTACAAGGCAGTCATCAAATTGATCTCTTTAATGACACCACCTCGATGATTTCGCTCTACCAAGCCATGGATCGCATGAAGATCAGATATGGGTCGAATGCCATCATGAGAGCAAGTGGTATTAAGCATAAGAATCTACCCTTAATCCGTAGGTAATGTATTTGAATTGTCATTCATATCATTCCTTGCGTTTTGGAACGCTCTCGCTTGAGCGACTCGTAGCTCAAGCAAAAGAAAATGGTCTTGAATATCTTGCCTTAACCGATATTAATACCAGTGCTGGCGTCTACGACTTTACACGTGCATGTGTTGAGCACGGAATACACCCGATAGTTGGTATTGAATTTAGAGTGAATGATGTGCTTCAGTATGTTGGCATTGCCCAAAACACTGAAGGATTCTATGAGTTAAATCAGGTATTAACCCATGCGAACCTCAATGGACTAACCGTACCACCAGTAGCACCCGAACTACAGCATTGCTATATTATTTACCCGCTTTCCAACCTTCCCACACGACTTCGCTCCTACGAGTACATAGGGATTCAATATTGGGACATACCAAAACTGGTTAATAAGCCGATATTAAGGAGGCTTGATCGTATGGTTGCCTTTCATACCGTAACCCACAGCAGTGAAGATGAATTTATGCTTCATAAATTACTGCGAGGTGTGCATCATAATACCCTCCTTTCAAAACTAGAAGAACACCAATATGGTTCAGCATTTGACCAGATGATGCCCATAGATATGCTGATTGAAAAGTATCAGCTCATGCCTCGACTGGTCTTAAATACGGAGAAATTAGCACAAAACTGCTCCTTTCATTTTGACTTTAAGAGCCCAAAGAATAAACGCTACTACACAGGCTCAGCCTATGACGACAAAATGCTTCTTGAGCAACTGGCATTTCAGGGACTATATAAACGCTATGGTAAGGATGATAAGGTTGCAGAAGCACGACTGATAAGAGAATTGGAAGTGATAGATACACTGCAATTTTCCTGCTATTTTTTGACGACATGGGATGTTATCCGGTACTCCATGTCCCAAGGCTACTATCACGTTGGAAGAGGATCAGGCGCAAACTCTATCGCCGCCTATTGTCTCCTCATCACTGATGTTGACCCTATTGAACTCAACCTCTATTTTGAACGCTTTTTAAATCCTTCACGAACCAGTCCACCAGACTTTGATATTGATTGGAGCTGGCAACATCGAGACGATATTCTCGACTACATATTTAAACGCTTTGGAGCTGAGTACACCGCTTTTTGTGGCACTACAGGAACCTTCAAATTCCGCTCGGTGATACGGGAATTAGGTAAAGTGTATGGACTTCCCAAAAGAGAAATGGATGTACTGACACGGTCTCCGCTTGAAACGCATGATGAGAATCACATTACAGCTAAGATTCATAAGTATGGTGATATGTTAAACGGCTTTCCGAATCTCAGATCAATGCATTCCTGTGGTATCCTCATTACCGAACAGCCTGTGAGTAACTTCTCGGTGCTTGAAATGTTACCCAAAGGATATCCAACCGCACATATTGATATGTATGTAGCTGAATCTATTGGTATTGAGAAGCTCGATATCCTTTCGCAACGTGGACTCGGACATATTAGCGATAGTATTGAAATTATTAAACGGAATACCGGGGACCACATAAATGTGCACCAAACAGAGATTTTTAAAACAGATCAAACCTGTAATGACATGCTTTCGCGTGGTAAAACTATTGGATGCTTCTATATTGAAAGCCCTGCTATGCGTGGACTCTTGAGACGACTTCAATGTGATAACTACGGTACCTTAGTCGCTGCGAGCTCTATTATTCGTCCAGGTGTCGCCAAGTCAGGCATGATGCGTGAGTATGTGATTCGTCATAACCACCCTGAAAAAACAAAATACTTCCATCCTGTATTTGAAGAGCAATTGGGTGACACCTATGGGGTCATGGTCTACCAAGAAGATGTGATTAAGATAGCACATCATTTTGCCAAACTTGGGCTTGATGAGGCTGATATTTTAAGACGTGGCATGTCAGGTAAAACACGGTCTAAAAAGGAAATGGAAATGGTGAAACAGAAGTTCTTTGATAACTGTAATGATATGGGCTATGCCCCTGAAGTTACCAAAGAAGTGTATCGCCAGATTGAGTCCTTTGCAGGTTACTCTTTTTGCAAAAGTCATAGTGCTTCCTATGCGGTAGAGAGTTATCAAAGTCTCTACTTAAAAGCCTACTATCCCAAAGAGTTTATGGTTGCGGTAATTAATAACTTTGGTGGTTTTTATAGAACCGAAGTCTATGTCCATGAAGCTCGTATGGCTGGAGCCGACATCAACCCACCTGAAATCAATCATGGCGAGTATTTGACCTCTATTAGTGGTGAGCATCTGATCCTCGGCTTTATTCATATTCACAGTTTGGCAAAACGATTAGGAAAGCTTATTGAACCAGAACGTATCCATAATGGGCCATACCATACTCTTGAGGATTTTATCAGACGAACGAAAGCGACCCTTGAAGAAGTAGAACTCCTCATTTATGTGGGAGCCTTTAGAAGTTTTGGGAAAAGCAAAGGAGAATTGATTATTCAAGCGAGAAAACTACTCAGTAATCCTTCTATTCACAATAGTGATCCTGTACTGTTTCAGACGCAGTCTAAACCTTGGCAGTTACCTGAACTGAAGCATAACAGGCTTGATGATGCTTTTGATGAAATAGAATTATTAGGTTTTCCTGTCTGCATGACTTTTTTTGATCTCCTCAAAACAACATACCGTGGAGATATTATGGTTCCTGATCTCATCCATCACCACAAGAAACGGGTTAAAATGCTTGGGTATTTGATTAGTAGAAAAGATGTGCCAACCACCAAAGGACTTATGAACTTCGGAACCTTTATTGACTTTGAAGGAAACTATTTTGATACCACGCACTTCCCTGACAATCTGAAAAAATTTCCCTTCAAAGGTTCTGGTTGCTATCTACTCTTAGGAACCGTTGTTGTTGATTATGGTTTTCCGAGTATAGAGATCATTAAAATGGAAAAGTTACCCTTGGTTGCTGATCCACGGTATAGCGATAGTGAGCGGGATAGTTATGAAGTTTTTAAGAATGTAAAAGTGGATCATAGCAAGACACACCGTGCACCGTACCCATCTAAGAAAGAGGTTGATGAGGCATTTGGAAAGACATAATAGAACGGGAACTTTAAAAGTTAAACCCGCAGTGTATTCCGAATGAAATCATATTTCGACTGGTATTCTTATCCCACTCAAAAACACCGTCACTTATGTAATCAATGACAGGGAAAAAAGTATAATTTAAATGCGTACCTATGCTGATACGATTATATAAGAGAAAATCAAATTGCATTCCTGTATGCACTCCTATATCAGAATACTTTTTCTCAATAATGTCGTAACTTAATGGATCAGGGTTTTCATCTTTACCTATGATTATTTCGCCTCCTCTTCGATACGAAACGCCATACTGAATTTTAAGTGCATAATTCTCTTTCGAAAGAATATTCTGAAGAGCTGATCCTCTAAATAACCAGAAGCTTTTGTCGAGAACTGTACCGTTTTCAATTCCAGATGCAAGCTGCCTCGGAACTGAAAACTCAAAATCTTCTATTCCAATCTGCCACCCCCATGTATCATTCAAATTTTTGATGAATTCCAAGCCGTAGGATATCCCTAAACTTGTGAATGTCTGATCAAAGTAATTGGTTCGCTCAAAAATAGGAGTTTGGTCAAAAAAGCTGTACAAGGACGATATGAGATTCACTTGCATTTGATGCTCATTTTCTTCAAAAACTCCTTCAAAACCAAACTTTTTAACTTCATTCTGTGTCCTTCCAAAGTTCAGCCCCAACCCTAAATTCAACATCACTTGATGTCTTGGAGTGCCTTCATCAAACACAGAAAATGTACTTTTCTGATCGAACGTAAAAGCATAAAAGGTGTAGGCCAGATTACTCATCACATGAAAATTGGGCGTTAGGTTAAATTTGTAATTTAATCCTCCTGTACTGCCGAAGTCAAGGTATGAGTTTTCAATAAAAACACCTTCAGTTAGCGGTACTCCATTCTCATCAATTCCAAAAACTCCTGTTCCAATAAAGATTTCTTCGTAGCCTATTCGGTTTGTCAAACCAAAGGAATACTGTAGGTTCTGTCTTGAACTTTTAAATATAAAATTTGATACGCCATAATTTAACAATGCAAACTGTTTAAGAGCAACATCACCTGGGGTATACCCTTCAACCTTATTAACAATATTATTGACTCCGATAACTGAAACAAACCATTCCTTATCCTTTTTATAATTTCTCTTGTATTCAAGCCCAATACCGAACGGATAGAAAAAGGTTGAAAAAACATCTTGCTTAGGTAAAAACCCTGCCCCATCGAAAAAGCTAACCATTGAATACAGTATCCTTAGGCTATTTTTATCTCGATCAAAAACAGCCTTTGTATTGGAGCCCCCTGATTTTATGGTTTGATTCCCAAAATTAACCCCTAGACCAAAAGAGGTTGCGAATAAACTTCGAGGAACATTTTTATCCCAAGGAATTGTTGGATCGAGTTCTGAAGCTCTTATTAAGAAATAGGAGTAATCTAACTTAACATTGAAATGCAGCCACTTGTTGATATTGTAGGTATTATCGAGTCCAATTGATAGTCCGAAATCATTAATAGGCTTTCGAACGTAAACAGGAAATGGAGAAAATGTACCATCGTCATTCAACACTGAATCCTGTTCATTATAGGTATTCTGAAAACCACTTCTGTAGGCA
Source organism: Putridiphycobacter sp. (assembly GCA_965230485.1). Lineage (GTDB taxonomy): Bacteria > Bacteroidota > Bacteroidia > Flavobacteriales_D > Crocinitomicaceae > Putridiphycobacter. The sequence continues at coordinate 1,302,020 of CBDDLA010000001.1, forward strand.
AGACCTACAGAAGTGGCAAATTTTAATCTATTGCTCGTATGAAAATTACGATAATAGCTTATATCCCCGCCCTTAAACTCACGTCGTGTAATCACCCCTTGAGCACTTTCCACCAAAGGGAGTCGGTTGGAGTACACATAATTATACAATGAAGCCCCGATATAGTGGTTTTCACTAAGGTTTAACTTGTATGAAAAGTCTATTGAACCTGATCTCTTACTACCTGAGTCAAATGTACTTACCTCGTCAAAAGTATTCAGGTATTTCCCTCTTAATTGTAATTGGTGCTTATCATTATTCCACAACGTTTGAGATACTACACTTTTTAGAGAAAGTAGTGCAACAAAAATTACTATGTGTTTCAAATACTGCATTAATTTACTATGAGCTTTTCTTCAAATTCGTGAAATCTATTTTTAACTTTTACAAAATACAAACCTTTTGAAAAATCGCTTACATCAATTGTTTCTTTTTGATGTGATGCATTCTGGTAAAAAACTAGCTTCCCATTCACATCATAAATACTTATGGTGCTTGGTTCATTATTTAATAATGAGATAGTAACCTCTGTGCTTGCTGGGTTTGGAAAAATCACAATGCCTTGTGGTTCGTTTTCAGCGAGACCTGTCCATTCTGCACAGATTGTTCTTGGGCCTATTCCTACCGCATGCCAAGCATTTTCTGTTTGTGCCACCTCAAAACTACAGGCATCCATATTGTTATAAAACATAGCCGCAGATCTCACCGCTTCTCGGGAATCAGTGTACTCTGATGATGATTGATAAAAATTTTGTAAAGCATAGAAAAATATATCTGCTGCTTCATCGACACCTATCGCTTGCACAGAATACACATCCTGATTATCATTGGTTCCAGACCCACCTTCTGCGAGCAAATAAAAACAGTAGTTCTGAGGCCCATTATTAACATGCACACCATCCAGCCAATCATTGCAGTATGGTTGATCAAGGTGCAGCCAGTAATCTCCTTTATAAGTGTCAGGTTGTCCATTGGCTGCGGTGCACGTTGGAGAACTAAACAATCCACCGGGTGTATAGGAATCCATATGTACTCCTTTTGACTTGGGATCAGATAGTGACCTCTGACTGAGATCTGGTTCACCACAATACCCAATTCGCCAAGGTCTGACCGTATAAAAGGCTGACGAACTGATTGTAAATTTTCGAATCAGTGCTCCAAAAATATCCGCATAGGACTCTTCGAGTGCGCCAGGCTCTCCTCCGTTACTAAAATTAGCTGAATATTTAATGACACCATGGGTAAATTCATGCCCAACGATTCCAGGAGAATTTCCTGTATGCGAATTTGCTGTCGATATAAAGGTAAAAGTTAATTTATCAGTGGCCGGTGAATAATGGGTGTTGCTGTGATCACTTTGAGTTCTTTTTGCAAAAACTCGGACTTTGCCACCTTGCCCATCCATTCCATCCAATAAATGTTCGTCATTGAAGTAGTCCCATGATTTACTAGCGTACCAATGTGAAGTAGTTGCCCATGTCGCAAATCCTGTCCAAACATCGTCATCATCATCAACTTCCGCAGCAGTCGAAAAGATTCCTGCACCGTAATATTTAGTATGCACCTTTCTACCGTTATCAGTCGTTTCAAGAACATAATCATCATTCCACCAAGCAGATCTATAGCGTGTATCAATAGTTTGAGTGGAACCGCTATTGTAGACGGTGGCCAATCCATTATGTCTAAGGTTACTGGTTTTCCGAATAATCTCTCCTGAGGTAGCATCAATTACATACTCGTAATTAAACTCATCTACGTCACCAACAACATCAAATTTGTAGGCTAGATTATAGCGTGTTCCCGGAATCAAGTGACCAATATGTACAAAATTATCAAGAGCGTACACAAGTTCAGGTGTTGGGAAATAGGTAGCGTTCGGGTCACCCGTTGCATCAATGAGATCGTCTTCCATATCTTGATTTTGCCATGCAAAAACAGTTGTTGAATCAAAATCATTTAATGCTGAAACAAGGGCCTCAGTAGGAGTAATTTTAGGTATTGAATTTGGTTCAAGGTCATACGCTAACTTCGCATTTATCAGGACAAGATCATTGCTTCTAAAATGTTCCGTACAGCCAGCGCCTTCAACTTTAACGCCCTTGTACGTTTGATAGTATTTGTAATGTGCAAAGCCAAGTTGTGGGTCAACCCAAGACTTTTCCAAGACCATATTATTATCGACATCGCTACTTTGTGTCTGATATATGGCAAAAGGAAGGCCTGGGGTAAAACTTATCGTGGTGTCGAACCACATAAAACCACTGACAGGTGGTTCGATAAGAAAAGAGTCTACATATGATTCGTACGAATCTAATTGACTGAATCCTACGTTTCCAAAACATAGGATAAAAATGAAAGTTCGTGTGAGTTTGATCATGGGTATTAAATTTTAGTTACTATTTACTTTTTTCACCAAGGTCTTGAAATGAGTCATGCACAGATACGTCAGCAAGCTATTGTATAAACCTCAGATGAGTTAATTAAAATCACCTACCGAGCGTTTCGGTAGGTGATATATTGTTTTTTAGAAATCAATGCCAAGACCTATCGTTAAGGTATGATTGATTATTTTAATGGGTGCAAATGCTCTCTCTGTATACTTATTCTGCAAATCAATAAAGTCCCGCTTCGCTACTTTCGACTTGTAAAAATACAGCTGCGTATCCAGTTTTGAGTACAAAAAGAAACTCCTCCAAAAATTATACTTTAGATGTGCATTTAGCACTGTACCCAAACTTGAGGTGGTTACCGATTCAGTAAAACCAGAGTGTACAAGTCCGACTCCAGAGGCAGCATCAATATCAACAAAGTACCCTTGAAATCCACTTCTATATGTCAGACCAGCACCATAAAAGAGATTAAGTTTTGGTCTACTCAGAAATTTTCTATTGTACTCAATCGTTCCAAAATACCATTTTCGCTTTATTACTGAAGCTTGAGAAGGGACTGAAGACCGTGTATAGTCAGCGTCAAAAAATGCGCCCGTTACAGATAAGGTAGATTTTTCATCAAGCATTCTCGTATAATTTAAGCCACGAGACCGTATGAGCAGTTTTGTCGCAATATCTCTTGGCCTATTAACATACTGAATGTGGTCAGCATGAAAGAGTACAGGATTCTCATCATAGAAATGGTTAAGTATTCCGATATGGTACGAAATACTGTTTTTCTTCTGAGCAGAAACACTACTTGATGCTACGAGAGCTATCAAAAGGAGCAGTATGTTACATAATTTACTCATTGCTTTGAATTATTAATTTTCTAGATACCATTGTATCATTTATATGTGTCCGTACAATATAAACTCCAGGTGCCATATCCGAAATATCAATATTCATCGTATGTGATAAACGTATTGTTTTCACTAAGGTACCACTAATTGAGTAAATATTTATGTTTTCCTGCAAGTTTAAGCCTTCAGTACTGATTGAAAAAGAGGACTGTGCTGGATTTGGATATATGCTAAAAGATGCATGTGACTCTTCAACCCCAAGCGATGGACATCCGCTATGATTACCAACTCCTACCGCGTACCATGCATCAACAGTACTCTTGTGTTGCTGAGAACACCAGCCAAAGATATTTATTGCTGCCTGAATGGTTGCCTGTCTGGCATCAGTAAACTGAGCAGCTGACATCAAATAACTTGTATGAGCTAGGTACAGCAATTTAGTTGCGTCTTCTCTTCCGATTCCCGTAATCGCAAAATAATCACCTAAATCATTCGTTCCTGTTCCTCCCTCAGATAACAGGTAAAACCAATGGTTTTGAACACCTGAGTTTATATGAACACCACCACCGTCTACAAAATCAGTATCATTATAGAAATGTGTGCCTAAATAGGTATCAGGTTGCCCTAGACCAAATTCGGGGTTATTGTTTGCGTCATAGGTTCCAAGCCAATGTCTTCCTGCTGAATTTGGGCTAATTAATGATCGTGTTGGAAGTGTTGCCACGTGATTACCTATAATCCAGTCGGTAACATTATTGTCCAATTGTTTGGCATGAATAACGATTCCCATAATATCACTGAACGACTCATCAAGCGCTCCTGACTCATATTCATAAACCAAATTGCACGTAAATTGAGTAATACCGTGAGTATATTCATGGGCAACGACACTTGGTTCAAAGGTATGATCGTAGATATCATGCTTGCCAAATGTTAAGCGCGGCTCTGGAAAAAATGATGAATCAAAACCATAGAAGGAATTAGTATCAAGCAGCTGCGTTCTAATTTGCAAGAAGCGAGAAAATCCATCAATACCATTCCTCTGAAAAACATCTCGGTAATAATCCCAAGAAACCTGAGTAAAGTAGTGAGCACTCGTTTCAGTCAGGTAGCTGTTTCCCCAGCTCGTATTATTTGCTCCCCACAAGGTTGGGATGAACAAATCAACCCAGCTTTGTGCCCAAAACGTTGTTGCTTCTTTCCGTGTTCTAAAATTATGCGTGTCGTCCAAAGCAATCAATCTATAATGCCATGAGAGACCTCCAAACCATTTATGATCAACTGAGTTGTTGGTTCCGTATCCATAGGCTCCACAAGTACCGTAGGTTCTTCTTCCATCTCCTCGCACCTTAAGAATGTCACCAGTGTTAGCATCTAGATAGTAGACTTTCGATTCATACGGATTTAAGGTAACAGTCTTAATTTTATACGCAAGCGTATAGCGACTACCAGGAATTTCTTCATGAACATCTCGATAGTTATCAATTGCCAACAAAAGTTCAGGTTGTGGGTAATAACTGGCATTCGGATCATTAAAGCGCTGCTGAATTTTTGCCTCAGAAGTTGAGTCTTCCCACGCAAGTTCTACCTCTGAACCTAAATGGTCGATAAGATAGGTCATAATTGATTCAGCTGATATATCAGGCCTCACATCAAGACTCAGCTGAGTTGCAAGTTTTACATTTACTGATGCTAGTGAACCATTTCTATCAAAGTGTTCAATGCATCCTGCACCCTCAACATCAAGTCCTTTATATCGTTGTTTATATTTATAGTGATCATAAAAGATAATACTGTCTTTATGATGCATGATGAGTTCCATCGTATTATCAGCATCTCCCGTTGAATCAACATATATCTGATACAGTCCCCCCGGAGGAATGAGGTTGGGTGTTTGGAAATTAAAAAAGCCACTTTCAGGTGCTTGTGTTAGATATTGTGAAACGAGACTGTCATAATTCTCAAGCTGAGCAAATGTGAAATGTGACGCACCTAGAGCGAAACAAATCAGGATATGGGTATATATTTTTTTCATACATGAATTAATAAAGCCTACTCTCTTATTTATGTTTGAACCGTTCACATTGCATTTTCGGCAACCCTGCAATAGTTTAGGCATTGATAATGTATACACGAGAATGAAGAGCTTGTCGCAAGCACCTCTACAAGTGTTTGCTAGAATAGCTACGGAGCTCTTTTTAATTGGAGGAGATAGCGATTATTCATAACTTAATTTTAAATAAAGTTCACCGAGGACAGAATGTAAAGTTTGACTCTACATTCGTCTACTTTTTGTCCCCAGCATTATAATCGTTAGACGCTAATGTATGAATAAATAGCCTACTAGACAAGTTTTTAGGTGATTTTTATGAAATAAAATTGGGGTGATATTTAGGCGAAATGGAACAAGATGTGCCACAATATTAGTGATATCAAGACTTTAAACTTATAAGTGGTTATTTTTAAGTAGTTACTTTTTCGTTCCTTATTTCTTTCTTTTGAGATAAATTCCTGAATGAAACCATCCACATCTGAAGACATACGACCTGAATTATTAGCCTTAGCAAATAGAATTAAAGATTTGCGAATAAAAGCAGGTTACACCAGCTATGAGGTATTTGCGTATGAGAAAAATATTCCTAGAGCTCAATATGGCAGATATGAAAAAGGTCAGAACTTGACGTATCTGACCTTGCTAAAAATCACTGAAGCATTTGATATCAGTATGGAGGAGTTTTTTAGTGAGGGTTTTTAAAGATTAATTTTAGTACAGTAAATGACTATTATTCATATTTTTGAGTGATATGATTGTTTTCATTAAAAAGTCTGACATGAATCAGCTTAAATCTTTTGTACTTTTTTTCGTAATTCTTATTCATTCAAACAGTTATTCACAAAATAGTTCTAAAGAAATTTTGTATGCTGAACTTGTTACATATCGCACTAAGCAAGATAGGACTTTGAAATATTACAGAACCCTTAACCTTTTGAGGGACTCATATATCGAGAAATGGAGTCCGTCAATCTTGGACTCGCGGATTATTAAATCAAATTCTCAGGCGAATAAACTAACCTCAGAAGCGATCAGTCTATTGGGAATGGTTCCTGGGAAAATAGGTTATTTTACCAAAGGGGTGAGAATTTTTGATTACGGATCAAAAATATTAGCTGATGAATTTGGCAGCAATATATCTCAGCTATCAATCCAGGACATTGATGCAGATATCGAAAAATTGACTCGTCAGGTCTACAATTTTGCTCAAAAAGACAAGAAATTTGCCAAAGTTGTAAACCGTTATCTAGGAGATGACATTGCAGATATTAGAGGAACAGAAAAAGAAATACTGGAAAATTACAAACCCTTCTTCAATGAAAAGCAATTGATTGAAATCGGAGAAAATGTAAAAAAGAATACAGATTCTGACCAAGATATAAAAAAAATTCTCAACGAACTAGAAGCTAAGGTACGTAGTCTTGGGCAAGAATCATTTGAAAAAGACATTTTGTCCTTGCAAGAATTCCGGGCATATTCAACTATTATTTCAAAATTAGTTAGAATAAGAAACCCCAAATTAGGCAGTCAATTAAGCATTGTGCTAAACGGGACGTTTCGGTATGCAGAAATCAAACTATTGGCTAAAAACAATAAAATGTCTCAATCGCTAGCGACGGCAAACTACGTTATACTTGGATTGAATTTGGCGGAGTCAATCTTTGGCCAGAGCGGTGGCTCCAACATAAATACGGTTATTCTAGAACAGCTGAGAGGCTTGCAAGAACTGCTGGTTTCTCACACTGAAGAGATTTTAAAGAACCTTTCTATTCTTGAAGAAAAATTGAATACGATTCAGAAAACTCTCCTTGTTTCGTATGATCAGCTAAAAAATAATAGTCAGACATTAAGTCAGTTGCACAAAAAAACGAATAGTCTAAAGTCAGATCTGCTTAGAAAGGATAATCACATACTGAATCTACTCTCAAGTTTGATTGCTCAAAATCTAAAAAAATCTATCAACGAAGCAGTCGGATACAAAACACTTTTTGATAGCGAACAATTTCTAATTGAAAAAGATGTTTTCAATTCCTTGGTAAATGATCTCAATTTTTATGCCTCATCGCTGAGCATGGATCATATAAATGCTGGAAAGGAACAACGTAGCTATGATAGTGAAAATCTTCTTGATGAACTTCTCTACAATAATCAACTTGCCAATATGTCTTTTATTCAAGAATCGCTATCAAAGCGAGGAGCAAAATTGCCGTCTATAAATTTCAATGTAGATATTTGGTTGCTGTCTTCCTCTGCCCTTTTTCAATTAATTACTGATCATCCAATGCATCAAAAAGTTTTATTACCAAATGCTTTTCAGGAGGTAATTAATAAAGGAAATAAAATTATCAATTTTACTGAAGCCTGTTCATTTCGAAAAAATGATGCAGTTTATCGAAATATTCTGAAGGATATTGTGATCGCCAGTTTAGAATCTGGTCAAGATTTTGGATCCCGTTTCATTAAGAATTTTAGAGAGAACGTAAATGAAAAAGACTTATTAAGGTCTTCAAATATTTCACTAGATGCTATTCGAGAAATTAAATCAGCTCGTGCACTCTGTACAATGTTTGACAAAATGGATGTGCTTAGCATGCCTTTAACTGCACATTTTGTAGACGGTACTTGGGGAACTAGAAAAATCAGTTCTCACTCCCTTGGACAGCTTGTAGATTCAAGAATAAAAGCGCTAGTAAATATTGGAATATTAAAACTTAGCGCTCACCTCGATTACCAGGTAAAGCATGGTATAGAAAAAATTCGCAAATATGACTTAAAAATATATGCTGAATATATAAATACAGGCGAAAAGCACATCATTACAACAGCTAACCATAATTATTATAAGAAACAGTCAGGAGGACTAATCGTCATTTCTTCTCCCATGTACTCTCGTAACATGACGCCTCAAAGTGTTATTACAGGTGTCCTTCAATTCTTTGAAAACGAAAAACTTTATAGGCAACAAGAATCAGTTATTGAAGCCCTATTTGAAGCAAATAAACAAAAAGTACTAACCTACTTTTTGTCAATAAAATCGAAATCTCTTAACCAATTAGAATCAGCCAGCTATGATTATGAGAACAATTTAGCAAATATTAAGGGGTTAGTTGAATTGTTAGCACAAGCTATCTTCATTGGTCACAACAGTCTTTTTGATTCGGAAAATGAAATAATAAAATTACTATACGGCTATCAATCTGCGCCTAATTTAATTCGTTTTGACGAAATTTTCACATCAAAATCAATTTTAGACTTTGAAAATGAACTATATAAATGGAAAACCTCCGTTCTTTCAATTCTCGAAGCAGATTCAATTCAGAGGGAGAATCTGCCATTTCCGAGCATTCCCAGTGTGGTGAATAATTTTGTTGATCTTCATGATCATATTTCCAAAAAAGAACCTCTTTACAGTGCTTATGCTATCGAACGGGACAAAAAAAGGATTAGTAAAAATGCTAAAAAGAAGTCCTCAAAGGGTTCGATTTGGGCAAAATAGTTTTAATCCTTAGCAAGGATAAGGATTAGCCAAAAAAAATTGTATCTAGAACTGAACCACAGAATTTAGCGCCTCATCGGCATCTTTATGGATAAAGTTACCTTGATAGCCTTTTGTTGTTTGCACACTCGAATGACGATACAGTTTTTGCAATTCCTCAGATGAAATTCGCTCTGCTGCAATATTTCCAAAAGAATGTCGGGCAATGTGGGTTGTGATCTTCTTTTCAATTTTTAATTCCTCCCCTATCTGCTTCAAATATTTATTGAACTTTCTTGTAGCGGTTCTAATTTTTGCATGAACATCTTTAGAATCAGCGACGTCTGCCTTTTTCAGTTCAGGAAAAATATAATCTGTTGTTTTGCTTCCCTCCTCTTTATACAAAAGAACTACCTGAATTGCCTTTTCTGGAACCTTCAGTGAAACCACCTTGTTATTCTTACCCATCACATAGTACAAACGACCATCAACAATATCTTTCCACTTTGTTCTGAGAACGTCAGAAACTCTGATGCCAGCAAGATAAAAGGAAAAAAGAAAGACATTCCTAGCATGCCATTGTGGACTTCCTGTCCGCAGTTCAAGCGTTTCAAGTGCAATAATTTCTTTCTGATCTAATCCAACTTTTATAGACTCAGGGAATTTAATACGTACTTTACCTTTACCAAAAGGATAGTATTTAGCATCAACAATGCCATTAGCGATTGCCTTGTTAAACATAGTTCTTATGAAAATAAAATAGTTTGCTACGGTTCTTTCAGAAACACCCTTGTAGCCCATTAGATACCCTTTCAATTTATTTAAATACGCCTCGTCTATCTGATGAAAAGCAACATCATTTTCATCATTAAATGCTTTAATTGAATTGAGCATTCCTTGTTCTGAACTTTTACGGTTGTGATGACCGGTGGCTGTTAAATTTAAAAGATGTTCTTCAGCCAAAACATTAAAAGACGCCTTACTCCCTTTTCTAGATAATCCTTCGCTAATTTCAACAGATGAATAATTTTTATTCTGGGCTTCAGCTTCAAGAATCAAATCATCCGCCTCAACAATTTTCTTACGTATTAAATTATTGAGACGTTGAGAATTTGGGTGACTTGATTTCACCTTTGCATTCTTGTTATCCCAATCTTTTTCAAAAATCCAATCGACAAAATTGTATTTTGTTTTCCTGTTTACGGTTACCCGCACTCCTACAAGAAAGCGTCCATCTGCTTTCTTTTTACTCTTATAAAGTACTGCTTTTACTGAAGCCATTTCGTTAATTCGGTTTAAACATGGTTTAAACATTTGCTAGTTTAAACCGTTCTGTTTTGAACTCAAATATACAAACTACTTTTGTAAACGCCTAATATATAGCACATTTTAGAGTGTATTTGATTTTTTCAGGTTTAAGTACGCAAGACTTAAAATCTTGTGTCCATTAGGACGTGCGGGTTCAAGTCCCGCCTCGAGTACAAGACGGGACAGATTCTTATTTTTAGAGTCTGTCCCGTTTTTCTTTCCCACCAAATCGGTTTGTAGTAAAGGGATTGCGGAAAACAGAATATTCACACGTTCGGTTCGATAATGGTGATTTTTGTAATCATATACAATTCCACGAGGAAACACCATTTTTTGGATACGCTTCTTTTCCTGAATATCCCCAGACATCCACAAATTCGGGAGATGTAAGGCATATTCAACCGCATTATCAGTTGCTTTTTCAAGGTTCGATAATTTAAATTGAGAATTTTCAATTTCTTCGTAAATTACATTAATCTCATTGTCAAATTGACCCTTATATTTCAAGTATAATTCTCTTTCAATGTCTCCTAAAACAAAACGCTTTTCTATTTTTTCAAGATCAGTTTCCAGTTTAGATACTCTGGTATTTAGTGCCATTGTATCATTAATACTTTCCTCATGAAGCTGAACAAACGCTTGAACCATCATTTCTTTGATGGGCTGTTTCCACACTTCAGATTTTAATTGATAGTTCCCTAAAAGGTCAACAAAAAGTTGATGCATCTTTTTAGCACTGACATTTTCTCTACTGCCTCTTCTATTGTTCTTGTAGTAGTAAAGATTCTTTCTTTTAACTAAATACCCTGTATAAGTTGTTCCGCAACTGTCAGCTTTAATAAATTGCTTTAAAGGTAGGTTTTCATCATCCTTATTATAATTGCCACCATACTGCTTCTTTTTCAAAATACCATTGACTTTTAAAAAAGTCTCTTTAGAAACTAAAGGTGGATGATTCCCCTCAACCACTTCATCAGGAATTAATGAACTGACGATTAACCCGCAATAGAAAGGATTTCTAAAGTAATCACTAAAATTTCTGGCTCGTTTAGTCCATCCTTTTTTCTTTAGGCGCTTGGCAAGTTCAGCATAGGTTAAATCATACTTTGCTTTCAACTCAAACGCTTTCTTTAATAGTTCACCTTCTTTTGTGATGGCTAGGTTTGGTGTTTTCTTCTTACCAGGATTTAAGTTAACATAACCGAAGGGAGTTACTCCTGTCCATTCACCTCTTCTTAATTTGGCTTGCATACCATGCACACAAGCTTTACGCTTATCCTCATTGTCCATGCGTCCCATTTCCATGTACATGTGTTTCTGAAACTTTCCTGCGGAAGTGGTATTGTCTACATGTTGTGTAGCCGACACAATTTGAATGCCTCTTTCTTCTAAATCAAGATAAGTTTTGCTAATCCCAGTTCTTGAAAATCGTTTGAAATTGTAGACAATTATAAATCCTATGTCTTTTCGCTTTTTGACAAAGGAGAGCATTCGTTGGAACTCTTTTCGATCATCTGTTTTAGCAGATTCGTTCGTTCCCCCAAAATAGTCAACAACTGGAATATTTCTTGATTCAGCGCAATTCTGACAAAATTCCATTTGGGTTTCAAGCGAAGCATTGTCCACTTGCGCTTTAGAAGACACACGTGTATAGATCACTCCTTTTGTTCTTTTCAATGAACTTAACTCTCTTCTACTTTTATCTTTGTATCGGACAAATTGCCCAAATACTTCCAAATCTTCTTTCTCTTTCATATCCTCTCTTTTTTTAATTGATTCAAGCGGTTCATTTGCCTTAGTACTATTTGAGCATATTCTTGCAATTGTTGAATTACTCTTTCCGCCATTTCATCTGAAAGGTTTTCAAATCCTTTCATGGTTTTTAATCTTGCCACGGTTAGCTTTTGTTTGCATTTGGCTTTAAATGCTTTTAGTTTGGCTAACTCTTCTTTAATTTTCTTTTTTCTTAACTCACTTCTCTTTTTTAAATCACTCATTTAGATTCAACTTCACTAAGAATTTCAGCTCATCTGATAATTATTAGTTTTCTATATCTATTTGCTCTGGGGCTTCCAGTAGCTGTTGTTATACTATTTATGCTTCGTTTTCCGCTTCACATTGACGATCTTCCCATTTACAGTTTTAAAAGCAATTTCTTGATAACTGCCTTTTTGAATCAGATCAACCAATCTACCTTTAGTGTCTTTGACATCAATTGTCTCTTCGGTTTCAATCAACTTAACGGCTCCATCAATAAATTTGACGGTTAACGCGTCAATTCCACCTTCTCGAATCAGGTCAATAATCTTGATTTCTTCTGGACTTAAATCGAGTCCACCGTTATCAATGTCTAAGGCATACAAATCTTCTCGTCCCATAAATTCAGCCACAATATGATTAAGTGATATGCTGATATAAGGTTGATTCATTAACATGGAGGAGGTAAACAGATCTTCTAATGGACTTTCATCAAAGACCATGCAGTTGCCCTCTTTCGATATGGCTAAATGAACATTACTTTGCGAAAGGATTGTTGAAAATAAGAGCACAGACAATTTTGTATTACTCAAATTGACTTTGCCCTGATCTTTTTGGACGGCTTCAATTAAATTTTCAGGCGTTTCAAAAGCTTCTTGAATGTGGTTAATAAATGCGTTCCATTCAGGCTCATCCGTTAGGTCTTCAGTTTCAAATAACGCTGTATAATGCGCCATCAAATCCATTTCGGTTAATAGGTCTGTTTTTAAATTTAATATGGATTGAATAGGCAAACCGAACTCTCTCAACTCTTTTACGAGTCTTAACCAAACATACTCAACGCCATTGTATTTTCTTCGAGATTTACTTTTCCGTTCCCTTAAATAAAGCCCTGCATTAGACCAATCAAAAGCAGTTTTAGCAGTTAGTCCAATATCGGACAGTAAAAAGCTTTCTTCAAACATCAGCTCTGTGATGTGTTGAATGGTGTCTAATTGTGTTTTCAGGTCTTCCATAATCTCCAGTCTCAGTGATTTTTCGAAATTGTCATATCCGTTGACTTTACAAATATACAAAAATAACATTACAATAATGTAATACAAATATCGCGCCGAACTCATTATTGCGTCAAATCGGCAGTATTTTATCCGCTGTAACGCGAAAATCAACCTCTTACTGTACCCTTTGCCATCAACTTACGTTTAAGATAGTAGGTATGCAAATAGAACGACTATGTAAGCAATGTGGCACTCCTTTGAGTGATGATAAGAAGCTGGGTGCGCAGTATTGTAACCACAGTTGTAGTCAAGGATATTACAAACGTAGAAGGCGGATTTTAGATCAGATAGGGAAAGTAGAGCAGGAAATTAAATCGAATGAAGACTGGCTTAAAGAGTTAGAAGAAGAAAGCGATACGCATGAATCAGAAAAAGCTGATCTGAATAAAATAGAGAATAGCATAGAGGTGGAACAAAAAAGGGTAAATACCTTAAATCACTTGTTATCCTTATCTAAACCTGCTTTTCAAAAGTCATTGGGGAAATATTTAGATCGTCACATGGATAAATTTGGGGATGATTATGGGATGTTTATGTATGGGGATGATCCAGAAGCCAAAGAACGAATTTCTGTCTTCCACAAAGACCGATTCAATAAGATGCGAGAATCGGCTAACGAGAAAATCAAATCACTTAAAAAAGAATTGGGTGTAGAAAAGGGAAAGAACCTCATGTCTGGTTTTGATCAGATTCTGATCATGGATAAATCGAAAAAAATTAATGCTGAGATTGCTGAACTCAATAAAAAACTAACAGAACTCAAAGTCATTGACCTTGATAACCTCCCTGTTAAATTCAATCCTAAAAAAGTAAGTTCTACGGATCGGACAAAAGAGAAACGTAAACCCCTTGTGAAAGGTGTGAGTGGTCGAGAGATTTTAGACATGACGTTTAATAATCTGGAATTAGAAGGTGAACTGGGTTTATTTTTAGGATTGCTTCAACGAAATAAATGTGCGATTGCTTTAACTGGTGATTCAGGTGCTGGAAAAACTACTTTTAGTTTTCAGCTGGCAAAAGGGTTTAGAAATGCTAATCAAAGTGTAGGTTATTTTTCATTAGAATCTGGGATTACTGAAACTACACAAGAATTAATTGAGAATCTGGATTTAGCGGATTCAAAATTTGAAGTATTCGGAGAGGGCAAATTGGAAGATGTCAGAATCCAGGCGGATCGTTTTGATTGCATCATTGTCGACAGTTATGCCAAAATTTCATCCAAGGCAGACGACTTTGAATCGCTCCGGCAAGATTTTCCCGATACGTTTTTTATTATCATTTTCCAGAAAACCACGGATGGTAAAATCAGGGGCGGTTCCTCCATTCTATATAATAGCACGGCCACCATTGATATTCGATTGACCAAAGGCAACCATAGAATTGCGTTTATGCAAAAAAGTAGATACGGAACAGAGAACTTTGTCTACTCCATTTCTCAGGATAAATTATTAAAGAATTGGAAGTCGCCCATCAAGTGGACAGAAATTGAAGAAAGGTGGCCATCACCCCACCATCACTAAGCATCAACCAAACATCATTTTCCGTCACCTTGAAGTAACAGAAGTCGTTAAAACCTTTTGATACTAAATGTTTCAGAGGGTGATGGTTGTTTGTCGTGAAAGAATAAACGTTAGTCAAAATTTCATTTTGATCCTTGAAATTATGACCTAGTTAAACATGAAATAATTTAGAGTGCTTTACGCTAGATGATCTCACGAAACTTAAACCGGTTAATAACGTATCTAAATCTAATTAACCCAATATTTTAAAATACTTATGGCAGGTATTAGTGTATCTGATTTTTTTAAATCGAAGCGTGAAGCATCAGAAATAAAATCCGAGATTCTAAACGAATACTTTAAAGCTTGGGCTGCGATTTTATTAGTTGGTCAAAAGTACAGAAAGGTCGATAAGTTACTATACATTGATCTTTTCGCAGGACCAGGTATTTATGAAGATGGTACTAATTCTACACCCATAAAAATTTTAGAAAGTATTAATAATAGTATTGGAACACATGCTGATTTCAATCAATCCGTCCAAACAATTTTCAACGATAGTGATGAAAACATGGTGTCGCTTTTAAATGAGAATATCAGAGGGTTAAGCTTTTACAACGATTTGGTTTATCCACCAATAGTTGGAAATGAATCTGCAAGTCAAGAGATTTTGGAAAGTATTTCAAACCCTAAAATACCAAGTTTAACCTTTATTGATCCATTGGGATATGGCTATACACAGGAAATGTTACTGTATTCTATTAAGAATTGGGGGTCGGATTTATTCATGTTGTTTAATATTAACCGCATAAGGGCAGCGATCACAAATAAAAAAGTTGAACAAAACATGAATGGTATTTTTGAACAACACTTTTCATTAATACAAGAATTTTATAAAACGAATAAGTCTCGAAAGAAAGAGAAAAGTATATTGTTCATGTTTTTGAGAAAATTTTTACTGACAGAGGTTACAAGACATTAAAATTTAGGGTAAATTTTCATGATAAAAACCAAACCAGCCATTATTTATTTTTCATCTCTAAGGTAAACCTTGGTATCACAAGAGCCAAAGAAATAATGACCAAGTACAGTGATTTTCAGCAGGACGGTGTTCCATTATTCGGGGCAAACTTGGTACAACCTCCACTGTTCTTTCCTTCAATAGTTGAATTTTCTATGGTGAAGTTAAAGGAAGAAATATTGTCAAAGACGGAACAATTTAATGGACTTAGCATTGAAGAAATATATCAGAACCATAACTACAGAACTCATTATATTAAGGTTAATTATAAAGATGCCATTGCAGAATTAAAACATGAAAACAAGCTTAAATTAATAGATTCAAAAGGGATCATAACAAATAGAATTACGTACACAGCAAAAGTAATCTTTAACTAAATATGGCACAATCGGCAATAGAGTGGACGGAAATGACGTGGAACCCGACAACGGGTTGTGATAAAATTTCACAGGGATGTAAGTTTTGCTATGCTGAAATCATGTCAAAGCGCTTACAAGCTATGGGCATTGACAAGTATAAAGATAATTTCAAAGTACGAACGCATGAATCTGCCCTCGATACCCCATATTCATGGAAAAAATCTAAAGTCGTATTTGTAAACTCCATGAGTGATTTATTTCATCCTGACGTTCCTCTTGATTTTATTCAAAAGGTATTTAAGGTGATGAACGAAAATCCTCAACATGTTTTTCAGGTTTTAACGAAACGATCTGAACGATTATATGAACTGCATGAGAAATTGAACTGGTCACATAATATTTGGATGGGCGTTTCAGTAGAAGATCAAAAAACAGAATTTAGAATAGATTATTTGCGCAAAACAAATGCAAGAACTAAATTTTTATCGCTTGAGCCTTTGCTGCAGAACCTACCTAATTTGAATTTAAAAAATATTGACTGGGTTATTGTCGGGGGAGAAAGCGGTCATAATCCAAGACCAATGAAATCTGATTGGGTCATAGACATCCAAGAGCAATGTAAGGATAAGAAAGTTGCTTTCTTTTTTAAACAATGGGGAGGAAAAAATAAAAAGAAAAATGGAAGAGAGCTAAATGGAAGAACTTATGACGAGATGCCTGAAATAGAATTGCAAAGAAGTGTCTAAATAGAAAACTGGCCATCACCACACCATCACTAAGTCTCACCCTGACATAATTTTTCGTCATCTCTAATCGTAGAAAATAGCTACAATCCAATAACTGAATAGATTTCAGAGGGTGATGGTAATTTCATAAATACTATGTTTTCAAAGTTTAGCTAAAGTCCCTTTAATCTCATTTCATCATTTCAGAAAGCCCTTCATACTCACTTTCAAGTTCAGTATGCTTTAAAAGGTAATGGATCCAGTAAATGGAATAATTTACACCATCCTCAACATTTTCAGAATGCTCCTGACGATCTGTTAAGGCTTCAATAGCCTCATAAAGGCTGGTCCTTATCAATTTTAGGTGATTATAATCCGTAATAGGGATATCAATCAAAAACCCACTTTCTTGATTCGGATTCTTTTTTAAGGTGTCACAATAAATAGCTTCAAACTTTAATTTCTTTTTCTTTTCTGACATAATACATGGTGTTAGCAAAGTCTTTACAGACTTAGGTGACTCACATACATGTATGTTCACGCTGTTTCCAGTAATGTGACACCCTACCTGTCTAACAGTTTCTTTGCCGTTGGATTATGTCACTTGTTTAAAGTGAATTACTAAAATAAGGGAATTTATTGAACAGCTAATAATAAATATCGAAAAATTCATAATCTAAATGTTTGAGGTTGGCTAATAGGATCAAGAAAAATATTTTTTCTCTTGAAAAATGATAACTTTATAGCCTTGTAAGTTTTATGATCAACCTAACCCAAATATTAGAGCACCTTCCATCTGAAAGAATATCGGATTTAGAGCGCATTACACAAAAAATACTAGATACTCAACATGCGCATATTATTTTACTCTTTGGAAGTTATGCCAGGGGCGATTACAAAGTGAAACGAGGTATTGAACAAGGGAAGAAAAGTGATTTTGATATTTTGGTGGTTACTGAAGACAGCACCAGCAAACGTAAAGTGGTTGGTGAACTTCGTGATGCCTTTGCAGATTCAGAAATAGTGGTTCAAACATTGGTTGTTACTATTAATACTGTGAATCAGGCTTTAGAAGAAAATCAATATTTCTATTCGGATATTAAGAAAGAGGGTATTGAATTGTATAATTCAGGTCGTTTTGATTTTGCCACTTTTACAGGGTTATCTGCCACACAGAGAAGAGAGATTGCAGAAGCCGATTTTAGTGAATGGATCACGGAGGCTAAAGAATCATTAATAGACTCACAAAACAATATTGAAAGAGCAAATTATAAACGTGCCTCATTCCATTTTCAACAGAGTATCGAAATGTGCTATACGGCCATTGAAATGGTGTTTAGCCATTACAATACACATGAGCATAATTTAATAGCGTTACGTGATAGAACCGTAAAATACCATGTTCGTTTAAAGGATGTTTTTCATTATAAGGATGAAGAACAAAAGAAGTTGTTTGACCAATTGAATTACGCTTACATTGGTGGGCGTTACAAAAATGAAAAAGAATTTCCTATAGATATGGATAAAATTGAATTTTGGAAGCAGGAAACGGAGATGTTTTTAAAATTGACTGAGGAGATTTGTTTGGAGCGGATTGAGGGGTTTAGGCAGTTGGAATAGGATTTTTTGCTTACATTTGTTTCGGTGAAAGTTTTAAAAACAGTCATATCATTTCTATTGCTATCTTCTTATTTGATAGGCTTTGGTCATGCATTAACACCACATTGTCAAACTAGCTGCAACGATCATTCCATGGTCGAAAAAGCTCATAACCATGATCATCATGAACATTATGCAGGAGATGCACATGAACATGAACACGTCAGCCACGGAGATCATTTTGATGACAACTGGATTGATTTATTGGTTTGCATACTGAGTGATGTAGAACACCATGGTTCAGGATGTCATGCACCTCATTTTATTCAAACTGACAATTCAGTTGAAAAGAAATCGTGGTCTAAAACTAGTGATGATGATCAAAATGATTTTATTGGCAAAGGTGAATTACCAATACCGTTCAAACTAACACTTGTTGAAACTTCGATTCAATCAAATGCGCCTCCGCAAGTTGATTATAGTTTTCTTCACTTTGAAGATTCGCCTCTCAGAGGCCCTCCCTTTTATTCTTGTTAAGCCTTTGGCTTTTGTATAGCTCTTAATGCAGCTGTGCCTTGATTGTTCATTGGAGCAATCCACTTCTTTTTATTCAAGAATAAATATCTAATAATGATAAATCGTATTATACAATTTTCCATTAGCAACAAGCTAATTGTAGGCCTCCTAACTTTAGGCATAATTGCTACTGGAATATGGAGCATTTCTAAAGTTCCACTTGATGCCGTTCCTGACATCACTAATAATCAGGTTCAAGTCATCACACAATCTCCAAATTTGGGGACTGAAGACATAGAACAGTTTGTCACTTACCCAGTTGAATTAGCTATGGCTAATTTGCCTGGAGTCCAAGAAATCAGATCTGTATCTCGCTTTGGGCTATCGTTAGTCACTATCGTTTTTGATGATAATATGGGTACTTACTTACCAAGGCAATTGGTATCTGAAAAATTAGTAGAGGTGCAACAAGATATTCCTGCGGGATTTGGTGTTCCTGAAATGGGTCCAATTTCAACTGGTTTAGGAGAAATTTATCAATACACCTTAGAGGTTGATGATGAATTTAAAGATGATTATTCCTCCTCTGATTTGAGAACCATGCAAGATTGGATTGTCCGTAGACAAATGGCTATGGTGCCAGGAGTGGTTGAAGTCAATGCATTTGGTGGGGATATCAAGCAGTATGAAGTAGCTGTTGATCCTGACCAGTTGAGGTCAATGGATATTTCAATCTCTGAAGTATTTGTAGCCCTTGAGAATAATAACCAAAATTCAGGAGGTGCATATATTGAAAAAGACCATTACGCTAACTTTATTAGAGGCGAAGGTCTGGCAAGAAGTATCCCTGATATTGAAAATATTGTCATTAAAAGCATTAATGGTATTCCCATCACTATCAAAGACGTTGGTAAAGTTCAATTTGGTAAAGCCGTTAAATACGGCACGCTTACCATGGATGGAAAAGGAGAAGCTGTTGGAGGGATGATACTTATGTTAAAAGGAGCTAATTCCAATGATGTGATTGAATTAGTTAAGTCGAGAGTCGTTGACATCCAAAAATCACTTCCTGAAGGTGTGACAATTGTTCCATTTTTAGATAGGAGTAAACTAATAGCTAAAACAACAGGAACGGTCTCTACAAATTTACTGGAGGGAGCATTGATAGTCATTTTTGTTCTGGTTTTTCTATTAGGCAATTGGAGAGGAGGCTTAATTGTTGCATCCACTATTCCGCTATCATTATTGTTTGCTTTTATTATGATGTATGCATTTGATGTGTGGGCAAACTTGATGAGTTTAGGAGCCATTGATTTTGGAATCATCATAGATGGAGCGGTTATTATAGTTGAAGCAACCGTATTTGTGCTTCATGGGAAATTATTGACAAAGCAAAAAATAACACAAGAAGAGAAGGACAAAGTCGCATTTGAATCTTCTAGTAAAATGATGAATTCAGCCTTTTTTGGACAGCTAATTATTTTAATTGTCTTCATACCAATTCTTGCATTGCAAGGTGTTGAAGGTAAAATGTTTCAACCCATGGCCCTCACCTTTATGTTTGCAATGGTTGGGGTCATGATTTTGTGTTTGACTTATGTGCCTATGATGTCAGCATTGTTTTTAAAAGCAAGCAAAAAAGACAAAAAATCGTGGGGAGACAGATTGGTATCATGGCTGGAAGAGATTTACGGTAAAACCCTAAGTCGCACCTTGAAAATTGGTAAATGGGTTGTGCTTGGGAGCGTTATTTTACTCAGCATTGCCACCTATACTTTCACAAAAATGGGAGGAGAATTCATACCTCAATTAGATGAAGGTGATATCGCTTTTCACGCTATTTTAAAACCAGGTAGTTCTTTGACAGAAACCATAATGACCACAACGAAGATTGAAAAAATAGTAAAAGATCAGTTTCCAGAAGTCGATCATATTATTAGTCGAATTGGGGTGGCAGATGTCCCAACTGATCCTATGCCTATGGATATTGCAGATGTATTTGTCATTCTTAAACCAGAAGATCAATGGACAACTGTAAGGACTAAAGATCAATTGATTTCAGAAATGAAAGAGTCAGTAGAGCAAGTCCCAGGGGTCAACTTTGAGTTTACGCAGCCAATAGAGATGCGCTTCAACGAATTGATAACAGGCGTTAGAGAAGATGTTGCCATTAAGTTGTTTGGTGATGATTTGACTGTACTGTCTGAAAAAGCCGAAGAAATAGGTAAACTCATTGGGTCTATTGATGGCATAGGTGATATGAAAGTGGAAGCCACGAGTGGTTTACCACAAATAACTGTCGTCTATAATCGGTATGAAGTAGCGAAACATGGATTACAACTATCAGATTTAAACAACCTAATTCAATCTGCTTTTGCAGGAGGAACTACTGGAGTAGTATTTGAAGGTGAAAAACGATTCGATTTAGTGGTGAGACTTGACGAAGCACACAGAAAAAATATTGATAATCTAAAGAATTTGTATGTAACTACAGCTACTGGTGCTCAAATTCCAATGTCGGAAGTAGCAGACATAAGTTATCAAACGGGTCCTATGCAAATCAGCAGGGATAATACAAACCGAAGAACCTATGTAGGGATTAATGTTCGGGGTAGAGATGTCCAATCTTTGGTAGAAGAGATTCAAGAAAAACTAGATGCCGAGCTAGAATTACCACCTGGGTATTACATCCGATACGGTGGTGCGTTTGAAAATCTTGAGCGGGCAAGTAACAGACTAAAAATTGTGGTTCCCGTTGCGTTAGCACTCATTCTACTATTGATTTTTATGGCACTTAAATCCTTAAAACAAACCTTGATGATTTTCATGGCCATTCCACTAGCAGCAATCGGTGGTATTTTCTTTTTATGGTTGAGAGACATGCCGTTTAGTATTTCTGCGGGTGTCGGATTCATTGTTCTCTTTGGCGTAGCCGTTCTGAATGGACTAGTACTCATTGGAGGATGGAATGAGTTAAAAGAAGAGGGTAGTACAGATTTGAATGAAAGAATCAGGCAAGGTGCAAAGCGGAGAATCAGACCGATTCTTTTGACTGCCCTAACGGATATACTAGGATTCTTGCCAATGGCAATTTCTTCATCCGCAGGCGCAGAAGTTCAGCAGCCTTTGGCTACCGTAGTGATTGGAGGAATGTTAACCGCAACATTTTTAACATTATTTGTTTTACCAATACTTTATAAATGGACAGAGAAAAACGAAAATAAAATGAATAAAAAAGGAAGCACTATTCTAGTCACTGGACTAGTCGTAATTGGCTTGATTTTATGTCCAAATTTTGGACATTCTCAAAATCGCATTGAAACTGTAGACCAAGCCATCACTATTGGGTTTTCGAACAACGCCAATGTTTCAATCGCTAAATCAAGGATTGAGCTAAGTCAGCAAGCTAAAAAAGGCGCATTCAATCCAAGCAAAACCAACTTAGACATGCAATATGGGCAGTACAACAGTTTTGAAAATGACCTAGGGTTTGCGGTTAGTCAAAGCTTTGAATTCCCCACAGTATATGTTTCACAATGGAATTTAGCCAAAGAAAGAATAGAGAGTTCAGAATTACAGCTGAAGGTGATTCAGAATCAATTGCGTTGGCACATCAGAGAATCCTGGAATACACTTGCCTATTTGCAAGCGAAGGAAAAAGTCCTGATATACAATGATTCATTAATGGATTTATTTGTCAGAGCCGCCACCATTAGATATGATGTTCAAGAAACCTCTCTTTTAGAGAAAGTAACAGCAGAAACTAAAAAAGCAGAAATTGCGAATAGGTTGCAAATGATCAGGGCAGAAATTTTTGCAAAACAAAGAGAATTACAGATTTTACTGAATGATTCTACGCAATTCATATTTAAATCAAATGATTATATCGAGTTGAACATTTCAATGGATCAGGATACTGCTTTGCTTAATAACAATCCGCTAAAGACTTACACTAATCAGCAAATTAATATTGCCAAAGCTGAAATTAAGGTCAACCAATCTAAACTATTGCCTGATATTTCTATTGGATATTTTAACCAATCTTTAATTGGTAGCCAAACATCTGGCGGTGATATTGGAGCCATTGGCGATCGGTTTTCAGGTGTGCAAGTTGGGGTAACCATTCCAATATTTTTTGGATCATATAAATCCACTATTAACACAGCTAAAATTCAACAAGAAATTGCTCAATTGGATGCAGACTATTATTACACCAACCTAAGTAACCAATTTGAGTCGCAATTGCAAAGGGTCATTTCATCCTTAAAAAGCCTGAGCTTTTACAAAAATGTAGGCTTAGATCAGGCAAATTTGATGATCAGTAATGCTCAAAAAAGTTATGAGTCTGGATCAATTGCCTACTTGGAATATTTCCAGAGCCTCGAATATGGCATCCAGTTAAAGTTAGATCATTTAAATGCATTAAATAATTATAATCAGGCAGTTGTGAAACTACAATATTTGCTTGGAGAATAATACTATTAAAATAATAATTATGAAAACAATAATTAAACAATTCATCCTCTTGATAACAACGGTGTTTTTTATAGTTTCCTGTGGGGGTTCAGGTGATGGGCATAGTGAAGAAGACGGACATGATCATGGCCACAACAATGGAGACGAACACAAGGGTGAGCATGGTGAAGAAATTCACTTGTCTGCGCAACAATTCATGTCCTTAAATATAAAGGTAGATTCGTTGCCAATGAGAAATATGAACTCATTTGTAACAGCCAATGGCGAATTAGAAGTGCCTCCGCAAAATGAAGCTGAAGTGACTGCAGTGATAGGTGCGAATGTAAAATCAATCAAAGTAATTGAAGGCGAAAAGGTGAAAAAAGGTCAAGTACTCGCCTACTTAACTCATCCTAATTTAATTCAATTACAAACAGATTACATTACCAATTGGAACGAGCTTAGCTATCTAAAGACCGAGTTTAATAGGCAAGAAAAACTCTATGGTGAAAAAGTAGGTTCAGGTAAAGAGTTTCAGAAAGTCACCTCAGAACTCAACGTCAAAAAAGGAATTGTTGCAGGATTAAAAGCACAATTGAAAATTCTCGGAATTAGCACTGAACGGTTAGAGAAAAATGAAATATCTGAAATGGTAGCTGTTCGCAGTCCGATAAGTGGTTTTATACGATTGGTAGAGGTTAAATTGGGGCAATATGTCAGCCCAGAAACATCTCTGTTTGAAATCGTCAATGCAGAGCATGTTCATGCTGATTTGATGGTGTTTGAAAAAGATGCGCATAAAATTAAAGTAGGTCAAAAGGTGATTTTTAACGTTCAGTCTGTGCCTGATGAAGAGTTGACCGCTGAAATTTATTCGGTAGGTCAGAACTTTGAACAAGACCCAAAGGCAATTCATGTACATGCAGAAATTGAGAATAAAGACGGAAAACTGATTCCTGGGATGTATGTAAAAGGTAAAATTTACACTGATAATGTGATGAGTTACGCCATTCCCGAAGAAGGATTGGTCCGCGAGGGAGAAAAGTACTTCATTTTCTCAGCAAAAAAAGAAATGGATCATGATGAAGAGCAATGGGCTTTTGAACCGATTGAAGTGATGCCTGGAATAAGTGAGGGTGGTTGGGTAGAAATAAAGCTACTGACGCCATTAGATCCAAACATAAAAATAGCTTGGAACAATGCCTATAATTTAATCGCTGAAATGAAGAAAGGAGAAGCTGAACATAGCCATTAATAAAAACGACTTTAACATGACAGAAATAGAAAAAACGTTAGAAAGTAAAGATATACGCCCTACGGCAATGCGAATTTTAATTTATAAATACATGGCTGAAAATGAAATGACGGTTTCCCTTTCAGATATTGAAAATGCATTTCATAGAGCTGAACGCACCACACTATATCGTACCTTAAAAACATTTGAGGAAAAAGGAATTGTACATCAAATTGATGATGGCACAAATATTTCAAAATTTGCTTTATGCGAACCTGGTTGTAATTGTGAACTTGATCAGGATTTGCACTTTCATTTTCATTGCAGTAACTGCCTTGAAACAGTTTGTTTGACTGAACATAAAATTCCAAATATCAAATTACCAGAAGGGTACATAGCTGAAAACGCAAATTTGGTTGTAAAAGGAATTTGCGATAAATGTAGTGGGCAATAAATGCACTTCTGTTGCACTCATTTTCGGTTTATATTTGGCTTAAATTTTAATTCCAGAATTTGAAAAGTGAAGACTGACATTTTAATTTAAGGAATAAAAACATAGTCACTAATTAAATATAAATATGAAAACAAAGTATCTAAAATTTGCAATTGTAGCGACCCTATTCTTAGGATCAATTTCATTCACCTCTTGTGAAGGAAATGAAGAAGAAACGACAAGCGAAGAAAACCATGAAGGTCATGACCACGATCATGAGGAAGGGGATGAACATGAGGGTCACGAGCATTAAATAGAGAGTACCACTTGATTTTAACGTAAAGTGGTACTTTTTAAACCTTAAATAAAACCGTCTCAATTATCAATTATGACCCTATTTCAAATCTTCTTACCCGTTTTTATGCTCGTGTACTTTTTTCAAGTTTTCGTCATAAGAAGTTATGTGCAGTGGAAAAAAACAGAACAAAATCCTTTTGTATTCAGCCGTTCAGAAAATGCGCACGATTATATTGGCTTTGTGTTTAAAATAATGACGGTATTGAGTGTGACTGTCATTATACTTTTCTCCTTTTTCCAAGGGTTTTACCAAACTTATC
This sequence comes from Putridiphycobacter sp., assembly GCA_965230485.1. Lineage (GTDB taxonomy): Bacteria > Bacteroidota > Bacteroidia > Flavobacteriales_D > Crocinitomicaceae > Putridiphycobacter. Next base: position 1,327,620 of record CBDDLA010000001.1, read on the forward strand.
TGGGAGCATTATCTTATCTACAATTAGTTGAATTACAATGGATAGGTTCAGGCATTTTAGTTGCATCATTAATTTGGACAATCATTGCGCAATATCAAATGTCTAATTCATGGCGCATTGGCATAGATTATGAAGAAAAAACCACCCTGGTTAATAAGGGAATCTTCAAGTTGTCACGAAACCCTGTGTTTTTGGGCGTAATTCTCATCTATTTGGGTGTGTTTCTTATCGCTCCAAACACCTTGTCTTTTACTTTATTTTTCCTTTGTTATTTCATACTTCAAATCCAATCAAGGCTGGAAGAAGAATATCTTGAAACCGTTCATGGGCAAAGTTATATTGATTATAAGAAAACAGTACGGAGATGGATTTAAAAAATAGCACTCCACAAAAAGAACGGCATTTTCACTCCTATAATAGTAGTGGTGAAATAGAATGTTGTCATCTTGATGAAAAAATTACTAAAATGGCGAGCGAAACACAAAAAGAGAAGAATAAAAAACACTCGCACGTTCTAAAACCTTACTTACCTTCAATTATTTCATTCACATTGTTAATGACAGCAATCGCCTTTGATAATCTGATTAATGTAAATTGGTATAACAAATACATGCGTTTAGGTCTCTATATTTTAGCCTATGCGCCTGTTGCCATTCCGGTAATAAGAGATGCTTGGAAAGCAACCTTAAAAAAAGATCTATTTTCAGAATTTACGCTAATGGTTATTGCAACGCTTGGCGCCTTCTACATTGGTGAATACCCTGAAGGTGTTGCAGTCATGCTTTTTTATGCAGTTGGTGAGTTGTTTCAATCCGCAGCTGTGCGCAAAGCCAAAAAAAACATTAAAGCTCTTTTAGATTTAAGACCAGAGACTGCAAACGTTATTAAAGGAGACAAAGTTGTACAGGTGGTTCCCGAGTCAGTGCAAATTGGAGAAGTAATTCAGGTACGCTCAGGAGAAAAAGTTCCGCTTGATGGAATATTATTATCTGACCAAGCCATATTAAACACAGCCGCATTAACTGGTGAAAGTGTTCCTGCAGAATTACAAAATGAAGCGGAAATACTTGCCGGAATGATAAATGAAGGACCTGTGATAGAAATTCATGTCACGAAAGCTTATGCTGACAGTTCTTTATCCAGAATACTCGAGTTGGTTGAAAATGCCTCATCACAAAAAGCGCCAACCGAACTTTTTATCAGAAAGTTTGCCCGAATCTATACACCAATTGTGGTAGGCTTAGCCGCCGCACTTACTTTTCTACCATTTTTCTTTGTTGACGATTATATTTTCAATGTTTGGCTGTACAGAGCGTTGATATTTCTGGTAATCTCCTGTCCATGTGCATTAGTCATTTCTATTCCACTCGGATATTTTGGCGGCATTGGAGCTGCTTCTAAAAATGGCATTTTATTTAAAGGGTCAAATTACCTTGAGGCTTTTACAAAGGTGAATACGGTTGTGATGGATAAAACTGGAACCTTAACCAAAGGCATCTTTCAGGTAGAAAAAATAGAAACAGTTGAGTTGAACGAAAATGATTTTTTAAACCTTGTGGCTGCCGTTGAAAAGAACTCAACGCATCCAATCGCTAAAGCCATTGTTGAAGCTTCGGATAAAAATGCTCTCTTTTCAGTAAATGATGTCAACGAAATAGCGGGACATGGTATTGAAGCTGTTTACAATCACCAAAAGATTTTGGTAGGTAATCCTCGTTTGCTTCAAAAGTATGACATCTCCTATCCCAAAAAAATTGATACCATTATTGAAAGTATTGTTGTGGTGGCTTTAGACGGCGCATACAGCGGTTATATAACGGTTTCCGACCAAATAAAAGCAGATGCTAAAAATGCTATTGAAGAATTGAAAAAGCAAAACATTACGCCCATCATGCTCTCTGGCGATAAACAAAGTATCGTCTCCAAAGTGGCAAATATTCTAAGTATTAGTCAAGCGTTTGGCGGATTATTGCCACAAGATAAGGTGAACAAAGTACAGGAAATCAAAACAGATGTAAGTAAGGTGGTAGCTTTTGTTGGTGACGGCATTAATGATGCTCCGGTATTGGCATTAAGTGATGTTGGCGTGGCTATGGGAGCCATGGGAAGTGATGCTGCCGTAGAAACTGCGGATGTTGTAATTCAAACTGACCATCCTTCAAAAATCAATACGGCAATAGCCATCAGTAAAGCCACTAAAAAAATTGTCATTCAAAATATCATTCTTGCTTTTGGAGTAAAACTGATTGTGTTGATTTTAGGAGCTGGTGGATTAGCCACCATGTGGGAAGCTGTGTTTGCGGATGTGGGCGTAGCTTTATTAGCTATTTTGAATGCCATAAGAATACAGCGGATGAAATTTTGATTAATTTTTTAGAAAGGGCTTTTAAAATCTGGATTATTAATGAAATCAGTATCTGTTAGGCATTTCAAAAAATTGACGAGATCATGTTTTTCCTTTTTTGAAAGTTGGAAAGGCTTTAGTTTATCGCTTTTATTTGGATGATTCTTACCACCAGTTTGATAATGATCAACTACTTCTTCTAAAGTTGCAATGCTGCCATCATGCATGTAAGGTGCTGTTAACTCAATATTGCGCAACGTAGGAACTTTAAACATTGCCCTATCTTGTTCTAGCTTGGTTACTCTCATCCTACCAGTATCGGTATAAACTTTATACAATCCATTGTTTTGGGTAGAGAAGTTTGTAAAGTTGAATCCAGAATGGCATGAAGCACACTCTAGTTCATTAAAAAAGAGGTTCATTCCCCTTTTTTCTGAACGATCCATCACATTTTTTCCTTGATAGGCCTGCTGATCAAATTTTGAATTCCCACTAATTAATGTTCGTTCAAATGAGGAGATTGATCTGGTGATGACGAAGGGATCAATCTCTCGATTATATGCTTGACGACTCAAATTAGAGTAGAGGCTGTCATTAGCTAGCTTTTCGCTGATTTCTACAATATTGTTTGCAAATTCTGCATGTTCCTCAATTGGAACGAGTACTTGCATTTCTAATGTTTTTAAAAATCCATCAAACAATAGGGTTGGATTGTAAGCTACATTGGTTAAAGTGGGCGCATTTCTCATAGCTAATCTGCCTTCAACTCCAGGACTTATAGCTCTATTGTCAGCAAACCCTAAACTTTGGTTATGACAGCTAGCGCATGAAATTGAACTATCAACCGATAAAATGGGATCATAAAATAACCTTCTTCCCAATTCTATACGTTCTTTTGTCAACTGATTATTCTCTGGTATGACAGGTTCAGGAAATCCTTCAGGTAATTTCAAAACATAAGGTTCTATCTTGTCATGCTGAAACGTTTCTGAAATAAATCCAAAACATATGATCGATAATAGAATTAATATAATTGGTTTTATAATTTTCACCTGTTGCAAATGAGTAAAGTTGGTAATGCTGTCGTTTCTAAATCTAAAGGTTCTAAACCATTATTTAGTTCTCTTATAACAATGTCTGCTCCGTATAAATCTATAATTTCTTCAAGACCTTCATTGATTGTGTCGGCGTAAAATATGGATATTTTAGTTTTACTCAAAGCATAATTATTAATCAATTGTTTCATATTTCTAATACTGATGGCAGAGCTTTCGTGCGTAGCTTCCGTGTTTATAAAAATCAAGTTCAGAGAAAATTCTGGTAATTCTAGTAACCTACCTAAAAAATAAGAAGTCGCCTCTGATTTCGTTTTAAAATCAGCATGAAAAATACCATAACTTAATGCTTCTATTTTTAACTCTTTATCGATAACTAGCGTGTTCATACTATTCTTTGTAATAAAATCTCTAGTTGCTTTATCCATTAAGGTTTTACGGCATGTTAAAACTACAGAACTTTCGTTATATTCTAAATGCTGACTGATTTCTTTCCCTTCATAAAAGAGGAGGTCTTTTGACGACTCAATATCCATTGATCTTGAGTCGTTTAGCCAAGCATCCATTTTTTGTTTTGCCAAGTTAATTTCTTTCTTTTCATCTGGATATTTGTCTCTACTGCTTCTGCCTAATTTATCCCAATTTTCTGGTGCTTTTATGACATAAATGAACCGCATATCTGAATCGAAAAACAATGCTAAATTTGCAGCTGATCTTAGTAAAGAATCACCTCCGCTAAGCTCATTGATAATTACAATTATTGATTTCATAATAGGGTTTTTATTATTCGTTAAAAGGACAATTGCTGTTTTACCTCTCCACAATTGAGCATTTTTTGTCCGTAATAAGGATTTTTAACTTCTTTTTCCATGCTTAGCCAAGAACCTCCCTCTTTATTGTAGGTCATGGGACAAAACATCTCGTAGGAACTATCACCTATTCCAAATGCTTTGGTAACCTCAATGATGGGTACTGAAAGGTTCCTGAATTCTTTTCTTTGGATGGCAATATTAGGTGCGTCAAAAATTCGCTGACTTTGCTCTTCTATAACCATTGATTTTTTCATCCAAAAGAGATGTGCATCTCCTTTTACTAAATTCATATCAACTTTTTTTAGCTGACTTAACAGTAGTTTAGCTCCGTTTTTAGCCATCTTCATTTCTCCACTAACAAGGGCATTTTTGACCGTAAAATAGTGGTTGTTCATTTCATTCAATTGGGCTTTAAATGCTTCAGGAGTAGTTTTAATGAAATTAGGGACGGTACCTTGTTCATCTGCTGATTGATCAGTCAACCGATTCATCATGCTGGCTTGATTGTTTAATTGTGCAGAGGCATCAATTACAAATGCGCCATGTGTTACCACCTGTTCGCCTGATTTTAAACCCGATTTGATGGCATAATTATTACCTATAGAAGGGCCTAACACCACTTCTCGGTATTCAAATGAGGGAATCTTTGTGTTTTCCAGTTGAACATACACTACAGATCGTGTGCCTGTCCACATTACAGCAGATTTTGGGACGATCAAATCAGAACTTTCATCTATAGTCCCCTTCAATTGGCCTTTCACAAACATTTCAGGTTTGAGCTTAGCCGTTCTATTAGAAATTTCAGCCCTAATTTTAGTAGTTCTGGTTTGGGTATTGATTATAGGATCAATAAAAGCCACATTAGACTTGTAGCTAATACCAGGGTCGGCAATAGTTGAAAACGTAATGACATCCCCAACTTTTACATCCCGAATATCTTGCTCATAAACGTCAAAAACAACCCACACGTCGTTTAGGTTTTGAATGTCAAATAAGACTTCGCCTTCTCCTATATAATCACCGACAGATACGTGCCGCTTATTGACTACGCCTGAATGACCTGCATATATATTAAACGTTTCTTTTACCTCATTTGAGGCTAGGATTTCATCAATTTGTTCATCTGTTATTTTCCAATATTTTAGCTTATTTCTAGTTGCTTCAAAAAGTTGAGGCTGACTTTCTTTCATTTTTTCTGCTTCTAAGAGTTCTTTTTGAGCTGTAATTAATAACGGAGAATAAAGTGCTGCAATTCGTTGACCTTTCTGTACTTTTTCACCTGTAAAACTCACGTATAGCTTCTCTATTCGACCAGGAATATGCGTCACCAAACTGGCTGAATTTGATTCATTCACCTCCACTTTTCCAGAGAGTTCTAAATTTGAATTTTGTTGATTTTCTGAAACGACTTTAGTGGTTTGAATCTGTGAAATTTTCACAGCTTCGTCAGACATTTCCAGCACATAGGGATGACTACTTGTGTTCTCAGTCAATGGAATTAAATCCATGCCACAAATCGGGCAAGCACCAGGCTCATCTTTTCTGATTTGGGGATGCATAGAACACGTCCAAATTTGGTCAGCACTTTCAGTCACAGCATGATCATGTTTTGAGTGATCCGTTGATTGTTCAGTTTCACCTTTACTAAAAAACAGCCATCCTAAAAAGAGTCCCAAAATTAAAGCGGATGCTATGCCAATAATTGCGGTTTTATTTTTCATTTTCAAGGCGATTAATCATGTCTTTCATCTGCGTAATTTCTTTTTTTTGAGCTTCAATAATATCATCTGCGAGTTGCTGTACTTCTGGGTCCTCAAAATTGGCATTTGAACTGGTAAGGATAGCGGATGAATGGTGCGGTATCATAGCTTTCATCCATTGAATATCACCGATTCCTGATTGTGTTCTTAAACCAAATAGTGAGCCGCTGAAAATGAGAACTGAAGCAACGACAATACTGATATTTACCTTCTTATTTTTATACATGTTCCGCATGAATAGAAGCATGAATACAGCCATTGGCGCTACCATTAAAAAGGTCATATATGTTCGAGTCATACTTAACATTACATGGTCAAACTGAAAAGCGTTTAAGAACATAACTACATACATGATCACAAATGAGATGACCATCATTAAACCGAATTTTTTGTAATTTGAATTTTTCATATTATTTGTTTTTTTTAATTTGTTATTTTATACTTTGTGTTCTAAGCCTGAGTGCATTTGCAATGACAGAAACGGAACTGAAACTCATAGCAAGCGCTGCAATCATAGGCGAAAGCAGTAATCCGAAAAATGGAAAGAGCAGGCCTGCTGCAATTGGAATCCCGAGAGTATTATAGGCTAGCGCAAAAAATAGATTTTGTTTGATATTCTTCATCACCTTATGACCGAGTGTTCTTGCTTTTACAATGCCTTGTAAATCTCCTTTTACTAGTGTGACATCTGAACTCTCTATCGCTACATCAGTACCTGTCCCCATAGCGATTCCAACATCTGCAAGTGCAAGCGCAGGTGCATCATTAATACCATCACCCGCCATAGCAACCATCTTTTTTTGTTCTTGTAATGCTTTGACTTTGTTGAGCTTGTCTTCAGGTAAACAGTCTGCAAAAAATTCATCTAAATCAACTTCTTTAGCTACAGCTTTTGCCGTGTAGGCATTATCACCAGTCATCATTATGACTTGAATCCCTTTTTCTTTTAAAGCTTTAATGGCTGTTTGGCTGGATGGTTTAATCGCATCTGAGATCACTACAAACCCAACTAATTCATTGTTAATCGCAATTAAAGGCACTGTTTTACCTTTTTCCTGTTCTGCTTTTGATCGGTCTGCAATTTCACCTTCTACTTGAATGGAGTGTTCTGACATCAATTTTTCATTGCCAACTAGAACAATTTTATCATTGATAATGGCCTTGACACCCATGCCTGTTATGGAGTCAAAATCATCAATTTTTAAAGGACTGATCTCGTTTTTTTCAGCAAACAGAACCGTGGCCTCTGCTAATGGATGTTCACTTTGACTGTTGACCGAAGCCACAAACTGAATAAGATCATCTGAGGTATAATTTGAGGTTGATACCACTTCTTGTACAGATGGCTTTCCTTCTGTTATGGTTCCTGTTTTATCAATGATCAGCACATCTACCTTGTTCAATTTTTCGAGTGATTCCGCATTCTTGATCAAGACACCTTCTTGTGCTCCTTTTCCTACACCAACCATTACTGACATAGGAGTTGCTAATCCTAAGGCACAAGGACAAGCTATGATTAAAACTGCAATGGCATTTACAAAGGCGTAAACAAGTGTTGGTTCAGGACCAAGAAACTTCCATAGAATAAAAGTGATAATAGAAATGACGATTACCACTGGCACGAAATACCCTGAAATTTTATCTGCTAAATTCTGTATGGGTGCTTTGCTTCGGCTGGCACTATTTACCATGTGAATGATTTGAGACAATAAGGTATCTGACCCTACCTTTTCTGCTTTCATGACAAATGATTGCTTACCATTAATAGTGCCTGATGTCACCTGGTCTTCTTTTTCTTTGTCAACTGGAATGGGTTCTCCGGTAATCATTGATTCGTCAATAGAACTTTTACCTTCTGTGATCACGCCATCAACTGGAATTTTATCGCCTGGTTTAACCCTTAGCAGGTCTCCTATTTTGATGTCGTCAATGCTGATTTCTTTTTCTTCACCGTCTTCAATTCTAACCGCTTTGTTTGGGGCTAGCTTCAACAATTCTTTCACGGCATTATTTGTTTTGCTATGCGCTTTAGCCTCTAATAATTGACCCAATAATACCAGCGTTAGTATAACTGTGGCTGCTTCAAAATAAACGTGAACCGTACCGAAATCTGTTTTAAAATCACTCGGAAATAGATTTGGAAAAACCAAACCAAACAAACTAAACAACCAAGCCACACCAGCACCTATACCAATTAGGGTAAACATATTAAGGTTCATTGTTTTGATGGAGGTATAGGCACGCTTAAAAAACATCCACGTGGCATAAAAAACAACCGGTATTGAAAGACCAAGCTGCAACCAATTCCAGTATTTAATGTGCATCAGGTCATAAAAAGGGTTGTTCTGAAGCATTTCAGACATAGCAATGAGGAAAATCGGGAGGGTAAAGGCTGTTGCAATGATGAATTTCTTTAATAACTTTTTATAGGTTTTTTGCTCAGCAGTTTCATTTGTTTCTTTGGGGACTAAATCCATCCCACATTTCGGGCAGGATCCTGGTGAATCCTTGACCACTTCAGGGTGCATAGGACAGGTATATTCTTCCTGGATTGAAGTAGAAACCTCAGCTACGAGATCCATCCCACAAACTGGACAATCCCCTGACTCATCATAGGTTTTGTCGCCTTCACAATGCATGGGACAATAATAGGTGCCTTTAATTCCTTTCTCAGCTTTTTCTTTCTTTTCAACTGTTTCATCCATGGAATGAATCATATAGTTAGAGCCTTCAAATTGTTTTTTTAGCTCATCTAGCTCAATATGTTCAGTCATCTCAATGATAGCTTTCCCTTCAGCTAAATCAATTTCAACCTGTTCAATTTGGTCTACTGCTTCCAGTGTTTTTTGGACATGATTCTTGCACCCATTGCAAGTCATTCCAGATATTTTATATGTATGTTTCATTTGTTTTCTATTTTGATTTATTATTTAGTAAGCGGTTAATTTCTCCACTTTTGCAACGGTTAGTTTGGTTTGTAGTTTTGCGTTCAAAATATGAATCTGATGCTTTAATAATTCAGTGTAGAGCTGAAGGATTTCATCAAAACTAGTTCCGCTACTACTGTATTTTGATAACAAGATTTCAATGGCGAGATTGGTGGTCTCAATTTGTTTTTGATAAAAAGTAATTTGACTCAAATAGGTGTCATAATCAGTTTTCAGATTACTTAATTGGCGCATGATGATATCTTCAATAGCTTCTTGCTGAAAGGCAATGCTTTCTTGAATAAATGATTCCTCTTTTTGAATGGTATTGTTCCTTTTTTGATAGAGTGGAATGGTCAACATTACTTTCGGAATAAAAATATCTCGTCCATTATTTAATGGGTTTGCGTCCGTTCGTGCGCCCACCAAACTGTAATCAATTCCTACCCCAAAATTGGGTGTATTCATTTTTTGACTCAGGACTTGCCGACTTTCTGAGGCTAATGCTTCATGAGTCAACATGGCAATTTTAGGATGGTTTTGTAAGTTATTTCTAAAAGCAGTGGTATCGTAATTAAAGGTGGTGATCTCATTTGCATTTTCTGAAGGGATAATTTTATTATCTAATGGTGCTTTTATCAATTGGTTAATGATGGCGCTTAACTGCTTGTTTTCAAATTCAACTTCCAGTATGTCCTGTGCTATTTTTTGCTGTTTCAGCTGCGCTCTATACACATCTGCCGTGGTAGTTGTTCCGCTCGTTACTTTTGATAATGAGATTTGTTCTAAAGCGACATATAAACTCAAATTCTCTCGTAATACGTTTATCTTTTCCAGATTAAAACGTAACGAATAATAGGCTTCTTTTAACTGATAAAACAGGTCTAACTTAAGTAAAGTAATGGCTTGATATTTCGCTTCAGACATTTCAATCATCACATTTTCTTTTGCTTTGAAAGTGCCAAACCATGGAAACATTTGAGATGCACTCACCATGACGATCTGAGGTCCTAACCTTGTTTCAGGCCGTAAAATTGGAACGCCCAAGCCAATGGTAGGGTTGGATAACTGGCTTTCTTGTTGAATCCGTTCTTGAGCAGCCAAAAATTGGCTATTTAAAGCATTCAATTCTGGGTTTTTAGAAACCACTTCTTGAAGCAGTTCATCCAAATTTTGACTGAATGAATTCAAGCAGCATAGTAAAAGTAGCATTGTGGTGAATAATCTATTTTTCATCAGCTGTCATTTTCGATTTAAAGTGTTTAATATCTAGGCTTAGTTCTCTCCACAAACAATACAGCACAGGCACGGTGAACATGGTGACTACGTTCAGAACCATTCCACCAAAAGATGGAATTGCCATTGGGAGCATGATGTCTGCTCCTTTTCCTGTAGATGTCAATACTGGTAATAAAGCAAGGATGGTTGTTGCGGTTGTCATCATGGCTGGTTTTACCCTTCTTAATCCACCTTCAACCACTGCATCTCTGATTTCTATTTTTGTGGTGGGTTTGTTCTTTTTAAAGCTGTCTTTTAGAAAAGTACCTACCAAAACGCCATCATCAGTGGCAATTCCAAATAGGGCTAAAAATCCGACCCAAACAGCTACGCTCAAATTAATGGTACCCATTTGAAAGAGGTCTCGCATATTCGTTCCAAACAGGTCAAAATCCATGAACCAGTCTTGCCCATAAAGCCAAATCATAATAAATCCTCCTGAAAACGCTACAAATACCCCAGAAAAAACGAATAGCGAGGTCATGATAGATTTGAAATGAAAGTAAAGAATAAGCAGGATCAGTACTAAAGCAATAGGTACCACTAAACCAAGGCGCTTGTTGGCCCTGAGTTGTTGTTCATAATTTCCTGCAAAGCGATAGGTAATGCCTTTTGGCACCACTAATTCACCTGATTCAATTTTCTGATCGATCAGTTTTTGCGCATTTTCAACCACGTCAACTTCTGCAAATCCATCTAATTTGTCAAAAAGGACATATCCGATTAGAAAACCATCTTCACTTTTAATGGCTTGTGGACCTTGTTCATATTTGATGTCCACTAAATCACCCAATGGTATTTCTGTACCCGTTGGTGTATTGATTAAAATATTCCTGATTTTATTTGGGTCATCTCTTAATTCAAGGGGATAACGCACTCTGATACCATAGCGTTCTCTGCCTTCCACTGTTGAACTCATCACCATCCCACCAATAGCTGTTTGAATTTGATTCTGAACGTTTACCACGGATAAGCCGTGCTTCGCAATTTCATCTCGTTTAATGTGCAGCATCAAGTAGGGTTTACCAACAATTCTATCTGCAAATACGGCTTCAACTTTTACACCTTTAACTTGTTTCAAATGCTTTTCTAATTCCTTTCCAAATTCTTCAATCGTTTTCAGATCTGGCCCCTGAATTTTAACTCCCATAGGTGCTCTCATTCCCGTTTGGAGCATGACTAATCTGGTTTCAATGGGCTGTAGTTTGGGGGCTGAAGTGAGCCCTGGTAATTTGGTAGCCGTAACTATTTCATCCCAAATATCATCTGGAGATTGAATGTGATCACGCCATTGTCGGTAATACTTTCCATTTTTATCTGGAATCAATTTACCCTTAACATCTTTTTCAAATTCATCCTTATCATTTACTTTAAATCGTATTCTTCTGCCATTTTCATCTGTTTTATATTCGGACTTATAAATAATGATGTTTTCGTACATGGACATTGGAGCAGGATCTAACGAACTTTCAACTCTTCCTGCTTTACCAACTACCGTTTCAACTTCTGGAATGGCAGTGACAGACATATCCAGTAATCTCAGATTAGATTCATTCATCTCCATACCTGTATGTGGCATAGAGGTGGGCATTAAAAGGAAAGAACCTTCGTTCAAGCTTGGCATAAATTCCTGCCCTGTTCGACTAAAAATTTGATATCCTGCAAAAAGTAAGAGGATGATAAGTCCTACAAAAACATACTTAATTCGGATCAAAAAGCGCAGAATTTGTTCATAGTAATGAATGACTACGTAAAAGGTGCTAATTAATAGGCCAATGATCAGAGCGACAAAAACGAAATTGGTAAAATCCGATTTATTCACGCCTAAAGGCATCCAAATAGTAGCCAATAACCAGGCTACAATTGCAGCATAAATAATGTTTTTGAGGTAATCAAACTTTTTTAACCAACTGTCGGATTTTGTTTCTTTCCATCTTGTGGATAAGATTCCTGTGAGACCAACCGTCAAACCGAAAACACCAAAGAATGAATAATCGGTGAACAAAAGCACAATAGATAAAATTGAGAGTACACCGTTCGTTAAGTATGGAATGATTTTCCCTTTACTTTTTAACTTAAATAACTGTTCTGCCAAGGGAGGCAAAATCATAATAGCAACGAGTATAGATGCCAATAATGCGAACGACTTCGTAAAGGCTAATGGTCTAAACAATTTCCCCTCTGCTGCTTGCATAGTGAAAACAGGCAAAAAACTCACAATGGTTGTTGCCACTGCTGTAACAACCGCTGAAGCCACCTCTGTTGTGGCTAAATAAATGGAGGTTTTAAGTGATTGCGTGGCAGGAGCTTCTTTGATTTTAAGCACCATACTTTCTGTCAAAACAATACCCATATCTACCATAGTACCCACAGCTATGGCAATACCTGAAAGTGCGACAATATTTGCATCTACGCCAAAATAGCGCATGGCAATAAAACACATTAAAACAGCAACTGGTAAAGTGGCTGAAATCAATAAAGAAGACTTTAAGTGCAAAAGCATGAGTAGAACAACAATGATGGTAATCAGTATTTCAAGACTGAGGGCTTCTTCAAGCGTACCAATGGTTTCTTTGATTAATTCACTTCTGTCGTAAAAAGGCACAACAGTCAATTGTGAAACAGTACCATCTGCTAACGTTTTGGTAGGTAAACCAGTTGAAAGTTGACTGATTTTATCCTTGACATTATTGATGACTTCTATCGGATTAGCACCGTACCTTGCTACAACGACACCTCCAGCAACTGGGGCGCCCGATTTGTCTAATATTCCCCTTCGAGTGGCTGGTCCTAAGTGAACGGTTGCGACATCTTTAATTCGAATGGGAACATTATCCACCATTTTTACTACACTACTCTCAATGTCTGCTAAGGATTTTACATACCCCAACCCTCTAACAAAATACTCTGCTTTATTTATTTCAATAGTTTGCGCGCCAATATCCAAATTACTTTGTTTGGCAGCTGCCATAACCTGCTCAAGCGAGACATCAAAAATTCGCATTTTGTCAGGATCAACATCTACTTGATATTCTTGCACAAAACCACCTATTGAAGCGACTTCAGATACCCCTTCGGCAGATTGAATGGCATATTTTACATAAAAATCCTGAACGCTTCTTATTTCATTTAAATCCCAGCCACCTGTTGCATTACCTTCTTTATCTCTGCCTTCTAACGTATACCAATATATTTGACCAAGCGCCGTTGCATCAGGCCCCAAAGCAGGTTGAACACCATCTGGCAATACACCAGCAGGTAGTGAATTGAGCTTCTCCAAAATTCTACTTCTGCTCCAATAAAACTCAACATCTTCATCAAAGATGAGGTAGATACTTGAGAAGCCAAACATAGAATTACTCCGCACGCTTTTAACACCCGGCACACCCAGTAAAGCGGAGGTTAAGGGATAGGTGATTTGATCCTCCACATCCTGCGGTGAACGTCCCATCCATTTTGTAAAAACGATTTGCTGATTTTCGCCGATATCTGGAATGGCGTCAACGGCAACAGGGTCGCGTGGTAACTTACTTTCAACTTCAAAAGGAGAGGTCACTAAACCCCATCCAATAAAGAGCAAGAGCAAGAGCCATGCAACGAGTTTATTGTCAAGAAAAAAATTTATAATACGATTTAACATTGATTAGTATTGAATTGAAACAATAGAAAATTGGTCCGAAATCCATGAGAAACGGACGATTCAAAACAATACTTAAATCAAATTAAAAAAGACTGATACAAGAGGGAGAAGTCATGCCTGATCAGTGGAGGATCATAATCAGCATACGTAGGAGCAGAAATCTCATGAATGAAAAATGAATAATCGCATAAAATACATGCCATCATGACCACCTGTACATCTGAAGCACTTATCTGTAGATCATTCTGTTCAACCTCTTCATTAGATTCAAACACAAAAGTCTGGTTGTAGCAACAGTTGGATCGAATAGTACCATCTTTGTTATTAGATTTTTTAGTTTTTTCCTTTAACTTTTTTTGGTGACATGGTGGTAATGAAGCATCAATCTGGTCAGACAGACCAGCCATTTCACAAGGTTGTGCTTTACCAAAGAGACCTATACTTTTGACCTCACCTTTGCAATAGTGCACGTCAATTGTGAATCCAAATGATGAAAAAAGCACCACGGGAATCATTAAAATTGCAGCTATTTTTTGTAAAACCTTCACTTAATTATTCTACAAAGTTAATAGATTTTGTTCAAACGGGTTCTTAAAATTTCGTAAAAAAGGATGCTCTAGCTTAGACTTAAATAGCAAAGAGTAATGACTTATATATTTATATTTCAAGGTTTTATCTGAAATCAAATAATAGGTCTTCAATAATCTAAGTAACTCTGTGTTACAAAAGCATCTTCAATTCACTCAAATAATTTTACTTTGGATGGTGCAAACGTTTTCGTTTCCACGACATAAGATTCTTATTTATTCTGCGAAATGAAGTATTTGACATATAAATAACTAGTCATCTAAAATAATACCTATGAAAAGAATTCTACTATCGCTTTTGGCATTTACCGCTTTTTTATCTTCGGCTCAAACGAATGTCAATCTTCGGATAAATCATAAATTGGGTGTAAATGATTTTGCTTATAATCAAACGGCGACTAATAATTTAGGGCAAGAATTTAAAGCCACCCGACTTGAATATTATGTCTCTCAAATCAAGATTGTTCATGATGGCGGTACAGAAACAGCAGTTCCTTTATCTGTTATTGATCTGGTGCAACCAGGAACAGAACTTTCCACTACAATTCCATTAGGTAGCTATACAGTCACTTCAATTGAATCAGTTAAGTTTTACATTGGCGTTCAAGAACCAACGAACAATGAAGACCCCTCTGCCTACTCAACCGCTCATCCACTGGGACCAAAATCTCCTTCTATGCACTGGGGTTGGACGGCAGGTTACCGATTTGTGGCTTATGAAGGAAACGGAGGAAACAACTTTTCACAAAACTTTCAATTGCATGGCTTAGGAAATGAAAACTACTTTGAAGTTTCTGCTGATGTTGATGTGGTTACCGAAGGTGGCGAATTCGTAATGGATTTAAATGCAGATTATACCAGAGGTGTGGAAGACATTGATTTAAATGCTGGAACCATCTCTCACGGTTCAACTGGAGAAGCGAAAAAGGCACTAGAAAACTGGAGAGATTTTGTATTTGGGAACTATTATTTAGGTATAGATAAGGCAGATATTGTTGCGAATTGGAGTGTGTATCCTAATCCATCAAACGGACAGGTGACCATTCAAATTGGTGAGAATACCAATAGCGCAACGGTTCAAATTACGAATGCGCTAGGCGAAATAGTTGAAACTATTGTTGTAGCGGATTTAGTAACGAAAGAAATCGAGTTAAATCAATCTGGTCTTTTTATGTTCACAGTATTCGATCAATCAGGAAAGGCAATTGAAACGAAACGAATTGTTATAAATAAATAGAAAATGAAAATCAAGGCTCCATTTTTATTACTTGTTAGCGGTGTTCTGATTTTTTCTTCTTGCAAGAAAGACCCAGAGCCTTATGTAGCTGAATATGATCCAGCTTCCTATCAATTAAAATACTCGAATAACAATTTGCCAGAACCGAATCTACCGTCTGACAACCCGCTGACTGTTGAAAAAGTGAAGCTTGGAAAGATGCTTTTTTACGATACTAAATTGTCGAAAGATGGCTCTATCAAATGTGCTACGTGTCATCTTCAAGAAGATGGATTCTCAGACATGGATCAGTTTTCAACAGGCGTGGGTGGATTGCAAGGAGAAAGACAAGCTATGGCAATTTTTAATCTAGCGTGGCACGAAAACGGATTTTTCTGGGACGGACGAGCTGAATTATTGAGACACCAATCCATACTACCAATCCAAGATCCGGTCGAGATGAATGAAACCATTGCAAACGTAGTTTCAAAACTAGGTGCGGATACACTATATTTAAGTCAGTTCAGAAGGGCTTTTAAAGACGGTGCTATTACCTCACTCAACATTTCTTTGGCGCTTGAAGCCTTTATGATGTCTATTGTCTCAGATAATAGTAAATATGACCGTTACCTGGCAGGCTTAGAAACATTAACGCCAAGTGAAGAAAATGGGCGAGTTTTGTTTTTTGCAGAGTACAATGAGTTTTTTCCTGCCACTTCGGGGGCTGATTGCGCTCACTGTCATTCTGGAAATAATTTTGAGAACGATCAGTATATGAACAACGGTTTAGATCCTGATGGGCAAATAACGGATATTGGAAGAGAAAAAGTGACGAATGATCCAGCAGACAAAGGTAAATTTAAAGTGACTTCGTTAAGAAACATAGCCGTAACGGGGCCTTATATGCATGATGGTAGATTTAACACCTTAGAAGAGGTAGT
Organism: Putridiphycobacter sp.; assembly: GCA_965230485.1. Lineage (GTDB taxonomy): Bacteria > Bacteroidota > Bacteroidia > Flavobacteriales_D > Crocinitomicaceae > Putridiphycobacter. The sequence goes on from CBDDLA010000001.1 coordinate 1,344,180, forward strand.
TGACCACTACAACAACGGAATTCACGTTTCGGCTAGTTTAGACCCTGCTTTAGAGGCAACAACAAGTACAGGTTTAATGCTGGATGCTACTGAAAAGGCTGACCTCATCAACTTCTTGAAGACGCTCACGGATGATACTTACTTAAATAATCCTGAGTATAAGTCTCCTTTTTAGTAATAGAGCAATACAGATTAAACTGTTCGGTGCAAAAAAATGTTGGAAAGACTGAAGGATTTTCCTCTCTTCAAAACATGCAATTTTTGATATCCTCGCTCAAATAAAAGTTCGATATTTGTCCCGCCTCGAGTACAAAAAGCCCTAAACCTCTGGTTTCAGGGCTTTTTTGATTCACCAATTTTACATCTGAATTCCTTTTTTCCTGGTCAAACAAGTTAGGCATGCAAGTCTACTAAAAGCAAATGAAGCGACTTTTCAGTTTATCAAAGACTTGTAATAAATTCAATTCATTAGGGATAACAATATGGTTATTTTATACCCAAAGACCTTAATCATTTACTCTTAAATATTCTAGCAAAAATCTCTAATCACAGAATGCACCATGTTTTCTTTAGATAATTGACCAGCAGATAGCAATTTAATCAATCGGTATTCTTTCAAACCTAGTGCTTTGAAAATGGCATTGCCTGAGTAACCCTCATTATACAGCCGTTGCACGTTGGAGACAAAATCTTCCAAATAGTGCAGTTTTTCTAATAGTTTTACTTTGCCTTGTTTTAATTGTGGATTATGGCTACAAAACATGACTTCAAAGTCAAGTTGAAGCACAGTTTTAATGGATTGAATCTGTTGTTTTATACTTTCCTCCTTGAGGAAATAACCCACGCGAGAATGAATATATAAGTCTGCAGAGAACAACCATTTTTTTTGAGGCTCATATAAGGCTATCATATCATCAGCATGACCAGAAATATCAATCAGATCAAACCTAAATTTTCCGGTTTCAATACTCTGATTAACCGGAACAAGATCATGTACCGCTTTTCGATTACCCCAATATAATTTTTGTGCTAAACTTAATTTAGGAGGGTGTTTCATTATGTCACAGCATTTCTCAGAAGCTACAATCTCACAATTGAAATGCTGATGAATGGCTTGGAGGTTTCCAGTATGATCCTCATGATGATGTGTAACCAATATTTGTTTAACTGGAAGTCCGCTAACAGCAGACAATACTGTCTTCCTTTTTCTGCTATGACCAGTATCAATTAATAACCCATCCACAAAATAGATATGAGAAAAGGCACTTGATGTCCCCAATAATGAAGTATTAAATTTCAACCCTGTGACTTCTTCATATTTAAAACTACCGCTGCTATTCACTGATTGGTATTTTGAAAATCAATTCCAAGATACAATTTATGTTTTAGAATGGTAATGAAATCATTTCTCACCTTGGAAAGTAGTCAATTTTTTGTGTTGTAGCACGTAATTTCAAGTAATATCGTTTTACGGAAAGTAATTCATAGAATACTGAACTTAGGGTCGTTCAAAGTGTCTGAATTACATTCTGAATGATTTTATATAATTCCTTACTTTTACTGAGTGAAACGCTTTAAAACTATTCATAACTATTGCGAGGCCATTGGCATCAGCCCTTCAAAACATCCACATTTTGACATTAGGCGATTTGAAGATAATATGCCTACAGTCGTTAATGCCATGCCTCCTTTCAGGCATGAGTTTTACGCCATAGCCATTAAAGCTGAGGGTGATGGCGTGGTTATTTCAGGGCATCATGCTAACTTTCCTGATGGTGCTACAGTTTTTTTTAATTCTCCGTTTCAAATACTATCATGGGATATTGCACCTAATTGGTCAGGCTACTACCTCATGCTGACCAAAGAATTTATTGCACAATCTCACCATTTTAATGATTTGCTAAGTCATTTTCCATTTTTGAAAATAGAAGAAGCCATCCCATTTGAAGTTGAGCCGGGTGAAGTCGAACAATTGCTTCGTATCTTTCATAATGTTTGGCAAGAGTATTATGGCAACAACACAAATAAATTCGATTTGATTGAAGCCTGGGTAATTGTATTGCTGAACTACGTTAAGCGATATTACAATAAAACGATCGAATCTGAAGAAAATGATAAAATCATTAGGAAGGCCGACCTTAAATTGATGTCTCGCTATCAGGCTATGGTAGAATCTAGCTTCCATGAAGGTAACAATATTGAAACATTTGCGAATCTTCATTCTACCAGCTACTATGCAGATAAGCTTAATGTTCATCCGAATCATTTGAACTCAATTGTTAAGCGATTAACTGACCAAACAGCCTCACAAATTATCTATCAACACATCATTCTTTGTGCTAAGGAACTGCTTGCACAAACAGACGATACTATCAAAGAAATTGCCTATAAACTGTACTTTGATTCCCCGAATAACTTCAGTACTTTCTTTAAAAAACATACTGAATTAACACCTAATTCCTATAGAAAATCAACCATTCTTTGATTTTTAAACTTCTTCATTTGATTTAAGTATTTCATTTGAGCGAATACTTCTGAATTTTGTCATGTAATCAAATTTACAAGACCAATGCAACATATAATATTTATTCTGTTATTCGCTTTTCTGCTTAGTTGTCAAAACCATAATGAAGCAGAGCAAGTCCCAACAAATAGTCTATCCGAAATGAAAACAATAACACAACACAAAACAACTGTTAAACGATTCTTCCAGCTATTGGAAGAAGAAAACATAAATGATTTTGTCGACTTATTTGCCAAAAGCGGCACCCAAATCAACCCTTATGCATCCGGACTATTTCCAGATGGTGCTATAGGCCATGACGCTCTTTTGGCTTACTGGAAACCTGTTCCTGGAAATTTTGATGGCATGTCCTTTACCATTGAAACATTTTTGGGAACAGAAGACCCTCAAATTCTTTTTGTCCAATATACTGGTAAAATCAAACTCAAAGGTAATGCCGGGTTTTATGAGAACCTATATTACTCAACTTTCAAATTTGATAATAAGGGTAAAATTGTAGAGTATGTTGAAATTTTCAACCCCGTTGTGGCTGCCAAAGCATTTAACCTAACCGATTCAATTTAATACAATTATGAAAACCATTCTAATCACCACAGCATTTTTAGTGACTTATGTTGGAAATGCTCAAAATACATTAACTCATATGAAAGCAGACATTTCACAAACCATTGCACAATTATTCGTGGCTGTCGATCAATCTGATTGGCATTCTGTTAAAACCATATTTGCCGATACAATCTATCTTGATTATTCATCTATGAACAATCAGCCTGGAGTAAATGTTTCTTCAGAAGACATTACCAAACAATGGGGGGCAGTTTTACCGGGATTCGATTTCACACACCATCAGATTGGTAATGTCATTATTGAAGTCAAAGGGAAAGCCGCTCATGCCTTTTGTTATGGAACTGCCACTCACTATTTGAATCATGACAAAGGTAATTTATGGACGGTTGTGGGCTCTTATGATTTTGACCTCAAAAAAATAGATGACTAATGGGTCATTACCACTATGACTTTTAATTATAAATACCAGACCGGGAATACCGAATTGGTTTCTCTGGCCATAGAAAATCAAAATAAAAAATAAATACTATGACTAAACAATTAATAATGATGGCAGTATCAGGCTTACTCAGCCTCAATGCCCATGCACAAAACCAAGTAAATATGAAAACAGTAAATTTTAAGAGCGAAGGTGCTAACCTTGTGGGGAATCTTTATTACCCAACCAATTATCAAGAAGGAAAAACTTATCCAGCAATAGTTGTCTCTGGCAGCTGGACTACCGTCAAAGAGCAAATGGCAGGTTTGTATGCTAAAAAACTCGCTGAAAAGGGATTTATCACTTTGGCTTTTGATTTTAGAAACTTTGGAGAAAGTGAAGGAGTACCTAGGTTTTATGAAAGTCCTGAAATGAAAAAAGTAGATGTGAAAAATGCCGTGACTTACCTTTTGACACTTCAAGAAGTCGATTCCTCTAAAGTAGGAGCCTTTGGTGTCTGTGCTGGTGCCATGTACACCCTAATGGCTGCATCAGAAGATAAAAGAATCAAATCTGTGGTGACAGCCGCCTCATGGCTACATGATGAAGAAGCCGTTAAATTGTTTTATGGCGGAACGGAAGGCGTTCAGGCTAAAATAGATGCCGCCAAAGCGGCTAAATTGCAATATGCAGAAAGCGGAACGGTAACTTATATCCCATCTATATCTACTACTGATACAACTGCTGCCATGTATGGACCTTACGATTATTATCTTAATCCAGAAAGGGGTGCTATTGAGCAGTGGAGTGCCGATCAATTTGCTGTCATGTCATGGGAAGACTGGCTAACCACTAATCCTATGCCAGCCGCTAAGTATTTGACCTGTCCAACCTTAATGATTCATTCTGACGGAGCGGTTTTACCGCAGTATACCAAAAATTTCTTCAACGCCATTCAGACGGAAGATAAGAAACTGCATTGGATGGAAACAGAATTAGAATCGCCATTTCATCAATTCAATTATTACGATCAGGATCAAGAAGTAAATGAATCCGTGAAGGAAGCCTCTGCCTGGTTCAGTGAGAAGTTGTAATCTGATGCTTCATAGCAACCACCCTATACAAAAAAGCCCTAAACCATAAGTTTCAGGGCTTTTTTATAGCTTTTAAATTTATAGTCATACGGAAACTGAAGGAGATCCTTTTTTCTTTATTTTAAATATTTCACAAAGCTAAACTAATAGAAATAAACGTTTAAATACGTTTACAAACGACTGCAAATGCTTGTTTAACGACTAATTTCTACGATTTGATCATTTTGTATTATGATTGATTTAAAGCGGATTAAAAGACAAATGTATGGCAAGCGATATAGTAAAAATACGATCGAAACGTATATTTCATGCCTCGAGCATTTCATTAAATACTTTAACGGCAAAATAGATACTTTATCCAAACAAGAAATTGAACAATACCAATACTATTTAGTCAAAAAAGGTTATGCAAGAAGCACACAAAACCAGCACATAAATGCCATAAAATACTATTACGAAAAAATATTAAACCGTGATAGAGAAACGTATTATATCGATAGACCTAGAAAGGATAAAAAACTACCAATGATATTAAGTAAATCGGAAATATACGTCCTTATTGAAAGCATCACTAACCTTAAACATAAGACAATCATTTCACTAATTTATGCTTGCGGTTTAAGAATTGGTGAAGTGACTAACCTTAAAATTGATGATATCGACAGCCAGCAAATGATTATTAAAATTCGAAATGCTAAAGGAGCTAAAGATCGAATTGTACCACTTCCGAAAAATTCATTAATATTACTTAGATCCTATTACAGAAATTATAAACCAAACGAATTCTTGTTCAATGGTGCTAGTAAATTACAATACGCACCTGTTAGTATTCGAAACATACTTAAACGTGCCTGCTATAAAGCAAAAATAAATAAAAATATTACACCTCACACACTGAGACACAGTTATGCTACTCATTTGCTAGAAAGCGGCATTGACATGAGATATATTCAGGTTATCCTTGGGCATGGATCTATTAAAACAACCCAAATATATGCTCATGTTAGCTCACAAAATATTCGAGCTGTAAAAAGCCCACTCGCCGAAATGCAGCTAGTGTAAAGGATACATATAGTAAAAATAAAGATGTATCTTTAGCCAAACGTTGCCAGTAATTTAAAAATGACCGAAATTTTAAAGAAATACCTAGTTACCGAATGGTGGATTCCAGTATTATTTTTCTTAATATCTGTATTTCTTTTCTTTACTGATATAATTTTATCTAATACGGATTTTGGATTTTACATTCTAATATTATCAGGGTTTTTACTATTCATCTCTATAATTTGGCAGTTACTCAAAGGGAGAAAATTAATTGCACTTTTACAATTTTTCATTTTGATTATACCGATAGTATTATTCGGATTTATGATATATCTATTTGCTGGGATGATGAACAAACCAGACGGCGAATTAGCAATAGAGAGAATTGAACCATTAATTATAGAAAAAACTGACTTGATTATTCCTAATGACTTTAAAGTGTTGAGAAATTTAATTGAACATACAGAAGGTGCTTTCGATTCAGACTATTCAATCGGACTATCAATTGAATATTTAGAATCTGATGAAAAACACATTACTGAACAAATATTAAAAAGTATGACATTAGAATCGGAAAAAGGCTCTTGGAAAAAGTTCAAAAACGGATTTGATTTTGAACATAATTATAACGAAATTAATGAAGCTGAACCTTTTAATTTTAAAGTAGATACTTTGAACAATAAAATTGAACTTGATTTATTCCACTTGTAGATAAAAACTACTGGCAACAATACCTATAATTAATGCGGGAGCAAGTGCAAGCCGAAATGTTGGCTGATTTGCATTGTCGCAAAAGCTTTTTCCCTATTTTTATCCTAACAAACTAAAAAATAGCTCAAAGCTTTTACTTGTGCTGGCTTGAAATTCGCTGAATTTCTACGCCGCACTAATCATAGCTGAGCCGTTAGCATTCATTAACACAACAATGACAACCCAAGAAATAATATCTGCAATAGGACTTATTGGTTTAGGTGGACTACTGAAAGGACTACTTGACTTCTTTATTGCAGATAAAAAAAGGAAATCTGAGACGAAGCATCAATTCAAAGAAACTCGATATAAAGCTATTATCCTACTCTGCTACACCTATGCCAATTTTGAAAGAGAAGGAACAACAATCATTGTACAAAGACCTGATATTGATTCAAAAGAAAGGCTTTTTAATGAACTCAATGCAGAGTGGATTAATATGACACTTTATGCCTCAGATAAAGTGTTGCTATCAATGAAAAACTTCTTGGAATCAGGCAAAGAATCTGAATTTAACGAACTCATAATTTCTATGCGTAAAGACCTATATGGCATCAAAACTAAGATTTCAATGAAAAACTTGAAACTACTTGAAAAACCTGATTAATTTGATTTTCTTCTTGTTTTTGGATATTGCTTCTGCTTAAACTCTGAAATCTCATCTCGTAACTTTTTGTTAGCATTTTGAATCAATTCATTTTGGACTTTCATAATACTCAAAAGGTCATTCATTGCATTCAAATTCTCTAATTGAGTAAAAACAATCTTTTCTAAATCTGCTTTTGTATACTTCATCATAATAAAAACGATTTTTAATTTCTGTTACTTTAAATACATTATTGAATCCTTAAACAAATCAATAGTTATGTAATACGATTCAAATATAGTTTAAAAAGTTAATATTTAAATACTTTTTAATAAACTATTTTTACATTAAATGCTATTTACATAGTCTAAAACGATTCAAATGACCAGTAAAAAGAATTATAATAGAATACGGGTAGTTTTGGCTGAACAAGACAGAACAAACAAGTGGTTAGCTGAAAAAGTTGGTAAGAACAGAACAACCGTTTCAAGATGGTGTACAAATGATATGCAGCCATCTATTGAGACTTTGGCAGAAGTTGCTGAAATTCTTGATGTTGATATTAGAGAATTACTATTACCAACTAAAAAGTAAATCTCTCACAGCTGTGAGAGATTTGAAATTAACCAATTTCTATCACAAATGTGCGAGAATTAGAAATATCTAAATGAATGATTTAACAACATATACTGATTTTTTCAAAGAGATTGTAAACACAATCAATTCTACGAAATATGAAGCATACAAAGCTTTAAACAGACATCATATTGGTCAAAATTTTGAAATTGGTAAACTGATTGTTCAAAATCAAGAAAAACATAATTGGGGAAAATCTATTGTAGACACCTTATCTAAAGACATTAATAAAATCATTGATGGTGCAAAAGGCTACTCTCCTCAAAATTTATGGAGAATGAGGCAATTCTACTTGGAATACAAAGACAATACAGATTTATTGGAATTAGCGTTAACCATTCCTTGGGGTCAGAATCTATTAATACTCCATCAAGTAAAAGATATTGAAGAAAGAGCATATTACTTAAATGCCACAAATCAATTGGGTTGGAGTAGAGCAGTTTTACTAAATCAAATAAAAGCAAGTGCTTACCAGCATCACTTAAAAGACCCAAAACAAAGTAATTTTGAAAAAGCGTTGCCTGTTCATTTATCCGAACAAGCTAATGAAGCTATGAAAAGCGAATACAATCTTGACTTTCTAGGAATTACCAAGCCCATTTTAGAAAAAGAACTAGAAAATAGATTAGTTGAAAACATTCGTGATTTACTTCTCGAACTTGGCTATGGGTTTAGCTTTATTGGCAATCAATATCGACTAAAGCTGAATCAAAAAGAATACTTTATAGACCTTTTGTTCTACCACAGGATACTGAAATGTTTAGTCGCAATCGAGTTAAAGACTGTTGAATTTGAACCCGAATTTGCAGGTAAGATGAATTTCTATCTTGAATTATTGGACGAACAAGAAAAACAGCCAGATGATAATCCATCTATTGGAATTATTCTTTGCCCAATAAAGGATAATCTTGAAGTAGAATACACGTTGAGAACAAATAATAAACCGATTGGAGTTTCTTCGTATAAACTGACGCAAGAATTACCAAATAATCTGAAAGGAAAGGTTCCTACATCAGAAGAATTAAAACGAATGCTAACAATGGCTATAAATAATAGCGGGGATAGTGATAAATCAAAGGGCAATAATTGATGGAAAGTTTAGTAATAACCCGAAAGTTAGTCACTTTAAAACCGCTACTATATCATAGCCGAGCCGTTGTGAGTAATTATAAGAACATGAATTTACTATATAAACATATTAACTCTCGAGTAGATATTTCTGAAGAAGAATTTGAGAAAATATTTCAACATTTTGAAGAAATGAATTTTTCTAAGAACGAGCTAATTATCAAACCTAATCAGGCAGTTGATTATAAATTCTATGTTCTCAAAGGTTGTCTGCGCTCTTACTTTGTTGATTTATCAGGAATAGAACATACAGTTCAATTTGCAACAGAGGATTGGTGGATTGGCGATTATCCAGCCTACTTCACAGGAAACAAATCAACACTATATGTAGAGTGCCTTGAAAATTGCACGCTTTTAAAAGTCAAAAAAAGTCATTGGGACAAATTATACAATGAGATTCCAAAACTAGAAACCTACGCCAGAATACAACTTGAAAGAGGTTTAGCTTCTACACACCAAAAAAACATTGATAGCCATACAATGAGCACCCAGGAAAAATATGAACATTTCGTAAACTCATTTCCTCAGTTAGAGCAGAGAATAAAGAACTATCATATTGCTAGTTATTTGGGTATTACACCTGAACGATTAAGTAGAATTAGAAAAAGCCTTATTTGCACATGATTTATTGACTTTAAGTCAATTTTTAAGCTGAGCTATCACGCTAACTTTGATATCTAAATTATTGCAAAATCAAATAATATCAAGATATGAAAGTACGAGCATACGCAGCTAAAGAGATTAAAGGAAAATTGAAGCCATATTCTTACGAATTAGGCGAAATAGGAGCCGAAGAAGTAGACATAAAAGTTAACTATTGTGGTGTCTGTCATTCGGATTTGAGTATGATTAATAATGAATGGGGTTTAACAGAATATCCTCTTGTACCAGGTCATGAAATTGCTGGAGAGATTGTCGCTGTTGGTAGTTCTGTTAAGAACTTGAAAGTGGGCGATAAAGTTGGAATGGGTTGGGTTTCTGAATCTTGCATGACTTGTTCCGAATGCATGGGAGGTGACCACAATCTTTGTTCTAGTAATGAAGCAACTATTGTTGGAAGACATGGAGGATTTGCTGATTATGTCCGAGGGCATTGGTCATGGGCTATTCCAATTCCAGCAAGTATGGATATGGGCAAAGTTGGCCCTTTATTTTGTGGAGGTATTACGGTGTTTAATCCAATCGTGATTGCTGGCGTTCAACCAACAGATTCTGTTGGCGTTATTGGCATTGGAGGATTAGGCCATATGGCTTTGAAATTTTTAAAACATTGGGGATGTGAAGTGATTGCATTTAGTTCAAACCCAGCCAAAAAAGAAGAAATTCTTGCTATGGGAGCAACCAAAGTAGTAAACTCTAGAGACCCAAAAGAATTTGAATCTATCCAAGGAAAACTGAAATTAATCCTAAACACTACCAATGTTGGACTAGATTGGAATGCATACATAACCGCTTTGGCACCAAAAGGTAAACTTCATACAGTTGGAGCTGTTGCAGAGCCTATGGAAATTATTGCTTGGAACTTACTTGATAAGCAAAAATCTCTAGGAGGAAGTCCGCTCGGAAGTCCAGAGTTAACAAAAAAAATGCTAGAATTTTGTGCTAGACATAATATTTATCCTACGGTTGAAGAATTTCAAATGGATAAAGTAAATGAAGCTATGGAACACTTAGAAAAAGGGAAAGCGCGTTATAGAATAGTTCTAAAAAACTAAAATAAACTTCAAGTCTTAGTTTTATTTAATCATCCCAAAAATTTCTTTATCATTTAATAAGCAACATTATGTTTGTAAAAAGAAGACATAGTTTATGGTCTACTGTTAATTGGTCTAAATGGCCATTTGTTATAGGTACAGTTAGCAGTCTAATAATATTTTCTATATCATTTTACACTAATACACTTGTTGCTATTCCATGGGAGCCAATTGGAGTGCTGGGAATAGCTGTCGCATTTTATTTGGGTTTTAAGAATAACAGTTCTTATGACAGAGCTTGGGAAGCAAGAAAGATTTGGGGAAGTATTGTAAATAACAGCAGAACTTTCGGTGCTGCAGTGACTTCTTTTGTACAATCTTCAAAAGATGTGCATAGTATAAAGAAAGAACTTATTTACAGACACATTGCATGGTTAACAGCATTAAGACATCAATTAAGAATTAGTCAACAATGGGAACATGTTGAAAATCGTATTAAAGGTTTATATGCACCTTCATTTAGTGAAGATTTCCACAATAAACTTGACCAAGAACTCAAGCAATTTCTTTCAACGTCCGAATTAGAATCATTGGAAAACAAAACAAATGTTGCAACACAAATACTTCAATTGCAATCTATGCGTCTACAAGAATTACGAAATAGCAACAACTATGATGATTTTAGGCACATGGAATTACATCTATTGATCAGTACTTTTTATACAGATCAAGGTAAATCTGAAAGAATCAAAAACTTCCCTTTTCCAAGACAATACGCATCAGTTGGCTATTGGTTTACATTAATATTCTGTTTTATTGTTCCATTTGGATTAATGGATGTAATTCCTATGCAGAAGAGTATTTTATTTTTAGGCCCATTATTAAGCGGTCTCATAACCTGGGTTTTCTTATTAATGGAGAAGATAGGAGATTACTCGGAAAACCCCTTTGAAGGCACCTATAATGATACACCAATTACTGCAATTGCTCGCAGCATTGAAATAGACCTAAGAGAAATGATTGATGATGTCAATATTCCAGAAGCTCTTAAATCACAAGATGGATACTTAATGTAATAACTACTCACAACAACGTGTATAGTTCATTGCTCGGAAATACCTAATCGGAATTTCTATCGCTTCTGAACAATAGGTTCCTGTTTATTTGCTAACTTAGTGCAAACGCAACGAAACCATACACGAACACGTTGTGTTTCATTCGGAAAAGCCCAACACACATTAACACATTTGGTTTTTGCCTAACGCAAGCCGACCCAAAAAACCAAAAGAGCTTAATCTTCCCAACCCTTCTGACTGTTACGATTTTGAATTTCTTCTGGTTGGATACATGACTTGTTGTTCTTTAAATTGCCCAATCTCTTCCCTTAAGGTTTGATTGATATTTTGAATCAAATCATTTTGGAATTTCATAATGCCTAACAAATCGTGCATTGCGTTTAAATTTTCTAATTGTTTATAGACAATTTCTTCTAAATCTGCTTTGGTATATTTTTTGCTCATAATCTAATTTTAAAGTATTCAAAAAAAACTTTAAAAGGTTATAATTATGCTTTTAAAGCATAACAAAGTTATTAAAAATATTTAAATGAACACTATAAAGCATAAAATAATGCGAATAACATCTCAAATGAAGTTGTTATCTTTGACAGTTAAGCATAAGAATTTGTAATGGATAAAGAAGTTTACAATCGCATTAAAGCAGTTTTAGCAGAAAAAGGAAAAACCAATAATTGGTTAGCCGATCAATTAGAAATGAATCGAACCACAGTTTCTAAATGGTGTAGAAATGAAATGCAACCGAGGGTTGAAAAATTATTTCATATAGCCAAAGTGCTTGAAATAGATGTGAGAAAATTATTAATTTCTACAGAAGAACGTAAATAAATTACGGCCTAAAAATAGACCTTTGATTTAAAATGATATATTAAATGAAACTTAAAGAGAAAATTACAACAGAAGATTTTGGAGACAGTTCCTTTAAAATTAGAATTGTTGAGCCTGAAAATGAACAAAAGGCATCTTTTACTCATTATTTGCACAATCATAGAAATGGTGTTTCTCAATTTTACAAAAAGGATGCTATAGCTTATGCAAAGGATCTTTTGACCAAAAAATACCCAACAGAAAGTATCACTAATAAAGTTGCAGAAGAAGCATTACAATACTTCCTTTTTGACTTTAAAAATTCAGTTCCATTTCCAGAACCTAAAAAACAAAAATTTAAATTCATAGATTTATTTGCGGGAATTGGAGGTTTTAGACTTGCTTTTCAGAACATAGGTGGTAAATGCGTTTTTACAAGTGAATGGGATAAATATTCAAAAAAAACTTATCAAGCAAATTTCGGGGAAGTTCCATTTGGCGACATTACAAAATCTGAAACAAAAAGTTATATCCCTGATGGATTTGATGTTTTATGTGCAGGTTTTCCCTGTCAATCATTTTCTATAGCAGGAAAAAGAGGAGGATTTGAAGATACCCGAGGAACTTTGTTTTTTGATGTTGCCGAAATTATAAAAAAGAAACAGCCTAAAGCATTTTTCCTAGAAAATGTTAAAGGTTTAAGAAGCCACGACAAAGGAAAAACTTTAGAAACAATTCTAAATACGCTAAGAAACGACTTAGGCTATTATGTTCCCGAACCACAAATTATAAATGCCAAAGAATTTGGTGTTCCACAAAATCGAGAACGCATTTTTATTGTTGGGTTTAGAAAAGATTTAGAAATTACTGATTTTAGATATCCCAAATCAACTGATAAAAGTAAAATTTTAGAAGATATTCTTGAAAAAGAAGAAGTCTCTGTTAAATACTATCTTTCAACTACGTATTTAGACACACTTCGTAATCATAAAGCAAGACACGCAAGCAAAGGAAATGGATTTGGATATGAGATAATTCCAAATGATGGAACTGCTAATGCAGTAGTTTGCGGTGGAATGGGAAGAGAACGAAATCTAATACTTGACAATAGACTTACAAATTTCATTCCTGTAACACACATTACTGGAGAAGTCAATAAAGAAGGGATTAGAAAAATGACCCCAAGAGAATGGGCAAGACTTCAAGGATTTCCAGAAGAATTTAAAATTGTAGTATCGGATGCTCAAGCTTATAAACAATTTGGTAATTCAGTTGCTGTACCAGCAATTCAAGCAACTGCTAAAAAAATCATAGAAAAACTAGCTAATAAATGATTACAGGAAACAAAGGGGAATGGAGCGAAATCTATGTGCTTTTTAAACTTTTAGGAGATAAGGAGCTTCAGCCTGGAGACGGCAATATTGAAAAGATTCAAAATGTCATTTATCCTATAATTAAGATACTTAGAACTGAATCAAATAATAATTTTGAGTATTCAATTCAAGATGATATTGTTTTAATTTCAGGTAATGAAGAAGTACTTAGAATACCCATTCAAGAATTTAAAGAAAAATCAATTTCATTACTGAACTCTATTAGAGCAAATTCTGAAAGAACATTCTCCGTTCCAGATGTTGAAGAGTTTATGCAAAGTATAAATTGCATTTCACTTAAAGCAAGTTCATCCTCCAAAACTGATATCACTATTGTTGTTCATGACCAAAGAACAAGTCAACAACCGACTCTTGGGTTTAGTATAAAATCACAATTAGGAAACCCTTCAACACTATTAAACGCAGGAAAGACAACCAATTTTATTTATAAAATAAAAGACGTATCACTTACTGAAAAAGAAATTACTGAAATAAACAGCATTGATTCTAAAAGTAAAATAAAAGACAGGATTGAAGCTATCACAAAAAAAGGAGGACATTTTAAATTCGCAAATACTGAAAAACAAATATTTTCAAATAATTTGGTTCTTATAGACAGTTCTCTGCCTCAAATTACCGCAGAAATTGTCTTTCATTTTTTCACAAGTAATGATTCTAAAACAATTGACTTAGTTTCTGAGATAGAAGAAGAGAATCCCCTTAATTTTGACATCTCTAATGAGCATCAATTTTACTCGTATAAAATCAAACGTTTTTTAACTGATGTTGCACTTGGAATGATGCCTTCAAAAGTTTGGACAGGGGAATATGATGCCACAGGTGGATACCTAATTGTAAAAGAAGATGGTGAAATTCTATGTTATCATATTTATAATCGAAATGAGTTTGAGAATTATTTAATCAACAATACAAAACTTGACACTGCTAGTTCTTCAAGACACGGATTCGGAGAGATTTATAAAGAAAATGAAGAGTTGTATTTTAAATTGAATTTACAGATTAGATTTATAAAGTAAAAATGCCATCACTAACGCCATACACATTGCCAAGTCACAAAGCCGGCCTCACGAGCCAATACTTGTCAAAGAGTATGCCTTCCCCAACGCTAAAAAGTGAAATGAAAAACGAAAACACAACAAAAAGTATAGTGCATATCTACCCTGCGGGTTAGCTACAACACCATACTCAAACGTTGTAAATTATTTAAAATATGACAAATAAGCAAAGACTTCAGCTTGTTTTAAATGGCTTTTCCTCTATGAGCGAAAATGCTTTCAAGCTTTCTGAAGGTGTTTGGCATGAAAAATCATTTATAAAAGGTGAATTATTTAATGACTATAAAAATGTTTGCAAGGAACTAGGCTTTATTCTAGAAGGAACATTTCGCTCCTATATTATTGATCCCATTAGTGGGGAAG
Organism: Putridiphycobacter sp.; assembly: GCA_965230485.1. GTDB lineage: Bacteria > Bacteroidota > Bacteroidia > Flavobacteriales_D > Crocinitomicaceae > Putridiphycobacter. The sequence continues at coordinate 1,359,316 of CBDDLA010000001.1, forward strand.
AAAAAAATGTATTCTTTTTTTCCAAAGGTGGTTTTATTTCTGCCTATAAAAGCTTTGTCAATCAAATTCCTTGTCAATTTTATACAGAAGCATTAACAGATGCACGAATTCTGTGTATTAATACTAAATCTCTTGATGAACTATACAAACAATCTCATGAATGGGAGAATTTTGGTCGGTTAACTGCAGAATGGGTGGCAAGTGTAGTTACTCAGAGAGTGGAAAGTTTTCTCCTAAAATCTCCCGAAGAACGATATTTAGATTTAATAAAAGCTCATCCTGAGCTGTGCAATGAAATACCTCTTTATCATATTTCATCATACCTTGGAATACAAGGTCCATCCCTTAGTAGAATAAGAAAAAGATTAGCGGGCAAATAACGATTTTAACCGAGGTTAAGAAAATACGTTTTTAAGATACTGAACTTTGCTTCAAATAAACAAGAAGTAAAATGAAGTTATATACAATCTTAGTAGCATTCGCATTATTATTTTCTGCGAATTCTTATTCTCAAGATCTAAATCAAAGCAAAATGGAAAAAAATCTAAAATCAAAGACTATCATATTTATCCATGGTCTATTTGTGAATAATGAAAGTTGGAAGGAATGGAAAACGTTCTTTGAAAGTGAAGGATACACTTGTTACACTCCTGCAAACCCTAAGCATGATGGCGAACCCAATAAACTTCGTCTGAATCCTCCTCAAGGTTTAGAAGATGTTCGTTTTGAAGATTGGTTATTGAACTTGGAAAAAATGATTGACACTCTACCTGAAAAACCCATTCTTATTGGACATTCGTTTGGTGGGCTTGCGGCACAAAAGTTAGTTGAAATAGATAAAGCCGAAGCTGCAGTGCTGATTAGCTCTGCACCACCAAAAGGCACATTATCATTCAAACCTAGCTTTTGGAAAGCCAACAACAAAAGTTTAAACTTTTTTAAAGGAAGAAGTGTTTTTAATCCTGATACAGAAAAATATAAAAAGTGGTTTCATTATGCTTTTTCTAATACTCTTTCAAAAGAAGAGTCTGATAAAGCGTTTGATCAATATACGGTTCCAGAGAGCCGAAGAACGCATAGAGCTGCATTAAAAAAAATCACTAAAGTTGATACTAAGAAGCCTCATGCTCCTTTGTTATTTCTTGGAGGATTAGATGATGTAATAGTTCCAAATGAGCTGTTAAGAAAGAATATAAAGCAATATAAAAATCAGGAAAGTATTGTTGATTCAAAATTTTTCGCAGGTAAAGATCATTTTATATGCGGTGCTGATGGATGGGAACAAGTTGCAAAATTTGCTCTTGAATGGATGAAGAATTGAAATAAAAACGATTTACAACAAGGTATAAAAGCAATAGCGGTTTGGATGCATATTCAAACCGCTATTGTGTTTAATTAAAGTATATTGGAATCCGAAAGTTAGAGCATTTTAATCTACTACTGCTCTTATACAAACGTTATGCACAATCACAAGAAGACATATTGGATTTTAATTATAGTACTTGGAATAATGTACTCTTGTAATGGTTCAAACGAAACTGAACCAGATTCTGATGACCAGCAAGTAACGGAGCCAATTAATTTAATGGACTGTCAACCTGAAAAATTCGAAATTCTATTCGAAAAATTGGAAGAATTTTTACCCTTAATGGATACTGGTTGCAAAGAATTTAAAGTTGCCTACAAGCCAATTCCTGAGGAAGAAAAAGAACTTATGACGATATACATGTCGGAATTTGTTACAAAACATTTAGCGGATTCGCCAGAATCTGATAGCACTCTTTTCTTGCAAGAATATCAATTCACTGACTTAGAATTCTGTGAACCAACAATAACTTATGACAGCTCAGATAGTTGCTCGTTCTACACAGGACTAATTTATCACACCCTGGACTATAAGGTTCAGTTTATTAGACTATTTCAGGACGGAAGCGAAGAATATTTTGACCTATACCTTGACTTAACCAATGACGAACCCAGAGTGATTGGGTTTGGTTAAAACAGTGCATAACACAGTAGGTAAAGTTCATGTCCGACTCTCTGGCCACGCTTTTCCCTCCCATTACGTGTACATATCCAGGCTTCCATCTCTCGGTCGGACAAACCAGAGTCCGGGGTTTTGGCCACCGCACATCAAGACGGCATAAATGCCTAGCTTTACCCAAACGTTATGCTCAATTTACCAAAGATTTTATAAACAACTCGTTTGACGCTTTGAGGCGTTCTAGGTCTTTCATGAATTTGGAGATAATAGTTACTCCGGTTGTATAAATAAGAATAGCATCCCCTATTGCCTCGGCTTGGCTAGATAGAGAAGTATCCGATAAATACTTGACAATTTTTGATTTCAGAATTTGATTATTCTCCAGTAGAAAAATTGAGATTTCTTTATCCCTTGCCAATTCTGCAGCGGTATTAGCTAACATACAACCTTTGGAGTAAGGATCCAGTAAGAGGTTTTCAGCCTGAAAATCTAAAAATTTCTTAATTCCTAAGATTGGGTCTTTCTCGCTATTTAACACTTGCTCAATTACGGCAATTCCACCCTCACGATACATAGATAAACACGAGTCAAAAAGCTCCCTTTTACTGCCAAAACTGTTATAGAAACTTCCTTTGCCTATTCCAAGCTCTTGTGTTAAATCTGAAAGAGAGGTAGCTTCATAGCCATTGCGCCAAAAAAGGTTGGTAGCCTTTTCCATTACCTCAATTCTATTAAATAGTTCGACTTTCGGCATATCACAAATTTAAAAAAAAACATCATTTGTACCGTTCGTTACAAAGTATTTATTATGTTTGTACCAATTAGTACAAATAAAAATAGAATGAATAATTTAAAAAAAATTTACGTGGGGTTCTTGGCGCTGAACACATTAATGCAAATAGGTGCTGGAATGTTGATGATATCAGATTTTAAGGAGGTAGTAACATCCATGTTCCATCTTAACTATACTGAAAACATGAAACCACTTGGTCAAGTTTTGGCCTCTAATGTTTTCTTTTTTGCAGGAATCCTGATACTAAGCATTATATGGATTTTTAAACGCCAAAGCAAGGGAGTTTCATTAGCCGTGTTCTTTGGCTGGTTTATAATGATTGCAGGAACAATCTCCTATTTGTCTCAAGGGGTAATAGAAGGCCTTACCATGGATTTACCGCGCGGGCTCATCATTATAATTATGGGTTATTTAATTCAGCGACAAGACAAAAAATCTTCGTTCGATAAAAATGATAAAACCAAATAGATTGATACTATGAATAGAACATTTTTGATCACAGGAGCTAATGCAGGACTCGGGAAAGAAACAGCTCGACAGTTGGCACTACAAAAGGAAACCGACCGCATTATTATGGGATGTAGGAGCCCTGAAAAAGCAAAGGTCGCTAAAAAAGACCTAGAAGAGGCTACAGAGCGAAATATCTTTGAAATTCTAATCATGGACGTCTCGGATGCTGAATCAGTGAGGAATGCCGTACAACAACTGGAAGGGAGCGTTGATGCATTAATATTGAATGCTGGCGGTATGGGGGGAAAAACTCCCAATCGTAGAACAGAGTCAGGAATGAACGAGCTAGCGGCAAGCAATATACTCGGAAATGCAGTTCTAGTTGAAGGCCTAATTAAAGTTGGAAAATTGAATAAAGTAGCTATGCTTGCGAGTTCTGAGGGAGTGATTATGGGAATGAAAAAGGGATTGAAAGAATCAGGCCAAAACACGCATTCAAGTGAAGAACTACAATCTATTTTGAACGGATCTTATTTCGGGGAAAAATATAACGTTATGAAAGGCTATCAACTAGTAAAATATATAGCGACTTTATACATGTCTTCATTAGCAAGAAAATACCCAGATTATAAATTTATCTCAATGAGTCCTGGTGCAGTTCCAGGCACCTCTATTGCGGATAATTCACCTATTATGTTTAAAATTATGTGGAATAAAATCTATCCTATTATGATTGCGTTGTTTGGGGTAGGACACAAAATAGACAAAGGTGCCGAGCGATTTCTAGACGCTATTACAAATGACAGATACAGATCAGGAAGATTCTATGCTAGCAAGGAAAGTAAGTTCACTGGAGAAATCGTTGACCAATTTCAGATTTTACCAGCTTTAGCCAATGTCGATTCTCAGGACAACGCCTACAAGGCAGTTCATAAGTTCTTATCTTAGCAATTGAAAAAGAGCATAACAATGTGTATGGTGCATACCCTGCGGGATACGCTCCATACACTAAACGTTAGCGGTAATTACGATATAGTTCAAGAAGACTCACCAATAACCCAACCTAATGAAGAATAATGAAATACTAAATCAATTAAAATATTTTATTGTCCCACATCCAATATTTGCGGATTCAGAGGAGGATATTTTCACACCAAGAAAGGGAATCTCTATAAATATCTGGGCAGAAGGTGGATTTGAGATATTGGCTAAAAATGAAACAACTGAAATTAATTTTAATTCAATTTCCACAGGCGTGATAGTCTTTTCTTTTAGAGAAATGACTAATCAACTTATTACTCGACTATTTGCTAATAAAATAATAGGATTTGAATTAATTCGGGATAAAGACAATACTGAGGATATATCTAAATTATTAGATCTAAAAAGGAACAAAAGAATTAAAGAATGAAAACTAAACTTTTTAGATTATTAGATAGTTCCATACCATCTTTTGAAAAAATTAAAGCCTTAAGTGAAAAAGAATGGGAAAATATTGAGTATGATGAATGTTGGGGATTTCAAATACAGCAAAACTCAAAATGGAGGAAAGGATTAAATGAAATTGAATTAAATCAATTTGAACAGGAAATCGGATTTCAATTTCCTAATTCATTAAGAAACTTTTATAAGACAATGAACGGTCTAAATAAACCTGGAATCAATTTTTCTGGTGATTTAAAAAGTGAACCTACTTTCAGATCAACATTCTATTCCTTTCCTGAAGATTTAGAAATAATAAAAGATCAAATCAATTGGATTTTAGAATCAAATAAAATGACAATTGAAGAAGTAAAAACTGGAAAAGCACCTTTCATATTTCCATACTTCGGACATAGATTTTTAGTTTTTGATTCAAACGAACAGATTCTATCTATGCACGGAAGTGACATTATTCTATGGTCACAGAATCTCGCAAAAGCTGTTGCTAAGGATATTTTTAATTTTTATGACGAAGGAATCAGTTCAGATATTAGGCCAGTTAAATTTTGGCTAGATGAAGTTGAATAGACTAATCAATTGTAGAAACCAACAACTCGCGAATATCAACTTTTAAGAATTTTGAGATTTCAAATAATGTTTCAACGGAAGGCTGAACTTCATTTGTACACCATCTTGAAACGGTAGATTCCGTTTTTCCCAAATGACTTGCTAATTCTTTATTATTTGTATTCTTTTCAGCAAGAACAGATTTAATTCTATTTAAGTTTTGTTTCGACACAGTGCTAATTTATTGACTTCTGGTGACAATATAAGGATTCTAAAATTGTGCCAAAACCACAATTAATTATAATTACGTGCGCATTAATTTTGTTTTAAATATTATTTATTGTATTTTTATAGCAATAAATAATAGTTGTGGCGCAAGAAAAGAAAAATACAAAAAACGAAGAAAGACGATTAAAAGTGATTTCAAAAGCATTTCCTAGGGACTATCATAGGTATGTTACCTTTCCCGAAATTAGACTAAGTGGAAAATGGCTAAGAGAAATGGGGTTTGATTGTGGTCAATATGTAATTGTACGTCATAGGAAGAATAAGATAACTATTACTTTGCAGAAGGAAAATGAAAAAGAAGAGTAAAAACGTACCGCTAACAAAAGCTATATTTAATTGTTGTTTCGTACCTTACACCAACTAAACATAACCAAACGTTGTGCGTCACTATAAAAAATAGGCATTAATAAATTATCAAATATTTTAAAACTCCGTCCAGCTTTAGAAGTTTATGTGAAATTTTATTGAACACTTTTGTCCAATTTCTAAATTTTCAATCATTAAGAATATAAACGTTTATTAATAATTCATTAAAAGTAAAAGACATGAAAAATTTTATGATGTTGTTCCACAGTGAACCAAATCCTGATTTTAACCCTACTCCTGATCAAATACAAGATGAAATTAAAGCTTGGCAAGATTGGATGGAAGGTATTGGCGCACAAGGCAAACTCAAAAACCCGGGAGAAGCTTTGGGCTTTGAAGGAAAAACCATGCACAGTGATGGTTCTATTACAGATGGACCCTATGCAGAAGTTAAAGAAATTGTAGGTGGTTTTATGATTGTTTCGGCTGATTCTATTGAGGAAGCTATCCAACTTAGTAATGGTTGCCCTGCATTAAGTAACGGTGGTAAAGTAGAAGTCAGAGACATTATAGTTTTTGATGAAATGTAATCTGTATAACTAGGATGATAGCTACATGGATGACGAACAACTATCCGAAATATTTAAGTCTGAGTACAGTAACTTGATTGCTGTACTCAGCAATTATTATGGATTAACGGACCTACAATTAGCAGAAGATATTGTCTCAGATACTTTTCTTAAAGCCATGAAATCTTGGTCTCATAAAGGTATTCCCAAATTTCCAAAAGCCTGGCTCAGGAAAGTCGCTCAGAATTTATTGTACGAACATTATAGAAGAAAAAAAATCTATGATGAAAAAATCACTCCTGATATAAAAGCAAAAAATCATCAAATTAGTTTCATAGAAATTACTGATAAAATAATTGAAGATAGTCAGCTTCAGATGATATTTGTGCTTTGTGATCCTGACCTCAATACAGAATCTCAACTTTGTCTTGCTTTAAGAATTTTATGTGGTTTTAGTATTGAAGAGATTGCTAGAGCACTTTTGTCAAACAAAGAAACAATTAATAAAAAAATCTATAGGGCTAAAAAAAGAATCAAAGAACGTGATCGAATTGAAATGAATCTTACATCAGATCAATATATATCAAGGCTGGATAATGTATTAAGGGTCATTTACCTAATATTTAATGAGGGATATTATAGCAGTGTTGACGAAGAAAATATCCGCTATGAAATATGCTGGGAAGCTATGCGCCTCGGTCTTTTTTTATCAGAGCAAAAAAATTTTCCAAAGCAAAAAATACACGCACTGATAGCCTTAATGTGTTTCCATGCTTCTAGGATAGATGCAAGGATATCTGGTGAAAACGGTGATCTTTTGTACCAAGAACAAGATAAAAGAAAATGGAATAAAAATCTGATTCAAAAAGGCAGTAAATATCTTAACCTTTCTGCTGTAGGAAATATTGTTACCAAATACCATCTCGAAGCTGCAATAGCCTATTGGCACACCAAGGAAACTAAAGAAAAATGGAATAATATATTACAGCTATACAATAAATTGCTCACAATAGAATATTCACCCATCATAGCTATGAATCGAACCTATGCCCTTGCACTGGCGAACTCTATTGATGAAGCCATTCAAGAAGCACATAAATTAGAATTAAAAGATAACTGCCATTATTTCTGTTTGTTAGCTGAGCTTTACCGTATGCACAACAACATTAATAAAGAAATAGAATATTTAAATAAAGCAATTGAATTTGCGAATAAGAAAAATGAAAAAGAGTTAATCAAGGATAGATTAGAAAAAGCAAGGCGATAACATCTTAATATTGGTAAAGCGCCATATATTCAGAAATGAGGAGTCGCTAATCAAGGAATTAATTTTACCACCAGTGATTATGAAAAAATACAATGCAGGATTTGCAAGAATTAAAAAATAAAGCTGAAGCAAAGTAAATAATAACCCGAACAAAGAACAAAATAAATTTAGACTATAATATGAAACGGATCATTCTAAATGCTACTATTTTACTCGCCCTTAATTTCACGGCTTGTAACAATCAAAATAAACCTGAATTAGAAGGACATAAAGTAGATTCTGGCAAAGAGCAAATGACTAATGAGATACAAAGTTATATCTCCATTTTTGAAATCCCAGCAACGGATATTTCACGAGCAGTTAATTTTTATCAAGCCATATTGGGCATTGAAATTGAGAAAATGGAATTCTCAGGAATGGAAATGGGATTGTTTCCATACGAGGGACAAATGGTAACAGGAGTCATAATTAAAGGAGAGGGATACCAACCTTCAGCAGATGGAGTAACTATATACCTGAATGGTGGAGACAACCTTCAGGTAATTCTTGATAAAGTTGAGAAAAATGGTGGGAAAATCATTGTCCCAAAAACTGCCCACGCAGATGAAAGCGGATTTTTTGCTTTGTTTTTAGATACGGAAGGAAATAAACTAGGTCTAAATTCGCCAAACTAAAATGAATAAAAAGCGAGCGCACAACAAGGTATAAAAGCAATAGTGCTTCGGGTGCAAACTCGATCCGTTTTTGTATTAATTCAGTATCTTACTATCCAAAAGGTAGTAGCTTTTAGTCCTCTACAGCTTTTATACCAAACGTTAGTAACAAACAAAACCGAACGTAGATGAAAACTGAATTCAAAGAAGAACAAAAATTCACTCAATGGTGGCTTTGGTCGATTTTAATTCTAATTGGAATTTTACCAATATTTGGAATTTACCAACAACTGATTTTAGGCGAACCATTTGGAGACAAGCCAATGTCTGACACTGGATTAATTATATTTTCGGTGTTCGTTTTCTCGTTAATTGGACTTTTCATTATTATGAAATTGAAAACCTCGATTGACAAAAATGGAATACGAATGAGTTTCTTTCCCTTTGCAAAAAAGAAAGTTAGTTGGAATGAAATAAAAAACATGAACGTTGTGAATTATGGATTTGTTGGTGGTCGAGGAATCCGACTTTGGACAAAATATGGAACCGTTTATAGTATGAAAGGAAATAAAGGGCTTGCAATTGAATTAGAAAACGGAAAAAAATTCCTAATCGGAACCCAAAAAGAAACCGAATTGAGCAACTTAATTGAAAAAATGCCCATTACTAAGAGTGTACAAAAATAATGCGTAAGTTTATTCCTTAATCAAAACGATAGCGCATTTTTGGTCACTCCGATTTTCCTGAGGAAAATCCACGGACACAAAATCGCACTATTTTTATACGAGACCGTTGTAACTCATAGAGTGAAAAATGTACTACTCATATTACTATTTTTAACCGCTAAGGTAGGATACTGTCAAAATCCATTCGGAATTTATGTGGGTATTGATGGAAGAGTAAAATTCTGGGAGTCAGAAACCAATTTAAATGGACACCTAGAGGATACTGTAATTGTAAAATGTGGGTCGGAGACCTCTTTTGAGGATTTACGAAACCTACGACAGATTGATTTAACATTAATAGAAGCACCTAGAGAAATAGCAACAATGCAAAGTGATTCAGATCCCAGTAAAATCAACGACACCTTACGTTCTGTTTTGAGGGCTCACTTAGGTGACACAAATTTCTTTGATTGGAATCACATCCTTACCCCAGTAGTAATTGATTCACAATATGAAAACAACCCATTTGAAAACAAATATTCTGATATCGCAAGAGGTGCTGGACTAACTGATTCGGTACTTCTATATGTTAAATCCAGATTAGAGAAACATCTTTATCAACATTACGGAACCAACGAAACATATGAGGCGTCCAATGAATTATATCGAGAATTTTCTGAATATGATTCAATTGTGGATAAAGTAGCGATATATGATTATTTGGTGGATAGAGTTGTTTTTTACGATTATAACAACCTAGGACAACTAACACGGGTCCTAAGTTATTATTGGAACTCAGGAGTTGAAGTAGATTTTATTCAGTATGATAAAAACGGGAATATTGTTTACTTCGCAAGAGAAAGTCTAGGTACGATCAGAAAAGAGCTATACTTTACTTATAATACTGAAATGAGGGTGATTGAAATCATGGAACGATATAGTTCTACTTCTTCATCCAACATAGCGCCTCATGCATATCCAGATATTCGAAAAGTAAAATTTAGTTACAATCAAGGAGTCGTCAATTCTAAATCTACCTTACTATCAAATGGGAATTGGCTGACTTGCTATTATGAAATAAAATAAACGCGCTTACAACAAAACTTCAAACAGATGAAATGGAAAGAACTCAGCATAGTCATTATTCTATTATTTTTTTATTCTCCCCCTCTAAAAGCTCAACATAAGAATGACACACTCTCGGATTGGGATAGAACTTTTATGCCAGCTATACAAATGGGGTATGTTGAACAGGGAACGGATCTGCTTTCAGGAGGACTAATGATTCAGACGTCTATTGAATATAGGCACAAGTCCAATTTTGTTCTCAGGGTTAACTATGATGATTTTAATTCAAAAATGGAAGTTGAGTATCCCGTCAATCCAGATCTTACGTTTAGCGGGAGAAATTCTTTCTTTGAGCTAATTGGTGGAATTGGATATCGAGACAGAGACGGGAAACATAACTTAACAGGATATATACAAGGCGGCATCAGAAATTATGGATACCCTATTTTTTCCGCAGATAGCGTACAAGTTAATTTAGATTATGATAACAGAACTATTGGAATAATGAGGTATACTTTAGGATATGAATTTGCACTGGCTCCTAAGTTGTTTTTAACCTTGGAAGCCTTAGTGAGTCATACATTGGAATCTAAAGATTTCTGGACTAATAATAGATGGAGTTATGGTGCTACTTTAGGCATTTCTACCCCATTATTTTAAAAAAATAGTTATGTAAAAACGTTTGTTTTGACAAAATTCTTCTGCTTTTTTGTCTAACACTCTGTTATTTCAGATGGGTTGACTGAGTATTCTACTCAATCAATAAATTACTTTTATGACCGAGATTTTAAGCCCTCCAACCATTCATTAGCCGAATTCAAATTCGAAAATATTTTAGTCGGAAACTGAGGTCTAAATAATTTGATAAAAAATTTAACCAATAACCGATTCGGCAAACTATTGATCACCACAGCCGATCCTTTCATTTTTTTATTTCTCACTATACTCGCCTCTTGAGCTAAAAAATTTTGGGCTTCATTCGTGATATTAACATAAGGACCTGTACTATCAACTATGGCATAAATATCACTACCATTTGATAGTTCGATTAAAACTTGCTCAACTTCCTTTACGTCCTTCAATCCTATTTGAATATCGGATCTATATTTTAATAGAATATTGCCATTCACTAACATTTCTATTTCAGCACAATATATATCTATGGCACCCTCCATATCATCAATACCTATGTATAATATAACGATTTTAATTGTCTTATCAAAAAAAACAGCCACTTTGCTTACTAAGTGGCTGTAATTACACCTATGAAAAAACAAATACTAAATATTTGGTGTAATATTTTTAGAAGTTTCAATACTAATAACGCCCTTTTATTTCGATTTAGCGTCATTATTAGTATAAAGCGCAAAATAACTTTATGAGTGACAGAATTACTATATTGAAGTTTTTATGATTAGTATTATAAAGACAGACTACAAAAACAAAGATTTTGTTGCACTTGTTCGGCAATTAGATGCCGATTTAGCCATTCGAGATGGTGATGATCACGATTTTTATCATCAATTTAACCATATTGAAGGTTTGAATCATGTGGTATTGTTATTGGAAAACAATATTGCATTAGCCTGTGGCGCAATTAAAGCATTTGATTCAACTTCGGCTGAAATCAAAAGAATGTATACCTCTCCTGACAGTAGAGGGAAAGGCTATGCTTCTTTAATTTTATCAGAACTTGAAAAATGGGCTCATGAATTAGGGTTCCAAAAGTGTATCCTCGAAACCGGAATCAACCAGCCCGAAGCCATATCCCTTTATAAAAAATGTGGTTTCCATGTATTATCTGAAAATTATGGGCAATATAAAGATCTTGATACCAGCTTTTGCTTTGAAAAATTGATTCGTTTTTAAAACTTATCTTTTCACAAATTTCTTTTGACCTGTTTCTCCATTCATATTTGTAAAGGTGAGGATGTAAACCCCTTCTACTAAATCCGACACATCCATTTTAAGCTGATGATTAAGCGTTGTTGTTTTTACCAAACGTCCTGTTAAATCAGTCACTTTAATGCTACCATTGCTATCATTAGGCATATTAATGGCCAATACATCAGTAACAGGATTAGGAAAAATTGTAAAGTCAACAGAGGTTTTACTATCAATACCTAGTTCTACCGCATCAAATACACTCAGCGCAATGGCTGGAATTCTATCTTCGCCAAAACCTCTGGCGAAATACGTTGAATTAGCTGCAGAAGGAACCAAAGGCTGTAAAAAATAATCTAAATTCCTTGTGTAATTCACGCGCGTGCTATACCCTATTGTAAGGTCAGGATCCCAAATTTGCACACATGCCAAATAGCGCTGATTATCTTCGAATTGAATTTGATCAGAAAAAGGAACATAAACCACTTCTTCCTCCGAATTTGGTCCAAATTCGTGCAATTTACTGGTCAATTCCTCTAAATTATCGAAACCAAAATTAACGTCATTTAAATCCGTAAAATTATCATTCCACTTGTACAATATAACTGCTGCATTAGTTCCTTCTAAATAAACCGAAGAATTCCATACAATTCCTGCACTAAAATACATACCATCAGCTGCTAATCTGCTGGCGTTCTCATCTTGGTAAACCATGCAGGCAGAGAAATTATCTTCATTTGAACGCAGATATGAATTGGCTTGTGGCAATATCGTCGTCGTATCCATATTACAATATGAAATAATATTGTCGGAAATTATAAACTCGTATCTAATATTATTGTCAAAATCAGATTCATCTGGAAGACCTAACGAAACTGTATAATCCAATGTGTAGGTTCCATTAGGATATGACGGAAGAGAAAAAGCGGGGATATGATTGGTACCAGAAGTAAAAACATTTACAGAATCGCCACTGGCAATAGAAAAAGGTCCGGCAGTTTCTGTCCATACGCCTCCTGGACCGTTAACAGATGCAGTAACATTTACATTGCTTTGAACATTTTGACCATAATTATATATAGTAGTACCCACATCAAACCCGAACTCCGACGCATTATTTGACGTCTTTGATGAAGTGGCTGAAAGCTTTGGCGCAATAGTATTATGTTTTACAATACCTGCATCATCACCGTAAAGCCCGAGCTTACTCCCTAAAAAAGCAACAACATCTTCTCCTGCATCCAATTTTGCACGAATTATTTCTCCATCTGATTTAGATATAAATGCAAAAGGAATGGTTGTAGATGGTCCATCCAATGTACCATTATAACCATAGACACCTTCCGTTCTATTCACCATAATCACCCCAACAGCTCCTGCATTTTGTGCATTTAATACTTTTGTGCCTCCATAACATGCATTTGTTGATGACCCATCATACCTATATACAAAGGCAATTTTTCCTGTTAAATCATTAATTAATGGGTTACACCCTTCATTTGCATGAGGAATGCCTTGTGCATTTAGCCCCGGCGAACCATCATCAACCAATACCACAGTATCTTGAATGGCATCATTAGGATTCAGTAAATTTGGTAATCCCCAGTTTGGGCCATCTCCATTACTAGTAAACTCATAGCCTCCAGCAATTGAAGCTGGTTCAATAATTGAAAAAGACACCTGAGCATAAGACCAATTAATGATTAAAATCACTGCAATTAATAAACCTATTTTTTTCATGATATTACAATTTCTAGCATTTAAAAGTACTTATTTTTGTTAAGATGTCAAAATCGACTGAAATACTGTATTTAAGCTATATTCAGGTCAATTAGTTTCCGTTATTTATTAGATAATAATGTTTAATTTTGATACAAAGGAATTATTCATGTGGGAATGCCCAAACTGTAATCGTAATTTTAAATCTACTAATCAATCACATACTTGCAGCAATATTGATATTGGTGAACTGTTTGTTGGCAAACCAGATGAATTAGTAATTATTTATCAAATGCTGCTTGATTTTACTCAAGAGTTGACTCCAAATTCTGTAGGGCCTGCAAAAAACACCGTTGTCTTCACGTCAGAAAAGGCCTGGTTAATTGTTAAACCTATGAAAAAATTACTGGACATAAAATTCTATTATAATGAGATGATTGACTCTGACCGTTTCCACAGCATCAAACAATGGGGGAATAAATTTGCACATCATATTCGCTTATCTTCAGCTGATGAGATTGACAATGAATTTTTTGAACTATTAGCTTTAGCACACCAATTTTCTTTACAAGCACAATGACCGATCAATCAGTAATAATTAAGCATTTAAAGGGTGCTGATTCCGTAATGAATAAAGTTGTCAATTCCATCCCTTTTCCAACTACTCATACTACGGGGCATTTTTTTCATGATTTGATGAGTTGTATTATCGAACAACAGATTCATTATCGGAGTACAAAAAAAACGTTTCATAATTTATTAGTTAATGCCAAACTAAATTTTTTAACGGTTGATAATTTTTACCTATTCGAAGAAAAGGCTTTGGCTAATTATAAAATGACTTCCCAAAAAGCCGAGACGATTTCAGAAATTATTACACTTTTCACTCACACCAATTATCACTGGGGCAAACTGAGCAATGAGGAAATTCACGCTATATTAGGTCCTATAAAAGGAATGGGCAAAAAAACGATAAATTTACTTTTAATGTATAGTCTACAACGAAATGACGTATTCATTGATAATGATTATCATGTAATGCCTTTAATGCAAACACTATACGGCTCAAAAAACAAGAAAACCTTTCAACCTATTATCAATAATTACAAACCTTACAGGTCAATAGCCTTTAAATATTTAGTAGACTATAAAACGGCTTTAAAAAAAGGCATATGATGAAAATTACTTTAATTATTTTTTCATTATTCACTTTGTTTGCCCTGAGATTAGATGGACAGACCATTGAAAAAGAAGTACAGTTCGTAAATCGTAAAGTCCTACCTTTCTATTGGTTCAAAAAGAAAAATAATCCTCTACTCTTCCAAGGCATTGGCGAAAAGAAAAAGTATTTTGAAGGGTGGTATTTCAAAATGGTGTCAAAAGATGCGAACGCAATTATAAGCGTCATTCCTGGTATTTCTTTATCTGAAAAAGGAGATAAAAAACATGCGTTTATTCAAATAATTAATGGTAAAACAGCGCAAACGTATTATTTCAGTTTCCCCATTGAAGCATTCATTTTTTCTAAAAAAGAATTTGCGATTCGTATAGGGGAAAATTACTTTTCGAAACATGAATTACACCTTAACCTATCAGATAGCGACTACAGCGTTAAAGGAACAATTAACATGACAAATATCACACCTTATAAAATTGGCAAGAGAACGCCTGCTATTATGGGTTGGTACCGCTTTGTACCATTTATGGAATGTTATCATGGCGTTGGGAGTTTAACACATGATTTAAATGGAAGCCTTAAGATTAATGACAACAATCTTAAGTTTGATGGTGGCAAAGGCTATTTAGAAAAAGATTGGGGCAAGAGTATGCCGAAGGCTTGGATTTGGATCCAAAGCAATCATTTTTCTCAATCTGGCAACTCATTCATGTTATCGATTGCGAATATTCCTTGGCTAGGTAAATCATTTACTGGCTTTTTAGGCTTTTTTAAATTGAAGGATAAAGTATATCGTTTCGCAACCTATACAAAAGCAGAATTAAAATTAGACGTCATTAATTCTGGCGCGATAAAAATTAATTTAAAAGACAAGAAAAGAACTTATTTGATAGAAGCAGAAAATAATCAAACAGGGATGCTTAAAGCACCAGTTCAGGGTGCAATGGATAGAAGAATTGCTGAAAGCATTGATGCTAGATTAAAAATGACGATTCTGAATGAGTCAGGTGAGGTCATCTATCGAGATAGTTCTAAAATTACTGGTCTCGAAATGGTTGGAGACATAAACCTACTAACTGGAAAAACGAATTAAATACTAAAGTGTAAATTTAAGTCTGGTTTCAACGCCGTCTGCAGTGTCTATTGTAATTTCACCATCTATTTGTTCGGCTAGACCCTGAATCAGCTCTATTCCCATTCCATGATTAATTTCTGACTGAATAAAGCCTTTACCATTATCTTTAATACTTAGTTGAACTGTTTTACCATTTTTAATTAACTTGACTGTTAATTTTGGAAACAAATTGAACTCATTGAAAGCATATTTATAACAATTCGTCAATACTTCATTGGCTATTAATCCGCAAGGTATTGCTCTTAAAACGTCCAATTCTATACTATCTAGGTTTTGTTCAATATGAACGACTTTATCTTCAGCATAAGAGCTATGAATATTTTCTGTCAAATGTCTGATGTAATGACTAAAGTCAATTCGATCAATATTATCATTAGAATGTAATTGCTCTTGAACTGCTGAAATTGAATAGACCTTATTTTGTATTTCATTAAAAAGTTGTCTATGAAAATCGTCTCTTGTTTTACGTTCTTGAAGTTTCAGCAAACTTACAATTACAGACATATTATTTTTTACCCTATGGTTGATTTCAGCAATGAGGACTTCCTTCTGAAGAATAATTCTTTCTAGTTCTTCTCTGTATGTTTTTTTCTCTTTTGTTTCTAAGGCTAATGAAAGCAATTGGGCAACCGATTGCGTAAATTTTTGTTCTTCATGCGTCCAATTATGAATTTTGTTAACGTGCTCAAAGCAAATTACTCCGATCATTTTTCCTTCAGAACGAAGAGGCACATCTATCATTGACATAATATTATTTGGAATTAAATATCCGTTTAGAAGCTCAGCATTCATTGGTTCCTTGCGAGCGTAGGCCGAAACAATCAGTTTATTTTTCTTTAAAAAGCTGAAATAACCAGGCAAGTCTTTCTTGTACAAAGAGCCATCAATAGTGTACTCTCGTGTTTTAGAAGAATAAGATAATAACGATTCTAGTTGATCATCTGCATCATTAAAAACCCAGGCATTGCATCTTTCACATTCTAGAACTAAAGACGATTTTTCCAAAATCTCTCTCGTGAAATTCTCAATTTTACCTTCATGCAGGCTTCCACTTTTTGATAATTCTTCTATGGCATCTATGAACTTCACTGTAATCTTTAACTAACAAGATACCAATAAAAAACCATTTATTAAGTTTGAATTTGTGAATAAATCATGCAATTAAAATCGATATTATTGGCAAAAAAAGGATTGAAAAGTGTTCTTGCTTGTATTTATCAAATATCTAATACTAGCTTATAACCGACCCCACGAATGTTAACTATTTTAATTGCGGTATCATCTTCTAATTTTTTTCGCAACTTAGAAATAAAGACATCTAAAGTTCGACCAACGTAGTCACCTTGATCGCCCCAAACTTTTTCAAGAATTAATTCGCGTTCAATTGTGCTATTAATAGATTGATTTAAAAGCACCAATAAATCGGCTTCCTTACTGGTCAATTCAGTTTGCTTACCTTTTAAAGACAAGATCATTTTTCGTTGATCGAATCGATATTTTCCCAATGCAATGATATGACTATTTTTGTCTTTGTTTTTTAGAATAAAGTAAATAATTGTAATTGCCCCAATAAGACCAATCATTAACCACAAAAATAAGCCTGTGTTATCCATGTTTTTAGATTCAAAAGCGTCGGTTTTGAGACTTGAAGTATTAGCATTCAAAATGGGTACTGGATGATCTAAAATAGTAATGAAAATAAAATAGCACTTTTTAGGTTGTAATCTTTTAGAACATGCTATTTGTTCAACACTATCATTCACTCCCAATTCATAACCGTAAACAACCACATTCGAATCGCAAAGTTCAACCTCAACTCTATATTGCTCTGCAATTGCTTCACTGAGCATAACTTCATTTATTGCAGAAGCTAGCGCTAAGGGGTTCAAACGAAACTTTGATTCAAATCCGATTTTATACCGCTCTTCTACTTTTTCAATTGGCATTACACGAGAAGTACTATCTCCAGTAGATAGCAAAATTTCATTCCCAATTATTCTCATACAAATCCTTATGTGCCTTTCATTTGTGTCGATTCGAGCATTTAACTTAAAGGGAGCTAATCCAATTAAAATCAGCAAGGCTACAACTATTTGAGATTGTTTTTTAAACACATTGCAAAAATACATGATAATGCAATCGATAAAACGAATTTTAGCTCATTTTACATTAATTTACACTTTTTAGTATTGTTATTAGCACTAATATATGCGATAGAAGAATGACTAAAAACTCCACATTAATCGCATAAAAATAGAATTACTAGCATTTGTTAACTGATTGCTGACCTCGGCAAAAAGAATCTGACCGATAAAATCTAAGGACCAGTTCTGGGCAATAGAACAGTTTATGCTTGGAATGGCAAAAATACCTTTTATGGCAGGAAGATACATCACAGAAATACCGCCACCGAAAATAGGAGTAAAAGACTTTGTTGCTTGGACAAAACCTGCAAATTCAAAAGGTAACAGATTCTTTGCTGATAATACATTCAAAACAGAAAGCTGTTCTAATCCATTAGCATTAGAAGGTGCAGAATTATAATAACCTGCAAGGTTTAAATATAAACCATTGCCAAAAGTATAGTCAGAAGATACTGATGCTGTGAAAATTCCAACGGTATCTGAAGCGTTGGTTTTTGGATGAAAATAAGTCCCTTCACCCTTAAAACCTGTCTGCCATAAATTTCCAGCAAAGCCAATTCCTCCAGCTAAATCTGTATTAAAATTTGCTGCAATAACCTGAATATCATATTGCTTTTTATTAAATTTATACAGTACCGCAAGCGTTGACTCGTCTAGCGTTTTTCCTGGGCGATAAGCTAATTCAACACGAGACACATCCGTTGCATAATAGGTGATTCTTATCGCATCTGATCCTGGTCGTTCTGCATAATCAAAGTCAACAAAATTGTAGGCATTAAATAGGTCATTCGGATTCCAGGCCAGATTAATGCCCCAATTAATTCTTTGCCGTCCGAGTTTAATATTCCATTTGCCTTTGTTATATTCAATATTTGCGCGATCTATTGTACTATTTAACAAAAACGCAGGTTCATCAATTATATTAAAAGACATGTCAATAACACCCAAATCCAATCCAATATTTTTAGCATAATTTGGAACTATTTGTAGAGAGGAGCCATAGAAAATACGATTTCTCATCTCAATTTTTACCGTCCAATTTGTATTTGGGTAGTATTTTAAATTCAAGCGATTATGAAATAAATTATCCGTTGCAATCTGATTTAATTGAACAAAGCTATTCGTATTCATGTATTTTACATAACCTCCAAATGTGAAATGATCATTCCAGTAGGTGTTTCTAATCGTATCATTTTGTGCTAAGATGTTACTTTCGAATGCAAAAAGCATTATTATGAGACCTACTACTAACCTCATTACTTATTAAAATATTCGTCTTTTATGATTTTTCCATCCTCTACTGTAATAACGCGTTTCGCTCTATCAATTACCCTTTGGTCGTGTGTAGAAAATACGAAAGTAATTCCTTCGTCTTTGTTCATTTTTGCCATGATATCTAGCAAGTTCTCCGTTGAGGCTGAATCTAAATTAGCGGTGGGTTCGTCTGCCAATATAAATTCTGGTTTTGACGCTAAAGCGCGTGCAACAGCTACTCTTTGCTGCTGACCACCTGACATTTGTGTTGGTTTCTTTTTCATTTCTTTTTCAAGTCCAACAGCTTTTAATAATTCTTCCGTTCTGGCATTTCTTTCTGCTTCAGAACGACCTTGAAGTAACATGACAAAACCAACGTTTTCTTTTGCGGTTAAAACGGGAATTAAATTATAGGCCTGAAAAACAAAACCAATGTTTTTCAGACGAAAATCAATTAGTTGATTTCCTTTTAATTCAGTAATTTCTTGTTCATGAATAATTACTTTTCCACTTGTTGGCTCGTCCAGGCCTCCTATTATATTCAACAACGTCGTTTTACCAGAACCAGATGGGCCACATATGACAGTAAATTCACCCTTCTCTATCTCCAAATTAACACCATTAACCGCGTGTATTTGATAATCGCCCTGCGTGTAAGTTTTTATTAGATTTTCTGTTTTTATAACACTCATTATATTTTATTTAAATGGCACGAACAGCTTCAGCCGGATTATATTTCAATGCTTTTCTTGCGGGCACTATCGCAGCAATTATAGATGCAAAAACGATTAAACCTGTAATAATTAAATAGGCCGACGGGTTCACCGCTGTATAAACTATACTATCTATTCCGGCTTTATACAAAGCATCTCCAACTGCTTCAAGATTAATTCCTACTGTTCCAAAATAGCTAATACTTATCCAGGCCATTAATAAACCAATTGGTGCCGCTACAACTGACAGAAATATAGTTTCTACCATAATCATTAAAAATACACTCGTTTTATTCATACCTACACAAAGAAGCATTCCTAATTCTCTTTTTCTTTCTAAAACAGCCATCAGCATAGTATTAACAATTCCAAATGCTAATGCAAAAACAATGATCACTAAAATAATGTATTGTGCAAGCCCACTCGCTTCATCCATATAACTAATGTCTGGTGCAATAACCGCCCAATCTTCGGCTGTTGCACCATTACCATTTATCCGTGAATTGATTTGAGAAGCTATTTCATTTGAGTTTTTAATGTCTTTAATTACGATAGCAAATTCATGAACCATCTCTTCTTCAACTTCAATTAGTTCTGCGAAATCTGAGTGACGGATAAAGAGATTCGATTTATCATACTGAAGAGATGGGGTTGAAAAAATACCCTCCACCTTAAAACCAGCTTGAACAAATTCACCATCCATATTTTGAAATGACAAATTAAGTGATTTACCAACCTCCAAATTTAATTCCTCAGCTAATTCACGACCAATTAAAACCGGTCTATTATTGTACTTTGTGAAATAGGTTCCATCTAATAGTCTTTTATAGATGGTGGTTGTTGTTTTTTCTAGTTCAGGATCAATTCCCATTATTTTTAGATTTGAAAAACCACTGGCTGTTGTCCCAGTTCCAAATACTATTGAGCGCTTAGTGTAGTGCTTTACTTCAGGAATAGACGATAGCACGGCTTCAATATTTTTGACTTCACTTCCTTTTAAATAGTTTTCAATTTTAACATCCGCCAAATAGGTGTTGGCATGAATTTGTATATCAGAAATCTGTGACTCTAACATTCCCCTTTTCTGCTGAGCGAGCATTCCTTGACTCATGGCTACAACAAATAAGCCTGCCCAAATTCCAATAACTACTGAGCCAAAAACAACTCCACTTCTTAGACGATTTCGCCAGACATTTCGCCATGCTATTTTTAATATTGTTTTCATTGCTTAATTATTATAGTTTCATTGCTTCTACTGGATTCAATCTTTTGATAACCATTACTGGGTATAATATTAAGAGGAGCGAAATCATTAAAACGATTAATCCATGATTTAATAAGATTATTGGATCAATGCTAAATGGTATAATGGGTTCAATTCCCATTTCCTGAATTGCTGAAGCTTGTTCTCCTTTTATTTCTAGTGGATTTACATGAAAATAGTACATTATTGGAAAGGCACCAAGCACACCTGCTATTACCCCAAATAAGCTAATAATTACATTTTCAATTACGACTAAAATCATAGCTTTTCGCCGTTTCATTCCAATGGCTTGTAAGACACCTAATTCGTATTTTCTTTCTTGTGTAGCCATAAGTACTGTCCCGAACATTACGAAACTGATAATGAGGTAGAGAATGATATTCATAATATACCCTTTAGCAATACTTGTTTGAATAAGTTGGTCTAAATCAGGTGTCAATTCCTTCCAATTCATTACCTCAAAATCTTGATTTAATTCTCGATCAATGGCTTCTTGGGTAGAAAGTACTTTCTTGGGCTCTTTGAGATTAACGTTTAAAGATGTCAAAATACCAGGTGCTTGCATCAGTTCCTGAAGGTCAGATAAACCAACATAGGATGACAATCGGTTCAGTTCAGGCATATGAAAATCAAGCAATCCACTTATCACATACAGACCTGCGGCTGAAGCACCATGATAGCCTACACCAATATAAACTAACGTATCTCCGATCTTAGCTTCCAAATAATCTGCTAACTCTATACCAATTAATACTTCATTTTTCCCTGACACTGGCAAGCGACCTTTTGATAGGCTATTTTCAATATTTAAGGGTACTTCCTCAGATAAATCAAAACCTGACAAAAATGTACCTCTTGAATTATTTTTAAAACTTACAATCATACCTGTTTCAAGAGATGGGGTAATGGACTTTATATTAGGTATGGCAAGAATTTTATCTAAAGGCAAATCTTCACTAAACATGGCATTATCTATTGTTTTTTCTTCCCAATAACCATTAGTATGAACCTGAATATACCCAAGCCTATTTTCAACACTAGTTTTAACCATTTGTTCTTCCATTCCCTGGTTAACTGAACGCATTAACACAGCAAATAATACGGCGAACCCAATCGCAGAAATCGTAATAAATGTGCGACGTCTATTACGCCAAATATTTTTCCAAGCCAATTTAACTAACATAGCATCTATTTAAGCCTCTTTATATATTGTGTAGTGAAAATTTGATTGTCAATATCAAGGTTCACAATTCGCTTTGTAATCTCCATTTTTGTTTTGTGCCCCTTCTTTTTTGCAGGCACAATCATATTCACTGTTGGCATTAATAAACCATCCATCTCTTTTACCTGACTACCAAAAAAAGTATTAACTAGTTCCATATCTTCATCAAAATACATGACTTGCATTTGCATAAACTCTTTTTTTGAAATCCAAATTACAATTTTACCCCAAATCGAATTTGTTTCAGGCTTTGGGGTAAGTCTAATTCTATAACAATCTATACCTTCGATTTCAAATTCTCCTGTTATTTCCTTATTAAAATCATCTTTCTTATTTGAACTTTCCAATAAATCATCATTTTTTATATCGGTTCCCATCCATGATTGAGATAACATTGAAGGTGGCATTTTTATCGTTCTATCAATGGCAGGATTATATGACCATAATTCATTTTTTCGTTTTAATGAAACTGTTCCTTTATCTTTAGCTGGGCTAGTCACCAGAGTAACAGAATAGTCATCTCCTTTTGTCCATGTTTTTATCGTTAATTCGCGCGTATATTTCGGACGGATGGTCGTAATTATTGCTTCAGCATAGGCGGAATTGCCCTTTAATCGGTCTTCTGATTTTTGCATAATTTCATCTGCCGTTGGCTTTGAATCTTGTTCAGGAGCAAGCCAAAATAAAGGCAGTAAGAGTAATAAGGTTTTCATATGTTATCGCTTTATAATTATCATTATTTAATAAACTGTTCAATAATCAAAGTCTCGAGTTCGTCAATTGGGCAAGCCTCTGGTCTCATAATGTATTGCATTTTCAATCCTCCAAATGTGATTAAAAAAAAGTGCATTTGAAGGGCTGGCTTTTGGTGACCTTGAGCTTCAAAAAATGCTAACATCTTTTGATGAAAGATGGCCGATTCCTTGGAAAATCGTTTTTCTACAATTTTTAATACCTCAGGCTGAGTTGCCATGGAAAAGTATAATTTCCATTCTTTAGGTTTTGATTTCAAGACATCAACACTGTATTTTATAAATTTTTTAAAAGTTTCTTTTGTAAAGTCTTCACCTACTAAGTCTAATGCTATTTTTGCCTCTGCATCAAATAAACTACCTAACAGTTGATCCAGCAATTCATCCTTACTTTCAAAATAATTGTACAACAATCCCTTAGAAATACCAGCATATTTACTGACTTTGCTGATAGTTGCTGCATGGTACCCTTCCTCTGCAAAAACGTGCAATGCTGCGTCAAGTATTAACAGTTTTCGATTGGCTCTGATTTCCTTATTTTGAATTTCGGTTTTCGGTGACATTTTTTTGACTGAACGTTTGGTCAAAAATAATAAAAAAATAACAAATGACAAAATGTACCAAGAAAATTTTACTTTTTTAATGAGTACATTTTTGGAATTTAAAAATTTCTCGACGAATCAAGACCAATAGAATTGACAGTAATGTCAGATCTTAAATCCAAACAGACATATATCATCTGTTTGCTCAACAGTATTTTGCCAGTCTTCTAAAGCAGCTTCTACTTCTCCCCTCTGAGACTCTACAGGAAGTGTACTAATTTTTGAAAGCAATTGACTGGTGTTTTTGTAACCAAACTTTTTAGTATTTGGTCCACCAAATTGATCTGGCACACCATCAGAAAAAATATAAAAAGCATCTCCTGCTTGAAAATCGACATATTGACTTGTAAAAGTGCGTTTTAGTCCGTAATCCACGGCACTAATCCCGTATTTATCACCTCTTATACGCTCCACTTCGTTATCACGTACTTTAAATAATGAATTAGATGCTCCAGAATATTCTATTCTTTTTTTGTGCATATTAATGGCCATTAATGACATATCCATTCCATCAAATATTTCATTGTAGCTGCTTGACAAGGTTTCCTGTTCGAATAGTTTCTGCAATCCTTCTTGAATAAAGTCTAATATGTGATTTGTACGTGTAATATAGGGTTCATTAATGGCTTGTTCTAACAAACTTTCTCCAATAATACTCATAAATGCCCCTGGAACGCCATGTCCTGTGCAGTCAACAACAGCTACAAACACTTTTCCATTTTTTTCGGCTACCCAATAAAAATCACCGCTCACAATATCTTTTGGCACAAAATAGACAAATGATTTTGGCAAGAGAGAGTGAATTAACTTATCAGATGGCAAAATACCATTTTGAATTCTTTTAGCATAATTAATACTATCTGTAATATTCTTGTTTTTTTCTGCTAAATCCTTAGTTCGTTCAACTACTTTAGTTTCCAGTGTAGAATATAGAGATCCATTGACTAATGCAGATCCAACGTAAGCACCAAGAGATTTTAGTAAATCAAGCTGGTGACGTTCAAAAGCATTTATGCGCATGCTTTGCACTGTAAGAACCCCTACAACTTTTCCATCAACAATCATTGGAGTAAACATTAATGAACGAGGCGCCTTACCAGATAGCACATTAAAGGAATCAATGTAATTAATATATTCTATTTCATTATCGTTTATGAAAATATCACTTCTATTTTCTATACACCAAACTGTATAATTATTTTTATCATCCATGGGAAGAATACCAAGTGGATCCAATTCACCACTTTCAATTTCATAATTATATTCAATTTGTTGGCTCTCTTCATGATATATTCTAATACCAAACATTTCAGCATCCATTAACCTACTAACCTTACTGTGAACCGTTTCAAATACTTCATCAAAAGATAAAGTAGAGGCAATATCTAATCCTATTTCACTTAATAGTTTCGTGTTAGAATAGGTCTGAAGCAATTGATCCTTCTGTCTGACTATTTCTTTGGTTCTTTTATCTACTTCAGCTTCCATACCTTTATAAAGGATGGTTTTTTCTATTGCAATAGCCATATAATTGGCAATGTTCTTAGCTAGATTGTAATGATTATCCTTGTAAGCATTCTTTTTAAAAGATTGCACCGTTAATACACCAATAGTCTCCCCTTCAGACCAAAGAGGAATGTAAATCAAAGATTTCGGTAATTCCCCTGCAACAACAGACGGATTTCCCTTAAGATATTTTTTATAATTAAGATCAAAATCATTAATTAAATAAGACTTTTTCGTTTTTATGGTAATGACACCCATTTTATTAGTTTCATCTAATCCACAAGAAACATTTTTGTACTTCTGATCTTTTTCAATAAAACTTACAAAATTTAATCGATCGTTTTCTTTATCAAGCAATCCTACTCCAAAAGAGCTAGCATCCATTAAACTACTGATTTTTCCATAAACAAGATCGACTATGTCATCAACTGATTTTGAAGCAGTAATTCCAACTCCAATTTCGCTTAATAATCTTGCAGACTCGTATGAATTTTTCAATTCTATACCTGCAATTTTTTTATCTGTAATATCCGAACCAACAATAATGTATTTTAATAAATTACCCTGAGCATCAAACGAAGGTGTAACATTTATGTCGTACCAATACTCGTCTTTATTTTTTTTAAAGTTTATAAATTCAAGCGTAAATGGTTCTTTAGCTATGAACATTTGCTTTGCGTAATCAACTATTTCATGCTTCCAATTAGCACTATTAGGAAGGTTAAAAAAGTCCTTACCTTTTATTTCATCCAACTCATATCCGCTCATTGAAGTATATCCATTGTTTACCCATTCAAGTTTCAAATCTGAGTCTAAAATCATAACTGCATTATTGATATCGCTTGCTACAATTGACAACCTTTCCAACTCTTCTTTCTGGTCGACTAATTGCCTGTTTAGGCTCTTTGTAACACGCAATCTGCTATACAATGCCACAGCTGAAAAAACAACAAAAAGCAAACCAATTATTAGTAGATTTCTCTTAAGCTGTTCGTTTTTAAGTTGTAAATTATTTGCAAGTTCTCTATCCTTCAGTAGCTGTAATTCATTCTCCTTAAGAAGGGATTTAAAATCATCTTCAAATAGAAAGATTTGAGTACTAATTTTTTCATTGTACAATGAATCTCTCATTTTGTAGTATCTCGTTATCGCCCTATTAGCTTTCTCATAGTTTTCCTGATACTGATAAATTTCAGAAAGAACTTTATAATGTTGAGCCTCCTCCTTCACATAACCCAGAGAATCTGCAATATTAAGCCCCCGAAGTATATTGGAAAGGGCTTTATCTCCATCATTTTTAAACAAATAAAAAGTTGCTGTTTCTGCTAGCGTATGTGACAAATCTTTAGCATTTCCATTCCTTTCACTTACTTTTATCGCCTTTTCATAAAAAGTCTCTGCTTTACCTACATTTCCCTTAAGGAGGTAATATTTTCCAGCACTCAAATAATTACTTGGTACTTCATTAAAAAATGAATTGTTAACATACTTTAAAACAGCTCCATAATGATTTATCATTTTTGAGGTATCTCCAAGTAATTCGTAGTAATTACCCAGCAGAGTATTTAAATTAGTAAGCTCTCTTGGGTTGTCAATCTCAAGGGCTAATAGGTATGCGCTTTCAGCATATGAAATCGCCTTTTCAATATCTTTTAAAGAACTAAAAATAAAACTGATATTTTGATGCATCTTTAATTCAGCAGTTTTATCTTCAATATCCTTAGCAATTAAAAGTGCAGAGCTTGATAACTGCATTGCTTTAAAATAATCAACGGAGTAGTAAGTGTATATGTCTGCTAGCATTGAATTTACTTTTAGAAGACCCTCACTGTAATCAATATCATTGGCTAGTTGTTGAGCATCTAATAGTATTTCTTCAGCAGACTTATAATTATTAATTAAAAGAATTTCTGCCTTCTGAACCAACAGATCTACCTTAACAGCTGATTTTGTCTCAGTATTAATATGAGAAGTCAGTTCTTGAAGCCGGGTATCGACGCTATCAGCTGATCTCGCTAAATAAGCGCATAAACCCAAAATTAACGATATGGTTATTGCAAATTTATTCACTGTAACGGGGGGCAGTTAATAAAAAATAAGTCCTGTGAATATACAAAACTTTTGCAATAAATTGAAAGATTAAGTAACTATATTAACAAGTTATGAACAAAATTCCCTCATTTCCATAGCTTACTTTGGAAGAAAAGTATCTTATCAAAACCATTATAATCAGCAAATTGAGTACTAATAGTGTTGATCTACAAGATAAATCATACTTGCTGAAGCTGCGCAACCAAGTTCTAATTCACGCTTATTAACATTTTCGAACACATCAGATTCGGCATGATGAAAATCAAAATAACGTTGTGAGCTAATTGCCAGCCCCATTTGAAGCATTTCAGGATAATAATCCCTTAATGGATTAATATCAACCCCCCCATATCCTTTTTGAATTTTATATATTTGAAAACCTTCTAAAACCTTCGCAAATTTCATAACACGAGTTAGCTGCTCGTTATTACCAACAACGTCAAAGCCTATTGGTAAAAAGCCTCCTCTATCAGACTCTAATGCAAAAAGATGCTTTTCATCCGCTTCTTTCGCAAGTTTTGCATAAGATTTACCTCCAAAATTACCATTTTCCTCATTCATAAATAAAACAACACGAATTGTATGACGATTTTGATAATTTACTTTCTGTAACAATCTTAACGCTTCAATACTATGTATTATCCCCGCCCCATCATCATGAGCACCTTCTCCAACATCCCAGGAATCCAAATGACCACCAATGGTAATAATTTGATCGTCAAAATTACCGGTCATTTCACCAATCACATTATAAGATTTTACATCTGGAAACTGTTTACAATCCATTTCAATTTTCAGATTAACTTTTCCTTCTTTAAGCCATTTAGATAATTGATCAGAATGTAAAGTACTAATTGCTGCAGCTGGTATTTTTTTTACGCCATCACTATAGTTCATTGAACCTGTATGCGCATGATTATCTGTCGGAGTGGCTAGTGACCTAATTATAACAGCTTTTGCTCCTTTTTTTGAAGCTTCAACCGCACCATTCCCTCTTACGGGCCAACAAGCACCATAAGCATTAAAAGTTTTAATCAACTTCTGATCAAAAGGCTTATTGATAAAAACGATTTTATTTTTGACAGAAGATATATCAATTTTTTTTAAGGCTTCTAAATCATTCACCTCAACTACTTCTCCTGATATGAGACCATTTGTACCTATTGAGCCTCCTAAAGCAAGAACATTTAGTTTTAATATTTCGCCCTTGCTATTTTCGATCCAAGCCGCCTCTGTAGTGCCTCTTTCCCAATGAGGAACCATTATTTCTTGCTTATAAACTTTATCAAAATCATAAGAATTTAATAGGTCTTCCCCCCATTTAATAGCCATTTCTGCCTCAGCAGATCCAGTGATTCTAGCACCTATGTCTTTACACAATGATTTCAAATTAGAATAGGATTGACCATTACCAAGTGCTTCATCATATATTTTTCTGATAAGTATTGAGTCTTTTTGTCCGTAGATAGTAATAGAACTAAAGAAAAAAATGTAGAAGAGAAACCGAGTCATACAGATTAGTTAGTCGTTTTTGGGGATATATATGTTCTTAATATGCTTTACATCCGCTTGCAGATCCAAAATGGCTTGAGTTAGCTCACTTTCTTCAAATGGCACTGTTGGCATATCACCACAAATATAGTTCACAAATTTCCAAATTTCAACTATTTCATTTGCATGCACCTCATATGGTTTATAAAACGGGTTTGTAGAACAAAGCTGAAAACTTTGGTTTTCAGCTAATCTATTATACACCACTTTAAAAACAATACCATCATTTTGAGTAACTACTATGTAAGGGTAACCACTTTTAATACCCCGCCAATTCTCAACATACTCTGCCACCACAAAACTCCCATCAGATACAGGTGGCATAGAATCGCCCTGAATTGGAAACGTTCTGTATTTCCTATCTTTTTCTAGAAACGGCAATTGAAAAGTCGGTAAGACACTAATAAATTCAGGATCATTGAACCCTGAAGTATAACCAGCACTGGCTTTCTGAGAAACTAACTCAATATTCTCTACATCATTTTCTCCAATAGTAGTTGCTAAAATTCTTAATTTTTTACCTTCCAAATCCACAGTCAGTCCTCTCTCAATCTCATGCCACTTATTAGAGGGTAATTTAGTTAAATCCTTTTTTATTAAAACGTCGATTGGTAAACCATAATATTCACTAAATTTTAAGAGGTTTTGAAGGTTTGGTTCTGCCACACCATTTTCGTAACCAGAATATGATGAACGAGTTAACCCCAGATCACTGGCTAATTCCTCTTGAGATACTTTTTTATTTTTTCTCAAAAACTTTAAATTTTCACCTATCATTATGCGTAATATTTAGTCAAATATATTTATTTTTGTTTAATTTTTAATCAACCTGTACTAAGAAATGGAAAAAAATTGTACAAAATGTGGTGAAAATTTTGAATGCAAAGCCGATAAGATTAAATCGTGTTATTGCTACAATATTGAAATAAGTGAGATACAGCTTAAAAAAATTCAACTATTGTATGAAGATTGCTTGTGCATTAGCTGCCTTAAATACTGCGAAAAAATTAGATAGTATTATTTTATACTTCAAGGTCAAATACTCCTTCTTCTTTTCTTTTCTTTAATTATGAGTGATAATTCCCTTCCCATTTGACCTGCAACAGATGTATTTTCTTCTGCTCGTCGAATCAAATAAGGCATTACCTCTTTTATTGGTCCATAAGGGACATACTTTGCAACATTAAAACCAGCATGAGCTAAATTAAATGAAATATGATCGCTCATCCCTAGTAGCTGTGCAAAATAGATATTCGGGTGGGTAATATCAATTTGTTTTTCAGCTATCAATTTAACTAATAAAGCTGAGCTTTCTTCATTGTGTGTCCCTGCACAAATAGCTATTTCGTCTATATATTGCATCATGTATTTCAAAGCCAAATTATAATCCTTGTCAGTCGACTTCTTATCAGGTTGAATGGGTGAGGAATATCCTTTTTCGCTTGCCCTTTCTCGTTCCTTTTCCATGTAAGCTCCTCTGACCAGTTTTACGCCAAGCAAATAATCACCTTGTTTAGCTCTTTGATGACTCTTTTTTAAAAAATCTAGCCTATCATGTCGATACATTTGAAGTGTATTATAGACAATAACTTTCTTCTGATTGTATTTAGCCATCATACTATCTACAATTCTATCAATTGTATCCTGAATCCAACTGTCTTCTGCATCAATAAAAACAGCACAGTTTAAATCATAGGCTGCTTTGCAAATTGCATCTACTCTTTTTATAACTTCATTAAATTCTTTTTTTTCAGTCTCATTAAGATATTCAATTCCATCATTTGCCTTTTCCAATAAGCTAAATCGAGAAACACCAGTGACTTTGAAAACGGCAAAAGGAATTGATTTATTTTCATGCCCTTTTTTAATCGTATCAATAATTTCATTTTTAGTCGCTTCAAGATCAGTAACTGATTCTTTTCCTTCCACTGAATAATCTAATATTGTGCCTATGTTAAATTTAGACAACTGAGCAATTTTTCCGTCACAATCTTCTATCGATTCACCACCACAGAATTGCTTAAAAATTGTTTTTTTAATTAACCCTTTTATTGGTAGACGAAGCTTAAAGGCAATATTTGTTAGACGCTTTCCAACTCTTACTAACCAGGGCTTTCCCATTAAATTAAATAATCGATACGACCAATCTAAATCGGAATTAGATTTGCCTCCAAAAGCAATTTCTGTATTGTCGAATGAAATCATATACAAATATAATCTGTGTTTTGAATTTAATATCTCAAAGCATAAAAAAAACGAATCTAAATACTAAATATTCTATATTTGTAGTAATGCAAAGAAAAATTAAAACCACTCAAAACACTATTCACATTGGGCAATCAACTAACGATTTATTAAGTGAGTTTTTAAGCATTCATTTTTCTGACTCTAAAAAGATTATTTTAACTGACGACAATGTTTTTGAATTTTGGATTGAACAACTGGTAACATCAGTACCCGAATTAAATGAAGCAGAAATAATTCAATTGCCTGTAGGCGAAGATTCGAAATCAATTGAAATTGCCACGCAAGTATGGGAAACACTGTCAGAAAACAATGTAGAAAGAAAAGATTTGATTATAAACTTTGGTGGTGGTGTGATTACTGATTTAGGAGGATTTGTAGCATCAATTTACAAAAGAGGAATTGATTTTGTTAATATTCCGACTAGTCTTTTAGCTCAAGTTGATGCTTCTGTTGGTGGAAAAACTGGAATAGATTTAGGACCATTTAAAAACCAAATTGGAACATTCTGTGATGCTAAAAAAGTTTTAGTTAATCCTAATTATTTATCGACCCTACCAAAGGAAGAATTAAATTCAGGTTATGCAGAAATGTTAAAACATGGACTAATATCATCAAAACAACATTGGGAGGAATTAAAAACAATTGATTTTAATAAGATAGACAGGCTAACTTCCTTGGTTTATGACTCAATCCAAATTAAGAATACGATTGTATCGACCGATATGTTAGAAAAAAATGTACGCAAGGGGCTTAATTTTGGTCATACTATTGGTCATGCTATAGAAGGTTATTTTTTACAAAATGACCAATCAATCAAACATGGCTATGCAGTCGCGGCTGGAATGTTAGCGGAAGCATATATTTCATTTAACCGCAAACTCTTGAGTAAGAAGGAATGGGATGAAATCCACTATATTATTACTGATTTTTATGATAAAATAGTTTTGGATTCGGCTGTTTTTCCACTATTACTTAGACTAATGAAAAATGACAAAAAGAATGAATCAGGGCAAATCAACTTTACCCTGTTAACTGGCATAGGTTCTCACATTATAAATCAAAAAGTAGCAAAAAAAGAAATTCTGGATGCCTTGTCGTACTCATTTTCTTAAAATCTAAGTTTTAACTGTGCCTTTATCTCAGACTTATTGTTTCCATTTATTTGCTCTAAACCACTAGAAATTGTATCTCTATTCACATAACCAGTTCTGCTCCATCTTAACCAAATATCTGCCTTACGTCCAATTTTATACTTTGCCATCAAATAAGTCCTAAAACCTTTATAAAACAAACCTGGAACACTAAACGAATACAATAGATCATTTTCATATGCATAAATTCTTGAACTATAATCATCCGTATCAAATAAGGCATAGCGAGCATATAGTTTTAATGGCTGTTGTTTAAGACTAAATATAATATCCTGATACATTAGTAATCCATTTGATAATTCACCATTAAATTCAGATTGAGAAAACTCAATTCTCGACTTTATTGAAAACTCTTTATTAATTTGCTGTGAATAATTAAGGCGGACACTTCTTTTTTGCTGACTAAACTGTGGTGTAATATTATTATCGCTTCCTATGGCATTACGTGCTCTCAATCCCGTTCTAATTCTTAGATAAAACGATGCATATTTATTGATAGGATAATCAATTTGTCCTAAAAAAGAACGTTCAGCTGATGGGCCATCAACTAAGTAGGTCAGCCAGTTTGACTTGCTTTGATCATAATATATTGACACTTTTAATTGAGAGGTTAACTTAATTTCACTTCCAAAATAAAGTCCTGACTCATTCTGAGAATTTCTAGTAAAATTATTTCCAAATAAATTCTGGTTTTCCTTATCAAAATAACGGTGGACAATTACTAAATCTACCTTTGAA
Organism: Putridiphycobacter sp.; assembly: GCA_965230485.1. Classification (GTDB taxonomy): domain Bacteria; phylum Bacteroidota; class Bacteroidia; order Flavobacteriales_D; family Crocinitomicaceae; genus Putridiphycobacter. Next base: position 1,392,498 of record CBDDLA010000001.1, read on the forward strand.
TCAACTCTCCATATGATGCCATTAATCGCATTCAATTTTCCGTTCAAAGCAGATGCCATTTCTCCAAAAAGGGTTACTTTCGGAATAATGTAATGATAGTCCAACCCAAGCGAAAACTGAGTTTTCCCGTAAAAATCAAACTGTTTAAATAACAAATTACTTGCTTTTAAAGCACCACCGTAATGTGAATAAATTCCAGAAATATTAATTTTCATTTTCCTAGTCCGATAGCTAGCCGCTGAACCAAAAACCAATTCATTTATAGAATTTTTTCGTTCTATCTCTTTCAAAGTCCTATGATATCCCGTAAGCAGAAAATTATCTATAATGTCATCTGAGCCCAAAGTATCTGAATCTACAAAACTTGCATCCAGTTTTTTGAAAGAGCCAAAGACGGTAGCTTCAATTTTATTGAAATTCAGACTAATTCCGCAACCTCTAAAAAATCGACTTTCATTCGCTGATGTGTATGGGCGAAGTCCTGTACCAAATTGCTTAACGTTTAAGGTTTGAACTGTTCGCCCAATATTAAAACCAGTCCAAATATTGAGCCCTTGTCCAAAATTTGCGTGAAAGTCGCCAACGATAACTTTTTTTATTAAACCAATGTCATTTAGCATTAAGTGGGCTGAATAAAAATCGAATCCATGTTTGTTATTGTCTCGAAAAAAAGTTTCTCCTGGATCTTTTTCGGCGGTGAAACCATAACTCATCTTATTCTTGTACGTATAACGATATCTTGTGAGGTACTTATCTGGACTACCTTGATAGACCTTATTTGGGTTTACCAGTAAAATAGAATCAGGATATTCCAAATAGCCTTTTTTCTCTTCAATAACCCGCTGGTAGCTTAAAATAATATCATGTTTTCCAGATGTTGAAACTTGTTTCCAGTTCATTTTCTCTTGTTTTAAAGCGCCTACATAAACGAATGGAAGTAAAATTGATATAATATCGGCTTCAAGTTCTGGAATAGCTCCTAATTCGTAAACTGTCAAAAATTGTTGATTTTGATATCTATAATCTATGATAGATTGAATTTGTATATCGGATAATAGATTTAATCGGGAAATAATATCAAAACTGGCCTGATTTAGGTTAATTGGATTTTCTAAAAATAAGTAGTAATCTTCAATAGACGTTGTATAATCTATTTCTGCATTTTCATTCGCCTCACTTATAAACTCCAATGTGCGTTCAATAATTTCAACTCTTTTAATATCTGACACTACTTGGGAAGAAACAGAAAATAAATGCATCCATATTATTATGGCCAAAAAGTATTTCATTAAAACGTATACACTAATCCCAAAGATGGGGTTAAACCAATATGAGCATGCCAAATTCCCGCAACATCTATTTGAAGTTTATTTATACTAATTCCAAAACCAAATGAAGACTGAAAAGGATATGAATTAACTCCTAATCTTATTTTAAAATTATCATGCGCTTCTAGTTCTAAACCAGATTTTAAATTAAACTGACTAGTAATCTCTTTTTCTAAATCAATTAGCCATAAAACTTTAGAACTAACTTTATAAAGTATACCTATTGTAAACAAAGTTGGCAAACGTTCATTCTCAAAATCGCTCAATTTCGATCTATTAATATTTTGCGCACTTGCACCTATAAAAATCGTTTTGCTTAGTCTATATTGAACTCCCAAATTTGCCAAAAAATGATGCCTTACACCATAGATATCGCCGAATCTGGTTTGATGGTAATTAAATGCAAGCCCCATTCCTAACTTTGGTGAAAGCTCAATTCCATATACTCCACCAATTTGCATAGTACGAAATAGATCAAAGCCAGAATGTTGAATAAAAACACCAAGATTTCCTTTTTGAGAATGATAACCAAATGCTAAACTCTGAGTTGATAGTTCATTGATTAAGAATCGATTTCTATAAACAACTGACGCTTCTGATTGTGCCATAAATGAAAAAGATCCTGGATTATTTTTGGCAGACCATATACTAACAATATTTACAGAGGAATTTCCTAAAGCATCTTCCCTTGTTCCACTATAGTTGGACATTTGAGCATATAGGTGGATATTATTGAGTAAGAAAAAACCTAAAAAAAACTTTCTAAACATGAAAGAAAGATAGTAATAAATATTTCAAAAAAAGATCTAATTACTCAGATTTTCAGGTTTTTAGTTGGAGTTTTTTAATATTTTAGGCTTGAGATTAAATACACAACCTGCTGGTATCTCTAGGTTATAGTACTTAGATTTGCACAACATTTTTTTATCAGGCAAATAAAAACATAAACATTCAAATAATTAGTTTTTAGGGTTTTATTTTACATTAAACCTGACTATGATTTTATTTTAGCAAATTTGAAGTAATTATTTTTTAAGATAGTTATTAACAAGCACGTTGCAATTGTAAACATCTTTACATGTTTTTCAATAATCCAATTAAATTTGTGTAAATCCTTAAAATTGTAATATGCAAATCCCCGCAAAATTAAAGGAAAAAGTAGATAGGAGAAAGAGAGAAGGAAAATTAAGAAGTCTTATCAACCTTGATGGTTTGGTTGATTTTTATTCTAACGATTATTTTGGCGTATCTGAAATTCCGCACCATCCAGTTGATTTAAAAGCAGGAGCAACAGGATCAAGATTAATTTCTGGTAATTTTGAATATCTAGAAGCCATTGAAGATTATTTCTCAGCATTTTTTGGTTATGAAGCTGGTTTGGTTTTCGGTTCTGGCTTTGACGCCAATTTAGGGATTTATTCTTCAATACTAGAACGAGGTGATACCATTCTTACTGATAGTCTCATTCATGCTTCCATCAAAGATGGGATTAGATTAAGCTTTGCAAAGTCATACTCTTTCAAGCACAATGATTTATGCAGTCTGGAATCAAAACTTAAACTCAAAAGTCAAGAAGGGTCTACTTACGTAGTTGTTGAAAGCGTATACTCTATGGATGGCGATATCGCTCCATTGTCCGAAATAAGTGAAATATGTAAGAAGTATGACGCATATTTAATTGTAGACGAAGCACATTCTGGCGGTGTTATTGGACATAAAGGAAAAGGATTGACGCACGAATTAAGCATAGATAAAGATGTTTTTATAAAATTAGTCACTTTCGGAAAAGCATATGGTAGTGCCGGAGCAGTAGTATTGTGTTCTAAAGAGCTACGTGAATATTTTATTAATTTTTGTAGACCATTTATTTATACAACAGGAGTATCAGAGGTAGCGGCTGATAGAATGAGACAGGCTTTTGAAGCTGTCTCTGAAATGGAGATTGAAAGGAAGCAAATTAGAGATAATATCAATTATTTTAGAATGGCTGCAAAGAAAAAAAACGTTAATATGATCGACAGTTCAACGACTATTCAATCTATAATTATTCCGAATCTTGACGAATTATTGGGGAAAGTTAAAGAACTGGTTGATGCCGGATTTGCAGTAAGACCTATTGTGGCTCCAACCGTACCAGAAGGTTTAGAAAGAATAAGGGTATGTATTCACAGCTTTAATACAAAAAAAGAAATTGATGCTCTACTATCACACTTTTAATTATTTGCAATATCAACACCATTAAACATTTCCCAAATAATTGAACCCTTTGAAGTAGGCATATCAATATGCAGGAGTTCTGCTGCTGTGGCATTAATATCAAGTAAATGGTAGGGTCTATCAATCATTACACCTCTTTTAAAATCTGGACCAAGTCCAATCAAAGATATTTTTGTACAACCAGCGCATTTATCTCCATGGCTAACAAAACCGTTTTTGACACCATCCAAATGACGACCATGGTCATTCGTTATAAATAGGGTCGTTTTATCCTTCATTACAGGATCGTTTTGAATAAAATACCATAAATCTGTGGCTAAACTATCATTTTGAATAAGTGATGAAATGTATTTATCCCATCTGTTTTGATGTGCCCATGCATCAATTTCTAATAGATTAATTAATGTTATAACTGGTTTGTGTTCAAACAATAGACTTTTAAATATTGTATACATCTTCTTGTCTCCTGGGTAACCTTTCCCTGAACCATTCTTCCCGCAATATGACGACGGATAAAAGCAACGCTCCCAATTTCTATCTCTGGTGTATGCTAAAATATCTAACTTACCTTTCGAAGTCATTACCCACGCTTTACGTTTATCGGCTTTATATTGCTTCAAATAATATTGAAAAATAGACGGTTTTTTTGGTAATTCTTTACCCGTATTTTCAACCCTCTGATATATTCCTGTTGTTAGCGCTGTATGCCCACTATTTGTATAAGTAGGACCATTTGTAGAAAAATTATTGAAAAACACACCATTTGGTATCAGAAACTCTTTCTGTTTTTTGACATATTTAAAGGTAGAATCACCATATGTTTCTGACCATCTCGGACCATCTAAAACTAATATAATTACATGCTCTGTTTTATAGTCCTTTGTTGAAGTCTCGTGGAGTTGGTTAAAACTAGTAATTAAAAAAACTAAAATCACTAAAAATGAGAAACTTAACCCTAATCGTTTTAACATGCTACTTATTTAAGCACAATGATACACTTTTTTACAGCTGCATTTGGTTCTACTTTTAACAAGTTTTCAACTAAAAAATAACTATAACTCAAGCTAAGTTCTCAGCATCAATCAAATGTCCACAATCAAAATGCTTTTTCGGACAGGCTTTATGACCGTGTAAACCACATGGCTTACAAGACAATAACTTCTCCGATTGAACTATTTTAGAATGATCGGATAATGGACCAAAACCGTATTCAGGAACAGTAGAACAGAAAAAAGCAGTTACAGGAGCATTGACAGCACTTGTCATATGGAGTGGTCCAGAATCATTAACATAATTCATAATGGCCTTTTTCATAAGTGCACTTGATTCCAAAAAATTCAATTCTCCAGCTAGGTTGACAACATTGTTTTGGAATGATGAAGCCATGATATAGTCATTATGTAAAGCGTCGTTTGCTCCACCTAGAAGATATATCGTAATATTTGAATTTTTATATTGTTGAATTAGTTTTAGCCATTGTTGTTTAGGTAATTGCTTAGTAAACCAAACTGAAGCTGGAGCCATACAAACATAATCTCCTTTTTGATAAACTGCCACCTTTGACTCATCTAGCGCACTCGGATACAATTTTGGATTAGCAGGCTTATCGTCTGTAAAAGGTGCGATTAATTGTTGATTTCTATCAATTTCATGCTTGTTTTTCCCCATTTCATGAATTGGCTTGTGCGTGAACTTAAAAGAAAAAGGATTATTCTTAAAACCAACTCTATGGGTTGCTCCACTGTATGCAACTAAATAACCAGAGGAGGCGTAGCGGTGAGCTGATAATACTATATCATACTTTACTGACTTTATCTGTTTTAATAGATTTCTTAAGTTTTTTACTTTTTTAGATGTCTTATCCCAAATTAAAACTGTTCTTAAATGAGGGTTGTTATCGAGTAATGATTCATTACCTTTTCTAAGCAAAAAATCTATTTTAGCGTTAGGGTAAAACTTTATCATTTTTTCTACTAAGGCTGTAGCTAAAATAACATCACCGATAAATGCAGTTTGTATGATAAGTATTTGCTTCAAATAAGTGCGGTTAATTTTTCTTTAACTTCCGGATTTATTTCCATAGCCTTTCCTGTATCTCCTATTCTTACAAAAACGAAAATAGTAGAACAGACCAACTCTTCCTCACCAGAATAAAAATTCTTTGTTTTTGCTTCAATATATAAAGTAATTGATGATTTTCCAACTGATCTAACTTTACCATAAATAGTAACTTGGTTACCAACTTTTACTGGCCTCTCAAAAATCATTTCATCAATTTTAACAGTGACCATATTGGGGTTTTTACACAAGTCGCACGACCAGGTTGCAGCAACTTCATCTAACCAAGATATTAATGAACCACCAAATAAATTTCCATGGACACCAATATCCCTTGTCATACACATTTTTGTAGATAGATGTACCATATTTATTTCTTTCTTGCTCATAGTTGAATCGTTAATATTTTTTTCACCCAATCTTTAGGTGTATAGGACATTCCTTTTTCATGAGATATTTTTCTCATTTCATTAAATCTGTCTTCACTAAGTTCTATCATTTTTTTCATCCCATTTTTTATAGAGTTTACTGTTGGTGCGACCGCAAAACCATTTTCACCTTCTTCTAAAAACATTTCTTTAGCCCCTACTTTTTCACTAATAATTAATGGACATCCTGCAATGGCAAATTCCTGCACTGAAACACCCCAAGGCTCAAAGCTACTTGGTAAAATATAGATAGGATTATTATTCAAGAGCTTTTTCAAATCTGAAGGTTGCATAAAACCAAGATGCTTTATACTGGGATGCTCAATTTTAGACTCAAATTCATCTCCCGTTCCTGCACAAATCATTTCCCAACCTTTAGCTTCACCAGAGCTAATTAACTCAATAAATGCCGTCCACATTTCAAAAATAGATTTATGTTTCACATATCTGCCAACGTACAAGAATTGTTTGGTCTTTGAGACTTTATTAGCATTAAAATTAGCAGAATGAAGGTCTACATCTGCGCAATAAAAACCACGAATTATCTTATTAAATCCGAGTGCTTTTGCGAATTTATGCTGTGGCTCTCCTGGCACCCATGCATGAGTAAATCTGTTTTTTAAAATAAAAGGTGAAAGAAAACTCGCAATTCTTTGTTTTATACTTCCATTCCAATGATTATCCAACGTCAAAACTATTGGAATAGATTTATCAAATGCTTTTACAATTCTCATATAATCCTTGTCCATCCAGCCAGAGCAAACAATTTTACTTGGTGTAAATTCATGAATTATTTTTTTTAGATCTCCAATATTATAATCAGCTTTACATATCAATCTTAAACCATCTATTTTCTTAAGTTGGAACGGAGCTTCATTATTAACAGGCCATCTAACAATTAATACATCAGCATGAGACGCCAATTCTTTAGCGCAGGCTAAAAAATAGCCGGCAATTTCAGAGTATAAGAAAACAATTTTCGGTCTTGGCAACATTTAATTTTTATTCTATTTTTGACAAAAGTACGTATTACAATAATGAAAACTAATAAACACCTTTTTTTTTGTGATAATATAGAAGCAAAGACTCTTTCAAAAGAAGAATCTCATCATGCATTAAAAGTACTTAGATTAAAAGTTGGAGATCGTATAAAGTTATTAGATGGCAATGGTACAATGGCAAACGCCCAAATTACTTCTTTTGATAAGCAAGTTGTTCGCTTTGATATTCAATCAAAACAGGTAAATGAAACACCTGGTATAAATTTACACATAGCAATTGCTCCTACAAAATCGAATGATAGGATAGAATTCTTCCTAGAAAAATCGACTGAAATAGGAATAAGCTCTATTACACCTATCATAAGCCAGAATTCTGAACGAAAAAATATTAATCTTGAGCGGTGGCAAAAAATTATTGTATCGGCATCCAAACAATCTCAAAACTTGTATTTTCCTAAAATCAACCCTCTTGAAAAGTTGAAATCATTTTTATCTGCAAAAAGGTCTGGTGCATTATTTATTGCCCATTGTGATAATTCTACAGAAAAGACTGAATTAAAAGATATTTTAAAAAATCAAAAGGAAATTACAATTCTTATTGGTCCTGAAGGCGATTTTACCGCAGAAGAAATTAACTTTGCTTTAAATAAGAATTATAAACCAATTAGTTTGGGATCAGCCCGATTAAGAACAGAAACCGCAGGAATTGTAGCATGTCATACCGTCAATTTACTTTTATAGCCATTAGCTTAATAGCTCTATTTAGTTTGTCTTTCAAGCTAACTTATAAGAATGATCCTACAGTTCAAATTGCATTGCTAAAATATAATGGTGGAGGTGACTGGTATGCAAATCCAACCGCACTTAAAAATTTAGTTTCCTTCTGTAATAAAAATATTCAAACCAACATTAGTAATGAGATACAAACAGTTGAAGTAGGCTCGCAAGAAATTTTCAACTATCCCTTTGTTCATATGACGGGTCATGGAAACGTAGTATTCTCAGCTGATGAAGCGAATAACTTGAGAAATTATTTATTGGGAGGTGGTTTTTTGCATATTGATGATAACTATGGTATGGATAAGTATATCAGAATCGAATTGCAAAAAGTATTTCCAAACACTGAATTAATTGAACTACCTTCTAATCATCCTATTTACAATCAAAAATATAAGTTCATGAATGGGCTCCCTAAAATTCATGAACATGACAATAAAAGAGCACAGGGACTTGGAATTATATTCGAGGGAAGGTTGGTTTGCTATTACACGTACGAAACAGACTTAGGTGATGGTTGGGAAGATCAAGAAGTACATAATGATCCTGAAGAAAAAAGACAGGAATCACTTAAAATGGGTGCAAATATTATTAATTATGTTTTTGCAGAATTTCATTAAAAAAAGTTTGTTGTTGCTCGGCTTGTCGAGTTCATTATTCTTATACTCACAACCTCTTCAAACCTCAAAATACAATAGAGAATATAACCCTTACTTTAGATTTAATACGTTTAAAAGAGGAGTTCCTAGTGAAAAAATTGCGACCCAATTGGATATTCTAGACCATAAACCTAAAACAGAATGGAGCTTAGATGATAGTTTAGAATTTGCTGAATTAAGTTTATTAACTCAAAACTTTGACTTATCACAATACTATCTTGAAAGTATTGAGAAGAATCATTCTTTAGATAATAAGACTAAACGATTACTACTTATTGATTGTTACCTAACAAATGATTTTACATCTGGAGAAAAATTAATAGCTAGAGAGTTTAATAATAGCAATCAATTTGACGAGTATTTACAAAATATATTTTTAGCAAGAAAGTCCTATTTTGATTCAAGTATTATACCAAATCAAATCCTTAATATCATGCCTCCTAATCAACTTATGATAGAAAAAGGATCGGTAGATTTTGATGAAAGGATAATTTACCCTCTCGAAGAAACTAGAGACGTAATGGAGTTTTATGTTAGACACATACATGAAGATGATCCTATAATTGCAAAATGTTTTACTGAAATTGGAGACGTACTTGAAAAACATGTTAGTTTAAATCAAGCCTACATTGCCTTTAGTATTGCTCGTATATATGACAGAAATGATAAAGCAATTCTAGAAAATGTGAAGAGAATAAAATCTAAACATGTTCAAAAAAATTACAACACACCTACTTTTCGAAAGTATTTTCCCAGAATTGAATATTGGCGATTTGATTATGAAATTTTAAAAGAAAAAATAATAAACGAAAAAAATGATACGATCGAAAAAATTGTTCCACAACTGGTAATAGAAAAAAATGAACCAAAATTTCCATTCCCAAAAGATTTAATTATCCCTCTTGGAATTTTAGTGATATTATTATTATTTACTATCTTCACGCGGTCCGAGAAAAAATAAATGGAACAATACTTGCATACCATAAAATAAAAAATGAAATTAATAATCACATTATTTTTTGCTGGCATAATCCTAGGCTGCGGAAATTCAAAAGAGGTATCTTCTAAAGCCGAGGAGAAAACTGAAGAGTCAGAAACGGCTCCTCAAGTCAATGCAAAACGTGCGATTTTATCGCAAAATATCGGTAAATTCAGGAACACTGAATCTTATAATATCATTTCTGTAGAATTGAAAGGTAATATCCTTCAACTAGATGTAACATATAATGGTGGGTGCAAAGAACACGAATTCGAATTGGTTGGCTCATCATTTATCATGAAATCATCTCCTCCTAAACGAGGCATTCAATTATACCATCACAAGAATGAAGATGATTGTCGAGAATTAGTAAACGATCGTTTGTTATTTGATATCACTGATTTTGCTTACAGTGATAAGGAAATTATACTGAACTTAGAGCATTATAAAGAAGCTATTCGCTACACCAAAGTAAGTGAATAAAGAAATTAGGATTAGTCGACTTCCGACACTAAATTTTGATCAGGGCATATCTCGTAAAGTGCATTAGCATACCCTTCGTCAGCAAACACAGATTTATCAAATTCCTGTTTAGCTTGCTCTTCATAGCATATATAATACAGCATTTCAGGATCTCCGATTTCATTTTCGTCTTTTTCCATGCATTCACAAACAAATTTGGCGGCCGCTTCCTGATCACTTGTATAGTTTGAGCAACTACTAATTATAAAAACTGTTAACATTAAAAAAAGCACCTTTTTCATTCTTCTAATTTTTTTGTACGACGAATATAATGAATAATTATTACTTTAAAAAAACTGCATTTATCATTTCAAAACCTGCTTCATTATTCAAAATTTGTATTAATTGGCTTTTGCGTTTGAATAACTCATCCCTCATTACAGCAGAATTCATCTCGATATACAGCGTCTTTTCCTTGATTGTAATATAATCAGTCCTCAATGCAATAGGTTTACCAACCAACTCTTCCCATTTAGCCAAAACTTGCTTTTCCTTATAAACAGTATCTAGTCCATTCACCTTTAAGTATGTGTCAATGGCGTCTTTCATACTTTTTGTTTCCCTATTTTTTTTCATCCTATTTCAAAAATTCTTCTTTCACATTTAATTGAAGCAAAAACTTTGTCAATTCTATCTTTATCTGTATCTGTGACAAAAACTTGCCCAAAAGTACCTTCAGACACCATCTTCATTAAACTTTCAACCCTGAAATGATCCAATTTATCAAAAATATCGTCTAATAAAAGAATTGGTTTTTTCCCCGTTAACTGCCGAATATAATCGAATTGCGTTAATTTTAAAGCAATCAAAAATGACTTTTGTTGACCCTGAGAACCAAATTTCTTTATAGGTTGTCCATCATGAATTGTAAAAGTAAGATCATCTCTGTGAATACCAACATTTGAATACCCGGATCGAGCATCTTTTTGATGTGATGACAATAATAGTTGCTCAAAGCTTTGCTCCGATAGTTGAGAGGCAAATTCTATTCCAATCATTTCCCTACCTTGAGAAATTAAATTAAAAAAATACTGAAATTTTGGCAGAAAATCTAAAAGAAATGTTGACCTCTTTCCATGTATAATATTTCCCAGAGAGATTAATTGGGCATCCCAAACTTCAATTGATTCTAGATCAAATAATCTATGTTCTTGAAATTGTTTTAACAAGCTATTTCTTTGTGCTAGCACTTTATTGTATTTCATTAGTGCATCCAAATAGCTTTTATCGTGCTGAGATATAATACTATCTATAAATTTTCGGCGGACATCACTTCCTTCAGAAATCAAATTAGAATCGTAAGGTGAGATAACTACAACTGGAAACTCGCCAATATGATCTGCTAATTTTTCATATTCTTTCTTATTTCGCTTTACCTTTTTCTTATGTCCTGTTTGCACGCTACAAGAGATATCATATCGCTTATTTTCTCGTAAAAAAGTACCTTGAACCATGAAAAAAGTAGATCCAATTTTAATATTTTGTTTATCAACAGAATTTAAAAATGATTTACACATTGACAGGTAATTCATAGCATCTAAAACATTCGTTTTACCGACTCCATTAATACCAACAAATACATTAATTTCATCACAAAAATCGAACTGTTTTTCTGTATGGTTTTTAAAATTTATTAAACTAAGTTCTGATAGATGCATGACCAAAGACTTTGGTTCAAAGATAATGTTTAACTGTGCGAAAACATAAAATAATTCTAATTTTGTATTATGTTCGAACAGCTTAATTTTCCTCTTACCAAGCTCAAAATTAAAGATAATCAGATTTGGGACATCTTAAGACAAAGGTACGTCAACCACACACCTGAAGAATGGGTCAGACAGCATATGATTCATTTTTTAATTAATGAAAAAGGCTATTCAAAAAATTTAATGAAGGCTGAACATGTTGTTGAATATAATAAGCTGAAAAAAAGGTGCGATATTGTTATTTTTAATAATCAATTGAAACCTATTTTAATTGTTGAGTGCAAAGCACCTGACAAGAAATTATCGGAAAACACGTTTTATCAAATTGCAAAATATTATTCTGCGATAAAAGCCCCTCTTTTGGTCTTGACCAATGGTATTAATCATGTTCACGCACTTGTTAGAAACGGTGAAATAACATATTTAGAGAAGTTACCAAATTATAATAATTTAACTAAACTTACCGCATAATTTTTAAATCTCCATTATTCAGGCTTTTTAAAAAATTAGACCAAGCTACAGGATTCAAAAGATTGTTTGGGGCTTGTTGTCCTCTATAGTATATTTGATTTAAATACTGCTGCGACTGAGTATTATAAGACAAGCTAGCGTCACTACTTAGGTCACCATAGACAAAAGCCATTTCTTGAGGAGACAACCTTTCTTTAGCCCTATTGATAGCATCATTATCAATTTTTAAGCTTACAAAAGCTTCAGCAAATTCTTCCCTAGAAGGCCAAGGGTAAACTGCAATTGTTTTCGTGAAAACCGTATCACTTTCAAGCAAACTTACTATACTCAATTCGTTCGTAGAGTCTGGCTCAGGAATAATAAATGTTTTCTTCTTAAACCCAATGTACGAAAATTGTAAAGTGTCTCCTGGATGAACTACTAGGGCAAAATAACCATAGTAGTCTGCAATTACACCTCGACGTGTGGTCTTATCATAAACTGCAGTAAAAGGAAGCCTTTCCATACTATCATTAACGACAATACCAGTTAGCTGAACAAACTTTAAAGAATCATTTTCACCAACGGAGTTTTGAGCATGGGACAAACTACTTAAAAACATACCCAAAATAAGCATTACACCTTTAAATAATTGACTTCTATCCATGGAGCAAATATCGCAAAAAATGATTTCACTTCTAAATATTTAACATTAATTAGTGTTAATACAACTTAATGCTTTTTAATAAAATCCATTTTTACTATCTTTGCACGAATTTAAATAAATCTAAATTCCAGTTATGGCAATAAATAACTTTTCAGCAGTAAAAGAAGGATTAACTTACGACGACGTTCTTCTTGTGCCAAGATTTTCTGATGTTTTGCCAAGAGATGTTAAGCTAAGCACTAAATTCACTAAAAATATAACCTTAAATGCTCCAATTATTTCTGCTGCAATGGATACGGTTACTGAATCTGAATTAGCTATTTCAATTGCACAACAAGGAGGAATTGGTGTTATTCATAAAAATATGCCAATTAAAGATCAGGCCTTACAAGTAAGAAAAGTTAAAAGGTCTGAAAGCGGAATGATTTTAGACCCTATAACACTTCCTTTGAATGCATTGATTGGAGATGCATTAAAACTAATGGCAGAAAATAAAATTGGTGGTATTCCAATTATAGACAATGATAGATCTCTAAAAGGTATTATTACCAATCGTGATTTGAGATTTGAAAAAGATGTTGCAAAACCTGTTGCAGAAGTAATGACCTCGGAAAAAATAATTACAACAAACGAGGGAACAAGTCTTGAGCAAGCTGAAGAAATTTTGCAACAACATAAAATCGAAAAATTACCTGTTGTTAGTGAAAATAATAAATTATTAGGTCTAATTACTTACAGAGATATCATTAAAGTGAAAGAACACCCTATCTCATGTAAGGATAAGTTTGGTAGGTTACGGGTAGCCGCGGCTGTTGGTGTGACCAATGACACTCTGGATAGGGTGACTGCACTAAAAGAAGCAGGAGTTGATGCCATTGTAATTGATACAGCTCATGGGCATACCCTTGGAGTTGTTGAAAAACTAAAAGAAGTTAAGTCTAAATATCCTGAACTAGAAGTCGTTGTAGGTAATATTGCAACTAGTGAGGCAGCTAAATTTTTAGTTGATGCAGGTGCTGATGCTATTAAAGTAGGAATAGGGCCTGGCTCAATTTGTACAACAAGAATTATTGCTGGAGTTGGCGTTCCTCAACTAACGGCTATTAATGATGTGGCAAATGCCATTGAAGGAAGTGGGGTACCAATCATTGCTGATGGAGGAATTAGGTATACTGGGGATTTTGTTAAAGCAATTGCTGCTGGCGCAGATACAATAATGGTTGGTTCAATGTTCGCTGGTGTTAAGGAGTCTCCAGGAGAAACAATTATTTATCAAGGAAGAAAATTTAAAGCATATAGAGGAATGGGATCTGTAGAAGCTATGCAAAAAGGTTCAAAAGATCGGTATTTTCAAGACGCTGAAGATGATGTAAAAAAGCTGGTACCTGAAGGTATTTCTGGAAGAGTACCCTACAAGGGAAATCTAAGCGAGGTTATGGTTCAAATTATAGGCGGTATTAGAGCTGGCATGGGATACTCAGGCGCCAGTAATATCGAAAACCTGAAAGGAGCACCATTTGTTAAAATTTCAGCAGCTGGGGTTAATGAAAGTCATCCTCATGACATATCAATTACAAGAGAAGCTCCAAACTACAGTAAAAAATAATTAAGTAAAAAATAAAACATGAAAGAGATAATTTGTGCATTAAGTATATTAATTTCAACGGTTTCGTTAGCTCAAACTAATACTTTTCTTACTATTGACGGAGAGAATTACGATATTTCTGAGTTTAATTATATCTACACAAAGAATAATAATGACGCAAGCTATGATGATGATTCTTTATTAGCTTATGTGCAAAAATATTTCATTGATTACAAACTAAAAATAAACGAAGCTAAACGTTTAGGATATGATACACTTCCAAAGTTAGTAAATGAATTAAAGCAGTATAGAAATCAATTGTCTAGACCTTATTTAATTGATAAAGCAAAAAATAAGTCACTTATTAAAGAAACTTATGACAGAACAGTTAATGAGGTTAGAGCTAGCCATATTTTGATAAGGGTACCCGCAGATGCCTCTCCAAAAGATACACTTACGGCTTATCAAAAAATAATGAAAATTCGTAGTAGAATTTTAGAAGATGGGGAAGATTTTAATGTTGTTGCTGCAGGACCTAATGGCTCAGAAGATCAGAGTGCAAAAACTAATCAAGGAGACCTTGGTTATTTTGGTGCTTTACAAATGGTTTATCCTTTTGAGGAAGCCGCCTTTAATACTGAAGTTGGTGAAGTTTCTCTACCTGTAAGAACTCAATTTGGTTACCACTTGATAAAAGTGTTTGATAAGAGAAAATCTCCTGGCAAAATTCAAACCGCTCATATAATGATCGTTAATGATCCGTCAAACGAGAAAGAGGGTGCTGAAAAAGAAAAAATAAATGAGATTTACCAACTTCTAAAAAACGGTGAGTCTTTCGAAGATTTAGCAATGAAATACTCAGATGATCAATCATCAAAAGTAAAGGGTGGCTTATTGCCTGAATTTGGTGCAGGAACTAAGCAAAGAATGGTCCCATCTTTTGAAAAAGTTGCTTTTGGACTAAAAAATGATGGGGATTATTCCGAGCCCTTTGAAACGCAGTATGGATGGCACATTGTAAAAAGGATTTCTTTAACTAGTATTCCGTCCTATGAAAAAATGGAACGTGAACTTAAATTAAAAGTAGAAAAGGACATAAGATCTCAATCGACTCAACAAGCATTTATTGAAAAACTAAAAGAAGAGTATTCATTTTCAGAAAACAAAGAATTATTAGCAAGCTTAACATCTTCTTTAAGCGATTCCATTTTTAATGGGAATTGGAGATATATACCAAATGATTCTGGTGAAAAAGTGTTTATCTCTTTTGCTGATCAATCTTTTTTACTAAATGATTTTGCAAGGCATATTGAGGAGAATCAAAGAAGAGAAAAGCCAAGAAATATTGATAATTATTTAGACTACAAATATAATACTTGGGTAAATAAAGCAATTCTTGCATATGAAGATGGCTTATTAGAATCTAAACACCCTGCTTTTAAAAATTTAATGCGTGAATACGAAGAAGGTGTACTGATTTTCGAAATAATGCAAAACGAAGTCTGGAATAAGGCTAGTGAAGATTCTGTGGGTCTCAAGGCTTATTATGAAAAAAACAAAGCAAGTTATACTTATCCAGAAAGATATAAGGGAACGTTGTTTACAGTTAAAGATAAAGCTACTGCCAAGCAGACATTTAAAATGCTTAAAAATTCTGATTTAACAAATAAGCAAATTGAAGATTCTTTGAATATTAATTCTAAGTTAAATGCTGACTTTAAAAAAGGAGCTTTTAACGTAGATGCAAAAGAATTTACCACTAAAAAAGTAGGAAAGTATAGAAAATTTAAAGCTGGTAAATCAAAGGTGTTTAAAGGTATTGATGGTCAATACTATGTTTTCAGGACTACAGAATATTTACCTGAATCAGTAAGAGAATTTGAGGCAGCAAAAGGATTAGCAACAGCCGGTTATCAAACTGTTCTGCAAGACACATGGATGAAGAGCTTAAGAGATAATGCTAAAATCAGTATTAATAAAGATGTTTTATTTAAAGCCGAAGAATTTAAGTAAATACACAAAATTATTGTTAATATTGAGAAGTAAGAGGTAGTGTTTGCTTATTAGTCGACTAAATTATCTTTAGCTTTACAAAATGAATAAATGGTTTGTTATTTTGTTTTCCATTCAGTTTTTTAGTTCATGTAGCAACAACGATCCAAAGGTAGAGTTAATTGCTAAAGTTTATGATGCAGAATTAACTCGAAATGAATTGCAAGATGAATTAAGAACTAAAAATATTTTAACGGATTCTCAAAAATATGCTGATGTTTACGTTAACAATTGGGTTTCAAATCAAGTTATATTGAGAAATGCGAAAGAAATTGAAACCAAACAATTAAATTCAATAAATGCTAAAGTTGAAAAGTATAAAAATCAACTTTTAATACATTATTATCAAAATAAACTCATTGAAGAGCAACTCGACACAATTATCTCAGAAGAAGAAATTGTCAAATTCTTTAACAACCATAAATCAGACTTTCAGTTAAAAGATTATTTGGTAAAAGTGCTTTATATAAAGGTTCCTGTTGATGCTCCAGATCTGGAAAATTTAGGAAAATGGTATAAACTAAGGAAAGAAACTGACGAAACAGATATCATACAGTATGCCGGTTTATATGCCAATAATTTTTATTACGACAAAGTAAATTGGATTTATTTTGATGAAATCACCAAAGAAATACCTTTATCAGATATTAATAAAGACCGGTTTATTACTCGAAAAAGTCAAATAAGATTTATTGAAAATGAATATTACTACTTTCTGAATATTATCGATTACAAATTAAAAAATGCAACTTCTCCTATAGAATTTGAAAGAGAAAATATAAAGAAAAGAATTTTAAATAAGAGGGTTTTAAATATGAGAGATAGCATCAGCCAATTATTAATTCAAAAAGCTTATAATGAAAATGCGATTACAAAATATTAAGATTACATTTATTATAGTTCTTTTAACACTTTCTGCAAATGCCATTGCTCAAAATAAAGTTATTGATAAAATTATTGCCCAAGTTGGCGAAGAAATAATTATGCTTTCTGATATCCAGCAATCCAAAATACAGATGATTCAAGAGGGAATGGAAGTAAGCGATAAGGATGATGGTAGAATTTTGGAAGAACTTTTATTTCAGAAACTTTTACTAAATCAAGCTAAAATAGATAGTATTGATGTGAGTGATGACCAGGTAAATGCAAATTTAGAGCAAAGAATAAGATACTTTGAATCTCAAATTGGTGGAAGAGAAGAACTCGAAAAATTTTATGGCAAATCAATTGCTCAAATAAAAGGTGAGTTCTTTAAAACCATTAGAGAAACCATGCTTTCTGAAGCCATGCAAGATAAAATTACCGAAAATTTAGTGGTGACACCAAAAGATATTACCGAGTTTTTTAACGAGTTACCAATGGACAGTATACCATATATCAATTCAAAAATTAGTGTGGCTCAAATAGTCATTTATCCTGAAATTACTGAAGAGGATAAGGTAAAAGCTTTTAATGAAATTAGAAAAATTAGAGAAGATGTAACCAATGGTTCCGTTAGCTTTCAAGCAGCCGCTACCAGATACTCTGAAGATCCAGGAAGTAAATTTAAAGATGGTGACTTGGGTTGGCAAACTAAAGGCACAATGGTTCCTGAATTTGAAGCCGCCGCTTTTTCTTTAAATAAAAACGAAATCTCCCCAGTATTTGAAACACAATACGGATATCATTTTCTTCAATTAATGGATAGAAAGGGTGATAATTATAGAGTTCGCCACGTTCTTATTTCTACTAAAGCAGATGATAAGGCATTGGATGAGGCAGCATTAAGGATAGAAGAAATTTACAAAGAAATTAAGTCTACTAGTATTTCTTTTGGAAAGGCAGCAGAACGATACAGTGATGATGATGGCTCAAAAAATAATGGTGGAAAAATAGTAAATCCTTATACAAATGATTACTTCTGGGATATTAACAATATAAATGAAATTGATCCTCAATTATATAGAGTTATTCAAGGCCTTTCTATTGGACAAATGACCAGACCTTCACTCTATGAGAACTATAGAGATCAAAAACTGGGTTTAAGAATTGTTAAATTACTTGATAAAACTGAGCCTCACGCTGCTAACTTAAAAGATGATTACCAATTAATCCAAAAAGCATGCACTGAATCAAAAAAACAGGGTATAATGGATAAATGGATTAATGATAAAATCAGCGGTGCATATATAAGAATAGATGACGATTATAAAAATAGCGACTTTGATTATAAATGGATGTGATGTTCTTCCCTTCCCTTCTTCAATCAATCTAAATTATTTTAAATAAAAAAAGCGGTCAACGACCGCTTTTTCAATATAAATCTTCTTAATCTATTTCAATTTTACAACTTTCTTAACAGCTGATTTCATTATTGCTTTTTTAGATTTCTTTTTTGAATAGTCAGCTTTTCTATAAGCATCACAAGTATGCGATCCACCACAGCTAGTTGTAGCTAAAACTAATAGTGCGACTGCACCTCCTAATAATACTTTTTTCATCTTGTTTCGGTTTAAGTTACTCTTAAGTTTGTCAAATATAAGAATTTTTATTTTTACATCAAAATACCCTAATTATTTAACTTTACTTTATTAACGTATGATAACTTATAAGGTTACATAGAGTAATATGCTTTAATTTTATTTAATAGTACTTCGCTTAATTTAAAATACGATTGATGCGTCCATCCTCCAACATGGGGACTCATAATTACTTTCTTGTTTTTAATAAGGTAATTTAGTGAACTGGGTATATTTTCTTTATCATCAAATAAGTTCTCAAAAGATGCTTTTTCATATTCAAGTACATCCAAGCAAGCACCTAAAATTTTACCTTCTTTTAACCCATTAACTAAATGATTCGTTTTAACAATTTTACCCCTTGACAAGTTAATCAGATAAAAAGGTTTTTTAAAGTTTGCAATAAATGAAGCATTCACCATAAATTGAGTTTCCTCATTTTGAGGAATATGTAAGCTTAAAATATCCGCATTTTCGAATATGCTATTTAAATCAACTTCGTTAACCTGCTTAGTACCAAAATTAGACTTGTACTTATCGTATGCCAAAATATTGACGTCAAAGCCCCTAAGTTTTTCTGCAAAAGCCCTTCCGTTATTTCCATAACCAATAATCCCAACAACTTTTCCATCCAGCTCAACTCCCCTATTTTCTTCCCGTTCCCAAATGCCCTTATTAATTTGAGCATTACTAATGACCAAATTGTTAAATAGTGAAAGCAGCATACCTAAAGCATGTTCCGCTACTGCATTTCTATTCCCTTCGGGAGCATTTATGAGCTCAATATTATTTTCCTTGCAGTACTCTTTGTCAATATTTTCCAATCCAGCTCCTGATCTTGCAATAAATTCCAGGTTCTCCGCATGCATTAAAAATTCTCTAGTTAAGGTAAATCTGCTTCTAATAACTATACCATGAAAAAAACTAATTTGATTGCGAATATCTTTTTCGGAAATATTCGTTAAGTTAATACATTCAAACCCCAGTTGGTTGAGTCCTTCAAATAAGACAGGGTGAACAACATCAATAAAAGCAACTTTTTTCATTTCAATTATAAAGCAAATACGCTATCATGAAATACACACTTAATCCCAAAATATCGTTTGTTGTAGTAACAAAAGGTCCAGTTGCAAGTGCTGGATCAATATTTAATTTATCAAGCAGTAACGGAAATAAAGTTCCAAAAATCGCTGCAATAATTACGACAACAAAAATACTGACACCAATAGTAATACCAAGTACAATATCGGTATTAGTAAAATAGTTAAAGGCAAAAATTATTGTACCACAAATAATTCCTATAAAAACCCCTATTGCAAGTTCTTTTAGCAATTGTTTGAAAATGCCATGAAACTGAAACTCCTTGCTCGCTAAACCTTGAACAACAATGGCTGAAGATTGAACTCCCACATTGCCCCCAGTGGCAGTAATGAGTGGTATAAAAAAAGCTAAAACTGGATTGATGGAAATGTCTCCTTCATAATTTTGCAAAATCAATGAACTCAAAATCCCCCCTAATATTCCTATCAAAATCCAAGGTAAACGAGATCGTGTATTTTTTAGAATACTTGCAGAAACTTCAACATTGTCGGTAATCCCTGACGCCAATTGATAATCCTTTTCAGCTTCTTCTTGTATAACATCCACAATATCATCAATAGTAATTCTTCCTACTAGTTTTTTCTGTCTGTCTACTACCGGAACAGCAATTAAATCATATCTTTTCATCATTTCTGCAACCTCTTCCCTATCATCATCAGTCTTAACGTATTTAATATTAGTATCTTTATATAATTCATTAATAATTGAAGTTGGTTTTGCAAACAAGAGCTTTTTTAGCGACAGTAGTCCAAGTAAAATATCATGCTCATCTACAACATAAATCGAATAGACTTTTTCTACTTCTTCTGCTTGTTTTCGTAATTCAATTATACAGCGCTTAACAGTAAAATTTGCTCGCACTTGTACAAATTCAGATTGCATCAACCCTCCAGCCGAATCTTCATCATACCTTAAGAGGTCAATAATCTCGGAAGCATGCTCCTGATCCTCCATTTCTGAAATAACAGCATCTTTAAGATCATCACTCAATTCCCCCAATAAATCTGCTGCGTCATCAGAATCCAACTGATTTATTTGCTCAGCAAGTTCTTTAGATGAAAATAAAGGTAAAATCCGTTCTCTAATATCTTCGTCAAGCTCAATTAACGCATCAGCCTTTTTTTCTTCATCTAGTAAATCAAAAAGTTGCTTACCATCTTCAAGACTAAGATTTTCTATAATATCAGCAATATCTGCGTGATGAAGCTGTAACACTTCTTCGCGAATAAAAGCACTATTCGGCAACTTAAGTTCTTGCTGAATACGATCTAAATAAGGTTTGGTCAGTTCAAACTTCACAATCAGATTTTGAGCAAAGGTAGTTAGCTTTTCACCAAAAACAAAAAAGCCCTAAAATAAAATTAAAGGGCCTTTCTTGAAATATTGATAGATTTAAATCTATTTCAAAAGAATTATTTAGTTTCACTCTGACAAACGAACGCAGTTTTTTCTAAACTTGTACTTTTTGAGATGCCATCAAAACCCTGTTCAATATTAACTATATTATGAATTCCATTTGCTTTTGCTATCGATCCGAATATGACAGAGCGATAACCTCCAGCGCAATGTACGTAGTATGTTTTGTCTTTTTCTAAATTATTAATATTAGAATTAATGAAGTCAAGAGGCTCATGTTTTGCTTGAATTAAGTGCTCAGCCTCAAATTCAGATTTTTTTCTAACATCAAGAATTTCAACATCTTCTTTTTTGTAAATAGACTCAAACTCTTCAGGGTTAATTGATTGAATAAAACTCGTTTTGAGCCCAGCGTCTTTCCATGCGTTCATTCCTCCGAGTAAATACCCTTTCGTATTATCATATCCTATTCTAGATAATCTTGTTACTGCCTCTTCTTCCTTTCCCTCTGGTGCAATCAAAACTATTGGTTGTTCAATATTCATGATTAATGCGCCAACCCAAGGTGCA
This sequence comes from Putridiphycobacter sp., assembly GCA_965230485.1. Lineage (GTDB taxonomy): Bacteria > Bacteroidota > Bacteroidia > Flavobacteriales_D > Crocinitomicaceae > Putridiphycobacter. The sequence continues at coordinate 1,414,452 of CBDDLA010000001.1, forward strand.
AATTGTCCATTCAATCCAATAAATATTGAATCTGGAATATGCTCTTTGACATATTCAGCTTCAGTTCTAACGTCTAGGATTAAAGCACCTTCTGAAGTTAACTGTTCTAAATCTTTAACAGTTAGTTGCTTTGTGCCATTTTCAATGATCGAACTAATATCAGGATTAATCCCTTTATTCATCATAACATTTTTCGGAAAGTATTGTGGTGGTGCAGTCAAACCGTCTAAAACCTCTTTAACAAACTCGTCGGCACTCATATCTTTTCTTAAAGCATAATTTACTTCCTTTTGGTGACCTAGGGTATCAAAAGTCTCTTTACTCATATTTTTTCCACAAGCTGATCCGGCACCATGATTAGGATAAACTATTACTTCATCCGGTAATGTCATAATTTTCTTTCTTAAGGAGTTATAAAGGTGCTTAGCCAAATCCTTTTCAGTAAGCGTTCCTTGTTTAACTGCTAAGTCAGGACGTCCTACATCTCCAATAAATAATGTGTCACCAGTAAATACACACTGCTCTTTACCATTGGCATCTCTTAATAAATAGCTAGAAGACTCCATTGTATGTCCTGGAGTATGAAGTAATTCTATTGTAACATCTCCTATTTCAAATAATTCACCATCCACGCCTTCATGAAACTCAAAATCTCCTTTTGCACTTGGTCCAAAAACTATTTTTGCGCCTGTTTTCTTTGCTAAATCAACATGGCCAGATACAAAATCAGCATGAAAGTGAGTTAAAAATATATATTTTATGGTCGAATTATCATTCTTAGCACGTTGAATGTATGGCTCCGTTTCTCTTAATGGATCAATAATAATTGCCTCGTCCTTTGATTGAATATAATATGCGGCTTCAGCTAGACAGCCTGTATATATTTGTTCAATTTTCATAATTTCACGTAATTGTAATTTTCAACAAAGATATAGCTTTTAATTCAGTCAAAAAGTAACAATAATTACAATTCAACATAAGAAAAATCATTTTCTTCATTTTACTGCTTAATTTAGCACCCGAACAGAACGTAAATAGAATTATTACAAATTGAATCAACAATATTTTAATATAAACATCCCAAAAGATCCAGTCGAATTAATTAAAAAACTAGACATTACATTATATACGCTTTTGGATAATGGAAGGAACAATTTTATGCTTGGTTATTTTAACCATCCAAAAAAACTGTTTAAAATAAACACTGAAGCTGATTTTGATGAACTAGATAACAATCAGTCCTTTCTATTTGGCTATATACCTTACGATCAGAAAAATCAGTTTTTACCAAAATCAATATCAAGTAACAAATCATTTCATGGTTTCGAATCTACTAGCTTTTTCGAGGCTGACGGTGTCTTAATTTTAAAAGATAATATTTCATTATTCTTTGGTACTAAAGTAGAATACGAAATTATCAAAAGTAAATTAGAAAATTTTGCAGAAACGCAAAAAGCTACTGATGAATCTTGTACGAGCTCTCCTTCAATTTCTTTAGCTCATGAAACAAATAAAAAGACATATATTTCTAATGTAAAAAAGATTAAGCAACATATTCAAAATGGTGATATATATGAGGTAAATTATTGTATTAATTTCAAGACAGAAAAAGCACAGATAAACAGCTTAAAAGTCTATGAGAAATTACGAAATAATACAAGAGCACCATTTTCTGCTAAAGTGCATTTCGATAATCTTATTGTATTATCTGCTTCTCCTGAGAGATTTCTAAACAAAAGTTATAATATTCTCTCTAGTCAACCTATTAAAGGCACAATTAAAAGAGGACAAACAGAATCTGAAGATATAGAGTTAAAAAAGACATTATTAGAGGATCAAAAAGAAATCGCAGAAAACGTAATGATTGTTGATCTAGTTAGAAATGACCTGAGTAAAATTGCACTTAAATCTACCGTTAATCTGAAAGAATTATGTCAGTTATATACATTTAAAACTGTGCATCAACTTATCTCTACCATTCAGTGTGAAATTCATAGTCAAACCAAAACATTTGATATACTAAAATCTTTATTTCCTATGGGATCTATGACAGGTGCTCCAAAAATAAGTGCAACAAACGTTATCGAAAGATTTGAAAATTTTAAACGGGAAATTTATTCTGGTGCAATAGGCTATATTGCGCCTAACAAATCATTTGATTTTAATGTTGTAATACGATCCATTGTTCATAACCAATCAAAAAATACCTTGAGTATATCTGTCGGAAGTGCAATTACTGCAAAGTCCGCACCCGAATCTGAATATAATGAATGTCTATTAAAGTTGGATGCTATTCAATCCGTTTTAAGATAAGTTTTCATGATTTTCAGATGCACTTTTTTTAAAAGGGGCATTTAGATATTCTTTGGTCCAGCTTATGGACACTTGCCGTTATCTCCATAAACTAAAAAACCCCGACAGATTGCTCTGTTGGGGTTTTAAAAGGGGCATTTACATACTCTCCCACCCTTAAGAGGGCAGTACCATCTGCGCAAGTAGGCTTAACTTCTCTGTTCGAAATGGGAAGAGGTGGACCCTACCGCAATAAACACCGAAAACCTTTAAATTGTGCACTGTTTTTATCAGTACACGCTTAATGCTTTAAGTTGATTTATTGAAATATGATTGATTGTTTGATAGTTCTACTAAGCCAGCTACTGAGCGGACTCTGCTGAGCCTGCCGAAGCACAGTCGAAGTAGAATATCAATAGAGTAGAGAGTAATATTTATAAATAAGTCTACGGGTAATTAGTACTACTTGGCTTTGATGTTACCATCTTTACACCTGTAGCCTATCAACGTTGTCGTCTTCAACGACCCTTAAAAGATATCTCATCTTGAGGCGAGTTTCGTGCTTAGATGCTTTCAGCACTTATCTCATCCGAACGTAGCTACCCTGCAATGCAGCTGGCGCCACAACAGGTACACTAGAGGTTCGTCCACCCCGGTCCTCTCGTACTAGAGGTAGGTCCTCTCAAATATCTAACGCCCACAACAGATAGGGACCGAACTGTCTCACGACGTTCTGAACCCAGCTCGCGTGCCACTT